>JARUHJ010000001.1 GCA_029667085.1 Deltaproteobacteria bacterium IMCC39524
GCGAAGAGAGTTTCGTCTTCTACGGCCTGATGAATCAACTGGCGCAACCGGTGAAAATAGTAGGCTGCAGTGTTCTTGTTAACATCAACCAGGGCAGCGGCTGTTCGGGCCGTTGACCCTGAAATAAAGAGCTCAATTAAGCGTTGTTGTTTGGACTCACTTAAACGACTTTTACGCATACTGCTATCCTAGACGAAATTCAGTTATCTAGGACAGCCCCAAGATTTAAAAGTCGGAACAAGAATGAGCCTGGGATTTGGTTTGATCCTGGTTTTGATGATCACGACCATGGTTGTTACCTTCTGGTCGCTCAGTAAAGTTGAATACAATACAGAATATTTAAGTACAGAGAGCTTGCCTTTTACCTTGCTGGCAGATCGCATGGTTGTTAACGCTCTGCAGGTTCAGCAGTTTGCGACGGATGCATCGGCAACCAAGGACATTGCTGTTCTTGAAGAGGCGAAAAGCCATTACCAGGAATTTCTTGCTGGTGCCGACAAGTTCAAGGATATGTATCGTGAGGAAAATGATGCTACGGCATTACGTGCAGCTGATCAGCTCGTCGCTTCTATGGATGAGATGTTTGAGACTGCACAACGCATGACCAGGGCTTATATTGATGAGGGCCAGGAGGCAGGCAATGCCGTGATGCAAGAGTTTGATGCTGACGCTCAGAAACTCACAGGCATGGTCGCTACTTTGCGTGGTCACCAGGTTGAAGAGATCAATGCTCAGGTCAGCAACATTATGCAGGCGTCCAGTCAGGTCAAAACTCTGCAACTCATTATTGGTTTTGCTGCGCTGGTGATCGGTGTACTGGTGACTGTCTTGATCACCCGGAGTATTGTTAAACCACTGACTGTTGCTGTTGACACTGCGCGTGCCCTTGCTGTCGGTGACCTGACGGTCAAAATTGATCAGGTGAGCAAAGATGAAACCGGACAGTTGCTTGCGGCAATGCGGGACATGGTTGTCTCTAGCCAGGAAGTTGCTGCAATGGCCGGCAAAGTTGCCGATGGTAATCTGCAGGTGCAGATCAAGGCGCGTTCTGACAAGGATGTTCTGATTCACTCGCTGGGCAATATGGTTGAAAAGCTTAAAGACGTCATTAATAACGTCAAGCTTTCTATCGAGAACGTTGCTTCAGGCTCGCAGGCCATGAGTGCTTCGAGTGAAGAAATGTCTCAGGGTGCAAGTGAGCAGGCCGCCGCGGCTGAAGAGGCTTCTTCCAGCGTTGAGCAGATGACTGCCAATATCCGCCAGAATGCTGATAACGCCATGCAGACTGAAAAGATAGCCACCCAGTCTTCCGGTGATGCCCGTGAAGGTGGCGACGCGGTCATTGAAACCGTTGGCGCCATGAAGGAAATTGCCGGCAAGATCATGATTATCGAAGAGATCGCTCGTCAGACCAACCTGCTGGCACTAAATGCTGCCATTGAAGCGGCCCGTGCAGGTGAGCATGGTAAAGGTTTTGCTGTTGTTGCCGCCGAGGTTCGTAAACTTGCGGAGCGCAGCCAGAAAGCTGCCGGTGAGATCAACGAACTGTCAACCAATAGTGTAGAGGTCGCAGAGAAAGCAGGAACCGTCCTTTCCGCCCTGGTGCCGAATATCCAGAAAACAGCTGAGCTGGTCCAGGAGATCAGCGCCTCCAGTCGCGAGCAGGATGCCGGTGCCGACCAGATCGCCAAGAGTATTCAACAGCTTGATACCGTCATTCAACAAAACGCGTCCGCTTCTGAAGAGATGGCGAGCACTGCGGAGGAGCTTTCCAGCCAATCAGAGCAGTTGGCTGAAATGATCGCTTTCTTCTCTGTTGATGATGGTACTCATGGTCAAAGGTTTCAGCGCAGTGAGAACTCTGCTAGCAAGCGTCCTTCACAAGTGAAGATCGCCCATGTCGCCGAACCTCAGTTCAAACAAACCCGTCAACCTGATGGGGACGTTTTTGAGGCGACCGGTAAACGTGACTCTCTCGACAACGAATTTGAAACTTTCTAAGGAGGCTGCAATGGAAGAGAACAACACAGTCAGCAGCCAGCAGTATGTAACCTTCAGCCTCGGTGAAGAGCTCTTTGGTGTCGAAGTTTCTCGCACACGGGAGATCCTGAGCCTGACCCCGGTTACCAGTGTGCCGCAAACACCTGAGTATCTGCTGGGTGTGATCAACCTGCGTGGCCAGGTGGTGCCTGTCGTTGATATGCGCCTGAAACTCGGTTTGCCTGCCGGCGCAGAGACAGAGGACACCTGTATCATAGTGGTTGACGTTCAGGTTGATGGTGAAGTGATCACCGTTGGTGCCCTGGCCGACGCGGTTCGTGAGGTCCTGGATATTCGCTCCGACCAGATTGAGCCACCACCACGGCTTGGTACCCGCCTAAACACAGAGTTTATTAATGGTATGGGCAAGGTCGATGAGCAGTTTATGATTCTGTTGAACATCGACAAGGTTTTCAATAGCGATGAGTTTGCCTGGGTTCAGGATGCAGCAGAGACTGCTGCTGAGGAAGAGCCCGTAGAGGCATGATTTCAGGTTCTGGAAGACAATCAGGGGGGGGCGGGGCAATCAACACTCCTGTGTTCTTTTTGATAGAGCGTTATATTGAGCCTGTCCTCTAACGGGGTTTCTCGTTTTATATCTGACCCAAAAGGTTCATTGATGAAACTGAAAATTGTCATTATAGACGACGAAGAAAGTATTCGGAATACGTTTCGATGGCATCTGCAAGACATGGGGCATGAAGTATTTACCTTCGCCGCACCGGTCGAGTGCGATGTCCAGGCGTACTGCTTATGTCAGCAGAGTACACCTTGTACTGACGCTCTTCTGATCGATTACAATCTGCCTAGTATGAACGGCCTCGATTTTATTGAAAGTCTGATTAAGCACGGCTGCAAAGGTGAGCCCAGGAACATCCTTTTGATGAGTGGTGATACCACCCGGATAGATATGAAGAAAGCGGCCGCTCTCGGTTGCTCCGTTGAGCAGAAGCCACTTTCCTTGGAAACTCTGGAGAGGTGGATCAGTGAAGTGCAGTTGCGTAAACAGGGATGCAAGAGTGCACCCTGAGTATTGACATTCTGGTTTGTGTGATAAACCAGACTTCTCGCAAACAAAATCATCAGGAATGCCCGACGGATAATAATCCAGTCGGGCATTTTTTTATTCTTTATAACGATGATTTGAGAATTTCTTCTCGGTGTGTCAACGCTGAGGCAATGTGTGCCACGACATGTGCCAAAGTTGTTTCTTGAGGGTACCTTTGTCAGGTTTCAGTCCGACGATTGGTCCTGAAATTGTTGGTTGTAATTAATGCTTGCTAGAACGGTGTTGTAACTTTTTGAAATGATAGATTTTTTATGTTTTTCCTCTTTTCAGAGTAGGTCGTCCGTAATTGTTGGCTCATTAATTGAAGTAGATGGTCTGCCAATCAGGGTATGCGTCTTTGGGTTCGAGGCATTGCCCACATAAAGTGCTTTCGGCTGAGATGATTGAAATACCCATCTATCCATTGGATTAAGCCGACCTGAAAGTTATGAGATTTAAAACAAAATCCAGCCTTACGGGATGCAGACCCTCTGAATGTGCGATCAGGGTTGTGATATCCATAATTAACTAAACCCTTATGTACAGGGTTCCAACAAAGGAGTAAGAAATGAAAAGATTTGTCATGTCTGTTGCAGTAATGATTCTTGTGTCGATGGTCGCAGTGTCAGCTTTTGCGGCAACCAAGAAGGTTCTGTTTATCGATTCCTACCATGAAGGTTACGCCTGGAGTGATGGTGTCCTCAATGGCGTTAATACCGGTCTTGAAGGTAAGGATATTGAACTGCAGGTGGTGCGCATGGACACCAAGCGCAACAAAAGTGATGATTTCAAAAAATCTGCAGCGCTGAAAGTCAAATCAGTTATCGAGGGATTCAATCCCGATGTCGTGATTTCTGCTGATGACAATGCTGCCAAATTCCTGATCATGCCTTATTATCAAAATGTCGATCTACCATTCGTTTTCTGTGGTGTCAACTGGGACGCTTCTGTTTACGGAATGCCCTACAGTAACGTGACTGGCATGGTTGAGGTTGCTCCGGTCAAGGAACTGTTAGAACAGTTGAAGCAGTATGCCCCTGGCGAGAAGATCGGCTACATCGCTGCTGATGTCCTGACCACGCACAAAGAAGCAGATAACTACAAGGCGGTTCTCGGCATCGACACGGTCAACTACTACGCCAAAGACATGGCAGACTGGAAGCAGGGTTTCGCGCAGCTGCAGGGGCAGGTGGATACCCTGATTGTCGGCAATACTGCTGGCCTCGATGGCTGGAATGAGGACGAAGCAGCGGCCTTTGTTACGGCTAACACCAAAGTTCCCTCAGGGGCAACCGACGAGCATATGGCCCCTTACGCTATGCTTGGTTTTACCAAAATCCCGGAAGAGCAGGGTTTTTACGCCGCCACTACAGCATTGCAGATTCTTGATGGGGTCTCTCCAAAGAGCATTCCGGTTGTTAAGAACAAGGACGGCAAACTCTATGTTAACATGCAGATCGCAAGGGCTATTGGTGCAGAAATTCCTTTCGAAATCCTGAGTTCTGCCAGCAATGTGATTGAGTAGTTTTTAGACATTGTCTGAATCATAACATGCACCTGCACGTCTGAAAGCGTGCGGGTGTAATACAAAAAAGATGATGACGTGCCGACTCGATAAAGGAGTTTCTGGATGGCGGTTACAGTTAAACGAAAATTGATGCACAAGTTCCTTTTTTCCATCCTTACGGTGATTATCGTGGGCATGGCCGGTCTGACTTTTTTCTCCTATACCATGGCGAAAGATGCCTTGCGGGAAACTGTAGAAAAGCAAGTCACCCAGATTGTTGAGTCAACGGTCAAGTCAATGTCCTTCTGGGTCAAGGACCGCCGCCTGGATGTGAGCAACTGGAGCAAGCAGAAGGTCTACCAGTCTTCGGTGCAAGACTCTTTCCTGGGCAAGGCTGCTCGAAAGGGCGCAACGGCTGAGCTGGTACGATTAAAGGAAGAATATGGGTACTACTCGGATATCCTCCTGCTCGACAAGACTGGTAATGTTATTGCCGCCTCTAGCCCGGCTCTGATTGATGTCGAGACGCTGGATGGCAAGAACTATTTCAAAGAGGCGCTATCCGGAAATCTTTTTGTCTCCCAGGTTTTCCAGAGCAATCAGACAGCTCGTCCAATCTTTGCCATTGCCAGCCCGGTGCTTAAGGGAGAAGCTGTTGAAGGTGTTCTGTGCGGTTTCGTAGACATGGACTATTTCAATAGCTTGTTTGCAGGGAGTGTCAAACTCGGCAAGACGGGCTATGCCTTTATGTTTAACAAAGATGGCGTTGTTGTTGCCCATCCGGATCCGCAACAGATTCTGAAAACCAATATGGCTAGCCTGGAGTTTGGTCCACAGATGCTTGCCAAAAGAAACGGCGCACACCTGTATAGCTATAAGGGCCTGGAAAAGTTTGCTTACCTGGCGCAGGATGATGACCTGGGTTGGACCTTGGCAGTGGGTGTAGGTACCGAAGAGCTCAATGCACCGGCCATTAGGATCAGAAACATTAATTCGTTTCTGGCTCTTGTTATCATGGGTATTGCTGCGCTAGTGGTTTATATCGTTGCGCGCAAAGTTGTCGTTCCGATTACGAATGCTGCACAACTTGCTGAAACAATCCGCCTTGGGGATCTTTCTGAGCGTTTGGATACTGACCTTAATGACGAAGTTGGCCAACTTTCTGATGCCTTGAATGCCATGGCCGACGGTCTGGAACAAAAAGCCCAACTGGCAGGGGCTATCGCCGATGGAGATCTCACGGTTGATGTGCGACTTGCTTCTGAGAATGACCAGCTGGGTAAGGCTTTGCAAACCATGACCGAAGTTTTAAATGATGTTATCCAGCAGGTCATGGTCGCTACGGGTAATGTTGCCTCCGGAAGTCAGGCTCTGGCTTCGGCAAGTCAGGAGATGTCTCAAGGCGCCACAGAACAGTCGGCTTCTGCAGAAGAGGCTTCCAGTTCGATCGAGGAGATGTCAGCCAATATTCGCCAGAACACAGACAACGCGATGCAGACAGAGAAAATTGCCGTCAAGGCGGCACAAGAGGCCGAGCAGGGTGGTGCGGCCGTTGCTGATACGGTTGCTGCAATGAAGGAGATCGCCAACAAAATTGTGATCATCGAGGAGATAGCCCGCCAAACGAACCTGTTGGCTCTGAACGCAGCGATTGAGGCTGCTCGTGCGGGTGAGCACGGTAAAGGTTTTGCCGTTGTTGCTGCTGAGGTTCGTAAGTTGGCAGAACGCAGCCAGACGGCTGCGGGTGAGATCAACAGTTTGTCAGTCTCCAGTGTGGAGGTTGCCGAGAGTGCCGGGTCAATGCTCGACAGTATTGTGCCGAGTATTCAAAAAACTTCGGAGCTTGTTCAGGAAATCGCAGCGGCCAGCCGTGAGCAGGATGCTGGTGCTGACCAGATCAACAGTAGTATTCAGCAGTTGGACAAGGTTATTCAGCAAAATGCTGCTGCGACCGAAGAGATGGCATCTACCTCTGAAGAATTGACCAGTCAGAGTGATCAATTAAAAGACATGATGGCCTTTTTTAAAGTCAAGGATTTTGATGTTCCGAGCCAGCAGCTTGCACGCCGAAGTGGGCCCATAGCTTCATCGGGGAGTGCTCCGTTGTTTGACCGCCCCGCTAAGGAAATACCCCGGCTTGAAAACGCCAATGGTGAGGTCGGTCGTGGCAGTCATGACGATATAGACAACGAATTCGAGACCTATTAATGGAGGCTTCTGTGGAGGACTCAAATACTGTAAGTAGCCAACAATACGTGACTTTCATCCTCGGTGAAGAGTTGTTTGGTGTTGTGGTCTCTCGAACGCGGGAGATTTTGAGCCAGACGCCGGTCACCAAGGTGCCGCAAACACCTGAGTATCTGCTTGGTGTGATCAACCTGCGTGGCCAAGTGGTACCCGTGGTCGATATGCGCTTGAAGTTGGGGTTGACTGCCGGCGCAGACACAGAGGATACCTGCATTATCGTGGTTGACGTTCAGATTGATGGTGAAGTGATCACCGTTGGTGCCTTGGCCGACGCCGTTCGTGAGGTTCTGGATATTCGCTCCGACCAGATTGAGCCAGCACCGCGGCTCGGCACACGCCTTAAAACCGAGTTCATCAATGGTATGGGCAAGGTTGATGAGCAGTTTATGATTCTGTTGAATATTGACAAGATTTTTAATAGCGATGAGTTTGCCTGGGTTCAGGATGCGGCCGAGCATGCTGTTGACGAAGAGCTTGCAGAGGCCTGAACTCAAAACTTGACAAAGTCACCAGGAGGGGCCCGGGGAGAATAAACGCTCCGGGCCCTTATTCTATGGTAGCTGCATCACTGTTGAGAATGCCCATTTCTCTGGAGACCCTTGAATCTTAAGAGGGTTAAATTCCCCCGCTGCTTGCCGCGAAGAGATAAAAATGATCGTACTGATGCCCCGCTGCTTGCGGCGAGGTTGTTCATTCCGTCGGTTTTTAATGGTAGGACAAAACAGCAAGGCCACCTTCACTTGTGGGTGGCCTTGCTGTTTTTATAATCACAGACACTCAAAGCAATGTTTAAAGCTAAGAGGCAGAAAAAGAATCATGCCTTTCGCTCGTCTCTTTGATCTCCTTGACTCTGTGGTGAAATGAATCGGTCGGTCTATTATCTGTTCATGAGCACATGTCAAGCCGGTATACAGCAGTGTGACATGACAACCGGTGTAACTGGCACAGTTCCGCTTGATGTTGATCGCCTGTTAATTGGTTATTTTCTTTAACTGCTTGTTTTTGTTTTGTTAAAAAGAAAAAAATGACTCTGTAATGTTCTGGCATGCTTATTGATACATGTACTTGTCAGAGACTTGATTCTTAGGTGCTTTTGGATGGATTTTTTGAGGAGTAAAGTTATGGGAAAACGTGTCATGGCAGTAGACGATTCGGCCACCGTGCGCAAAGTGTTGCAGGCGACTCTGGTTTCGGCTGGGTACGAGGTCGTTGAGGCCGTTGATGGTGCTGATGCACTGAAAAAGCTTAGCGGTGACTCCGTTGATATGCTTGTAACTGATTTGAATATGCCGAATATGGATGGCATAGGCCTGATTAAGGAAGTCAGACAAAAGCCTGGTAATCGTTTTATGCCGATTATCATGTTGACCAGCGAATCCCAGCCCGAGAAAAAGAGTGCCGGCAAAGCCGCGGGGGCTTCGGGGTGGATCACCAAGCCATTCAATCCGGACCAGTTGCTGGCCGTCGTGCGTATGGTCTGCCCGGCCTGAGCAGCTATAGGAAAAGACTGTCACTGAGCCCCCCCCCACACACACTTGCTGATCGTTTGTACAAGGTCGCGGTTACAGTTTAAAAGCCGGACAGCACTGCTGTCCGGCTTTTCTTTGCTAAACAAACAAAATCTGGGCTTTTCTTCCATGTTAATCACTTGTCTTGCTAGCGGATAAGCTTCTTCTATGATATATATAATGAGAATAATTTTCGGTTTAGTGAGGTGCTTGATGTCCCATGAAAACGTAAAAGTGCTGATTGTTGAAGACGACCCGGATTTTGCGGAGAGCCTGATGATTGCTTTGGGTGTTCGTGACTGTCACGTGGATATCGCACGTACAGGTGAGGAGGCCATCCGTAAATATCGTAGCCTCTGCTACGATATCGCTTTTATGGATATCAAACTTCCCGGTAAAAATGGTGTAGAGAGCCTGGCAGAAATCCGGAGTTTTTGTCCTTCGGCCAAGGTTGTGATGATGACGGGGTTCAGTGAAGCGACTCTTCTGGATACCGCTCTTAAGGCAGGTGCCATCGACATCCTGCGCAAACCCTTTCGCTTGAAAGAGATGTTCGGCTTTATCGACAAACTTCAAAACGATTCTCCAGCGGTGGTTAAACATTAATTGATTATTGACAAGCGTCTGTACTCCCTCAAATCCTGCAGGCGCTTCCCTTGTTCTGGCCGATGGGCTCATCAACAAACATGTCTTTTCTATTCTCACTGAAACGCGCTTTAACTGTTAACTTCCTGGTGGTTGCCGCTGTTCCTGTTCTCCTCTTTGGTCTGTTCACTATTCAACTGATTTCCAGTCATCAGCTTGATGGTGTGCGTGAGCGCAATGCTACGCAAGCCAGAAGCATCGCTGACGAGGTGGATTCCTTCCTTCTGGAAGTCCGATCGGACTTGCGGCACGTTGAGCAGGTCCTTTCTACAAAAGAGATTTTACAGCCAGGCCGCGCTGATGATTTTCTTGCCAACATGGTTCGTAACTCCCGCTTCTTTGAGTCCATTTACCTGCTTGATGATCAGTATAGAGTGGTTAGCCTCGGCGTGTTGCCTAAATTGCTGGCACGAAGTGAAGACTTCATTGGCCTGGATTTTTCCGGCCATCAGCTTTTTCGGTCTGGCGAAGATTTAAAAATGCCAGTCTGGAGTAATACTTTTGTCTCCCTGGTGACAGGTGAACCCTCTGTGACCCTTGGGGTGCCAATGCCTGGAGGCTTTCTGCTCGGGAATATCCGTTTGAGCAGCCTTGGAAAATTACTGCAAAGATACTCTAGTGCCGGTATTGAAGTTTCGATCATTGACCAGGGCGGTACCCTGGTCGCTCATAATGTTACAAAAAAGGCTATGCAGCGGCTTAACTTCGGTGGCCACCCTGCTGTTGTCTCGGCCATGGAGGGTGTTGAGTCGACCCGCGAATTCAAACAAGGGCCATTGCATAACCTTGAGAGCGTCAGCCCGGTTTTGACCTCGGGCTGGGTTGTTTGGGTTGGCCTTGATATGCATTTCATCCTGGCTCCGATCAATGATATTCGCGACTTGCTTATCTTTTTTATGGTCATTGCTGTCTCTCTGGCCAGCATTATTGCTCTCTTCAATGTTCAGCGTCTGATGACACCTTTGATTGCCTTGGGTGACCGTACCAAGCTGATTGCAGATGGACTTTATGATTTCCGCTTTCGTCCCTCGGGGTTTGTTGAGATCGATGAACTCGCCAATCAGATTGCGAGCATGACTCACGCCATCAAAATGCGTGAGGAGTCAATCGTCACCAATGAACAGCGCTTTCGTGATCTGGTCAACTCGATCGATGGCATTGTCTGGGAGATGGAATATCCTTCGTTTCGTTTCTTGTTTGTCAGTAAACAGGCAGAGACTATTCTCGGTTATCCCTTGCAGGACTGGTATGAAGTAGAGTCCTTCTGGGAACAGAAGACACATGCCGAGGATCTGGCCCAGGCGAAATCCTACTGCCAGTTGATGTCAGAAAAGCATGAAGATCATGACTTTGAATATCGCATGATCGCTGCTGACGGCCGGATTGTCTGGATCCGCGATCTGGTCACAGTGGTTGTTGAGGACTGTCGTCCCGTCCGCCTGCTCGGGGTTATGATTGATGTCACAGAGCAGAAGGAACTGCTGGATGATTTGAGCCGCAGTGAACAAAATTACAGGGAGATTTTTAACGCAACCAGCGATGCCATCTTTATCCACGATTCAGAAACAGGCCAGGTCCTGGACGTGAATCAATCGATGCTGAAAATGCATAACACGACCTACGAGGCCGCTCTTGTCGGCGGTATGGAAGCGATCAGCCAGGGCGAGGGTCCCTACAGCATGGAAGCGGCCAAACTCAAATTGCAGTTTGCAAGAGAACATGGCAGCTGTGCTTTTGAATGGCACTCGCGTAAAGCGACAGGCGAGTATTTCTGGACCGATGTCAACCTGCGCAGAGCGATGATCGGTAACCAGAGTCGCATCATTGCGACTGTTCGTGATATTTCTGATCGCAAAGAAGCGGCCGAAAAACTCCGGGAGGCGAATGAAAGCCTGCTCCTGCTCATTAATCGCATGCCGATTGGCTGCATTTTCTGGTCACCTGAATTTACGGTCAACATGTGGAACCCTGCGGCCGAAGCGATCTTTGGTTTTACAGAGGAGGAAATGGTCGGGTGCTCGCCATTGGATACCATTGTTGCAGAAGAGCTGCGCGGCGAAATGCTAGCCCTGTGGCCCAGACTGATGTCGGGCGACACGTCCGCTCACAGTGTCAACGATAACCTGACCAAGGCAGGGAAAACCATTATCTGTGAATGGTACAATACCCCCGTAAATGATCTCTCTGGCGAGATCATCGGTGTTATCTCCATGGTTCAAGATGTTTCAGACCGTAAAGCGGCGGAGAAAGAGCTGGAACGATACCGCCATCAGCTGGAAGACCTTGTCAGGCAACGGACTGAACAGTTGGAGAAAACCCAACAAGAGTTGGTCCAGAAAGAAAGACTCGCGGTTCTGGGGCAGCTGACGGCCACTGTCAGCCACGAAATACGTAATCCCCTTGGTACTGTTGCAAATTCCCTTTATCTCCTCAAGGATGCCTTGCCAGGGGATGATTTTCCTCATCTGGCCAGACCTCTGCAACTGGCAGAGAGGAATGTTGAACGTTGTGACAGTATTATCAGTGATCTTCTTGATTTCTCCCGCCAGCGTACAATTGAAAAAGAAGCCGTTGCGATTGATGAATGGCTTGCAGAACTCCTTGATGAGCTCAGTTTCCCTTCTGACGTTAACTGTCATTGGTTGCTTAATTCTAAGGCTGTTGCTTTGGTTGACAGCGAGCGATTACGCAGGGTTATGGTGAATGTGATTACCAACGCCCTGCAGGCTATGGATGAGGCCTCTGTGGTTGATAAATCCCTGGAGATTATCACCATGGCTGCCGATGGACGCTGTGAAATTAACGTGTGTGACACCGGGGTAGGGATGAGTGAAGAGGTTATGTCACGCATCTTTGAGCCGATGTTCAGCACCAAAAACTTTGGCGTTGGCCTGGGTGTTCCGATTATTATGAATATTATGGAAGGGCATGGCGGTGGCGCGATCTATCAAAGCTCTCTTGATAGGGGTACGACTGTGAAGCTGTGGCTACCGTCCGTTCTGCCTCATTGGAAATGACCCTCTCGTCTGATCCAGGTGGCTCATGTCGTTGCCTTGTTTTGAAACTTTGATTGAAATATCTCACTTCTGCCATCTATTGGCACGTTCGTTGTAAACCAATGCTGGTAATGCCCCTGTTTTTGCTGTTTCTCATGCTCTTGTAAAGTGCCGACGGTTGATAATGAAGATGAACCTTTCGCTGACGACACAATAGTGTGCCAGTAAAAGGGCTTGCTCGTCAGGGATATGTTTGTTTCTGAACGACAGGGAGTTGTGACTCTCGATTCTCTTGTTTCATAGCGTCCTGAAAGAAATTTGCTGCGGGTAAGACCACTTTTTAGGAGTAAGTATGGCTGGACCGATTCGTGTCCTGATTGTGGATGATTCTGCTGTCGTACGACAGGCTCTGACCGAGATTCTGTCCGCTGATCCAGAAATCGAGGTCATGGGTACTGCTGCAGACCCCTTGATCGCCACTGATAAAATCCGCCGTCAGCGTCCCGATGTCATCACCCTTGATGTCGAGATGCCACGTATGGATGGGCTCTCTTTTCTCAAGCAAATCATGGCCCAGGACCCGATTCCGGTCGTCATGTGCTCAAGCTTGACGGAAAAGGGCGCAGAAGTGACGATGAAAGCCCTGCAATACGGTGCTGTTGAGATCATCAATAAACCGAAAATGGGTGCCAAGCAGTTCCTCGAAGATAGCAACGTTATCATCTGTGATGCCGTCAAGGCCGCCGCACGAGCCCGGGTCAGACGTCTCTCCAGCCTGGTGAATGACCCTGAACCGAAGCTGACGGCGGATGTTATGCTCAGCCAACCTAGGCATACAGAAAACTTTCGTACGACAGAAAAGATCATTGCTGTTGGTGCTTCAACCGGTGGCACCGAGGCCCTGCGGGTTTTCTTGCAGGGTATGCCCTATGATGCACCCGGTATTGTGATTGTCCAGCACATGCCGCAGCATTTTACGGCTGCTTTTGCAAAACGCCTGAACGGCATTTGCCGTATTTCTGTCAAAGAAGCCGCCGATGGTGACACCGTGATCCCAGGTCGCGCGCTGATCGCTCCCGGCAACATGCACATGATGCTGAAACGCAGTGGAACCCGTTATCATGTCGTGATCAAGGACGGCCCCCTGGTCTGTCGGCATCGACCTTCGGTTGACGTTTTATTTCGTTCCGTCGGTCGCTATGCGGGACAGAATGCCATTGGTGTCATTATGACCGGGATGGGCGATGATGGTGCCCGTGGTATGAAGGAAATGAAGAATTCCGGGGCCATTAACCTGGCACAAGATGAAGCAAGTTGTGTCGTATTTGGTATGCCGCAGGAAGCGATTAAGCACGGCGGGACAGACAAGGTCCTGCCCTTGGATGATCTGGCCGATGAAGCTTTGCGGCTCTACCGCCTGCAGAAATGATTTAACAACCCAAAACTAGGACCAGAAGATGAAAAAGCCAAGCGACGAAGAGCTGATCGAGGAAATTCGGCAGCGTTTTGAATCGAACCACAATGCTCTCAACGACATGCGCGCGATGACGCGCAAGCTGGAGTCGATGAACGAGAAATTGAAGGACTCCGAGGCCTTGAAGAGTCAGTTTCTTTCAAATATCCGCAACGAAATTAATAACCCCCTCTCCGCGATCATGGGCTTGTCCGGTCAGTTTTTTGACCAAGATTGTGATCCTGCCGTCTGTCGGAAAACGATCTGCATGATTTATGCGGAAGCTTTTAATCTCGATTTCCAGCTGCAGAATGTTTTTATGGCTGCCGAGCTTGAAGCCGGTGAGGCTGAAATTTCTTATGCGATGGTTGAGATAGTCAGCATCCTGACGGGCTGTATTGACAAGCTGGCCTATCGCATCTCGGAAAAAGAAATCGAAATTACACAGTCGGTTCCCGAGGACCTGATCTTCCCGAGCGACGCACAGAAGTTTGAAGCTGTCCTCATCAACCTGCTCGCCAATGCTGTTGAGTTCAATCACAATGGCGGAACGATTAATGTTGATATCAAGGAGACCCGCTCCGGATTGACCGTTACTGTGATCGATAATGGCCCGGGGATTAATCCTGTTGATCAGGAAGTCATCTTTGACCGCTTCAAACAACTTGATGTCGGTACCACCAAGGGGCACAGAGGTCACGGCCTTGGTTTGAGCATTTGCTGGTCGCTTGCCGAGCTGCTCGGTGGGACTCTGGATCTGGACAGCCAACCCGGTAACGGCTGTCGTTTTGTGCTCTCCCTGCCGAGACCCGATGTGGAAGTCGCTGTGCACGCTAAAGACGGTAATTTTTTTCTCTTTGATGAGTCTGATGACGAGGTAGAGACGTTCTAGACTTATGATGAGCCAGACCACAGGTACAGTAGAGACTCTCTCTCCAGCACGCCACTACCTTTATCCGGGCACGCTTTTCGTGCACCGCAAGCCTCATTTGATCACAACGGTGCTCGGCTCCTGTGTTGCCGTCTGCCTGTGGAATCAAACCTCGCAGCTCGGTGGCATTAACCACTACCTTTTGCCACTCTGGAACGGTGAGGGGCTGCCGACTCCCAAGTACGGCAATATCGCGATTGCCAAGTTGTATGAAAAGGTCCGTGCACATTCCAACCCGGGCGATAAACTGATTGCCAAGGTCTTTGGCGGCGCCTCCATGTGGGAAAAAACGGACGGTCTCCTGGCCGTTGGGCAACGGAATATCGATTTTGCCCTGGAAACCCTGGAAGCCCTCGGTATTTCGGTGGTTGCTAAAGATCTCGGTGGTCATCAGGGTCGTAAAGTCATTTTTAACAGTGGTGACGGTTCGGTTCTGATGAGAAGACAGCGGCCAATGGGCAAGTCCTGACCCTGTTGGAGTCATCTGTCATTTCATACAAGTCTCCATCTTCAGCCTCCCCCCTTTGAGTTGACTCTCTTCTGCTCACGATGAAGAGCAGTGTGATACGTAAACCCTTTTCTCAAAATTCCAACGCCGGAACCGGTTATGCGGCAAATACATAATCACGGGTCCGGCGTTTTGCATTTCCCCGGTTTAGTTCTGACCTTTTGGCAGATCGGTGCAATGGTTCACGTCGCTTCTTTTTACCTTGGGCTGTTTTCCTGGCGGTGACCCTGTTGTTGGCATGCTTACGGGGAAACAATTGACTGGTCGCTGCCAATAGAAAAGCAAACAACATAATGATCTCAAACATTTTGACCTCCTTCGTCTGTGATTTTGAGTAAAACACTATGTGTTGTCAGAATATGTCACGCTGCCGGTGTCTCAGTTTTGCGTTTTTTATTGTGACTAAACGAAAGAAAATTGTGGTGAAATTATCTGTTGAATAAGAGGTAAATGAGGGTGGTTTGTGCGTTGACGGAGGGGTGGAAATCGTATACAGTATGCAGGTTTCAGCTCAGCTATACCCTAAAATTTCATAAGAACGAGCACTTTATATTCGGTGGCGATCTTTCGCTGCTAACAACTTGATGAAGGAGAGAGAAGATGATTGAAGCTTACTTGATGCATGAAAAAGAACGTAATGCCCAGGGGATTCCTGCGTTGCCGCTGACCCCTGAGCAAACTACCGGCCTCTGTGACCTGCTGCAGAATCCGCCTGCAGGCAAAGAAGAGTTCCTGATGAATCTTTTCACCGAGCGTGTTTCGCCCGGCGTTGATCCTGCTGCTGAAGTCAAGGCCGGTTTCCTGGCCGAGATCCTGACCGGCGCGAAGAGTTCTCCCCTGATTGACAAAAAGCGTGCTGTTCAGATCCTCGGCACCATGATCGGTGGTTACAATGTTCAACCGCTGATCGGTGCTTTGAGTGATTCTGCTTTGGCTGATGAGGCTGCTGCTGCACTCTCCGGCATGACCTACGTATATGATGCTGCGGATCAGGTCATTGAACTGTCCAAGAGCAACGCTGCGGCGAAAAAGGTTGTTGAAAGCTGGGCTGCTGCTGAATGGTTTACCAATAAGCCGGTCCTGGCCGAAATCATTAAGGTCAAAGTCTTCAAGGTTGAAGGTGAAATCAACACGGATGATTTCTCTCCTGCCGGTGACGCCTGGAGCCGTCCTGACATTCCATTGCACGCCCTTGCCATGGGTAAAACCCGTTTCCCAGGTGGTATCGAAGAGATCGCCAAGTGGCGTGCTGAAGGCCACCAGGTGGCTTTCGTCGGTGATGTTGTTGGTACAGGTTCATCCCGCAAGTCGGCTTGTAACAGCGTGCTCTGGTGCATCGGTGATGATATCCCGGCCGTTCCCAACAAGCGTCGTGGTGGCGTAATCATCGGTGGTGTTATCGCCCCGATCTTCTTCAATACTGCACAAGATTCCGGCACTCTGCCACTACGGATGGACGTTTCCAATCTGAACATGGGTGATGTGATCACCATCAATACCGCAAAAGGTGAAGTCACCAACGAAGCTGGTGATGTTGTCTCCACCTTCGAGATTAAGCCGGATACGGTTGCTGACGAGTTCCGTGCCGGTGGCCGGATTCCACTGATTATCGGCTGTGCCGTAACCAAGCAAGCTCGCGAAGCTCTGGGCATGGGCGAGACGGATATCTTTGCCCAGGCTGCTAACCCAACTCCTAAAGCGGGCCAGGGTTACACCCAGGCTCAGAAGATGGTTGGTCGCGCCTGTGGCGTTGATGGCGTTCTGCCCGGTTCTTCCTGCGCTCCGATCATGACTACTGTTGGCTCCCAGGACACCACGGGCCCAATGACCGCTGATGAGATCAAGGAGCTGGCTTGCCTGCGCTTCAAATCTCCTATGGTCATGCAGTCCTTCTGTCACACGGCTGCTTATCCGAAGCCGGCTGACGTGAAAATGCACGCCAACCTGCCGAAATTCATCTCCGATCGCGCCGGTGTTCCCTTGCGCCCGGGCGATGGTGTTATTCACAGCTGGCTGAACCGTCTGCTGGTTCCCGACACTGTCGGTACCGGAGGTGACTCCCACACCCGTTTTCCGATCGGCATCAGCTTCCCCGCCGGTTCCGGCCTGATCGCCTTTGCCGGTGCTCTCGGCTTTATGCCTCTTGATATGCCTGAGTCGGTTCTGGTGCGCTTCAAGGGGGAGTTTAACGAAGGCATCACCCTGCGTGATGCTGTCAACGCCATCCCTTACTGGGCCATCAAGCAGGGGCACTTGACTGTTCCGAAGAAGAACAAGGTCAACATCTTCAACGGTCGTATCCTGGAGATGGAAGGTCTGCCAAACCTGTCGGTTGAGCAGGCATTCGAGCTCACGGATGCTGCCGCTGAGCGTTCCGCTGCCGCTGGTTGTATCAAGCTCTCCGAGGAGAGTGTCTGTACTTACCTGCGCTCCAACGTTGCTCTGATGAAGAAGATGATCGAAGAAGGTTATCAGGATCCAGAGACACTACAGGGCCGCATTGACGCCGTCAACGAATGGCTCAAGGATCCCAAGCTGCTCGAAGCCGATGCCAACGCTGAGTATGCTGCAGTAATCGAAATCGACCTGTCCGAGATCACCGAGCCGATTCTCGCTTGCCCGAACGATCCTGATGATGTCAAGCTTCTCTCCGACATCCAGGGGACCCCGATTCAGGACATTTTCCTCGGTTCCTGTATGACCAACATCGGTCATTTCCGCGCAGCTGCTGAGATCTGGCGCGGCGAGAAGTTCAACCCGAATGTTCGCACCTGGGTCTGCCCTCCGACCCGTATGGATCAGGATAAGCTGAAAGAAGAGGCTGTCTTCTCGGTATTCAGTGCCATGGGTGCCCGTCTGGAAATCGCTGGCTGCTCCCTCTGCATGGGCAACCAGGCGCGTGTTCCTGATGGCGTCAACATGTTCTCCACCAGTACCCGTAACTTCGATGACCGCATCGGTAACGGTGCCCAGGTTTATCTCGGCTCCGCTGAGCTCGGTGCTGTCACCTCAACGATGGGTAAGTTGCCAACTCCGGCTGAGTACCTCGCTGTTTACAAGGAGAGGGTTGCTCCTAAGAAAGACGAGATTTACCAGTACCTGCAGTTTGATGAGATGGATGGGTACAAGTAATCGGTTTAAAACCGGTTGGTCAAAATACATGAACACAGAAAAGGGTCGTCCCGATACGGGACGACCCTTTTCTGTTGGCAATGAGATATTTTCCCAAATTTAAAGTTTTTTCTCTGCGGCTTTGCCCCTCTGCGTTAATACTTTTTTGTTTTAAAGCCTTTGAAATCAAAGCCCTGCTCAGAGCGACGTCGAACGATACTTTCCTGTTTCTGCTTGCACTCCTGTGATTCCCCAGTTAGATTAATACATGGTGTTCCCCAGTGAATGCCGCAGACTGAGATCCTCTTCCTTAACCTTGATGCAAGGCTTCTCGGATGTCTGAAGACAATATCCTCTTTCAACAAATCAAAAAATATTGTCGTCGTGATGTAGCGACTTGCGAGCCCGGAGATAGCGTCCTGAAGGTCGCCCAGATCATGCGTGATCTGCGCATCTCCAGTGTGATTATCTGTGAGGGCAATGAGCCGACCGGAATTTTAACGGATCGTGATTTGCGTAACAAGGTCGTTGCCCAGGCTATTGACCCCCGCACGATTACAGCACGTGAGATTATGAATGCTCCTCTGCTTACGGTCAGTGAGAATGATTTTATCTTCGAAGCTCTTTATCGTATTTCCAAGAATAATATCCATCGCATTTGTGTTGTTGACCAGGATAACCGCCTCTCCGGAATCATCACTGTCACTGATATCATGCGTCTGCAAACCCACTCTCCACAGAAGTTGGTGCGTGATATCGACCAGGCAGCGACCCTTGAAGAGCTAAAGCTCTACCACAACCAGATTCAGGACCTGGTTATTCATCTGGTTGGAACGGGAGTGCCGCCCCGAGAACTGGTGAGGATGATTGCCCTCCTCAACGATCAACTGCTTCTGCGCCTCATAGAGTTGCTGCGAGCCAGACAATTTAGAGATCTTACCGATAAATTTGCGTTCATTGTTCTGGGCAGCGAAGGGCGGCGGGAGCAGACTCTTACGACTGACCAGGATAATGCCATTGTTTATGCTGACGATCTTTCTGAGCAAGATATTGCTGGGATAGAGGCTTTCTCCGAAGTTTTGATAGATTCACTCATAGAGATCGGCGTCCCTCCTTGTCCCGGCGGCATTATGGCCAAGAATGCATTCTGGAGGCGTAGCTTCAGCGGCTGGTGTGATGCTCTTGATGATTGGCTTTCGGTGCCATTGCCGGACAATATTCTCAACAGCGGCATGTTTTTCGACCTTCGAACTGTTTATGGTGACATAAGTCTTGAAAAAGCCCTGAAGCAGAGGCTTGCCGAGCACTTCAGCAAAGGCTCGATGTTCCTGACCCATTCGGCTGCCAACGTGAATCGCTTCAAACCTCCACTTGGTCTTTTTGGCGGCATCAAGGCTGAACAAGGGGAAGAACATAAAGGGCAGGTAGAGATCAAAAAGGCTGGAATCTTCGCGATTACCGAAGGAGTGAAAGCCCTCGCCATGGAAGCAGGGATCATGAATGGCGGTACCCGTGAGCGCATCCAGTCCCTGGTCGACAAGGGTGTGTTGAAGCGTAAATTCGCCGATGATCTCGACGCGAGCTACAACTTCCTGGTTTATTTGCGCCTGCGCTGCCAGGTGAATGAGATTCGGGCAGGTCGCGAGCCAAGCAACTACATCACCTTGAGTAAGCTCAACCACATGGAGAAAGGGCGTTTAAAGCTCTCGTTTGAAGAAGTCAATGAGTTCCATGAGTTCCTGAGAGTCCACTTTCGTGTTCACCTTCTTCGTTGAACGAATATCTGCACGCTTTCCCCTGCAATTATTGAGGCTACTTGTTCCCTTCTTATTGTTCTCTTCCCTGTTGCTGACCGGGTGTCGCAATCCCGTTGACTCCTCTATCTTTGATTCTCTTGCTAAAACCAATGTTGACATGATCGCCGATAGCAGCTTGCGTGAGTTAAATAGGCTCATGGGGGAGTTGCTGGTTAAGCTCTATAAACGGAATCCCTCGCAGCTGGATCGTGCGCCTGGTATGTCGGTCGGTCAACGGCAGGCCCAGATTTTCGACACCTCCGGACGTTTATCCTTTGCTGAATTGAATTATCAACAAGGGACTGATGCTTTGAACCTGGCTTTCGATCCGTTGTTCCGGGGTGATCGTGTGTTCGCCTTGATGTCGGGGATGGTGGGGATGGTGCGAAGCTCTTACGATTGGCAGGAAGAGCAATTCATGCTCGACTCCCTGGATGAACAGCTGTTGTTTAATTCGGCACGAAATATCGAAGTGATTGCCTGGCGTTTGAGCAATAGCAGAGACGCTGGTGGAAAATTACTGCTTCTCTCCAATAGCCAGCCCGGTGAAGAAGAGAACCTGAGTTATGAGCGCATTTTCGGTAAGATGATCGCCATTCAGGATATGATGGCGTTTACTGTTGTGGGAAAGTGGGAGAGGGGCTTCAACAGCGTGTTGCAGAAGGCGGTTTTCTTCCCGATGGGTTTATAATCGCTTTGCTTTGTTCGCGTTCTGTGTTGATTTACTTGGCTTAAGAAAGTTCGATGCCTCGGAGGTGCAATCCTAATCTCTCGCATTTCACCTCTATACAATAGGCAAGCCTACCACCACCGGAATGGGCTTTTCTTGTATTGCAGGTTTAGTAATGATTTGCATTTCAGACAAACTGAGTATCCCAGAACAATGTAGGAATATAAAAAAGAACCTTTCTCCCTTGACCTCAACCTATGCCTGAGTATCTTGGGCAACCTATTGGTCGGCAGATTCTTTACCTGTTCTGCTTTACATGCCCATGCTAGAGGTGTGGTCAGGTGTGTTTGAGTTACAGAAATCTAAAACACAATAAATTAGGTGCCTTGCACTTTTTTCGGTTGAAGTTTAAAAAAAAACTTTACAAATGATATTTGGTGCATACATACTGCAATTGCTTCAAACATAGTACTTTAGTTTTAAAATAGACTCCGAACGGGCAAAGCCAGAGAGATCTGGTGACGCAAAGCCACGGATCCTGACATTCAGGATAGCCGGGTTGCCGAAGAGATGAATCACGTTTCTTCCGTCTCCGCTGTTCTAAGGAATACAAGAAGCGCTCATCTTCGGTAGAAGATCGGGCGCTTTTTTTATGAAGGTAACTATGAAGCACCTGTCCGTCGCTTATGTCGATGGTCAGTTGAGTTTCTCCGAACGGGCAAAGCCAGAGAGATCTGGTGACGCAAAGCCACGGGTCCTGGCATTCAGGATAGCCGGGTTGCCGAAGAGATGAATCACGTTTCTTCAGTATCCGCTATTCTAAGGAATACAAGAAGCGCTCATCTTCGGCAGAAGATTGGGCGCTTCTTTTTTTTAATGCAAAGACTCACTTACAAAGACTTTAACTTCTTAAAGTTCGCCAAGCTTCACCCCAGGGGCAGCTCTAAAGTTTTTTTCGCCTCCTGTAAAAAACTTGTCCTTCAGGTTTTGCTGTTCCCTGGGGTGTTTTTTAAACAAAAGAGGGTATTTATCAATAGCTGAGGGCCTTAATTTTAACAGTGAGGAGTCGAAACAATGAAAAATTTCATCATGCTACTTTTAACCGTTGTCACCATGCTTTGTGTCGTTTTAATTGCAGGATGCGCTAAAGACCTTGTAGTGGAACCCATAGACGCCGAAGCACAAAATGGGGCAGTACAAAAGAAGCAAGCCTCGCAGAACGTAGATGACGCAGATGTTCTGGAAAATACAACAGTCATAAACGTTGGACTGGAGCGCGTATATTTTCCGTTTGACCAGTTTACCTTGACCACCAAGGCTCGAAGGGTCTTGGATGCCAATGCAATAATATTGAAATCTTCTCCTGCCTTGAAGGTAAGTATCGAGGGCCATTGTGATTCTCGCGGTTCAGATGAATACAATCTAGCCCTTGGCGAACGACGTGCTCATGTTGTCAAAAACTATCTTGTTTCGCTGGGCGTTGCATCGGATCGCTTTGAAACGATCTCCTACGGGGAGGAATTGCCAGCAGACTCAGCGATGACTGAATCTGCCTGGGCAAAGAATCGCCGTACTGAGTTCAAGACCATCAACCAAACTTTCTTCAATAACGATATAGCTCCGATCGAGAAAAGCCAGATAGACCTGGTGACGAAAAGCCATGGGTCCTGATTTACAGGATAGCCGGGTTGCAGAGGAGATGAACCCGTTTCCTTGTTCTCTGTTATTCAGGGAACACAAGAACTGGTCATCTTCTGTAGAAGATTGGGTGATAATTTTAAGTTGGTAATAAGGGGGTTTTATGGTTTTTCGTACATTGTTGGTTGCTGTCAGTTTCATATTGCTGTTTACCGCTATGGCCCATGCAGACATGAATGCCTACATCCATGATCTCAACGTTTCTGTGCAGGGCGATATTGGTGGCTACAAGACAAAACTGGGCGTACGGTTCGGTACGTCGAAGTCCCAGGTCGAAGCGGTTTTTCGGTCTGTTGAAAGCCCGGCCGAGGTGGCCGTTGTTTTGTGGCTCGGAGAGCAGTCACGACAGTCGCTCGATACGGTTCTGAAGGTCTATCGTTCTCAAAAGCCGCAAGGCTGGGGAGCGATGGCCAAAAGTCTCGGGATCAAACCTGGGTCAGCAGCTTTTCACGCCTTAAAGCAAGGTGATATTCAACTTTCTATGCATACCGGCACATCACAAAGGAAAGGGGGAAATAAAAAAACCAAAAAGAGCAAACACGGCTAGTTGCTTATTTAATAAAGCAAGAATTAGAAATTGTAGCCCTTGTTCTCATGCACAATTTACTTGCTATTGCTTTCTTCAAGCTTTTGTTCTTAGTAAACACCAAAAAGTCATAATGTTCCAATGGAGCAATGCTTGTTCCTTATTTATGTCTGATGAAATCAATAAAAATTGAGGAGTAGGACCATGGAGATCAAATTAGCTGAAGCCATCGTTGAGGCTTGTGACCAGAATGGTTTCAAAGTTGAGTTACAGAAAGAATATTCGGTTCCCTGGATGCGTGGACGAAAGACCGTCGGTGTAGAGATAGCCGGGGGAGATTTGACCAAAGTTATAGCTTCAATAGTGAATAACCCCCACTTTTTTATCGAAGGTGAATCACCGAAGTTCGATATCAAAAATGATCTTAGTGTGAGTCCTTTTCGACTTAGTTTGATCCTGCACTAGTCAGTAATTTGGAGGAGCTTTTATTGATGCTGATAACTAAAGATTGTGGGATGCCAATTATAAAACCATTCGGCAGCCGTGTAAAAGTTGCGACAACGGTTCACTATGAACCATGCCATGAAATGGCTCTTTCTGGCCTGAGTGAGGATTTAAGTGTTGGTGGACTTTACCTCCAGACAAATCTTGTGTTAGACCTTAATGAAGTATTTAAAGTGACCTTTCCTCTGCCAGGGCAAGAAAAAGTAGTTTCATGCGAAGCAAGTGTAGCGTGGACCAACTTCGCTGTAAATCAACGGAAACCGGAAATACCATATGGTGTAGGTTTACAGTTTGAAGACCTTTCGCTTGATAATTTATTAGCATTGTCAACCTTTGTGGATCATCACAATAAATTGTCAAAAATGACTATGCCCTCTGTTTAATTTGCCCCCCGTTTAAGTGCATGCCGGGTGCCGTTAGGAACAATGAGTTATGGAACGAGTGGTGGGTGTTTAATGTTGCCGGGCTCAAAATTGAATTGCAACACTTGGATTATCTGCAGGTGTCCCTTCCTGCTTGTCAGGATCAGTAGGAATTGTGCTTTTTCGCCAATCTGGTGCATTCAGTACAATGCGAGCGGATAAAAACCCCCTACTTTATTGCTTAATTCTGTGCTCCTTGACGTAACCCTCAGAATGACCTAGTATAAAATTCTGTTTACTCTCCGATAATAGCAAAGCTAGGGCGACCTAGTGACGCAAAGCCAGGGGTCACACTGTGACAGCCCAGCCACCGAAGAGGGTTTAGGGATAAGCATACCTAAACGTCTATCTTCACTATCGAAGATAGGCTTTTTTTATGGGTGCAGATAAAAACCGCTAGATGGTCATATCAAAAACAATTTAGCTATGGGTTGAAAATATATGCCAGCCAAACATTTTATTGATAAAGAAGCTAAGCTTATTGTGACAACATGGGAAGGTGATGCCGCTGATATAGAGTTCATTGAAGCGATAACAAAATATCAGAAAGACATTCAATTAAATCCAGAATACATAGAGTACAATGAAGTTGCTAATTTTTGTAAAATCACAAGCATAAAGCTTACGCCAAAGGGCTTGAAAACGATTGGGCGAATCGCGTCAAAAACAGATCAGTATAAATTCAACAGCAAGCTTGCTCTTGTTGTCAGTTCAGGCGCTGCCTTTAACCTCGCAAGGATTTATGCGTCGTTTAGAAATATACAGAACGGTACAAACAAAGAAATACGTATTTTTAAAAGTGAGGTAGAAGCAATGGGGTGGGCTCAAAATAAAACATAACCATAAAAAATGTGCCAGCAGGAAAACGGCCTTCTTTCCTGTTCAATTCATAACAAACGCTTATCTTTGCTTCTCTCGCAATTCACTGTTTGTGCAAGCTTAGATTTAATAGAAGACAATCTTCACAAATATGAGGAATGCTACAATGCCTTTGCATAATGGCGAACCACCTGAAAGACGTTCTAGCGTTCGGCTCAAAGCGGAGCTAAGGGTTTACTACGGTGACCACCAAAGTAAATTGCTTACAGGCTACAGCATAGATTTAAGTACAGGAGGGATCTTCCTTAGCACAACATGCCCATTCGATGTTGATGACATTGTAAAGTTGAAATTATCAATACCGGGTGAAGAGGAAAGTACAGTCTCATGCGATGCACGTGTTGCATGGATTAATTACGAGGACAAGCGCCTTAAGCCTGAATTTCCAACAGGTGTCGGTCTGCAATTTGTCGATCTTACACCGGAAAACTTCGGTTCAATAGTAGGTTTTTTAGAGGTCGAAGCAGCTTGGTAACTTTTTTCAGTACTTCAGAAATTTCATAAGTCACGATGTATAAGGCAAAAAAAGCCCCGACCTGCTTTCACGGATTGGGGCTTTCTTGTAAGTATTGCTGCAAGTCCTTCTTAGGGGGACTAGGGATATTTGATACACCAAATGTCAACACAGAAAGCTCTTACAGCACATATGTTTAATACCGAACCTCTCAGAAGTGATTTAACCGGAACGATTATTCGTAATCCATTTGTGACTGGTTACCGACCTCTGGCTTAAGATTGAACTCCTTGGCACAACCCCAGAATGAAATGATTTTCAACAGGAGCTTCGCCGCTGTCATCTCGGAAACCCGGCTGGGTTCCGGCACAATCTCCACCATGTCAACGCCGCGCAGGTCGATCTCTTTTTTGGAAAAAAGGGTCTCAAGGACTTCAATCATCTGGTACCAGAAAAAGCCGCCCGGTTGTGGTGTGCCGACACCGGGGACGGCGGCAGGATTGAAGACATCCATATCGATCGACAGGTAGACCGGCCCTTCAAGTGAGTTAACCCTTTGCAGGAAAGACTCCCATTGTCCTTTTCCGCGCAAATCCCAGTCCAGAAAGAGAGAGATGTTGGGATTCTTCTCGATGACCTTGACCTCACTCTCATAGATCGATCGTATCCCGGCCATGACAATTTTGTGCCCTTGGCCCAGAAGTCGGGTGACCGGGCAGGCGTGACTGTACTTGCTACCTTCGTAGCTGGTGCGCATGTCGGCGTGTGCGTCAAGAAAGAGGACTGTGCCCGGTTCCGGCATGCGGGCCTCAACCAGGGAGGGGGTCAGAGAGTGCTCGCCACCGAGGCCGATAAAGAGGTTGCCTTTAGGCAATAATGCTACGTATTCAGTCAGTTTGACATGAAACTCTGCGTCGGAAAGAGATCGATCATCGGTAAAATCGGGCAGAACATTGAGCTTCATATGCTTGAAAGGCGACCAGCCGGCGTCTTCTTCATAAAACTCAAGTTGTTCTGTAGTGTCCAGTATGGCTTTCGGGGCTTCTGCCGTGCCGGGTTTGAAAGAGACTGTCCTCTCGAGAGGGATTGGCAGAAGGAGGATATCTGCTTCGTCGATTGCTGCATCAGGCATGGCCAGAAATTGCGAGGTGTCAGACATGGTGGATCCTTAGTGTGTGATGTAATACGGAGATTAACGTTTTGGGACAGGCACAGAATACAGAAATTCAGAGGATAAAACGATATAAATTATACGATCAGTAATCAGGGAGCAGGGAGCAGGGAGCCCTGCCTTTCTCCTCTAGCTCTGGTCTTAATCAGAGGTGCAACTCTTCTGCAACAGCTTCAGTCGTAGCTGTCATTAAGCTGTTTAGCTCTTCATCATTGATGATGTAGGGGGGCATGACATAAACGAGTTTGCCGAAGGGCCGAACCCAGACGCCCTTGTCGACAAAGCGCCTGGTGATGGAAGGCATATCCACAGGTTGTTCCAGTTCCAGAACTCCGATCCCGCCTTTGATGCGGACGTCTGCTACACCATCCCAATCCTGACAGGGCTGCAGGTGCTCAAAGAAAGTCTCACTCATTCTGGCAATGCGCTCTTGCCACGGGCTATCAAGCAACAGGTCGATGCTGGCGTTGGCTGTGGCGCAGGCCAGCGGGTTGGCCATGAAGGTCGGGCCATGCATGAACGCTTTTGGAGCCTTGCGTGAAATGGCCTGGCTGATCTCTGAGGTCGTCAAGGTTGCTGCCAGAGACATGTAACCACCGGTTATCGCTTTGCCCAGGCACATGATGTCAGGAACGATTTCTGCCTGCTCACAGGCAAAGAGGGTGCCTGTACGGCCAAAACCGGTGGCGATTTCATCGGCGATCAGCAGGACCTCGTAACTGTCGCAGAGCGATCTTACCTGGCGCAGATACTCTGGAGCGTAAAAACGCATGCCGCCTGCCCCTTGAACAAGCGGTTCAAGGATTACGGCAGCTATTTCGCTATGGTTCTTTTTGATCAGATTACGAAAGTCAGCGATATCTTCATCGCGCCAGTCGGCATCCTTTGTCACCGTTGGAGCCTCGGCAAAGAGATGCTTCGGGAGAGCCTCGGCAAAGAGATGGTGCATGCCTGTTTGCGGATCACAGACCGCCATGGCTCCGCAGGTGTCACCATGGTAGCCGCGCCGGATTGTCAACATCCGCTGTTTGCCTGGCTGTCCCTTTGAGTGCCAGTACTGGATAGCCATCTTGATAGCAACTTCGACGCTGACGGACCCTGAGTCGCAAAAGAACACGCGTGTAAGAGGCTCCGGCGTCAAAGTGATCAGACGTGCGGCAAGTTCTGCGGCCGGGCGATGGGTCAGGCCACCGAACATTACGTGTGACATCTCATCAAGCTGCGCCTTAGCGGCTGCATTGATGACAGGATGATTGTAACCATGAATGACCGACCACCAGGACGACATGCCATCGATCAATTGACGACCATCCTCAAGGGTTAAATGGACACCTTGTGCGTTTTTGACGGAGTAGGGTGGGAGAGCCCCCTCAAGGGGTGCATAGGGATGCCAGACGTGATTTTTTTCGAATTCGAGCCAGTTGCTGTCATCCAGGAGATTGGGCATGATCGTTGGTCCTTAAAGCTTGATCAGGTGAGTTTCCTGCAGCTTAGCGGAAAAATAAGGCCTGAACAAGGAATGTATGAGGTTAGGGAGCTTTCAGGACGAACTGTCCTCTTCATGCTTGGCACTGTGCTGGTACTGCTGGGGTAATAGCTTGCGTCGCAGCCACGTCAGCAACAGGCAGGTGACGAGTGCCAATGCTACCAACAATCCCAGTCGTCCGGTTAATGTCTCGGCGCGCTGCCAGCTGGTTCCACCGAGAAAGCCGAGCCCCGGATAGCTGATCCCCCAGAGGATGCCGCTGATAATTGAGTAGAGTGTGAATGTCGCAGGGCGCATCTGGCTGGCTCCGGCAACAAAAGGGACCAACCCGCGAATCGGGCCGAGGAAGCGGCCGAAGAACACGCTCTTGCCGCCATGCTCATTAAAGAATATCTCGGTCAAACGCAGTAGGTTTTGGCGTTTTTTCAGTAGCCGCCATTTCCAGAGATGAATGCCGAAGCGTGCTCCTAGCCAGTAGCTTAAGAGATCTCCAGCCAGGGCACCGCATGCTGCAGCGGTCATGATCGCCTCAATCGGGGCCTTGCCCTGGAAGGCCAGCCAACCGCTGAAAACCGTCAAGACGCTGCCTGGCATGATCAGCCCGACTCCGACGAGAGCTTCAAAAAAGGCGATTAAAAAGACCGCGGCGATGAATAACCCTCCGCCCGGTATAAGATTGAATATCTCTTGAAGCCAATGTTCCATCGCGCCCGCTCTATTTCAGGGTTCAGGGTTGGAACTTCTGGTGCCACCGGTTAAAAATATCCACCTTCTTCTTGTCAAAATGACTTAAAGAAGAGCGGACTTTTTCAGCCGTACGTTTGCCCGGCGTTGTCTTGGAGTAGAAGAGGTCGGCGTAAGCGATAATCTTCTCTTCCAGGGTCTGTGGGCTCATGTCTCGATGTGGCAACGGAAGCTCTTGTCCCCTAATGTCTTCAACGCTTAAGCCGACTCCGATGTGGCGTTCGCACACTAGCGCATGACGTGGGAGCCCTTCTTCGCGTAGCAAATCAGCGCCAATAATCCCGTGACAGATATAGGGCTTGTCACCGAAGCAAGCCAACTTTGGAGTGTCGGTATAGAGCATGCCAATATCGTGTAGCAACGCTGCCTGCTCGACAAATTCGATATCAACAGTTTCGGTTCGTTCGACATGTGTTGCTACGCTCACAGCCAGTTTGGCAACCTGGATGCTGTGCGCCAGAAGGATATTTCTGGCCTCTTGGTTGACACCGTAATATTTATCAATTAAAGCAAGTGGTTGCAAATTATTACCTGAGGTGAAATATAACTCTTGTTGTGCTGGTTCATGGTTGCAAAATCTAAAGATAATGTTTAATACAAAGCCGCAAAGAACGCTGAGGAAAATCTCTTAAAGCTGTGAAGAATGGTTTGAGCCTGACAACTCCTCTCTGCGGCTTCGCGCCTGTGCGTTTAAGTCTGTCTTGGCTTTGTTTTGATTGTCGCTCCGTTGATTCATTGAAGAACCTGGAACGTATGAATTACTTGATCCATAACACCTGAGTAAAGCTTTGTGTTTTCTTTCCGTATCGTAAGGGAGATCAGGTAGCTGCGGTTGGCATTTGAGAATTGATAACTTTCGAAATGCTTTTCTGCCGAAACTCCGACAATGTGTGTGGCATCGCCAGCCGGCAGCGCGACCTGCTCTTCCAGTGAAATTTCCAGATCTGTAAACTCCTGGTAAAGTCGAGCTATTTGCTGCTCTGGTTCGATCATCTTCCGTTCCTGAGATATGAGTCTCAGAAGTGTGTCGTCAGCCTGTGGAGGCTTCCAGCGGAGCTCGCCGCTATTACTGCCGTAGGTGAGACGACGGTCCTTGGCCCACAAAAGCGGGTATTCGATAGCACACTCGAGTACTGCGTCGACATACATGCCGGTTTTGATCTTTGATCCGCTCTCCTGCATGGCGGCACAGCCCTGGAGCAGAAGACTGCAGGCGAGCAACAGGGCAGGAAACGAGCTAAATGTCAGGTATGGTGGGATCATGGCTCTGCCAGAGTTTGAAGTTTGACTCTTCCTCCAATTATACACAGCGTCAAGAAAGAGTGTAACTACTTGTATTTTTCTCCAACCGCCTGGTTCAACTGCTCCAGACGGTTTTTGTGTGTTTTATAAACGGCCAGATGAGAACGGCAACAAGCAGAACCTGTGTGATAAGAAGAATCGTGAAACAAAAGCTGAGACCAGAACGATCGGCCATCATTCCGACCAAGGGGGCGCTGATCACAAAGCCGAGCCTGAAGGTTAGTGATTTAAGAGAAAGAATGCTGGCGCGTTCATGCCGATCACTCTGCTTTTGTAGAGCGAGGCGCAGAAAAGGCCCTTGAATACCGCGCATGATTGTGAGCAGGAAGTAGAAGGCGAAGCCCCAGATAAGTTGGTTGAAAGCCAGGCCTGTATAGCCAATCGCGATCAGTGATAAAAGGAGAATTGGTGTCCCTCTTGCCCCCAGGTGGTATTGGATGCGATGGCTTAAGAGAGAGCCGAATGAAACACAGAGGTTGGCAACGGCCCAGATCGGGCCGAACCATACCAGGGGAACATTGATCGATTGCATGTAAGGTTGAATCAGCCAGACTGGATAAAAAGATGCCAGCCCCAGCATGGCGGCGAGCAGGATACTGTAACGCAGGCCAGGTTTAAGTAAGAAGGCTTTGCGCGCAATTCCCAGGGCTTCGCGCAGATGGGAGGCTGTATGTCGTTTTGCTGCAGGGATCTCCTTCAGATTGCGGCAAACAAACAAGGCGGAAATCCAGACACCTATCTGCAGGAGGAAGGGCAGGAGGGGAAACCAGGCGTAGAGCGCTCCTGCGCCGATTGCGCCAGCGGCCTCCCCGGCCTGTGCCCAGGCGGTCATGCGGCCATCATGTTTCGCGTATTCCTCTTCCTTGCCTTCATGTCGAAGTGTTTCGTAGAGCAGGGCACTGTCTGCTCCGCTGATAAACGCATATGAGATGCCAAGCTGTATCTCGGCAACGAGAACGCCGGAAAATGAACCGGCGAAGGTATAGGTTGCCCAGCCAGTGATGCCGAACAGGCATGCGAGGTTGAGGGCAAACCGATAACCCAGACGGTCACTCAAGTAGCCTGACGGAAACTCCATGATCAGGGTTGCCAGGGAAAAGAGTGCTTGCAGCATGAGGATCTCAGAAAGGCTTAAACCGATCTGATCCTTCCAGAAAAGAGTGATGATGGCCATGGGCAGCAGGGCCATCTTCAGGCTGGCAAAGATGTTGAGAAGGAGGATGTTTCTTTTGAAGGTCTGTGGCGCGTGGTGCGTGGCGAGCGGAGAGGGGGTAGACATATTCAGATCTTAGAGGCCTGCGGCACAGAAGATTATATTACATGTAGACGTTTAACACCGAGTGTCAGCAGTGTGCATGAATAGTCTCCACGCCACACGCTATGTGCCGCAAGGTTTAAACCCAATAAATACAGGCCGAGGGACAATTGTCCATGGCGGACTCTATCTTAGCTTCCGGGGCGCCGGTGGGGTTGTGAACGACAGCTTTCTCGTGAGCGTGTCCGTTGTGACTGTCTTTCATGCTGAAGACCTCAGGACAGACCTGGGTGCAGACTTCACAGCCAATACAGCAGTCGGGGTCAATTGCGGGTGTGCGTGACATGTGTGCGCTCCTGGTAAACGAATTGTGATTAGACGTATTAGATTACTGCAAAAGAAAAATCTTGGCTAGGAGATTGTCGACTATCTAGTGCCTTATCTGTGTCTGGGGCAACAGGAAACGGCCTGGCAGGTATGCCAGGCCGTTATAAAAAATGTCGCAAATCTTGGACGCGTCTTACTTGGCGGAAGCCTCTTGCTGGTAGAGATGGACATCGCGCTGAGGGTAGGGGATGCCAATACCTTCTTCATCAAAGCGTGTTTTCACCGCGGCGTGCAAGTCGAAATGGACCCCCCAGTAGTCCGCTGCGTTCACCCAGGGGCGAAAGGCGAAGTTGACACTGTTATCGGCCAGGGCAAGGACACCGATCGTTGGGGCCGGCTCTTCAAGTATCCGGCTTTCTTTGGCGAGGATATCTTCAAGGACCTTCTTTACATGGCTTAAGTCCGCATCGTAGCTGACGCCGACAACCATGTCTATGCGCCGGGTCGATTTGGTCGAATAGTTGATAATGTTATCGCCGATCAACTTGCCGTTTGGAACGTAGACAGTCTTGTTGTCACCCGTTTTTAGTTGGGTAGAGAAGACGTTGAGGGTTTCGACGACACCGAGAACACCTGCCGCTTCAATAAAGTCGCCAGCTTTGAACTGTTTAAAAATCAGAATCATAACGCCTGCGGCGAAGTTGCCGAGTGAATCTTTCAGGGCCAGGCCAATAGCAAGACCGGCGGCACCAACAACGGCGACCAGCGATGTGGTTTGTATGCCCAGCTTGTTTAATGCCGCGATCACGGCAAAGGTTACGACGAGCGCGTTAATCAGGTTTCCGACAAAGCCGGTCAGAGCCTGGTCGGTATCACGGCGCTCCATCAGGCCTTTGACCAGTCGGGCAATCATCTTGGCGCCCCAGAAACCGATAGCGAGAATAATGATAGCGTAAGCAATGTTTGTGAACATTTGTGTCGCCACTGAAACCTCCTGTGTCATCTTGAACTCCTTAACTGAAAGTCGCTGGAATTGTTGATTAAATTAATTGTCTGCACTTTTGGCGGAATAAAACCTCGTCTTATTACATATCGTAACGTTTGATTTTTTCAACCAGGGTCGTGCGATTAAGGTTCAAGAGGGCGGCGGCACGGGCCTTGATGTTTCTCGATTTCTCCATCGCCTGTTTGATTAAGGTTCGTTCGACCTTTTCTATGGTTTCTGCGAGGTCGAGACCTTCCTCGGGGATATGCAAGATCGGGAGGTTGCCCTTTCCCTCCGCAGTGCCGCTGATTCTTGAAGGGAGGTCGTTTTGGCCGATCACGTCGCTGTCAGTCAGGGCGATAGCGCGCTCAATGACATTCTCCATCTCGCGAACATTTCCCGGCCAGGCGTAGTTTTCCAGGGCTCGAACGGCCTCAGTGGTCAACTCCAGTTGTGGCCGGTTCATGTCAATACATATTTTTTTCAGGAAATGCTTGGCCAGCAGTGGAATGTCCTCACGGCGATCCCGGAGTGGTGGCAGGAGGATGGGGATAACGTTCAGGCGGTAGTAAAGGTCTTCCCGGAACTCACCAGATTTAACACGATCCTCAAGGTCTGAGTTGGTTGCTGAAATGACACGGACGTCCAGGTTGACTTTACGTGAAGATCCGACCCTCTCCACCTCCTGTTCCTGGAGGACTCGCAGCAGCTTCATCTGCAGATGGAGAGGCATGGTGCCAATCTCGTCGAGAAAAATCGTGCCCTTGTTGGCGACCTCGAACTTTCCCGGCTTGTCGGCGATGGCCCCGGTGAAGGAGCCACGGACATGGCCGAAGAGTTCGCTTTCCAGGAGGTCTGCCGGGATGGCTCCACAGTTGATGTCGATAAAAGGTTTCTCTCTGCGCGTGCCGTTAAAATGGATAGCACGCGCTACCAGCTCTTTACCGGTCCCTGACTCACCGAGGATCAGGACTGTTGAGTCCGTATGGAGCATCTTCTCCATTCGGGAAAAGACCGGCTGGATGGCCGGGCTGTTGCCAATGATGTTGTCGAACTTGTACTTGCCGCGTAATTGCTGGCGAAGATAAAGGTTCTCAGCGACCAGTCTGCTCTGCTTGACGGCCTTGGCGATCAGAACTTTTAATTTCTCAAAGTTGAGAGGCTTGGTGATGTAGTCAAAGGCGCCTTCTTTCATCGCCTCGACAGCTGTTTCAGCTGACGCATTGCCCGTGATGAGAATGACGTTGCTGGGAATGGCGTGCTCTTTGACGTGCTTGAGGATGTCTATGCCGCTGACACCTGGCAGGAAAAGATCGGTAATGATGACATCATAGCCCTTTACCGAGAGTAAACTCAGCGCATCTTCGCCAGCGGCGACAGCGTCTACTCGATAGCTCTCGCGTTCCAGCAGCAGGGTGAGGCTTTCGCGACTGCCTGCTTCGTCGTCTATGAAGAGAATCTTTGCCGAATCGCTCATAATCTTTAAAGCGTTCCCTTTGCTGATCTCTTGTGAGAGTGCGTCATGAATTTGACGTTAATGGCAAACTATCATGGAGATTAAGGGTTTGCAAGAATATTTGAGCACGCCTGATGATTAACCGTTATTCAAAAGAGAAGGGCAACGTCTGGTTTGGTACGATAAGATCCCTAACCTGACAGGTTTGTCAGCTCCCCTGTTGTTCAGTGTCACTGAAATGCTGGCTTTCGAATCAAGGTATTTTTTATCAGTTATTTCAGAGGCTTGAAAATAGAACGGTTTTTTGCTTGACATACGCCCTTGCGTTTTGCTTAGATTGCGCCTATGGAGAATGACGTAAGTATTTAAATTCATTGAAAATTTTTATTCATACTAAATATTTAGCACGGCTATATTTTTTTAGTTTACATAAATGGCCCGTGCTTGAATCCCTTCAGGAGTGTAATCGATATGCCTATTAAGAAATTCCGTAAGGTTATGGCTGCAAACCGTGGTGAAATTGCAATCCGGATCTTCCGTGCGTGTACGGAACTTGGTATCAATACGGTGGCTATCTATTCAGAAGAAGACAAACTGTCTCTGCATCGTTACAAGGCTGACGAGGCCTACCAGATCGGCAAGGGCAAGGGACCGATCGATGCTTATCTGAGCATTGACGAAATTATCGATCTGGCGCGAAAAAAAGATGTTGATGCGATCCATCCGGGTTATGGCTTCCTTTCAGAAAATGCTGAATTTGCTGAAGCCTGTGAGCGCGCCGGTATCGTTTTCATCGGTCCTACTCCGGAAATCCAGCGTCGTGTCGGAGATAAAATCTCCGGTCGCAAGGTTGCCGTGGATGCCGGTGTTCCCGTTGTCCCAGGAACAGATGATCCGATCAAGAGCGAAGAAGAGGCGTTGATCTTCGCCAAGTCTGTTGGCTACCCGATTATCGTCAAGGCGAGTTCAGGTGGTGGCGGTCGCGGTATGCGCGTGGCGCAGAATCAGAAAGAGCTTCTCGAGGGGCTCAAGTCGGCTGCCTCAGAGGCCAAAGCGGCATTTGGCGATGCCACTATCTTCCTGGAGAAGTTTGTCGAGGATCCAAAGCATGTTGAAGTGCAGATTCTCGGCGATAACCACGGTAATATCGTTCATTTCTACGAGCGGGATTGCTCCATTCAGAGGCGCCATCAGAAGGTTATTGAGATTGCGCCTTCACTCTACCTCAACAACAAGAAACGCAAAGAGGTTTGTGATTATGCTCTGGCTCTGGCAAACCACGTTGGCTATCGCAACGCCGGTACCGTTGAGTTCCTCATGGATAAGCAGGGCAACTTCTACTTCATCGAAGTGAACCCGCGCATCCAGGTTGAGCATACTGTTACAGAGTTGGTCACCATGCGCAACCTCGTGCAGGCCCAGATTCGTATTGCTCAGGGCCATAAACTCTCGGATCCGGAGCTTGGCATCAAGAGCCAGAAAGATATTGAGCTCCGCGGCTATGCAATCCAAAGCCGGATCACAACGGAAGATCCAACCAACAATTTTGCTCCTGATTTCGGCACGATCAAGGCTTATCGTACGGCGGCTGGTTTTGGCGTGCGCCTCGATGCTGCGGCCGGTTACGCCGGGGCGATCATCTCTCCCCATTATGATTCCCTGCTGGTCAAGATCTCTACCTGGGGACTGACCTTTCCCGATGCCTCCAGAACAATGCATCGCGCACTGCAGGAATTCCGTATCCGCGGCGTTAAGACCAATATCGGCTTCCTTGAGAAGGTCATCACTCACCCGGTCTTCCTCGAAGGCAACTGTGATACCTCTTTTCTGGATCAGCATCCCGAAGTCTTTCAGCTCCCGGTTAAAAAGGACCGCGCCAACAAGATCCTCAGCTATATCGGCCACACCACGGTCAATGGTTACCCGGGTATCGCACCGGAGAAGCGCCTTAAGTTCTCCGATCTGCGCGAGCCAGAAATCCCGGAAATCGAATATGGTCAGCAACACCCACGCGGAACCCGCGACATCCTGCTCGACAAGGGGCCGGAAGGTTTGGCCCGTTGGGTGCTCAAGAATCGGCAGTTGATGATTACCGACACCATCTGGCGTGATGCACACCAGTCACTGATGGCGACGCGTTTTCGGACTCATGATCTTGATCTGATCGCCGAAGCAACCGCACATCTGGGTGGTGGTCTTTTCTCCCTCGAAATGTGGGGTGGGGCGACCTACGACGTGGCTATGCGCTTTTTGACCGAGGACCCATGGGAGCGTCTCGAGCGTCTGCGTAAAAAAGTACCGAATATCCTGTTCCAAATGTTGCTGCGCGGCTCCAATGCAGTGGGCTATACCAACTATCCTGACAACGTGGTTCAGGAGTTCACGGTCAAGGCAGCTGAGAGCGGTATCGATGTTTTCAGGATCTTCGACTCCCTGAACTGGACCAAGGGCATGCAGGTCGCCATGGATGCAGTGCGCGAGCGTACCAATTCGGTTTGCGAAGCCTCCATGTGTTACACCGGAGACATCCTCGACCCCAAACGCGACAAGTACCCTCTGGAGTACTACGTTAATCTGGCAAAAGAGCTGGAGAACATGGGTGCCCATATTCTGGCGATCAAAGATATGGCCGGACTGCTCAAGCCGTTTGCTGCAGAAAAGCTGGTCAAGGCCTTGAAGAACGAGATTGGCATTCCGATTCACCTCCACACTCATGATACTTCGAGCAATGGTGGCTCCATGTTGATGATGGCCGCCCAGGCCGGCGTTGATATTGTCGATGTTGCGCTTTCGTCAGTGTCGGGTCTGACTGCACAGCCGAACATGAATGCTTTGCTCGCGACTCTCGAAGGCTCTATCTGGGATCCGCAGTTGGATCAGGGGGGTATGCAGAAACTGGCGAACTACTGGGAGACAGTACGCACCTATTACGAGCCTTTTGAGTCTGAGTTGCGCAGCGGAACTGCTCAGGTTTACCATCACGAAATTCCCGGTGGTCAATATTCCAACTACAAGCCGCAGGTCGAAGGCCTCGGTCTTGGTCATCGTTGGGAAGAGTGCAAAGAAATGTATCGCAAGGTCAACGACCTCTTTGGTGATGTCATCAAGGTCACCCCGTCTTCCAAAATCGTGGGCGATATGGCGATGTTCCTGGTGCAGAACAACCTTGAGCCGGAAGATGTCTTTACCAAGGGCGCAGATCTGGCCTTTCCACAGGGTGTGGTCGATTTTTTCAAAGGCATGATCGGGCAACCGGTTGGTGGCTTCCCTCCGGAATTGCAGAAGATAATCCTCAAGGGAGAGCAGCCTCTCACCTGTCGGCCAGGTGAATTGCTTGAACCTGTTGATTTTGCCGCCAAGCAGGAGGAGCTGCAGACCAAGCTCGGCCATAATGTCAGCGAGCGCGATGTCCTCTCGGCCGTACTCTATCCGGGTGTTTTTGAAGAGTATGATCGGTTTCGCCAGGAATACAGCGACACCTCTTTCCTGCCGACTCCAGTCTTCTTCTACGGGCTGGATGTCGGTGATGAGGTTAGCATAGACATCGAGGCCGGCAAGACCCTGATTATCAAGTTGAACGCTGTTGGCAGAGTCCATGAAGACGGTACGCGTAATATCTATTTTGAGCTGAATGGAGAGCCACGCGTGGTGAAGGTCAAGGATTTGTCCGCTGAGACTGATGTCGTCAGCCATGAAAAAGCTGATCCTGCCAATGTCAAACATGTTGGCGCGCCCATGCCGGGAAAAGTCTTCAAAATCATGGCTGTTGTTGGAGAAAAAATTTCAGCAGGGGAGACTTTGCTCACCACTGAAGCGATGAAGATGGAAACCAACGTCAAGGCCAAGGTTGATGGAGTGGTCGCGGAAATTCGATTTGGTGAGGCTGATCAGGTTGACCAGGGCGACCTATTGGTTATTCTTGAATAGCGCAAGCCATCGAACCGGGGGAGGGGAGTGTGGTGAAAATCTTCACTTCCCTCATTTGAGAAAAAATGATATTTCTTGTGACTGATAAATTTTTACTAACTTGAAATTATCATGATGCGGGGATGGATCTTATGTCAATAAACTGGCTGCTTCTGGGTGGACACCAATTACAAAAACGCGAGGTGATTCCTGACCAGGATGTGCAGAAAACTGAAGTGGTCACCGAGTGCTATTGTCCCAATGGGCATTCGGTCCTTTCCGATGGGCACAAGTTCCAGGGCCATCCGGGACTCTCACTCATGCTTAAGAGCAAAACGAGTGAAGGTTTGCTCATCATCAGTCCGGTCCTTGGTGACCGGGATAGAAACTTTGTAGGCTTTGAAAGAAAGGCCGGCGAGGTTGTCGATATCTGTTGCCCGACTTGTTCGGAAGCTTTTCCAATCTACAACCAGTGTCCCTGCGGTGCCCACCTTGTCGCTCTCTTTACGTCACCCAAGGCTCATTTTGCTCAGTGCATCGGTATTTGCCAGCGCCTTGGTTGTCTGCACTCGGAGCTGCTCAGCGAGCGTGATCTTCGTCTTTACAGCCGGCAGGATTATCTCTGAGCTGTCGGCCCCCATGTAAGTCTTGCTTAGCGTGTTGTTATCTCTTCTTGAACTCGCTTTCCCTTAGTCCTCAATTTTTTTGTCATATAATCCAGTGACAGGATCGTTTCCTCCTGCAATCTTTGGCCTTTCGTCTTTCGATTAAATCTTGACGCGTGAAGGGCTATCCCTTATAACAAAATACTATTGAATTGGTCTGGAATCTGGGTTCGTTGAACGTCTGACGTTTTCAGGTTAAACAACATGTTGATTTTCTAAAGGAGGCAGTATGCGTAAGACAGTACTAAAAAAGCTTATCCTGGTTGCTCTGTTGAGCATGGTTGTTCCCGCAACAGCTTTTGCTGCGGATACAATCAAGATTGGTGTAGCTGGTCCTCATACGGGCGATCTCGCCCCTTACGGTATCCCGACCAAGGAAGCTGCCGAGATGGTTGCTGACCAGGTCAACGCCGCTGGCGGCGTTCTTGGTATGCAAGTAGAAGTTATGCCGATGGACGATCAATGCAAGCCTGAGATTGCGACCAATGCTGCGACCAAATTGGTTTCCCAGGGTGTTGACGTGGTTATCGGTCACGTTTGTTCCGGCGCGACCAAGGCTGCTCTCGGTATCTACAAAGAAGCTAACATCATTGCCGTTTCCCCTTCGGCAACCAACCCACCTCTGACTCAGAGCGGTGACTATCCAAACTTCTACCGCACAATTGCTCCTGATGATGATCAGGGAAAGCTTGCTGCTGAATTTGCGACCGACAAGCTTGGTGCCAAGAAGATTGCTATCCTTCACGACAAAGGTGACTACGGCAAAGGTTTTGCCGATTTCTCCAAGCAGTTTGTAGAAGCCGGTGGCAAAGCTGAGGTTGTCCTGTTTGAAGGTGTTACTCCCGGTGCCATGGATTACTCAGCTGTCGTACAAAAAGTTCGTCGTGAGGGTGCTGATGCGGTTATTTTCGGCGGCTACCATCCTGAGGCCTCCAAGCTGGTTTCTCAGATGAACAAGAAGCGCATGAAAATTCCCTTCATTGGTCCCGACGGTGTTAAGGGCAACGGTTTCCTCGAAATCGCTGGCAAAGACGCTGAAGGCGTTTACGCGACGGGTCCGATGGACGTTTCTGCCTATGCTGAAAACCAGCAGGCAAAAGCTGATTACACCAGCAAATATGGCAAAGAGGCTGGGACCTTCTTCGATCAGGGTTATGCTGCTATGCAGGCGATTCTGAATGCAATTGAAGTCTCCGGTGGCACCGACTATGCCGGTCTGGAAAAAGCTCTCAGAAGTTCTTATGTTGAAACTGCCGTTGGTAAGATTAAGTTTGATGCTAAAGGTGATGCCGAAGGTGTTGGCTTCTCTGTCTTCCAGGTACAAGGTGGTCAGTTCGTTGAGCTGAAGTAGTCGGCTGGATGTGAATTGTTTAAAGCGGGGGATAGGCTTAGCCTATCCCCCAGTTTTTTGTGTTATAACTAAGCAACAAGAAGTAACTAAGTAAAAGCAACCGGGTCGTCGGTTGTAATCTCACTTTTAAGGACAGTGGAAAACATCGATGGAATATTTTCTTGAACTCTCAAGTAGCGGTTTGGTCCGAGGCAGTATTTACGCCCTGATCGCGCTGGGTTACACGATGGTATACGGCATCATTCAGCTGATAAATTTCGCCCATGGTGAAATTTATATGATTGGTGCTTTCGTTGCCCTGATCGTCTCCGGGGTGCTGACGATCTATGGCTTTTCCGGGGTCTCTATTCTTATCCTGGCTGCCCTGATCGCTGCGATTTATGCGGCGGCTTATGGCTATACCCTGGAAAAGATCGCATATCGGCCTCTGCGGAATGCTCCACGACTCTCGCCATTGATCAGTGCTATCGGTATGTCGCTGTTTCTGCAGAATTATGTTCTTCTCGCACAAACCCCTGATTTCCTGCCGTTTCCTGCGCTTATCCCGGATTTCGATTTTATGGAACCGATTGCGCATATCATGGGTTCGCCTGAGTTGGTGATTCTGGTGACAAGTGCTGTCAGCATGGTTGCTTTGACTGTGCTCATCAAATATACCCGAATCGGTAAAGCAATGCGGGCGACACAGCAGGATATGACCATGGCTCGCCTGGTTGGTGTCAATGTCGACAATGTCATCTCAATGACCTTTATTATCGGCTCTGTCCTGGCGGCAATCGGTGGTGTCCTGGTTGGTTCCTACATCGGCCAGATCAACTTCTATATCGGTTTTATGGCAGGCGTGAAAGCTTTTACAGCCGCGGTTCTTGGCGGTATTGGCAACATTCCCGGGGCCGTTCTTGGTGCCCTCGTTCTGGGCCTTACCGAGGCGTATGCCGCTGGCTATATCTCGAGCGCCTACGAAGATGTTTTTGCCTTTGGCGTCCTGGTACTTATCCTGATATTGCGTCCTTCCGGGCTGCTTGGGAAAGCCGTTAAATTGAAGGTCTGATCCTAAAAAGATGGTGTGAATACAATGGCGAATAATGTTAAACAATCTGTCCTGATTGCACTCTGGTTTGTGTTCTTGACCTTCCCATTGCTGGTGGTTAAGGTTAATACACTCAAAAATATCGTTGAGTGGCGCTGGATAAATATGCTGTGGGTTGCTATTGGCGCTTTTGCGCTGTCCATCGTATGGCGCTGGGCAATGGCTCAGCGACAACTCAAAAGCAAGAAGGCTGAACTGGGCGAAGAAGAGTTGGCCAAGCCCGGTTTTGGACTGAGATTGCTGGAAGATCCGAAAATCTTCAAGCCGTTTCTGGCGGTGCTTGCCCTGGTGACCCTTGTCTTCCCCCTGGTTGTCGACATCTACCAAACCAATATCATGGTTCTGGCCCTGATTTTCGTGGTCCTCGGCCTTGGCCTCAACGTCACGGTTGGCCTCGCTGGTTTGCTGGACCTCGGTTATGTCGCTTTCTTTGCTGTTGGTGCTTACACCTATGGCGTCTTAAACAGCTTCTTTGGCTTTGGCTTCTGGATAAGCCTGCCGATCGGTGGCTTGATGGGTGCCTTGTTCGGGATCGCTCTGGGTTTCCCGATATTGCGCTTGCGTGGTGATTACCTGGCAATCGTAACTCTTGGCTTCGGCTCCATCGCCAAAATTGTCATTGAAAACTGGGAAGAGGTCTTCAACGGCGCCAAGGGCATCGCCGGTATTCCTCGTCCAGGGTTCTTCGGTGCGGAAATGACTATCACCGCCGCAACGACCTATACCTATTATTTGATGATTCTGATGGTTGTCTTCGCCATCTTTATTACCAATCGACTCAAAGACTCGCGTATCGGGCGTGCCTGGATGGCCTTGCGTGAGGATGAAATTGCCTGCGTGGCAATGGGCGTTGATATGGCAAAAACCAAGTTGGGTGCCTATGCTTTCGGAGCTTTTTGGGCTGGCCTCGCTGGCGTTATCTTTGCTTCGCGAAATACTTACATCAACCCCAATAGTTTCACCTTTATGGAGTCAGCTCTGGTTCTTTCCATTGTTGTCATGGGCGGTATGGGGTCGATCGTCGGTGTTATTATCGCGGCCTTGGTGCTGATCCTTATGCCTGAATATTTAAGAGCCTTCGCTGAATACCGAATGCTGATGTTTGGTGCGGTGATGGTGCTGATGATGATCTTCCGTCCCGAAGGGTTGATTGCCAACGTGCGCCGGAAATACACTGGTCGCAAGGTGACGACGGAGGGTGCCAATGTCTGAAATGAATAACACATTGCTTGAGGTCAATGACCTGACCATGGACTTTGGCGGCTTGCGTGCTGTCGATTCTGTTTCGCTGAACGTCTGTGCAGGTGAGATTGTCGCCCTGATCGGCCCCAACGGTGCAGGAAAGACAACCTTCTTCAATTGCGTAACCGGGATTTATAAGCCGACCAACGGTGATGTTCTGGTTCATCCACCCGAAAAGAAATCGCAGAAAATCAACGGTTTCAAGTCTAACCGGGTTACGACAATCGGTATGGCAAGAACGTTTCAAAATATTCGCCTGTTTCAGAATATGACGGTTCTCGAAAACGTTATGATTGGTCGTCACTGTAGGACCACAACGAATATTATTGGTGCTATTTTACGCGGCAAGAAGACCAAGCGTCAGGAACGGGAAACGGTCGAACGAAGTTATGACCTTCTCGAAAAGGTTGGTCTGCTTGATGATGCCGATGAGTTTGCCAAGAACCTGCCTTACGGTGCCCAGCGTCGACTCGAGATAGCCCGTGCCATGGCGACGGATCCTTTCCTTCTGTTGCTTGATGAGCCTGCTGCAGGCATGAACCCACAGGAGACCAAGGACCTCGACGAGCTGATTGTTCGCATCCGCGATATGGAGAAAATTGCAATCCTGCTCATTGAGCACGATATGAAACTGGTTATGAATATTTCTGATCGAATTTACGTTATGGAATACGGCAAGGAAATTGCGCAAGGGGCGCCAATGGATATACGCAACAACCCGAAAGTCATCGAAGCTTATCTCGGGGAGGAAACCGATGCTTGAGCTACGTAATGTCGACACCTATTACGGAAACATCCAGGCACTTAAAGGTATTTCCATTGATGTAAACGAGGGTGAGATTGTTACTTTGATCGGCGCCAACGGTGCCGGCAAGAGCACTACCTTGATGACGATCTGTGGTGTGACGCCGCCGCGAAGTGGAGAAATTTACTTCAAGGATACGCCGATCCATAAGATGTCGACAGAAAAGATCGTTGCCATGGGCCTCGTTCAGGTTCCTGAGGGTCGGCGTATTTTTCCGACCATGTCAGTTCTGGAGAATCTGGAGATGGGAACGTTTCTGCGTCGAGATAAAAGTGATATCCAGAAAGATATTGATTATGTTTTTGATCTCTTCCCGATCCTGGCCCAACGCCGTTCCCAGATGGGTGGTACCCTAAGCGGCGGCGAGCAGCAGATGCTGGCGATATCCAGAGCCTTGATGGCACGTCCCCGTGTGCTTTTACTCGATGAACCGTCTCTGGGGTTGGCGCCTTTGATAATTAAACAGATCTTTGAAATTATAAAAAAAATCAATCAGGAGCAGAAGACCACGATCTTTCTGGTCGAGCAGAATGCCAACCAGGCATTGAAGTTAGCGGATCGAGGTTACGTTATGGAAAATGGTCATATTACCCTGACTGATACTGCTGCCAACCTGTTGGATAACGAACAGGTTAAATCGGCTTATCTGGGACTATAGCTTCAAGGCATTGATTGTTAGCTATTAAGGTCGCGGGAGTGGTTGATAATCAACCACTCCCGCTTTCGTTTTAGAGGTGCTGGAGTATGTAGGGGGAGTTGATGGTAAGGGCCGTCGAACAGCATTAACCAGGGCCGTCGAGGATGTCAGCCAAAAAATCAATAAAGCCTTCCGTCAGCCCCTCTATATCGACGCCAAAGAAGTAGTAGGCTATGAACAGGGCAAAGGCACAGACAATAATTGGCACGATGATCTTTTTCATGAAGTTCTCCTTGGACTAGATTATAACGGCAAGTTTCTACTTTTCCAGTCACATGTAAATAAATAAATAGATTAAAGATTGTATAATTGAATTTTTATAAGCTAATAACTTTTAAAATAAATATAAAAAAATATAAGTAAGTATAGTGGATATTTTTTATATAAAAATTTATTTAATTATGTATAACAATGCATAATTAAGCCCTTTTCTAGGGCGTCGATTCGGTTGCATGACTTGCACAAAAAAATGGTTCGAAGAAGGTTTCGAATCGCCGTAAAAGTGATGTGTTGTGCGTATTTGAAAGAGTTTGACAAAGAAGGTTTCCCTTCTTATAGTGACATCCTTAAATTTTAACAGATTACAGACTGACCATAAATATATTCATACTTTAAGGAGAGAAACATAATGAGCAAATCATTCAAGGTTGCGGTGCTGTCTGGTGACGGTATTGGTCCGGAAGTCATGGCAGAAGCGTTAAAAGTTCTGGATGCTGTTCAGGCAAAGTTCGATGTGTCTTTCGAACGCACCTTCGCCAACGTCGGCGGTATTGCTATCGATGAGGATGGTCAAGCATTGCCTGAAAAGACCGTTGATGTCTGCAAGGCTTCAGATGCTATTCTCTTCGGTTCGGTCGGCGGTCCCAAATGGGAAACCCTGCCCCCCGATGAGCAACCGGAACGTGGTGCGCTACTGCCACTGCGTAAAATCTTTGGTCTTTTCTGTAACCTGCGTCCGGCGATCATTTTCCCGGCGCTAACCGGTGCTTCCAGCCTGAAAGAAGAGGTTATCGCCGGGGGCTTCAACATCCTGGTTGTCCGCGAGCTGACCGGTGGGATCTATTTTGCTGAGCCGAAGGGGATTGAAGGCGAGGGCGGTGCGCGTACCGGCTTTGACACTATGAAATATTCTGACGCAGAGGTTGAACGCATCAGTCATGTTGCCTTCCAGGCGGCCCGTAAGCGCGGCAGCAAAGTGTGCTCCATCGATAAAGCCAATGTCCTTTCAACTTCTGTTCTCTGGCGCGAAGTTGTTGAGAGGGTTGCCAAGGAATATCCTGATGTAGAGCTCTCTCATATGTATGTTGATAATGCGGCCATGCAGCTGGTGCGTTGGCCGAAGCAGTTCGATGTTATGCTCTGTGGCAACATGTTCGGTGATATCATCTCTGATGAAGCCGCCATGTTGACTGGCTCTCTTGGTATGCTACCTTCTGCATCACTGGCTGAGGGGACTTTCGGTATGTATGAGCCTTCCGGTGGCAGCGCTCCGGATATCGCAGGTCAGGGCATTGCTAATCCGATTGCCCAGATCCTCTCTGCCTCGATGATGCTACGCTACTCTTTCGGCATGATCGACGCTGCAGATGCTGTCGATGCAGCCGTTGAGAAGACTCTTAATCAAGGCTGCCGTACGGGTGATATTTTTCAGGACCTCGAGGGTGAGAAAAAGGTCAATACTAAGGAAATGGGCGATGCCATTATCGCCAATCTGTAGATGAACCGCGTGGCGCGTGGTGCGTAGCGTAAATTCAAAGGCTAAAGCCAAATCCATATACAAGGAAACAAGAAGATGAAAGTCGGTATCGTTGGTTGGCGTGGAATGGTTGGTTCTGTCCTTATGCAGCGCATGCAGGAAGAGAACGATCTGGCCGGTATTGAGCCGGTATTTTTCTCCACTTCGCAGGCGGGACAGGACGCGCCCCTGGGTGCTGGTACCCTCAAGAATGCTGATGACATCGAAGAACTCAGCAAGCTTGATGTTGTGATCACCTGTCAGGGTGGTGATTATACCAAAGCCATTCATCCCCAGCTGCGTAAAGCAGGTTGGGACGGTTATTGGATTGATGCCGCAAGCTCTTTGCGCATGGAGACCGATGCGGTCATTATTCTCGATCCGGTTAACCGCAACGTGATCGATGAAGCCCTGGCCAATGGCGTCAAAGATTTTATCGGTGGCAACTGTACCGTCAGCCTGATGCTGATGGCGATCGGCGGTCTGTTCCGAGCAGGTCTGGTGGAGTGGGTCTCCTCAATGACTTACCAGGCGGCATCAGGCGCGGGAGCTCCGAACATGCGTGAACTGTTGAGCCAGATGGGAGCTCTGGAAGACTCGGTGTCGGACCTTTTGAACGACCCGTCATCAGCCATTCTTGAAATCGATCGAAAAGTCACGGATTCATTGCGCGGGGATGTCCTGCCGACCAAAGAATTTGGCTATCCCCTGGCCGGAAGCTTGCTGCCATGGATTGATCGCGAAGTTGAAGATGGTCAGAGTCGGGAAGAGTGGAAGGGTTATGCCGAAACCAACAAGATCCTCGCTTATGCCGAACCGGTTCCGATCGATGGTATCTGTGTCCGGGTTGGTTCCATGCGCTGCCACAGTCAGGCTCTGACGATCCGTCTTAATAAGGATTTGCCTATCGCCGAGATTGAGGCCTTGATCGACAAGGATAACGACTGGGTCAAATTAGTTCCTAATACCAAGGCCGACTCCCTGGGTGAACTGACGCCTACTGCCGTGTCCGGCACCCTTGCTATTCCGGTTGGCCGGGTGCGCAAGATGAAGATGGGCCCGCAATACATATCGGCGTTCACCTGCGGAGATCAGCTTCTTTGGGGGGCGGCAGAACCTTTGCGGCGCATGTTGCGAATTCTTAAAGAACAGGTGTGAATTGTTAAGGCCTGAAGGGTTGTTTTTTTTCTGCAACCCTTAAACGATAGACATAATACAATCTCGGGGGGCTGTTTCAGCCCCCCGAAAGTTTTCGTCTTTTCTTCTGGACTCACACTTTGATTGCATCCGCAGAAACAGGCCTATACCAGCAAGCAGAGACAATTCTGCACAGACTTGACCCCCGGGTGAAGGTTCTCTCCTGCCTGGTTCTGGTTATGCTCTCGTTTGGCGCTGCCGGCTGGATGCAGCTACTCTCGATGATTATAATTGTTGCTCTCGCGGCATGGTCTATTCACCCCTTTTCTCAGCGGATTTTCAGCCTCTTCTGGCTGTTACGTTGGTTCTTGCTTTTTACCTTTCTGCTGCATCTTTTTCTATCTCCTGGGCGAACGCTGTGGGGCTTAAGCTGGCTTTCTTTTGATGGCTTGCTTTCAGGGACTTTTGTTTGCCTGCAAATGCTTCTGGCCGTTGCCGCCTCTGCTCTCCTCGCCATCACCACGACGACACAAAGCTTATCTCTTGCTTTTGTCTGGTTTGTTAAGCCGTTACACTGGTTGGGGTGCCGAACCGATGAGTGGCAGAAAATCCTGTTGCTGGCCATGGATTTTGTCCCGGTTGTACACGAGGAAATCCGTGCATCAGGTCAAGAAGAGATACGAACTGCCGACGCGGTTCCCTTTGCTGCCAGTCAGGGGCGTTTCGCTGCTTGGGGAAAGAGGCTGCATGTCTTGATTTTTCGCCTGGTAGATCGAGGCGACGAGATTGCGCATCGTCTGGCTCTGGATGACGCCGCAACTATACGGCCAATGGTTTTGCCGGCATTTTTGCCTATGGCCCTTTTGGATCAACTTTTTTCCCTGTTTGTCTGCCTGATGATTCTCTCTTACTGGTTGGTGGGTTAAGATGCGCACAATCCTTTTGAATGTAGAGTATGACGGCACTGCCTATGCTGGTTGGCAATTGCAATCCAACATCCTCACTGTACAGGAAGTCGTTGAATCCGCCCTGACACAAATTCTTGGTTACGCCGTCCGGATCCATTCTTCCAGCCGGACTGATGCAGGTGTCCATGCCCGCAACATGGCTGTACATTTTCGGACGGAAAGCACTATCCCTCTCACAGCTTTCTGTGCAGGAGCGAATGCTTTCCTGCCTGATGATGTTGTTATCCGGCAAGCAAGAGAAATGCCGGAGGACTTTCACGCCCGCTTTTCATCCAAGGGTAAATGGTATCGCTATACGATTTACAACGCCGATGTGCGCTCGCCCCTTGCTTGTCGAACCGCCTGGCATCTACGCGGCACCCTGGATCTGGAACTGATGCGAGAGGCTGCTCGTCTTCTCGTCGGTGAACATGATTTCCAGGCTTTTCGAACAACTGGTTGCATCGCCAAAACAACTGTCCGGGAAATTTTTCAGATTGAGGTGAATACGAATCAGGAATTTATTTACCTCGACTTTAAAGGTTCCGGTTTTTTACGGAATATGGTTCGGATATTAGTTGGCACCTTGGCTGAGGTAGGGCAGGGGAAACGGCCGCTGAGTGACCTGGAAAAACTTCTCCAGGGCGAGGCCGATTTAAGTTCCGGCGCTACCGCCCCGGCACACGGACTGTGTCTTCAGGAGGTGTGGTATTAACCCCGGCTTTTTACCCGTTCTTCTCTTAGTTCTCTATCCTTCTCTGTGAGTTTTTTCTTATAGTCCCAGACCTGTTAAAAATAGCTTCGATTCTTCTTGACTAGCCAAGTCCCCTGAACTAAATATAGCGGTTAATTATTCACCCCCCAGCCCCCCATGGAGGTATCGGCGATGCTCGATCCCGAGATCCGCGAAGGCTTGACCTTCGATGATGTTTTGCTTCTCCCCGCTCATTCCCAAGTACTGCCACGCGATGTTGATTTGACGACTTACCTGACTCCCCAGATAAAATTGAATATCCCCCTGCTCTCAGCAGCTATGGATACTGTTACCGAGGCGCGTACGGCAATTACCATGGCTCGTGAGGGCGGTATTGGTATTGTTCATAAGAATATGTCGCCTGCCGCACAGGCCCTCGAGGTCGACCAGGTTAAAAAATCTGAAAGCGGCATGATCGTTGACCCGATCACCATGGATCCTGACCAGAAGATTTACGAAGCTCTGGAATTGATGGAAAAGTACCGGATCTCCGGTGTTCCGATTACCAAGGACGGTCATCTGGTTGGTATCTTGACCAACCGTGACCTGCGTTTTGAAACACAGCTCGATCAGCCAATCTCGAATGTCATGACCAAAGACAAACTGGTCACCGTTCCTCCTGGCACCACACTCGAAGAGGCCAAAAAACATCTTCACGAACATCGCATTGAGAAATTGCTGGTTGTAGATGATAGCTATGCACTTCAGGGCTTGATTACCATCAAGGATATTGAAAAGGTCCGTAAATACCCCAATGCCTGTAAAGATGATATGGGTCGTTTGCGGGTCGGCGCGGCTGTTGGCGTTGGCGATGATTTTGAAGAGCGTCTGAGCCTGTTGGTGAATACGGGTGTCGATGCAATCATTATTGATACAGCGCACGGCCATTCTCAGTCGGTCATTGAGGCCGTTGCTGAAGCTCGTCGCAACTATCCTGACCTTTCCCTGATCGCTGGTAATATTGCGACGGCTAATGCGGCAGAGGCTTTGATCAAGGCTGGTGCCAATGCTGTCAAGGTCGGTATCGGCCCCGGTTCAATTTGTACTACGCGCGTCGTTGCAGGTGTTGGTGTCCCACAAATTACAGCCATTTCCGATGTCTCGAGCATTACCCGTAAATTTGGCGTCCCCTTGATCGCTGACGGTGGCATCAAGTATTCGGGAGAGTTGCCGAAAGCGATCGCTGCCGGCGCTGATACAATCATGATCGGCTCTCTCTTTGCCGGGACCGATGAATCCCCGGGTGAGACAATTCTTTTTCAGGGCCGTACATACAAAACCTACCGCGGCATGGGCAGCATTGGTGCAATGAAGCAGGGTAGCAAAGATCGTTATTTTCAGGCAGGGGCAGAAGATGTCAAGCTCGTCCCCGAAGGGATCGAAGGCCGTGTGCCCTTCCGTGGTCCGCTCTCTGAAAATGTCCATCAGCTGATGGGCGGTCTGCGTTCCGGGATGGGGTATACCGGCTGCAAAACGATCAAGGATTTGCAGGAGAACGGCCAGTTTATGCGTATCACAAACGCCGGCCTGCGTGAGTCACATGTTCATGACGTTAATATTACTCATGAAGCACCCAACTATCGGATTGAAAAGAACTGATAAACATTGAGACTTGGGGCTAGGGACTGAAGGCTGGTAATAACCACTTTCTGTCTCTAGTCTCGAATCTTGAATCCAAACCCCAGCCTCCAGCCCCTAGCCTCCAGAGGTCATATGCAAGACATTCATTCTGAAAAGATACTGATACTAGACTTCGGATCGCAATATACTCAACTGATCGCACGCAGAGTGCGTGAAGCTCATGTTTACTGTGAGTTGCACCCCTTCGATATGACTCTCGACGAGATCAAGTCTTTCAATGCTACGGGCATTATCCTTTCCGGCGGACCGAAATCAGTCTACGAAGAGGGTGCTCCGGCTATTGAAGAAGAACTTTTCGAGTTGGGAATACCGGTCCTGGGCATCTGTTACGGTATGCAGTTGATGTGTCACCACTTCGGCGGCAGGGTCGTGCCGGCAGGGAAACGTGAGTACGGCCACGCCGACCTGCTCGCCAAGAACACTCCCGGCCCTCTTTTTGACGGCTTCTTCGTTGATGGTCATAGCCCGGTCTGGATGAGCCATGGTGATCATGTTGAGATTCAGCCCCTGGGCTTTGAAGAAATTGCTGTCACCGAAAATGCGCCGGTCTGTGGTATCCAGAATCTTGAGCGTAATCTCTATGGTGTGCAGTTTCATCCCGAAGTCAACCATACTCCGCGTGGCGAGATGCTCATTGATACCTTCGTGCGCAAAATTTGTGGCTGCACCGGCAAATGGACGCCCGGACAGATTATCGAGGATGCTGTTAGCAGGATCCGGGAACAGGTTGGTGATGAAGAGGTTATCCTGGGCCTCTCCGGTGGAGTCGATTCCTCTGTGGCCGCTGCTTTGATTCATCGCGCTATTGGTGATCAGCTTACCTGTGTGTTTGTCGACAATGGTCTCTTGCGTCTCGGTGAAGGCGACCAGGTTATGTCGACCTTTGCAGAAAGTCTGGGTGTTAAAGTTCTCCGCGTTGATGCTGAGGACCGTTTCCTCGGCAAGCTCGCTGGTGAAACTGACCCTGAAAAGAAGCGCAAAATTATTGGCAACCTGTTTGTTGATATTTTCGAAGAAGAGTCTAAAAAACTGGCCAATGCCCAATGGCTGGCTCAAGGGACAATCTATCCCGATGTTATCGAGTCGGCCGGTGGTAAAACGGGCAAGGCTCATAATATCAAGAGTCATCACAACGTTGGCGGCTTGCCTGATTACATGACTCTCAAACTGCTTGAACCTTTACGCGAACTCTTTAAAGATGAGGTTCGTACGGTCGGTGAAGAGCTTGGCTTGCCGCATCGCATGGTCTGGCGCCACCCCTTCCCGGGCCCCGGCCTCGGTGTGCGCATATTGGGTGAGATTAAAAAAGAATACTGCGACATCCTGCGACACGCCGATGCCATCTACATCGAAGAGCTCTACCAGACCGGGCATTACGACAAGATCAGCCAGGCTTTCGCTGTGTTTCTGCCTGTCAAGAGTGTCGGTGTGATGGGTGATGGGCGCACATATGAGTATGTTGTCGCCTTACGCGCTGTCGAGACGAAAGACTTTATGACTGCTGGCTGGTACCCGATGCCTTACGAAGACCTGGCGCGGATCAGTAATCGGATTATCAATGAGGTTCGCGGCATCAATCGTGTTACTTACGATATTTCGAGCAAGCCTCCGGCAACCATAGAGTGGGAATAAATACGCGGCGCGTGGCAGGAAAGATCGAATAATCAGCGGAGAAAGGCTTTTGCCCTTTCTCCGCTGTTTTGTTCTGTAATCCGTCATGACCAAATATAGCAACTCTTGATTATCAAAGAAATCGTTGCTTTTCTGCTTCTCGATTGAATGTCTCTGCATGAATAAGCTATGATGAAGATTGTCTTAGTTTCTTTGTTCTTTGGTGTTGTTAAAACGGAAGGGAAGGTTCATGGAAAATTTTCAAATGCTTTACTGGTACTGGCTGGTCTTCGGCATGATACTGATGTTACTGGAACTGGCCGTTCCTTCCTTCACGATCTTCTGGTTTGGCTTGGGAGCACTGGCCGTCGGCGTATTCTTGCTGGTGGTCCCTGGTCTCAGCCTGACCTTGCAGGTTCTGGCCTGGATTATTGCCTCGGCGGCATTTGTGCTTTTCTGGTTCAAAGTCCTCAAGCCACGTATGACCGATAAAACGACCTCCGGCATCTCCCGCGAGGCGGTGCTTGGTGAAACGGCCATGGTAACACGTGTTCCAGAAGGCGATCGACGTGGTGAAATACGTTTCTCTGTGCCGATGCTTGGTTCCGATACCTGGCCATTCATCTGCGACGACGAGGTCGCCGTTGGTGACCGGGTTGCCGTGCGGGAAATTTCCGGCAACACCATGTTGGTTAAAATTGTCAGTAACACTCAAAGTAAAGGGGAGGGTTGAATATGGGAGGCCTGATCGTTGTTGTTATTTTTGCCATTCTGGTTATCACCACCATCAGCATGGGGGTGCGGCTTGTGCCACAGGGCAGCAAATGGGTTGTCCAGAGGCTCGGCAAATATCACAAGACCCTGAACCCCGGTCTGAACATTCTGATCCCTTACGTAGACAATGTTGCTTACAAGGTCACCACCAAGGATCAGGTGCTCGATATTCACTCCCAGGAAGTAATCACTATGGATAATGCGGTGATCCTGGCCAACGCTGTCGCCTTCATCAACGTTGTTAGCCCTGAGAAGGCGGTCTATGGTGTCGAGAATTATCACCTGGCTATACAAAACCTGGTTCAGACTTCGTTGCGTTCGATTATTGGTGAGATGGCTCTGGACTCTGCCCTGAGTTCTCGCGATGCAATAAAGTCCAAACTCAAAGAAGCTATCTCAGACGATATCAGCGACTGGGGAATCACTTTGAAGACGGTTGAGATTCAGGATATCAAACCATCGCAAACGATGCAGAAGGCGATGGAAGAGCAGGCTGCTGCTGAGCGTGAGAGAAGGGCAACCGTCACTCGCTCCGGTGGTGAGAAAGAGGCAGCTATCCTTGAAGCCGAGGGTCGACTTGAGGCGTCCAAGCGTGATGCTCAGGCTCAGGTGGTGCTGGCCGAGGCAACGCAGCGTGCGATCACCAAGGTGACCGAGGCGATCACGGACAAGGAGCTTCCTGCCATGTATCTGCTCGGCGAGAAGTACATCAATTCAATTGAAAAAATGGCAAGCAGTCCTAACGCCAAAACGGTCTTGCTACCCGCCGATCTGCCAAGTGCGTTACGCGGTATCCTTGGGGCGAAATAGCTCTCTCAACGCACAGGCGCAAAGAAGTGAATCAAGACGCAAAGACAATCGTTTGCAAGGATAACCTTTGCGTCTTTCTTTCCCCATGGTGTCTTTATGTTAAACAACTTGGTCTTTTCTGGCTTCTTGTTAAAACCTTCTTTTGTCAACAAACACTGAGCTTGGAGGTCTAATGTCTCCGAAAAAACCAGGCAAGCCAGCCAAGAAATACAGCCAGGCTGCTCGTTTACACGACGTAATCCGCATTCTTGAGGCACGCTACGGGGCGACTGTCGACGAGCTCGCTGAAGAGTGTGGTGTGACCCGAAGAACCATTTATCGTGACCTTGACGCCATTCGCGATGCCGGGTATCCATTAATCTCTGAACCTGAAGCCGATGGACGGGTTCTTTATAGCTTCATGACCGGCTTCAGAAGACTGCCACCGATCACTTTCTCCCTTGAAGAATTGATGACACTCTACCTCTGCCGTGGGCAGCTGGGTTTCTTGCAGGGCACCCCTTTTCAGGATGATCTTGACGCCATCTTCGGCCGCATCCATTCCAGTTTGCCTCCACGCAGCGTAGCGCATCTGGAACGGATCGCAGAAACAGCAGCCCCCAAGTTCCAGGGGCAGAGGGATTATGCCGTAAAGAAAGAGCTACTCAAGGAGTTGCGCAGGGCGCTTCTTTATCAGTATCAGATCGACTTGTCCTACACGCCAGCACGCCGCGACACAGAAACCTATCGCTTTGATCCTTACACCTTGCTTTTTTACGGGGGCGCTCTCTATTTGGGAGGCTACGCCCACAATCGCAAGGCCCTGAGGCTTTTCCTGGTTGATCGTATTGAGCAGCTTACTGTACTGGATGATCGTTTTGAAATTCCTGAAGACTTTTCGGCAGGCGATCTGACCGGCTCTGCTTTTGGGCTGATCGACGAAGAACAGTTCATGGTCAAGGTCCGGTTCGGCCCTGAGATCGGCCACCTGATCCGTGAAAGAACCTGGCACTCAAGCCAGCAAATGGTTGAGGAGGGAGATGGTTCGCTGGTTCTGAGCTTTGAGGCCAGCGGTGAGAAAGAGATTCTCGCCTGGCTTTATTCCTACCTGCCTTACGTTCAGGTCCTTGAACCAAAGGATCTGAAAGAAAAATTCCTGGAAAACTTGCAAAAGGCCATTCAGGGGGAGTCGTCCCTCTGACCGAGGTTACTATTCGCTCGTCCCCTTCAGATAAGCAAACCAATACGCAAATCCGACGAAAACAACACCACCGATGATGTTGCCCAAAGTAACCGGGATCAGGTTGCTGATGAAGAAGTTTGACCAGGTCAGCTCTGCAACCTCCAGCCCAAGTTTTGCTTTTAAGAGCAGGCCGGTCGGGATGAAATACATGTTGGCAACCGAATGTTCGAAGCCACTGGCGACAAAAGCCATGATTGGAACGTAGCAGGCGAGCATTTTGCCGGGGATGTCGCGGGCTGCTGTGGCCATGAATACGGCGAGGCAGACCAGCCAGTTGCACAGAATGCCGCGGACCAGCGCAACGCTGAAGGAGAGTTCACACTTGGCCGCTGCGATGTTGACGGCGTGTTCTGCAACACGACCGATCTGCCAGAGCTCAGACTCAACCATCAGCCAGGCCAGAAAAAGTGATCCGACCAGGTTGCCGATGATGACAATGGTCCAGTTCTCGGCAATCTTCTTCCAGGAGATCTGCCCTTGAAGCGCGGTCTTGGTCAACAGGCTGTTGCCGGTAAAAAGTTCGGCGCCACAGATGACGACCAGCATCAGGCCCAATGAAAAGACGCTACCGCCAAGCAGCCGTGAAATTCCCTCTCCCAAGTGTGCGGTGGCGTCTGATGTAATCAGGGTCGCCAACTCAGCCCCGAAGGCAATATAAAAACCAGCCAGAAGGCTGAGAACCCAGGTGCGTGCCAGTGGCTGGGTCAGGACCCGGCGGCCATTAGTTGCTATCAACTGGGTGGTTTCTGTCGGTGTTAGAAAACGTTTTTCCATAAAAGTCCAGTGGCGCGTGGCGGGAAGCGCGGCGCATTATGAAATAAAAGGTTCTTCTCGCGACACGCTACGGGCTACGCGCCAAGTTCGGGCGAGAGTCCGACATCCTTAGCCAGTTTCTCCCATGCAGGAAGACTCCGCTCTATAATCGCCATGTCTATGCAATAGGCGATGCGGAAATAGCCGGGGGCACCAAAGCCGGAACCGGGAACAAGAAGGATATTGTGTTTTTGTGCCTGGCGGACAAACTCAACGTCATCTTCAATCGGCGATTTTGGGAAAAGATAGAAGCCTCCGCCTGGTTTGACCATATTGAAGCCGAGTCCGGTCAGGTGATTGTAGATAAGGTCACGTTTCTCCTGGTACTCACCAACGTCGACGCTTTCCCCTTGCAATACTGCGACCAGACGTTGCATCAGCGCCGGAGCGTTGACGAAGCCGAGAACGCGATTGCAGAAGACAGCTCCCTCCATGAAGAGTTTGACTTCAGACATAGCCGGATTTGCAGCCAGGTAGCCAATGCGTTCTCCAGGCAGAGCCAGGTCTTTCGAGTGTGACGTAACCAGAATTGAGTTGCGGATATATTTGAAGACTGGAGGCACGCTGTTGCCATCGAAAGCCAGGCGTGCATAGGGCTCGTCAGAAATGACATAGATGTTGCGATCGAGCTCGGCCTGTTTACGTTCGAGCATTTTTCCCAAGGCTTGCAGAGTCTCTGCGCTGTAGACGGCGCCGGTCGGATTGTTGGGCGAGTTGATGATGATTGCGCGGGTGTTATCTGTAATGGCCGACTCAATAGCTTCGATGTTCGGTTGGAATGTTTCCGGATCGGTCCAGACCTCGGTTGTGGTGCCGCCGTGGTTGTCCACGTAGAATTTATACTCAACGAAAAACGGTGTGAGAATAATAACTTCTTCGCCAGGGTTGAGAATTGTTTTTAAGGTTACATTGAGAGCTCCACCGGCGCCACAGGTCATTATGATGTGACTGGAGTTGATCGGTACACCGGAATATTTTGCGATATTTTTGGCCACCGCAGCGCGGGTCTCTTCATACCCGGCATTGTTCATGTAACGATGCATGCCGAGGTCCGGTTGGTCAACGATGCGACGCAGCTCGCGACGAAACGCTTCTGGTGGTTCAACGGAGGGATTGCCCAGGGTGAAATCGTAAACATTCTCGGCTCCGAATTCGGCAATCAGGGCGGCGCCTTCCTCGAACATACGCCTGATCCAGGATGAGCGTTCAATAGCGTTGTGTACTTTTATAGCGACAGTCATAAGGTAGACTCCTTAAGCAAATTATATGATAGGTCTAAAAACTGAGATGCGAGTTTAGCCTTCTGCACGTCGTTGGTCAAGCGGTGTTAAGCGCCTTGGTTACTTGCTTTTTAATGATTCATAGGATAAATTCACAAATCCCCTGAACAGTGGAAAGGACAGACCTTGTGGACCCGAAAAACCTGAAAAATTTGCGGCAACAGATTGACACTCTTGACGACCAGATTCTAGGTCTGCTCAATCGACGAGCTGAAGTGGTGGTTGCGGTTGGTAAGGCGAAGGATGAGAAGCGCGGTGAGTACTATGTGCCGAGCCGTGAGAAGGCGATCTTTGAACGCCTGATTTCCGCAAATAAAGGACCTTTTCCCGATGAAGGCGTACGTAGGGTCTTTCGTGAAATCATCTCGGCCTCTCTCTCTTTGGAACAACCTCTCAAGGTTGCTTTCCTTGGCCCTCAGGCAACCTACACCCATGTCGCTGCCATGCAGCAATTCGGATATTCGGCACAACTTGTTCCGTTAAAAAGTATTTCCTCGATCTTCGAAGAGGTCAGCAGGGGCAGGGCCAGCTATGGTGTCGTCCCGGTAGAAAACTCTAACGAGGGTGTGGTTTCTCACACGCTCGATATGTTCATGTCCTCTGACCTCAAGATTATCGCTGAGATCCTTTTGCCGGTTTCTCACGATCTTCTTAATCTCTCCGGGCAGGCCGCCGATGTGCGTAAAGTGATTTCACACCCCCAGGCGATTGGCCAATGCCGTACCTGGCTGGAAGAGAACCTGCCTGATATCCCTCTGGTGGATGCCTCAAGTACCGCTTCTGCCGCTCAGCAGGCTGCTGAAGATGCCAGTGTCGCAGCAATTGCCAGCGAAACTGCGGCCTCGCTCTACGGCTTGCGTGTGGTCGAACACAAGATTGAGGATAATCGCAACAACTTCACCCGTTTCCTTGTGATCGGTAACGAAATGCAGAGCCCTAGCGGCAATGATAAGACCTCGATCATGTTCAGCGTCAAGGACCAGGCGGGTATTCTTTATCATATGCTGGAACCTTTCAGTAAACGTGATATCAACCTGGCCAAGATTGAAAGTCGTCCGATGAAGGGCAAGGCATGGGAGTATATCTTCTTCCTTGATATGGTCGGTCATGTAGAGGATAAAGATATTGCTGATGCGGTAGAAGAGCTGCGGACCTGTTGCCAATTTCTGAAGATTCTAGGCTCTTACCCAAAGGCACGTTGAAGAAGCAAATTTAAGGAAACGACGAATAAAACAATGAAGACCTTTTACATAGATAAACTTGCCGTTGTGGGTGTTGGGCTGATCGGAGGGTCACTGGCCCTGGCTTTGAAAGAAGCGGGCGTCGTCGGCCATGTGGTCGGTGTCGGACGCGGTTTGCCGAACCTGCAAACGGCTTTGCGTCTTGGCGTGGTCGACAGCATTACTCAAGACTTGGCTGAAGGCGTCACAGCCGCTGATGTGGTGTTTCTGGCGACGCCGGTGCAGTCTCTTGGGTTGGTGGCAAAAGAGGCCATGCCGCATCTCAAACCTGGTGCCATCATTACTGATGGCGGCAGTGTTAAACAGGCGGTGATCGATGCGATTGAACCGCACCTGCGCGACGACGTGCATTTTGTTCCGGGTCATCCGATCGCAGGAACCGAGAATAGTGGTGCCGAAGCCGCGTTTGCAACCCTCTATCGTGAGCGCCGCTGCATCCTGACTCCGACAGAGAGGACCGCCGATGCTGCCGTTGAGGCCATGCGCCAGATGTGGCAGCTCGTTGGTAGCCAGGTTGTGATTATGCCCGTTGAAAAGCACGACCGGGTCCTTGCCGCGATCAGTCACCTCCCTCATATGGTCGCCTACGCATTGGTCAATGCTGTTGGTGCTTATGACCGTTACGACGAGAATATCCTTGAGTACTCGGCCGGCGGCTTTCGCGATTTTACCCGCATCGCCTCTTCTGATCCGACCATGTGGCGGGATATCGCACTGACCAATCGTGACGCACTGGTCGAAATGATGGAACAATTCGAGACCTTTTTTGCAGAGCTAAAAGAAGATGTTGCTCTTGGCTCAGACGAGAGGCTTTTCGAATTCTTCCGCCGTTCCAAGCAAAGCCGTGACGAAATTCTCTAGGGACTGTCCCTGAACTTGGACTGTCCCTCTTACTCCTTAAAGACAAGACAGTATTTTAAATGAACAGTAATCAATCCCAGACCAGAACTGTCGCTCCCATTAAGACCCTCCGCGGTGAAGTCTCCGTCCCTGGCGATAAATCCATCTCGCACCGTTCGATCATGTTCGGTTCTCTGGCCGAGGGGACGACCCGTGTCAGTGGTTTCCTGATGGGGGAGGATAACTTGTCCACCTGGAAGGCCTTTGAGTCCATGGGCGTTACCATCTCTCAGACAGGAATAGATGCGCTTGAGATCAAGGGCGTGGGGCTCAATGGCCTGAAAGAACCGGGCGATGTCCTTGATTGTGGTAACTCCGGCACGACCATGCGTTTGATGACCGGTTTGCTGGCCGGGCAGAATTTCTTTTCTGTGTTGACCGGCGACAAGTACCTGCGCAAAAGACCGATGAAACGAGTCGTGACGCCCCTGGCAGCCATGGGCGCGCAAATCTGGGGCCGGGATGGTGGTGAAAGAGCTCCTCTGGCGATTCAGGGTGGTGCTCTTACTCCAACCACTTATGCTTCTCCCGTGTCGAGCGCCCAGGTTAAGTCAGCCGTTCTTCTGGCCGGTCTTTCTGTTGATGGTGAAACGACGGTGACTGAACCACACCTGTCGCGGGATCATAGCGAACGCATGCTCTCCTGTTTTGGTGCCGAGGTGAGGCCCTTTGAGGGTGGTGTAAGTCTGACCGGCCGGCCACGACTTTTGGGACAAGAGGTGGTTGTCCCTGGAGATGTCTCTTCCGCGGCCTTTTTTATGGTCGCCGGTTTGATTACTCCGGGTGCAGAGCTGCTGATCCGCAATGTCGGTATCAACCCCACCCGTAGTGGAATCATCGATATCCTGGTCGCCATGGGTGGGCAAATGGAAATGCTCGATATCAGGGAACAGTCCGGCGAGCCGGTTGCCGATGTCCTGGTTCGGCACAGCCAGCTGAAAGGCATTGAAATCTGTGGCGATATGGTACCCCGTGCCATTGACGAATTTCCTGTGATCAGTGTCGCTGCGGCGTTGGCCGAAGGGACCACAACAATCCGTGATGCGGAAGAGTTGCGAGTCAAGGAAACCGATCGCATCGATGCCATGGTCAGTGAGCTTGGCAAGCTGGGAGGTCAGGTTGAGGGCCGTCCCGATGGTATGGTGATTACGGGTGTTGAACAACTTAACGGTGGCACAGTGACGTCGCATGGCGATCATCGGATAGCCATGAGTCTGGCTGTCGCTGCTCTTTCGGCAAGAGACAGTGTGACGATAGAGGATGCCGCCTGTACGGAAACATCTTTCCCTGGATTCTGGGATCTTCTCGGCAAATTCAACTGAGAATAGAAAGCAGCTTTAAGATATGAAAGAACTGATTGTCGCCATAGATGGCCCCTCGGGTGTGGGTAAGAGCACTTTGAGTAAATTGCTCTCTCTTGACCTCGGTTATATCAACCTCGATACCGGTGCGATGTACAGGGCCGTTGCTCTTGCTTCGTTACGGCAGGGGATTGACGCCAAAGACCATGCAGCACTAAAGCAGCTTTGTGAAAAAATCGTTATAGAGTTTGTTCGCGGAGAGAAGGAAGAGCGTGTGTTGTTGAATGGTGAGGATGTCTCTGCACAGATCCGCACACCGGAGATCAGTCTTCTGACCGCCTCCGTAGCGGCTTGTCCTGAAGTTCGCCAGGCCATGGTTGAGCGCCAAAGAGTTCTCGGTGCTGATGGCGGTGTTGTCCTCGAGGGCAGGGATATCGGCACGGTTGTGTTCCCCAATGCCGATGTGAAATTCTTCCTCAAGGCTTCGTCGGAAGTTCGCGGCCAAAGACGTTTCCTCGAATTGCAGACAAAAGGTGTTGACGTTGATCTGGCTCGCACCATCTCCGAGGTTCAGGCTCGGGATATTGCCGACACCAGCCGTACGAACTCTCCGCTAAGACAGGCCGATGATGCCATTGTCATAGATACCACGGATTTGAACATCACTCAGGTCCTCGAACGCATGTTCACAGTGATCGCCGAATATCGTCAAAGCTGAGAGCCTCCTTTTCGGATTGAAACCATGGAAATTGTTCTCGCAAAAAGTGCCGGGTTCTGTTTCGGCGTCAGGCGTGCCACACAGATGGCTTTTGAGGCGGCCTCCAAGCATGAGAACATCTGTTCTCTCGGGCCGGTCATTCATTCGCCGCAGGTCGTGAAAGGGCTTGCAGAGCAGGGCGTGAAGGTTGTCTCCAAGGTAGAGGATATTCCGCCTGGTTCGGTGATTGTCCGCTCTCACGGGATTACCTCGGAAGAGATGGAAAAAATCCATGAGAGCAACCTGACCATTGTTGATGCGACCTGTCCATTTGTCAAAAAAGCTCAGGAGTACGCCGCTCGACTCAGCGATGAAGGTTATACGGTTGTCATTGTCGGTGAGATGGAACATCCGGAAGTGCAGGGGATCGTCTCCTACGCAGGCGAAGCCCTGGTTCATGTCGTTGCTGATGCTCATCAGGCATCGGCACTGCCGCGCATGAAGAAAGTCGGGATCGTCGCGCAGACCACCCAGTTGTATGAAAACCTGAAGGACATTATGGATGTTTGTCTGGCCAAAAGCCAGGAGCTGAGAATCTACAATACCATCTGTGATGCGACTTCGGTTCGGCAGAACGAGGCTCGTGAAATTGCCATGGACGTTGACCTGATGTTTGTTATCGGTGGTCATGCCAGCGCCAATACCTCCCGTCTTGCCGCTATCTGTCGAGAAATTCAGCCTCGGACCTGGCATATTGAAACAGCGGAAGAGATCGAACCCGAATATTTTGCTTCCGTGAACAGGGTGGGAGTCACTGCTGGCGCCTCAACGCCGCGCTGGCTTATTGATGAGGTCCTTGCAAGGATTACGGCGTTGGCATCCGTGGCCGAAGGCTCTTGACGAATTGTCCATAAGTTCCTTGGCTGACATTATGTAAAGGCTGTCAGGTGGCTCTGGCAGGCGATATTCAACAGGTTCTTCACCTTTAACTTTACCGTCATTTTTCAAGACCCTCTCAACCCGCTTAATTGCCCGCTTAACCCCTACTTCAAATCCCGCTTCTGTACGGAAAATAAAGGTTTGAATTTTACCTGAGGCTGTGCTATGTTCGCCGACCATGGCCTAAGAGCCATACCACCGTTTTTACGGCGGAATTTGCTAGGGGGTAACTGGTTAATAATGGAAAGTAACGAAAACACAAACGAAGAAGTAGAAGGTATGGAGATGGACGAGGATCTTGACATGGAGCAGTCTTTCGAAGAGATGTTCGAAAGCAGCATGCAAGAGCTCAACGTAGGCGACGTAGTGCTCGGTACAATTGTACAGGTCACAGACGACCACGTGGTCGTCGATGTTGGTTACAAGTCGGAAGGGGTTATCCCTCTCTATGAGTTCAAGGACGAAGAAGGCAAAATCGACATTAAAGTCGGTGATGAAGTCGATGTCCTCTTTGAGCGTCGTGAGAATGATAGCGGCCTCATCGGTCTCTCCAAAGAAAAAGCGGACCGTCAGAAAATCTGGGGTTCACTTGAAGAAGGTGCGGTTGTTGAAGGTAAGATCGTTGGGCGCATTAAAGGTGGCCTGACAGTCGATATCGGCATCAATGCCTTTCTGCCCGGTTCCCAGGTTGACCTGCGTCCGGTTCGTAATCTTGAGAAGTTGCTCGGTGCGAGCTTCGACTTCAAGATTATCAAGCTGAACAAAAGACGCGGTAATATCGTCCTCTCGCGTCGTGTTCTCCTTGAAGAGCAACGGGAAAGTATGCGTTCTGACACTCTCGAAACACTTTCTGAAGGTCAGGAAGTTGAGGGTATCGTCAAGAACCTGACCGATTACGGTTCCTTTATTGATCTCGGCGGCATTGACGGCTTGCTGCACATCACGGATATGTCCTGGGGTCGCGTTAACCACCCTTCGGATGTTCTCTCTGTTGGTGAGAAGATTAAAGTCAAAATTCTTAAATACGACCGCGAACGTGAGCGTGTTTCTCTCGGCCTGAAGCAGATTACTCCTGATCCATGGCTGGAAGTTGAAAGCGTTTACCCGGTTGGTGGTAAGGTTAAGGGCAAAGTCGTGAGCCTCACGGACTACGGCGCATTCGTTGAGTTGGAAGATGGCGTTGAAGGCCTGATTCACGTCTCTGAAATGAGCTGGACCAAGCGTATAAAGCACCCAAACAAGCTTCTTACGGTAGGTGACGAGGTTGAGACTGTTGTCTTGGCCCTGGATATTCCTAATCGCCGTATCTCCCTCGGACTCAAGCAGATCGAGCCGAATCCCTGGGAAGTGATTGGCGAGAAGTTCCCGATCGGTACTATTATCGAAGGCCAGGTCAAGAACATCACTGATTTTGGTGTCTTTATCGGTGTTGATGAGGGAATCGACGGTCTGGTTCATATCTCTGATCTTTCCTGGACCAAGCGTGTTAAGCATCCTTCCGAGATTTTCAAGAAGGGCGATACCGTTAAGGCAGTCGTTCTGAATATCGATCGCGACAACGAGCGCTTCTCACTTGGTCTCAAGCAGTTGACTCCTGATCCCTGGGAATCAATTCCTGTCAAGTACTCTCCGGGGACCATTGTTCGCGGCAAGGCGACTTCGGTTACTGACTTCGGTGTCTTCCTCGAGATCGAAGAAGGTATTGAAGGCTTGATCCATGTCTCTGAACTGAGCCAGGAAAAAGTGGAAAGCCCCAAGGATATTGCGAATGTTGGCGATGAGTTTGAAGCCGCCGTTCTCAATGTTGACACGGTGGATCGGAAGATCGCGCTCTCTGTCAAGCAACTGAACAGCCATAAAGAAAAGGCAGAAGTTCAGGAGTTCCTCGGCGCACAGAAGCAGGCGACCTCAAACCTCGGTGCTCTGTTGCAAGGTGCCATGGATCGTAACGGCGAGGACTCACCCGAGTAATTCAGTTAAAACCTTTAGCGCGTTTTCACTGTCTGTGGAAACGCGCTTTTTTTAGGACAATCCATGAAGAAACGTCCCTTTCTGCTGGCATCAGCCCTTTTAGCAGGCATATTTGTTTTCTTCCTGGCCCTGGCGGTTACTGTTGCCAGTTTCATGGGGCGTCCCGCCAACTTCGTGATTGGCGACAAGATTGGTGTTGTCGAAGTTTTTGGTGCTATTGCTGATTCTCGACAAGTCATCGAACAGCTTCATGGTTTTCGTGATAATGACAACATCAAGGCCATTGTACTCCGTATCGATTCTCCAGGAGGCGGCGTTGGTCCGTCCCAGGAAATCCATGACGAAGTGAAAGCCATCGATGCAACAAAACCTGTCATTGTTTCAATGGGTTCCGTTGCTGCTTCCGGTGGCTATTATATAGCGGCTTCTGCTCGTGAAATCGTTGCCAACCCTGGAACGATAACCGGCAGTATAGGCGTCATTATGGAGTTCACGAATTTTCAGGAGCTGCTCGATAAAATCGGTCTCAGCAGTGTCGTTGTAAAAAGTGGTGAATATAAAGATATTGGTTCGCCTTCTCGTGTGATGACGTCTCTGGAACGTGAGATCCTTCAGGATTTGATCGACGATGTCCACAGCCAGTTCGTGGCTTCTGTCGCCGTGGGTCGCAAGCTCGATGAAGAGGCCGTTCGCAAGATCGCTGACGGCAGAATCTTCTCCGGTCGCAGGGCCATGGATATGGGGCTCGTGGACCGGATGGGTAATCTTGATGTTGCCATTCGGCGTGCCGCCGAACTTGCCGGTATTGACGGTGAACCCAATGTCGTTTATCCTCCGGGTAAAAGTCCCAAGTTCATTGATCTTTTTATAGAAGAAGCAATACAAAAACTACAATTTGCCTTACAGAAACAACGTGCGGTAGGGCTGCAATATCTTTGGCCAGGATTTAATTAGGAGGTTTGCCATGACTAAGAGTGAGCTGATTGAACAACTGACAACGGAAAATGAGGTGCTCAATAAGCGTGAGGCTGAACTGATTGTAAATTCAATTTTTGACAGTATCGGTGGCGCCTTGGTCGGAGGTGATCGCGTTGAGATTCGTGGCTTTGGTTCGTTTACCGTGCGTGAACGTGAAGCCCGTGAAGCTCGTAATCCTAAAAGCGGCGATATCGTGCAAATCTCTGCGAAGAAAACCCCTTTCTTTAAAACAGGTAAAGAGTTGCGTGAGCGGGTTAATATCTCCTGATTTGCACATTCCAGGCTTTAAATAGTTTATACGTCAACGCGGCCCCGTTTTTCAGATACGGGGCCGCGTTTGTTTGTAAATTTTGATAATGTTGGGGGGTTAATCACAACCTCCAGAATGCCGTTTTTATTCCTTTGAGAGAGCCTTTTAGAGTCGAATGATACCCAGGTTGGGTGCTTTAGGCTTCCCGCTCTTGGGCGGGCTTGCTCACAGCGACCCGACTTCGGGCAAAAAATCGTTCAGTTGGCCAGCACAGTCAGGGACATTTCGTACATTCCAGAGGTTGTCAAAGAACACCAAAACTTACTTTCATGCTAGCACAGGGTTGTCTTCTGTCAACGAAAAGAACTTCTATTTTTCAGGCACTTTCAATTGCTATTTGATTATGTTAATCATAACGAGTTGTTAGCGTTTCAATTATTTTTCAAGTTTTTCTCTTCAATGATTCTAATCATATTATTGAGAGCCTGGTTACTTTTCTCTTATGACCAATCAATACAAAACACCTAAGCCGGGTGCCTACCGATTTACTGTTGATGAACAATATAATGGTCTGCGCCTCGATCATTATCTCGCTGAAGCGCACGAGGCCTTTTCACGAAGCCTGGCAAAACGCTTTATCGATATCGGAGGGGTGCACCTTGCCGGTCGCAGGATGCGCAGATGTAGTCAGACCGTCTCTACCGGTCAGGGTGTTGAGGTCTTTATAGACAGACAGCCTTTAGTGCCAATGAAGCTGGACAAGAGGCAGATCCTGTATCAGGATCAGGATCTGATTGTGATCGACAAGCCTGCCGGTATGGCAACCCAGCCGGCTCCATCAAGATACCAGGGCACTGTGTACGCCGAGCTGCAAAACCTTCTGCAGGAGCAGAAGAGCAGAGGACAGAAGCCGAGTATAGGAATGGTTCAACGCCTTGATCTTGACACCTCCGGGGTCATGGTGTTCTCGATTCACAAGCGTGCACACAAGAAGATGACCGAGGCTTTTCGTGGTCGTGATGTTGATAAAGTCTACTGGGCGCTGGTCACAGGAAAACCTGAGACAAATGAGGGACACTTCTCCTCCCAGTTGGCGAAAAGGCGATCGACAAACCTTATGGTTTCTGTCGAACGAGGAGGCAAGCAGGCAGATACTCTTTATCGCACGCTGCAAAGTATGGAACAGGCCAGTCTGGTTGAAGTCCTGCTGATAACAGGCCGGTCACATCAGATCCGGGCACATTTCTCTGAAGCCGGACTGCCTCTGTTGGGCGATACCGCTTATGGTGGACCGCAGAGGATAACGGGTGTTGATGTTCCTCGTCAGATGCTGCATTCCCGGGCGCTCTCTTTTATTCATCCTGTCACCGGCGAAAAAATGACCTTCACTGCACCATTGCCGAATGATTTCTCCTATATCCTCAAGCAACTGGATGTCTCCTTGAACGGTCTCAAAGGATAAGGTATTGTAACGCCGCTATGATGTCATTCCCACAAATTGATCCGATTATCTTTCAGATCGGCCCCCTTGCCATTCGCTGGTACGGCATGATGTACCTGCTTGGTTTTGGTGCTGCCTACCTGCTGATTACGCATCTGTCACGTATGCGCAATCTCGCCCTGAGCAAAGAGGGCGTCTCGGATTTACTTTTTTATGGTGTTATTGGCGTAGTCCTTGGTGGCCGTCTGGGTTATGTGCTTTTCTATAACCCTGGCCAATATCTTTCGAAGCCGTTGGAAGTTTTTGCCGTCTGGCAAGGTGGGATGAGCTTTCACGGTGGTTTGCTTGGTGTTGTGCTTGCCGCGGTCTTCTTCTGCTGGCGACGCCAACTTCCGATGCTTCTGGCAGGTGACATTCTTGTCACTTCGTCTACGATCGGTCTTGGCTTGGGGCGGGTTGGCAACTTTATCAACGGTGAACTCTGGGGAAGGGTCACTGATCTCCCATGGGGGATGGTGTTCCCCGGCGGCGGTCAATTGCCCAGGCACCCGAGTCAGCTCTATGAGGCCTTTTTGGAAGGCCTCGTGTTGTTTCTGATTCTTTATCTGCTCCATCGTCGCAAGGTTAAAGAAGGCGTGCCCTTTTTCTGCTTTTTTATCGGTTATGGACTTTTCCGTTTCCTGGTTGAGTTTGTTCGTCAACCGGACGCTCATCTTGGTTTCCTCTGGGGTGGGGCAACCATGGGGCAGCTGCTTTCTCTGCCGATGATTCTTTTCGGTCTGTGCGGCCTCATCTATATTTATCGTTTCAAGGCCACGCGATGAATCGCATTCGCGCTATTATCTATGATTGCGACGGTGTCCTGTTTGAGAGTCGCAGAGCCAATCTGGCCTATTATAATGCGATTCTAACCCATTTTGATGAGCCCCACGTTGAGGAATCTGACCAAGCCCGGGCGCATCTCTGTCACACTGCGGCCAGCCCTCATGTTTTTAGCCAGCTTTTGGGTGTCGAGCGGACGCCGCTGGCTCTTTCTTTAGCTTCAGAGCTGGATTATCGGCAGTTCATTCCTTTGATGTCTCCCGAGCCCGGTATGCAGGAGGCCTTGGCCAAACTCTCTGTCTCCTACCCTCTCGCGGTTGCGACGAACCGTGGTTATAGTATGCCGAGCATTCTTGAGCATTTTGGATTGAGCGGCTATTTTAATACGGTCGTCACCAGTCGTGACGTAGAGCGTCCCAAACCCGCGCCTGACATGCTACATGAGGCGGCAAAACGTTTGCAGTGCGCTATGCACGAACTGCTGTTTGTCGGTGACTCCGAGCTTGACCAGGCTGCGGCCCAGGAGGCGGGCATGCCTTTTGCCAACTATCGTGGTGGTTTGAAGGCTGATGTAAAGCTGGGTCATCACAATGATCTGGTTAAGCTGTTGCTCTACGGGGAAGAGGCGAAAGACCAATGCAAAGACGCTAAGAAAAGCCAAGAAAGACAGAAAGGGTGACTATCTTCGCTTTTGAAGAGGTCTTCTTTGCGGGCTTTTTCTACCCCTTTGCGCCTTTGTGTTAACCCCTTACAACCTTTGTTTGAGTTATAAGTCCGAAAGAAAAAGGGCGCTACCTGGATATCAGGAGCGCCCTCTTTGTTTGCTGTAAGGATACCTTCAGTTTAAATTTTTAACCATCTCCAGAACGTGCCCTTTCTCTGTCGGATTATATGATATTTCGTCCATAATAGTATGGATAAGATAGATACCGCGACCGTGTTCATCGAGGGGGAGGCTCGGTTTGATATACTGATGGACATCAAAGCCGGTGCCGAAATCGAAGACCCGAATAATCAAGCGTTGGGAGACAATACTGATTTCAATGTGGACCTCTTTGGCCGGGTTGTCCTCGTTCGCGTGTTGGATGGCGTTCGCCATGGCCTCGGTCAACACCAGGTTGAGGTCGAAGGCCAGTTTTTCACGATCTCCGCTATAATCACGCAGGGTCCGCGCAATATTCTCGCCGATATGTCCGATCAGGCAAAGATAACGCGTCTGATTAGGAACTTTTATGTCGACAGCAATCCGGTCAGTCATCATGGCTTTGGGCCTGGTTGAAGACAGAGTATGCTTCCTGGAGAAAGACTATTGCTGGAAGCTTGACAGCGCCTCAGCAGAGTCGGCGTAGATTTCAAAGACCCGGTGCAGGCGGGTCAATTCAAACATCGATTTTACCTGAAGCTGCAACCCGGATAGTTTTAGATTGCCGTTACGTGAGCTGGCGTTTTTAAAACCTGAAACCAGGGCACCGAGGCCGGAAGAGTCGACAAATCGTACCGCCTGCAGGTCGACAACCAGGTTATTTTTGCCTTCTTCGAACAGCTTTAACATCTGGTTCTTCAGCTCTCCACTGTTATGAGCGTCGAGACGCTCCTCATCGATCGCCAGTAGAACAGCTGCGCCCTTGTCTTCGATCTGCAAATTCATTTCATACTCCTTGGCCGAAAAATTGGAAAGCTTACAAGTATAAGCAGTCCATGCAGATATATTATCACATCACTCGATCTTTGAAGAAAATTCTCTTTAACACCGGTTCCTTATTCTCGTGGATTATTGCTGGGTAGCTTGCATGACGACCAGCGATACATCGTCCTGGAAGTTGTGATGCCCAGAGAAAATACGCACCTGTTCGACTATGTAATCGATCAACTCCTGTGGCGCCAGTTGATGCTTTTCACTGAGCAGCTCTACCAGGCGCTTTTCACCAAAGAGTTCATGGCTCTCGTTCTCCGCCTCAATCACGCCATCGGTATAGAGCAACAGGATATCCCCGTCTTCCAGCGTCAATGATTCCTGTTCATAAGTGAACTCTTCTTTGACGCCGATAATCAAACCCTCCGGATCTAGTCTCAGACATTGCTGTTTCCTGGCTTGCCACAGCAGGGTTGGAGAATGACCGGCGCTGGCAAATGAAATTTCACGGGTTCCTGCCTGGTATTGCAGGTAAAAGAGTGTGATGAAAAGCTCGGCCCTGGTCAGGTCATCATAGAAAAACTGGTTAAGTTCTCTCAACAGTTCATGTGGTTTTGTGAATTTATCGCTACGCGACCTGATCAGTGTTCGTGTTTCTGCCATGATAAGCGCAGCACCAACATTGTGACCTGAGACGTCTGCGATCACTAGGTCCAAACGCCCATCTTCATGGATCAGGTAATCATAATAGTCGCCGCCGACCTCTTTGGCCGGGATACAGAGTCCACCCAGGCGAACACCGGGAAAATCCGGAACCTTGATCGGCAAGAGGCCCAGTTGAATATCCTTGGCAATGGCGAGCTCTCTTTGTTGTTCGCGTGCAGTGATCAAGCGGTCGGTTTGCTGGGCGTTGCGCCAGGCGACTCCGACCTGACTGGCGAGACTGGTGAAGAGTTCCACAAACTCGCTGGTAAAGATTCCTTTTGCTGTGCGTGAGAATGCAGATAGCACACCTATCGGTTGACCTTCTACGGCAATCGGAGCATGAGCAAATGAGAGAATCTTTTCGCGATGTATTATCTCTGCAGTTTGGGGCTTGCTGATGAAGTCAGAGTCATTGACGACACTGACATTGTTGGTCAGATAGGTCTCGCCGATAAATGTGTCTGTCGTCAGGTCACGTTCTGACTCACCGAAATGTTCTGAGGTCATACCGCGTTGACTGCGGACAGTCAGAGTCTGACGCTCTTCATCGAGGATGCGGATGACGCAGAGATCGAATTTAAACTGATCTGTAAAGATTTTAAGAATTTCGTCGAGGATGGACTGCAGATCATTGCCGCTGGCAACGGTGTGGGCCGCCTCGTAAAGCACTCCCAGTTGCTCGCGACTGGCCGTTCTGCTGATGTTGACCGAGCCGAACAGGTCGAACACATCTTCCATATGACTGCCCCGCGCCGAGAGGTATTTGTCGATGATAATGCGAGCTGGTGCTGCCCCGACAGAGCCGGCCAGGGTCAACTCTGTGAAGCGTTTGAGCCTGGGGAGTTCATCCTCTGACAGACTTCCTTTCTCGTCTATTTCACTATCACCAAGGTAGGCGCTGATTGAAGTATGGGCTTGTTTTTCGCCGATAAATTTAGCCATCAAATCGACGAACTCGATGACAGTCGGAGCCCTGGTAATTCGCGTCCTCTCCATCATGATGGGCAGTGGGTTATAAACGTCGACGAACTTACGAATTTGATCCAACTCGGCTTCACATGGTTTGGTGAGCAGTGAGATCGTAAGGTAGCTGCCGAGGTTGACGAACATCGTCCAGAACAGGGAATGTGTCCATAAATCAAAACCGCTCAAGCCGAACAGTTCGGTCGGTTTGAGGATGGTTAATCCCCATAAACCCTGCTCAACGATTGAAGCACTCATCCAACCGGATTGCACAAAGGTGGGAACCAGTAAGGTGTAGAACCAGACGATGAAGCCAAGGGTGAGGCCGATGGTCGCGCCGCGACGTGTTGCCTGCCGCCAGTAGAGGCCGCCGATGACGGCGGGGGCAAACTGGGTCGCCGCAACAAAAGAGATCAGGCCAATATTAACCAGCGCTGCTGATTCACCGAGTAGCCGGTAATACAGGTAGCCAAGAAAGATGACGGCGATGATGCCGAGGCGCTTCAGGTTGATGAGGAGCCTCGAAAGGTTCTGTGCTTTGGTGTGAACTTTGAGGATGATCGGCATGAGGAGATGGTTAAGAATCATCGTCGACAGAGCCACAGACGAGACCATCACCATACCGGCCGAAGCAGAGAACCCACCGATGAAAACCAGCAGTGCCAGCCAGGGGTGGCCGTGCTGCAAGGGCAGGGTGATAACGAAAAAGTCCGCATTGAGGGTGCTGCCATGGTTCAGTAAAAGACCACCCAGGGCAATCGGGATGACAAACAGGTTGATGAGCAGCATGTATGCAGGAAAGCGCCACATTGCGCTGCGGATATGCTCCTCGCGACAATTCTCAATAACCATGATATGAAACTGACGAGGCAGGAACATAACGGCCATCATCGAAATGATCGTCATGGACATCCAGTGGGCATATGAATTCTCGGTGGTTCCAAGGCGTAACAGATGTTCTCGTTCAGGAAAGCGGGTCAGAAATTCCGTAAAAATATTCCCAAAGCCATCAAACAAGCCGTAGGTGACAAAGAGACCCGCAGCCATAAACGCGACTATTTTAACCACCGATTCCAATGCTATGGCGGCAACCAGCCCCTCATGTCGCTCAGAAGCATCGAGATGTCGAGCACCGAACAGCACCCCGAATAGTCCAAGGATCATGGCGACGACTAGCGCGGAGTCAAAGTGCAGGTCGAACTTGGGCAGAATATGGGTCGTGCCGGTGGTCGCGAAAGGGTAGACAAGCAGGTCAAAGGTACGGGCAACGGCTTTCAGCTGAAGAGCGATGTAAGGCATGATGCCAAGCACAGCAAAGATCGTGACGATTGCACCAAGGGCAGAAGACTTGCCGTAACGGCTGGAGATAAAGTCCGCGATACTTACGATGTTCTGCTCTTTGCTGATCCGGACTATTTTGCGAAGCAGGAACCACCAGGAGAAGGCAATCAGGGTCGGGCCGAGATAGATGGTAAGGAAGTCGATCCCGGTCGTTGCTGCACGCCCAACGCTGCCGTAAAATGTCCAGGATGTGCAATAAACCGCCAGAGAGAGAGAGTATACTGCTGCGTTGTCAATCACGCTTCGGCCACGTTTGCGCTGGCGGTCGGCGTAAAAGGCGACACCAAAAAGCACTCCAAAATAGAGAAGGGATGTCAAGACGACCAGAGAGACAGGGATCATGGAGTCTCCTCGTCAGAGCCTCTTTGCTGGTCGTTGATAGAACTGTCCTGAGCTGAATCCTGGCCAAGGTAAATAGAGAAAAGGTAGATGACAAAAATTGAAATCGGCCAGCCAATGAAAAAATACAGGAGGGTCAAAGGAATCCCGAACACCAGCACATTCTTGTTGAATATGTGCAGGAAAGGGTAGTTGAGCATTACTATGCCAAGGAGGAACCAGATCACCCAGGCATCTGTTAATGGCAGTTTTCTCTCCATTTTCATGATGTCTGCTCACGGTTTGTCGCTGGCCCGTAAAAAGTTGCCTTTGGGTTACAGTCGTTAACGATGATGTCGATAGCGATCATATTTAAAAACTGTTTCTTAAAGATGAAGCCCGCCCCTCTCATGCCTGCTGATTCAGAATAGTTTCGCTTGTACCAATTGTCTTATCTTAACCCTTTTTACAAGTAAATTCCAAGCTGCTATTGTACTAATTTTCTTAAAGATTATCAGAAGATATGAGCATGTAAAGGGTTCTTCGCCAGGCCGCCTATAGATTGACCATGTCCTGTCACTGTGCTACTTTCATTTAAGCTGATTACCTCTAACGGAAATGCATATGTACCCGGCCTGCCTCCATAAATATACTTTCCTGCTCCTGTTTTTGATTTGTGGATGCGTGGCTGCAGATGTTCACGGTGAAAATCAAACATCTAAGGATCAGGCTCCTTACGTCTCCCTCCTCAATGAACCTCAGTCAAATGCCTATTTTTACTATTCTCGGGGCCGGATGCTGTTGGCCGAGGATGACTTTGAAGGTGCCGCCGCTGATTTTCTGAAAGCTGTCGATTTCGACCCTGACGATGAAGATCTGCGTTTTGAGCTCGCTGAGCTTTATCTCGCGATGAATCAACCCGAGGAAACGGTGCGCACGGTGGAGGATATCCTCCTGCGAAACCCTGATTCCGTCAGGGGCAACCTGACACTGGCAAATGCTTACTTCAGTAATCGGCAGCCTGCTGAAGCGATTCCTTACTTCCGTCGTGTCCTTGAGCTTGCTCCTGAAAAAGAACAGGTCCGTCTGCATCTGGCGATAGCACTGGTCCGTACCGGCTCTGTTGATCTCGCCTCTGCCGAGCTCAAAGAGATCCTCAAGCAAGACCCTGATTCCCTGCCTGCTCGCTTGGCTATGGCTCGTCTCTACCGTGAGATAGATTTAAACCAGTTGGCTGTAGAAGAGTATCTTGAGTTAATTCGTCGCAGCCCCGACGTCGACCAGGCCTACCTCGAGTTGGGACTTCTTTACGAAGAGCTTAAAGAGTGGCAGAAGGCGCTGGATGTATTCTCCGAGGTCCAGCAACAAAGACCTCTCGATTTTACCTTGCGTCATCATCTCTCAAGAGTCTACGTGGGAATGAATCGCTATGACGACGCCCTTGAAGAGCTCGCCATCATTGTCGAACTCAAGCCGGATGATTTTGATGCCCGTCGCAAGATTGGTCTTATCTACCTGGAGCAGCAGCGTTGGTCTGATGCGGTCGCCGTATTCAGGGAGATGCTTGAGCTGAAGCCGGACCTTGAAACCGCTCGTTACTACCTGGGGACAGCTTATGAACGAGACTCCAAATGGGAGCTTGCCTTAGAGGCTTTTCTAGGCATTGAGAGTGGTTCTTCCTTTTACGATGATGCAATTTCTCACATCGGCTACATCTATCTTGAAACCAATCGTGTCGAAGAAGCTATCTCAACACTAGAGATGAGAATGGCTTCGGGAAGACCTCGCCCGCAACTCTTTAATTACCTTGCTTCTCTTTACATGGCTCAGGGACAGGGCGACCTCGCGTTGTCGACAGTAGGCAATGGCCTCGAATTGTATCCGGAAAATACCGACCTTCTTTATCAGAAAGCCTTGATTCTGGAACGGGCTGGCCGTCACCAGGAGGCGGCCCAGGAGATGAAGACTCTTCTCAGCTTTGATGACAAGCATGCAGAAGCCCTGAACTTTCTCGCTTATGATCTTGCTGTTAAGAATAAAAATCTTGATGAGGCTCTGCACTATGCTGAGCGGGCTATTGCTCTGAACCCCGCACCGCATATCATGGATACCCTTGGCTGGGTCTATTACCGCATGGGCCGCTTGATAGAGGCGCTCAAGATCATTGAGGAGGCCAGCCGCGAACTTTCAGAGGATGCTGTCATTTTCGAACATCTCGGAGAGATTCATCTGTCTTTAGGTAACCTCGAACAGGCGCGCACTGCATTTGAGAGATCTCTGCAGTTGGCGCCGGATAACGATAAGCTTCGTGAAAAACTTGAAACTCTTGCTGACTCGCTGTGACAGGTTGATCTTGCCACGGCGTGTTTTGCTGCCTGCATTAACTCTTCTTGTCATCTTTCTGGCTTCCTGTGTCCCCTTGCGCCCTGAGCTCGGCCCGCCTGTCAGTCCTGACTTTGCTGATGCGCTCATGCAGAAATGGCGCGATAAGGCTCTCAGTATAAACTCCATTCAGGGCCTGGCAAAATTAAAGCTGGAAGCCCCTCTGAATAACATCAGTGCAAACCAGGTTCTCCTGGTTGAGAGGCCGGATCGACTGCGGGCAGAGACTCTCAGCCCTTTTGGAGTGCCCCTGCTTCTTCTGGTCGCCGATGGCGAAAAAATGGGTGCCTTGCTGCCGGCCCAAAACATTTACTATCAAGGGTCATCGAGCCCTGAGAATCTGGGCATGTTCGTAAACCTGCCTTTGGCGTTGTCTGATCTTGTCGGTGTTCTCTTGTATCAGCCCCAGATGATTGAATCCTGGAAAAAAGAAGCTTTCACACTCAAGACCGGCGGCTGGTTATTGATTCATAGCGGTACCTTAAAGCGGCAGGAATTTATTTTTAATGAAATGCAGGAGTTGATAGAGGTGTCATATTTCCAAGACAATAATCTGTTCCTGAAGGTTCAGTATGCAGAATTTTCTGAGTCGAAAAGCTCTTATCCGAAGCTGTTGACTCTGGAGATCCCTGAGAAATATGCAACGGTAAGCCTGGACTTTTCAGATGTAGAAACAAATGGTCAAATTCGCCCGGAGCTCTTTAAGGTCGCTCCCCCTGCAGGTGCACGTGTTGTGTATTTGCCCGATTGAAGAAAGTTTTCTGAGCAGGATTCACGTCTAACTCCTAAGGGGTGTTTGTGAGATATCTACTTATTTTTATTCTGTTATTCATGACCGTTGCCTGTGAGCAGCAAGAAGCTGTCATTCCTGCAGAAGGTGAGGCGGCAAAGCCGACCCATGGCGACACCTTTATCGAGGCGTCTATTGGCGAACCAAATAATCTTCTGCCGGTGCTTGCCTCCGACTCCGCCTCAAGTGATATCAACGGCAAGGTCTACAACGGCCTGATTCGTTACGATAAAAACCTGCAGCTGGAAGGTGAATTGGCAGAATCCTGGGAGATTTCTGAAGACAAACTCTCCTTTACCTTCCATCTGCGTAAAGATGTTACCTGGCATGACGGCGCCCCTTTTACCAGTGCCGATGTCCTCTTTACTTACCAACTTTATATCAACCCGGATGTGCCGACCTCCTATGCTGAAGACTTCCTGCAGGTTGCCAAGGCTGAAGCCCCCGATCCCTACACTTTTCGAGTGACTTACGAAAAACCCTATGCTCCGGCTCTGGAAAGCTGGGGAACATCGATTCATCCCAAGCATCTGCTTGAAGGCGAAGAGATTACCAAGAGCCCTCTCTCACGTAGCCCGATAGGCACCGGACCGTACAAGTTCGTCAAGTGGGATGCCGGAGAGAAGGTGGTGTTACTTGCCAACCCCGACTACTTTGAAGGCCAGCCCTATCTCCATCGTATCGTCTATCGTGTTATTCCTGATTCTTCGACCCAGTTCCTTGAATTACAATCCGGTGGCCTGGATTACATGGGGCTGACACCGATTCAGTACAGTACTCAGACCGACACTCCGGCGTTTAAACGCAAATTTAACAAATACCGTTACCTGTCTTTCAGTTACACTTATCTCGGCTATAATCTGACCAAACCGCTCTTTCAGGATAAGAGCGTTCGCCAGGCCATTTCCTACGCCATTAATAAACAGGAGTTGATAGACGGAGTCCTGCTGGGGCTCGGTCAGGCGGCAACAGGACCATACAAGCCGGACACCTGGGTTTATAACGCCAAGGTCAAACGTTACGATTATAACCCGGAGTTGTCACGTTCCCTGTTTGCTGAGGCGGGTTGGGCTGACAGTGATGACGACGGTGTGCTGGACAAGGACGGTGAAAGGCTGGCCTTTACCATTGTCACCAACCAGGGCAATGATTTGCGTTCAAAAACCGCTGAAATCATTCAACGTCGCCTCAAAGAGGTTGGCGTCAGTGTCGAAATTCGCGTCGTCGAGTGGGCGACGTTCCTGAAGGAATTCATCTTCCCGGGGAACTTCGATGCCACAATTCTCGGTTGGAGTGGCGGACCGGAGCCTGATCAGTATAATATCTGGCACTCAAGTAAAACAGCGCCGCGTGAGCTCAACTTCGTCAAGTTCAGTAACCAGGAAGTTGATGAGTTGCTGGAGACGGGGAGAAGGACCTTCGATCAGGAAGAGCGTAAGCTAATCTACGATCGTTTCCAGGAGATTCTTGCTGAGGAGCAGCCTTATACTTTCCTCTATGTGGGCGAGGCTTTGCCGGCCGTTGCCAATCGGATCCGTGGTATAGAACCTTCTCCCGCGGGGATCAGCCATAACTTTAATTATTGGTGGGTGCCCAAAAGCGAACAGAAGTATACTCGTTAGGGATAAACATCGGCACGAGGAACGAGGTGCGAGGTATGCGAAAGTCAAAGGCTTCAGATTCCCCTCGGACCTCGTCACGCGTACCTCTTACCAATTGTAGAATGTTTAATTTCAGTAGAAGAGAACAACTCTAAAGCCATGCTCATTTATCTCACTAAAAGGTTGTTTATGATGATCCCCCTGCTGATCGGCATCACGCTGATCAGCTTCGTGGTCATCCATTTGGCGCCTGGCGAGCCGACTGACATGCAGACTGATCTCAACCCTAAATCCAGTGTTGAGATGCGTGATCGGTTGCGAGAGCGTTATAACCTTGATAAGCCTCTTTATGTGCAATACGGCCTCTGGTTGAAGCAGGTCGCAACGCTCGACTTCGGTGAGTCTTTCGCCCAGGACCATCGTCCTGTGTTGGAGAAGGTCGGAGAGCGCATGCCGATCACCATCCTCATCAATGTTCTCTCAATAGCGGTCATCCTGGTGGTTGCGGTGCCGATAGGGATTCTCTCCGCCGTGCGTCGTAACAGCATGTTTGATCGCAGTACGACTGTGTTTGTTTTTCTCGGCTTCGCCATGCCTTCTTTCTGGCTGGCGCTGCTCCTCATGGATTACCTGGGAGTTCGGTTAGGGCTCTTTCCGGTCGCAGGGCTCAAATCGATCGGCTACGATTACATGAGCTCCGGCAGGCAGGTCTGGGACATGGCTCACCACCTGATCCTGCCTGTGTTTGTCTCGGCGTTCGGTGGCCTGGCCGGCTTCTCCCGTTATATGCGCTCCAACATGCTTGAAGTAATAAGACAGGATTACATTCTTACCGCCCGTGCCAAGGGTTTGTCGGAAAGAGTTGTCATCTACAAGCATGCCTTGAGAAACGCCCTGTTGCCGGTCATTACAATCCTCGGTCTTTCCGTGCCAGGCCTGATCGGCGGTAGCGTTATCTTCGAAACCATCTTTGCCATCCCCGGCATGGGAAAGCTTTTCTACGATGGTGTCCTGATGCGTGATTACCCATTGATTATGGGCATCCTGGTGATTGGTGCCGTTCTTACCCTGATCGGTAATTTGCTGGCGGATATCAGTTATGCTCTGGCTGACCCACGAATTCGCAAGGGCTGAGCGACTTAATTTTTCTTGCTGGAAGCCCGCAAGTATTTTTTGTTGGCAAAGGTAGCCAAAAAGGTAATGTATTGCGCAGGAACATAGTTCTTCATGTGCTACCTCCTATAGCAAAACTCACAAACTCTTTGCCCCGCAGCTCACTCCTGACTGTGGGGCTTTTTTTGCCCAATCTCTGTGGTTTTGAATTATCTACCGCTAGATTCAGCTTGCAGCCTGCCTTGTTCTGTATCCACTCCGACAAGGAGCAGGATCCCAACAACAAAAAAGCCGGCCAAAGCGAGAATGGCGATTCGATTCGAGCCGGTCAACTCGATAAGAAGGGCAAAGGTGAGAGGGCCAAAAATAGAAGCAAACTTTGAACTGATTGCATAGAAGCCAAAGAATTCAGCGCTTCGAGCTTTAGGCACCATGCTTGAGAAAAGTGAACGGCTGAGAGCCTGGCTACCCCCAAGCACAATTGCAACAGCGAAGCCGAGAAGCCAGAATTCTGTAGCACTCTTCATAACTGAAGCGTAAACAGTGATCGCAGTAAAGAGCATGAGGCTGATCAGTATTGCCCGCTTGGTGTTCAAATGACTGGACAGACGTGAGAAGAGCAGAGCCCCGGGCATAGCGACAAACTGGATCATCAGAAAACAACCGAAAATCGTTCCTGTCCCTAAACCGAGTTCTTCACGGGCGAAGATGGCCGAGACAGCGATGATGGTCTGGATGCCGTCATTGTAAAGCAGGAAAGCGATCAGAAAACGGCCAAGATGTTTATACTGACGCAGATCGGCGAAGGTTCTCAGGTAATCACGTGGAGTGCGCAGCGCATGACGTGCGTGTGAAGTGACAGCTACACTTTTCAACCAGCTGAAGGCGGGGAGGGCAAAAGCCAGCCACCAGACACCAGTGAGAAGAAAGCCCAACCGGGTCGCGCTGCCCTGGTCGGGTATGCCGAACCATGCATGCTTCTGGATCATCAGAAAGACGATCAGCAGCATCAAGCCGCCGCCGATGTAGCCGAGAGCAAAGCCGCGCGCGGAAAGTTGATCAGCTTCATGCCCGGTGGCCAGGTCAGGCAGGTAGGCGTTGTAAAAGATGTTGCCGGCTGCGAAGCCGATGTTGGCGAGGATGAAGAGACCCGCTGCGAGTAAATACTGCCCCGGGCCGGCAAAGAAGAGGCCACAGGTGGCAAGCGAGCCGAGCAGGCAGAAGATGATCAGCAGGCGTCTACGCCAGCCTCTCCGGTCGGCCAGATTGCCCAGGCCGGGGGCAGAGATGGCAACAATCGCCATAGACAATGAGACGACATAACCCCAGAGGGCTGTTGCAGGAATCGGTTGAGAACTCCAGAAGAGATTTACCCCCCGGGCAGGGACGAGACTTGCAAAATAGACCGGCAGGACCGCGGCCAGAACGACTGTGGCAAATGCCGAGTTCGCCCAGTCGTAGAGACACCAGCCCAGTTTTGCTTTCTGTTCGCTATGTTGGCTCAAGCTGTTCCCTCTTGATATTTAAGGAAGGGACCTTTTATGGGAAAACTTGGTAAAAGCGTAACGCAAGGACGCAAAATTTATAGTGACACTAGTAAAATAGATCCTGGTTGCGGACTCATAGCTTATTCTTTGCGTCTTGCCTCGTTTTTCCCGGCGCCATTGCGTTAAAGGTTTTAATTGTTCTCCTCGTCCCCCGTCTTTCGTCCCGAGATCGTAAGATAAGCACAACCCTCGGGCAGCCAGTCGGCTTTTTCAACAATTTCAGGGGTTAGCTTGACGCAACCTTCTCCGACTTCGAGGCGTTTGTCGTAAACGCGACATTCTCGGCTGACGATGTCGAGGTGCCGGCAGGGTGTCTTCGTTGTAAAGAACCGGCCTTTAGGGTCGACTGATTTTTCAAAACAGCAGAGTCCGCAACGGTGGCAAGACTCTTCCCACGTGGTCATTGCTGTGGCAGAACGAGCAGGACATGCTCCTGATAGCGGACAACCTGGGTTGGCCCCGCGCCATCAATGAGCTCCCAGAAAAGGTCAGAGATTGGGTGGCTTTTGTTGCTGATGGCGTCTTTCTCCTGGTTTTGCCAGATCTTGGCCAGTTCCAGGGCCCGCTGTGGATTCTGACGGCCGAAGCTGACAGCAAGGAAGGCGGGGCTCTGGTCTGTCCCATAAGGGTCGAGGGGCTGACGCAGGGAGACCAGGATCGGGCCATTGCTCAGCTGGTCCTGTAAAGCGAGACGACTGAGGTAGGCCTCATTCAGTTTGAAGTCGTAAGGTTGGCGGCCGAGGTTTATCGTCGATTGCGGTTTTTCAACAGGGACCAGGAAGCGGTTGGCCAGTCCGGTGGGGATGTCGTTCTCCGGCAGGGTTTCAATCGTCAGGATGAAATCCTCCAGGGCTCCGACAGCGCTGCTGTCTGAGAGATCACCTTTGAACAACAGATAGGTATAAAGGCCAAACTCACCGGGGTTGGTTACCGAATCGTCAATGGGTTGCCAGTTGATCTGTACGGGCGTCGCTGAGAGAGCTCCTGCTGCCTGTTCTGATTTTTGCGCGGCAGCCTTGGCAGCTTTGCGGCGCTCAAGAGCACGCAATTTATCCTGCAGCAGTTTCAGCTTTTCCTGAATGCTGTCGATGCGCTCAATGGTTTCCTGACGCTCTGTTTCGTCTAGCTCTTTTTTGCCGAACAGGTCATTTACCCCAGCGAATGCCGGCAGAACACTTAATAGCAGGATGAGAACCGTTAGCATCACCCAGCCTCGGCGGTTATAATTTGTTTTTGTGGACATGGGGACTCCTCACAAGTTGGGGGACAGCAATAGAATCATTGCGACATCGTTTTATCAGAATTTTACATTTTGTGGAAGAGGTCGTTTTGTAACAGCTCAAGGTATAGATCTAAGGTCATGTCTATTCTGTGTGTGTTGATGAATCGGCTGCTGCTGGGCGCTTTATCCTGCCTTAAATCCATGCATGTAATAAATTCAGATTCTTATGCTACTGAGCTACTTGTTTATATTCTTCTGGAGAAGTATTATAAGATTTTATTTATCTGTTGAACGTTCGTAATGATTAAGAGTCTCATGAGGGGGAGAGCTGGACTATTATGAAAGAGGCTGATGGTAGTAAACTGGTTGCCCAGGTTCAGGGGCTTAAGGGGATTCTGAACGTAGCCCAGATCGTTGTCTCCTCGTTGGACCTTGATGAAGTGCTACAGAATATTCTCCATAGCGCCATGTCGGTGATGGATATGCCTGCTGGTTCTGTCGCCTTGTATGATGCAAATAATTACCAGCTTGAGTTGCATGCACATGCCGGGCTCAGCGACAAGTTTGTCGCTCTTGATCGTTGGCGAGTCAAGCCGGGGGGGTTGACCTACAAGATCCTGGAACGTGGCGAGGTGTTCATTGTTGATGATACGGCGAGCACGGATTTCTTCACAAATCCTCTGGCCATAGAGGAAGGAATTCGCTCTCTGATCGCTGTCCCGCTTAAAATCCACAAGAGGACCATAGGAGTCCTTTACCTGGATGATTTCAAACCGCGGGAATTTGATAACGAGAAATTGGAGCTTTTATCTGTACTCTCTTCTTTTGCCACCATGAGCATCGATCACGCCCGTTTGCACGCGCGAACCCTTCAGCTTGCCTGTACCGATGGATTGACGGGTCTTTACAACCATAGGCAATTCAAAAAAACATTTATCGAAGAGGTGGCTCGCGCCAACCGTTATTCCAAGCCCTTGGCCGTTATCCTCCTTGATGTCGATGACTTTAAGAAGTTTAATGACACCTATGGTCACCCGAACGGCGATATTGTTCTTCAGGAGATGGCTATCATGCTCAAAGAGCTGTTGCGAGACTGCGATTCTCTCTTCAGGTATGGTGGAGAGGAATTCGTGACCCTGTTGCCTGAAACACCTCTGGCTGAAGCCGTCAAGGTAGCTGAGCGTATCCGAATCTTTGTTGAGACAGAATCCCCACGTTTTCTGACCGGGATAACCAAAACCCATGGGATTACTGTGAGCGTCGGTGTTGCTGCACTTCCTGACCATGGTGCGGATACAAAGGCTTTGTTGCAAAAAGTGGATGATCTGATGTACCAGGCCAAGAAGGACGGCAAGAACAAGGTTTATTGTGATCTTAAATAGTGATCCCTTTTGTGCTCGATTAATGTTGAGTGTTAGATAATCAATATGGCCTCTGAACGAATTCTTGTAGTTGATGATGAAGACGGCATGCGCCGCCTGTTGAGCCGTGTTCTGACCCGTGAAGGTTACGAAACTTCTGCTGTGGGCAGCGGTGCTGAAGCGCTACGCCTGGTTGCCAGCGAACGTTTTGATCTTGTGGTCACCGATATCAAAATGCCAGAAATGGATGGCTTGCAATTGCTTGCAGAACTCAAGGAGTACGAGCCCTCGCTGCCGATTATAGTGATTACGGCTTATGGCACAATCGAGAATGCGGTGCAGGCGCTGCGCTCTGGAGCCTACGACTATATTGCCAAACCTTTTGAGAATGATGAGATCAAACTGACCGTTGCCAAGGCTTTTGAACGCGAACGCCTGTTGGCTGAGAACCGTTACCTGCATGCGGAACTGGAGGGGCTCTACGATTTTTCCGGCATAGTCGGTGGCTCTCTCGCCATGCAGCAGGTTTATGACATGGCCTCCTCCGTTGCGGTCAGTAACGCTAATGTCCTGATCACTGGTGAATCGGGAACAGGTAAAGAACTGCTGGCCCGCTCCATTCACTATAGCTCACTGCGCAAGGAGAAACCGTTTGTTGTCTTGAACTGCGCGGCTATCTCCGAAGGTGTTTTGGAAAGCGAACTTTTCGGCCACGAGAAGGGTGCTTTCAGTGGCGCTCTCGATACCCGCAAGGGCCGCTTCGAGAGGGCCGATCAGGGCACCCTTTTCATCGACGAAGTGGCCGAGATGAGCATGGCCGCACAGGTCAAGCTGCTGCGGGTGATCCAGGAACACGAGTTCGAACGCGTTGGTGGCAACAAGACGATCAGCGTTGATGTCCGTATCGTGGCCGCGACCAACAAAAAACTGGAGGAACAGGTCAAGAATGGTCACTTCCGGGAAGATCTTTATTACCGTTTAAACGTTGTTAACATCAACGTTCCACCGCTGCGCTCGAGGCGTGAAGACGTTGAACCTCTATCGCGATTTTTTCTGGAGAAATACACCGCGGAAACGGGCAAGAAGATTACCGATTTGTCTCCACGGGCGCTTAGCTGCTTGCTCGCCCATGATTGGCCGGGTAACGTGCGTGAATTGCAGAACGCCATAGAGCGAGCCGTGGTCCTCTCCAAGGGGAGTGTTCTGACACCGCGGGATTTCCCGCAAGGCATGCAGGGAGATGACCAGATTTGCCTGCAAATCCCTGAAAAGGGCGGTAGCCTGACCGACATCCTCGAAGACCTTGAGAGGCAACTGATCATCCAGACGTTGCAAAGGGAAGATGGGTCACAGACCCGGGCGGCCGAAACTCTCGGTATTAAACGAACGACCTTGCGTTACAAGATGGAAAAGTATCGCATGATTGATTGACCCCTCGACGGAAACTTGTCTTTCCTTCCTCTTGAGAGACAACTCCTTGTACGTCATCCTGTTGAAATCGCACACTTTTCGCCTTTTTTTCTGGTACGTTCCTTGCTGAGAATAATTGTGGCCTTCTGTTGAGCTCGGGGCCCTGTTTTCAAATCAAGGAATCTGCCGTGTCTCGTTTGTCGCTTATCTCTTTATCTCTTCTTGCGGTTTTGCTGCTGAGCCTTTCTGGTTGCGGTGATGTGCCTGTCGATCAAACCTATGCTCTTTGGCTCGAACAGGCGCCGACAGATTCGGACTGGAATCGGGCTTTGCCCCGCCCGGTTCTCGTCAGAGGAGGGCGCCCTCACAAGCTGCAAACCTTTACCGATATTGATGAGGATACGGTTCATACCTCAACAGCGTCGTGTCATCATGGCTCGCGAATCCCTGAACCTGTTCCCGTCGATGTCAGGGCATTTTACACCGACCGCGAACTTTTCCTGCGCTTGAGCTGGCAAGATGCAACCCGTGACCAGTCAATGTTTGATTGGCAGTTCGATGGAGAGTCCTGGCGGAATACCGGTCAGTTGGAAGACGGTTTCGGTCTGCTCTGGGACGTTAAGGGACAGTTCAACAACTTTTCCTGTTCTTATGCTTGCCACATCAGTGATTTTGGCGTAAATAAAGCCAACTTCCATGCCTCCAATAAGATGCGCATGGCTCAGGAAAAGAGCTGGCTTGACCTCTGGAACTGGAAAGCCGCTCGCACCGCCTTGCTCGGCTTCGCCGACGATCGCTTCCTTGATATGGAGGGCATGCACGGCGACACTCCCGGAGAGCTTTTTACCGAGAATTCCCGTGCCCGATTGAATGGTGGCCTCGAAATCAAGCCGTTTGCGGAAGGTGATGCGCCTGTTTATGATGCGGAGAGGCTGCCGGCCGATGAAGGCTTTCGGCCACCGGGAACTCGGGCTCCAGGTTACCTGATCAAACGACCGGTCGGTGGACGTGCTGACGTCTCTGCCGTAACTCGTTATGAGAATGGCCGCTGGATTGTCACTTTGCGAAGAGCTCTGCAAACAGGTGACCCGCGCGATGTTGTCTTTGTCCCCGGTGATGAAATGGGCGTGGCCTTCGGTCTGGCCCTTATGGATCATTCACTTTATGAACACTATGCTTCGAGTACTGTTGAAAGACTGGTGCTGCTTAAACCGTAAGAACGATTCTTTGGAGAGTTAAATTGAAGAAAATGCGTCTGCTCAGTGTGTTGGTTTCAAGTCTGTTTCTTATCTGTCTTGTCGCGTGTGGCAATCAGGAGGCTGCTGAAGAGAAGGCTTCCTCTGGAAAGGGGATACTGAAAGGCCAGGTAACCATGCCCCTGGAGGGGGTCCGTCTGTACGTTTATCAGTCTGGCATGGACCTCTACGGACCAGCTTTTGCGATTTCGTCAGCAACGACAGAAGACGGTGCCTTCGATATCGAGTTGCCTGATGGCGACTACGTGGTGGTCGCCAGAAAACGCGCCGGAGGTGCAGAGTCCGGGCCTGTTGTTGCCGGAGACAACCGTTCCGAGTTCATGCGGGTGACCGTTAAAGGTGGCGTTGTTGACCTTCAGGTCTCTGCTCCGCTCAAGATTGGTGACAAGCGTAACTTTACCGGTGATATTGATGAATCCAGAACCGGTCTTGCCGGCAAAGTTCTGGATAGCGACGGTCAGCCTGTGATCGATGCAAGGGTTCATGTTTATGACCACGTTCAGATGTCAGAGCGTCCCAAGTTCGTCTCCGAGAAGACTGGCCCTGACGGCAGTTACCTGATCTATCTGCCTGCCGGTGGCACTTATTACCTGGCCGCGCGCGACAAGTTTGGTGGCCCACCAAAGCTCGGTGATCTTTACGGCCGTTACGATAAAGGCACCATCGAACCTTCTGCGGTTGTTGTTATGGAGGGTCAAGTGTTGAAGCAGGTTGATATCACTGTGACCAAGGTCTGGTAACGATGTTGCGTTATTTTCTGCTTGGTCTTTGCCTTTTTGCCTTCACAGCCTGTTCTGCTGAGCCGGTTCTGAACCTGGAAGAGCTTGAAGCCAACGCTCGTGGTGGTGATCCGCAAGCTATTGAACAGTTGGTTGGTTTGTTGGCCTCAGAAGATTCGGGTCTTTCGGACCGTATCTACACAATGGTTGTGGAGATCGGTGACCGGGCCGTTCCGGCTCTATTGCCCCGCGTTCAAGATAAGAATAAGCAGGTTCGTGAATATGTCATCGCCGCTCTGGGCACGCTCAAGGTTGTTGATGCCATTCCGGCCATCAGTGAGGTTCTGGCTAACAAGTCGCTGGAACGACGTTACGTGGCGGCTTGGGCTCTCGGTGACATCGGTGATGCAACGGCGGTTCCTGCCTTACTGTCGGCGTTGGATGATGAGAACAGCGAAGTTCGTCGCTATGCGACACGGGGCCTGATCAAGCTGAACAGGCTCGCCGTGATGCCTTTGCTTGATTACCTCGCTGATGCAGAAGGTGAGGGTGCTGCTGCGGCTATTCGTGCCGTTGGAGATATTGCTGATAAGCGTGCTCTGGATGCCTTGTTGATACAGACTGAAGGCGAACAACGTGCTGAAGCTTTTCTGGCCCTTGGCAAGTTGCGTGATGTGCGGGCAGAATCTGCTCTGATCGCAGGACTGGAAGATGCTGATTCACAGGTGCGAATGAATGCTGCCATGGCCTTGGGGCCTTTGGGAGGCCCCGCTGCTGCTGCCGCCCTCTCAAAGACTGTAGAAGATGAAGTCCACGTCGTCCGTGAGTGGTCGGCCCGGTCGCTGGAAATGGTTACCGGGAAACCGGTCTTGTATCGTAATAGCCACGACGAGTATGTTCGTCCTTACCAGGTTTATCATTAGAAACAGGGGCGCGGCATGAGGTGCGTGGTACGTGGTGCGTGGCGTGAGGATAAATATGAACAAGGTGACACTTTGCGTATCGCTTAAAAACGCCTCCTTTTGGTTTTGTTGATAAAGAACTTGTCTTTACGAGGTTTTGGATGAACAACCGTTTACTGATAGTTCTTTCCGTGGTGCTCGAACCTCGAACCCTGTACCAGGATTCTATATGCTAAAAAACATCCTCAATCTTCCTGCTCTGGGCCCGATTATTCGGTCGACATGGACCTGGCGCCTGGTGCGTCTGATCATGCTGGCGCTATTGCTGGTGATGATTGCTTTTGGTTGGCACCAGCATGCCATTCCCGGTGTTAAGGTTCGCGATCCCTTGATGTACTCCAATTTCACGACCTTCAACCTTTGGGTTCTCTGGATGATGGGGATGGTAGTGGTTGCCATGGTTTTTGGCCGTTCCTGGTGTACCGTCTGCCCGGTGGGCTGGATTAATGGTGTCTTGAGTCGTTTCGGGCTGCGTCGTGAACTGCCTGCTTGGCTTAATAATTTTGTCCCGGTCACCCTGGTGCTGGTGTTCCTGCAGCTGTTAGTCTATTTTTTCTCCATACACCGCTATCCGGATTATACGGCCATTTTCCTGACCTGGATGTTGATACTGGCACTTGTCGCCGGGCTGATCTTTCGTCAGCGTTCCTTCTGTCTGCTACTCTGCCCTGCGGGGGCGGTATTCAGCCTTTATGCACGACTGGCCCCCTGGCAGTTGCGTGTTTCTGACAAGTCTGTTTGTGTCGGTTGCTCAGCCAAACCGTGCATCTCCACGGAGCCGGCATGGAGACAAGCTGCTCTCGGTGGAATGAGGTTCAGCTGGCGAACTCAACCGGAAGGTTGCCCGGTCGGGTTGGTGCCTGCAGAGATCAATGACAGCTCAGCGTGTACTCTCTGTCTTAACTGTGTCCAGACCTGCTGTAATGATAACGTCTCCCTTGGTGCTCGTAGATGGCCGGGAGATCTGAATAAACAGGGTTTACGTTTTGGTGAGACGCTTTTCTTCCTGGTTCTGCTCGGTCTGCTGACCGCCAACTTTGCCAAGGTTTATGTTGATCTGCGCGAATCTATTTTCTGGGTTCCTGAGACGCTGGCGCTATCCCTCGGTTGGGAGTCTGCAGGCTTTTATCCCTTGGCCGTGATCTGGGTTGGCTTGATTTTCCCTCTGTTACTTTTGCTTCCTGGCGTGATGGTTTATCTCGTCGGCCAAATTAAGGTCTCGACCCTGGAAGGGGAGCCTGCAAGTGCGCCCAGGGATGTATCGGTCGCTTCCATCCTTCCCGGTTTCATGTCTTTTCTCGGTCGCTTGGCGTTACCTCTGATACCACTGGTCCTCTCGGCACACTTTGCTTTGGCAATTGTTAAGTTGAATGCTAAATTCGGCTATCTGCCACTGGCTCTTCAGGATCCTTCCGGAGTGAAAAGTTTTCTGGCCATCAATGTCATGCAAACGCTTGCTCCCCCGGGAGTTCTCGTCCCTTTGGATGTCCTGAAATGGGTGATCGTTGTGATCCTGCTGTCAGGTTTTTTCCTTTCTGCTCTGGCAGCCAGAGCAGCAGCAAAGGCAGATTCTCAGAGACATGATGGAACGGATCGACCTTTCATGCTTGCAGCTCTGGTCTCTCTGGTCATACTCTCCTGGTTTTACGGTTCTACGGTGGTGGAATGGCTCTTCGTCAGATAACTTTTCTGGTCGGCATTGTTTTGCTGGCTGTGCTGGTATCGACCCCGGCTCAGGCCTGCTTCGGCCCTAAACTTTTTGTCGGCGCCGGGTCAACGACTCAGCAGGAGCTCCTCTATGCCCTCGTCACCTTGTATGTTCAGGAAAAGACCGGTGTCGAAAGCACCCGTGTTGAAGTTGGTGTGAGCCAGAATCCGCTCGATCTACTGTCTGCAGATAAAGTTGATCTGGTTTTTGTCCCTGTGAACGAGTCTGTAAATGAGACAGTCTTTCAACTCTCTGACCTGCCGCCATTGGTGGCCGGTTCTCGGCCCGTTAATGACCTGCAATTCACCACAGTGTTGCCAGCCGTGGCCAAGTTGAACAGGCTTCTCACCAAAGCCGATGTTGAGCTTCTGGTCCGTCAGGTCGAGGCCGGGAACAGTGCTATGTCTGTTGCCCGTAAATTCCTCATGAAAAATCGATGGATATGACACTAAGTATCTATAAAATAAATAGAACTATAGTTGCTTTGTGCCTCACAGGATTCGTTTTAACCTCAATGGTGCAGGCCGATGATCTGGTGCCTGAATATTCTGGTGCTTATGCGCAAGATCTCGTTTGGGAGAACGCTGTCACCATGTCAGGTGATGTCCTGATCCTGAAGGGGGGATCCTTGACGATTCGCCCCGGCACGCAGGTTAACGTGCTCCCGGCAGAAGGGACGAAAATTGATCCGGAATATCTTTCTTCGCAAACGGAGCTGCTTGTGCGCGGCAAGCTGGAAATCCTGGGAACGGATGATGCTCCGGTGCGCTTTGTCTTGATTGAACGAAACGATTTGGAGGAGATTGCCTGGTCAGGAATTACACTGGACAGCGCAGCACAAAGTCGTATTCTGCACACCGAACTGGAGCGCGCCGATATTGCTATCCGTGTCGTCGCTTCTTCCCCGGAGATCAAAAGCAACAAAATCACTCGATGCCGCTATGGCATCGTGATGCAACAGCAGAGTCATCCTAAAATTCTTGATAACCTGCTATCTGACGGGGAAGGTGGCATCTTCTGCTGGAAAGGCTCCAACCCTTTCCTGTCGGGCAATACGATTCAAGATCACGATGAAGAAGCGATTTTTGTTGATATCGACAGCCGACCCCGGTTTGACCGTAATTTTGTCAGCGGCAACGCGATCGGGCTTGCACTTTACCCACGCGACCTGCCTTTAGACTCGGTTTCCGTCACTGACAATGTCGAGAATATCCGGTTTTTGGGCCGCCAGGGGGAGGGCGTCGTCGAATGATCCAGCGGCAATGTCTCGTTTTGATCATAATCTCACTGCTTCTGCCTTTTTCGGTCTTAGCCGGTGATGCAAAGGTCTACCGAGGAGATCAGACACTTTTTGAAGATACCGTTTGGGACGGTGAGATCCTGATAGACGGAATATTGACTGTCCCTGCCGATACGACGCTGGAAATTCGCCCGGGAAGCCGGATCCGTTTCACCCGTTTTGACAGTAACGGTGATGGCATCGGCGAGCATGAAATTTTTTCTCAGGGCACGATAAGGGTTCAGGGTACAGAGTCCGCGCCTGTTCTTTTCACTTCAGCTGAAGCCAACCCCCGTCCGGGAGACTGGGGTGCGATAAACATGATGGTGAGTGAGGCAGAGAACCTTTTGGAATTCTGCAATGTCGAATACGGTTACCGGGGATTTCACGCGCATTTTGCAAAAGCGCGCTTGCTCAACAGTCATTTTATAAAGAATGTTCGTGGTGCACAATTCCAGGAATCTCAGGTATTTATCGAACATTGTCGCTTCCAGGACAACCTTAACGGGGTGCAGTTCAGAGACAGTGTCGTCACTTTGCGAAACTCGGTTATCTCAGGGAGTCACTGGGGCTTGCGTTGCGTCTACAGTGAACTGGAGATGACCTCCTGCGTGATTGAAAATAACCTGGTTAATGGTGCGAATATCAGAGACAGCAAGCTAAATATCAGCAGTAATCGGATCACCGGAAATCGTCGAGGGCTTTACTTGCAGAGAAGTAAAGGGCAGGTGGTTGGCAATGATCTTTCTGCCAACAGCGAGCATGGCATTTTTCTTGAAGACTCAGATGTTGAAGTCGCTGAAAACCGTCTTGTTGAGAATGGTCGAGCTGGTGTTCGCTGGTTGAACAGCGAAGGACGCCTGGCACGCAACCAGATCTCTGAAAACGGTGTCTATGCGCTTATAAATGATGGCTCTACCAACGTTGTTGCCCGTAATAACTGGTGGGGCTCTGCTGCTAAAAAAGTTATTGCGGCAGCGGTGCGTGATGGCTCGGATCGGCCGGGAATGGGGATGGTTGATAGCCGTTATCCATTGCTGAAACCGTTAATGCAGAGCCGCAAAGTGCAATAATAAAACGCTAAGGGTAAACCATAAAAAACATTTTGTTGAACGCAGATAAATCAAATTTTGTCTTTGCCTGGAGGAAAGTTTTTCTTTGCGCGCTTATCCTTTAACTTTGCGCCTTTGCGTTAAACCTTTATGAACTCTGATTTTGAAAAATTGTTAATTGGAGAATCAATGAAACGTTTCATTCTTATATTACTCTTCCTCGCCGTTGCTCTTACCGGCTGCGAGCAACCTCTGGAAGGGCCACCGATCCGCATCGGCTATATGAACTGCAATAGCGAAGCGGAGACCATGAAACGTTTCCGCCCTTTAACAGCCTACTTGTCGCAACGGTTGGGACGGCCCTTCGAGGCGGTTCCGGTTGATACACAGGATTTTGAGTCGCGTTTTGCTGCCGGTGACTTTGCCTTCACTCACGGCAACAGCCTTCTCTATATCATCATGCGTGAGAATCATGGCCTGAAGTTGCTCGCGACAGAGAAGCGTGGTCAGTTCGGTTCCCGCACCGCCGGATCCATCATCGTCAAGAAAGACAGCCCGATAAAAACCTTGGCCGATCTGCAAGGTAAGCGGATGCTGTTTGGCCCGCAATTGGCTCCGACCGGTTATTTGGCCCAGTACGACCTGATGTTGCAAGCCGGTTTCGATCCTGAGGTGGGGCTTGATTACTATGCTATCCCACACGGTGCCTATAAGCATGAAAAGGTCATCTACGGTGTTTATTTCGGTGAATATGATGTTGCCGCTGCGCCAACTCTTGACCTTGAGCTTATGACTCGCGAGGGGCGTATCTCTGCCGATGATTTCCGTATTCTGGCCCAGAGCGAGATTATCCCTTACTGCACTTTTGGTGCGTCGAAAGATGTCGACGCCGAGTTGGCGGAGAAGTTTCGCAAAGTATTGGTCGAACTGACCCCGGAAACAACGGTCGAAATCGATGGCGAGACGATCAAGGTCCTTGATTCAGCGTGGGTGGACGGTTTCGAGACGTTACTAGACCAGGATTACGATCCGATCCGGGATATGGCGAGACGCGTTAATATGCCTCCTTACCAGGAATTCTGAAATGATGCTGCGTGATCGATTCGACCAACTGCTGATCGTTGCCCTGGTGGGCGTGCTGATCTTTACTGCTGTGCTGATGGCAGGCGCTGGACCACGTGATGACAATCAGGATGCCCAGGCAGCCAATCGCAGGTTCGAACGCGAGATGCTGCATCAGGCACGAGTGGCCTTTATTGAACGGCACTATTCTCCTGTGATCACGTTACGGGATAATGGTTCCTTGCCGGATGCTTTGCTTAAACTGGAAGAGTTAAGTCGAACCTTGCCGGGTGAAGCCCACAATGATCTGCTCAGTGGGGATATCCTGCTGCGTATGGGACAGTTTGATCGTGCCGTAAGCAAACTGGCCAAAGCCGTTAGAAGCAAAGCTGATTATGTCGATTCCGCCAGCCCTTTGAGCGAGAGGCCGTTGATTGAATCGGCTGTCTCGGAAGGCTTGCCGCTGATTCGCGACCGCCTGCGTGTTCAGCCAGACAATCTCACTCTTGCAAAGGTCTTGAAAGACGGCTACTACCTGCAGAGCCGTCTCGCCGGAGGCTGTGAATGAGTCTCTCGCTGCGTGATCGACATTTATGGGTTGTTCTGGCTGCAGGTGCTGGCCTTGGTGTCCTCGGTGCCCTGCTTTCTGTTTGGGGCAATCCCCAGAACAGCGGCATCTGTGTCTCCTGCTTCATTGAAAACACCTCCGGTGCACTAGGTTTACATGATAATGAACGCATGCAGTATCTGCGTCCGGAGTTGATCGGTTTCGTCCTCGGCTCGATTCTTTGTGCGTCCTTGTTTCGCGAGTTTCGCTCGCGTGGTGGCAGCGCACCCTTGGCCAGACTGGTCTCGGGTGTTTTCCTGATCGTCGGCAGCGCGGTCTTTATCGGCTGTCCGATCAAGTTGTTCCTCAGGCTGATGGCGGGGGATATCTCTTCTCTGGCAGGGCTGTTTGGTTTGATCGCAGGAGTCTGGATCGGCTTGCAGGGTTTGGCTCGTGGCGTCGACCTGGGACGTGCTGAAGATGAGCGTGGTGCGACCGGACTGCTGGTTCCTGCAGGATTCATCCTGTTACTGGTCTTCCTGCTGGCGCGGCCATCATTTCTGCTCTTCTCGGATCGTGGTAGTGCTGCACAGCACGCTCCTCTGTTTATATCGCTGGCGGTCGGTTTGCTGCTTGGAGTTCTTGCTCAACGCAGCCGCTTCTGTGTCACCGGCAGCGTTCGCGATGGCCTTTTAATGGGCACTCGCAGTCCACTTCTCTGGGGCTTCTTCGCCTTCCTGATCGGTGCCTTTGTCACCAATATCTTTATGGGCCGCTTTACTTTCGGCCTGTACGGTCAGCCGGGGGCGCACCTTGAGTACCTCTGGAGCTTTCTGGGGATGTTGTTGGTCGGTTGGCTCTCGGTTCTGATCGGTGGCTGCCCATTCCGGCAGTTAATCAAAGCCGGTGAGGGTGACGCCGATGCCGGTCTTGCCGTCGTTGGTATGCTGCTCGGCGGTGGACTTGTTCAGTCCTGGGGGGTTGCGGCAACGGCCGCCGGAGTGGCGACCTCAGGGAAGATTTCGGTGCTGGTTGGATTGGCTTTTGTATTGTTGATCAGTTTGCTGTTTCGTGACCGAACTGTTTGATGGCATAGGATTTTTATTCAGAAAAGATTCTTTTTGCTTCTTTTCTCATAATCTTTGCGCCTTTGCGTTAAAAAGATACCTGTCCTGTTGATTAAAAAAGGATAACCCTTGTGAATAAACCTCTAAGAAACCCCGATATTGTCTGGCGTGTTGAAAAGCGTCGTCAGGCAGAAGTTATGAAGGCTCTCGAGAATGGTGAGGATGCTGACGACAGCGGTACGGTGATCCTGTTGCTTTCCGGCATGATGCATCAACTGAACCTGGTTGGTGGCCTGATCTGGCAACAGTGTGACGGTGCACAGACGTTGTCTGGGATCGCTGAACAACTTGCCATGGAGTTTTCCGTGGAAACAGCTGAAGTAGAAGCTGATGTTGCCGAGTTTGTCGCCGATCTGGCGGAGAGAGGTTGGTTGATCAATGGCTGAAGTCACAGAAATGTTCTCTGCACCCTTGACGTTTAACTGGACGCTTTCCTATCGCTGCAACTTTACCTGTGAGCATTGTTATAGTCGTGATGAACAATGTCCGGAATTGGCAACAGCAGATGTAAAGCGAATTATTGATATTCTGGTGGAGCAGCAGGTGCCATTTATCAACTTTGGCGGCGGTGAGCCACTGATGCGTAAAGACCTGTTTGACGTGGCTGAATACGCTTCGAAGCAGGGTTTGAATGTTTCCATGAACACCAACGGCTGGATGCTCGATGAATCAGCCGCTCAACGGCTTAAGGACGTCGGTTTTAAGAGTGTCGGCATCAGTATCGACAGCGCATTCGCCGACATTCACGACAACTTCCGCAATAGGCCCGGCTCTTTCGAGAGGGCCGTGTCAGGTCTGGATGCCCTTGCCAATGTTGGCCTGAAGAGCACTATGAGTTCGGTCATCTCCCGGATTAATTATCAGTCCTTTATGGATTTACTCGATCTGGCACGCAGTCACAAGGTCGGACAGGTTTATCTGCATAACTTCAAATGTAGTGGCCGGGGATTTAAAAATCGTGAGGATCTGGACCTCACTCCCGACGAGTGGCAGGCGTTCTACTTGCAGGCCCTTTCGGTGAAGAACCAGACAAAGGATTTGAAAATCTCCTTTGATGACCCGGTGATCGCATCGCTGCCTGAATACCAGGAAAAAACTATGGTTAAGGGGAGTAGCTGCGGCAAGCTTTCCCTGCATCTGCAACCCAATGGCGATATTACCCCCTGTGGATTTATCCCTGTCGTTGTCGGTAATATTCTCAAGGACGATTTTGAGACGATCTGGTTCGATTCACCGGTTCTCAAGGCGATGCGCTCCAAGGAAGCCACCGGCAAGTGCTCAGGATGCGGCGCCTTTGAAGACTGTCAGGGCGGTTGCACAGCGCGTGCTTTTGCGACCACCGGTGATTTTAACCAGCCTGATCCGCATTGTTGGAAGTAACGCCTGCGGCGCGTAGCACGTGGCGAGACGCGAGAAAAATAAAAAGAAGGGACAAGACTAATGAGTCGTCATGAGCCCTGACTGGTTTTAATTGAATAAGAAGTTTTTCCGCGCTACGCACCACGTGCCACGCGCCACTTTTTAAAGAAAGGAGAGTCGTCATGAAAAAGTACTTTAAGCCTCGTGTTGTCGCTTCAAGTAACGTTCACCCTTGCTGAATCCTCGTCGCTGTCAGGCGACGAACTCTAGAGAGGATAGTTTGTTATGGGCGTTGACCTGTTAGATACCCCGGTTCGTCTGACCTGGGATTTTCCTGATGATGCGACCGGGCAGCAAGGCACGAGTTTGACTGCTGTTGCTGAGGCAGTCATGGACGCCGGCGTTTTCTTTGTCCTTTTGCAGGGACGCCCGCTCCTGCATCCGTCTCTGGAGGAAGTTCTCGAGATCCTCGGTGGTGGCTGTCAGCTCATCTTGACCTGCTGCGGCAGCCAAGATGAGCTCACTCGTCTTGCTCGGCTTTCACCTGCAGGTGTGCAGGTCCTCCTGAATATCACCTCCTTTGCCCGAGACGAAAGCAAAGTCGACTTAAAGCGTCTGCTCCAAGTTGTCCTGGAGTTGCGCGAGATCGGTCACGAGCCTCACATTGCGTTCACTCCGTTACGTGGAAATCTGAATAATATTCCCGCTCTTCTGAGCTTTTGTGTCGAGCATGAAATTCCTAGGTTTAAGTTGTCAAACGCGCATATCGGTGATAGCTTCCATGATTATTCGGCAGAACAACTGCCCCGCTGGCAGGACCTTGAAGCCTTTCGAGAGACTTGGAAAAACTTCATCGAAAGTGGGGGCTCTCTTCCGGAGATGGAGATACATGATCTTTTCCTTTGGGAGATCATGACCCCCGGACAGAAGCAGAATCGCGCAGAGTATGGTGGTTGCCAGGCTGGCAACAGCCTCAGTCATGTTGACTGCCATGGCGTTGTTCATCCCTGTGCAGCCTGGCCGCAACCACTTGGCTGTCTGCCAGGGCAATCGCTCGAGGAAATCTGGAATAGCTCTGAGCGTTTTGCCGTGTGCGAAGCGATCGCGCAAAGTCCCGAAGGATGTCATGGCTGCTCAGATCTTGATATCTGCTTCGGTGGCTGTCGCGGTCTTGCCAGAAACCTGAACCGTTCCGCAGGAGAGCGCGACCTTATGTGCTCAGGCCCGCGTTAACTGGAAGTCTGTTTATCATGTCAATCTACCTCGACAACGCTGCAACCTCTTTTCCCAAGCCATCCCAGGTGATTGAAGCTGTCGAGCGGACTTTACGCGAGAATTCTGCCAATCCGGGACGGGGGGGGCACCATATGTCCCTTGATGCCGGTCGTATGGTCATGGAATGCCGGGAAAGCCTGGCTCGTTTTTTTGGTATCACGGATGCGTCACGCATCGCTTTCACTGCCAACGCCACCGAGGCCATCAACCTCGGCCTTTTCGGCGCTCTTAGTTCCGGTGACAGGGTTGTCACCACGTCGATGGAACACAACGCAGTCGTTCGGCCGCTTCAGGCATTGAACGACCAGGGCGTAGATGTGGTTCGCGTTGCTGCCGACGCGCTTGGCCAGGTTAACCCCTTGGCTATTCGCGAGGCATGTGTTCCTGGTACCCGTCTCGTCATCATGACGCATTGCTCCAATGTGAGCGGCACACTTCAGGCAATCGAAGACGTTGGCCCCTGGTGTCGCGAGCAAGGTATCCTTTTTATGGTTGATGCGGCGCAGAGCGCAGGTGTGTTTCCGATCAATGTCGAAAAGATGGCGATCGACCTGCTTGCCGTTCCCGGGCATAAGTCCCTGCTTGGACCAACGGGAACCGGTTTCCTCTATGTCCGCAAAGGTCTGGACTTGAAGCCGCTGCTCTACGGTGGAACGGGCAACTTCTCACAATCAGCAATCCAGCCAACCGAGATGCCGGAAAGACTCGAAAGTGGCACTTTGAATACGATCGGTCTGGCAGGGCTCAAGGCCGGGGTCGAGTTTCTGGAAAAGCTTGGCCTGGATCTTGTTCGTGCTCACGAGCAGGAAATGCTGCGTCAGTTGATCGAGGGCTTGCAGGAGATTGACCAAGTCATCCTCTACGGCCCCCTCGGTTCAGCGCGTCATGGCGGGGCGCTTTCCTTTAACGTTAAAAATGTCGATCCGTCAATGCTGGGCTTCCGCTTGGACCGCGAATATGGTATCTGTTGTCGTGTCGGGTTACACTGTGCTCCGGAAGCTCATGGCAGTATCGGAACTCTCCCTGAAGGCACCGTGCGTCTCAGTCCGGGATATTTTAATACGGCTGATGATATCAATCAGACCCTTACAGCGATTCGGACAATCGTCGCGACAGAGAACTGAACCATTGATGTAGGTGCAACGGTTTTGTAGGAGTAGTTATGCACAAAAAGATCTTTTCCCCAGTTCTGTTGATTCTGGCTACATTTCTTTTGATCTCTTGCTCTTTGCCACCAATCCAACCGGTCACACGGATGGAGTTGATGAAGACTCGTATTTACAACAAGTATATTATTGAGGAATCACCAGAGGAACTCCTCTATGCCCTCAATACCCGCGGAGAGGTCATTGTCGAGGGTAGACGCAATGTCCCTGGTATGGAGCTTCCGATCTACGTCAAGTTGATGGCGACGACTGATGGCATCTATATCAACGAATATGATCGTTAGCTAAAAACTGCTGCAATCCATGGCTGAACCTATTCGTCTGTACTGCACCAGATACTGATTGAGTCACCCCTCTTTAGAAAGATTGGTCTCTTTTATGAGTAAAACCTTCATCCTTGACACAAATGTTATCCTGCACGATCCTCAGGCTCTTTTCCGCTTTGAAGATAACGATCTGGTTATCCCCATGACAGTGATCGAGGAGATCGACCGCTTCAAGAAGGAACTCAGTGAAACCGGTCGGAATGCACGTCAGTTTTCGCGCATCATGGATGGCCTGCGGAGTAAGGCGAAGCTGATTGAAGGTGTGGAGTTGGAGACTGGCGGTCATCTTCGGGTCGACCTTTACACCGAAGAACTGATGAATTCTCTGCCGCCTGAATTGCGTTCTGATCAAGGTGATAACCGGATTCTGGCTGTTACCCTCGCAGCTAAAAACCGCGCCGACACCAATGTCATCTTCGTCACCAAAGATACCAACTTGCGTATCAAGGCTGACGCCATAGGGATAACCGCTCAGGATTACGAATCTGACAAGGTCTCGATCGATGATCTCTACACCGGAACCTGCGAAGTTATTCTGCCGCAGGAAGACGTTGACCTTTTCTACAGCGAGGGCTTTCTCGCCCTCGAAGAAGAATTTCTTCCCAATCAATGCCTGACCTTGATAGATGCCGCCAATCCTTCCCACACGGCATTGGCTCGCTACAACCGGCCCCTTCGCCAGGCCGTCTCGTTGGTGCGTGCTCCGAGCGATGGCCTGTGGGGTATCCATCCTCGTAATCGCGAGCAGCAGTTTGCTTTTGATATGCTGCTTAATGATGATATCCAGCTGGTCACCCTGGTCGGCAAGGCCGGAACCGGTAAAACATTATTGGCGATCGCTGCCGGCCTGCATAAATCTGCTGACGAGGGACAATACAGCAGACTCCTGGTCTCACGGCCGATCTTCCCGCTTGGTCGGGATATCGGTTTTTTGCCTGGTGATATTGATGAGAAACTTTCGCCGTGGATGCAGCCGATTTTTGACAATGTTGAACTTCTGCTTGGCGCCGTGGAAGAGGGTAGCAAGCGCAAACGCGGCTACAAGGAATTGGTTGACCTGGGGTTACTTGAAATTGAACCTTTGACCTACATCCGTGGACGATCGATACCCAAGCAGTACATGATCGTCGATGAGGCCCAGAACCTGACTCCGCACGAGATCAAGACGATTATCACGCGTGCCGGTGAAGGTACAAAGATCATCCTTACCGGTGATCCCTACCAGATCGACAACCCTTATGTTGATTCCTCCAGCAACGGTCTCACCTACGTGGTTGAGAAGTTCAAGGGTGAGGACATTTCCGGGCACGTCACCCTGGATAAAGGCGAGCGCTCCTGTCTGGCTGAATTGGCAGCAAATCTTCTTTAAAGGCAGAGGCTTGGGTCTTGGGTTTGGAGTTTTGCGATTTTCGCCCCCAGCCCCAGCCCCCAGCCCCCAATACCCATGTTAGTCCTCTGTATCGAATCCTCATGCGATGAAACCTCGGCGGCCGTTATCCGTGATGGCTCGGAGTTGCTGTCGAATGTTGTCGCCTCGCAGGTTGATGTGCATTCCCGTTTCGGCGGCGTGGTGCCGGAATTGGCCTCCCGCAAGCATGTCGAAGCTATTTCTGTGGTCATTAATTCCGCACTGGAAGAAGCCGGAGTTACGGTTGACCAGCTTGAAGGCATTGGCGTCACACGCGGCCCTGGCCTGATAGGCGCTCTTCTGGTTGGCTTGTCGACGGCCAAGGCCATGGCCTGGTCTCTGGATATCCCTCTGGCAGCCGTACATCACATGGAGGGGCACATTCTTGCTCCGATGCTGGAAGAAGACCCCCCTGATTTCCCTTTTCTCGCACTGGCCGTGTCCGGAGGGCACACCCACCTTTACCGTGTTGATGGTATCGGTCGTTATAAAACCCTGGGACAAACCCTTGATGATGCTGCTGGCGAGGCTTATGACAAGGTGGCAAAACTGCTTGGCCTAGGATATCCTGGCGGAGCTGTCATCGACCAACTGTCAGGACAAGGTCGTCCTGACGCCATCGATTTTCCGCGTCCGATGCTGCACAAAAAGAACTTCGATTTCAGCTTCAGCGGTCTTAAAACCGCAGTCCTGCAACATGTCGAAAAGTATGAAGGTGCCATTGATGAACAACAGTTGGCAGATATTGCTGCCAGCTTTCAGGCTGCGGTGGTCGAGGTCTTGACCCGCAAGACTCTAAGCGCTGCCAAGGCAGAAGGTCTGCAGCGCATTGTCGTTGCCGGTGGAGTCGCCTGTAACACCGGCCTGCGTGGCCGGTTTAAAGAGCTTTCCAGCAAGCATGATGTTAAAGTGTTTTTCCCGAGCCCGGCGTTGTGCGGTGACAATGCAGCCATGCTCGGTGTTCCTGCAAATTACTATCTTGAGAAGGGCCGCCACGCCGATGACAGCGCCAATGCTCTTGCGAACTGGACGCTGGATACGGTTGCTGCAGACGGAATCTGAACTCGAAGTGGAGTAACTAAGGCTGATGTGGCGCGGAGTCGGGGTTATCCGGCAAGTTAAATTGACGGTAGTACGCTTTGTCCGTCTGCGTGGTCTACCGGATGAGATTGCCAAGGGGGTTGCCCTTGGTATCTTTATTGGTATGACTCCAACCTTCGGTTTCCAGATGGCGATCGCCATCTTCTTCGCTTATCTTCTTCGTGAAAATCGTCTTGCTGCAGTCCTTGGTGTATGGGTCACCAATCCTGTCACGGCACCTTTTATCTATGCTGCTGAATATGAATTTGGTCGTCGCCTGCTTGGTATGGAGCGCTTTGCATTGCCTTCGGAATTAACCTGGAAGGCTTATTCGACCCTTGGCTGGGAAGTTCTTTTTCCCATGTGGTTTTGCAGTATTATTTTTGGAGTGATTTTCGGTTTTCTTGCTTACCAATCAACCTTGCGACTGATTCCCGTGGTTAAAAACTGGCGCGTGCCACGTTGGCCCCGTCGACACTGGCATAAGAAATTCAAAAATCGCGGCACGGAACGTGAGACGAGTGATGATGAAAAGCTATGAGTAATCCCCGGCCCAGAAAACGTTTCGGCCAGAACTTCTTGCATGATCAGCATGTGTTGGATCGTATTGTCGCGGCCGCAGAGCTGCAAGAGACAGATCGGGTCCTCGAGATAGGTCCTGGACCGGGGGCTCTGACCACGCGTCTTTTGGCATCGGGCTTGCCGGTTCTCGCTGTGGAGATTGATCGTGACCTGGCAAAGGCTTTAGAGGAACGCGACGAGGCAAACCTTGAAGTCAAGACCGGGGATGTGTTGCGTTTCAATTGGTCGGAGCTGTTAACACAACCTCCTTACAAGTTGATCGCCAACCTGCCTTACAATATCTCCAGTCAGATTCTTTTCAAAGTTCTCGAGCATCGGCATGCTTTCAGCTGTCTGGTGCTGATGTTCCAGAAGGAAGTTGGTCAGCGCCTGGTCGCTTCAGAAGGCTCGCGCAACTACGGCATTCTTTCGGTTCTCATGCAGACCTGGTTTCATGTTGAAAGGATCATCAAGGTCCCGCCGGGTGCTTTTTTCCCCCCTCCCAAGGTCGATTCCGTCGTCTTGCGCATGATGCCTTTGTCGAAGCCGCGTGTGGATGTGCATAACGAAGCCCTTTATCGCAAATTGGTCAAGAGCGCTTTTGCTCAGCGTCGTAAAACCGTGCGCAACAGCTTGCTCGGGTCAGGGTGGCAGGCAGAACAGATTGATCAGGCCTTTGAAATTACCAAAATTGACCCGGGTCGTCGTGGAGAAACCTTTACCATCGAGGAGTTTGGTGCCTTGGCAAATCTGCTGTACTCCATTAATGGAGAAAACGTTTTGAGTTGAAGGCGTTATTAATCTTATCAATCAAATTTTTTGCCACGGAGGCACAGAGGACACAGAGTAAATCCAGAACTAAAGGCTCAATCTTCTAGATTTCTCAGTGTTCTCTGTGTCTCTATGGTGAGGTCCTCAAGTTTTTTTACCAGATAATCTAAATAACAGGAGCTCCAGAATGGACCAGCTGGTCGCGACCGTAAACGGGTCGCCCATAGATGATAAAGCCCTCAATGCGGCGATGCAGAGTCTTGCCCAGGAGCAGTTTCATGCCACCTTGGATGAAGTTCCGCTTGAGTCCCACGAAGAACTCAGCGCAATGGCCCTGGAACGTCTGATTGCAAGGGAATTGATTTTCCAGGCAGCTTTGGCTGAAGGCGTTGTTGCAGATGATGACGCTGTTGAAGATGAATCTGCGAGAATTTTGCGCATGATGGGCAACCCGGCGGATTTCTGGAAACGCCTGGCCGAGCGAGGTATGGATGAAGCGACTTTCCTGAGGATGGTACGCAAGGATGTTACGGTTGACCAGATGTCGGTGTGTAAATGCCGTGAGATCGAAGATCCGACCGAGGCAGAGATCAAAGACTTCTTCTTTTCGCATCCTGATCAACTGCGCGGGCAGGAGCGGGTACGTGCAAGCCATATCCTGCTTCCTGTGGATCCAGATGATCCTGAGAAATCCCTTGAACATGCCAAGACGATCAAGCTTAAAGCGATTCAGGAGGATTTTGCCGAGATTGCCAAGGCCCATTCCCTCTGTGCCAGCGCACCGGGAGGCGGCGAGTTGGGTTTTATCCGTCGTGAGGATGTCGACCCGACCTTCGCTGACGCGGCCTTCAGCCAGATCGTTGATGAAGTCGGTGAGCCGGTCAGAACTCCCTACGGTTATCACCTGATTAAGGTCGTAGAACGTGAAATCCCTGCGCCACCGACTCTGGATGAAGCCCGCGACAAGATCATTGCTTTTCTGAAACAGGCCAAGAGTTCCAAACTCCTGGAAGAGTGGGTCGGCACACTGCGTCAGGGAGCGGAGATCGTTATTCACGATAATTAACTGCAATAATTGGTTTTTTCGACGTTGAGGAGTTGAAAAGTCACTTTCATCTCCTAGACTTAAAGCACATGTCTGGTATCTGGAGCGATCTCTGCTCCCGGTCCTTTTCTCCCCACCGCCTGTATCGCTTGAGAGGTTGTCGATGGAACTGATTATTGAAGAGCATGGTAAAAGTTTCGGCAAGGCACATCAGGCCAGAATTGCCGATCTGAAGAGGTTGTTAAAGACCCATCCCTCCCGAGAAGATGCCCAAAACTTGTTAGCCCTGGCTGATTCTCTGCTGGTTTACAGCCACTCTCAGGCTTTACTCAAACGCTCCGGTTCTGAATTGCTGGAGTGGCTTCAGTCGTTTCTTAATTTCCTGCGTCAGCGCGATCAAGACGTCAATGTCGCCTATTTTAGACCGCCCAACTCCGGGTCTTCTTTTCTCCTTGTCAATGCTCCCGATGTCCCTTACCTGGTCGACTCGTTAAAAACCATCCTGCAGCATCTGCCGCAGCGAGCCATGGTAATTTCCCATCCGATATTAAACATTAATCGCAAGGACGGAGTTCTTGCCGGTATTGGCGAGCAGTTCGTTGATGGCCAACTGGAATCTTTTATAATTGTCCAGTTTGAAGGTGTCCGAGATCTTGATACGACTTCTGTCGAGGAAGAGATCCGCCGGGTATTTCAGATTGCCGAGACGGTAGGGCGACAACGCAAAGATTTGAATCAGAGCCTGCAGAAACTCGCTCTGCTGGACGAGAGCCAAGAACAGAAAGATTTCACTGAATGGCTGTTGAACGGAAACTTTATCTGCTTCGGCCATGCCTCGGTTGAAGTCCTGAATCTTAACGGGAAAACCGCTAAATTTCGATTGATTGAAGCACCTTTGGGATGGTTGCCGGACACTCTTCTTGCCCAGGTTGACGGCGCCAAGAAAACCCCGGAATTTACCAAGCGCGCTAAAAAAATTCTGGCACGCAAGAACCCGCTAGTCGTTGAAATCCTTCAGGAGATCAGCCCGATTTATCAGCAGGATAACCTGATCTATCTTGGCTTCAGGGAATGTTGCAAATCGGACAGAAGGATTGAGCATATTTATGTCGGGCTCTTTTCGCAAAATAGCGTTAGCGAACTGGCCAGCAACGTTCTGCCATTGAAAACCAAGCTACTGGCGGCTTTAAACCGTCAACATGTGCCGAGCGAAAGTTACGACTATCGTAAGGTTGTTGAAATCTTCAATACCTTTCCCAAGGTGGAGATGTTTTTCCTGTCCAACAAGGCGCTCGACCGCCTGGTGCAGTCATTTGTCAGTTTGCAAAGGCAACAATCGGTCAAGTTGGTCGTGACCCGTAGCCTCAGTCTGCGAGGTGTCACTCTGCTGGTCATCATGCCGCGTGATTATTACAGTCGTGATGCGGTGCGGCGCATGGAGTCTTACCTGGGTCGTTTTCTTTCGGCGCAGCATGTCTCATCGCGTGAAGTTCATTTCTATTCCGAGTATGTCAGCTTGCACTTCCGTGTTGTGCCCGAGGATGACCAGATCAGAATCGATGTTGATGCTCTGCAGAAGGTGCTGACGGATCTTGCACGACCCTGGGAGGAGAAACTGCGTCTACTGATCTTGCGTGGGGCAGAGGGTCGTGTCGGGTTGAACTTGTGGAACCGTTACGCAGACTCTTTCCCGAAAGATTATAAAGAATTGATCCACCCTCGTTTTGCCATAAGGGATGTTCGCGCCATTGAGCAACTGCTAGCAACCGGCGATGACGGCTTTGATCTATGGGGCCCTTTCCAGGAGCGGCAGGAGTTCTACCGATTGCAATTCTACAGTCTTAAGGAAAGTTACCTTAACGAGTTGATGCCTTTTCTTGAGAACCTCGCTCTGGCCGTTGTGGATGAAGTTGATTTCTTCCTTGAGGTCGATGGGCGTACTATCTATGTGAAAAGTTTCGCGGTTCGAAACAGCTACCCTGATGGCCAGCCGCTTGCGGCCCAACGAGATAACCTGCTGAAAACGCTGACCGGGCTGCGCAAGGGACGTATTGAGGATGATTACCTGAATCGACTCATGGTTCTGACCGGCCTTGACTGGCAGGAAGTCGATGTTTTCAGAGCTTATCGAAACTATTACTTCCAGCTGGGCAATCCTTTCACAAAACGCCGCGTTGCCTTTACCCTCATCAACAACCCGCAAGCCGCCTTGCTCCTCTATCGCTACTTTGAAGCTCGTTTTCAACCGAGCACGGATTGGCAGGACTCCATACAGCGTGAAGAAGAAGCGCTCATGCCGATCCGCATGGAGCTGGCGCAGACGCTGGATCAGATTCGGGATATCAACGAAGATCGTATCCTGCGTAGCTTGTTCAATCTAATTGATTCCACGGTGCGGACCAATTTCTTTATAAGACGAGACGACCCGGATTATTTCCTCTCTTTCAAGATCAGCTCGATTGGTGTTATCGACATGCCGTTACCGCGATCGATGTACGATACCTACGTGCATTCCGCAACCATGGAAGGTGTCCACCTAAGAGGAGGCAAAGTCGCCCGCGGGGGCATTCGCTGGTCTGATCGTCCGGATGATTTCCGCACCGAGGTCTTGGGTCTGATGAAGACCCAGATGACCAAGAACGCCCTGATCGTGCCGGTAGGCTCTAAAGGTGGGTTTATCGTCAAGACACCATTTACCACGCGCGAAGAAGGGGGAGAGCTCTCACGCCAGGCCTATATCACACTGATGCGCGGTCTCCTGGATCTGGTCGATAACCGGGTGGCTGGCGAGATCGTCGGGCCGACCGGTCTGGTGGTCTATGACGATGAAGATCCTTACCTCGTGGTTGCCGCAGATAAAGGCACAGCCCACCTGCCGGATACCGCCAACGCTGTCAGCCTCGATTACAACTTCTGGTTGGGTGATGCCTTTGCCAGTGGCGGTTCAGTTGGTTATGACCATAAGAAACTCGGCATCACAGCGCGTGGAGCCTGGGAGTGCGTGAAGCGACACTTCCGTGAACTTGGTAAAGATATCCAGAATGAAGCCTTCACCGTGGTTGGTATTGGTGACATGAGCGGCGACGTGTTCGGTAATGGCATGCTGCTTTCAAAAAAGACGTGCCTGCTCGCGGCGTTCAACCATATGCACATCTTCCTCGATCCTGACCCGGATACAGCAAAGTCATGGAAAGAGCGCAAGAGGCTGTTTGATAGGCCCCGTTCGACCTGGGCTGATTATAATAGCGCCCTGATTTCAGAGGGTGGTGGAGTCTGGGAGCGGGCGTCCAAGGAGATCCCGCTCTCTCCGGCAATCAGGAAGTGGCTGGGTGTTCGTCACACAACCATGGAAGGTGATGAGCTGATCAGGAGGTTACTGCTTGCCGATGTTGAGCTGTTGTGGAATGGCGGTATCGGCACCTATGTCAAATCGTCTCAGGAGAAGAATCTCGACGTCGGTGATCGCGCTAACGATAACGTACGTGTCAGTGCCTCACAGGTTAAAGCCAAGGTCATCGGTGAGGGGGGGAATCTCGGCCTGACTCAGCACGGACGTATCGAATATGCCATGTGTGGTGGCATGATTAATACCGATGCCATTGATAACTCGGCGGGAGTCGATACCTCCGACCATGAAGTCAATCTGAAGATATTCTTCCAGACCTTGCGTGAAGCCGGGGTGATCAAAACCGAACGGACCAGGAACCATCGTCTTCAGGAGGTCGAAGAGGATGTTTGCCATATGGTTTTGGCCAACAACTACACGCAGAGTCAATGTCTATCTCTCGACTTAAGAAGGTGCCAGTATGATATCGACCCCTTCGTTGCACTCTCCGAGAGATTAGTGAACACTGGCTTGCTCGATCGTAAAGGCGAGTCCCTGCCCTCGCTTAAGGAGCTTACTGCTCGCGGCTGTGGCTATCTGCGTCCGGAACTGTCGATCCTGCTTGCTTACAGCAAGATGCACCTCTATCAAACTCTTCTTGAAAGTGAGTTGCCCGACCAGGAGTCGACCCAAATCTTTCTACAACAGTATTTCCCGGATAAAACCCGCAAGCGCTACAGTAGCCAGATCAAAAATCATCCTTTGCGACGAGAGATCATCGCCACCATGATTACCAACCGGATTGTGGATCAGGCCGGTTGTGCCTTTCTGAATACCCTGGTACAGCAATCAGGTGCGACCATCATCCAAGGGGTCGCTGCCTACCTGGTCTTTGACGAAGTCCTGAATGGCGACGCCATTCGTAAACAGGTTGCGGCTGTGGACAACAAAATGTCTTCAGCGCGTCAATATGAGCTTCTCGAGGGGCTTGAAAGATCTCTGGCAGGACTCTGCCGTCAGATCTTCGAACAGGTCTTGCCGATGCGCCTTGATAAGGCTAGCGTCAAAGATTATCGCCAGCGCCTGAACGTCTTCCGTACCCATCTTGTCGAACTGCTCCCAGAGGCAGAATGGCAGGTGTGTAAAGATGCCGCGAAAGTTATTGTAAAAGAAGGCTTCCCCGAAGAAATGGCCCTGGAAATGGCAAGTTTCCGTTACCTGGCCGGGTTCTTGCCGGCAGTCCACATTGTTGAAAAAACCGGAGCCGATCTGCTGCAAGTGACTGCTGCGGTTGGTGAAATGCGTCTGCGCCTGAAAATTTCCCAGGTTATGGAAAGTCTCAACGAATATACACCGCACGATCATTGGGACAGGGCTGCATTGGTCAGCTTGCGCAGCGCATTCATCAAGCAGGCCATTAAACTGACCCGAAGCGTCGTGGCTGCAGGGCAGGGCACGGATGCTTTCCTGGCGGGTAAACGACAACGCCTTGATGCTTATCTTTCCCTCGTAGAAACCTTGCACTCTGCTCCGCCGTCAACGACCAGCCTGTATGTTGTCCTTTTACGTGCACTTGAGGCTATTGAAGATTAGAGCGTAAAAATGTATATGTGTGGACTTTATTGTCAGGGACTGTCCCTCCGGGGGGTTGTCCCTTTCTCATGAGTTGCTAATTTTTAACCATTCAATAAACTTAAGGAGATTAAGTTGCTGAAAAGACAACTCGGTGCTTGCGTCACCTTTTTCCCACAACCAACCACCCTGATCGCAACCCAGAACGGCGAGGGTGAGGTTAACTTGATGATGGCGTCCTGGGTGGGGATCGTCAGTAAAACCCCGCCAACCATTGCTGTCTCGCTGAATCGTGATCGTCATACCTATGCCAACATCAAGGCCAATGGAACCTTTTCGGTTAACGTGGTCCCTGCAAAGATGGCGCAGGCCGCAGATGCTTGTGGGCTGGCCTCGGGCAAGAAGGTTGATAAGCAGAAGTTGACCGCTCTGGAAGTTTCTCCCGGAACGCTCGAGGGTGTTTCTCTGGTTGATGAGTCACCACTCAATGTGGAATGTCGCTACGTAAGCGAAGTTGAGCTGGGTGACTATCGCCTAGTCTTAGGTGAAATCGTTGAAATTCATGCCTGTGAGGAAGCCTTTAATGAGCAGGGTGAAGCCGACGTGAAAGTCTTTGACCCACTCGTTTATTTGGGTGGAATGCGCGAATACTGGTCTTTGGGTAAAAAAGAGGCCGATGCTTATCGTGCAGGCCTTGTTTTACTTGATAAGGACGAGCCACTTAGACGTTTTAAGTAAATCACACTAGACACCCTTAGGGGCCTATGCTATAGAATAATCGCTTTTTCAGAACGCTGTTTTTAAAGCCCGGAACTTGTGCCGGAGCTGCACTAAAAAAATGGTTAAACGACATACCGCCTGGATCGATGAGACCGGGACGGCAGTAGTAGTAAGGAACACGATCGGTGCCTGCACCGTGACATGCGACTGCCTTCCGTACGGACTCGGGGGGCTTTTTTCGTTTTAGATATGATTTCAGGAGGTTAACACCCTTGAGTGAAACAACTAAAAAGACAACGACAGTCCTTTCTCTGCAGGCCATGAAAGCCCGTGGTGAGAAGATTACGGTCCTGACTGCCTACGATTATCCTTTCGCCCGCATCATGGATCAGGCCGGGGTGGATGTGATCCTGGTTGGTGATTCTGCGGGCTCCGTGTTCGCTGGTTACGATAACACTCTGCCGGTCACCATGGACGAGATGATCTACCATACCCGCGCTGTGGTTCGTGGAACCGGTCAGGCTCTGGTTGTTGCCGATATGCCTTTCATGTCCTATCAGGTCGATCTTGCTGATGCACGTCGTAATGCCGGCCGTCTGATCAAAGAGGGCGGGGCTCATGCTGTCAAGCTCGAAGGTGGCGTCAACGTCGCCGAGACGATCAGGTCAATTGTTGCTATGGATGTACCGGTAGTCGCGCATATCGGTTTGACGCCACAGTCGATTCACCGCATGGGAGGTTTTCGTGTCCAGGGCCGTGAAGAGGCCCAGGCAAATCAGTTGCTGGCAGATGCCCGTGCGGTTGCCGATGCCGGCGCCTGCGCCGTAGTTCTCGAAGGGATTCCCGCAGAGCTCGCTAAAGAAATCTCAGTAGAGTTGACGATTCCGACGATTGGCATCGGTGCCGGGGTCGATTGTGACGGTCAGGTTCTGGTGATTCACGATATCCTCGGACTCTGCGAGAAATACTCGCCGAAGTTTGTCAAACGCTTCGCCGATGTCTCAGGAACGATTCGCGAAGGGATTGATGATTATATCCGTGAAGTGAAGGATGGGAGTTTCCCGGGCCCGGAGCATTCGTTTTAGGGGCTCAGTACGCGGCATGAGGAAGTCAAAAGCAAAAACATATTAAATTAAGGTGTTGGGGTTGGTTTGAGGTTTTCGCGTTCCTCGTCCCGCGTCCCCTTGAAAAACATGGAAATAATCTCAGATATCAAATCAATGCAGAACCGCTGTCTGGCCGCCAGGGCCGCTGGGCAAACAATCACCTTCGTGCCGACCATGGGTTTTTTGCATGAAGGCCATCTCTCCCTGTTGCGCGAAGGGCGCAAGCGTGGCGATTTGCTGGTTCTGTCGATCTTTGTGAATCCGACCCAGTTCGGTCATGGAGAAGATCTTGACCGTTATCCGCGTGACTTTGAGCGTGATGAGAGTCTGGCACGAGAGTGTGGAGTCGATCTGCTTTTTTATCCCGATGCCGAAGCGATATACCCACCAGGGTATGCTACCTACGTTGCTGTCGAAGGCCCTTTGACGACAACCCTCGAAGGGGCATGTCGGCCGACCCACTTCCGCGGTGTCACCACCGTGGTGACCAAACTCTTCAACATTGTCATGCCGCACGTCGCTCTTTTCGGACGCAAGGATTTTCAACAGTTGGCAGTGATAAGCCGCATGACCGCTGATCTTAACCTGCTGATAGATATTGTTGGTCTGCCGATCATTCGCGAAGAAGACGGTCTGGCTATGAGCTCGCGCAACGTGTATCTATCCAAAGATGAGAGGCAGCAGGCGTTGGTTGTTAATAGCACCTTGCGTCAAGCGGCCGAGATGGCTCAGAATGGAGAGTCAGATGCCGAAAAGATTCTGACCATGGCCCAGGGTCGTTTGCATGCCGAGGCCGATCTGAACATTGATTACGTAAAGATCTGCAATGCGCAGAGTCTTGAAGAGGTCTCTACAATTGATCACGAATCGGTCATGTTGTTGGCGGTTTCTGTTGGTAAAACCCGCTTGATCGATAACGGCAACCTCATCTCTTAGGCTTAAGATATGATGACCCAAGATACGGCACGCGCGACCCTGGAAAACCTCTACCGGATTTTTACGATTCCGGAAGCGCCCGAATCGACTCTTGGCGAGATCGATCAGGCGATTTCCAAAGATGTCGCCGGTTTCCTGCAAACGCACATCGTTGCTCTTGAACGCAGCCTCGAAGAGATTGAGGCTGACTTCTCTCTGTCGTCTATTCCCGAAGAACCAACCTTTGTCTCCGAATACACCGAGTTTGTTAAAGAGAAGCTGGTCGCCCAGTCTGTGCATACCGCTGCTCCCGGTTTTATTGGTCACATGACCTCGGCGCTGCCATATTTCATGCTGCCGCTCTCGAGGATCATGACGGCACTGAACCAGAACCTGGTCAAGGTTGAGACGTCCAAAGCCTTCACACCACTGGAACGTCAAGCCCTGACCATGCTTCACCATCTTGTCTACCAGGGCGAAGATGCCTTCTATCAGCAATGGATTCACAACAGTCAACATGCCCTTGGCGCCTTCTGCTCGGGAGGCACGATTGCTAATGCCACAGCACTCTGGGTCGCCCGCAACACGCTCTGCGCTCCATCCGAGGACTTTGGCGGTATAGCCAAGGAAGGTCTGGTTCGCGCATTACGACATCTCGATTGCGACGGCCTCGCTGTCCTCGTTTCCAGTCGCGGCCACTACTCGCTTGGCAAGGCCGTCGATCTGCTTGGCCTGGGGCGGGACAACCTGGTCAAGGTTGAGACCGACAGCAACAACCGCATCGATATGACTCAGCTTAAAGAGACCTGTCGTCGCTTACAGGACGAGAAGATTCGTCCCATGGCGCTGGTCGGGATTGCCGGAACCACAGAGACCGGCACCGTTGATCCTCTCGACGAAATGGCCGACCTGGCTCTTGAATTGGGTTGCCATTTCCATGTCGACGCCGCCTGGGGAGGGCCAACGCTTTTTTCCGAACGTTATCGTCCCCTGCTGAACGGGATTTCCCGTGCCGATTCTGTGACCATCGATGCTCACAAGCAGCTCTATGTGCCGATGGGGGCGGGGATGGTGCTTTTCAAAGATCCTACGGCGCTCTCTGCAATCGAGCATCACGCCAACTATATCCTGCGTCACGGCTCCAAGGACCTCGGCAGTCATACCCTCGAAGGCTCTCGACCCGGCATGGCGATGCTGGTCCACGCCGGTCTCTCAATCATCGGCCGGAAGGGTTATGAGCTCCTCATTGATCTGGGGATCGAGCGCGCTAACTCTTTTGCGCAAATGATTCTTCAGCATCCGGATTTCGAGCTGACCAATACACCGCAACTGAATATCCTCACCTATCGTTACTGTCCGAAACACGTCCAGCAGGCTTTAGCTCAAGCTAAGGACGAACAGTCTGCTGAGATTAATGCCCTGATCGATCAGGTTAACCAGCTGTTGCAGAAAGATCAGCGTGAGGCCGGCAAAACCTTCGTCTCAAGAACGCGTCTGAAGGTGCCCGGATACACTCAGGAGCTGACCGTTTTGCGCGTGGTGCTCGCCAACCCGCTGACCACTGATGAAATCCTCACTTCTGTCCTTGAGGAGCAATGTACGATCGTACTGCAACAGGATATCCAGTCACTCCTGGAGCAAGTCAATACTCTTTGTGGGATGATTATAGTTTCCCCCAAGATTGCCTGTGCCTGAGCCTGTTATGAGTAGACCGACCCTCTACAGGGCCCGCTACGTCCTTCCAATTACCTCTTCCTTGGTTGAAGATGGGGCTGTTCTCGTTGATTCCGGCCTGATTCGAGCCGTCGGGCATTATTGTGACCTCGCTGAAGCTCATCATGAAGCGGCTCTCGTTGATTTTGGCGAATCGGTCCTCTTGCCGCCGATGGTCAACGCCCACGCCCACCTTGAACTAACCGCCTTTTCTGATTGGGCGGCTGCGGCTGGTGAACCTCTCGCCCCACAGAATTTTGTCGACTGGATCCTCTGGCTGGTGCGTATTAGGATGGACGTTGGCGAAGATCAGCTGAAAGCATCGCTCGAAGCAGGGTTGAAAGCTTCCTTGCTTGCCGGGACGGGTGCCGTTGGTGATATCTTCACGACTCTGAATGCCGTCGAGGCCTATCTGGAGTCGCCCTTGTACGGACAAGTCTTTGCTGAAGTCCTTGGCCATGATTTGGATTTAATCGAATCGCGCCTCTTATCTATCAAGTCTCTTACTGTTAAGCCTCCGGCAAAAAACCTTGGCTGGGGACTTTCTCCCCATGCCACTTATACGTTGTCAGCCTCTGCTACAGATCTGGTCTTTGCCTTTGCAAAAGAGTTCGCCTTGCGGTGCACGATTCATCTCGCGGAATCAGAACCTGAAAGTCAATTCCTGCGCGACGGCACAGGCGCTATCGCCGACAAACTGTTTTCTACCGCAAAATGGGACCCTCTGCTCAGTCTACCGCCTGGTTGCAGCCCGGTTCGCTCTCTTTGTAGCGAAGGGAGGCTGAAAGAAGGTGACTTGATCGTTCATGGTGTCCATGTAAACCCTGCTGATGTAGCGATGTTAAAGCAGAGGGGTTGCTCTGTTGCTCTTTGCCCCCGCTCCAACGCTGCTCTGAATGTTGGCAAGGCTCCCGTCACTGATTACCTGAACGCCGGTATCCCTTTGGCCCTGGGCACTGACAGCCTGGCGAGTTCGGACAGCCTTTCCCTCTGGGATGAACTAGCCTTTGCTGTTGAATGGTTTGCAGACGCTGCAGAGCCACGTGACTGGCTTGAAATAGCCACTCTTGGTGGAGCGAAAGCTCTCGGCATTGAGAATAGGATGGGGCAACTGGCTCCCGGTCAGGAGGCCTCCTTCCAGGTTGTTACACTGCCTTCCCTGCCACAAGTCGATGCGTTGGAAGAGACTCTTTGTGCTTCTGGTAATGATGTTAATGTCACCCACCTGTATCTGGCCGGTGAGAACGTCTTGATGTAAATTCAACCTCTTCTCTAATGCCTTTTGTCCGATCTGCCATGAGTTTGTTAGTCCAAGAGCTTACGTGGTAAGATTCTGCTGTACCACAACATGTATAGCTGTTTAGAGGTTAAAGCTGCTAAAAACGGATAAGAAACTGTTATGATTGAAGAAGTTGGTACTGTTGTCGAATTGAAAGGTAAGATGATTGCAGTGGTCATGTGTACCAAGAGCAGTCTCTGCGAAAATTGTGCGACCAATGGCAATTGCGCCCTCGGCGATGACGATAACACCCGCCTGATCGAGGTGCATAACCCCCTCGCCGCCGAAGTCGGCGAACAGGTTCGCATCGCAACCACAACGAAGTCTTTCCTACAGTCTTCTTTTCTGTTATATATCGTCCCCTTGATTGCCTTGGTCATCGGTGCTATTGCAGGCAAACTGGTCGCCGAGTCAACTTCTACCGGTCTCGACCCCAACCTTCTTTCGGCTATTTTAGGGGTCTCCTTCATGAGCGGCAGCTTTGTGATTTTGCGCGTTGGTAGCAACGTGCTGAATAAGGAAAGTTATATGCCGAAGATCGTTGAGATCCTCAAAGAGGATCTCTAAATCGTAGCTATAAGCCGTAAGCTGCAAGCGGTAAGATTTTGACCTTAAAATCTTAGAGATTTAAAACTTATAACTTATAACTTAAAGCTTATAGCTTATCGCTGGGTTTTCTCATGGGCATAAAAATCATCGCCAATAACAAAAAGGCTTATCACGAATATTTCGTTGATGAAGTCGTTGAAGCGGGTCTGGTTCTCCAGGGCACCGAGGTTAAGTCGATGCGCCTGGGGCAGGTGAGCATCAAGGAAGCCTATTGCCGGATTCGTAATGGTGAGGTGTTTGTCGACAATATGAACATCAGCCCGTACGAGCAGGGCAATCGTGAAAATCACGATCCGCTGCGTGCGCGCAAGTTGCTCTTGCACGGCTATGAAATCGAGAAGTTGAGCAAGAAAGTGGCCGAAAAGGGGTTGACCCTGGTGCCGACCAAGGTTTACTTCAAAGACAGCAAGGCCAAACTGGAAATCGGTGTTTGTCGTGGTAAAAAACTCTACGATAAACGCGAAACACTCAAACGCCAGCAGGCTGATCGCGAAGCATCAAGAGCAATAAGAGAAAGAGACTGAGAGCAAGCTGTAAGCTATAAGTTGTAAGTTGTAGAGTTAAAGTATATAATCAACTTTTACAGCTTAAAGCTTTAAACTTATAGCTAAAAATCTTCGATTTTTAAGGGGGTGCCAAGGTTTCGACGGGGATTGGAAGCGCTGGTTGCATGCCGGAGTGGGCTGGCTCCGTAACAAAGCCCAACACATACAAACGCCGATACTGACGTTCGTTACGCATTAGCAGCTTAATTGCTGTTACGTCTCTTGTTTCATCGCCCATGTGGTGCAGAAGACGTTAATTATAGTGGGATAGCCTTTGTGAGTGTCCGTGGCACTTAGGCGAAACTTAAGCGGACTCGCCTGTAATATATCCTGTTCGTGGGAGATCTTGCCGGTTAATTAAAACACGAACTACGCATGTAGACGCTTGACGTGAAAGATTTTCGGACGCGGGTTCGATTCCCGCCACCTCCACCATTAGAAAGTCTCTGATTTCAGCTATTTAACGAGCTGTAGTCGGTGACTTTCGCCAAAACTTTCGCCATCCTCGGTCATCCAGGCCAGGGTGGCGATGGTTTTTGGGCCTAAGAAGTCCCGCCCGAAATAGGCGAACAGGGCTGGAGCATCCAGCTCCAAGCCTTCAACGTAGTCCCCATACGTATCGTAAATCATCTTTTTTGAGCTGTGACCCATCAGTTTGACCAGTCGGTTGGGATCCATGCGCAGGGTCAAGGCCCAGGCCACATAGGAGTGACGCATGGTGTACGGCACTTTGTAATCCATCCCTGCGGCTTTAAACGCCCGTGTCCATGCATTGGATCGAAATGAGCCCTCATGGAAGGGGCGGTCGTTGGCCATAGTGAACACATAGTCGCCTTCCGTTTGTGCCAATGCATGGTCGAGGCGTTGTCGGATCGCTTGCGTGATTGGAATCCGTCGATGCCTATAAACGGTCTTGAGGCTTTCTTGGTCTTGGCCTTTGACCCGAGCATGGCGGATGATGATCTCATCGTTGGTCAGGTCCGTCCGTTTCAACCCCGCTACTTCTGAGGCAATCATCCCCGTCATGATCATGATCTCGGCAACCGGGTGGTAGTGTGGTTCCAGGTGTTCAAGCAGTTGCTGCCATTGTTCAAAACGAAAAACGGTCCGTTTGACTTTCCGGCTCTGAGGCAAATGCTTGTGCAGGTTGCGAAACGGATCGGGCAGATCCCAATGGTACTCGTCGCAAGCGTCCTCGAACAGGGTACGCAGCGGGATCAAAACGTTACGTGCCCAAGCCCGTGAGACCATCTCGCCTTTCTTTGGTTCTTTAAGGTAGCGCAATTGACCAATAAACTTGCGTACTTCCACTCGGTTTAACTGGTGAAAAGTCAGCTCGGCAAAGTACGGCCGGATGCGACCTTCAACGATCTTGCCATAGTCCCGTCGCTTGTTGGCCGATGGAAACGTGGCAACAACCTCATCAAGCCATGTGCCCAAATAATCCCCGATCAACACCTGGTGTGGCTTGGGTCGGTATTCTCTGCCTTCTTGTTTTGCGAACCAGTTCTTGTCCTTCTCGCTGGCATCTGGAAAGGCATCTTCAAACCGGAACGTACCTTCGTCGATCTTGTCCATGACCCGATCGAGCCACTCCCTCAGTACTGTTTTGTTCTCCGGGGTGTCTACTAGGCCGGTGGACCTTTCGATCCGTTTGCCCCGATAGCGAAAGTCTACATAGAGCTTGCGCGATCCCTTTTTGCGGGTGATCACCCCGCGTCTGGATTGTGTGGTAGCTATTTTCATATCAATGCGATTTTTCATTGCACGTATCCTTTCTAGCTACCTCAGCCCTCTATTCGGTTTTGTGTACGTGGTTGATTACCACCTCCTTTAGTAGAATCGTTTACTACCAAGGATAACCGAGTGAGTGCTTGACTTCAACGATAGTCGAGGTCGATTGTAGCCCCCTCCGAAGAGGGGGGCTTTGGGTTTAATGTCTGCGGGCCTATTTCGATCGAAGGGGTAATGTCTAGGCTGTCTGTCACTAACGACTGGATCAAGTCATTGCCCCAAGGAAAGCGAATGATCCGGTTGATTTTGAGATAATGTTGTCCTTGAATCAAATCGCCACTTTTCATCCACTCGAACACTGTTGTTCGGCTAATGCCTAGACGGTGAGCGAATTGCTCGATGGTCAGGAGTTCGTCAGTAGATTTCATAAAACCTCACGTTTGTTTTTTCTCGTTACAAGTTGTCTTGCCGTCCAATTCTTCAAGAAGTTGGTTAATCAACCGTTTGACTTGAAGCCTTTCCTCTGGCGTAGACTCTGGAATCGATGGTTCTATTCGACGCAGTGGTGGACGTGGGGGCAGTGCGTCAAAGAAATCCTGCGGTGCTGGCCAGCGCTTGCCTCTTCGGCATATACGAGTGAATGCGTGACGGATTCGCGGAACGTCAATCTCTTCGTCCGGATTGCCGAGTTCTCTGGCAATAACACTGACCCATGTTCGGACGGTATACTCTAAGACATCCCGTGCAGGTTGTCCGTCCATTGAAAGGGTGACGAGTAATTGAAAACCTTCTACAATTTCATCTTTTATCCAAGGGTGACTTTGTCTTGACATTTTAGGGCCTCCAGATCGGTTAGGGTTAATGCTCTTGTACTGGCTCTATCCGTTTGTTTCGATATCGATATAATTTCAACCTCCTTTCCTACGTCGTGAACTTCAAAAAAAGGGCTTTCTTTAGATTGTTTTATTTCTGCTTTATTTATAGTTCTGCCTGAGTGCAGAGGGCTATTTCTGCTCAACTGCCGAAGGGGCTTCTGCACCTTGTTAACGTTCTGCTCATTGGCAGAAACCATCCATGAAGCAGGAGAAGTCACGCTGTAATAGTTGCCATTGCTTGAGCGAGCTTTAAGGACGACTCCTTTGGTGATCAAACTTTTAATTGCCCGTTCAACCGATCGTTTTGAAATGCCTGTGGAGCTGCTCAGATATGAAAAGGGGAGAACACTTCGTTTTCTGTGGTATCCATGTGTCATCCGGATGATCAACAGCAATACGCAGATTTCCTCGTTACGAAACCGAGTACGGAATAGTGCCTCGAGTAAATTATTCTCTACTTGGGTGTAACCACTCGTTGGTTGATGTCTTTGGTCTTGAGCTTCCATGATTGCTGGTCCTTTCAATATGTTTTTGTCTCTAGGCGTCCACTCGTCACCATTAATCTTGCATTGCTGGAGATGTCCTTCTGCAAATCCCATCACTTTCTCGATGAGAAACATTCATCAGGTGATAGTTCCAGGATTTCCCCGATTGCTATGACTCGAGGGTCGTTTTCGCTCGGGTTTTCGATGCCGTTGAGAAGTTTAGATAGAGTCGAGGGGTGGATGCCGGCTTGCTGCGCAACAACGTAGTGCCGATTGTGGTGAAGCCGTAAGGTGTCTCTGAATTTTTTGCTGATCATCTCAATCTCCTATGCAGAATAATTATTCTTCTACATAAGGAAAAAGGGACAATAAGGGGGGGGAGCTTATTTTCTCATGCCGGTTTAGGCGAGATTAAGTAAGGTGGAGCGGATGTTCAATCGAGGTCTGTAGGCTGGTGTGCTCTGCTGGCCAGAAGGTCTAGAATTTCATGGTCATGAGTTTTTTCTCGCATACTACTAACAACATCCTGCTCGATGAAATGGAGAATTTCTGGGCAGGGGTCAATGCAAGTTGCATACGTCGGGCAGGTCTCACAGGTTTTATTCAGCTCGACCTTTCGGATTTCACGAATCTGAACGATTTTCTTGGGACTATAAGGAACCCCTTGGATTTTCTGAAATACACGGTAGAAACTCGTCTTAACCCAGTCAATATCTTTATTCATCTGCTTGGCTATCAGTGGAAAACTCATACGTGTTTTGCGGAGTTTCCAAACCTCAAGTTGTTCCCATGTCTCCTGCCTTATGCGACTGTTGTAAATGTCCCAGGGTTTCGCGAACATGTATGGGCATTCTTCAATACTTGTTGTTGCCCATTCAGCCTGAAGCCGTAGATCTAAATTCTGCACATCCTTTTGAGTCTCTATTGCATGATCTATGATCTCTGTGAATTGATCGATCATGTCAGCTCTTGGACGGCTGAGATCAATTTTCAATAAGCGTTCATGGTGATGTAGGTCCAAGTTGACCTGAGATCTGTATCGGAGATTATTTACTTTTATATTATTGCGGTCTTCAGGAGCTCTATCATGGCTGATGAGGTTTGGCGCCAACCCGTATTCAACAACTGCATCTTTATGGAACAGTCTGGGTAGCATTCGCTGTAGCTGTATTGAGGATAAGTCTTCAAGGTTTTTGGCGGGAGAGAGCAGGGTTAAAATTTCCTCCACGGGGATGCTGTTAAGTTGGGTCTCCCGTATAAACGATGGATTGATGTCGAATGGAAGTTTTTTATCAATTCCGCCGAAAAAGGGTTCTTCTCTTATAGCCATCAAGTCTGTACGCATAATGTAAGCTTGGTAATCTTCAGCAGCCAAGCGAAACTCTGGACATATTTCATAAGGGGCTTTTGTCAGTACCTCAACGAAATCCAAAAACTGAAAATTCTCTTTCAAAAGTGCTAGACGTAGTTCAGCTATAGATATCCGTTTGGCTGTAGGTATTTGTTTAGAAGATTTCATGAGATAAACGTCAATAAATTGACACTCAAACAGTGCGATGTTAATTTGTCAGATAAATACTTCCAATGGAGGGCAATCAAAATGTACTTCGAGAACGCGAGAAATGGTAGTGAAAAAACAGCAGATAAAGATTCTTTGCAGTTTGGTAGCGATTTGAACACTAGTCCAAAAGGTCGAAAAGAAAAAACAGACAAGCTTCTGAATTATCTAAGTAATCCAGAAAACCCATGGCTTGATCGCCAAACTCTCGCAACAGAGGTTCTCGGTTATAGTAAGCCACAATCGCTCTGGAACTTGTTTCAAGGATCTGAACTTGATGAAATCGAGAAGGAAGCTCTTGAGCTCAGGCGGCAACGTTGTTCAACGATCTCAGCCAAGGTCGATCAAGCTTTGTTGAAAAAGGCTCTTGAGGGTGACGTTAAGGCAATTAAACTCTACTACCAGCGCTACGAAAATTGGAGTGAGAGACAGATCCTGGATCATCAACTTGACGGGCCACCATTGATTACTATCACAAATTACAGCAACTCTGATCGTGATTGACAAATACTGGTATCGTCTGAAATCTCTCGCTCAAAATCTTCAATAATGAAAAAGCAATTTAGAATTTATTGCTAATTGTTTAATAAGGCCGCTTGCTTTGCTCGTTTGATAACATTTTTCACTGCCGACGCAGTCCATGACCCATGCTTGCCACTCGCTGTCAAAATCCCATTACGGTTCAATTCCTGAGCAATGCCTCTCAGTGTGTATTCCTTTTTTAAATATCGAAGAATTATTGGGTAGCGCTTCAAGGCGAAGTCAGTAGCTTTTTGAGATCTAATTGCTTGGCTATTCTCTAGCCCTTGTTTGCGTCCGAGATCTGATAAATTGTTGCGACCAAGTTTTGTTCCTCTTGCCTTTGCTGCTGCTAACGCCTCTTTGGTCCGTTTCGAGATCATTTCACGTTCGTGCTCAGCAACGGCTGCCAGAATATGGATTGTTAAACGGTTGGCTTGTGGAAAATCGCAAGCTACAAACTCAACCCCTGACTCCATAAGCGTGCTGATGAAATAAACATTTCGGGACAGACGGTCAAGTTTAGCAATTATCAGAGTTGCACCCGTTTCAAGGCATGACTCTATTGCTGATTGCAGTTGAGGCCTTTCATTCTTCTTGCCACTCTCGACCTCCAGGTATTCATGTATAAGCTCTCTCTTGTCTCTTGCCAGGAAACAATCGATGGCTTGGCGTTGTGCATCGATCCCTAAGCCACTTTTGCCTTGGCGATCTGTAGATACCCGCAAATAGCTAACGTATCTTTCTGGCATGATAGGTCTCCTGAATCTGAAGGGTGTACTATGTGGTTAAATGTTGGTTTAACTAAACTATACAAGATGGAAAATAAATATCAGTCGCTGTTGGTTTGAAAGGTAGTTAGGGTAGGGCATTTTGGGTTGTGTTTAATATGTTGATACATAGCAACCTGGCGCTAAAAGGGAGTGTCACTAATTGGTTTGATGTTCGTAGTAGTGGCAGTAGTAAGTGGTAGGGGTAGGGGTAGGGGTAGGGGTAGGGGTAGGGGGTCTTCAAGGTGGGCAGGAGTCCCGTTCCTCTTATCATTTAAAGATCAAGCCACAGAACTTTTTCTCTACAGAACTGGGGCTCCTATCGTGGTGTCACTATTAATATGCCCAGGTCGACCAATCCGGGCACCTCGTGCGGGGGATTTTTCTTAATTGCCAGTAAGGGTCCAGACTTTCAGATACTTTCATAACGGCCAAACGAAGTAATAGGATATTTAAGAACAATTATCTCTAAAAATAATGTTTTTAAAGCTGTGAGAGAATTGTGAGGCAAGCGTGCTATAGTGCAACATTGAGTTAGTTTAACAAATAGCTCTCCGATAAGAGCAAACCTGTCGTGAGGCAGGGGCGCAAAGCTAATGGGTCCCATGAGGGGACAGCCAGGCTGCCGAAGAGATTGCAACAGTCAATCTGGGTTAATTTGTACCCCATCTTCGGTCTTGGAGATGGGCTTTTTTGTTAGTGGAATGAAATTTGTTCCCAGGAGTTATCTATGCTTCGTGCCCTTAGTTTTATGCTTATATCTCATTTTTTGCTTCTATCTATTACGATCACGAATGGGTACTGTCAAAAAGGAGGCGTGGCTGCCGTTAAATCACTCGAAAGAAAGAATAGTAAAAATCAAAGCCGTGTCATTTTAAACAAAGACCGCGTTGTGATTAATCGCGGTACTCCCAAAGACATGTCGGCTGATGGGATTTATCTCTGGCTTGATAAGCAAGGTCTGTGGCAACTGCGGTGGCACGGTGAGCCAGGAAAGATGGTCTGGGTCCGATTTGAAGGTGAGAATGATGCAGGTGATGTGAATGTTATTGGTGAGAAAACGAAGTATTTTATCTCGAATGATATCTCACTCACTGTCATGGGCCTTTCTGATAGAAAATTACAGGGCATCTCATTTTCTAGCGATACGGAGTTCGCCATTTTGGATGCAAAGTGGGGCGATGATATTTCAAGCGAAATTCTCTTTCTAGGAGAAAGAAGCGCAATGTCGGAAGTGATTCCCTTAGGTTTATTCGCACCTTATTTCAAAGGGAAAAAAAAATCTTATAGTTCATTTGATGAATCAAAAATAAAACGAGACAAAATGGATGGTAGTAACAATGTAATGGCTAGTCCGAGGGGTGAAAAATGAACAGAAGCATAATGAGTATACTTCTCGAAAACAAGAACCTCATAGTAATTATAACTTTTTTATTTGTACATGTTTGTACCCCATTAGCACATTCAAAAGGCAAGCCTTTAGTTGACCCCAAAATTTCAAAAATTAATATAAATGAAGAATTACATTTGATTATCGAAATAAAGGGAGAGAATCAAAAATATAATGAACGTAGATATATTAATGATGATGAAAATAAAATAACAAAAAAGGAAATTAAAAGAAATATTGGTTTATTTAAAAAATGGTTACTAGATAATGATATTAATAAAGTTAAAATACTTTTTGAATATGATTTTATCCCATTCATAGAAATATCTGCCCCAAAGAGCGACTTAGATCTAATTTTACAATGTCCATATGTTTCATTAGTAGAGATCCCAGGAAAGCTAAAGCCTTTATTGCAAGAGAGTAAAAATCTTATTGGTGTAGATAAGGTTCATCAGCGGGGCTATACAGGTTCTGGTGTGGGGATTGCGATTATTGACTCTGGAATAGATCGGTGGCATTCAGATTTTCAGGGTAGGATTGTTGCTGAAGCATGTTTCGTTAGCTCTTATCCAGCATTAGGTGGATGCTCTGGAAATAAAGAAGTTGATTATGGTCCAGGTAGTGCAACTGACATTGATGGCCATGGTACAGGAGTAGCTGGAATTGCAGCTGGTGAAAATGGTATTGCACCTAGCTCAAATATCGTCGTAGCAAAAATAAATTCCGGTGATTGGAAAACATTTTATGAAATGAATGATATGACAAGGGCTTTGCAATGGATTTACTCAATCAAAAATGATCATAATATTAAAGTTGTTAACATTAGTTATGGTGGCCGTCTATCAAACACGTATTGTGATAATGATTTTGGTTTTGTGTCTCTCAATGCAGCTATTCAAACACTTGTCAATGACGATATTACGGTAGTCGTTGCCTCTGGTAACGACAGCAGTACTTCTGGGATTGATTATCCAGCTTGTTTCTCAAATGTCATTTCAGTCGGAAGTGTATACGATGAAGATGATCCATTGTCATCTTGTCCAGATCTAGGGTTTGAAGATAGCGTTTATTGTACAAGCAATTCGTCACCTATATTAGATTTGCTTGCCCCGGGGCATAAGATTTTTTCAGCATGGATTAGCCCAGGTGCAACATCCGTCCATTCGACTCAAACTCCATATTTGCATTCTTCAGGAACTTCTCTAGCAGCACCTCATGTCGCCGGTTTGGCGGCATTGCTTTATGAGCAAGGAGTCTATACTACTCCCTCTTCAATTGAGACGAGACTTAAACAAACTGGTGTTCCAGTAAATGATTCAAGGGCTGGAATTAATCAAGACTTCCCTAGAGTTAGCGCCACAAACGCATTAGATGATGGTAATGCCCCTTCTGTAAATGAAGTGATAAATTACAATCACTTCTATACCGATTTTGTTATTAAGTTTTCAGAACCAATGGATGAAGATTCATTTCCGGGCGGAATCTCTTTAAATGTTAATGGCCAACCACAAACTTTTACACTTCCATCTTCATCTTACAATTCAGCTACATATGCATTAACTATAGATCCTGATCAAGTTTTTAGCTATTCAGACCTTATTGAACTGAGTATTTCAGGTGTAAACGACTGGGCTGGCCACACGATGGCTGCACCGTATGTTCATACTGTCAATATGCCCTCTAATACTGTTCCTAGCTCTATAGATTTGTCAGTCTCTCTATCCCCGGACCCTGCTGATCCATACGAAGTTGTCACAGTGTCAGGAACAGCCTACTACGATATTGGCACTCCAGTCTTGTCAGGATCAATTTCTACTACAGTAGGTGGCGTTACAAAAAGCAGCATTATCACTAATGGTCTGTTTGAGCTCACTATTTATGCCCCGGCTTCTACTCAATCAGTAACTTTAGATGCCGTGGCAATAGATACAAACTTAACTGCTTCATTAGATAAAACTCTTAATGTTGACCCTAATGGCTCTTCTCAGGATGCTTATTACTCGTTAAGAAGCGGGACATCAAATACCGACATAATTTGGGATTATGATGCTGGGCAGTGGACTTGGAATCCGAGAAGTGTTTTTTCTACAAGTGAAAATGATATGAGTACTATCGTTTCTATTGATTCAATGGATATATCAAGAACATTAGGCACGAGAGTATACTTCACACATCCCGACGGTACTCCTTTTAGTTGGTCAAGTGGTGATTTTGAAGGCCTATCTTACGTAGAGGGTGGTTGTTCAAAGTCTTGGTCTGGGTGTGGATGGTCTCCTGGTCACTTAATAAAGGGTTCCTATCCTGAGTCTCATCCCGGTAAATACACAACAAGAATCAAGTTTAATGAAAACTTTGGGGGTGGGTGGTATCGGGTTGCGACACACCAATACGTTATTGGTTTCGATTTTCAACAACACAGGATGGCTGAAAATGTTGTCGATGGCAATCCACAGAATGTTAAAAACTCATTTACCATTGGGGAATCCATTTACTCGTGGGCGAGAATTAATGATGTAGCCCAGCCAATTGATTATAAATGGGAGTATTACAAGCCTGACGGAAGCAAGTTCGATAGCAGAGATGGACACATTACTTCTGATGAATATTCTTTGCCGTCTTCATTTAGAATGTGGGATTCATTTATGTCCGGCAGCTATTGGCCTGCTGATTTTGAAGGTGCATGTGGTAATTGGAAGGTAAAGTTCAAGATAAAAAATCCTTCATCAGGTGTTTTTGAAGAATACTATGAGGATGTCTTCAATGTCACTGAAAGTGAGCCGCCAAGCCTTTATTTTCATAATGTATATCCCTCAATAGACGGTAATTTAATAATTTACGATGGCAACAAGGTTCGTGGTGAACTTGAAGAAAATTATTCAATAAGGATGGGTGGAAACTTTAGTGATAATCTTAGAGTTGAAAAGATAATTTATTTCTGGAATGACGGATCAATACATAGTCTTGAATTTGATCGTCAGGACTTCACGCCACAGAATAATTTTATCTACCATGATAATCGTTGGTCTCATCATCATGAAATTCCCCCCATTAACGGTGTCTCCCAGGTTGAGTTTTGGGCAGAAGTATGGGATTCCTGCGGCAACAAATATGAGAGTGAACATAGAACCGAAACCATCAAACCTGAAACCGTATCTATTCCGTCTCTTGATGTCTCGTTATTCTCTGTTAAACCAGGCGAACAAGTCCATTTGGTGGGTTCTGGGAGCACAACCTCACAAGAACATAATGTTGAATATCGTTTTGACTACGGAGATGGGACTCAATCCGCTTGGGGGGCCGCAGAAATTGATCATTCTTGGCCAACAAATGGCCATTTCCCTGTAAAAGTTCAAGCCCGGTGTCAGGTTCATACTCATAGAGAATCTTCTTGGTCTAATGCCATTTACATCCTTGTTGATAATAGTGGCCCAGAGATAACAAACGTTATCATCAACGACGATGAAGCTGCTACGGCATCCTCAAATGTTCAATTAACTCTAACTTGCAGTGATGACGGTTTTGCAAGTTGCTCAGAAATGCAATTGAGCAATGACAATACTAATTGGTCTGCAGCAGAACCCTATTCAGCAATTAAAGAGTGGACACTTTCTTCAGGAGACGGGACAAAAACTGTTTTTGTAAAGTTTGCAGATGGCAATGGCAACTGGAGTGTGGCCGCCACAGACACAATTGATCTTGACACAACAATTCCAACCGGGTCGATTGTCATTGATGGTGATGCAGCATATGCTACGAGTTCCTCTGTTACATTGTCGTTGAGCTGTACAGACAGTGGCAGTGGTTGCGCTGAAATGCAGTTTAGTAATGACAATACGACTTGGACGACCCCAGAGCCGTATGTAGCATCTAAACCATGGACTTTGACCAGCGAAGGGGAACAAGTTGTTTACGTTCAATTTAAGGACAGTTTAGAAAATTGGACTATTGCCTACAGTGACTCCATATTTGTGGATACGATTCCTCCTGATGTTACCGCCAGTCCTGGTAGTGGTATCCACCTTGTCAAGCAATGGGTAAGTCTGTCTGCAAGTGAAGGCAGCACGATTTATTACACCTTGGATGGGGTTGATCCAACAACGTCCTCATCAATTTACACCCAGCCCTTACTCCTCGAGGGCAGCACTGTTCTAAAGTATTATGTTGTTGATTTAGCAGGGCTCCAAAGCCCTATTAAAACAGACATGTATGAATTTAATCATGTCCCTGTTTGGTCAGATCTCTCTGGTAGCTATTCTGATGATTTTGTGTATGGGGTAGTGCAGGATAGTGAAGGCAACCTTTTTGTTGCAGGTTACACAAGCGGTAGTGTTGAAGGCCAACAAAACCTTGGCGGGAAAGACATTCTCTTAGTCAAGTACGATCCGTTTGGAGAAAGACTTTGGACTAAGCAGTATGGCTCCAATAAAAACGATGTAGCCAATGATATTGCCTTGGATGCAAACGGAGACATTATTCTCGTCGGTACGACTTCAGGTGATATTAATTCGCAGGTTAATTCAGGAGGAGGATATTATGGATCTGATGGCTTTGTAATGAAGTTAGATCCAGAAGGAAGCCTTCGTTGGTCTGATTTAATAGGAACTGTTGAAGATGAAGATGTCGTTGGCGTTTCCTTAGATTCTGTAGGGAAAATTTTTGTAGTTGGTCATACTTCGGGAGTTTTCCCGGGGGAAGTGAGCGCGGGCGGCGGAGATTATTTTATTGCTAACTATTCTGTAGATGGAACTCGACTTTGGTTGCATCAATACGGCACCGATAGAAGAGAAAATGCTTTCGATATAACTCTTGATAACAATAACGAGCCCATAGTGACAGGGTTTACTGATGGTGCTTTTAGTGGCTTTGTCAACGCAGGACGTGGAGATATTTATGTTGCTAAGCACACCAATTCTGGTGAGGTTGTGTGGAGAGACCAGTTGGGCGCATGGGGTTCAGAACTCCCTTTTGCGGTAAATGTAGACCATCAAAATCAAATATATGTCGCTGGAGTTGTTGGGCCAGGTCCTGAAGGTTTGGATGGCAATCCTTCTGGAGTTGGCTCAGATGCGTTTTTGATTAAATACGATCAAGAGGGTTTGCGTCTTTGGACTAAGCAGTATGACACCGGCGCTAGTGATACAGGGCGAGATCTTTATATAGATGGAAACGATGATATTTACCTACTTGGTTACACTACCGGTAAATTTGACGGTCAAGTCAGTACTGGATTAGACATATTTTTACATAAAATCAAAGCAAACGGAGAGATCGATTGGACCGGGCAACTAGGCTCTGGAGGTGAGTATCCATACAGCCTTTTGATGAATACTTACGGTGAAATAATCATTGCTGGCAGCTCCAAAGCTTATTCTTTTGATGGTTCGATTAATCAGGGGAATTATGACTATTTCATTGTATCGTTGGCACAAGACAAAATGAAAAACTTTTGGTCAAAACATATCAATGGCACTCCAGAAAATGACGACGGTCAAGCGGTTGCAAAATCTAACGATGGAAGTATTTTGATTGCTGGCAATACTAACGGAGATTTTACAGGTGTTGGGAGTTCGCTTGGTGGAACTGATGCATTTTTAGTTAAAGTAGACATTGGCACAAGGAGTAACCATTGGTCTGTCCAGATTGGGTCTGATCAAGATGATAGTGCTGAAGGTGTTGCAGTTGATGAAGCTGGAAATAGCTATGTTGTTGGATCAACCACCGGGAGTGTGAGTGGGGATGCAAATCTTGGATTAAATGATGTCTATTTAATGAAGCTTGATTCCACTGGCGGGGTTGTATGGACACGTCAAATTGGATGCTCACAAGCTGATATAGGCCGATCCGTTGCTGTAGACAGTTTTGGAAATGTCATTATAACAGGTTATTCTTATGGTGATTTCGATGGGATTGTCTCAAATGGTAATTCAGATTTTTTCATTGCAAAATATGATTCGTCTGGAAATAAGTTGTGGTCTAAGTTGTTAGGGACAACATCCAACGATTTAGGCTTTGATGTTGTTTTAGATGATTTAGACAATATATACCTGACGGGAATCACAGATGGGCCATTAGATGGCAATACGCCTTTGGGAATGACGGATGTTTTTGTCACTAAATACGACCCTATAGGGAATTGGGTTTGGACTCAACAGGTAGGCAGCAATAGAAGAGAGCAAGCAAATTCTATTGCTTACGATGGTGTTGGACAAAGTGTGTATGTGGTTGGACTAGCAATGCGTTCAAGTTTTGATGGCAACATTTCACACGGAGGTAATGACGGATTTATTGTTAAGTTTGATTTGAACGGTAACAAGTTATGGTCTCAACAAATTGGAACACCTGCTTCAGAAGATACTCACGATATTGCTATAGACAGTGAAGGTAACCCAATTATTACAGGATATGCTTCTGGGGTCGGAGGAAGAGATATTTATTTGCAAAAGTTTGATGCAAGCGGGGCTAATCTTTGGTACCAGAAAATAGGTTCTCCGGGGTTTGATGAGTCGCCTGCAATGATTCACGAAGGAGGAAGTCTTTTTCTTGTGGGAACAGTGGCTGATAATTTGTATGGAGATTTTAATCAGGGTTTAAATGATGTTTTTCTTGCTCGTGTGACGCCACCAAGCTCTGGAACAATTTTAATAAATGATGGCGCTACGTATGTCAATGATCTGAACATTCAATTAGCTTTAACATGTAATGATTGTACTGAAATGGCCTTTTCTGAAGATGGTGTTGCTTACAGCCCATCGGAGTTGTTTAGCTTAACACGGGACTGGACTTTAGAGTCAGGTGACGGACTAAAGACTCTATATGTTAAGTTTAGTAACAGTAATGGAGGATGGAGTGAACCTATAGGCACTCAAGTCTATTTAGATACTGTGGCGCCGACATCAATAAGTTCTCCAATTGGTGCAGTATACAGTGAGCCATTAAATATTAGGTTAAAAACACAAAGGTATGCTGCACAAATTTATTACACCCTTGATGGAAGTACCCCCACATCATCATCTGAATTATTTGACCTTTATTCTGATATTTATATTACATCCTCAACAACTGTGAAATTTTTTGCGGTTGATTCCGTAGGAAATCAAGAACCCGTCAATATAGAAGAATATATTATTGATTCAGCAATGCCTACCGGGACAGTTGTAGTCAATTCATCAAATAGCCTGACTAATTCCTACGATGTTCAATTGAGTTTGAATGCATCTGACGACAATTCAGTCGTATCAATGCAGTTCAGTAATGATGGCCTCGAATGGTCGACTGAAGAGGGCTACGCATCTACAAAAGATTGGTCGTTAGGCTTTGGCGATGGCACGAAAACGGTCTATGCACGTTTCAAGGATGTTGCAGGCAATTGGTCATCCTCTGTGTCCGATACTATTGAACTCGATACATTGCAACCCAATGGGGACGTCGTTATTAACAATGACGACGATGCAACGAGTCAAACGACAGTTGCTCTTGCTTTGTCAGCGGCAGATAACAATAGCGTCATCCAAATGAAGTTTAGCAATAATGGGGTTGATTGGTCTGTGCCTGAGCCCTATGCTTTAACAAAAGATTGGACAATTGAAGGCGCTGATGGTGTTAAAACGGTATATGTTCAGTTTGAAGATGGTGCGGGGAATTGGTCCTCCTCAGTTGTTGATTCAATTGAACTCAAAACGGGTGCACCTGTAACCATCGTGAGTCCGGAGGCTGGAAGCTACTTGCTCAGGCAGTGGGTGGCCCTCGAAACTGAACCAGGTGCTACAATCTACTACACCCTGGATGGCTCGACACCTGATCAGGCTTCTCCTCAATATTCAGCCCCCATTCTTATTGATGAGACAAAAACACTGAAATATTTTGCTATCTCTTCTGTTGGAGTCGCTGAGTCCATTCAGATTTCCAGTTATGTCATTGACCCCTTTGCTGGATGGACAAAACAGTTTGGATCCGATTCAGAAGACACCATTGAAGCCACCGCATATGGGTTGAACGGTGATGTCTATGCTGTAGGTGTGTCCACTGGCTCAGTTCATGGGCAATCCAACACCGGTGGCAGAGACGTCCTGCTGGTGAAGTACAACTCTGCTGGATTGGCCCAGTGGACTAGACAGGTTGGTGGGACAACAGATGAGTATGCTTGGGAGATTGCAGTTGATGAAGATGGGAATCCTGTTGTTGCCGCTGAAACTTTGGGGGCTATAGGTGGTGCGTCAAGTGCTGGCGGGAATGATTGTTTCTTGGTTAAATACGATACAGGCGGCAACTTGATTTGGACACAACAGGTTGGTTCCTCAAACCATGATTTCATTGCTGGGTTAGCTATTGATCCAACAGGTCAGGTCTACTTAGCCGGAGTCACAGACGGAAGCTTTGACAGCAATCCAGTCATTGGTGGCCAGGATTATTTCCTGGTGAAGTTTGATTCTGATGGTAATCAACTTTGGGCAAAGCAATATGGTTCTGTTCAAGATGATGTTGCAACAGATTTAAAGATTACATCGGCAGGGGAGTTATTGCTGTCAGGTTTCACTGACGGGACATTATCAGGTGAATCCTCTTCTGGTGGTGTAGATAGTTTCCTCATCAAATATAACGGCGATGGGCAATTAATCTGGAATCAACAGTTTGGGACCTCCGGCAACGATACGGCCAATGCTTTAGCTGCGATACAAGGTTCTATAGCTGTTGCAGGAACGACCAGAGGAGCTTTCAGTGGCTTTAGCAACTCCGGTGGAATGGATGCCTATGTTCTGCTTTTTGATCCTCTCGGCAACGCTCAGTGGGTATATCAGAGTGGCTCTGGCACCAATGATGTTATCTCAGATGTCTCGATGGATAGCGGTGGAAATGTTTATTTTGTTGGCAGTACCAGTGGAGAAGTGAGTGGGTATGTCAATGCCGGTGGAGAAGATGTTCTCATTGGAAAACTGGATTCCTCCGGTTCAGAAAAATGGTTGAAGCTGGCCGGTTCGTCAGAAAACGATTACGGCGCCAGCATTGTGAGCGATGAGCTTGGAAAACTTGTGCTAGGTGGGGCCTCCGGTGGTGGCATCGATGGACATTCGTCTTTAGGTGGTTTAGACGCTTATCTCGTAAGTGTCCCCCGAGACACATATGTTATTTCAGTTTCATCGTCGTCTGGAGGAAGTGTTTCATTACCAGGAGCCCAAGTTTACAATCAAGGAGATACTCCGAACTTTGTTTTCATCCCAGACGTTTCATACGGTGTGGTAGATGTCAAAGTTGATGGAATGTCTCAGGGTGTGTCGAATAGCCATACCTTTAGCGCACTTGGTTCCGACCACACGTTGTATGTTGAGTTCGCAGATGTCAACGATGCTCCAGAAATCACTTCGACGGCTAAAACTCTTGCAGCTGTCAATGCAACTTATAGTTATTCTGTAGTTGCTTCAGACCTCGATACGGGGGATACATTGACCTTGAGTGCCACAACTCTGCCGGCGTGGTTAACTTTTGATGTGGGGACCGGTCTTCTCTCCGGGGTGCCGTCAGTTGAGGATGTTGGCAATCACAGTGTCACTCTTCAGGTGAGTGATGATAATTTAAACGGCACCCAGGATTTTGTCATCAATGTTCTCTCAAACAATAGTGCTCCTCTAGCGTCTAGTGACGTTTACGACGTCGACCTTGGGCAATCTATTGCTGTAGGTGCTCCAGGAGTTTTAAATAATGACATTGATGCCGATGAACATACTATGAGCGCTGTTCTAGCCAGCGGCCCCGCTTATGCTAGTAGCTTTACCTTGAATGCCGATGGCAGTTTCAGCTATCAACATGATGGTTCGCTTTCGGGGAATGATAGTTTCAGTTACAAGTCATATGATGAAATGGCATTGTCAAACGCAGCCAATGTTGTTTTGAGGTTGCATACAATGTCGGAAGCGGATCGGGAAATCTCTGTTTCACCTGATCGATACTTGTTCGGTGAGGAGACATTGAACGATTGCAACAACAGTCGCCCGGTTAGCTTTATCGTGAAAAATTCCGGCCCACCTGAGCGGACGCTGGGCAGCCTAGCATTGGCTGGCTACGATTCCACTGAATACGCCATTGTTAATGATAACTGCTCTGGTCAGACGTTGGTTGAGGATGGCACCTGTACGGTAGATGTAAAGTTCTGCCCAAGTTCGGTCGGATCCAAGTCAGCAATCCTTGAGATCCCGTCCGATGATCCTGAGACCCCTGTGCTTGTGGCCTCCCTGTATAACCATGAAGATATTGGTGAAGAAGCAGCGAGGCGGATGCCTCCTGTGCTCGAAACCCTGAGTATCCCGGCCCAGATGACCGGTGGTACACCTTACACCCTGACCTGGTCGATGCTCGGTTACGATCCGAACTATTATGTCTACATTGCTTTCTTTGATTGCAGCGGCCTAGCGGCCGGGACCTGTGGTGACAGCTATGGCAGCATGTTTGAAGCTTCCAGCCGTCTGTCGCCTGTCAGTGTCGAGCCGGGCGACTGGATTTACGATGGCGAGGCGTCGCAGCGTTTCAACTTCAACTATGAGTTTACGCCACCAGCGGTGAGTAGTAATAAGGATATCGTGATTCGCTTTTATCGTATGAGCCAGAGTGATCTCGATGCAGGGCGAAGGAGTCTTTCCCTACTGATCCCAGGAAACCTGCCAGATGCCAACTATTACGATGATGAGGGCCGCCGCTTGCAGGCCCAGATCGTGCCATAAGGAGGGATGTCATGGTTTGCTTACTTGTCAAGATCCTCATTTGTTCTGTTATCCTGGCCCCTTCTCTGGTTTTTGCAGTTGATTCGGCTCAGGATGCCGATTTAACCATCAATCCTATAGTGATCCAGTACAAGCAACTCCAGTTGAGTACCACCTCGGCAGCATCGACGTTTACGATTACTAACATGGGCGTCTCAGACCGGACTGTGAGTACTGTGAGCCTGGCTGGAGTTGATGCCAACGAGTTCGTAATCGGCACGCATAGTTGTTCGGCGGCAACTCTGTCTTCAGGACAAAGTTGTGATGTACCGGTAAGCTTTGCCCCTAAAACCCGAGGAACCAAGAATGCCGAGTTGAGGATTAGCACGGATGACAGTGAAACGCCCGTATTGACCGCTTATGTAACCAATTACACTAGTGCTATCGTTGAGGCTCAGCGACGTTTGCCGCCAGTACTGGCGACCAACAGCCTGCCGGAGTCGATGCAGGCCAGCAATGAATACACTTTGTCTTGGACCTTGGAAGGTTACCACGACAGCTACTATTCATACGCAGTGTTGTTTGACTGCACGGGAGAGACGGATTGCGGTGCATTTTATTCCGATGCGTCGAAGTTTGCCGAATCTGGACCTCTTTCACCAGCTTCAGTCACGCAAGGGAACTGGACCTATCATGGTGCAGCAACCAAGCTGCACACTTATGAATGGAACTTTACCGTGCCAGTGAATCGTGCTGACAGCAGCGCCTGGGATGTTGTCGGGACTGATATCGTACTGCGCATCTATCGTAAAAGCGACATTGACAATGAGCGGGCTAGTAGCAGCGTGTCCTTATTAATCCCGGGGAATCAGTCGGACCGTTACTACGATACTGCAGGCCGGCGCCTGCTGAAGACGATTGTCCCTTAAGGAGAACGATTATGTATATCCGTGCGAGTGTTGTTATCACCTTGGTGCTGGCTCTGCTTTGCGTAGCCTTGCCCGGTTTAGCCTCCAAGGGAGGTCAGAAGAGCCTGGGGAAGGTAAAACAATTACGTGCAGCTACTGTTGAGGATGGAATCCAGCTGTCTTGGCAGTCGGTCGATAAAAGTGATGGTTATCGTATCTTCCATGTTCAGGGTAAAGAAGTTAGCGTCAATGTCGACTCTGTTGAAGTTGGAGAAGGCCAGACGAGTTACCTTTTTGTAACCGATAGCACACAGACGTTTAGTTTTGCTGTGGCGGCTTTGAATGGGAGCGAAGTTGGTCCACTATCGCCACGAGTGACGGTGAAGGGTAATAATTCTACGGGGAATACCCGTAGTGATACTGGGATTTGATTTGAAGGAGTGGGAGTTGAAGTTATGAAAAATAAGAAACTAGGATGTCACGAAAATGAGGTCCCTCAGGTTGTAAAACCTGATGAGCAGTTGGTTGACGAAGAGCGCCGCGCGGCGATGAAAAAATATGCAAAATATACCGTTGGTACCGCGGTTGGCGTCCTTCTTCTGATGTCACCTCAAACCTCGGCCGTTGCCGCCAGCGATGGTGGACCATTTGGCCCGAGCCAGTTCTTTTATCCCGATGGCACCCCTAAACAATTTAATCCCGATGGCACCCCAAAATTACCTTATTGATGGCGATTTAGAAAAGGGGAAGGCTAGGCAATGCCTGCAGATCAATCCGGAGCTGTCACTTTTCCTGTTTGACGACGAGTCCATCCTCTATTCTAAACGCAGCCAGCGTCTGTTAGGCCTTGATTTCACTGCGACAGGCATGCTTTTAAAGCTTGCTGAAGGTGTGACAGTCGACTCTCTGGCTTCTGAGCTTACTCTCAATTCCGCTGACTATGAGCAGGTAATGACCCTGGCTGCCATTCTAGGCGGTTGTGAATCGGAGGCGGGGTACTATCGACAAGAACCTGTCTGCCCCAAAACGGTCTCTACCGATCTACATGACGGACCTTTCTACCAGCTCCTCACGACAATCTTCACGATTGAATGCTCTGACAAAGATCTCCGTGCACGTCTTCATGATGAAATTGCACATCTTCAAGTTGTTCCTAATCAACATCCATCGCTTGTGATCTCCTTGTCCCCTGTAGGAGGTCGCTGGATATTAAGTTTCAATGGTGCTGCGCAGAGTGACGAGGTCTTGCCAGAAAAGAACCTTCTTACTTTATTGCTAGGGCGCCTGCGTATGTTTGTCTTTCACCAGTTGCCATACCTGCTGACATTACACGCTGCTGCCGTAACCAACGGTCAGCAGACCTTGGTCTTCCCAGGAGTGTCGGGCTCGGGAAAAAGTACGCTTGCAGCCAGTTTGCTTGCCAAAGGTTTTACGCTGGTTGCAGATGAAATTGTTATTTTCAGTGATAGCAGTAGTGTTTGTCCAGTCCCACTCGGGATAGGTGTTAAAGAGGGAAGTTGGTCTGTTCTCCAAAAAGACTACCCTGAGATCTTGTCACAACCTGAGCATTATCGTTGGGATCAGTTGAGAGTTCGCTATCTTGGCGATGGTCAGGTTAAGTTCGCAAATAATGAAATAGATAATACGGACTTCTTTTTTTTCTTCCCATCATACGCCCCAGATTCAATCGGAGAGTACAAACGTATTAGCACAGTAAATGCTTTGTGGCGATTGAATCATGCCGGGTACCAAGTCCGCTACCTAGATGATGAAAACGTTCCCCAGATTATTGATTTGTTGAGCTGCAATCGCGCTTATGAGCTATCATACTCATCTTCAGAAGAAGCTTTTATGCTCATCAATTCGATTTTAGCTGAATGATCGGCAGAGGATTGTCAGGACAGGATACATTGTTGAGCGCCTTGTCGATATTATTTGAAAAAATTTGGTCTTTCTATGATGGGCAGTGAAGTAGAAATAATTGTAGCTGACTATTCGGGGCCTCCGGTAGCTCACTTAACGTTTTATTGGAATTACACACCCGATTGTTTATGAGTGGACGAAGCTAGATTGTAAAATGATGGAAACAAAGAACTAAATGTGAGTAACCCTTTTTTCAGACATTCGCCATGCTGGTTGAATTATCCCACAAGCCACGAGTTTTAGGAAAATCCGACGCTTGGCAGATAGCCTTACTTTAAATCCTCTCGCAACTAATTCTTATATCACCTAGGGATATATAGGATCATATTATTAGCTCCATAAAAGCTTAAGCACTGTTAGGTTTACGGATATGGGTTCGGTTCCCATTCTGGGAATCGAATAGAGCTTGGTTCCTGGGGTGCCCCGTTTGATAGCGAGCTTTCGCCAAACTTTCGCCATATTGGCTGAATTTCGTTGAACTTGGTTGAACTCTAACGAACAGATACCGAATAGAGAGCTTGAGGCAACTTGTTGTAATTAGTTGTTTTTAGGCGCTTATCGGTGCTTTATTTCTTTTCGAGGGGGAGGGCTGTCCATCAATTCGATTCCCGCCACCTCCACCAAATAGCAAGGCCCGGCTGTTGATCAGTCGGGCCTTGCTGTTTCATCTTGACGCCTCCGGGACGCAGGGGTACTTTCAGAATTTACCTGTTGGAGCGTAACCAAAGCAGATATATAGGTGCGGCTCTGGCTGAAGCCACAAGGAATCTTTATGTCCGAGTTTGACGCGTTAAAAGAAAAAATCCGCAAGTTTGTCGCAGACCGCGATTGGGACCAGTATCACACGCCTAAAAACCTGTCCATGGCCTTGATCGCCGAGTGTGGTGAGCTGGTGGAGCATTTCCAGTGGCTGACAGAAGCAGAAAGCGCTGATATCCCTCCTGAGGGTCTTGAAGAGATCAGCCACGAAATCGCCGATGTTTTTGTTTACCTGTTACGTTTATCCGATAAGCTTGGCATCGATATGGTGGAGGCTGTAAACCGTAAAATGCTTCTGAACGAAGAGAAATATCCTGCCGATGAAGTTCGCGGTTCCGCGAAAAAATACACGGAATATAAAGGTCGTCAATAACCTCTAAGGGTCGAGACGCTGATTGAAAACCTATCTAAAACTCCTTGCCGTTGCTTTTTTCTGGGGGGGAACCTTCGTCGCCGGGCGTTTTCTGGCTGGCGCTGCACATCCCGTCTCCGCGGCATTTTTCCGTTTTGCCATCGCTTCGACATGTTTATTGCTGGCCGTTTGGAAGGTTGAGGGCCGACTGCCGAAGCTCGATTTACGTCAGGCTTTGACTGTTGCCGCACTGGGGTTAACGGGAGTGTTTGCCTACAACCTGTTTTTCTTTAACGGACTGACCTTGATCGGTGCCGGTCGGGCTGCTTTGATCATTGCCCTCAACCCGGTGGCGATCACACTCTGTTCCGCGTTGATCTATCGTGAGAAACTACCGCTTAGTCGGATGCTCGGCGTTCCTCTCTCGGTGTTCGGTGCCCTTGTGGTCATCACCAGGGGGCATCCGTTGATGATTCTCAGTGGAGGCATCGGCCGAGGTGAGTTGCTGATTTTTGGCTGCGTCCTTTCCTGGACGCTCTACTCGGTTATCGGTAAAACAGCGATGCGCGGTCTTTCTCCTTTGGCTGCCGTCTGCTGGTCCTCCATAGCGGGCACCTTCTTTTTGCTGCTCCCAGCTTTGTCCTATGGAAGTTTTGCAGAAGCGCTGTACTTTTCCTGGCCGGTTTGGCTTAGCATCGGCTATCTCGGCGCATTTGGCACAGTGGTCGGTTTTCTCTGGTACTTTGAAGGGATTCAGAGCATCGGGCCATCCAGGGCTGCGGTCTTCATCAACTTTGTGCCTGTAAACGGTGTCCTCCTTGCAACCCTTTTGCTTGGTGAGTCTCTCGATATCTCCCTGCTTGGGGGAGGGCTTCTGGTTGTGTGTGGTGCTTATCTGGCCAATGCACCTAAGCCACTATTCTGGCGCAGGTCGTGATAGTTCAAATGCCTGCTAAGGGGGTGGCTGGGTCGACTGTCCATACCCCCTTGCCAACAATTGTGCAGAAGCGTAAAATCCCAAAACACACAATTGCTTTGTCAAAGAAAGATGCATAATGGCCATCCTCGAGGTCGAATCCCTACGTAAATCCTACGGTTCTCTAATTGCTGTCGATGGCCTCTCTTTTGCCGTGCAACCCGGTGAATGTTTTGGCTTGCTCGGTCCAAACGGTGCCGGCAAGACGACCTCCATCCGCATGCTCTATGGCTATACACCGCGCGATGCAGGTCACCTGTCTTTATTCGGACTGGATATCGATAAGGACTTACGCGAGATCAAACGCCGGATTGGCATCTGCCAGCAGGAAGATTCCCTCGACCCCGATCTGTCGGTTCGCAACAACCTGGTTGGTTATGCCCGCTACTTTGCCATCCCACGTCAGGTGGCAGAGCATCGCGCCGATGAACTGCTTGGTTTCTTTGCACTACAGAACCGTGCCGAAGATAAGATCTCGGTCCTCTCCGGTGGTCTCAAAAGACGCCTGATGTTGGCCCGAGCTCTTGTCAACCAACCCGAACTACTCATCCTCGACGAACCGACCACGGGCCTTGACCCACAAAGCCGTCAGCTTCTATGGGACAAGCTTGCAGAGCTGAAGCGGCAGGGCTTGACGATCCTGCTAACGACCCATTATATGGAGGAGGCGGAACGTCTGTGTGATCGATTGGTGATTGTTGACCATGGTCAGATCCTGGTGGAAGGGAAACCGACAGCTCTGGTGCGTGAACGGGTCGGGCATACAGTCCTGGAGATTGCCGATCCCGATCAGCAGGTGCGCGACTTTCTGACGCGTGAATCATGCCGGGTTGAAGATCTTGGCCGACGTCTTCTGGTCTATCTGGACGACGGCGATGAACTCTTTCTCAAGCTGACTCGCGATGTGCGCACCGAAGGGTGCATACTTCGTCCGGCGGGGCTGGAAGATCTCTTTCTCAAGTTGACCGGCAGGGACTTACGCGAATGAAGTGGCCCAATCCAAAACAGATCAGTGCCCGCTCAATCAGGGTTTGGCAGCGAAACTTTTCCATCTACAAGCAGAACTGGAAGATTTCTTTTTTGCCCCCACTTCTTGAACCACTGCTCTATATCCTTGCCTTTGGCGTCGGTCTGTCGGTGATGGTCGGCGAACTGGAATACGGCGGCCAGACGCTCTCATATACCACATTCATTGCTCCGGCGTTGGTGTCGGTGTGTATCATGTACAACGCTTTTTTCGAAACCACCTACAACAGCTTTGTGCGCATGTATTATCAGAAAACCTTCGACGCCTTGTTGGCGACGCCGCTCAACCTGGAAGAAATCATTCTCGGTGAAATGCTCTGGGCTGCCAGCAAGTCGTTGATCGCTGCGACCCTGATGACGACAGTGATCTCGCTCTGCGGGTTCTTCAACTTCCCCGGTGCGTTCTTGCTGATTCCGTTGGCAATCCTTGGAGGCTTAGTGTTCGCCGCCCTGGGCATGATCTGTACCTCCCTGGTGCCGGGAATTGAAACGTTTAACTTGCCGATTTTTCTTGGTATTACACCCATGTTCCTCTTCAGCGGTACCTTCTTCCCCTTACAGAACCTGCCGGGTTGGGCCCAGTCCCTTGCACAGTTGCTGCCGCTGACACACCTGGTGGCGCTGGTGCGTGGCTGCAGTCTGCAAGTCTGGGCCGGCGACCTATGGTTCAGTCTGCTTTACCTGCTAGTTGCCACACTGTTTCTCCTGCCCTTGGCCATCGCCCTGATGGTCAAGCGCATCGTCGTGTGAGCCCCACTCAGGATAACGAGTGAGAGTTAGCAGTCGTTGATGCCTGCTTTTTCTGCGCGTTCCTATAGGGTTGTTTTTCGTCTCATCAAAACTGCAATCGACATTGTACATTTTTAAGTACATTTTTAAGGAATTGGCTTAAGTGTCTTTATTGCGATAGATTAGGTTGGGTTTATCATCCCGACAGGTATGACGTACCACAGTACCGCAAGGTAATGGCAGCAGCTGCCGGCAACAACAAATACATGCCAGATAGCGTGGTTATATGGGATTCGGTCGATCGCATAGAAAATGATTCCAATCGTGTAGAAGAGACCGCCGGCAAGCAACCAGAAGACCCCTTTGAGCGGAACCATGGTCAGCAACCCTTCCAGGTCTATGACGATTAACCAACCGAGCGCGATGTAAAAGACCGGAGCGAGGAAGGCCAGGCGGTGAGTCATGAACGTTTTGAATATGGCTCCGGCCAAGGCAAGACCCCAGATGAGGCCAAAAAGGGCCCACCCGTGTCCTGGGCGCATCGAGACAAGTGTGAAAGGTGTATAAGAACCGGCGATGACCAGGTAAATGCCGACGTGGTCTAGAATCCTGAAAGTATAGCGGATTTTGGGTGTCCTGACCGTGTGGTAGAGTGTCGAAATAATATAGAAGAGAAATAAAATGCCGCAAAAAACCGCAGCGCTGACAATGCGATAGGGGTCGCCGGTGCGAGAGGCTGAGATTAGCAGAATCACCAGGCCGACCAGGCTCAGAATTGCTGCAATGCTGTGTGTCAGGCGATTCGCAAGTTCCTCTTCTTCGCTGTACGTAATCAGGTGATAATGTTCAACCATGGCAAGGCTCCATCTCTTTGTTCCTTGCTAACAATAATAACAAAAAATATGTCATGTTGATCGGCGAGAAGTTTTATCCGTTCGAGTTATGATGTAATATCTCCAGCTTTTAATTTATTTTATCTTTCAATTTCCAAGAGGTAAAAAACCGTTAATCTTTTCAGGCTGTTGAACTAAAAACCTCTTAACCAGAGCTCCGCATGGAGCTTGGTTAACAAGGATGATTATTATGGATATGAATGAGAAACAGATCAATGAAGTCCTTGATAGCCCTGAGAAGGCTCTCAAACTGAACGAAGACCGACTTGATGCCGTGACTCAAGCCGCCATTGATCTTTACGGAGCGACTGCGAATCCAGAGCTCGTGGAAAAACTTCTTTTGCTGTACCGGCATTACGTGACGCGTATCCATCCCGCGCAGCGCTTTCGAAATTACCAGACAGCCGTAGACCTCGTGCTCGCCGGCAAGAGTGGTGTTCACGCCTTGATGCCTTTTATCTGCTGCGATCCGGCCCGAACGGTGGCATCTCCTGCGGCCCTTGACTATGTCGTCCTCGCGCCAACCAATATTGAGAATGCCACGACGGGAGCTCTCGAGCTTCTTGACTTGTACGATCGAGGCTCATTAGCCAATGGCCTGGCCGTACTGGGCGGGATGTTAATGACAGGAGACCGGCGCATCCTTACTCTCCTTGAGTCGCATTGCAGGGCCTTGAGCTGTGATGAGGTCGAGATTCTGATCAAGTGTCGCGGCAGCCTCCTGACCCTTGCCGTGATCGAGTTTTACCTTGAATGGCTTGAGGCGCTCGATTGCCGTGAAGACTGCGACATTTTTGCTGCCGTTGCAGCCGGGTTTGCCAACCTGGCGATCGGGTCAACCGATGGGATTGTGTATGACATCGAGCGCGTGATCCCCAGTACCCCCGATAATGCGGTGCGCATCCTTAACCAATGGTCGCTGTCAGACTATGCTGCAAGCATTGCTTCTCGCCTGCATAATATCGCCGAGCGCGAGGAGGGTGAACCGATCATCCCTGAAGTCATGTCGATATGGGGTTTGTCTTGAAATTTAGTTCACTTGGTCACCTTGCTTGCTTATGGCTGACCTTTGTTGTACTGACCGTTCTTATAACTCCCGGCGGGCTTCTGGCTGCAGAGGACCAGAGCAACCGTTGGGCCCAGTCGATCTTTTTTGAAAATGACCTGTTCGATGGCACCGACAGCAACTATACCAATGGCATCAAATATTCACTGATTTCCCCTGATTTGTCGCCGCACGCCAAGCAGGGGCATTTCCCTCGCAAAGTCCTGGAGCTGGTCCACAAGATTCCATTTATCCGCGACTCAAGCCCTGAATACAGCCACAAGGCAGAGTTTTCACTGGGTCAGAACATGTATACCCCGTCGGATACCAGTCGTTCTGATCTCATTGTTGATGACCGCCCTTATGCAGGGTGGTCCTACGTCGGCCTGGCTTATCATCGCAAAATGAAATTCGAGGAGCATCTCGACTTTGTCGATAGCCTGGAAATACAGATGGGGATGGTCGGTCCTTTGTCTTTTGCCGAAGAGGCTCAGACCCTGGTTCACGAACTGCGCGATATTCCTACGGCAAATGGTTGGGACAACCAGTTAAAAAACGAGCCTGGCCTACTAGTGGCTTTCGAGCGCAAGTGGTTGTTTTCCGGAGCTTCAGATCGTTTGCTGACTGCCGACGCGATCGTTCATGCTGGCGGGGTCGTCGGTAATGTCGCGACATATTTGAATACAGGGCTGGAGGTTCGGTACGGGATGAATCTGGCGCGCAACTTCGGCATTTCGATGATCCGGCCCGCTGGCAGCACACTCTTCACACCGCACGATAAACCGACCATCTACCTGTTCGGTGCGGTCAACGGTAAGTATGTGCTGCGCGACATATTCCTGGATGGCAACACCTTTACCGACAGTCACAGCATCGATAAGAAAGATATGGTCGCAGATCTTGTCGCAGGAATCACCCTGGGTCATCACAACCTGATGCTGACTTACGCCCACGTCACGAGGACCAAAGAATTTGTCGGTCAGGATGACATGCACCACTTTGGGTCGCTGACGTTGAATTTCTTTTACCCCTTCTGGTAGTGCCTGTATTCAGTGGCGGCCGCCCTGAATAGAGGTCTTCGTCTTTCTTTTCATTGGCAGGGCTTATTTCCCTTAAGCTTAGTTGAATTAAGTTATTTTTATTGTATCTTTCATGCTACGGAGTAACTCCTGACAGCATGAGATTAAAGGCCTCCTTCGGGCCTTCCTTGCTTCTGGGCTATCGAACAAAACTAGCTATTTTTAGCGAAGGAGATGTCAATTGAAAAAGTTTTTACCCTTATTGATCATTTTCATTGTCTTGGTTGCTGGTTGCGCTCCAGCGCAAAACAAACAAGAGCAGGGCACTCGCGTTGGTCTTGTTGGCGGTGCCGCTGCCGGGGCTCTGCTCGGCCAGGCCATTGGTGGTAACACCACAGGGACGCTCGTTGGCGCCACGATAGGTGCTATTGCTGGCGGTGCGATCGGCAACAAAGTGGGCAAGAGTATGGATGAGCAGGAAGCCGCCATGCGTCGAGAGCTGGCCGCAGTCGAGGCCGCCAATATCCAACGTAACGCCGATGTCCTCGCTGTGACTTTCAAATCCGACTACCTCTTTGCCGTGGGCTCTGCCAACTTGAACGCTGGAGCTTTTGATGAGATTAGCCGGGTCAGTCGGGTTCTGAACCAATATCCAGACACCAGCATCCAGATAGCGGGTCACACCGATAGTAGCGGGTCTGAACAGACCAACCAGACCCTTTCGGAGACCCGTGCCGACAATGTTAAGAATGCACTGGTCGGTCAAGGCGTCCACCCCAATCGGATCAGTACCCTTGGCTTTGGCGAGTCGGCGCCGGTTGCTGATAACAGTACTGAGGCCGGTCGGCAGTTGAACCGTCGGGTCGTCATCACCATCAAGCAGCGTAATTCTTAATTTCTAGCACTCTAAATTTAAGGAGAGATCACATGCGTATCAAAACAATTCTGCTTACCCTCATGTTGCTTGTTGCCCCGGTTTTAGCTTTGGCTGACGAGGCTCTGGACCTGAAGAAAAAGATCATGTTCGATCAGAAGCGCTTGGTCGTTATGGAGAATATGGAGTTTACTGAGGAAGAAGCTGCGGCCTTCTGGCCGGTTTACGATAAGCACCAGGAGGAACTGTTTCAAGTTAATCAGCGTGGTGCGAAGCTGATCCTTGCTTATGCTTCGGTCTACCAGACCTTGACGGATGAGCAGGCCGTGAAACTTGTCGATGAGTATTACGATATTCAGGATGACCGCCTCGCTGTTATGAAGAAAATGGCTGTGGATGTGGGCAAAGTTTTGCCTGGCAAGAAGGCTTTTCGCTACCTGCAGGTAGAATCGAAGCTTAGTGCGATTGGTCGTTATGAGTTGGCGAAAGAGATTCCGCTGGCGAGATAGTTAAGGTTTGTATAGGCTTTTGAATGAAAGAACATGATAAGGGGCACTCTGTTTTGAGTGTCCCTTGTCGTTTGTAAAGCACACATTAATGACCTGTGGGGTTGTTTTTTTTGAGTGCAGGATAATTGAGCTCTTTAATTTTTTTTGCAGTTCACAGCCCTCTTTACCATTGCCTTGTGCCGTGCTCTTAACACGCCCCCGAAGTGCAAACGTTATTGTGACCCACCCATCTTACATCAAGGCCTACAGCGTTGCGCCAGGCATGAGCCAGCTCGTGTTGTAAAGTACGTTCCGGATCATCTGATTTGAGGCTCACGCAGATTTGTGAAAAGGCCTTCACATTGGAGAAGTATTTGGTTGTTCCATTCACTTTTGTTTTGTTATCAGACATATAGCACCAGTCCTCAGTTACGATAACAGTTGCGTATATTTCAAACTCTCCCGTTGTGATTTTTTGTTGAGGCGGAGAGCAACCGATAAAGACGAGAAACATGACCAATAGAAGCAGTTTCATCTTGGTTACTCCTTATTGAACTTTAAGTTTCCCCTTTCTGTTTAATCAACTCTAAACATAACAATTGCAACACATTTAAGTATATAACAGAAATGGTCACAATTGCTATGCTGGGTGAATATAACTTTGAGAAGGTACTTAGTTTGTCGCTGCGGGCAAATCAAGGTTTCGATTTTAGGGTTTAAAGGCTTAATCAGCCGTGATGAAAATCTGTCAAGGACTATGGTTGCAATATAAACCTGAAAACTACTGTTTTTGTTTTACCTGGAATTTCACAGTTCCTGATCGCGCTAAGCTGTTTTGGGTTTGATTTATAACCTCATCCTCTGTAATTTCATAAAATGTTTTTTACTGTAATGATATTAGGAGGGAACGTATGGAAAAGGATAATCTTGAGATGATTCTCGAAGACATCAATGGCAAATTTGACCTGGTTCTGGAAGGTTATGCCGCTCTTGATAAGAAATTGGATGACCGCTTCGATGAGTTGAACGAAAAGATAGAAAACAACAGCTTTAAAATTGAGGTCTTGAATCAAAAGATAGATGGTGTTGAGGAAAAACTGACCGCGAAGATTGAAGGTGTCGAGGAGAGGTTGACGGCGAAGATCGAAGGTGTCGAGGAGAAGTTGACGGCGAAGATTGAAGGTGTCGAGGAGAAGTTGACGGCGAAGATTGAAGGAGTTGAAGCCAAGCAGACGAGGAGGGTTGATGGTTTAGAGCAAAATCTATCAAACAAGCTTGATGCTTTAGCCGAAGACCTTTCCGCCCATCGTCGTGATACCGAAGTCCACAGAGGCTATCAGGTCAGGGAAGATTGACCCTGAAATTTATAGGCAATATTGGCTGCAGATAACATCTGATAAGATCGGACGTTATCTGCGCCTAAATCATTGTTTGAGGTTTTAGCCTTCCACGGCCCCCGTACCGCGTTCCTTATTCCCCCCCCCAAAAAAAAAAGAAAAATGGCCTGTGAGAGATTTGTGAGAAGTGGTGTGTATACTCCCGCTTTTCTTTCGACGCTTCAACTTTGAAATATAGAGCTTAAAGGGTCTGTTATGTTTTTAACTGTTTGCCACGAGTGTTCACACGGTGATGAGAAGGATGGTCAGAGTTACTGTTCCCGGGAGGCCGTCTATAGCCGGCTCACCAGGTGCCTGCAGCAAAAAGCCTTGGCCAGTTTTTTGGAACATCAGAGTGTGGATGTGTTGCCGGTTATGGTGGCCAGCAACCAGTAGATGTGTTGCGCAACCGCTTTTCGCTTTCCGGAATGGCGTATGTGGCCAGTCCGCTGTCTGTAATATCCCCAGAAAAAATGTTGTTAATCCGAGAAAAACCTTTTGTTTTTCAATGTTTTTCACTAATATCGCGTGGTTTCTGTCTCAGCGTTGAGATGGGATGAAGTTTGTATTATCTCTTGAAGGCCTTGGGGTTGTATTCACAGCGGCTTGCGGCGGGGTCATTCATTTGTCAGCAATTTCGTTTGAAGATTTAAAAAAAACAAGTTCTTCCCTTCTCTAGATGGTATTCGTGCTATCGCAGTAAGGTAGGTGGTTTTCAATATGAACCTGCTGCCGTGAAAATGGCTAGGTTTGAGTATAGGGGTATTGGCCGAGAGGCCTAAACCCGATAAGTGGCAGCACGATTTAAGGAGTTGTATTAGTGAAAAGTATTTTGGTAACTGGTGGTTGCGGATTTATCGGCAGCAATTTTGTACGCTTACTCCTGCAGATCTTGCCTGAAACACATGTCATCAATCTGGATAAACTGACTTATGCGGGTAATCCAGAAAGTTTGAAGGATGTTGAGAGCAATCCCAACTACACGTTTGTTAAAGGTGATATTTGTGATGCTGCTTTGGTCGAAGATCTTTTTGCTGTAGAAAAGATCGATACGGTCGTTCACTTTGCCGCAGAATCTCACGTTGATCGAAGTATTGCCGGCCCGTCTGAGTTCATCCAGACCAATATTATCGGCACTTTCACCTTGCTGGAAGCCGCTCGAAAGCATTGGTTGTCCAGCCCCCAACCCCCAGTCCCTAGCACCCGCTTCCTACATGTTAGTACCGATGAGGTCTATGGGTCTCTTGGCGAAACGGGGCTGTTCACTGAAACAACACCATACGATCCTCGTTCGCCCTATTCGGCATCCAAGGCCTCTTCAGACCACCTTGTGAGCGCTTATCACCATACTTACGGACTTCCGATCCTGATGACGAACTGCTCCAACAACTACGGGCCTTACCATTTTCCGGAAAAGCTGATCCCACTGATTATTAACAATGCTCTTAACGGCAAAGACCTCCCCGTTTACGGTGATGGCAAGAACGTACGCGACTGGCTTTATGTTGTGGATCACTGTGCAGCTATTCTGGCCGTGCTACAAAAAGGGCAGCTAGGACAAACCTACAATGTTGGCGGCAACAACGAGAAACAGAATATCGAGATCGTTGAAACCGTTTGCGACATCCTCGATCAGAAAGTCGGCCATCTGCCTTCGGCACAACCGCGCCGCAGCCTGATCAAGTTTGTTAAGGATCGCCCCGGTCATGATCGCCGCTATGCAATTGATGCATCCAAAATTATGGATGAGTTGGGTTGGCAGCCTTCTGTAACCTTTGAAGAGGGTATTCTCAAAACGATCGACTGGTATCTGGATAACCCGGAGTGGGTGGCTTCGGTGGTGGACTGTTCCTACCAGGAGTATTACCAGAAGATGTATGGAGGGGCTGTCAATGAGTATTAAAAAAGGGATCGTTCTGGCCGGTGGAGCCGGGAGCCGTCTTTATCCGCTGACCCTGGTCGCCAGTAAACAATTGCAACCGGTTTATGATAAGCCGCTGATCTATTATCCGCTCTCGACCCTGATGCGGGCCGGTATTCAGGATGTCCTGATTATCTCCACACCTCAGGATACCCCGCGTTTTGAGGCCCTGCTCGGCGATGGCAGCCGCTTTGGCATCAAGATCAGTTATGTCGTACAACCGGAACCCAACGGGATTGCACAGGCTTTTCTGCTTGGAGAAGAGTTCATTGATAACCATCCGGTCAGTCTGATCCTTGGCGATAATATCTTTTATGGCCGTATGGAGCTCACACGGATCTTTGGCGAGTTTAACGGTGGGGCCAAAGTGTTCGGTTACCCGGTGACCGACCCCGAGCGTTACGGTGTGGTTGAGTTTGATAAGAACGGCAAGGCTATCGGTATTGAAGAGAAGCCGTCCAAACCCAAGTCGCATTATGCTGTGCCTGGCCTCTATCTTTATGATGAAAATGTAGTCGCATTGACCAAGGCTCTCAAACTCTCCGCTCGTGGTGAACTTGAAATCACCGATCTTAACATGGCATACCTGAACCGGGGTGAGTTGATGGTTGAACAGCTTGAGCGCGGCATTGCTTGGCTTGATACCGGCACGCACATGAGTCTGCTCGAAGCCAGCCATTTCATCGGCACTCTGGAAGCACGCCAGGGGTTGAAGATCGCTTGTCTTGAGGAAGTGGCTTATCGCAAGGGATTTATTGATAAAGAGCAGATGAAGAGGGTGATTGAAGATACTCCGAAGTCGAGTTATAGGGCATATTTGGAGATGGTGGTGAAGGGCAGGGGCGTGTTAACGGATGAGTTTTAAGTGGTTAAGTTTTAAGTGGTTAAGTTTTAAGTGGTTAAGCCTAAAACCTAAGAACTTAAAACCTAAAACTTTTAATGGAAATTCTTATGTCCTATTCTTCATTTGAAGAACTCGAAGTTTGGAAACGGTCTGCTCGTCTTGCAGTGCAGGTCTATGAGGTTCTAAAGGACTGTCGCGATTACGGTTTGAAAGATCAGATGTGCAGAGCTGCTGTCTCTATTGCATCCAATATCGCTGAGGGTGCCGAGCGAGATTCCAAGAAGGAATTTGTTCGTTTTCTACACATAGCCAAAGGGTCCGCAGCAGAGTTGAGAACCCAAGCATACATTGCGTCAAAAATCGGCGTTATAAAAGATGAAAATCAGAAAGAGCTGGCGGCAGAACTGGTAGCAATATCAAAGATGCTCCAAAAGCTAGCTACGGCCATAAAACCTAAAACCTAAAACTTAAAACGGTTTCTATGAAAGTAATAAAAACAACCATCCCCGAAGTACTGATCCTCGAACCCAAAGTCTTCAGCGACGACCGCGGCTTCTTCTTCGAAAGTTTTAACCAAAAGGCTTTTGAGCAAGCGACTGGATTTCAGGTGACCTTTGTTCAGGATAACCATTCAAAATCCAGCAAAGGGGTCTTGCGGGGGATGCATTACCAGGTGAAGCAACCGCAGGGGAAGCTGGTGAGGGTGGTCTCTGGTGAAGTTTTTGATGTGGCTGTTGATATTCGCAAGGGATCAGCCACTTATGGCAAGTGGGTTGGTGAAATCCTCTCTGCTGAGAATAAAAGGCAGATGTGGGTTCCTGAGGGGTTTGCCCATGGTTTTCTTGTGTTGAGTGAGACTGCCGAGTTTTTATATAAAACGACGGATTACTATGCGCCAGAATATGAGCGTTGCATTACTTGGAATGATTCAGAAATAGGAATAGCGTGGCCGTTAGAGGGTGAGCCTATTATGTCGGTAAAAGATAAGGCCGGGGCGGCTTTGGCTGGTGCTGAGGTGTTTGGTTTTGTAAACAGCCACCCTCATTAAAAGGTGCCTGTCCCCAGAACTTAAGTAAGGCTGGGGAGTTGCTGGGGTATGTGCCTACCCATACGATAGAGCAGGGGTTGGCAGAGGCTCTGGAGTGGTATGTAGGATCTTTGTCGAATTAAGGGGGCTGGCTCTGCAGGTGCCTGTGCCCCGAACCCAACACCCAACCCCCAACCCCCAACACCCAACCCCCAACACCCAACACCCAACACCCAACACCCAACACCCAACCCCTGATAACTGATAACTGATAACTGATAACTGATAACTGATAACTGATAACTGATAACTGATAACTGATAACTGATAACTGATAACTGATAACTGATAACTGATAACTGATAACTGACAACTAGTGTAAGTATGCAATACGAAACAAAAAAACGTTCCATTCTCAAGGCGATCTCATGGAGAACCTGGGCGACAATCACCACGGCGATTATCGTTTTTATCTTCACCGGTGAATTTGCCTTGGCGATTACTGTCGGCTTTCTGGAAGTCTTCGCCAAGATGGGTCTCTATTTTTTCCACGAGCGCCTCTGGCATAAGATCCGCTACGGCAAGAAGGAGATCCCTTCCTTTGTCCTCTGGTTTACCGGTTTGCCTGCTTCCGGTAAAAAAGCTGTTGCAGATAAGGTATACCAGGAACTGCTAAAGAACGATCTTAAGGTCGAGCGACTCGATAGCCATGATGTGCGCCCTCTGTTTCCCGAGACGGGCTTTGCCCCGGCAGATGTCAATCGCCATGTCAAAAGAGCCGGTCATCTCTGTGCGATGCTCGAAAAAAATGGTGTGATCGTTGTCGCATCCTTTGTCTCTCCCTATGCAGAAAGCCGTCGATTCGCCCGCAGTGTCGCGACAAATTTCGTTGAAGTTTATATGAAGTCAACCGTTGAGGCGTGCGAGCAGCGCGATGATAAGGGCCATTACGCCAAGGCACGTAGGGGAGAATATAAACATTTTCCTGGTGTTGATGCGGTCTATGATGCACCGGAGCTAGCTGAAATTACGGTTGAAGTTAACGAGAAGACAACCGATGAGGCTGCCATGCAAATAGTTGAGTATTTGAAAAAGAGTTTCCTGAACACTGAACACTGAACACTGAACACTGAACACTGAACACTGAACACTGAACACTGAACACTGAACACTGAACACTGATAACTAATAACTATAATCCCAAGGATTATCATGAAAATCGAAATGACACACCTGCGCCAGCTCGAGGCTGAAAGTATCCACATCATCCGCGAAGTTGCGGCCGAATTCGAGAACCCGGTCATGCTCTACTCGATCGGTAAAGATTCAGCGGTCATGCTTCATCTGGCCAAGAAAGCTTTTTACCCGTCGAAGATTCCCTTTCCATTGATGCACGTCGATACCACCTGGAAGTTTCGCGAGATGATCGAGTTTCGCGAAAAAATGCGCAAAGAGTACGATTTCGACCTGCTGGTCTATACCAATGAAGAGGGTGCCAGCCAGGGCATCAACCCCTTCGACCACGGCAGCGCCCTTTACACCGATATCATGAAGACCGAAGGTCTCAAGCAGGGTCTCGACAAGTACAAGTTCGATGCGGCTTTCGGTGGTGCCAGACGCGACGAAGAAAAGTCCCGCGCCAAGGAGCGAATCTTTTCTTTCCGCAGCGAAAATCACCGCTGGGATCCGAAAAGCCAGCGCCCCGAGCTCTGGAACCTCTACAACGCCAAGGTCAAGCCGGGCGAAAGTATCCGTTCTTTCCCGCTCTCGAACTGGACCGAACTCGATATCTGGCAGTACATCTACCTCGAAGAAATCCCCATTGTCCCTCTCTATTACGCCAAGGTGCGTCCGGTTGTAGAGCGCGATGGCATGTTGATTCTGATGGATGATGATCGCATCAAGCTAGCCCCCGGCGAAGAGGTGCAGATGAAGTCGGTGCGTTTCCGTACCCTCGGCTGTTACCCGCTAACTGCTGCCGTTGAATCGGAGGCCGCAACGCTTCCTGAGATTATTCAGGAAATGCTTTTAACGCGGACATCGGAACGGCAGGGACGATTGATTGATCATGACTCTGCTGGGTCGATGGAGAAGAAAAAACAAGAAGGCTATTTCTAAAGGACTTTTGCACCACTGAGGACACAGAGAGCGCGAAGAAAACTTTGTGTGACCAAACAATAAAAAAACCTCAGTGGCCTCTGTGTACTTTGTGGTAAATGAGTTTTTGACGATAAAGGGAAAAAGACATGGCTCATCAGTCTGATTTGATAGCGGAAGACATCGCCGCATACCTGAAAACCCAGGAACAAAAGCAGATGCTGCGCTTCATCACCTGCGGCAGCGTTGACGATGGTAAAAGCACCCTTATCGGGCGCCTGCTGTGGGATTCCAAAATGGTGTTCGAAGATCAGCTCGCTGCTCTTGAGGTTGACAGTAAGAAGGTCGGTACTCAAGGTGACGAGATTGACTACGCTCTGCTACTCGATGGTCTGCAGGCCGAACGCGAGCAGGGCATCACCATTGATGTTGCCTATCGCTACTTTTCTACCGACAAGCGCAAGTTCATCGTTGCCGATACCCCTGGCCATGAACAATATACCCGCAATATGGTGACTGGTGCATCCACCGCCGAGGTCGCCATTATCCTGATCGATGCGCGTAAAGGTGTGCTTACCCAGTCCCGTCGCCATAGCTACTTAACCTCTCTGGTTGGCATCCGCAAAATCGTGCTGGCGATCAACAAGATGGACCTGGTTGATTATGCAGAGGATCGCTATCTCGAAATTATCGAAGAATACAAAGAATTCGCAGCAGAGCTCGGTTTCGAAGAGATCTGCTGTATCCCGATTTCTGCGTTGAAGGGCGACAATATCATCAAGGCCAGTGAGCACACTCCCTGGTACCAAGGACCGACCTTGATGCATCACCTGGAGCATGTCGAGATCAGCGATAACGCTTTGAACAAGGCGTTTCGCATGCGCGTGCAATGGGTTAACCGACCCAATCTTGATTTCCGGGGTTTCTCCGGTACGATTGCTTCCGGTATCGTCAAACCGGGCGATGCCGTCGTGGTCCCATCGTCCGGCCAAATCAGCAAGGTGGCCAGAATTGTTACCATGGATGGCGACCTCGAAGAAGCGGTGGCCGGCCAGGCTGTGACCATCACCCTTGAAGACGAGATCGATATCAGTCGCGGTGATATGCTCTGCTGCCCCGAACAGCGGCCCTCGTACGCAGATCAGTTCGAGGCGCACCTGGCCTGGATGCATGAAGAGCAGTTGTTGCCAGGACGAAGTTATCTGATCAAGGCTGGCTCCGCTACGGCTCCGGCTACGGTCAGCGCCCTCAAACACAAGATCAACGTCAACACCCTGCAGCGAGAACCAGGTAAAACTCTCGAACTCAACGAAGTCGGTATCTGCAATATCAGTCTGACCAAGCCGATCTCTTTCGATCCCTACCAGGAGAATCGCTCCACCGGCAACTTTATCCTCATCGACCGTTTTACCAACGCCACTGTCGGCGCCGGCATGATCGATTTCCCTCTGCGCCGCGCCACAAATATTCACTGGCAGTCGATCGATATCAACAAGCAAAGTCGCGCCGAGATGAACGACCAGAAGCCGAAGGTTCTTTGGTTCACCGGACTCTCCGGCGCCGGTAAGTCGACCATTGCCAACCTGGTGGAAAAGAAGCTGCACAGCCTCGGCAAGCGCACCTATCTCCTCGATGGCGACAACGTCCGTCACGGCCTCAACCGCGACCTCGGCTTTACCGACGTCGATCGAGTCGAGAACATCCGCCGTATCGCCGAAACTGCCAGGCTGTTTGTCGATGCCGGCCTGATCGTTCTCACCTCCTTTATCTCGCCCTTCAAGAGCGAGCGCAGGTTGGCCCGTGAGCTTCTGGAAGAAGACGAATTTGTCGAAATTTTTGTCAACACCCCGCTGGAAATTTGCGAAGTCCGCGATCCTAAAGGACTTTACAAAAAAGCCCGGGCAGGGGAGTTGCCCAACTTCACCGGCATAGATTCCGATTACGAGCCGCCAGAGAACCCGGAGATTGAGGTTGAAGCCGGAACACGCTCTGCTGACGACATTGCGGAAGAAATCGTTAACGCTATTCTGAACTAAGAATAACGTTAACGATTAGCTTTAAGCTGATGGCCGCTAAATACTTTAAGGCTAATTTACAGGGATGAAGGGGATTAAGGGGATGGCTAAACCTTAGAACCTGTTTGGAAGCTGATTTTCATGATGAACGCTGATCGGGCATATAACCTTAAGCCTGAAGGGTTTGTTTGAAATCATTTTTTTCAGCGTTAATCAGCGTCCAATTAGGCTTTTGACTTATCCCCTCCATCCCCTTCATCCCTGTTAAACAAAAGGTTGTGTTTATGAATATAGATATTGTTTGTGAAATCGCCAAAGCCGCCGGCCAGGCCATCCTCTCTGTCTACGATGGCGATCACGCTGTCGAGTACAAAGACGACAAGTCGCCTCTCACTGCAGCCGATAAAGCTTCCCACGAGGTGATTATTGCCGGGTTGCAAAAACATTTCCCCGAGATCCCCATCCTCTCCGAAGAGGGTGCTGCTATCCCTTTCGAAGAACGTAAAGAGTGGACGCGCTTCTGGTGTGTTGATCCGTTGGATGGCACCAAGGAGTTCATCAAGCGCAACGGAGAGTTTACCGTTAATATCGCTTTGATTGAAAACGGTCGTCCAGTTGCCGGGGTTGTTTATGTGCCGGTGCAGAACAAGATGTATTATGGGGTGTCGGGGGCTGGGTGTTGGGTGTCGGTGGCTGGAGGTGAACCCGTTAAGGTCAGTGTCCGTGAGGCTGATCAAGAGGCCGGTTTGACTGTGGTTATGAGTCGTTCTCATCCTTCACCTGACCTTGAGGCCTATCTGAAAAACATCAAGGTTGTCGAGGCCATGCCGATTGGCAGCTCTTTGAAGCTGTGTGTAGTTGCCGAGGGTCTGGCTGATCTTTACCCGCGCCTGGGGCCGACCATGGAGTGGGATACTGCCGCTGGTCATGCCGTGGTGGAAGCTGCGGGGGGAACTGTTCTACAACCCAATGACGAGGCGCTGGTTTATAATAAAGATAACCTGCTTAACCCTTATTTTATCGTCAAGGGCAAAGTCTAGGACTAAAGCATAATTGGCCGCGATGAAGGTCTATCAAGGTCTATGGTTAAACCAAATCAAAAAGCTAGAAGTTCTTGCCCTTACAAATTTTCATAGATTTTAATCAAGGCTAATTATTGCACTAGACTTATAACCATCAGGTGTTATCAGATCCTCTCCACGGCTAAAATTAAGAACATTGTTTTAGCTTCATTTACCATATTTCATCGAAAAATCAGCAATATAGATTGATTAAAATCAGCGACTGTATTAAATTGCCACGCGGTTAAGTTACATCTCCGATAAGGGCAACACTGGAGCGATCCGGTGGCGTAAAGTTACGGGCCCTAAAGGGCTGGTCGGGCTGCCGAAGAGATGCGAGGTCAAGGTCATAAAATATGATCACACCCGCTTTCGGTATATCGGATGCGGGTTTTTTACTGCCCGTATAAAAACAGAATAGTGAATCCGGCGGGGGGCTGGATGATTGGTTGATCTGAATGCCGCTCACGAACCTATGTCGTGATGTGGTTTTTTTGTGTTTAAGATCGATTCGCCGCAATAAAGTCCTATCAAGGTCTATGGTTAAAACAAAACCCAAGATTTTGCCCTTACAGCTTTTCATAGATTCTAATCGCGGCCAAATGGCTTTTTCTTGTGTTTGATCAGCGTCCAATTTGTTAAAGGTTTAGATTTTGTCAGCAATTTCGTTTGAAGATTTTCAAAAGACCAAGTTCTTCCCTTGTCTGGATGGTATTCGTGCTGTCGCAGTTATGTGGGTGGTTTTTTACCATTGTCCTAAACTCGATATTCCAATTATCAAAGAATTGCAGGGTATGGGTGATCTGGGTGTGGATCTCTTCTTTGTGTTGAGTGGTTTCCTGATTACCACCTTGATCTTGCGCGAACAGCCTGCATCCCTAGCCGATCGACTGAAGGGTTTTTACTGGCGTCGTGCTCTGCGAATCTTTCCTGTATATTACCTGGCGATATTTGTCTATTGGCTGGCTGTGACTGTTGCATCCCCTGAGAAGGTGGATCTTTATAATCTCCATGTGCCGTCTTTGATGGCTTATTATATTGATTTCAAACTGGCTTTTACTCCTCAACCGTTTCCTCCTTTCGGGCATGCCTGGTCGCTGTCTATAGAAGAAAAGTATTACCTGCTCTGGCCTCTCGTTGCGATGGTGTTGTCTCGTCGGAAAGGCCTTGCCGTTGCGGTTGGTTTAATCGTCGTTGCTATTGGTTGGCGATTCTATCTTGTCTCAACCTATACCGGGGATCTGACTGGTCGCCTCTATTATTCTTTTGATACCCGTTACGATGCGATTCTCTGGGGTGCTGTTCTGGCGTACCTTTTGAAGAGCAAACCTGTTTGGGATGTTTTTGGAAAAATCTTCTCACGTGCTGCTGTCTTCTATCTTGTCGCAGTGTTATTTCTGGTCGCTGGAATTTTCTCTTTTTTGGACAATAGCCAATTACTAAGATACGTTCTGGCTCCTTTGTTTTCGTTTGTCCTTATTACATGTATCCTGCAGCGCCCACAAATTCCTGGGTGCCGTATTTTAGAGACTTTTGGCTTCAAATATGTTGGGAAAGTTTCTTACGGAATTTATATCTTTCACCCTATTGCGATTTCGGTGGCGATTAAGTTGGGCCCGGTGGTCGGTTCTCCTTATTGGGTCTTTACTTTTGTTTGCGGCTCTATTCTCTCTGTTCTTTTAGCTGGTGCCTCATTCAGGTTTTTTGAAAGTCCATTTTTGAAGTTGAGAAATGTATTTGGTCAAAATACCGCTAAGAAGATGGTAGTAGCAGAAGTGAGTGTTTTGAATAATAAGTAGAACTCAGACTTTTGGCTTGTTTACCCAAGAATCAATTACGCAACATTTTATGAAATGAGATCCGTGTTTTGAAGTATTGTTTGTTTGGATCAGCATTAGATACTGGCAACCTAGGTGTTTCAGCCTTAGGTTTTTCGATCCTATCGAATTTACATGATTCAGATCCAGAAGCAGACATAACACTTTTTGATCATGGCCGAGGTGATAGAAAGGGCAGTATTGTTACTGACGAGAAGCAGATTAAATTCAATCAACTGGGCGCTGTTAATTCAAAACGTTATTACCGGCCTGAAAATCTTTGGATGATGTGGTTGGCTGGTCGTATTGGAGGGCTTGGAAATAAAGGGGTCCATGCAATTAAAACCTCTGATGTTGTGCTGGATATTAGTGGTGGTGATAGTTTTACCGACCTCTATGGCCAGAAGCGCTTTAATGCAGTCTCTTTGTCCAAAATAATCGCTTTGCAGCAAAAGAAACCTCTGATTTTGATGCCTCAGACCTATGGCCCCTTTCGTACAGAACAGGCCCGAGAAAAAGCTTCTGAAATTGTAAAAGGTGCAACTCAAGCTTGGGCAAGAGATTTGCGTAGTTTTACTGTCTTGAAAGACCTGTTGGCAGATTCTTTCGACCCTGATCGACATCGTTGCTCAGTGGATGTTGCTTTTAGCCTTCCGGTAAGTAAACCAGAAAATTTTCCAGAAGTGATTGCTCGATGGCTTGATTCTTCCGCTACGGTTGTTGGTCTTAATATTAGCGGGTTGATGTATCACGATCCTAATAAAGCGAAAGATCATTACGGATTTCGTGCTGATTACAACCTCGCTATGAAACTACTTCTGGAGAGATTTCTTGACCAAACTGATTGTAAGGTAGTTCTCGTGCCTCATGTGATAACACCACATGGCCATTATGAGTCCGACCTGGATGCTTGCGAACATCTCTCACAAAGTTTTGGTGATAAGGTGAAAGACCGTGTTGCTGTCTCTCCAGATTATGAAAGCCCTTGTGAAATAAAGTATCTTATCAGTCAATTTGACTGGTTCTGTGGTATGCGCATGCATTCGACAATTGCGGGTCTTTCATCAGGAGTACCAACTTCGGCAGTTTCGTATAGCCCTAAGACCTTAGGTGTTTTCGAGACTTGCGGGCTTGGTGATGCAGTCGTGGACCCATGTGTGACAGATACGAGTGCCATTGTTGAGCAACTTTGGTCTATATGGGTTGAACGCGATCATTTTAAAAATAGACTTTTAACCAATCTCCCAGAGGTGCGGCAGATGGCCGTAAAACCATTTGATCAAATAATGCAAATAAGCAGTGGGATATAGCGTTGTCACGTTTTAAAGGTAAATTATTTAGAGGGGCTATGGTGCTCTCCGGCACACAAGCTGTCGGTCAGGTTTGTTCTCTTGGTCGTAACATCATTGTGGCTCGTTTGATTAGCCCCGCTGATTTCGGCGTCGCTGCTATTTTTCTGATGACGGTCAATCTAATGGATATGATCAGTAATATGTCCCTCGATCGATTATTGGTTCAGGCTGAGGATGGTGATGAAGAGGCCTTTCAGCAGACAGCACAAGGTTTGAATTTGGTTCGTGGTGCAATAAGTGCCTTAATCATTGTACTCCTCGCTATCCCTTTGTCATCCTTATTTAATATTCCAGAAGCAGTCTCCGCATTTGTTGTTTTAGGAATCGTTCCATTACTGATCGGACTCTCTCATCTTGATCCGAAACGTTTGGAACGTCACATGAAATATTGGCCAAATGCTTCTGTGGAAGTTTCATCTCAAGCTATTTTGCTCGTGGCTGCTTGGCCTTTGGCGAGCTATTTCTGCGATTACCGGGCAATGCTGTGGCTTCTTGTTTTGCGTAGCTTTGTTTTGTTGGCAGGTTCACATTTTGTAGCAAAACGAGTTTTCAGGATTGGATGGCGAAAAGATTATCTGCAAAGGTTTTTTCACTTCGGTTGGCCTTTGTTGTTGAATGGAATGTTGCTTTTCTTGGTTCTGCAAGGTGATCGTTTTCTTCTGGGTTCTGCGCAAAAGCTGTTCGGTTCAAATTATGATATGGCCGATGTTGGAGTTTACTCTGCTGCATTTCTACTGGCAATGGTGCCTGGCCAAATGTTAGCACGTGTAGGAATATCACTATTCCTTCCAAGTTTATCGAGGGAACAAGACAACCCAGATACTTTTAACCATCAATACCGAAGATATCTTGCTAGCTATGTTTTGTTAGGGGTTGTATTTGGAGCTGGGTTTATCTTGTGTGGCGAGCAGTCGGTTGATCTTATTTATGGAAATGAGTATGCTGCGGCGGGCTCTCTGGTGGGGTGGCTTGGTATAATGTGGGTTGTCAGGATATTGCGCGTTGTCCCAACATTAGTCTCCATGGCAAAAGGACAAACAAAAAACCTTCTGCCGAGTAATGTTTTCCGTACGCTAGCTCTTATTCCCATTCTAGTTCTTGTTGCACAAGAAGCCGATCTGGCATGGATTGCTATTTCTGGTATAGCGGGTGAATTGGTGGCTTTGGTAATTATGGTACGTATGAATCGTATTGCCTTCCCATTGTGTCGACTAATAAGTATAGATTTGCTCAGTCTCTCTGCAGCAGCATTAGTCTTGACCCTCTTTTTTTCAATGTCAGCACTTTTGCCTTTAACAGGAGTTCATAGTTTACTCTCTGGGCTATTAGTCTCATTTATACTTGCTTTAGTGAGTGGATATATAATCCAGAAGTTTATGGGTGTCACTTTTGTTATGTTTAGTAGAGTTTCTTCCGGTAATTAGAGGGTGATATGAAACGCTCAAATTTATCAAATGTGTTTTTCCAGTTATATAAATTCAGACGATTTAGAAAGTTTGTCCTCAAGTTTGTGAAGCGGGCTGAAGGCAGAGATTTTTATTCTGCAACCTTGCGCGACATTTTCAGACATTATCATGGCGTAGAGGTTGATCTTTACAGTTACGGGGAATGTTTTAACCCGGGGGCATGGCCATCCGGTGTAGTCGTCGGACGTTATGTATCTATCGCGAAAGATGTTTCTGTTTATGTTCGCAATCACCCCATGGAAAGATTATCTTTACATCCCTTTTTCTACAATCGTCATCTTGGATTTGTCAAAGATGACACGATAGCATCAGGTGCCCTTACGATTGGTGCTGACGCCTGGATTGGGGATCGGGCCATTATCTTGCCTGGTTGTAGTACTATCGGCGTAGGAGCCGTTGTTGGAGCAGGCGCCGTGGTAACGAAGGATGTTCCCGATTTTGCAATAGTTGTCGGAAATCCTGCCAAGATTCTGAAATATCGTTTCGATGAAGATGTGCAAAAAGCTATTTTGGAAAGTAAATGGTGGGAGAAATCGATTAACGAGATTGCTCCACATATTGAACAAATGCTTCTAGATGTGACCTCTAGCCTATCTAACCATCCTCTACTTATTAAGAACTGATCTCTATGAGTTTGCGAAAGATAAAAAGTTTTCAGGCCGTCGCTGAATACCAACTTTGTTGTGGCTGCGGTGTTTGCGGGTATTTAAACCCATCTAAGTATAAGATCCAGGATGTGCCTAGATTTGGTAAACGACCTGTTGTTAATCCAGGATTAGAGGGCAATGATGATACCTTGGAGGCTATTTGTCCAGGGACTTCTGTTTGCCACGAACAATCTTCATTGAATCAAGCTGATTTGATAGAGGAGCTAAAGGCAGGGTGGGGGCCTATCTTAGAAATTTGGGAAGTCTCTTCGACTGACCCGGAAATTCGTTTCAAAGGGTCAAGTGGTGGAGCTATTAGTGCTCTGGCACTCTACTGCCTTGAACGGGAGGGAATGTCTGGGGCTTTGCAAGTAACATCTGATTCTGAAAAGCCATATTTGAATAGAAATGTTCTAAGCCGTTCACGCGAAGAAATTCTTGCCGCAGTTGGGTCCAGATACTCTCCAGCAAGCCCATGTGAAGACTTGGGTTTGATCGAAAATGCCAAAAGTCCTTGCGTTTTCATAGGAAAGCCATGTGACGTTCTTGGGGCCAATAATGCTGCAAAGCTAAAGCCAGAATTGGAAGAAAAATTAGGGCTAACGATCGCCTGCTTTTGTGCAGGAACTCCTTCTACAGAAGGTACCTTACAGATGCTCAGTAAAATGGGCGTGAAAAACCCCGCAACAATAAGATCTTTAAAATATCGTGGCCACGGTTGGCCTGGTCGGGCTTCTGTTGAGTATGACGATGGACAAACGGTAAAACTCTCTGAGTTGACTTATGAAGAGGCATGGGGCGACCTGTTGCAGAAACACAGGCAATGGCGTTGTTATATTTGTCCAGATCATACTGGAGAGTTTGCAGATATTGCTGTGGGTGACCCTTGGTATCGGGAGATAAGACAAGGTGAAGAGGGCATCTCTTTAGTGTTGGCACGGAGTCAGAAGGGGGCTGACATTATTCAAAAGGCGATAGCTGAAGGGTATCTAAATGCAGAAAAAGTGGCCTATTCCATCCTGCCTGCTTCTCAGCCAAACCTTTTAAATGCAAGAGGATCTTTGTGGGGCAGACTTATTTCGTTGAAGCTTATGGGCGCCCCTTGTCCAATTTATATAAATGTTCCTTTGTTTCCATTCTGGTTGTCTGAATTGGATTTAGTAGAAAAAGCAAAGTCTATCTTGAGTACCATCAAAAGGGTTTTTACCAAAGACCTGTTAAAGCGTCACCAACCACTCGACGGGCCGAAAGGTAATTCATGAGAGACGAGAGCCTTTTTGTTAAAGACTTTCATGGGCAAACGACCATTCATGAATTAGGATTGTCGCTACTCATAGTGCTCGGTGTAGCAATGCTTTTTTTGAAGCGCAGATCAGCCATTATACCTATTTTGATTATGGCTTGCTTTGTTGCGCCGGGACAAAGGATTGTTGTTTTTAGCTTAGATTTCAACCTGATCCGTGTGCTGATACTTATTGGTTTGGTTAGGGTGGTTTTTTTTGGTGAGGCTAAGTTCTTTTCATGGTGTCTTCTCGACAAAACGGTCCTTGCTTGGGGCCTCAGCGGTTTAGTTGCATATGTTGCCCTAAGAGGTTCAACTGGAGCATTTATTTATAAAATGGGCTCTTTGTTTGACAGCATGGGAGCATATTTTTTGTTCCGATGTTTGGTCCGAGACATTGACGACCTGAAGCATTTATTGACGGCCCTCGTTTACCTGAGTATCCCTGTAAGTATTTTTCTTTTCTTTGAAAAGTTAACTGGTAGAAATGTCTTTTCAGTTTTTGGTGGTGTTCCTGAGTATACTGCAATACGTTATGAAAAACTTCGTGCACAGGGTGCATTTGCTCACCCAATTATCGCGGGCTGCTTCTGGGTGACTCAACTTCCATTGTTTATTGCCCTTTGGTGGCAAGGGGTAAAACCATGGCTCGTTCTCTCCGGATGTACTGCTTCACTTGTTATCGTCATTGCTTGTGCGTCAAGTACTCCGATTGCAGGGGTTGGTGCAGTTATTGTAGGATTTAGTTTTTTTACTTTTAGGAGGCATTTGCCTGCCTTTCGATGGTGTGTTTTGTCTGTATTGGTGTTGCTACATTTTGTTATGGAGGCTCCTGTTTGGCACCTTATTTCACGAATTGACCTTGTCGGTGGTTCTACCGGTTGGCATCGGTCGTACTTGATTGAGCAAACTATTTACCGCTTCAAGGAGTGGTGGCTGTTCGGAACTCTTTCGACTGGGCATTGGGGTTGGGATATGTTTGATACGGCAAATATGTATGTAAATGAAGCTGTTCGAGGTGGTTTTGCCACCCTCGTTCTATTTATTGCAATTCTTGTTCTGGCATTTCAGGGTGTCGGTCGTTTGCTTGTGAAATATGAGGGTGACAATAAAAATACTATTTTTATGTGGGCGATGGGGGTTGCTCTCTTTGCTCATTGTACAGTTTTTATAGCTGTTTCATATTTTGGCCAAATATTTGTTGTTTGGTATTTGCTGTTGGCTTCTATTGGCAGCCTCACTTCAACAAACGATAAACATTTAAAATGCCAGTAAACAACTCTTGTAATATAAAAGCTTGTTCTTGTTTCTTTTAACCGTTTATCGTTGGGAATTATGTCAGCATTTATTGAAGAAAATCTACAGCGTGTTTCGAATAAAACTACTAAATTGATAGGATCACTTTGGGGAGAGAAATTCCCTTTTTGGTATGTCTGCGAATACCCTAAGAGTGGTGGAACATGGCTCGGACAAATTCTAAGTGATTATTTGCGTTTGCCTTTTATAGGCCATGCGACAATCTTTCCGATAGGTATGTCTAGTGTGATTCATAACCATTGGGGGTTTAATCGAAAACTTAAACGTTGCTTTTACCTCTATAGGGATGGGCGGGATGTTATGGTATCACTTTATTTTCATAGAATGCGGGCAATTAAAACTGAATATGATAAGCCCTTTAACCGTGCGATGGAAAAACGGTACAAACAGTTGTATGGTGTCGGTTTTGATCCTGATGACATTGTTTCAAACTTGCCAATCTTTATTCAAAGTGAGTTTCAATACCCTCGGATGGCAAGGCTTAATTGGAGAGATCATGTGAATGCATGGAGAGCAGGAGATGGGGATAAAGTAGTTCTTCTCTCTTATGAGGAAATGCACAATGATCCAGCCTCTACTCTTTTAAGGTGTCTTGCTAGTTTTTCTGAGAACCAAGTTGACCAAAGTGCACTTGACGAGGCTATTACTCGCAACAGTTTTCAAGCCAAGACCAAAAGGGCAAGAGGTGAAGAGGATCGGAATTCTTTTGTACGCAAGGGAATTGTTGGTGATTGGAAAAACCACTTTAATCGAGAATCTGCTGAAGTTTTTGATGAACTGGCAGGGCCTTTATTGCTAGACCTTGGCTATGAGAAGAACCGCTCTTGGGTAGGTACGGTTTAAACAACTGTTTTTTGGGGTTATGTTTTGCTTGAAGTAAGTATTGTAATAGTAAACTACAATACCAGAGAAATGACTCTGGAATGTTTGAACTCCGTGTTTGATCAGACTCGATCAGTGAAATTTGAAATTATTGTTGTAGACAATAACTCAAACGATGGATCATTCGCGGCCATTAAGAAAAATTATTCTACTGTGCATCTTGTGGAGTCTAAAGAAAATCTTGGGTTTGCACGCGCAAATAATTTAGCTTCAAAATATGCAACGGGAAAATATTTATTATTATTAAACCCTGACACAGTAATTCTTGATGGTGCTATAGAAAAGCTTGTTACATTCGCCGAGTCTAATGGAGGTGAAAGTATCTATGGAGGACGCACCCTTAACGGAAAACGCGAAATAGAAAAATCCTCTTGTTGGGGTAGACCAACACCTTGGAGTTTTTTTTGCTATGGGGTGGGGCTCACTTCGGTCTTTCGTGATTCAGCTCTTTTCAATCCCGAGGCTTATGGAAATTGGCAAAGAGATACTGTTAGAAATGTAGATATTGTTTCGGGTTGTTTTCTGCTTATTAGGAAGTCAATGTGGGATGGCTTGGGAGGGTTTGACCCGAAATTTTTTATGTATGGTGAAGAAGCAGACCTTTGCATGAGAGCCAAAAATATTGGGGTGCAGCCTATCATATGTCCAAGGGCTACAATTGTTCACTATGGCGGGGCTTCTGAAAAAGTGAGAGCTGACATGATGGTGCGGCTTTTTAAGGGAAAAATTTCGCTTATTCAAAGGCATTGGCTTGGCGGGTGGGTTCCTTTTGGAGTGTTTATGTATATGTATGGAACTCTATTGAGATATTGTCTTTGTTCTATTATGTCGTGGCTCAGCAAAAACAATGCTGCGTCAGTGGCTTGTTGGAAGGAAATATGGCAACGCCGCGATGAATGGAAGAATGGCTACCAATGATATCAGTAATAATACCTGCTTATAATGAAGGTCGCGTAATTGGACCAAGCCTTGATTTACTCGTTTCAAGGGAAACATCTGCTGAAATTGAGATCATAGTGGTGTGTAACGGATGCACAGACTTGACGGTTGAAATTGTTAAGTCTTACATGCCTATGATCAAGTGTATTGTGACAGAAAAGGCTTCAAAGTCTCACGCTTTAAACCTTGGAGATGCTGCCGCGAAAGGTTTCCCAAGGTTTTATCTTGACGCTGATGTCTTAATGTCCAAAGACGATGTTCTTGCCGTTGCTTATGAATTGCAAAAATCAAATGCACTAGTAGGTTCACCGATTGCAGAGACGAATATGGAAAGCTCTAGTTGGTTAGTGCGTTCTTATTACAAGGTGTGGCTGCAGTTACCTTATGTTGTTGAAGGTATGGTTGGCACTGGAGTGTATGTCCTTACGCAAGAGGGAAGAGGTAAGTTTAGTGATTTTCCTGACTTGATTGCTGATGATGGCTATATTCGGGCGCTTTTTAAAGCTGACGAGAGACTTAATGTTGACAGGTCATCTGTTGAAGTTAAGGCGCCACATGATTTTCGTAGCCTTGTAATGGTTAATGCTAGGGTTCGACTAGGCCGTTACGAGTTGGCGATGAAGTTTCCTGAACTCATAGGGAACGAGACAAAGGATTACTCTGCTGCGATTAGGTCGCTTTTGATTAGTCCTTCAAATTGGTTGAATGCCTTAGTCTATTTGTTTGGAAATCTTGTGGCGAGATTCCTAGCAAACAAACAACTAAAGAAAAATGATTTTTCAGTATGGTTACGTGATGAGTCAAGCCGAATCTAATGATTGGATTTTCTGGGGATGAATAATGCAAAAAGAATTATGTTGGTTTCCTCTTCTGGAGGTCATTGGCTAGAGATGATGTGTCTCTTATCTGCCTTTGACGGGTTTGAGAAGATTTTCGTAACTACTGACTCGGGCTACAAAGGCCAAGTTGAAGGAGCTTTCTTCACCGTGCCTGATGCTTCTATGTGGAACAAGTTCCGTCTAGTTCATATGGCTATGAAGGTGTTGTATGTGATTCTCAGAACTCGCCCGGATGTTATTATCTCGACAGGTGCCGCTCCAGGGTTTTTTGCCTTGTTCTTTGGAAAGAAGCTCGGTCTTAAAACAATTTGGGTAGACAGTATTGCGAATGCGGAGAAACTATCGTTGTCAGGCTCTAAAGTTGGGGTTTATGCTGATTTGTGGTTGACGCAATGGGAACATTTGTCTCGTGCTGAGGGCCCTTTTTTTGAGGGGGCAGTCCTTTGATCTTTGTTACTGTGGGTACTCAATTGCCATTCGATAGACTTATCCGCGCCGTTGACGAATGGTCAGGTAAAAATCCTGAGCAAAAAGTCTATGCACAAATAAGTGACGGTAAATATCAACCAAATAATTTTCCTGCGACAAAGTTTCTTACCCCTGACAAATATCGGAAGATAATGCTTGAGACAAAGATACTTGTTGCACATGCTGGTACCGGCAGCATCTTAACAGCAATTGAATATGGTCTTCCAGTTATTTTGATGCCAAGAAAGGCATCATTAGGTGAACATAGAAATGAACATCAATTAGCAACTGCTGAGAATTTTAAAGGTTTGAAAAATGTGTATGTTGCGATAAATGAAAGCGAGCTAGATAAAATACTCAGTGATGTGATGTTGAAGGTGGGTGTGGGGCTAGAATCTAAAAAAACAATAGCTTCTGACCGGCTCATATCTGTTTTGAGTGATTTTGTGAATCAGTAGATTATGTCGAAAAACATTTTTTACTTTCTAGGCTTTTTTTGCCTAGTTTCAATAGCTGTAGTCTTTGCGATTGTTGAGAACTATAAAACGTACAGAATTCAGAGATTAAATCCTCCGTATAAGTGCATGCTGAAAAAAGCGTAGTACCGAATGACTTGTTGCTTTTCGGAGACTCTCGTATAGCCAAATGGCAAGTTGGTTTCTTTAACTCAATTGGTAAGGTCGTCAATGTTGGAATCAATGGAGATGTGACACCCAGTATGCTGTGGCGCTTGGAAAATGATGTGCTAAAAATGAAGCCCAAAAGGGTTGTTATTTCCGCAGGCATCAATGACATTATCGCTGGTTCAATGATGGATAATGAAGAAAGCCGACAACGGAATGTTCGGCACGTTATTGCCAGTTTATCTGAGATAGTTAAGCAGTTAAAAACATCCCGTGTTCAAGTTTCATTCCGATGATTAGTCCCCTCTATAACTCCTGATCAGAGAAGACAATTTGTTTGGGGCCTTGGTATAGACGAGGATGTTGATACAGTAAACGAGACTATTTTGCGGTCGCTGGTGAAAGGGTTAATGTCATCGATACGATGAAGGTGTTTCAGTCTTATGGGGAAGGCTGGCTTGACACTGTTCGACTTGACACGCTGCAATATTCACCTGTAGCTTACGAACTTCTTTCGAAGGAAATATTGGCTGTCATGGGGGAGAAATAAGTCAATGTTGTTCCAAACACCTATCTTTTTTGTCTTTTTTACACTGTTTCTCGGCGCTTACTTCTTAACCCGAAAGCAGCTGAGGTTACAAAATGTTATCATTCTGCTCGGTAGCTACATCTTCTACGGTGCCTGGGATGAGCGTTTCCTGACTTTGATCATCGCGTCCACAGCAACCGATTTTTTGGCTGGAATCGGTGCATCGGGGCAACTCCTTACTCGGAAAAACCTTTTTAAGGCATCAGGGTATCTACTCGTCGGTAGTGCTATCTCTCTGGCTTATACCTACAAGCAATCTGTCGATTACTACCTGTGTATTATCGCTCTCTGCCTACTCTTCTGGGTTGTCGCTTTCGTGGCAAAACAATTGGACGTAACTGCTCGTAAAAAGTTCTTTGTTGCGTTCAGTGTTATCGTCAACCTTGGCGTACTGGCTGTCTTCAAATACCTCAACTTCTTTGCCAATTCCCTTCAGTCTGCTGCAGGCAATTTCGGTTATGAGCTGAATTACGTAACGCTCAATATCATTCTGCCCGTTGGCATCTCATTCTACACTTTCCAGACACTAAGCTATTCGATTGATATCTATCGCGGCAAGATCAAACCGACCAATAGCTTTCTTGACCTTGCGGCATTTGTCGCGTTCTTCCCCCAACTGGTGGCCGGCCCGGTTGAGCGTGCTTCGAACCTCTTGCCCCAGTTTGAAAAGTTACGTGTTTTTACCGCAGAAAGAATCAACTCCGGAGCGACTCTTTTCGTCTGGGGTTTGTTCAAGAAAGTCTTTATTGCGGACAACCTCTCTCTGATAGCAGACAAGGCTTTTTCTAACCCTGGTGATTTGGGCTCAATGGATCTCCTAGTTGGCCTGCTTGCCTTTACCTTCCAAATCTTCTGCGATTTCTCCGGCTACAGTGATATGGCGCGAGGTCTAGCAAGAATCATTGGCTTTGACCTGATGCTGAACTTCAATATCCCATACATTGCACGAACTCCCTCCGAATTCTGGCAGCGTTGGCATATCAGCCTTTCCTCTTGGCTTCGGGATTACCTGTATATCCCTCTTGGTGGCAATAAGGGTGGATCATTTTACATCTACCGAAATCTATCTCTGACCATGTTGCTGGGAGGCTTGTGGCATGGTGCCAGCTGGACCTTTGTGATCTGGGGTGCTTATCAGGGTGCAATCCTGGTTGTTTATCGCCTATTGAAAATTGATGAGATGCTTGCAACTCTCAAGGGGATACCAAATGTTTTAACACGGAATCTCATTAATGTGGCAGCGATCAGCATCATGTTCCTCTTTACGATCTATGGTTGGCTGATCTTCCGCGCGAATACGATGGATGTTCTGACCTCATACACAACAAACCTGTTGCTGTTTAAAGGTGGGATCCCTTTCGATGGCTTGTTGAAAATTCTCTACTACGTCTGGCCGCTTTTGGCGATGCAGGCGATCCAGGTCTATCGCAAAAATCTGGAAATCTTCTTTGACTTGCCCAGCTTTGTTCGTCTGAATGTGGCCTTGTTTGTGCTTTACAGTATTATTCTTCTGCAACCCCACGCCACGGTTGCCTTCATATATTTTGATTTTTAAGGTGCTGATATGATGAAGAAACTTTTGAAATTATCTGGACTGATGATTTACACAATCATCTTCGGTGAAACCTTCCTGCGCATTATGGCGCCGCAGCCCCTGATGCCACGCTATGTAACCGGCTCTGCAGATGGTGTCCGGGCGAATATCCCGAATGTTACTTATCATCATAAGACTCCAGAAGTTGATGTGGAAATCCGCATTAACGCACAAGGGATAAGAGCCGACCGGGAATTCAGCCTGGAAAAACCTGAAGATACTTATCGAATTGTTCTGCTCGGCGATTCCTTCTTTATGGGTTATGAGGTTGAGCTTGAGAATAGTCTGGCCTGGCTGTTGGACGAAAAACTGCGGGGCAGGGGCGTCAACGCCGAGGTCATCAATCTGGCCGTGTCCGGCTTCGGTACTTCAGAGAACCTGATTGCATTGAAAGAACGTGGGCTGCGATACGATCCTGACCTGGTCATTATGGAATGGCATGCAACCGACCCTTCCGACAACATTCGGTCAAACCTGTTCCGGTTGAATGATGATCAACTCGAAACAGTTAGCCCTGCCTACCTGCCTGGAATCTCGAAACGTGATGCATTAATGCGCATTCCTGGTTATCCATGGCTTGTCGGCAACAGTCACCTGTACAGCTCGGTGCGCGAAAAAGCTGCTACTGCTGTTAAGGGTCTTTTGCTGGCTTTAAACCGGTCGCCAGCTAAAGAAACCGAAGCAGCAGATAGCTCACCCGCCGTTGCAGATGTCCTGGATGAAACTTTGATCAAGGCAGTGCAGCGTGAAGCGGAGAGTGTTGGTGCCGAGTTTGTTTTACTGGATGTGCCGATACGCCAAAGCCGTGTCGCATACAAATCGGCATTGAGTGCCCTGGAACTTGAAGAATTGCATAATGTAAATCTCGTTTCCCCCCTGGATAAGTTAATGCAGGAATCCTCCCCGGAAAAGAAACTGTATTTTGAACAAGGGCATGGCCACTGGACTGTTGAAGGAAACAGGATCGTTACTGACGTTCTTGCTGATGCTCTTTTCTCAAAAGTCGAAAGTGTTGCAAATTTAGCCGCAAGAAAAAACCATTCCAAGTTGCCGCTATAAGATGAAGAATCGAATTGCCGGTTTCTACTCTCTTCTCCTGTGGTGTGTTGCTGGAATCCTGTTCTCTTGGTACATCCTACATCTCACTCGTGGTGATCATTTCCTTCCCGTTCGCCTGCTCACTTATATCACTCCCTGGGTGACAATTGCCGCAATTTTGGCCGCTCTCAGTGCCTGGTTCTTACAAAAATTCAAACTAGCAGCAACGCTTTCCTGTTTGTTCCTGCTGCTCGCTTACCCTTACATATCACAGTTCATACCTAGGAGTGTTGATCCGGGACCAGGACCAACCCTCAAGGTGATGACCTACAGCGTGATGGGCCGTAATCATGACTATGATGCGATGGCCAGAGTTTTTGCCGAGTATCAGCCTGACCTGGCGTATTTTCAGGAGGTCGGGCAGGGAGCACTCGAAGACAAGCTAACAGCACTTTCTGTGCACAAGAAACTCTACTTCGTGACGACCAATAATATCGGTTTTATCGTCAGCCGATATCCCATTGAGTTGGAAGAAGAAGCCAGGCCCTTTTCCCGTTTTACTCTCACGCTGCCACAGGGCGCTGTGTCTCTCTGGAATGTGCACACCTGGAAGGCGATCAGAAGTTACGATGCACAATACGGGCAGATCAAAGCCTTGACTGAGGCTGTTGGCAAGACCTCCGATCCGATGATTGTGGCGGGTGATTTTAACGCGACTGAGATGAGTGAGACCTACCGGATGATGGCTGCTCATCTCAAAAATACCCATGCGGAGGCCGGGTTTGGTTTTGGCTTTACCTTCCCGACTCCGGCCCGGAGGATGGGGAGTCTGTTTCCTTTTTTGCGGATAGATCATATTTTTTACAGTCAGCATTTTGAGGCAATCAGTAGCAAGGTTGGTGAGAATGCTGGTGGGTCCGATCATTTACCGGTTATTGCTGAGTTGAGGCTGGTGGATGATAGGGTGGAGTAGAGGTCGCCAACAAGCTTAAGGCCGAAAGCATTTATTTGGATATTAGGCTAAAATAAATTCATGCATCCCTACACACAACTTGCAAGACATCTTTCGCCGATGGTCGGTCCCGAGGAGGCTGGTGATGTCGATTGGACGCTGCTACTACAGCTTGCCAACCTGCACAAATGCACACCGCTCTGGTATGTCCGCCTGTGGGAGAAAGGCCTGCTCGGCGAGTTGCCAACAGGGCTGGTTGAGTATCTTGCCCAGTTGCATGCCGCCAATGTTGAGCGTAACAGTACACTGAAAAGTGAACTGGCGGAGATTGTCGGCTGGTTTGCAAAAGTGGGAATTGAGGTTGTGTTGTTGAAGGGAGCGGCGGTATTAGCCGACGATCTCTATGGCGATCCGGGGGCTCGGCTGATGGGGGATCTCGACCTGTTGGTTCCCCCTGATCGGGCAGACGAGGCGCAGCAACTGTTGTTGGGCCAAGGCTATGCGCTCTGCCCGCCGGAAGAAGAGAAGGTTGTCTACCGTCTACCGACCGACGTCGATTACCATCTGGAACCGTTGTATCGACCAGGCAGTGGTATTGTGGTGGAGGTTCACCACCGGATGATGTCTCGGCAGGGGGGGAGGGCCTTGCCGGTAGATCGGGCCTGGGCCGAAAAGGTTCCGGCCCCGGGTTTCGGTGATGAGGTGTTTCTGCCGAGCCCTGGTTGGCGATTGCTGCACAATGCTTTGCATGCGTTGCTCCCCTATGGAGAATTTATAAAGGGGCAAGTACTGCTTTGCAATCTTGCTGAAGCGGCTGCCCTTCTTGAGGTCGGGCATGAGCTGGACTGGAGCGGTTGGGAAGATGCTGGTGGAAAGCATCGGCTGCGAGCCGAACTAAACGGTTACGCTCTGCTGCTGCACGAACTTATGGACGTCCCGTTTCCTGCAAATTGGCCACCTCTTTCCAAAAATGCCAACCTGCTCACGCTGCTGGTTGCCGGCGGAGCGAGAGAGGTTGTCTCTCCCTATGAAGACGACGCCAAGCGCTTGCGGCGGCATTACCTCGCCCGGCTGCCAGGCTATGCCTGGCACAACGTCTGTTATGCTCCGGGCTGGTGGCGGTTGCCGGAAAGGTTTGGTTGTTTGTTGACGCGCGGGCTGCGAAGCAGCGCCCGGAAAAAACTTCGTCTATAAATGATTTGCATTCACTTGAATATGAGTGCTATCTTACAAAACGTCTATGTTGTCGTTTCATAATAGTTTTATCTCGAATAGAGGGTAAGATGAAGGCGATTCAGAAAAATACAGATAGTGAAGACAATCAGCTCGTCGATGCCTCCCGCCGCGATTTTCTACGTAAGAGCGTTTATGCCGCTTATGCCACACCGTTGATCACGACATTGCTGGTCCAAAAGGCCAGCGCTGCCGCTTCCTCCGCTGGTACTAATAATCCCAATTGTCAAGATCCCGTCTGGAGTGCACTGCGTCCCGGTGTGTGTGAATAAAGTTCTTCTCTCAATGTCGCTGTAGTTATGTCTTTTGATTCCGGTGGAATAGCTTTTCATCCCTTTGCTGGCGGTGCCGCTTTACACAGGACAGGCGGCCATCGGCTCTGGGTTCTGAACTCCAGTTCGGCAGTTCTCTGGTGCTTGCTGGAGGAGCTCGGCGACACTTACGAGCTCGTTGGGGCCTACGCAGCTCATTTCCGAATTACTTCTGAACAGGCCCATGCTGATGTAAAGCTGGGCCTGGATCATTTTGTACGGGCCGGGTTGCTGCGAGAAGTGGTTGAGGAAACTCAAGAAAATCTCCCTCTAGATGTGGTTGACCCTTTAAATCGCTCTACCTATCCTTTGCCTATTGTTAAGTCCAGCTCCACTGCAGTTCGGAGCTTTCAGTTGGGGGGGCTCTCCTGGCAGGTGACCTGTTCCGACTCTGAACTGGGTGAAACATGGCTCTCTCCTTTTACCCATTTGTCTGCAGCGTTTGATGAACTCCATTGGCGCTTTGACCTGATGGAGGTCGATAACGAGTGGACGATCTGCGGTGATGGGGAGTTATGGTCGGAGCAGCTTTCGGCCGACCAGGTGCTTCCCAGCTTGCAGGCCGTGCTTTTTGGGTTGCTTTGTGCTGCGCAAGAACATCGCCTGTTGCTGCATGCCGCTGTATTGGTACGCGACGGCCAGGCGCTATTGTTGCCAGCGGAGGCGGGCAGTGGCAAATCGACCCTGACTTTGGCCTTGGCGGCGCATGGCTGGCAGGTTTACTCAGATGAATTGGCTCCTCTCGACCCTGTCTTGCTAAAGGTCGATCCATTTCCCTTGCCGATTGGCATTAAGAGTCGCTCTTTGAGCTCGCTGGCAGCCTGGTACCCTGAACTGGGGGAGGTTCCTGCCCACCGTCGTGCTGATGGCCAGCAGGTCCGCTTTCTGGGAGACCGCACCGCACCGCTGGCCGCATCGAATGCTGCTCCGGCAAAGGTGTCCCGTTTGATCTTTCCTTGCTACAAAGAGAATACAGAAACACGTTTGCGTCGTTTAGAGCCTCTTCACGCGCTTGAACTGCTTGCTTGCACAGGCTCATCGCAACGCGCCCTGACTGAAACAGATGTTGCCGCCTTGCTGACCCTTGCTGAAAAACGTGAATGCTGGCTGCTCGAGTATACCGAGGTCGCCGAGGCAGTAAAAGCCTTACGTGAAGAGAGTCTGGTTTGAAAGCTTTCATGTGTGGTGGATTGTCAAGGCCCACCTTCATCAAATGTGTTCCCTTCCAAAGTCTGACACGTTTAGGACAGGTATACAGCATAGCTGCGCTGCCTGCTAATTAATTGGTTTATAATAAAAAAAGTCTTGTTAATCCTTCCTGACTACTGTAATTTGTCAAAACTTTTCTTGCCTTCTCCGACAAGAGCAACTCCGGAGCAATCCGGATACGCAAAGTCAGGGGTCACAATGACGTGACCGCCCAACTACCGAAGAGAAGATCGCATTCCGGTTTCAGGGGGATTTGCTTTTGCAATTCCCTTGTGCAGTTATGACGGCCCTTCTTCGGAAATATCTGAGGGGGGTCTTTTTGCATTCAAGGGGAGTTGTCGATATCTGCTGGCAATTAAGAAAAGTTTGTTTGCCGTTGGCGGGTATTGGTTGGTGGAAAGCAATCGTTAACAACTTGACGGCAGTCGTCAAGTCAAGCATAAACCGGGGGGTACAATGCTACGTGAAGAGGGGTCCTTATTAAAACAAAAAGGTCTGAAGGTTCTCGACCTGCTGCTTACTTGCGTTGCATTTGGCCTCGCCTATGAGTTAAAGCAGTCTTGGCTGGGCGTTTTTTCCGGGCTTGTTGGCAACGTTAACTACCTGCTGGTTCTGTTGACGACTCTTATCTGCTGTGCTGTCAGCTACGATTTCTTTAATCTGCACAAAATCGAGCGCCGCGTCGATATCGATACACAATTCCGTAGTATTTTTAAAGCTGTTATTGCCGGTTCGGCATTGGCAGTTTTTTTGTTTTATGTGTTTAAATACGACCAGGTCAGCCGCTTGTTTTTTGCTTTTTTCATGATTTTTGATTTGCTGCTTCTCCTGGTGAGCCGGATGGTTATTGCTAAATTGGGCCTCTGGAGAAGTCGCGGCAGTATGGGCCATCGGCATGTCCTGGTGATTGGCAGCCTTGAGCGGGCCCGTGACCTGCTCAATCTTATGGCCTCTGACAGTGAACGTCGATTGGAACTGGTCGGATGCCTGGATCCTGATCCTGAGCGGGTTGGCAAGACGGTCGTTCCCGGGGTGACCGTACTCGGTACCATGGATGACTACGAATCAATGATTCTTGACCGGGCGATCGATGAGGTGGTGTTCGCCATGCCGTTGAAGTTGATCTCTGATGCCCGTGAACGGATCGGATTTGCCGAGAAAGTTGGGGTCAATGTGCGCGTTATGCCGGACTGGCAATTGCAGAAACTGATGTTTCAGCCTGAGATTGCTTCGATAACCGTGGAAAAATTCGCCGGTATGCCAACTCTGGCTCTTTCTTCCGTGCCGAGAAACGAATTCGAGTTGTTTCTCAAGTACCTGTTTGATCGAGTGGCGGCGGCCTGTGGCCTGATGTTTCTGGCCCCTCTCTTTGTTGCTCTGGCCCTGGTCATCAAGTTTAGCAGCAAGGGGCCTGTCTTCTTTCGCCAGGAGCGCAGCGGTCTGAATGGTCGCCTCTTCACTCTACTCAAATTCCGCACTATGGTTGAAAATGCAGAAGAGTTGAAAGCTGCTCTGGCCGATCAGAACGAAGTAGACGGACCGGTCTTCAAGATAAAGGCTGATCCTCGCATCACAATGGTAGGCCGGTTTTTGCGTAGAACCAGTCTCGATGAATTGCCACAGCTCATCAATATCCTGCGTGGAGAAATGAGTCTGGTGGGACCACGCCCGCCGATCCCTGCGGAGGTCAAGGATTACCAACCGTGGCAGCGTCGACGTCTTTCGATGCGGCCGGGTTTAACTTGTATTTGGCAGGTGAGTGGCCGCAATAATATCACCTTTGACAGGTGGATGGAGCTAGACCTCGAATACATCGACCATTGGTCCATCGGTCTTGATGCAAGGCTGCTCTTTAGGACTGTGCCTGCTGTCCTCTTTGGCAGTGGGCAATAAGATTCTGATAAACTAATATCCGTTATTTGTTGTGCTAATGAAAACGAAGGAGAAGCTCATGTTGCGTACTTTTTTGATAATGATCTGCTTGATTTTGCCGAGTTTACCGGTTTTTGCGGTCGAAGACGATGCTGAAAATCTGCTTGACGAGCAGATTGTAACGAACTGCGCTCTGGATGTTAGTGATGAGGTGGTGGCTATTTTTGAAGAACCTGGGCTGACTCTAGAAGAAATGCTCGGACGAGCCCTTGATGCCGACTCCAGCCTCTGTGGTGTCCTCTCTGTTGCGAAGAACAAGGGCTATTCTCAGGAACGGGTTCTTGAAATTTTGCTTTCTGGGATGTCTGGTTCTGTTGACGTACTTGTTAGGGCAGCAATTGATGCAGGCTATGATATGTTGGTTGTCGGTGAGATCTCAATTTCTTCAAGCCAACAGGTTTCGGTTGGAGAAGCGAGGGTTGACGGATCCTTAGGTGCCCTGGGCGGTTACGGTAGTGGTGAACCTGCTAGCCCTGCTTCTCTTTAATCCGTGGTTTTCTCTACATTTGATCTTTGCAGCCTCTCGCTTTCCGGGAGGCTGCATCTTTAATGAGCGGTTCTTTTTCGATGGGCCGTGATGATGAGTACTAATGGGGGTAAGATAATGAAGTCAATGAAATATGTCGTTGTAATACTGTTCCTTTCCTGTTCGATTTGGTTGTCGGCAAGCGATGCTGAAGCTGTGAGAACCTACGGGGAATCGGTTCTGATTGATGTTGATAATAAAGGCCGGGAAACGGAGAATCCAAAAGCTCTATATGCTGACGATATCTTCGGTTCGCAACGTGGTAACTGGCACCCGAGCTTAAGTCTCACCGGTTACTGGACGGACAACCTTTTCGAAACCTCGACCGATGAAGAAGAAGATTTTGTTACGGTTGTGTCGCCTGGACTATGGCTCGCCTTCCCGGCCCGTTTCGATCGTCCGGCGAGCGTGCCAGTGGTGACCAGGGCTCCCGGAGGTCTGGCTTACAGTTTGCTTGACGATACAGCAGAGTACGGTCTTTTTCAGGTCTACGCAGCCTATTCGGCCAACATAGAAAGATATAAGGACTTTTCCGACGAAGATGAAACCACTCACAATGCAGAAGGCAAGCTTGGTTTTTACCCCGGCCCCAAAACCAGGATCGAACTGCAGCACGTGTTTGATGAGAACCGTGAAGACTTTTCGACCGGAGGTGGTGCGCGTGACCAAGAGGATAAGTATACCGGCAACCTGACCAACCTCAGTGTTGGTTACCAGTTGACCCATCGCTTAAGCCTGGGCGTGTCTGGTAGTTACTACGACCTCGACTACAATGATAAGGTTAATGCGGCCCGTGAACGTGAAGACACGACTTTTGGCGGCAAGGTTGCTTTCGCGCTAACCGAAAAGCTCGATATCTTTGTCGAATACGTGCATGTTGATATCGACTATAAGTCGTTCAACAGTAACGATAGTGAAGAAAACCAGGCCTACGCAGGTCTCGCCTGGTCTGTGACTGAGAAAACCCGCGGCATGGCGAAGATAGGTTACAATAAAAAAGATTACGATAGTCAAACTCCTGATGAAGATGAACTTCAGGTGGAGTTGCAGCTCGGCTACCGATTCTCCCCCAAAACGGATCTGACTCTGCGTGGTCTGCGCAAGTTGAATGAAACAGACATTGTTGGCACTTCGGGCCGTTTGACTCATGCTGTGTCTGGTTCCGTGGCTTATGCCTTGACTCCGAAGGTTTCGACCTCTCTAAACCTTGGCTGGCAGCGCGATGAGTACCTTGAAAACAACGCTGGCCCGGATCGCGATGATGACTACTACAATGTTGGCGCTGCGGTGAGTTGGCAAGCACAACGTTGGTTGACCGCCACTTGCGGGTATGACCTGGTTGACCGTGATTCCAATGTCAATACTTATGATTACACCACGAATACCGCCTACCTCAGTTTGTCGGCGGCGCTTTAAAAAATTGGTCCCGGGAGTTTCTAAAGATATGACAAGGTTCGTTCTGATTGCCCTGTTGCTGCTGACGTCTTGCTGGAGTTCAGTATTTGCTGCAACGGATGATTACCACCTCGGTGAAGGAGACGTCCTGAGAGTGGGGGTTTATGATCATCAGGATCTCTCTCTGACAGCTCGAATCGGCGGTGACGGAACAATTTTATTCCCCCTGATCGGTCAGGTTGAAATCGCCGGCCTGACCGCTGCGGAGGCCGGGCAGAAGATCTCCCGGTTATTGGCTGATGGCTACATCATCAACCCGCAGGTTTCGATTTTTATTGAACAATTCCGTAACCGTAAAGTGGTGATGATGGGCGCTGTGACCAACCCCGGCCTTTACGAACTCTCCGGGCCGACCACTTTGCTGGAGTTGATCTCGAAGACTGGCGGTCTGAATAGTGAGTCGGGTGAAATAGCGACGATCCATCGTCAACAGCAAGCGGAGGGCTCCGATGAATTGATTCAGGTCGACCTGAAGCAACTGCTCGAAGAGGGGGCGCGCGATCTGGATGTTCTCCTGCGTGATGGCGACAATATCTTTATTGCCAAAGCAGATCTGGTTTATGTGACCGGGCATGTTAATAACACCGATGCTTATGCGGTTGATGACGAAAGTACCGTGCTGATGATGATTACCAGGGCCGGAGGTTTCAGTAAACTTGCCGCCAAGAGCCGTATCAGAGTGGTTCGCAAGGTCGGTGATGAGGAGAAAATCTTCGAGAAGGTTCCGATGAACATGCCAGTTCTTCCGGGCGATGTGATCGTGGTGCCGGAGAGCATCTTTTAGGATGGCTGGTGCATGGGCAAAGACATGATCTGAATGGGACGATGATTAACGCTGAAACGATGTGTTTATAGTAAAAAGAGGCGCTTTGGTTTTAAGCTTGATCAGCGGTTATCGCGTTAATCAGAGTCCTGTAAAAAGCTAGACTTTGATCTGTCCACTTCATTCCTGTAAATATTGTTTTTATTCCTTTAGATCTAAATTCATCGAGCATCATCTTTCAACTGCGTTCGATTAATTTTTTTCTGAAATAGCTTCTAACAGCTCACTGCTAATAAAGGTTTTTTTATGCAGATCGGTACACAAGACGTTCATCTTCGTGATTACTTGCGGATTATCAATAAGCGCCGTGTTTTGGTTGCCTCTGTTTTTCTGGGAGGCTTCCTGCTCGTGATACTGGCAGCTTTTTCCATGACCCCGCAATACAAGGGGTCAACCCGACTATTGATTGAAAAAGCCGCCAACGCTGATTTTCAGGACGAGTCGAGTCGGTTTGATCCCTATTTTTATTCCACGCAGTATGAACTGATCCAGAGTGACGCGGTCGGTCGCCGGGTGGTGCGCATGCTTGGTCTTGACAGTGAACCAGCTTCACTGCACGATGCCGCTATTTCAGGCGGCCTCGGTGGCTGGGTGACCAGTGTAATGAAGCTGGTCAAGAACGGCTTCGGCATGGGTGACGATGAGTCATCTTCCGCAAAAATTGAACCACAGTCGGAGATTCTGGCCCGGCAAATCAGTGCGGGTATCGAGGTCAGTCCATCACGTAAAAGTCGAATTGCAGAGATTAACTACTTTTCGACCGATCCTGAGTTCGCAGCCCAGGTCGCTAATTCGGTCGCTCAGGCTTATATCGAGGAAACCCTCGAAATGAAGCTCAATTTTACCCGCATCACGATCGACTGGATGACGCGCAAGGCTGAAGAAGAAGGAGCGAAACTGGAGGTTGCTGAAAATCGCCTGCAGCAGTACATGGTGGAGAACAACATCCTGACTCTGGGGGATCGTATGACCGTGACCCCGGAACAGCTTTCGCAATTGAGCAGTGACCTGCTGCAGACAGAGAGCAGGCGCAGGGAGTTGGAAGCTCTTTATGCAAAAGCCAGTTCGGTCATAAATCAGCCTGAGTTGGCAGAAGCCCTGCCTGCCGTTGCCAATGATCCGTCGTTGCAGATGTTGCGCAGCCAGATTCTGCAGGCAGAACAGCTTATTCTTGACCTGTCCAACAAGTTCGGGCCAAAGCACCCGACCATGAAAAAGGCGGTCAGTGATCTAGCCAGCTTGAAAAACAAGAAAAAACTTGAAATCAAAAGAATTATCGCTTCGATCGGCAATGAGTACGAGTTGGCGCGTAACAAGGAAGAGAGCCTTCAGGCACAGTTCAACCAGACCCAGGGCGAGGCGATGAATCTTAACCAGAAGGTCGTTCAGTATGCTGCACTGAAGCGCGATGTCGATGCCAATCGTCAACTTTATGACGCCCTGATGCTGAAGATCAAAGAGCAGAGCCTTACTCAGGACACCCAGCCGGTGAATGTCTGGATTGTAGAAAAGGCCACGGTCCCCACGTTTGCCGTGAAACCAAATAAAAAGAAGTTTTTGCTTGGCGGTTTTGTCGGTTGCCTCTTTCTGGGGATTGCTCTGGCGTTTTTTATTGAATATCTGGACAATACGGTGAAATCCCCCGAAGAGACCGAACGACGCCTGGGGATCAGTGTCCTCGGTGTTATTTCTCTCTGGGCGCAGGAGCAGGGAGAGGTGGAGAACGCGGTCAGCGAATCACCCCGGTCTGCTTTTGCCGAAAACTACAAGGCCTTGCGCGCCGCAGTTCAGCTCTCCAAGCCGGAGGGCGCTCCGAAGAGCATTCTGATTACCAGCCCGGGACCGTCGGCAGGCAAAACGACAACTGCGGTGAACCTGGCAACGGCGCTGGCACAATCTGAGAAGAAAGTTTTGTTGATTGATGCTGATCTGCGCAAACCGCGCGTACACAAAGTGTTCAGCAAATCGAACAAACATGGCCTTTCAAGCTACCTGAGTGGCGGTGATGGCAAGCAACTGCTGCAGAAGGGCCCCATAGAGAACCTGACTCTGATTACAGCCGGGCCGATCCCACCGAATCCGTCTGAATTGCTTTCGTCCAAGCGTATGGCCCAGATGATCGAAGATCTTTCAGCCAATTACGATGTTATTATTTGTGATTCTCCCCCCTTGATGTCGGTTTCTGATGCACGGGTTCTGAGCAATCTTTTTGAAGGGACGATTTTGGTGGTACGCGCGCATCTGACCCCCTTCGACCTGGCGCGCAAAGCGATCAAGTCGTTGGCCGATGTCAATGCGCCTTTGCTCGGTATGGTCATCAACGCGATCGAACTGAAGAAGAGTGATTATTACTACAACGATTATTACACGTCGTATGGTGACGAACCCGAAGAAGAGTCTGTGGAAAGCTGAGGGACTGGGGACTGGGGTCTGGAGACTGGCCAGGACGAAACAAGATCATAGTTGTTTGCTGTTGGCTCAGTTTGTCTCAATCCTTTTTTGTTTTTGATTGATTCCCTGTTCTAAAGGCACAATTCGCTTGTTACTCGTTACAGCTCAATGGCCTCACTCTATGATGGACATTCACTGCCATATCCTACCGGGGGTTGATGACGGCCCGGCGAACATGGAAGAATCTCTGGCTATGGCCCGTTTGGCCGTGTCTGATGGTATCGACACGGTCTTTGCCACGCCGCACGTCTATCTCGACGGGTTAACCAGTGATGAAATCAAAGAACATGCTGCTGCTCTGCAAAAGACAGTGACGGCCGCTGGTCTTGGTTTGAAAATCCTGTCTGGCGGGGAGGGCAGCAGCAGCCTCGAGTTTGAAAGTTTATGCGGTTATCTTTTGCATAATGGTCCCTACCTGCTCCTCGAGTTCCCCCTTAGTCATCTGCCTGCCGATGCCCCTGAACTGATTTTTGAGCTGGCCGCGCAGGGGAAAATCCCGATTGTTACTCACCCGGAACGTAATCCTGACATCCTGCGCAACCCTGACCTGCTCGTACCTCTCCTCGATGCCGGCGGTCTGCTCCAGTTGACGGCTGAAAGCCTGACCGGAGGCTTCGGTGCCGAAATCCGGGCCTGTGCCCGTCACCTGTTGCGGCGTGGCTGGTCCCATTTTCTGGCTTCGGACGGTCATTCTGCGACCTGGCGAAAACCTGTGCTCAGCAAAGGCTTGCAAGTCGCTCGGAAGCTGATTGGTGCAGACCGGGCACGGGCTTTAGTACTCGATAACCCGGCCCGCGTCATCTCCGGTGATTCCCTTTGAAATGGCGCAGACAAGTAAAAGATAATTCCCGGACGGGACTTATGCCTGGCTTGTTGATCCTTTCCCTTGCCATTCTTATGACTGCTCCTCTGTCCAGCGGATCCACTGGTTACTGGTCGTTGGCTGCGATGGAAACAGGCTGTTTTGTCCTGCTGACTCTGGTTCTGGTGGGGAGAAGGTCGAACTTCCTGAAACCGGTTGGCTGGCTGCCTCTATTGTTGTTGACCGGGTTTTGTCTGCTTCAACTCCTGCCCTTGCCTCCATCTCTGCTTTCCTGGCTGTCTCCGGAAACCGCTGCGCGCTATCAGGAGAGTATCTGGCTAATTCAGCCGGAAAGCTGGATGCCTTTGAGCCTGCACCCGAAGGTGACTTTGATGACCTTCTGGCGTCTGTTTGCCTGCGCCGTTTTTTTTCTAGCATTGATCCAGATTCTGAACAGCCTTCGTCGCTTAAAATTGTTTGTTACAGCGCTGGTTGCTTTCGGCGGCCTGTACGCAGCTCTCGGGCTAGTGCAATACCTGTTTCCTTCCGATCGGGTTTTCTGGTTTTTCATTGAGTGGCCGGAACGTACAGCTCATCATTTTGCCACCTACGTAAATGGAAATCATTTTGCCGGCTTGATGGGGATGATTATGCCTTTGGGCCTGGCCTTGGCAGTTTACGGTCTGCCCCGAAAAATCTACAGTGGCTGGAGAGAAGGCCTCGTTGAGTTTTTCTCCAATCCCGATATGGCCTCGTTTGCCTGGGTTGTGCTCGCGACACTGCTGATGGGGACATCCATCTTTTTCAGCCTCTCTCGTGGCGGTATCCTGGCTTCTCTGGCAGCCATCACCTGTTTTTTGCTACTCTTTGCCTTGCTTGGCCCAGATAGAAAACGTCTTGTCATCCCTTGTCTTGTCATGGTTCTGATCCTGGGCGGCGTTGGCTTGCTTGGCTGGGAGCCGGTGTTTGAGAGATTCTCAGCAGTACGGACCGATACCGGAGAATTAAACACTAAACGAACTGATTACTGGATGGACAGTATGGAGAGTGTTGCGGCTTATCCATTCTTTGGTACTGGCTTTGGTACTTTCGCAGACGCTTATCCACGGGTGCAGAGCGTGACAACAAGCAAACTGGTTGCCCATGCCCATAACGATTATGTAGAACTGGTTGTTGAAGGTGGTCTGGTAGGTGCTTTCCTTGCAGTCTGGTTCGTCCTCGAGGTTGTCGTTCGTTCTTTTCTGGCCAGCCGCAAACGCCGAAACCCGCTCTCTTTTTATCTGTGGCTTGGAGCGACAACCGGGCTTGTTTCTGTGCTCCTTCACGGCCTTACTGATTTTAACCTGCAGATTCCGGCGAACAGTTTGTTTTTCTTTGCCCTGCTGGCTCTATTAATCTCTGCCGCTCATACCCGCTCTCGCAAGGCCGGTCCACGATCTGAGTTGCGGGACTGGAAACCATCCAGGATGCATCTGTTTGTTGGTCCTGCAACTCTGCTGATACTGGCCGTAGGTTTGTGGTATGGTTTTGCTTCAGCTGTCGCCGCTTATCATCTTGAAAGCACCGGGCCGTTCACTCAAAATCATCTTGCTGATGAAGCGTTTAATGCGAAGCTGACGAACAAAATAACTGCAGGCGTTGCACTCGACCCGTTTTCAGATCGTCACCGCTTTGCTCTAGGCCAGCTTGCCCAATCTGGAGCAAGGGAAGGGGAGGCTCGTGAATACTTTACCCAAGCCCTTTCCCTGGCGCCCACATCAAGTTTATATTTGCATCGCCTGGCCCAGGCCTTGATCGCTGATGGGGAGACAGAAGCGGTTGCTGAGCTTCTTACCTCGGCGGCCCTTAATGACCGTACTGAACCCGCACATTGGAAAGATCTTGGGAACTGGTACATTGCCCGGGGTGAAAAGAAAAAAGCTCTTGAAGCGTTTAAGCAAGTGTTGGGGTTGCGACCCTTGCAGACCAGGCCTCTTCTTGCACATCTGATTGTGCAGGGATTTACCGATCGCGAGCTGGAGCAGTCTATCCCCGACCATCCGGAGTCTCACCTACAGATTGCAGAGTATCTGCATGGGGTCGGCTCCGGCGACCGAGCTGTCGTGCACCTGGAAGAGGCCATGATGCTTGCCAGTGGATCCGAATGGGAGAGGCCTTTAGTTTTTAGTCGTGTCGCTGATTATTACCTCCGAAGCCAGCAGGTGCCTCTAGCTTTTCTTGTGTTGAAGCGCGGACTTCAACAGTACCCCGAGAACCCTGCTATACTCTGGAAACTGGCAAACCTCTCGGAGCGTGAAAATCTGACCTATCAGGCTATGAGCTATTATCGTAAACTGCTTTTGTATGCTCCTGAGAACAAAAACGCCCGTATCCGGCTGCAGGCTCTCGGCGATAATGGTAATCAATAAAGACGTGCGCGAATAGTTTGGGGCGATGCAAACAGCCAAATAGAAGTCAGAACCTTTCATCTTATCATGCGAAATATTTTTTAAAACGGTATCACGTTCACCTGTCAGCGATACGCCGCCCAATTTATAAAGATCAAACTCTTAATAAAATCGTACCATTTGTTTTGTCTGGTGGCTCAGGAACTGGTTTCTGGCCACTCTCGAGAGAACTCTATCCGAGACAACTGAACTGGTTGCGTAAAAGGTTGGAGACGTTATAACTGTAAAGGTTGAGTTGGAAGCTATAGTGTTAAGATCGTTGGGAGGGATGGGAGTATAGTTGACCTTTAACCATTGAGCCTAAAAACTTATGTCTAACATCGTATAATAAGCTACAAGCTTTGTTTATTGACAAGGGGCTGTTCTCGACTACTTCCTACAACTTAAAACTTAAGCCGTGCCACCTATGGAGGGTTTCAATGTCAAAAGTAGCACTCATTACCGGCGTCACCGGTCAGGACGGGGCGTATCTCGCCGAGTTCCTGTTGAAAAAAGGTTACATCGTCCACGGTGTTAAGCGCCGTGCTTCGTTGTTTAATACTGATCGCATCGATCATCTTTACCAGGACCCTCATGTTGAAAATCGTAACTTCGTGCTTCACTATGGCGACCTGACCGATTCGACCAATTTGATTCGTATTATTCAGGAGGTCCAGCCGGACGAGATCTACAACCTAGCGGCGATGTCACACGTGGCGGTCTCTTTTGATACGCCTGAATATACAGCCAATGCCGATGGTCTAGGCACGCTGCGTATTCTCGAGGCGCTGCGTATCCTCGGTCTCGAGAAAAAGACCCGTTTCTATCAGGCCTCAACCTCGGAACTCTACGGTAAAGTGCAGGAGACTCCGCAGACCGAGACCACACCTTTCTATCCACGTTCTCCCTACGGTATTGCAAAGCTCTATGGCTACTGGATCGTAGTCAATTACCGTGAGTCTTACGGCATGTTCGCTTGTAATGGTATCTTGTTTAATCATGAGTCGCCGATCCGCGGTGAGACCTTTGTCACGAGAAAAATTACACGAGCCGTGGCTCGAATGTCGTTAGGACTGCAAGAGTGCCTGTATCTAGGCAACCTCTCGGCGCTCCGCGATTGGGGGCATGCTCGTGACTATGTCGAAGCCCAGTGGTTGATGCTGCAACAGGATGAACCCGAAGATTTCGTGATTGCTACCGGTAAACAGTATTCGGTGCGGCAAATGGTCGAGACGGCTGCCGGTGAACTCGGCGTAACACTGCGCTGGGAAGGCGACGGTCAGGAAGAGGTGGGTGTTGTGGATAGCGTTGCTACTGATCGGGGCGTACTGGCTGGGGCTTTGCAGCCAGGCCAGGTGATTGTTCGTGTAGATTCACGCTACTTCCGTCCAGCAGAGGTGGAGACGCTGCTCGGCAACCCAGCCAAGGCCAAAGCCAAGCTAGGCTGGGAACCGAAAACCACTTTCGAGCAACTGGTGATCGAGATGGTCCGTTCCGACCTGGAGAGCGCTCGCCGTGATGAACTGGTTAAAGGCCACGGCTATCAGGTTTTCGACTATCACGAATAGCATTTGACTCTAACCATGACGCACTTGATGGAAGCGATATTTTATAGGTTCACCCATCGTGTTCATCATGTACATCAAGGTCAATATGTCTTTGTTTTTGTTTGTTTATTTCTAGGCTTTTGTTTTAACCATGATGCACTTGATGAACATGATGTTTTAAACCTTAGCTATCGAGTTCATCATGTACATCAAGGTGGTTTTTTTTGACTTTTTATTGTTATTCTTTTGTTTCAATTTGGATTGTTAGGGGGGGGATATGCTTCATAAAGAATTGACCGAGAAGATCCTCGGTGCGTGTTTTGAAGTCAGTAATGAGTTGGGTTGCGGTTTTCTAGAATCTGTTTATGAAAAAGCTCTTTCTGTTGTTTTAAAATCTTATCGTCTGAAAGTTGAGAGTCAGGCTGTCTGCAAGGTAAATTTTAGACACCATTGTGTTGGTGAGTTTCGTGCAGATTTGCTGGTCGAAGATAAGGTTATCGTTGAATTGAAAGCAGTTAAAGCCATTGCTCCAGAACACTTTGCTCAAACCATGAATTATCTTAAAGTCTCTGGCCTCGATGTTGGCCTTCTTGTTAACTTTGGCAGGCCACGGCTTGAGTATCAAAGAATTCACACTCCTGTTCTCAGCCAGAAGAATCGTCTTGCTACAACTTAAATACATCACGTTAATCAAGTCCATCAAGGTTGATAAAAATTATGAATACTAGCTCAAAAATATTTGTTGCAGGTTCCAATGGTCTGGTTGGGTCAGCAATTGTGCGTCGTTTGCTGTCCGGTGGTTACACGAATCTGCTGACACCGGAGATCGATGAGCTTGATCTGACAGACCCTAAGGTTGTGGCGGAGTTTTTTGCCGCTGAAAAGCCGGAATACGTGATCCTGGCCGCGGCTAAGGTGGGTGGCATTCACGCCAACAACACCTATCCGGCCGATTTCATCTACCTGAACCTGGCGATTCAGAACGCAGTGATCCACCAGGCTTATCTGCATGGTGTGAAGCGCCTGCTATTCCTGGGCTCTTCCTGCATCTATCCCAAAGCGGCGTCTCAGCCGATGGGCGAGGATGCTCTGCTGACCGGTTTGCTGGAACCGACCAATGAGCCTTACGCGTTGGCCAAAATTGCCGGTCTGAAGATGTGTGAATCTTACAACCGTCAGTATGGCACCAAGTTTGTGGCGGTGATGCCGACCAACCTTTATGGGCCTGGGGATAACTTCCACCCGGAGAACTCACATGTTTTGCCCGCGCTCATTCGCCGCTTCCATGAGGCGAAGGCAGAGGGACGCGAAGATGCTGTAACCATCTGGGGCACCGGCACACCGATGCGGGAGTTCCTGTATGTGGACGACATGGCAGATGGTTGTGTTTTTGTGATGGAGTCTGACGATGAGACTTTAGCTGAAACGCTGCTGAATTATCCTGACCCCTGTTTCCTGAATCTTGGCACCGGCGTTGACGTGACGATCCGGGAACTGGCTGAGACAGTCAAGGATGTGGTTGGCTATGAGGGTGGCCTGGAATTCGATTCGACCAAGCCGGACGGCACCATGCGCAAGCTGCTTAATGTTTCTCGGGCGAAGAACATGGGTTGGGAAGCAAAGGTTTCCTTACGTGAGGGGATTGAAAAGACGTATCGGTGGTTCCTGAAAAATAAGGATAATTTTAGAAAATAAAATCTTTATTAACCATGATGAACGGGATGGATGTAAACATGTTTGGTTTTTGGTCTATCGTGTGTATCTAGTCCATCATGGTTAAATAGCTTTTCTGGTTTAGTGCTTTATCTAAGGGGTTTTTATGATTGTACCAGTAATTCTAAGCGGTGGAGCAGGCACCCGCCTGTGGCCCTTATCCCGCGAACTTTATCCAAAACAACTCTTGCCGCTGGTCGGTGAACGAACCATGCTACAGGAAACCGTGCTACGCCTGGAAGGTCTCGCTGACCTGGGTGCTCCACTGGTGGTCTGCAACGACGCTCATCGTTTTATGGTTGCCGAGCAGTTGCGCGAGGTGGAGCAGGCGGCGGAGACTGTGATCCTGGAGCCGGTTGGCCGTAACACGGCTCCGGCCGTTGCTGTGGCGGCTCTGCAGGCTATGGCCGACGGTTCGGATCCGCTCCTGCTGGTGTTGGCTGCCGATCATGTGATCCGCGACGCCGCGGCTCTCTGTGCTGCCGTCACGGACGGTGTTGATGCGGTGCAGGGCGGTGCGCTGCTGACCTTTGGTATTGTGCCGACAGCACCAGAAACCGGCTACGGTTATATCCGTAAGGGACAGTCTTTAGCTTCCAGTCCGCAGCTTTCAGTTGAGAATATCTTTGACGTTCGGGAGTTTGTTGAAAAACCTGATCTGGCGACGGCCGAGAAGTACCTGGCGAGCGGCGATTATTACTGGAACAGCGGTATGTTCTTCTTTAAGGCTTCGGTCTATCTTGCGGAGCTCGAGAAAGCTGCACCGGAGATGTTGGCGGCCTGTCGAAAGGCCTGGCAGGGGCGGGCGGCTGATCTTGATTTTACTCGCCTGGATGCCGAGGCTTTTGCGGCTTGTCCCTCTGATTCCATCGATTATGCGGTGATGGAGAAGACCGATCGCGCCGTGGTGATTCCACTCGATGCCGGCTGGAGCGATGTTGGCTCCTGGGCGGCGCTCTGGGAGGCTGGTGAAGCCGATGGCCAAGGCAATGTCAGCAGTGGTGATGTAAGCGAAGTTGCCTGTAAAGACAGTTACTTCTACTCTGGCTCACGTCTGGTTGCGAGTATCGGTCTTGAGAACACAATCGTGGTTGAGACGGCTGATGCTGTGCTGGTTGCCGCCAAGGATCGTGTTCAGGAGGTCAAAGAGATCGTCTCCCGGCTCAAAACACAAAACCGGGAAGAATACCTGCTGCACAAACGCGTCAACCGTCCCTGGGGTGCCTATGAGGGTCTTGATGCCGGAGACGGCTTCCTCGTCAAACGAATTACAGTCACGCCTGGGGCAAGGCTTTCACTGCAAAGCCACCAGCATCGCGCCGAGCATTGGGTTGTTGTGCGTGGGGTTGCTGAAGTGACCTTGGAGAATGTTGTGCAGACGGTTGAGGCCAACCAGTCGATCTATATCCCGATTGGCCATAAGCACCGCTTGGCCAACCCAGGTGATCAGATTCTTGAGATCATTGAGGTGCAGACGGGGGCTCTGTTGAGTGAAGATGATATTGAGCGGTTTGATGATCAGTATGGTCGGTAAGCTTTTGTTCACCACAGAGGGCACAGAGGTCACGGAGACAACCGAAGTATCCCGGTCCAAGGCTTATGCGATCTGGTTGTTGAATCAGCGACGTCGTGATGAGGCCTTTACCGTACGGTCTGACCATGGTGCCAGCTCAGACTAGCGATTTTTTGACCCAGATGGCGTTATGTGTAGACAACAAAGCCCGGCTGAATTTTCAGCCGGGCTTTGTTACGAACTGTCGTAATGGTTTTAAGCTTGAGCCAAAGCAGTCCTGATCTCCTGCTCCTTCTGTGCCCAACCCTGGTCGAGGCGCTGCGCAAGGAAAGTCGCAAAAAGGCTGTTAAAGAGCTGTAAGCCTTCTTCTAACAGATACATCCTTTCAAAGAAAACCGCTTCGCGTTCCATCTCCGGATCTGTGATGTCATCCTTTTCCAGGGTGACAGCCGGAGCCTTGAACGATGCAAAATGAAAAGTGTCGCCTTTCAGAGTCATTTTCCACTGCTTATCCTGCTTCTCTATGTAAAGGACTGCCTCGTGAATCTCTTTGCCCCCCTGTAAGGCTGTGCGGACCTCACTGAAGTGATCCTGCGGTCCGGTGACCGTGACTTTCTGTACGCCGCTTTCACTACTGAAGGCCAAGAGCAGACGATCGTTGAGGTAGGCGACAAAACTGTCGCCAGCGTCTGCAGGCCCCGGTTGATTTACGGCGTATTCAGAGGCGGCGTTCATCGTCTCGTGCATCAGCCAGAGCAGGAAATCGGTGCCGAGCCACTGGTTCGCTTCGATCTGCTCCAAAACCGCATCACTGCCGCTGCGATTGGCCTGGCTGAGGGCAGGTTGCAGAGCTTCGTCGATCACCTGGCCCGCACGCGCGATAGGGTGTATCGGCACCAGGCGCAAACCTTCAAAGCTCTTCTTGAACTGGTCTACAAAGAGATCAACTGCATTTGTGCCGAGGGCGCTGAAGGTGATCATGTTGCTGCGGGTATCCCAGACGGCATCGTAGATCGCCGGCGCTGGCAGGGTTTTTGAGAAAAGGTTGCCGCGCACGGCGTCACGCAGATCTTCGCGTTGCTGCTTGGGGACGCGTTTGAATTGCGGATTGGCTGCCAGCCACTCTTCTTCAGCTTTTAGAATATAGGGTTTGAGTAACGCGGTTGGCAGCTTGCGTTGGTCGCGACGCAGGGAGAAGGCCAGGTAGTGATCGTGCTGGAACGTATGCAGGCCGTTAAAGTCGCTTTCCTGATAATCATCCAACTGCACCCAGCCACTCGATAGCTCTTCACTGGTTTGTTCTATGGAACGAAAACCGTCATTGGCAAGACCTTCGCCGACCCAGGTCGCCAGATCAGTCGCTGGCATAGTGCCGAGCACCTGGAACTGACAGATGCTGACGGTGTTGTTGAGTATACCCATGATTTCTCCTCTAAAAGTAAGTTGACAAGGGCTTAAGGTGTTACACCTTTTGCGAAGAGAGGGCAAGGGGAAACTCTGCCAATCCAGTCGCATTCTTCTGAGATAAAGTTCTCACTGATCAAGGTTTCAGTTTGTATCTTTACGGGTGACACAGTTTTGTGACTTTCTGAGTTGTGTCAGAAGCATTTGTCTTTTGGTGATTGGCTCATAACAACCAGATTAAATGAAAATAATATTTATTTTAATCCTTTTTAAATTAGGCTTTTTGCTCCGTGCAGGTGTTTCCGAGAGGGGTGAAATCAAAATTGGCCTGCTGTTTGCGAGAGCTGCGGTAAAGAACACGAGACATTTCTTTATAAAGTCGATAGGGGAAAGCAACTATTGACTCAAAAGAAAAATAACCGCCCTTAAGGGGCCGATGTTTTAGGAGTAAAGCAGATGAAGATTGGATCAAAGTTAGGGCTCGGATTTGGCGTTATCCTGATTCTTTTAACCGTTGTCGGATTGACCGGTATTTATCAACTCGATGAAGTCATCAGCGGATACCAGGATGATGTCAAGGTTCAATGGAATCTGATGGAAGACGCTGATATGATGGTTACAGATATTCTTCAAGTGCGTCGGAGTGAAAAAGACTTCCTGATGCGTAAAGATCTGAAATATCAGGACAGGGTTAACAAGTTCCTTGATTCTGCAGTGGAAAGGGCCGAGCGACTAAAAACCAACGCAACGAATCCTGCCGTGATGCAAAAAGGCAAAGATATGCAGGGCCATCTTGCAGATTATCGTAGCGGTTTTAAAAAGTTTGTTGATGCTCAGGTCGACATGGGGCTCGACGAAAAGTCCGGGGTCTACGGTTCCTTCCGTACTGCGGCTCACAATGTTGAGCAGGTCTTGAAAGATAACAACTTCAATGCTGGCGAAGTACTGTACCTGACAATTCGTCGTCACGAAAAAGATTACATGCTGCGTAGTGACGCCAAGTACATGAAGCGCGCTGATGCAGCCATTGAACAGTTACAAGATCTGGTCAATGGTTCCGACTTGGATCTTTCGAAAAAGGAGCAAATCTTTGCTCAGCTGGGTAGGTATGAAAAGGACTTCGACACCCTGGTTGCAAAGGATCATGAGATAAAGGCTCTGCTTGCCAATATCAAGAAGTCTGCAGATGTGACTATCGTTACGGCTGAAGCCATCGAAGAGCTGGTTAGCCAGGACCTGGCAGAGCAAACAAGCCTCATCAATAAATCCGCGTCACTGGCCAAAACCGTACTCTGGGGTGTGATTGGCTTCGGGATAGTTGTGGGCTTGTTATTTGCCTATTTCTTCGCAAGGAGTATCTCTGTGCCAATGAGCAAGGCTGTAGCAATGATTCAGGACATGAATGCCGGCAACCTGGATCAGCGCCTCGATATGCAGCGTAGTGACGAGATCGGTCAGATGGCTGTGGCCCTTGATCATTTTGCAGACAATATGAAGAACGAAGTGTTGGCTGCATTTGACGCTTTGTCAGAAGGAAACTTTACCTTCAAGGCTGAGGGTGTTATCCGTGAGCCCCTGGCAAAAGCGAATGCTGCTTTGTCGAAAGTTGTTGGGCAGATGCAGGCTTCTTCGTTGAATGTTTCTGCGGGTAGCCAGGCGATCAGCGCGAGTGCCGAGGAAATGTCGCAGGGTGCTTCTGAGCAAGCGGCAGCGGCCGAGGAAGCTTCTTCCAGTATTGAAGAGATGACTGCTAATATCCGTCAGAATGCAGACAACGCCATGCAGACAGAAAAGGTTGCCATCAAGGCCGCCAATGATGCCCTGGAAGGCGGTGTGGCAGTTAATAAGACTGTCGGGTCGATGCGCGAGATTGCTAACAAAATAGTGATTATCGAAGAGATCGCCAGACAGACCAACTTGTTAGCATTGAATGCCGCGATTGAGGCTGCGCGTGCCGGAGAACAAGGTAAAGGTTTTGCTGTTGTTGCCGCTGAAGTCAGGAAGCTTGCAGAACGCAGTCAAGTCGCTGCCGGCGAGATTAATGAGCTTTCGAGCGGCAGCGTCGAAACGGCAGAAGCTGCCGGCAAGATGCTTGAAGTCATGGTGCCTAACATTCAGAAGACTGCGGAGCTGGTTCAGGAGATTGCTGCTGCCAGCCGCGAGCAGGATGCGGGGGCAGAGCAGATCGCCAAAAGCATACAGCAGCTTGATAGCGTGATTCAGCAGAATGCTTCTGCTTCGGAAGAGATGGCTTCTACCGCTGAAGAACTTTCCGGTCAAGCGGAAGTGTTGTCAGAGATGGTCGCTTCGTTTGTTGTTGCAAATGGTGGAGAGTCTCTTGATTCTCTGGCAACCTCCAGCCCGATGACAGCTGCTAAAGCTCAGCCGCAGATCAAACATTTTAGCAGCGACTCAGCATCTGTGAGAAAAAGCGATGAGCAGGTTGAAATCGTCGGAAGTGTTGACGCTCAAGACAACGATTTTGAACAATATTGAGGAGCTTTTCATGGAAGAGAGCAGTTCAGTTAACAGTAAACAGTATGTCACCTTTTGCCTTGCAGGTGAGCTCTTCGGCGTCGAGGTCAGTCGCACTCGAGAGATCTTGAGTGTGGTCTCGGTGACCAGTGTTCCACAGACACCGGATTACATGCTTGGTGTTATCAACCTGCGCGGTCAAGTGGTTCCTGTTATCGATATGCGCCTTAAGCTGGGTTTGCCGGCCGCTGAGGAAAGTCAGGATACCTGCATAATTGTTGTAGAAGTTCTGGTCGATGGTGAACCGATCGTTGTCGGAGCCTTGGCGGATGCGGTTCGCGAGGTCCTCGAGATTCGTTCGGATGCGATTGAGCCTCCACCGCGCCTGGGCACCAAACTGAATACCGAGTTCATCAAAGGGATGGGCAAGGTCGAGGAAGAGTTTTTGATCCTGCTTGATATCGACAAGGTCTTTAACAGTGATGAACTTTCTCTGGTCCAGGATATGACAGAGGAAACTGTTTAACCTGAAGCCGTTAGTAAAAAAACGGGGGCTCTTCTGGAGCCCCCGTTCTCCTTTCTCGCTCCCGTTTCCCCCTCTCGTCATAGAATGTCTCTGTAAAACCCTTATAGGCTCTTCTGGGCGATGCGCAAAGATGCAGAGGGTGACAGTTTTGATTGAGACATTTCACAGAGAATATGAGTTTTTTCTTCACGTCTTTGCGCCTTTGCGTTAATAAATGTCTTCAGCTTTTTTTGACTCTTGTCTGTCTCGGTTATGAAGACTAAAGTGACCCTATGGAAACAACCTGGCCGGCTATCTTTACTTTTCTCAGCGTCTTCACCTTCGCTATTGTCTCACCTGGACCCAATTTTATCCTGGTGACCAACACGGCATTGGGGCAATCCCGGCGAGCAGGTCTTTTGACGGCCTTGGGTGTTGCCACCGGCAGTGGCCTCTTTGCCTTGGCAGGTCTGGTCGGTTTGCTGGTACTGGTTCATTCCATTCCCTATTTTGCTCTGATTACGCGTTTTGTCGGTGGCGGTTACCTGGCCTGGATCGGTGTTGATATGTTGCGTCATTGCCGAAGCAGAAAGGCCCCGGATAAGGCCACGAACGTGCAAAGGGAACCTTCTCCGCTGGCCTCTTACCGGATCGGCCTGCTGACCAACTTAACCAACCCGAAAGCATGGGCCTTCTACCTGAGTCTCTTTGCTCTGCTCATGAACCCTGACTTCCCACTCTGGGGGAAAGTTGTTCTGAACATAGCCATGTTCGTCATCTCTTTTGCCTGGTACGCTATTGTGGCCGTAATGATTTCCAGTCGCAGGTTTCAGCCGGTTTTTCTTGGCTTGCAGCCGGTGATTCAGGGCACGTTGGGTGTTTTGTTGGTGGTCCTGGGTGGGAAGGTCTTGTTGGGGTAGGGTGCTAGTACCGTGTAACCCATAAACTAACGCATCTTGCTTGTTCTTTGGCACACCAACTGCGTTTTGGCTTCGGTAACATAGCGGTGCTATGCGCTCTCAGCCACGCCTTGTTGGTGCGCCAAATCCCGTCGCAATTTTGCGACATTTTATGGGTTACACGGTACTAGTTTGTGCTGTTCCTCAGATGGCTGACAAACCCTATTTTATGTCATGTTGATTTGTCTCATTATATGTGAACAAATTGAGTCGCTTTGTACTCTTTTTGCAGCATGAAAGCAAAAGAGCGTTAATCTGTTGCTCTTTGAATGTCATCTGAAGGCATGTCATTAACATCCTTACCTTCTTTCCACCATTCCTTGTCATCATCTGCGCGACGAATACTCTGGGTCGGACATGCTTCACGACCCGGGCATCCATGCCTGCGGCAGGGCTCGACATGGATGGTGACGTCCGTACCTATGATCTCATCCCCGATCTTCTTTTCGATGTAATCGGTAATGTCATGCGCCTCTTCGACGGACAGGTGTTTACAAACGGTTAAGTGAAAATCGATCAGCTTATGCGATCCGGCACGACGGGTGCGCAAGTTGTGGTAACCAAAGAGTTCATGTTTGTGATCGTTGATCAGGCTTTCGATTTCATGCCGAACGACCTCCGGTAATTGTTCGTCGAGGATGTCACGCATGGCCTGTCGCAGCAAGCGGAGCGATTCGATGAGAATATAGACGGCGACCATGAGTGACATGACCGGATCCAGCCAGGGCAGGTTGAAACGGCTGATCAGGATCAATCCAACAAGCAAGGCCAGGTTGGTGTAGACATCCATCGAAAAATGGAGGGAGTCTGCTTTGAGCGCTGAAGAGTCTGTCTCTTTGGCGACCCGACGCAGGTGGCGGCTGATCATGAACGACGCGACCGTGCTGATTGACATGACGATAATGCCGATACCGGTCTGCTTGATTGGACTTGCTTCGATCATGCGCTGAACGGCTTCGTAAATAATCCAGCAGCCAGAGACTGCAATAACCAGGGCCTGAAAGATTGTTGCCAGTGATTCGAATTTGCCGTGACCGTAGGGATGTCGTTCGTCGGCCGGTTGCTCAGCGTGATGGATCGCCATCAGGTTGATGCCTGACATCAGGATGTCGAGCAAAGAGTCGATCGCCGAGGTCAATACCGCCAGGCTGCCGGTGAGGATACCGGTGATAAGCTTGAGTATGGCCAGCCCCAGTGCTGTAAAAACAGAGAGCCTGGCTGCTGCCATTTTGGGTGATTTTGTTGTTGGCGTCATATTGTTGTCGGCTTGTTGCTCTGTAATGAGACCTGATGCTGTCTATAGCGGGCAGGCGTCTCTCCAGCTGTCGTAGCCCTCGCCTTCGATTGCCCAGAAGTCATCAATCCTTTTCTGGAAGTAGTCGAGCGCCTCACTTTGGGTGGTCACCGCGTCAGCTGTTTCCTGGCTTACCATCTTTTGGGACGCCAGGTAATTATAGAGTTCCGCTGTCCCCGTAAGGATCTTTTTTAATTCGGTCAGGTTTGGCTCCGGCGTGCGAATGATGTACCAGTGGCCGGCAAACTGCAGCAGGTCATTTGCTTCTACGTCGAAGAGATTCTTGTGCCGCTCGGGAATGACGAACTCGCGCAGAAAGTAGTCGGCGCCATGACAACACGCGCCAGCTTGTTCCGGCGGCATCCCTTTCTTTTGTACCAGCTCCTGGTAAAAGTGCCGCAACAGGTCGACACACAGGCTGTCGACGCGAATTTCATCATCAAGGCTCTCTACGTTGTAATCACATTTGTTCAAGCCCTGAAGCAGGGGGTGAATCTCGGCTGTGGGGGTCATTGACGTTGCTGTACTCCTCAGAATTAATAGCTTACAACCATAATGTACTTTGTGCTCTTTTGGCAACCATATGAATTACTTTTAAACCCTCTTTGCTGTTTACAGCCAACTGAGTGATTTGTTAACATAATAACCAGGGAATGTTTTGTCTTTAAATCTTTGTGCGACCCTGTAAGGGGTTGTTTTTTTTGGATTATAGCAACAATGGCAAAAAAAACACCGATGATGCAACAGTATCTGGAGATTAAGGCTGATTATCCGGATGCGATACTATTTTTTCGCCTTGGCGATTTTTATGAAATGTTCATGGAGGATGCAGTTGTCGCATCGCGAATTCTCGATATTACCCTGACCGCTCGTAACAAGGGCGCTGCGGAAGAGATCCCTCTCTGTGGTATCCCGTTTCATAGCTGCCAACCTTATATCGCCAAGCTTGTTCAACACGGACACAACGTCGCAATCTGTGAACAGGTCGAAGACCCAAAAACGACCAAGGGGCTTGTCAAGCGCGCAGTCGTCAGAGTGGTCACACCGGGGCTGGTTGTCGATACCGACACGCTAGATCCGCGCCGCAATAATTACCTCTTGGCGTTGGCTCCGCTTGGCAATGACTGTTTCGGTGTTGCTTACGTCGACATAACGACCGGTGAGTTCAAGGTTACGGAGCTTTCTGACCTGGAGAGTACCGCGGGTGAAATTCTTTCCCGGGATCCGGCTGAGGTGCTCGTCGCTGAGGGTGATGCCGAGGATAAGGCCGTTGATGCTTTGCAAGGGATTCTGCAGGGCCGGATTGTTAATCGACTCCCCGATTGGGCGTCTGCCGAAGACCGCGCACGACAGGTGCTTCTGGAGTTTTTCCCTGACGGATCACTGGAGAGTTTCGGTTGTCATGCAATGCCTGCTGCAATTCAGGCTGCCGGAATGGTCCTTTATTACCTGGAAGAGACGCAGAAAGGGGCTGTTTCTCATCTGCAGCCATTGCTGACCTACCATGTCCGCGATCATATGGTCCTCGATGACTTTACCCGCCGCAACCTGGAGCTTACGGAAACCTTGCATGATGGTCAACGAAAGGGCTCCCTGCTTGGGGTCATGGATCGTACGGTCACAGCCATGGGCGCGCGTAAACTGCGGCACTGGATGACTCATCCCCTGGTTGACCAGAGACGTATTGTTGAGCGGCATGCCGCTGTCGAAGAGCTGGTTCGCGAGAGCCTCTGCCGGGATGACCTGCGCCAATGTCTTGATGACGTCTATGACCTGGAGCGGCTTAATGGCAGAATCGCCATGGCCACCGGCAACGCCAAAGACCTGGCCGCGCTTCGCATCTCACTGGAAAAACTTCCCCAACTTATTGATCGCCTCGCGCAACTGGAGAGCCCTCTGCTGGCGGAGCTGCGAGACAGCCTTGATACTCTGCCTGAAATGGTTGAGCTGATTGCGAAATCTATCGTCGATGATCCTCCCTTTGTAATGCGTGAAGGTGGCTTGATTCGCGAAGGGTATCATGCCGAGCTCGATGAACTGCGCAGCATCAGTCGAGAGGGCAAAGGTTGGATTGCACGTCTGGAGCAGGAGGAAAAAGAGCGCACCGGGATCTCAACCCTCAAGGTTCGTTATAACAGGGTCTTTGGCTACTATATCGAAGTCACCCGTTCGCACCTGGATCGCGTACCTGAGGATTACCAGCGTAAGCAGACATTGGCTAACGCCGAACGATATATCACGCCAACACTTAAGGAATACGAGGAAAAAGTACTTGGTGCGGAAGACCGGGTTGTTGAGATCGAATACGATCTTTTTCAGGAGGTCCGCAGGCAGGTCGCGCTTCAGGGACAGCGTATTCAGGCGACGGCCGACAAGGTCGCCGTGCTGGATGTTTTGCTTGGCCTCGCCGATCTTGCCCATGAACACAACTACTGCACTCCGTTGATGGATGATTCGACCGAATTGCTCATTGAGGATGGTCGCCATCCGGTCATCGAGACGATGAATCTCGGTGAGCGTTTTGTCGCCAATGATGTGCATATGGACACCACGGAAAAACAGATTCTGATTATTACCGGTCCGAATATGGCTGGTAAATCAACCTTTATGCGTCAGGTTGCGCTGCTCGTTTTGATGGCGCAGGTCGGTAGCCTGGTGCCTGCAAAAAAGGCACATATCGGCATCGTTGATCGAATCTTCACCCGGGTTGGCGCCAGTGACAACCTGGCCCGCGGGCAGTCGACGTTCATGGTCGAGATGACAGAAGCCGCCAACATCCTCAACCATGCCACGCCACACAGTCTGATTGTCCTCGATGAGATCGGCCGCGGAACCTCTACTTTTGACGGCGTCAGTATCGCCTGGGCTGTGGCTGAATACTTGCATGACAATAGCAAGGTGGCAGCCAAGACCCTGTTTGCAACTCACTACCATGAGTTGACTGATCTGGCGCAGACTCGTGAACGTGTGCAGAACTTCAACGTCGCGGTTAAGGAATGGAACGATCAGATTATTTTCCTGCGCCGGATTGTCAAGGGTGGGGCCAGTCATTCCTACGGGATTCAGGTGGCGCGCCTGGCCGGTTTACCTGCCGCTGTGATCGAGCGTGCCAAGGAAGTTCTGCGCAACCTGGAATCCGGTGAATACGAAGCCGGGGCTCCGCGCCTGGCGCGCAGCAAGAATGCTGTCAAAAAGAGCGAGGCTCCTCAGTTGGGGCTCTTTGAACAGGCTGATCCGGTCAGGCAGCGTATTGAAGAGATGGACGTTTCTGTCCTGACGCCGCTGGAAGCACTTAATTTGCTCGACGAACTCAAAAAGATGCTTTGATGAATATGAAACGCATAGTCATACTTACACTCTCTTTGTTCTGGCTGCTGTCACCGGTCGCTGTCTTTGCAGAAAACTCCGAACAGGCTTACCAGAAGGCGCGTGATGCCTACTATTCTCTACAGGATTCGTCGCGCAAGCAGATGTATCGTGAGAACTGGGAGAATGTTTATGACAAGTTCGAATCGGTGTACCAACGTTTCCCCAAAACCCGCCGCGGTGCAGATTCCCTTTACATGTGCGGCAAGACCATGGCCGGTCTTTATGCTGTCAGCCGTATCAAGCCGGATGCGCAGCGCTCTGTTGAGCTCTTTGTGCAGATGGCTGAAACTTACCCTGACAGCTCCCTCGCCGATGATGCCCTGTTGCAGGCCGGCAAGCTTATGGAAGAGGTCCTGGCTGACAAGTCAGCGGCTTACGCACTTTACAAGCTGCTGGTCGAAGCTCAGCCGAAAGGTGATATGGCCGGCAAAGCCAAGGCACGCCTGGCGGCACTGGCTCCCTATGCGCCTGCCGATAATGCGGTCGATGCAAAACCTCTCTCAGATGCAAAAGCTGCAGCTGACACACCGCAATCCACAGTAGCTGCCGCTCCGGCAAAAACGTCTGCTGGCTCCAGAACGCTCTCCTCTATTCGTTACTGGTCGAACCCCGGCTATACTCGAATTGTCCTGGATGTCTCCAGCCAGACCAAGTTTTCAGCACACTACCTTGTCCCGGAGCCGAGCAAGGGTGCTCCACCCAGACTTTATGTTGATATCGAAAAGACCGCTTTAGCTGAAGGGCTCAACGAGAAAACGGCGGTCGATGATGGCCTGTTGCGCCAGATTCGCACCGGCTCGCCGCAATCCGATACGGTTCGTGTGGTCCTTGATCTTGAAAGCATTGGTGATTACAAGGTCTTCCCGTTGAGTGACCCCTGGCGGATCGTTATTGATGTTGCGGGCGACAAGTCGCCGGAGCTAAAACGCCGCGATCCTGAGATCAGCAGCTTGCCTGACAGCGGCGGGGATGCGATCGCCAAAGTCCTCAACGAAACCCCCAAAGATCAAAAACCGCTGCATATCCCCAAGGCTCCGGCGACCTCAACCCTGCGGCGTATTGTTGTTGATGCTGGCCACGGTGGAAAAGATCCTGGTGCTGTAGGCAAGTCTGGAACCCTTGAGAAAGATGTCACCCTGCAGATGGCCAAGGCTCTGTCAAAAGAATTAACCAGGCAGATTGGCTGCGAGGTTATTCTGACCCGTAGCGGCGATGTTTATCTGCCATTAGAAGAGAGAACCGCCATTGCCAACAAGGTTGGCGCAGATCTTTTCATATCGCTCCATGCCAACGCGAACAACAATCGTAAGGCCTTCGGTATCGAAACTTACTACTTGAACTTCTCCAAAAACGACAAAGCCGCTGCCGTCGCTGCCCGTGAAAACGGCACCTCGATTAAGCAGGTTTCTGATCTTGAACTGATCCTTTTTGACCTGATGGCCAATGCCAAGATTAACGAGTCCAGTCGTCTTGCGACCGTGATTCAGGAGGGTTTGGTCAAAGGGATCAGCAAAAAGTATAGTGACGTGCGCGACCTGGGCGTCAGGCAGGGCCCGTTTTACGTGCTGCTCGGTGCGACAATGCCCTCTGTCCTCGTGGAGACGGCTTTTATTAGCCATCCCCGTGAAGAGAAACGCCTCAGGAGCAGTGCCTTCCAGAATTCTGCTGCGAAGGCGATTGCTGCAGCCATCAAAGACTATGCAGTCAACAACAAGCTGATAGCGACCCGATAGCATGATGAAACATGAAACCCTAAAAGATTTTTTTGCCACAGAATTGATGATGGCCGGCGATGTCTCTTTTGAAGAGAGACGTTCTCATCTGCTCGACGCGGCCCGGTTGTACCTCGAGTACCATCGTGACCATTGTCATGAAATGCACAAATCCGGAGGCAGTGGTCGCGATGTTGTCGCCTGCATGACCTCTATGGCAGACGAATTGATTCGCTGCCTCTATCAGTGCTCGGCCGCAGAATTCCCTACGTCAGGCAAGGTCTGCTCGGCGGTTCTTGCCCTGGGTGGCTACGGACGGGGTGAACTGAATCCTCTTTCTGATATTGACGTCATGTTTTACTGCAGTGAGCAGAATAAGGACCTCGCAGAAAAGATCGCTGAACGGGTGCTCTACCTGATGTGGGATCTTAACCTTGATGTCGGTTACAGCGTCCGTACTGCCTCCGATTGCTTAAGCCTTGCTCAAACTGATATTACCATCCGTACCGCCATGCTCGACACGCGCTTCCTTGTCGGAGACGAAGTCCTTTACCATGAGTTCGAACGTCAGGTGCTCGGGCCACTTCTGAATCGCAACAGCCAGGGTTTTCTAAAGTCTAAATTTGAAGAGCACAAAACCCGACTGAGCAAGTATGGTTCGACTGTCTATATGCTGGAACCGAATATCAAGGAAGGGGAAGGTGGCCTGAGAGATCTCCATACGGCGGTGTGGATGATGCGCGTCAAGTTCAAGGCAAAGAGCGTGCGTGACCTTTTAAAAAAGGGCGTCATCTCGAATCAGGAGATGGAGGAAATCGATTCCGCTTACGATTATCTCTGGCGAATTCGCAATGAGCTGCATTTTCAGTTGAAGCGTAAAACCGACCAGCTCCAGTTTGACAAGCAGGAACAGATCGCTGCCTTCCTTGGATACGAAGACAACAAAAAGGCTCTCTCGGTTGAACAGTTCATGCAGGATTATTACTCTCACGCAACCAGAACAGAGCACCTGGCGACTTCCTTGATTTTCAAGGCGTATAAAGAAAAAGATGCGTCCACGGGCCTGTTCGGTTATCTCGGCAGACGCAGCCTCGGCGAGGACTTTTTCAGCTATCGTGGTGAGCTGAAGACTGCCCGTGAAAGCGTCTTTGAAAATCGTCCGGAAGCAATCATGCAAGCCTTTTTGTTGGCCAAACAGAACAGCCTTGCTCTGAGTATGGATGTCAAGGGTCAGATCCGCGAGAACCTCTCCCTGGTCAATGACAGTTTCAGGCGTAATCGCGAAGTTTCTGAGATGTTTCTGGAAATCATGCGTGGCCCGACCGGTGTCGCCCAGAGTTTGCGTGACATGCACCACCTGGCGTTTTTGAATAAGTACATCCCCGAATTTAAAAGAATCTACTGTAAAGTTCAGCACGACGCCTATCATGTTTACACGGTCGATATCCATTCGATCTTTGCTGTCGAAGAGATAGAGAAGCTCTGGTCCGGTTTTTATGCTGCCGAGAAGCCATTGCTGACCAAGGTTGCCGCTGATATCGGCAAGCCGGAGCTGATCGTGCTGGCGGTCCTCTTCCACGATATAGGTAAAGGGGAGGGGAAGGACCATTCCAACAAGGGCGCGGACATGATCCCAAAGATCGCCCGCCGCCTGAACCTTTCCAAAGAAGCCAGCCAGCGTCTTGAATTCCTGGTTCGCCACCATCTTGACATGGCTCACATCTCCCAAAGGCGTGACTTGAATGATATCCGATTGATTCAGGACTTTGCCAATACCATGGAGATGGCAGAGACGCTGAAAATGCTTTTCCTGTTGACCTTTGCCGATCTGAAGGCTGTTGGCCCTGATGTCTGGTCTGAATGGAAAGGCCATCTGCTACAGGATCTATACGAGAAGGCCTACGAAACCTTTGAGCGGGGCAACTTTATGAGCGATATTCGCTCTGAGCGAGTTCGCAATCGTAAACGTAAAGTCCTGGCGGCACTCAAAGATGATTTCGGTGAAAAGAAGATCAAGGACAGGCTCCGTTCAATGGGGACACGCTATCTGCTGACCCACCGTTCCTTTGAAATCAAGGATCACTTGGCTCTTGAGCTGTCGCGGGGCAACGATACGGTTGCCATGCAAGTGTCGCATGATGAGGAAGCAGAATATACCAGTGTGACGATCTCCACCCTCGATGTTCCCGGTTTGTTCAGCATGATTGCAGGGGTTATGGCGGCCAACGGCATTAACATTCTCGGTGCGCAGATTTATACGCGCCGTAACGGTTTCGCGCTCGATATCCTGCATGTGAACAAGCCGATTGGCGGCATTATTGATGACCCTGCCAAATGGGAGAAGGTTCAGGCCGATTTGACCTCTGTTCTGGAAGGTCGCGTGAAAGTCTCCGGCATGGTCAAGAAACGTCAGAAAGCCGGATTCCTTCCAGGTCAAAACCTGCCGCGTTATCCGAACAAGGTTGAGTTTGACACAGATGTTTCCAGAGAACACACGGTCATTGATATCTTCGCTCACGATGAAGTTGGTCTTCTCTACAGGATTACCCGAACTCTTGCCGAGTTGGGTCTCTATATTCATGTTGCCAAAATTTCCACCAAGGTTGATCAGGTTGCCGATACTTTCTATGTAAAAGATATCTTCGGACAAACAATCAGTGACGAAGCAAAACGTGAAGATATTCGCAAATCCTTACTCGAAAGCTTGGACGGGTAAAGACCTTACTTCAGGATTTTATGAACCATTATCTCGACCATTACTTGAACTATCTGGCAGTGGAGCGCGGCCTGGCGAATAACACGCTCGATGCCTATGGTCGGGATTTGGCGCGCTATCTGGATTACCTCGAAAGCCAGAAGGTCGTGGCTCTTGAAAATATCTCTGCGGCGGTTGTCCTGCGTTTTCTCAGTCACCTGAAAAATGCGGGCTTGTCTCCCCGCAGCAGGGCGCGAGCTCTGGCAGCCTTGCGAACCTTTCACAAGTTCCTGGTACGCGAGAAAATTACCAAGGACAACCCTACGGACCAGGTGGTTTCGCCAAAGAGCCTCACTGCCTTGCCCCACACCTTAGCTCCGTTGGATGTAGAAAGCCTGCTGTCCAGCCCCAAGGGGGAGTCTGCTCTTGCCTGGCGCGACAGAGCCATGCTCGAGATCATCTATGCCACCGGTTTGCGTGTTTCCGAGTTGGTCTCCCTTAAATTGAGTGACCTGCAGATGGATGTCGGCTATCTTACGGCCTTCGGTAAGCGTAGCAAACAGAGAATCGTTCCTCTGGGAGAGACTGCGATTGCGGCTTTGCAGGAATATCTACAGAATGGGCGTCCGGGATTGGAGAAGCAAAAAGGCTCTCATTTTCTCTTTCTCAATCGTTCTGGTGAGGGCTTGACACGTCAAGGCTTCTGGAAGATTATTAAGCGCCGCGCTCTTGAGGCAGGTATTAGCCAAAGCATTACGCCGCATACCATGCGCCATTCCTTTGCAACCCATCTTTTGGAGAATGGTGCTGACCTGCGTTCCGTTCAGGCCATGCTTGGGCATGCGGATATCTCTACAACCCAGATATATACCCACGTCACGCGTGAACGACTACGCAAAATGCACGCAGAACATCATCCTAGGGGCTGATGCTCGTGATCGGTGACCAGTGATGAGTGACCAGAAATCCTTATTACTGATAACAGATAACTTGAATAAGATAGGTTCTGATTCTATGAAATATATTGTTCTTCTCGGTGATGGTATGTCTGACGAGCCGATAGCAGCGCTTGATGGGCTAACACCCCTGCAGGCGGCCAAAACCCCCAATATGGACAAGCTCGCACAACGGGGCAGGATTGGCCTCCTTGCAACGGTCCCTGATGCTTTCCACCCCGGCTCTGATGTGGCTAATCTTTCCGTGTTCGGTTACGATCCTGCGAGCTGCTATACGGGCCGCTCGCCTTTAGAAGCTGCCAGTATGGGAGTGGACCTCGGCCCTGATGATGTTGCGTTCCGTCTTAATTTGGTGACGCTGGGTTTGGCTGGTGGCGACATGTACATGCAGGATTTCTCTGCAGGTCACATCTCGACTGAAGAGGCCCGTGAGTTGATCGAATGCCTTCAGGAAGAGCTGGGCGACGAGGAATTTCAGTTCTATCCAGGTGTCTCTTATCGACACCTGATGGTCTGGAGGGGGGGGAGAGATGATCTGCGAATCCTGCCACCTCACGATTTAACTGGTCAGAGTGTCAGCAATCATGTGTTGCGTTCAGACGAAGCCATGCCTTTGGTGCAGATTACCAGCTCGGCACAGCTTCTTTTTAAACGTCACCCGGTCAATGTTAAACGTGAGACAGAGGGCAAGAATCCTGCTAACTCCATCTGGCTATGGGGACAGGGCAAGCGCCCGCAGATGCCTACTCTACAGGATAAGTTCAATCTGACGGGGGCGGTGATTTCGGCTGTTGATCTGATCAAGGGGATCGGTATCTTCGCGGGCCTTGACGTCATCGACGTGCCTGGTGCGACGGGCTATCTCGACACCAATTATCTCGGTAAAGCTGAGGCGGCTCTGCAAGCACTCAAGACCAGAGATTATGTTTACCTGCACGTTGAGGCACCCGATGAGGCCGCCCATAGTGGTAGCTTGACAGATAAGATTGAAGCGATCGAACGTTTTGACAAGGATGTCGTAGGAACGGTGATGGCCGGTATCGATAGCCTTGGTGACTATCGTGTGCTGCTGTTACCAGATCATCCTACGCCGGTTGAGAAAATGACGCACACCAAGGATCCTGTTCCTTTTGTTCTTTGCGGTTCCGGCAAAGAGTTCGCTCCGGAAAACAATGCAGTGGCGGGTTATTCTGAGGCTGCGGCGAAGGAGTCGGGACTGTTGATTGATCCAGGTCACAAGATTATGAATCTTCTGGTGAGTGGCACACTCTCATAGAGGTTTACTGAAATATTTGCTTTTTATAAGGGCGGCCTTTGTGCCGTCCTTTTTGTTTTGAATCTGTAGCGTCAGCTGTCTAACGAAGGGTGGCAAAGCTTGTTGCAGGCGTTGGGGTCTGTTCAGCCAGAAGGCCTTCATTAGACCTCTGATCTCGTAGAGTGTGAAGCTGGAAGGTTGAGGGGAAAACTGCTGAGTTCACGATGAAAAGGAGGGCTAAATCTTAGCCCTTTCAACTTCTCCGATAAGCTCTGTGGCTCTCGTGCTGATGTCGGTGTGCTTTTATGCCTCGAGCCTACTCTTCTTCTTGAGGGGTCTCAGCATCTACGCCTTCCTCGAGAGCTTTCTCTTCTTGTCTGCGCTTAAGCTTTTCATCTTTTTTCGCTTTCTTGGCGATTTCTTTCTGACGTTTTTCGTAACCATAGTTGGGTTTTCTAGCCATTGTGTGTCCCTTTCGGGTCGAGAATCAGCCCGGTCAAGTTTAGAAATGAGAGGATCGTAGAAAAAAGTGTTACAGAAAAAAAAGCCTCACGAAAACCCGTGAGGCTTTTTTAACTTATGCAAAATTAAGATTAAATTTTGCAGACGTTAGCAGACTGAGGACCTTTTTGGCCTTCAGTAACGTCAAAGCTTACACGATCTCCTTCAGCGAGGGACTTGAATCCGTCGCCCTGGATCTCGGAAAAGTGAACGAATACGTCAGGACCATTGTCCTGCTCGATGAAACCAAAACCCTTTGCGTCGTTGAACCATTTAACTGTACCTTCTGCCATTTTTTCCTCCACGTTCCCCTCGGGGAATCTGTACTGGTGTGTAAGCTTTGAACGCCCTAAAATGAAAAGCACGCAGCCGAAGTGGTCTGAGTGCTTTAATCCGTTTTGACACCTTGTCAATCTGGTGAGCGACAAAAAACACTTACACGAACTTACTAAATGCCGACAGCCTAGCACGTTAGAATTTTGAAATGCAAGCCTTAAGTGTCTATTGATACAAAGATTCTTGATGAAAAGATCTGTATCGCTGTCGACAACGTTGAAAACGGCAAATGAGGGACGTCTTACTTACAGCGCATGATCTTTTTGCCGGTTTCAAAAAGAACTTCTATTTTACGCAGCCCGACAATACGCTGATTAAGGCCCAGGCCGAACTGGGGGTGATTGATCAGTGCCCCGACTTTGTAGGCAGAATCCATAGAGTAGGTGCTTGCCTGCTCACTGTTCATGTTTGGACTCAACTCGGCCCATTCTTTCTGCTCTGCGACTTTTGGGTCAACGGTTCGCCGCACTGCAGGCTTCTTGGGTGCTGTTGGTGGCCGATACTTATGTTGTCCGCTACAAGTGTTGCACTGAACCTTGGCAGGAACGTCATCTTTCATGGCGACAACGATGTGGTTGGTGTTTTTACGGCATTTTGTACAGCGAGCTTCAATCGGATCGCCAGGGGTAAGTTCTGAAATTTCCATATTTATTCTCCTAGCCAGGGTGCAGCCGATAAATTCCGGGGAGATCACCGGAATCTATGGGGCAGATTTGACATTTTGCGTGCCTGAGATTGGTGGCACGGTAATCGATTCTCTTCTTGCCGTAACGTCATCTCCGTACGGGGAGAAGGGTGGTATCTGAGGGCGTTTTTCAAGAGTTAAACAATAATTATACATAGTTTTCTTAACAAAAGATACTGATCAATCCTGATGCGTCCCAGGAAAGAGCCGCGGCTTTAGCGTTGACTTTGTCGTTGCTTGCCTCCGCCGCTTCTGTTGCCAGCTGCAGACCTGGTTTTGTTTCCCTGAGGTCTGTTCTGTTGTCCGGTTCGTTTCGGGCGTTGCGAAGGTTGAACCGTACGTTTAGGCGCGGGTACGTTGTAATCGAAGCCATCCACACGGCGCTGCTCCAGTTGACTGCCGAGAGCTCGTTCAATTGTTCTGACCATCAAACCGTCTTCATGGCAGACCATGGTGAAAGCGTCGCCGCTTCTAGCTGCCCTGCCGGTACGGCCGATGCGATGAATATAGGCTTCTGCCGTATCTGGAATGTCGAAATTAATAACGTGGGAGACCTGTGAAACGTCTATACCACGTGCGGCAATATCTGTAGCGACCAGGATCTGGAAACTTCCGTCGCGAAAACCGTCAAGGGCTGCCTGACGTCTGGATTGAGAAAGGTTGCCCTGCAAGGAGGCTGCACGATAGCCGCTCTTTGCCAACTTCTCGCCAAGCCTTTTTGCCCTGTGTTTGGTTCTGGTAAAGACCAGCACTGAATCTGTGCTCGTGTGTTCCAGAAGTTGTAATAACAGGTCAGTTTTAAGATGCTGAGGTACGGGATAAAGAGCGTGACTCACGGTCACCGGGGGGGCAATCGTGTCGACCTGGATTGTCTCGGGATTATTGAGTACCTCTTGTGCCAGGTGTCGAATCTCTTTAGGCATGGTTGCCGAGAAGAGCAGGGTCTGGCGTTGTGCAGGCAGACATTTGATGATACGACGGATGTCCGGCAGAAAACCCATATCGAACATGCGGTCCGCTTCATCAAGAACCAGTACGTCCACTTTGCTCAAGTCAATGGTCCCTTGCTTGATATGGTCGAGCAGGCGTCCCGGGCAGGCGACGACGATTTCAACGCCTCGCTTGAGTTTGGTTACCTGTGGATTCATGCCGACACCGCCATATACGGTGACGCTGCGTAGACCGCTCTCTTTGCCGAGCTGAATGATCGCTTCATTGATTTGTTCTGCCAGTTCCCTGGTCGGGGCGACGATCAATGCTCGCACGTGACCGCGCTTGCCTTTCATTAATTGATGAAGGATCGGCAGCCCGAAGGCCGCTGTTTTTCCTGTGCCGGTCTGGGCGAGACCCATCACGTCACGGTGTTGCATGATCTTCGGGATTGATTGTGCCTGAATAGGGGTCGGTTCGGTAAAGCCTGCGGCTTCTACGCCAGCGGCAATCCTCGGGTTGAGATTAAAACTTTTGAAATCCATGTTTTCTTCTTTATTATAAGCCGGTCCGAATTAGTTGTTATGACTGTAACGAGTGAATTGACATCACGGACAGGCTTCAGAATAAAAAAAGCTCCGGAATATTCCGGAGCCTTGAAGAACGTCTTTTCAATCTGGGAACAGTGTTGATCAGTCTCGGCACAAAGCCCTCATTGCTGATCAACAGAGCACATAGTATCAGGCGGCAGGTGTAAAAGTCAAGGGAAGGGTTGAATGGGCTCTTCGCGGTCACTTTATTCATGGCCTGGAATTGACGCCTATGCCATCGATTAGATGCTCGCGATTAATACGCAAAACGATGTCTCCGAATTATTCTCATGCGATCGCTTGTTCAACTGCTTTCTTCGCATGGATGGCGGTCGTATCATAGAGTTTGACATGGGTATCGCTCTGCTTGACCAGCATGCCTATCTCAGTGCATCCGAGAATAATCGCTTCTGCGCCGTCTTTGGCCAGCGCCTCAATAATCCTGAGATACTCATTTTTGGAGGCTTCAGACGTTTTGCCAGCACAGAGTTCCTGATAGATGACATTGTGGACTATTCCTCTGTCTCTCTTCGAGGGCGTAACAATGTCCAACTCGAAATTTCGTTTCAGCCGGCCCCGATAGAAATCTTCTTCCATGGTGAAAGCTGTCCCGAGAAGACCAACTGTCCTGATGCCTTCAGCAATAAGCGTCTCTGCTGTTGCATCAGCAATATGCAGTAAAGGTATCTGTACGGCTGCTTCGATCTGGTCTGCCAGTTTGTGCATTGTGTTGGTGCAGATCAAAAGAAAGTCGGCCCCTGCAGCCTCAACCTTCAAGGCTGCGTCAACGAGGATCTCAGCAGCACCTTGCCAGTCACCCTTGCGCTGAAGCTTCTCAAGAGAGTCGAAGTCGACACTGTAAAGAACAATCTGAGCGGAATGTAATCCTCCCAGTTCTTTTGCTATTCGTCTGTTTATGCTTCGATAGTACTCAGTGGTGCTTTCCCAGCTCATGCCGCCTAAAAGGCCGATCGTTTTCATATCTTCCTCACTTGCAGCCATTTCAATGATTGTCCGACCGGCTTTTAGAGATTTGTGGCAAAAGAATTCAAACCTATAACCCAAACAAAGGCAAGGCAAACTCAAACTATTTTTAACGTAAAGGCGCGAAGACGCAGAGCTTAGTTGTCAGAATTGAATCATTTTTCAAAAATGTAAGAGGTTCCCCTCTGCGATCTTTGTGACTCTGCGTTAACTAATTTTTGGGTCATAGAAGCGAAAGAGTTTGTTTTAATAATCCATGGATAGCCCTGTAAGGTTGGGCAAGTCTGCCTGCTGACTTAATGTCAGTCAACAGCAGCCGGCTTGCTTCCATAGCTGTAATGAGCACGCGGCCTTTGGACCTGACAATGAAACTGTTGCCGTGTTTTATGATGTGGTCGTGGCTATCACCAACAAGGGTTATCCAGCAACAGCCTTCACGACAGACAATCTTGGCCCCTTGTAACTCCTCCCCAAGGTCGAGCAGTTCCCGTTTATTCAGAAGCATTTCCATGTCCGTCTCCTTTCATTATCCTATGAATAAATGTGATGGTTCATTAAAGCCTGTTTGTTTTTTTGATGCCAGATACAGTTCTTTACAATTGTGTCCAACACAGATAGTTATATTCTTAACTGTGCCCTGTAATGAGTATGGCAACTGTGTCTGTTGGAATTGGCAATACCTTGGTAGAAAGAAGATAGATGGATGGTAATATGATTGAAACGGGTATTCAACTTGACGAAAAACTTCCTCTTTACGAGAAAGTTGCAGGTAAAATCAGTTTTCTGATAGAGCAGGGGACTTTACGGCCGGGCGACAAGGTTCCATCTATCAGGAATCTGAGCAAGCAGATGCATGTGAGTATCAACACGGTCAAGGAAGCCTACAGCCTGTTGGAAGACCGTCGTCTGCTTGAGGCCCGTCCGCAGTCAGGATATTACGTTCGGGCGCGTCTGCCGGAGCTTCCGGCCGAACCGGTGGTTGATCGACCGACCATCAACCCAGCCGAAGTAAGCCTCTCTAAAATCTACCAGGAGGTGATGACGGATTATAATGATCAGACTCTCCTGCAGCTTGGTATCGCAACCCCTAACCTTGACCTGCTTCCCGTTGAAAAACTCAACCGAATGCTGGCACGTGAGACACGTCGATTTGCGAATCAGGCCGTTTCTTACGAGTTCCCCCCGGGTAATTTGCGATTGCGCAAACAGATCGCTCAACGACTGTTGCTTTCTGGTTGCACACTTGGACCCGATCAGATCGTGATCACCTCTGGCTGTGTCGAAGCGGTTGTCCTGTCGCTGCGCACACTCTGCAAACCGGGAGACACCGTAGCGATTGAGACCCCTGTTTATTTTAATTTTCTGCAGATGATTGAAGATCTTGGGCTGAAAGCTCTGGAAATACCTGCTTCACCACGAGGCGGGATCAGCCTGGAAGCTCTTGGGTATGCCCTTGATCGAAATTCCGGAGAGGTTAAGGCTTGTATTGTTCTCTCCAATTTCAATAACCCTCTGGGCAGCAGTATGTCTGACGAAGACAAGCTGCGCCTGGTTCAAATGCTTGAAAGCTACCAGATCCCATTGATTGAGGACGATATTTACGGTGACCTGTCATACAGTGACGAACGACCCTCTGTTGCCAAGTCTTTTGATAAAACCGGCAATGTGCTTCTTTGTTCGTCTTTCAGCAAAACGGTTGCGCCTGGTTACCGGGTTGGCTGGATTGCAGCGGGCCGCTACCAGAAGCAGATCGAACGTGGGAAAATGCTCGGCAGTGTCGCTTGTGCAAGCCCGCCGCAGTTGGCTATTGCAGAATTTCTTGCCAACGGCGGCTATGATCACCATCTGCGATCGATTCGCAGGGCTTATGCCAAACAATCTGCCCAGATGGGAGACGCCATAGGCCGCTCTTTCCCGGCAGGCACGCGTGTTTCACGTCCTCAAGGTGGTTTTGTGCTCTGGGTGGAGATGCCGGAAAAGGTTGATTCAATCCTGCTTTATAAAAAAGCCAAGGGATATGGCATTGCCATCGCTCCTGGCTCGATCTTCTCCGTCGACGGCAAGTATCGCAACTGTATTCGTTTGAACGCGGCAACCTGGTCTCCGGCCGTCAAAGTAGCCATAGACAGGCTCGGGCAGCTTGCCGATGAGCAGCTCAAACCAACCGCTAGGTGAGCAATGGCAAATTTTCTTTTTTATACCATCACGGTGCTGATATGGGGTTCCACCTGGTTGGGAATCAAGTTTCAACTTGGCAACGTTGAGCCGGCGCTCTCGGTTGCCTATCGTTTTGCTCTGGCCGCTTTGATTCTTTTTGTCTGGTGCCTGGCTCGCCGTTTGCCAATGCAGTTCTCGCGCGCCGATCATCTTTATATTGCCATGCAGGGAGCTTTTCTCTTTGCGTTCAACTACCTGCTTTTTTACCTGGCTGAATTGCATATTACCAGTGGCTTGGCAGCGGTTGTGTTCTCAACGATCGTGGTCATGAATCTGCTGAATGGCAGAATTTTCCTGGGAACGCCGATCGAGCTGAAAGTCCTCTTCGGCGGAGCGATGGGAATGCTTGGATTGATTCTGCTTTTCTGGTCAGAGCTGGCGGAAGTCAACGTCTCAGGACCTGTTATGCTCGGCCTGTTACTCAGCTTTGCAGCAACCTACCTGGCTTCTTTGGGGAACATCCTCTCTGCAAGAAACCAGCACCGTAAACTGCCAGTCGTACAGACCAACGCCTTCGGTATGGCCTACGGATCGTTCTGTATGGTTCTGGTTGTGGTCTTCACCGGGGCACCGATAACGATTGATCTCTCTGCACCGTATCTGCTTTCTCTGGTTTACCTGGCTCTGTTTGGCTCGGTGATTGCCTTTGGTTGCTATCTGACCCTGGTCGGCAGGATTGGGCCGGGACGTGCTGCATACGTCACGCTGCTCTTTCCGGTTGTTGCACTGATGCTTTCAACAATTTGGGAAGATTACCATTGGACCTTATCAGGTTTGAGCGGAATACTCCTTATCCTCTGCGGCAATTACCTGGTCCTGGCAAAGCAACGAATTCGGCCTCTAGAAAGTTATCAACGACCCGGCAATGTCTCTTTAAGGTCTTGACTCGAGTGAGAGAAGCGAACGGCTGCAAAAATATGTTGACGATCGGAACGAAGCAAGTTGCGGAGAATAAGATCCCCTTTTTTGATTAAAACTTGTGCGCAAGGTTCAGATGAACTGTGACGTCCGGTGAGGCGTTGACGTTCAGGTCTTCGCCGACCCCTATATCGAGGAGGGTCTTTTCACCCAAGGCAAGAGTGCCGCCCATGGTCAGCATAACGGCCGGATCACCCAGCTCCGTGAGGTTATTGTCATAGAGAGCTGTATGACTGTCAAGCTGGAGTTTGAGGGCCAACCACTTGAGTGGGGCCCAGCCGGCCCCGATCCAGCCATTGGCTGCATAGTCTTCGACATCATCCTCCAGGACCTCGCCATCGCCCAGCCAGCTGACACCAAAACCTCCCCAGAGGGCGCCTTGCCCTTTGCCCAGAGGAAAGTCGCGTTGCGCAGACAGGGCCAGGGAGATATCCCAGGCTTCGCTGCCGGTCAACTTGTCTGCATCACCGGTTGGTGCCTTGAGCTGGGTTCGCAGGGTGTATGCCGACTGCTCGGTGGTCTTGATTTGCCAGGCAAGCTGCAGGCGTAAATCACCGAAACCATTGGTTTCGTCCTCCAGTTCCAGATATTCCTTACCTTCCCGTGAATAAAGGTAATTCAGTTGGTCGTCTTGCAGATCATCCCGATCACCGTTGGGAAGACCGAAGAAGTTATGCCAATCACTGATAAAGCTATCCATAAAGCCTTTCGAGTGCCAGGCCCAGGGCAGGTCGATCCCCAGCTGAAGAGTGTCACTGAGACCATAGCGCAGGCCGAGGGTTGCAATATAGGATTCACCGTCGAGTATGATGTCCTGGTTGTTGCGCGTGCTCACGGTCGCATTGCTAGCCATGTCGAAGCTGGTGTTCACAGAGGTTGCGCCGGCGGGCAGCACGTAAGGCGTTTCAGCGATTGGCAGGCCGTGGACCAGGGCTGTCGGTGAGAAATTACGGACCTGGAACGGAGTGATCTCAAGGCTCCATGCCGGAAGTGTCGCGCTTGCTGTGACAAGGATCGAGCAGACCAGAATACGTAGAGACAAATCAACCTCCGGTTTTCAGGATAGGTTTGGCCAGGGTGCCACTCACTTTTAAAGAATAAAAACCCTCTGGCCCTTGTTTGCCAGCGAGTTCGAGCAACGAGGCGATGGCAGGATCTGCGTTGGGCCCAGGCCGAACCTGCAGCTCAAGCTTGATGCGACTGGTCGCTGAGGTGCGACCGATGAGCAGGGTGCCGTCACCCTTGACGTCGAGATCGCCGCCCCTGGAAGAAAGAGTATTGATTTTCATGGCTCGTCCCTGGCCATCAACCTCCAGGGTTGTTTCGCCAAAGGCGATACCCGGACTGTCCGCTTTGAAAAAATCCAGGCCACTGATTCGAACATCGCTCAACTGCAGGGAGATGGCTGTTTTCGTCTCCGGATCAAGACGTGTCGCTGCCTCAAGGTTTGCCTGATTAAGGGTTCCTGTAATGTTCATGGCCATCGGCTTCTGCAAGGGCAGTTCGAAGCGCAGGCCCGTCGCCGTGGCGCTGATTAGCCCACTTTTCAGGATCTCCCCGGTCAGGGTGCCATTCATGAGCTCGCCCTGTAAATGCACTCCTGGGTTGCTGGATAACAATTTCGACCAGAGTGGCGAAAGACTCAACTGCTCAATCTCCAGCGGACGGGGCAGGTGCGGCAGGTCAATCTTGACCTGGTCGGCATCAAGGCTCAACAACGGATAGAGAGAGACCTGGCGGATCTGCACCTCTGTGCCGGTCCTCGTCAATAGCTCCTGGGTGATCCGTTGCTTCAGGACATCTGCCGGGAAGAACAGATAAAAGCCTGTCAGCATGCCCAGCAAGAGCAGGCCGGCTCCTGTGATCAGGAAAAGGCTCGACCGTTGCCAGCTGCTAACGGGAGCTTTTGATTTGTGTGCTCCACCCGGAGAACTCATGTTGTCCTTCGCAGCGCCGTTACCGTCAAGCTGGCATCAAGCAGGGTCCTGTTATCGAAACGCTGCTTGAGATAGAGGTTCCTGACCTGCATGGGGGTGGCCGCCTCTTCAATGCCAAGAAGAAATTCGAGGAGTTGTCTGAGGGTCAATTTTTCGAGCTTGATCTCGACGGCATCGACGGTCATGCCGTTTCGGACCTCGGGGGATTGAGGCCGCATGGACAAAAGGTTCTCACGGCCTGCTGTCCGTTGGGCCAGCTCCTCAACGAACGTGAGCGCGGAAAAATTCTGTCGTTTGTCCAGCAGCTTCTCTATCTGGGCTATCTGCTGTTGCAGCCCCAGATACTCAGATTGCAGAGCCTTGACGTCCTGCAGTTGCCCGCTGCGCACGGTGATCTGTCGGTCGAGCCGATGCAGTGCATTACGGTAAGGGGCCACAACTGCAAAATAGAGCAGGGCGAGGATAAGGGCAAAACCTCCGGCGAATACGAAAACCCGTTCTCTCTGGTTCAATTGACTGATCATTGTTCGGCCCCCGGATTGGCGAGTGAGAGCAGCAATCGAAAATCAATTCGACTCCCATCAAGACTCATTTTGGCATCGGTAACCTGGATCTTGCTAAACAGTGGAGACTCAGCAAGCACCCCGGACATCTGGTTGACCGCTTCGAATGATGAGGTCTGCCCGGACAGTTTGAGCTCTTCTCTACTTAGGGCAAACTCCTGGAATTCGACGGTAACCCGGTCAGGAAGACGGGAAACCTCCTTGAGAACAGCAAGCGCAGAAGATTGTCCTCCCGTGATCAGGCTTCCTTTCTCCTGTAGGTCGCGGATCGCACTTTTGAGTTGCAAGGGGACATCAACGATGGTTGTGGCTTCCGGGAACAAAGACTTGTAGACGCTCACCATTTCCGCCTGCAACTGATCCGCCCGATTCGCCTGGTCGACATACCTGAGGATCATAGAGCTGATTAGAACAACAACCGTCAGGCTGAGCAAGGAGGCCAACAGAATCAACTTGCGCTTCAGATTGGCCCATTCTCCTTTCAGGGCGTAACGGCCGCTACGAAAATTAAAAGATTGGTCGGCTCTGGCGGTTTTGGCTCGCAGGGCCAAAGCCACGGCCGGCAGGAACTCGCTATCAATCTGTTGCCAGCCAAAGTCAAGGGAGAGGACTTCCACATTAAGTTCATTGGTTTGCAGAGTTCTCACCAACTCTGGCGTGCCCCTGTCGCCCATCAGGATGATGCTGAGGTCACCTTCGCCGGCGGTTTGCTTCAGAACCCTGATTTCTCTGAGAAGCTGCTGAATTTGTCCTGTCTGGATGGGCTCTGCAATGGCCGGCATGACACGGTAATCCTTCAAACGGCCCTTTTGCAGCATTGAAACTGTGGTCTCCTGCTTTGTTGCACAGATGATGAGGCCTTCACTGATTTCTTCACCGATTCCTGCTGCATAGCAAAACGGTGATAGGTCTACAAGGTGCAGCGGCACATTCGCGGCTTCGAAATTAGCCAGTAAAGACTGCAGCGTTTCGGTGGGGACCGCCGCCGCAACTACGGTTGCGCCTTTTTCGGTCGTCTGAACCGGTTGTACTGATGTGGCACATTGATCAATTGCAACCGGTAGCTGTGTGGACATTGAGAAAGGAATCGCCGCTGCGATTTTCTTTTTATCCTGGAAGGGGAACTCCAACCGGCGCACGTAAGCATTCCGGGCCGGAAGACAGGTTACCAATTGATCGCCAATGCTAAACTCGCCGGCCAAAACTTCCTTGAGGTGGTTGGTTAGTTGATCCGAATCCGCGTAGCCTCTTTCCTGCAGGGAGACAACAGAAACCTGTCCCTTCACCTGATTAAGGATGGCGATGCGCAGAGTGCCGTTGCCGATTTCGACGCCGATTAATCGTTTGCTCATGATATTAATTTACCTTGAAAAAAAGCAGTTTGTTGCTTTTTTTATTAACCTTCGCCATCAATCGACGGCTGCCATCGTTGACCTGGGCGGATGTTTCAATCCGATAAGTTTGGCTAGTCGTGCCCAACTGCTTTTGGTTGGCAAGAGTCTTTAAAACGACGTAGTTCTCAGGAGCGAGGATTTCCTCGAGCTGGGCAATACTCTCGATCGGTTCCGTCTGGCGATAGTCGATAATGGCCTGGGCCGTATCACGACTGATCTGGAGGTCGAGGGCCATCAGCACCTCGGCGCTTGCAGTATTAATATTGACGGCCGCCGTGCCATTGACGGTCAGGTGCGGGCTGATCTGCTTAATGATCTCAGCTGTGAAGCCTTTGATCAGGGAGAGCTCTTGCAGCGTCTCGAGCGGACCATTCTTGCTTCCGTAGGGTTGAGCCTGGTTACGATAGTAGGTATCTTCTGCACCCGAGACAGGCAAACTCAGTCCGTCAGTGTGAACCTCTGTGTAGGGATCATCTCCCGTGTCCAGCCAGTCAATTAAAGCAGCTGTCAGTTCTGCAGGGTCTGCCACTTTGTTCAGTTCCATGACAACCAGCAGACGGTAAAAACGGTCGGTCATGACGGCTTGCGGACTGTTCTTGTCAACCAGGCCATTGATGGCCAGCTTGCCATCCTGATCTTCGATGCGGATGGTGACGCTGCCTTCACCGACCGGGTAGTTGATCACACCCTTGCTCCAGTTTTCATCAAGCGAATCGTAATTGTTACGGTCCTCCTGAAGGATCATTCGTCCGGCGTTGATTCCTCCCTTGGCCAGGTAATAAGCTTTGGTGCTGTCACGAAAAGTTTCAGTAAGGCGCATGTCGACCATGGTTGAGAAGGCCAAATCCGTCAACAGTGAAGTCAACAGTGCGACAATCACCAGCACCAGCAGGAGCGCCATGCCCCGATTTCCATGTCGACCGTTCATCGGATCATCACCTCGGGGATTTCAAAGGCCGAGATGAAATCAATCGGTTCCTCTCCACCTGTGCGTAACTGTAATGCAATTTCAACGAGCTCCGGAAGTCCAGACGTTCGCGCTTGCCATGTCGTCTGCCATTGGCCGTTGGCGTAGAAGCGCAGGCTCATAGCCTCTATCCCCGGTACCAAGCGCATCATGCCGGCAGCCTCTTCGTCAACCGAATCATGGACCGGGTGCTCGCTACGTAACAGAACCCGACCGTTTGCTGCCTCTTCCTTGTCCTCAGAGAGGAGGTAGTGGACCTTGGCGATCCCGGACCCCGATTCGCTCAAGGGGGATACCGCCGATGTGGTCAGCTCCAATTCGAAAGAGCGGTCATCAGCTTTAAGGCCGGTAAAGACCAGATTCGGGTCACTCGGCTGGAAGTATGCCCCGCGCAGCTCTCGGCCTAGGCGATCGAAGAGAACCCTCGCCCGATGATACTCTGCGCTGTCCGCATCCAGTCGTTCTCGTGTCATGCTGACCGAGGAGAAAATACCATAAACGGAGGTCAGTAAAATGGCCAGGATACTGATCGCAACCAGCACTTCGATCAGGGTAAAGCCCCTTTCGGAGCGCGGGCCCCGTTTAAAAAATAAAGGATGTGAGATCGACCAGCTCATTGCGCTCCTCATCTCCCCAGAGAACTTTGACAGTCACCATCTGCACCGATGGCAACGGCGTATCTGCATAGGCGATCTGCCAGCGGTAAGCTGCGTAGGGATCGTCGAACTCACCCTGTACTTCAGCTCCTTGTAGCGTCCCGTGCCTTGCGCTCAGTTCGGTTTCGGCCATCTTCCTCTGAGCCAGCAAGGTGGCGGCGGTAATCCGTTGCAGGCGATCATGAACGCCGATCGTGCGGTTGGCCAGGGACAGCAAGGAAACCAAAGCGATACTGACGATGGCCAGTGCGATCATGATCTCCAGCAGCGTAAAGCCACCGCGCTGCGATGATTTTAGGTGAACGGTCTCTGGCATTACGTCTGCGGCCCTATTGGTGTCGGCTTAAAATTCCCGGTAGCCATCGAAAACCTCAGTGGTTCCCGTTAGCGGCGAGACACGCAGGGTCAGCATTTCGCCGGCCCCGTCATCAAGGTGAATGATGGTCTCTTCCACCCAGCCACTCGGATGAATGCGGGTGGTTATCTGCCCCATGGTGAACTTGCCACGTCCAGGGAGTTGCAGATCCATGAATCGAACGTCACCTCTTAACTCCGCTTCCCGCCCCTGGTCAGGTGCATCGACCTGTTCACCGTTTGCTTCCAGAATCTGGGCACGGTAGAGGCCCTGATCCAAATCGTAGACCAAACGGTATTCGAGTCCCGATATGGCGGATTCGTTGAACAGGTATTTAATCGTGCCGCTGAGCCGTCTTGCTGAAGTACCGAGGCTGCTGGTGCCGATATTGCTGAACAGGGGGATGCTGAACACCATGAACAGGCTGATCAAAACCATCACCACCACGAGTTCAACAAGAGTGAAGCCGGCCAGTCCTCTGCCTCGAAAGGCATAATGTTTTTGCTGTTCACAGCTCATAGCGGTTAATTCGGGCAAAGGCACTCTGCACCGAGCGGTCCGGCGCTAATCAAGCTCCCAGCTATTGATGTCAGCATCGAAACCTTCTCCTCCGGGTTCTCCATCTGCGCCGTAACTGATCAGGTCGAAATTATGATCATGCAGTCCGGGTGACAGGTAAATGTAATCACTGCCCCAGGGGTCGACCGGGGTTTTCTTCAGGTAGCCATCAACCGAATATTTGGCGGGTATCCGCCCGGTTGTCGGCTTAACGACCAGGGCTTTGAGCCCCTGATCAGTGTCGGGGTAAAACCCGTTGTCGAGCTTGAACAAGCCGAGGGCCTCTTCGATGCTTTTCATGTCAACTTTGGCCTTGGTCACCTTGGCCTCGTCCGGACGACTGAGAAGACGGGGCACAACAATAGCGGCCAGTATGCCGAGGATAACCACCACGACCATGATCTCAATCAGGGTGAAGCCGCGATTGTCGCGTATTCTTTTTGTTTGCATAAAGATTCAATCTCCTTAATTACGGCTTATTGATCGCACCTACGGTGCTGTTGAATCGTTGAACAGTTTAAGCAATTCATCAGTTCAACGCGTGCAGCGCTTATCAGCGGGCGAAGCCCATTCAACGTTTCAGCCCCTTACCCAAACCCCTGACTGGCCTCGAAGATCGGCAGCAAAATCGCCAGGACCACGAAGCCGACAATCCCACCCATCACCAGGATCATCAACGGTTCGAGTAGCGAGAGCATGCCGGTCATGGACAGATCGGTCTGATGCTCGTAGGTGTCAGCAACCCGGAACAGCATCTCTTCGAGTTTGCCGCTTTTCTCGCCGGCCGCCGTAAGTTGGGCCAGCATTGGTGGGAAGACAGTGGTCTCCTTAAGCGACGAGGCCAGGTCCGCGCCCTCCTGAACTCGAAGCGTGACGGTTGCGATCGCCTGGTTCAGGATCCGATTGGACAGAAGTTTGCGCGCGATATCAAGGGCCTTGAGCAATGGCACACCGCTCTCCATTAAAGTGCCCAGGGTGCGGGCAAAACGGGCTGTGACAATCAGCAGTTGCAAGCGACCGAACAGCGGGGCTTTCAGGAGCAGTGAATCGATACGTTCTCGGCCCCGCGTTGTGTCACGATAGCGTTTCAAGGTAAGCACCGCCATCACCAGCAACAGCCCGAGCAGCCACCACCACCTGGCCAGAAAATCCGTCAGGGTAATCAGCAGGAGCGTCGGCCATGGCAGCGCCCTGTCAAGCTCGTTCAGCATCGTGGTGATCTTGGGAATAACAAACACGAACAGGAAAACCAACACGCCGCTACCGACAAGAGTCATCAGCAACGGGTAGGCCAGGGCGGCCTGGATCCGGGCACGCATGCGGGCCTGGCTTTCGAGAAAATCAGCCAGTCGATACATGGTCCGGTCAAGCGTGCCGCTGTCCTCACCGACCTGAATCATATTGATGAACAGATCTGGAAAAATATGCCGATGAGCAGCCAGGGCTTCATGGAGTGTTCCCCCTTGCACAACATGCTCGCGAACCTTGGCAAAGGTTTTGGACAGCAGTGGTTGGTCTGTCTGCTCATTCACGGTGTTGAGAGCATCATCCAGTGACAGGCCAGCGCCCAAAAGAGTGGCCATCTGGCGCGTCGCCGCGGCAAGTTCGCCGGTCGGAAGTTTGCGTGCCATCCCGAACCGGAACGATAGCTTGCGAACCCGTTGCGCCCCTGTTTCCCGCAAATCGGTCAGATAGATGCCCTGGTCGCTCAGCTGCTGGGTCACCATCTTGCGCCCGGGGCCGTCTATGGTGCCGGTTTTTTTGCGTCCCTGATTATCGAGACCTGAGTACTCGAATAATGGCAACTCTAAACCTCCTCCTGGGTCACGCGCAGGATTTCCTCAAGAGAGGTCACTCCTTCAAGGACTTGGGCCACGCCGGCCGAGCGCAGGCTTTGCATGCCTTGTCGCAAAGCCGCCTGCTTGATCGTGGCTGCGTCCTTGTCCTGCAGGAGCAGCTCACGAACGGTTTCGTCGATTGGTAGCAGTTCATAGATGCCGCTGCGTCCCCAGTAGCCAATATTCATGCAGCGCGAACATCCTCGACCCTGGTAAAATTGTGGACTGGCAGGCAGGGTGCATTCATCGCCAAGCTGATCCAGAAGTTCGGTCGGCGGCGATACGGCTTCCTTGCAGTGCGGGCAAATTTTGCGTACCAGGCGCTGGGCAAGGATACCGACGATGCTTGATGCTGCCAGAAAAGGTTCGATCCCCATTTCCACCAACCGGGTCAGGGCTCCAGCTGCATTATTGGTGTGCAGGGTTGAAAACACCATATGGCCGGTCAGGGCCGACTGTACTGCAATCTCGGCGGTTTCTCGGTCGCGGATCTCACCGACCATGATGATGTCGGGATCCTGGCGCAGGATCGAACGCAGACCGTTAGCGAAGGTCAGGTCGATCTTCGGGTTGACCTGGATCTGGCCGACACCCGGCAGCTGGTACTCGATCGGATCTTCGACAGTGATGATGTTCTTTTCGCGACTGTTCAGGCGGGTCAGTGCCGCGTACAAAGTGGTGGTTTTACCGGAACCGGTCGGTCCTGTGACCAGGAAAATTCCGTGATTTTTGTTGATCATCCCCTCGAACTGGTTCAACAGAGTGCTACCCAGGCCAATTTCCTCAAGGGAGAGAATGTTCGAGGTTTTGTCGAGCAGGCGCAAGACTACCCGTTCACCAAAAGCTGTTGGCAGGGTTGAAACGCGTATATCTATATCGCGTCCAGCGACCCGCACCCGGAACCGGCCATCCTGAGGCAGACGTTTTTCGGCAATGTTCAGCTGGGACATGATCTTGATGCGGGAGACGATCCCAGGGTGGGCTTTCAGCGGCGGATGGAGCACTTCATAAAGAATACCGTCGATACGATAACGGACCACAAGGTCCCGTTCGAACGGCTCAATGTGGATATCGCTGGCGCGCTCCTTGTAACCCTGGGTGATCAGGCTGTTGACAAAACGGATGATCGGCGCTTCGTCCGAAGCATCGATCAGGTCCGTTGGTTCCAGGTCGCGGACCAGGTCTCCGGCCGTCTTCTCCTCGATTTCCTCGATCACCTCGCTGGAGTCTCCGGCCTGTTTTTCATAGCCGCGATTGATGGCGCTCAAAATTTCCTCAGGAGTCGCGACGCAGGGCTCGATATCCTCCCCGGTCAGAGTGCTCAGATCGTTGAGCGGACGGGTGTCCAAGGGGTCGGCAACGGCCACCTGCAGACGGCCGTTGAGCCTCTCCAGAGGGTAGATACGGTATTCCTTGGCAAAGCCAATCGGAATGACATCGAAAAGATCCTCGGCGGCCGATTCTTCGGCAATCGTCTCCAGGTAGGACAGCTCGAACTGAATTGCCAGTGCCTTGGCCAGCATCACGTTGTCCAGCACTTTCAGCTTGAGGAGAATCTGACCGAGGCGCTCGCCGCTCTGCAGTTGTTCCGTCAGGGCCGCGTCAATGCGCTGCTGATCAACTTCGAAATCCTGTTGCAGTATTTCACCGATACGCCGCCAGTTATGCATGCTGAGTTACTTCCCGGGAAGAGGGGGTAAAGTCATTGGTTGTCCGAATTGCGTGCCATTGGCAGAGTTCATTGGGAAGCCTCGCCTTGTGCATCCTCGGCCGCCGATCTGTCCGCCTGGCTCGCACCTTTTGTCTCGGGACTTTCAGTTGGTTGTCCCGTTGGCAAGGTTGTGTTCCCTTCTTTGTCAATTTCACCAAAGAAATTTTCCGGCACGGCGTTAATGACCTTTTCGGTGAGGAAACCCTTGGCCGCCGTGCGGTTACGACCGGTTACACGTTCGAGATCCTCTGCATCCTTGATAATGGTCGGATTGATGAAGATCAGCAGATTGGTCTTTTCTTCCTGGGTCGAAGTACGCTTGAACAACCAGCCGAGAAAGGGAATGTCGCCCAGGATGGGCACCTTGGTCACCGATTCGATGACATTGGTGTCGATGAGGCCGCCGAGCACCACGGTTCTGTTATTTTCAACCAGGACCGTATTGCGCAGGACTCTCTTGGTGAAAGTCGGACCAACATCACTGGGGCTGCCGACGCTGGCAACCAGGGCCTGGGTGGCAGGAGCGATATCGGTGATTTCCTGGTAGACGTTCAGGCGGACCAGATCACCTTCGGTAATCTGTGGAGTAAAACGCAGGATCAGGGCAACGTCCTGGCGTTCCACTGAGACGCTTTGGGCCAGACCGTCACTGGCGCCGGTATCGGTCAAACGACCGGTGATAATCGGCACGTTGGAGCCGACGATGATCTCGGCCTCTTCGTTGTCGGAGGTAAGGAGGCGCGGCGCCGAAAGCAGGTTGACATCACTGTCGGTTTTCGAAACATCAATCAGTACCGAAAGTGATGGCACGGTGATCTCGTTGCCATCTGGGCCGGTGACGGTGATCGGGTTAAAAAAACCGCCGGCCAGAAGCCCATCAACAGCCTGGGTCAGCAGGGAAGGTATGCCAGCCGCTCCGGTTGCGAGGGCGTCGCCAATGCCAACCGGGCCGGTGTTCTGGTTGCTGCTGCCGATAATCAGGCTGTCATCGCCGACATCCGCGGCACCCTGAAGGGATACGCCGAGACGCTGGGTCGCGTCCATGGAGAGTTCCAGAATCAGCGCCTCGACATAGACCTGCTTACGCTTGATGTCGAGCTTGGCGATGATTTCTTCGATCGTTCTGTAGTCGTCCGGGTTGGCATTGATGATCAGCGAGTTAGTCGGTTTGTCGGCTGTAATGGTAACAGGGCCGGCAGTCAGGGGGCTGCCTGGCGCACCCTGTTGGGCTGTCCTGGCTTCTGTCTTGATACCGGTCAGGATCTCGTTGAGGGTCGCCGCCAGGGTGACCGCATCGGCATTTTCCAGGTAGAAGAGATTGATATTGGAACGGGCCCCGCTCATTTCCTGGTCCATCTGGGCAATCAGGCCCTTGATGATCACCATGTCATCGCCACTGGCCAGGAGGATCAGCGAGCGTCCTGCAGGATAGGGGATGATCTTGGTGACCGGCTCATTTGCGGCCCCCGCCTGGGTCGACCTTCTGCGCTTGGCGGGCGCGGAAGCCGGCTGGCTCATGACCTCGTTGAGAATCTTGGCGAGCTCTTCGGCGCTGGAGTTCACCAGCGGCACGATCTCGATCAGGCCTTCCGAGTCCGGTTGGTCGAGCTCGCGGATGATCTTGGCCAGGCGTTCGATGTTGGAGCCGGTATCGGTAATGATCAGGCTGTTGCTCGGCGCATAGGCGGCAACATTGGCGTAGCTCGGCATCAAGGGAACCAGGACGGTTGGTCCAACGATGCTTGCATCAAGATACTTCAGGCGAAAAACCCGGGTGATGACCTGCTCGCTCATCTTGCCGCGGCCGTTGAGAACGGTCGGCAGGTTGGATTCCTTGGCGTTTTTCAACGGTACGATTTTGTTGACTTCACCCGAGGGGACCACCGTATAGCCCTTGACGTTGAGGACCGTGTGAAACAACATATAGGCTTCGTCAAGAGTCATGCTTTCCGGAGACACGATCGTGACTTTGCCCTTCACCGTCTCGTCGTAAAGAAAGTTCTCTCCGGTCAACTCGCTGATGGTCTGGATCAGGTCGGCCAGTTCCACCTCCTTGAAGTCGAGGGTGACCTGGCCTTCTTCACTCGGTTGCGGCTGAGTCTGAGCAAGAGCCAGGACGGGGGCCAGGCATAAAAAAAGAAACGTTGTCCATAAGATGATTCGGGAAACTGTCGGTTTGCTCATCAGAGCGACCTCCTATTCGATTTTACATGCACAACCCTATTCGATTTCATATTCAAAACTCATCGGTTTACCCTTACGTTCGACAGCGACGATGATCTGCCGTGCTTCGCGTAGTTGTTGAAATACCTGTAAGGCTTTTTCCGGACTGTCCAACTTGATATTGTTGACATCGATGATCACGTCACCTCGCCGTAAGCCCACTTTAACCAGTAACGACCGGGGATTAATGCGCTGAATCAGGAAGCCGTCGGTTTTGCCGTCCACCGTGCGCGGCTGCATATGGGCAAGACGCAGCTGGTCGGCAAAATTCTCCCGCACCGATTCGATGGTGCTACGGGAGATCATCCAGCGGTTTTCACCGATTTCTCTTACCGCTCCTTTCGAGTCGCCGGCGACCCTGGCAACTGGTTTCACGCCACGACTTGGGGCCGGCCCTTTCTCATGCAGTGTCAAGGTTGTCAGGCTCTGGTCCCGGTTTCTGATGTCAACTTGGTTGCGCCGGATATCCTCGATGGAGCCACCTCCCGGGATTTTATCGTCAAGATGATAGATCTTTAGCTCTTTGTTGACTTCGAGGAGGACCTGGGAACGTTCAGCGGCGACAACAGTGCCGAAGAGCTTTAAATCGGCGCGAGTGTCCGTTGCCGAGGCTTCCTGGCCTCTTGCTGCAGCGATCTCAAGATTCATCGTCGCGTCGGCAGAACGGTTGTTGGCATCGAAAATGTTATTCTGCAGGATCAGGTTCAGGTCGGTTTGTGTGGTCTTCAGAGATTTGGCTGTGGCTGGCTGAGTGATTGTGCTGTCGGCTGCAAAATCAGGCCGCAGATTCTTTTGTAACACGGTGTCAATCAGGTGTCCGCAGGCAAGCCCAAGAATCGCGAGCAGGGTCAGGCAGAACGGTTTGTAAAAACTGTGCATGGCATTCAGCATGACGCCCCCGGATGGTCAATTCAGATAATAATTCTAAACCCATTTGTCAATTTTGCAAGAATTTCCATGAAGTTACGTTCATCGACCGGGCTCCCTGTCGCTCGCTCCGTGAGATCGAAAAAAGGTGCAATGAAGCCCACCTCGCGGTTACGCCAATATTCGAAGAAAACATGCTCTCTTGATGATCGTGAAGAGATCATTATTGTCATCGTCGTTCTCAACTCGGTCACCGAACTCCTTAAATCTATGAAGGGTAAAGAAAGCGAATCCATCGTAATTATCTTCGTTGAGACGTTTACCCCTGTGACAGACAGAACAGGCACTCGCCGCAGGGCCGGTAATCGTTGGATAAAAACTGAGAGAATAAACATTTACTCGCAGAATTCAGTTAAGGTCGTGATCTGAAATTTACTGATTGGTGGTACTTAGAGACAGGATTGATAGTCGGTTTAAGGGGATAAGTTGTGCGCAAAAACGTCCCGAAGGTTTTTGCCTGAAACCGGCCTTGTAGCGGCCGATAACTTTAGCGATTTTGCCCTGTATTTTCAGGGCGTAAATCTGGCGTCTTTCTTCTCGGGTAAGCTACGTGTAGTGGTCCATCGTGCTCCTCTAGTCTCGGTCAGTGAAAGAAGCCATGAGACTACCGAAGCTTGTCCTTCAAACCAAGCAACTAGAGTTGCACTTACAACTTGAAGCCGGGCCTACTTTTAAAGCACAAAGAACCTGACCTGCTCCCTTCCCCTACTCTGAAGAGTGGGGGGGCGTTGACGTGAAGAGAAAAGGCCACCAAGGATCGACCCCTGGTGACCATAAGTTTACAGACTTAAAGAGCGCCCTGTTGATAGCATCAATAAGTCAATTCATCTATCAAGAAAAAAACGTAATTGGTTCTTTACTTGAGTACAGAGGCCAATTCAGTAAATGACTTTTCGCAAGATTGATTGCCAAAATACCTAAACAATTCACCACTAATCTCTTTAGTTATCCATTCATCAGCATGGTTATTGGTAATGAATCGAATTTCCTCCGATTTTGAATTAGGGTTGTAGCGTTGTTCGACCTCAATCGCATTCCCTGTATTTTCGCACTGGTAGACGAAAATACGACCCTGATCAACATTTTTGACTTTAACAAACTTCATGTAGGGTTCGCCGTAGGCCGAAATAACCGGGATAGCGATTGTCGCGATAAGAACCAAAACTATCTTCTTCATTGTTACCTCCTATATTGTTTAACGCCCAATGACCCAAAAAAGATACCACCTAAATATATGTTTTGGCAGTCCGGCTATCTCTTGTAGGAAAAGATGTGAAGACCCGTAACTTTCCGTCCCCACCTTTCGGTAGGTTTGGCTTTGTCAAACAAAAAAAGAACATTGTTTCTAAATATTAAATGTTGAAGTTTTTAATTCAACTTAAAAACTGCATGAAAAAATTAATTTTTGTTATATATCAAAACCTTATGGAATTTTTTATCAGATGTTAATGCAAATAAAAGGAGGTGGTATTTATTAACACGGCCTTTAACGAAAGCAGGCTCTATCAACGCAGGAATCAATCAGTTTGACATGCCTTTCTAATTACAAAGGTTTTGAGAGAAAAAGCGACAGGCAGAACCACGCTAGATTTTGTGCGTTGCCTGGACCTCTTGTCAGATTAAGCAACCTTTTTTCTCCTGAAAATTCGCTGGTTAACAGTCTCTCAGTTTTTTTATGTTGTTATCTTGCTCTAACGAATAATGGTGCTAAAGTTATAAAAAATTCATCGAAACAGGGGGCTAATTCCCCGCGCCTTGATGTGTGATCTTGCAGACAGACTGTTGATACTTAGTAGCTTTTTGAGTGGTGTTTCATTTTGTGAATCATTTTTTTGGGTCGATAATCAGTTTCACCTTCACGATTGTCGTCATGGGTTAGGCAAATCATAAGAATAGCAGGAGGTAATATGAGCGTCTGGCAAGGATTTGTTCCGTGCATGCTCCTGGTGCCGCTGGTCCTCGGGCTGGCTTGTCCGGTTCAGGCGACCGAGATTCATGGTCGAGCAAGTACAGTCATAGAATGGTATGACGATCCACAAGAAGACACCGCTGTTCCTCTTCACCAATACTTGCAGCTCAACCTGACCGATATCGCTGATAAGGGGTACAATTTCAGATTTTACGGGCGACTGGCCGATGACATCGAAAATGAAGTCGATGTCGACAGTCGCCTTTATTATGCCTACTTGGAGAAAAGGGACCTCTTTGATGGCCTTGATTTTCGCCTGGGTCGGCAGTTCATATCGACAACGGCCGGGGCTTCGGTAATGGATGGTCTGGATCTCGACTACACATTTCTGGAGAACTATCACGTCAAGCTTTTTGGTGGTGGTGACGTCACCGAGTACGATGCCTATGATGTCGACTCGAATGGTCTCTGGGGTCTTGAGGCCGGCGGGTTCTTCCTTGACAATGCTCTCGATGCCAATCTCTCATACATGCAGAAATGGTACGATGGTGTCTTGAGCATGGAGCTCATAGGGTTTGATGCCAGCTTTGACTGGGAAGGTAAGCTCTGGCTCTATAATGAAACCCAGTGGGATTACCTGTCCGACCGACTCAGCTACGAACTTGTTGGCGCCAAGTATCGTTTCAATGCTCCCTGGACCTTGCGTCTCGAATATCTCTATTCCCTGCCTGTTTTCTCTTCAACCTCTATCTATTCGGTTTTTGCTGTCGAAGATTACGAAGAAGTTCTCGCCGAGGCAGTCTGGACAATGCAGCCTGGCGTGCAATCGTTCTTCCGTTACTGGCACGAGATTTACGATGAGTTTGCTGACGCCAATGTTTATGAGGCTGGAATCGAAAAACTACGCACCGGAAGATTCTCTGGTTATATCTCCGGGGTCGTTCGTGATGATCCAGATGGCCAGGATTTGTATGGGGTCAAGCTCCGCACTGCTTATCTGTTTACCCCCAAATTTGAGGCCGGTATTGGTGCCGAAATCGACGTTATGGAGAGAGAGATCGCTTATTTCGACACTGATGATTCTGATCAGGATGAGTCGACCAATACGCGTCTCTGGGTATATGGCAGTTATGATTTTACCAAGAAACTTAGCCTGGAGGCTAAATTCGAACGCGTCGAGAGTGATCTTTGGGATTATTACAATCGCGGTCGTGTCCGCCTGAACCTGCTCTTCTGATAAAAAGGAGTGATTTTATGACCCGCAAAGTTCTTTTGAGTCTTACGTTGATGATGGTGGGGGTCACCGTGGTTTGGGCCGGAGACTTCGATCACCAGGCTCATCTCGGCGATTATATCCCCGAGATATCCTGTGATGCCTGTCATCTTGCCGACGCCCAGTCCATTGTCCCTGATACCAAAGTCTGCCTCGATTGCCACGATAAAAACGAAGTGGCCGATGTCAATCTGAAGCAGTCCAAAACACACGGCCCTGTCTGGGCCCTGAATCATCGTGCTGAAGCTAAGGGCCGCGCGATCGATTGTGCTTCCTGTCACTCTCAGGAATATTGTTTGGAGTGCCATAAGTCGGGATTTGCAGATGAAATGGGCGAGTTTGGTAACAACATGATTAATGTCCATCGTGATGACTTCCATATGAGCCATCCGATCGCTGCGCGAACCGACCAGAACCTCTGTTCAAGTTGCCATGAAGCCCGTTTCTGTAGTGACTGTCATGATGATTGGCGCTTCAGGACTGGTGATATTGGCAGCCCCTCGCATCGTCGCAGTTTCGGACTTGGTTTTGATCAGTCTGACATCGACGCCATTCATGCAGGAATTGAATCTTCACAATGTGATTCGTGTCACCTGCAAAGTTCAGTTGCCCCGGATTTCCATTCCTGGTCAATCGGTCATGCCCGGGAAGCCCGCAAGTCGTTGATCACTTGTCAGGCCTGTCATCCCGATGGCGATGTCTGCTTGAGTTGTCATAGCGCCAAAGGGGGGGCGGGCGGTTACAATCCGCATCCCAAGGACTGGAGTGATTTTAAAAACAGACTGGATCGTGCGAGCAACGGCAGAACCTGCCGCAAGTGCCATTGATTGCCAAGATCTTTTTTTAAGGGTTTCTACAGAGAATAGAGGAGGATGACATGCGTACGAAATGGTTGGTTTTCCTTGTTGCAACTTTGGCCGTTTCAACCCTCTGGGGATGCGGCAGTAATGGTGGGTCTGGCGGGAGTGATGTTGGTGGAGATGATCCTGCAACTGTTGATTCTGTTGGGATTCAGAACTGTTCAGTTTGCCACGAGGCATTCAAAATTGCTTGGGATGGTGAAACAAACAGGCACAACAATAACGTAACAGATAGAGATCCACGGCCTTCTAGTGTGGCTGGTCGTGAAGAGTGTGAAGTATGTCATGATCCAACTGGAGACAGTGCCAACGTTTTCCCGAGTAGGCCTGTTGTTGGTTGCGAAGGGTGCCACGGTGGTGGCAGTGCTCACCGAGGTGTTGGGCCCATCCCATACTCGTATCCTGATCCTGAGCAGTGTGCGGCATGTCATGATTCTCATTTTTCTGCGCAATCAAATATAGGAACTGCGGTTTTGGCATCGACGCACAACAATTCGGATGACTTGCACGCCAGCCGTGCCAAATGTCAGCGCTGTCACACCAAGGAAGGTTCATTGGCCTTTTCAGGTTACACGGGTGATAAAGACGTGATGGATCAGATGGATTCTGATAACGATAATGTAACACCTTTTAACGAGGAAGATCTGAATCCAGTGACCTGTACGGCCTGCCATGATGCACATAATGGTGCTCTTCGGGCGGATAGTTTTATTGTACGAAATGATATGAGCAACTGGGATCCCAACGGTAACATGACCGCGGACCAGTTCGATTTTTGCACTAGTTGCCATACTGTCATCAATCAGGATGGCGTTCTGATCGGTTCGGGTAATGAACTTTCAGGGTCATCTCCGGTCTTTCCGGGAACATCTGATGCACCTGCTCCCTGGACTGTTCAGACCGCACCTTTCTACCACAATACGGCGTGGTATCGGACTGCTACAACCACGCATTTCGATAACCCGGCAACCGGGCCACAGGAGTTGGATCGCAATGGCGATTTGAACCAGAATACTGCTATTGAAGGCTACGTTGTTCGCTTGACCGTTGAAGGCGAAAACAATCAGAACCCCTGCTTCGACTGCCACGGTCATGAACTACGCACCAACACCCGTCACTCCATGGATGAACCTGAGGCGGATGATAATCCGGCGGACTTTGGTTCTACCATTCACACGCAATGGGCTTCCTCGGGACATGCGGCCGGCCTCCTGAAAGAGAAGTACGCAGCAGATTCCGGCGACCGTAGCGAGGAAAATGTAGATAACGTCATGTTGGCTTTTGCCAGCGATGATTCATCTAATGGTGGCTTCACTCACTATAATTGGGACCGTACAGGGCGTGCCAGTTGCCAGATGTGTCACACCGCAACCGGTTTCATGAACTACGCCATGGACAATTACGATGATGATGGCCCGGTTTCGCCACCTGGCTACAACGCGGCTAACAACAACTTCTCTCATCTCGCAGGTTGGACAGCTTCTCCAGGCGCCGGTTCTCCGCAGAATGAACTGCTTTACTGTTGGGGCTGCCACGACAACGCAGGTGCCGGGACGCTGCGTGTCACGGGCGCTGTTACTGCGGTTTACACTTACAATGATGAGCCCGTGGTCTTCCCGGATGCTGGCTCTTCCAACACCTGTAACGTTTGCCACTCGGGTCGCGGTAACAATGAGGACGCGTCTACCAGTAGCCGTTTCGCTGGGCACCATGCCCCCGCGGCGGCAGACCTCTACAGCGAAGATAGTCACGTGGCATATGAGTATCCAGGATTGGACTATACTAACGCGTCCTACTTTGCTCACGACATTATTGGGATTAATGCTGATACTCCGGAAACAGGTTCCGGTCCGTGTGTAAGCTGTCACATGGGTGCGGACACAAGCCACACATTCTTTGAAGTTGCTGAAAAGGATGATAATGGCTTCATTATCAACATCCCGAATCAGGCGCTTTGTGATACTTGCCACACTCCTGACGGGCAATTTGAAATGACTCCGGCGATCCTAGAGGAGGAATCGGAAGGCTACCAGCAGGCTGGTGAGTTGTTAAATGACTACCTTAATCAAGAAAACGGTCTCACCAATTATACGGGCGCGGTCATCGACAATGATAACGCTCTAGAAAACGATCGGGGCGCTTTTCAAAACGCAAAGTTCCCAACGGACGAGCCTGGTGGTTTTACCCACAATCGTTTTTATGTAAAGCGGGCGCTGTTTGACGGTATCGATTGGGTTGACAACGGTGTGCTCGACGGGACGATTAGTGATAACTCAGCAGGTTACCCAGAAGCCATGAATTGGCTGGGCACAACCCGACCCACTCCTTAAATTCGGGATATTTTTTTGATCATGTTAAGCCCCCGCTTAGGCGGGGGCTTTATAGTTCTGGACAAAAGTTCTTTTTTTACACCCCACAAAGAAACCAGCCCGTCAATATTGAAAAAGTTGGTTTCTTTGATGTGACGGTTACGGAGAACGTTGTAGCCTATTAATTTTTCTGAATCGAAACACTGAGGCATTTTAACCGATGTACCAACATGCTTTCTCTAGGTATTTAACAAACTCTTCGGGAATCAGAGTTGTTCAAGTCTGGGGGCTATAGGTGAAATGTAAGTCATCAGTCAATCCTCTTCACTCAACAGAGAATTATTTATTCGCACCCTCTGACTAGTCAGATCGACAAGCTAGCTATGCATGCTCCTGGCTAGTAGGAGCTTCCGATTGCTCAAATCTCTGGAAAGGTAAAAGTAGAGTGTCGCCGTTTTAGAAGTCGATTTGTCAATGAGGCGTGATTTAGGACTTTCAATAGCAACTGCCTTAGTTTGTTCGCTCTTTGACAGCCCCCTTTCTCTTTGGTGCTTTTGTACTTCAGCCTAGCGTGGAACCTTGTGTTTTTCAACGACATTATCCTGCACAAAATCGTGATCACTTTGCCAGTTAGCTTGCCACTAAAGTTTCTGGTGGTAAAATTACAATTCATTCACAAATAAACCCAAAAGCATGAGCCCAGGCGATCCTCTCTCACTGTGGCAGGCTCATGGCTGTTAAGAAACCATGATTGATTTGTCGGGAGGTGGACATGAAGACCATTCATTTCAGATTGTTGTGTGGATTACTAGTCGCCGGGGTGCCTTTTCTGCTGCTGGCTGCATGTGGTGGCGGTGGTAGCGACGGCAGCAGCAGTTCCTCATCCGTAACCTCAACTTCAGGGACCGTAAGCATCGGACTTACAGACAACCAGGTCGGCTACAATGCCGTTGTGCTGACAATCAAGGAGGTCGGAATCGTCTCCAGTAACAATGCGAAAACCTATTACAACTCCACAGATTACAACTCCACGGTCCTGGGCGATCTTCCAGCAACAGTCAATGTCCTGGATTACCCGGGAGAGCAAACCTTTCACCTCGCTGATATCGAGGTTGACCTGCCTGAGAACGGCGACCAGGTCTGCTTCAAACAGATTCGTTTGGTCCTGGCGGCAGAAGGAGATCCGGACTGCAAAGAAGAGTTCTGTAACTACGTGGTTCTAATAGATGACCCGACCAAGCATGAGTTAAAAACACCGAGTGGACAACAATCAGGGGTCAAGATCCTGACGCCTAATGATTTTTGCATCGAAGAGGGCAACGACACGGCGAAGGTCACGATCGACTTTGATCCGGCCAAAGCCATCGTCGACAACCCCAACAAGTATATTCTTAAACCAACTGGCATCCGCATCATCGAGGGCAGCTGGAGCACAGCGCCTGTGAGTTTTATTGACGGTTTGGTCGCTGTTCCGACTTATAACTCAGCAGCAAGTTGCGACGAGCTTGAGACTGTGCCAGAAGTCACAGTGACCGCTTATGACCAGGGGACTACTGAACCAGCGAGTCAGACTGCGGCGCTGACAGAGGGGCCTGTGACCGGCGCAGACATATGTACCGAGTGGTGTGCGGAAGACCTCGATCCAGACAGCTGTGAGACCGCTTGTACTGGCGATCTGTTGTCGGAATGCTACTACAGCGGCAGCTTTAAACTGCTTCTGTCAGACATGGCGACATATGATCTGGAAGCAACCTGGGAAAACTTTAGTGCGGCATTGCCTACGGTAGAATATAACTCTACTGTATTTCTTGAGCTAACAGAGGATTAGTCGCTCATATTCGTGATGCTTAAAAAAACAGACGTTCTGCGGGTTTCTCGCCGCCAGCTGAGGGTCCAGTCCCCATAGCCACAAATCACAAAAACAAGCCCCGCTCATTTCAGGCGGGGCTTGTCAGTTCTTCAGGGCGTCAACAAATGCTCCAGCTCTTTTGTTTTGCTGGTGTGAATCACAGGATTCGATCCTGTCTTGTTCTGGATAGGCCCGAGGCAGCCGAATTGTTGCGTTCAGTTTGTCGACTTAATATTGTCGCCGCCAATCTTATCTATCGAGCACTGTGCAACTCGAAGATCTTCCCATTAAAACCAAGGATTACACCGGCTGGCGTGATTTCGACAAGCTCCAGTTCCCTGCTCACCCAATCCCCTTCACGCAGCAGGCGGTCGTTAATTCTCACAAGACTGCGGTCAGGGTCCTTGTTGTAAAAGTGCATACTCATATTGACCGGGGCTATTCGGTTACGCAATTCGTTGGACAAGTCGGAGTAGAGGGGTAAACGTGTTGAATCTGGATTAAATGATTCATTGTTGAGCTCTTGCGGTTCCGGTTGCGCTATCACAACGGTTTCAACAGGGGCTTCTATGGTCTGAATCTTTCTGTCCGCAGTAGAAAAAATCCTTCCTGAGAGAGGGGCTGATTGTGTGGTTGTCGGCGATCCAAGTGACCGTGGAACAGGGGCCGGTTCAACTGATATGGCTGGTTGAGGGACAGCACTTGTTGTTTCGGGGGCTGTCTTCGCGATCTCTGGTTGCAGGATTTCTGGCCTAGGGGGATTTATTGCCGTATCGGACGTCGCGACCTTCTGTGTATGGGCTGAGTTCGTCGACTGGATGACTTCCGAGGGTGACGTCTGCGATGTGTCTGTCTGAATATAATACCACCAGCCACTAAACATTATGAGAGACAGCAACCCGGACACCAGCCAGGGGAAAAGGCGGCTGCCATAAGGGCTTGCTTGCAGGGAGAGAATGCGTTTTTGCACTTTTTTTGATGGTGAGTTCTGCTGCTGTCGCTGCTGCTCAGATTTCTTAAGGGCTTCAAGGATAAAGGACATCAACTCTCTCCTTGCTGTGATAGTCGGGGCCCGGGGAGTTTGCTCGCGGTATTGAGATGAATCATCGACATCGGGCCGAGAACACCATCCGGAGTCAGTCCATTGCTGAATTGGAAGCGCTTGAAGGACCCGAGGAGTGTCCCTTCGAGGCGAACTTCATGGCCGGTGGCCTCATAGACCTCAAGTTGCTGAAGCGTCTCCGCCAACCAACTGACCGAGGCGCCTCTTTCGCCCGGCTGCAAAAGCTTTCGCTTAAACGGGGGTTGCTGCCAGAGCAAAAGATATTCTCCAAACCAGCGTGACGTGATTGCTGAAAGGGCCAGCTCGTGCTGAGTGTTGCCGGCAATGAAAAGTGCGCTGTCCTCATTCAACCCTGATATGACGACATGGAAAGGAGCACCCTCATCATTATAGAGCGTCAGAACCGCGGGGCGATTCATGTTACGTAAAGTCTCCAGGCTGTCCTTGCGTGCCAGGCAACCAAGATCATGTTCATTGGCATAGCTACAGTAATCGTGACGCTCAGCAGCTAAAGAGAGGCCCCACAAGCCTGCTAAGTCAGTAATCGCTTGTTCCTTGCTCTGGTCCGTGGCGAAATCCATTGGCCAGGTCATGGGGAGAGTCTCAACAGGACTGTCGATTGAATCCGAAGACGGCTCCGGAGAGCTTTCTGCGATAACTGCTGGCTGTGCTTGCAGCGGAGGGCTCGTCACGGGCGTAGCTGCAGGAGTGTCGGTGGCAGAGATTGGAGCGACTAATGTGGCAGAGGGCAGGTCGGTCTTGGCGAAAAGGGACCCCTTCAACGACCAGAAACCGAAGATGACCAGGACCAGCACAAAGGTGGCTAAACCCATGACCGGAGCCGTTATCCGATGTCTGCTTGGCTGAAGATCGCCGAGTACTTCACCGGCAGCCTGATTGAGAATCTTGCTGTCGACCTGTTGACATTCCAGCGCATAAGCCCCGAGCAGAGAACGGTCGCAGACCAGGTTGATCAGGCGCGGAATGCCGCCTGTGAGCTGCCAAATGGTTTTATTGAGGGTGTCGGGAAAGAGTGGTCGATTGCAGCCGGCAATATTCAGGCGATGTCGAATATAGGAACCGATCTCGCCGGCATCGAGCGGGCCCAGATGGCAGCGGGCGGTGACCCGCTGCGAGAGCTGACGCATTTCCTGGCGATTGAGGATCTGCAGCAGCTCAGGTTGGCCGAGCAGTACGATCTGCAGTAACTTGTAGCGGTTTGTCTCAAGGTTGGTCAGTAGTCGCAGTTGTTCGAGAACGTCGATGGAGAGGTTCTGAGCCTCGTCGATAATCAGGACGGTTTTGCGGCCGTGTGCATTGGCTTCGAGCAGGTAGCTGTTAAGCCGATCGACCAGCTGTTTGATGCTGCCCTGTTCCGGCCGGGTTATATGGAGTTCGTCACAGATGGTTTCAAGCAGTTCGATGACGCTGACTTTGGGATTGAGGACGTAGGCAATCACGACGTTCTCAGGCAGCTGCTCAAGGAGGCTTCGGCAGAGGGTCGTTTTGCCGGCCCCGACCTCTCCAGTCAGAAGGACGAAACCACCGTCACTCTTGACCCCGTATTTCAGGTGTGCAAAAGCCTCTCGATGATGCTCACTCATGTAAAGATAGAGTGGATCGGGCGCGATCGAGAAAGGGTTTTCATTGAGGCCAAAATATGACGTATACATAGGATCCCAGGCAAGGGTGACTATACATTCAAGTGTTTGACATTATAAAGCAATATGGACAAGTGTGCCAGCATTCGTTGGTCAGAAAAAAAACTAAATAACAGGCTCCGTAAAGCCAGTGCGGAGCTATGACAAATACCGTATTTGCAAAGGCTGGGGTTTTACTTTAACAGTCGACATCTTTCTGGAACGCTTCAGACAACGCCGTCTTATTTCCGAGATTGGTAGACGGAAGGGCTGTACCAGTACTGCGTATATGGATAGATGCTGTAACTCGAATCATAAGGGTTACGGTTCGAGTCCCCACGTCGGCCTACGTAATAAGGGTAGTCCGGACCATAAACACGGTGAATCCCGTAGCGGAACGGGCTCTCCCAGGGATAAATTTCATTGAGCTCCAAGACAGGGTAGGTATAATCGTGTTCATCTAAGAGGCGGGTTTCCTGACCGAGGACAACACCGGCCAGTGTGACCAGGACTCCGGGCTCGTAAATTGCCGGGTCAAGCGACTGTTTTGATTTAACCAGGAAACGACGGACGTCATCTCCAAGATAGGCAGGTTCCCCCCAGCGATTCAGCCGCCATTCGATAATTTCCAGTACGGTTCCCTCATCAATGTTTTCAGATGCAACGATGACCCCACCAAGCAGAAGCTGCTGGTCGAGGAAAGCTGATGGGTTCTCGCTGACCATTGCGAAGGTGGTTTGCGGAACAACCTGCTTTCGGGCTTCTTCTGAAATCGGGTGCATGCACGCCGTCAGCAACACGATTACGAAAAGTGTCTGAACTTTTAAATGTCGTGTGAGGGTCATTAAGTGTCCTCCGCGATTACAGTGCCTCTGCTAATTATTTTACCAGAAAAATTTGCTGATTGTAATGCGCACTGATCAATGACAGTTGTTGACCTTGAAAATAGGGATTTGCTAGAGTGCATCTCCATTTGCAAATGATTGCTCGGGAGCCTCAACTTGACCACCATCGAATTCATCAAACTGAACCGCCCTGAACGCGCCGCTGTCCTCTGTGAACTTGCAGAAGAGTTCTATCTTTCTGGGCAACGTGTGCTCGTTATGGTTAAGGACGATAACCAGGGGGTAACCCTGGATCGCTTTATGTGGACCTGGAAACAGGGAGCCTTCGTTCCGCATGTCTACGATAATGGCTCTGTTGACTGTCACGATGAAGCCGTGGTGATCGTTGCCGGGGAGGAGAACCCCAACGGCGCCGAGGTGCTTTTGATGGGGGCCAGCTGCAGCAATGAGTTCATTCGACTCTTCCGACACGCTATCGATTTCGCCGAAGCCTTTGATGAAGATAGACTTGAAATGTCGCGTGAACGTTTTAAAGGTTACCGGGAGAATGGTTTTGCCCCAGTCATGCGTTAATAATGGCGGCCAGGCTAGCCTGATCAGGCTGGACCATGTTCCGCAACTTGATCAAGAGGCGCCTCTTTCAGAAAAAGCGCTGCGAGCTCTGGGTCTCTGGCAGGCAAGTGCAGGTGAGGTTGTGACCGTCATCGATGAACAGATGACGTCATACCTTGCTCGCTTGACCAGCCTTGAGGGAGGCTCTGCCTCCTGCGTCCCTTTCCAGCGATTGCGCACACCGGTTGAAAGCCCTATCCAGATCGAAGTCTACCTGTCTTTGCCTGACGAAGAGGGTTTTGAGCAGCTCTTGCAAAGGCTGACCGAACTCGGTGTTAACCGGATCGTGTCAATTCAGTCTGAGTGCTCAGCGGCTCAGGAAGAGCGTGCCTCAAGGCAGGAGAAGTCACATGGCTGGGCGGAGGTGATCCGTAAGGCTTCTCGCCAATGCAGGCGAGCCATGCTCCCTGAGCTCCTTGAAGTTCATTCTTTTACCGAGGCGCTCAGTTGTGCCGCTACTAAAGAATTGAAGCTGATGCTCCATGAAGGTGACACCACCTGGTCTTTGACGGAAGGCTTCGGCTCCTTTAAACCGCAAAGTGTTGCTCTGCTGGTTGGCCCCGAAGGGGGCTTTTCTGCTGATGAGGTTGAGCAGGCCCAAGCTGAAGGGGTTTTACCGGTCAGCCTTGGCCCGCGGATCCTGCGCACCAAAACGGCAGCTGTTGTTGCTGCTGCGTTGGTGCAGAGTTACCTGGGTGACCTCAATTGAAGTCTGTATGTAAGCTTTGTTTAGAATTAAGTGGTCTCAAAAGCCAAACAAATGAAAAACATTTTAATGCATTAAAAACGGGCCTATAACCCAAACTAAGGGAATACGTCTTTTCACCAAAGCAGTAAGAGCTGAAATCAAAAGATCAACGCAAAGACGCTAAGAAAAGCCAAGAAAGACGCAAAGGATGACTATGTTTTTTTTGAAGAGGTTTTCTTTGCGGGCTTTCTCTGCCTCTTCGCGCGTTTGCGTTAAATGGTTTTAGGTGTTGGTACTGAGAATTACAATAATAGTGACACATACAACGGCCCAGTTTTCAATACTGGCAGCTAAGGCTTAAAATGAATTTAGATAATCTCAGTGTTGTCCTCGTGGAGTCACGCGGGGAACGAAATATAGGCTCTGTTGCGCGTGCCATGGCTAACTTTGGTGTCAGCGATCTGCGCCTGGTGGCGCCGGTGGTTGATCATCTTCATGACGAAGCCCGCAAAATGGCGGTTAAAGCGACGCCTCTGCTGGAACAGGCCACCGTTTATCCTGACCTGAAGTCGGCGCTTGACGACTGTCATTACGCTTATGCTACGACCCGGCGTTTTGGCAAGTACAGGGTTGACTTTCATCATCCCGATAGCGCAGCAAAAGAGTTGCTACCTTTGCTTGACGGAGGTCGGGTGGCTCTGGTTTTCGGTCGTGAAGATAAGGGCTTGAAGACGGAAGAGCTGGATCTCTGCCAGCGTCTGATTACGATTCCCACCTGCGGTACCATCGCATCGATGAACCTAGCCCAGTCTGTTGTGATCTGTCTCTATGAGCTGGGCAAACAGTATGGAGAAGCCTTGGGCAATGTCCAGGGTGAGAGGAAGCTTGCCAACATCGAGCAACTGGAAGTCCTCTTTGACCATATGCGCGAGACCTTGCTCAGAATCAAGTACCTGAATCCCCAGAACCCGGAGCATATCATGCGCTCTTACCGGCAGATGTTTGGCCGTGCTGCCCTCGATGAGCGCGAAGTCAGGATCCTGCGCGGGCTTATGAGTGAGATAGACATTGTCGAAGATGAACGGCAAGCGTTGCTCGGGAGCGTTGATGATAACGATTAGAGAGGAAAGGCTGGATAATGGCCTGAAGATTCTCTTTGATGATGAGAGCAATCGGTATTTTGGCGATTACCATCGCGTCTGTATTCAGATCACTCTCGTGTGCGCTCTTGACGTATTACCTGTGGCTAATAGCGATGACGAAGCTTTCCGCGATAGTGCCATCGCTAATTTGGGCAAGGAGTTGAAAGTCATTAAGCGTCTTGAGCGTATGGGCGTGCCTACCGCAGCTGTCGAAGGGGTGCGTCAATCGATGATTGAGGCTTTCATGGAAAACGCATCTCCCTATCTTAATCGTCCTGAATATCCACGTTCTCTTGTTGCTGCTGAGCTGAACAAGCGGCGCACCCATTCATTCTATGGCTGAAATTATCAGGAACCTTGAAATAACCTCTCTTGTCCATGGCGGACGGGGGATTGGTCGTCATGAGGGTAAGGCTGTGTTTGTTCCGCTCGTGGCCCCTGGTGATCGGATTGATTGCCGGGTCGTGAAATCCAAAAAACGCTTTGCCGAAGCCGAACTCATCGAAATTATTGTTCCGTCACCCTTCAGGCGTGAGCCACCCTGTGCTTTTTTCGGTGCTTGCGGCGGTTGTCAGTGGCAACACCTCCCTTATTCTGAACAGCTACGCTGGAAGGGGCAGAACTTTTCCGACCAGCTGGTTCGCAGCAAGATGGTTCAGGCGGATCGTATTAAACCGATTGTGGCTGCGCCGGACGAATGGTGTTACCGTAACCGGGTTCAGCTTAAGACCCACTTTTCTGCTGATGGTCTTGCCCTCGGTTTTTACCGCCATGGCTCGCATAGCGTCGTTGATATCGATCATTGTCGTCTGGTTTCTCCACCCCTGCAGAAAGTTTTGTCTCTTTTGCGCGAGAACTTGCAAGGGATGGACAACGCCGAGTCTGTGGAGCAGGTCGATCTCGCTTGCGGTGACGATGGCAACGTTCGTCTTCTCCTGTACGTCCGCCCACAAGGATATGAGTCCCTTCGTGGGCAGTTGCAGAGCTTTGCTGCGCGTTACTCTTTGAATGCCTGCATCAAAACCGTAGAACAGGGCTCAGTAGAGATCGTCCACGGTGAAGGAGAGTTGACAGTCACCATAGATCAGCCTGCTCTTGCACTCCGTTATGGGCCCGGCGGGTTTGTTCAGGTTAACTCGAGCCAGAATCGCGCTATGATCAGCAACATGCTTGAGCTTCTCGACCTCAAAGGCAACGAAAAGGTTTTTGACCTTTTCTGTGGTATGGGTAACTTCAGTCTGCCGCTTGCCCGCAGGGCTGGACATGTGGTCGGTATCGAAGATTATGCCCCTTCTATTGATATGGCGAGGCTTAACGCTGAGGCCAACCAGGTCAGGAACGTCGAGTTTTTTGCTGCTGATGCCTTGGCTATTATAGATCGCTTCAAAGGTGAGAATCTCGATCTGGTTGTTCTCGACCCCCCACGCACCGGTAACTACGAGGTGGTCAACCAGCTTTTGCAGCTTAAACCTGAAAGGGTCCTGTATGTGTCCTGCGACCCGGCGACTCTCGCTCGTGATCTGGTGCCGATGGTCAGCGGCGATTACGAGGTGATCTCCAGCCAGCCTTTCGACCTCTTTCCGCAAACCTGGCATATCGAAAGCATGACCTTGCTGCAGAAAGTGTCGCATTGAGTTTCTCGAAAGCCGTTTTGACAGCCAATGAATGACTTTTCCCTTGCATTGCCGGGGGAACTTTGATAGTAAACTCTCTATTAACTTTTCATACGAAAAGTGAGCTTCGCGGCTCGCTTTTTTTGTTTTGGTAAATAGCGATGCGAGAAGATAACCTGACACAAATTGAAACACTGGTCCTGCCGATTCTTGATGACCTCGGTTATGAACTGGTTGATCTTCAGTTACAACAAGATGGCAAACAGTTGGCTTTGCGGATCTTTGTTGACAAACCTGCTGGGATCACACTTGACGACTGTGTCGAAGTGAGCCGTGAGGTGAGTGCTATACTCGAAGTCGAAGACCCGATCAGGTCCGCTTATCGCCTTGAGGTGTCTTCACCTGGTCTGGATAGGCCTTTGAAAAAGGCTACCGATTTTAAACGTTTCGTGGGCAAGAAAGCCAGGCTGAAGAGCAAGAACCTGATTGACCCGGACCAGCGGGGTACAACCCGTAAGACTTTCGTCGGCACCTTGTTAGGTTTTGAAGATGACAATGTGCGACTCGAACTGACTGACAAGCTGGGCGGCGTGATTGCGATACCGCTGGCCGATCTTGATAAGGCAAATCTGGAAGAAGAGTTTTAGTAAAACGTATTACAAATACAGACTTCAACAGCAGCCACCACCGTGAAAGAGTGGGGTATGCAGGGGGAAGGGATGAATATCAACCTGAATCACATTATCGACCAGGTGGTCAAAGACAAAGGGATCGACCGCGCTGTGTTGGTTGAGGCTCTTGAGGCTGCCGTGCTTTCGGCAGCGAACAAGAAATATCGCAATACCCGCGATCTCGAGGCTCACTTTAACGATGAAATCGGTGAAGTCGAAGTCTTCGAGTTTGTCACTGTTGTTGAAGAAGTGGAAAACTCTTACCAGGAAATTGATCTTGGTGAGGCGCAAGAAATTGACCCTGATGTAGAAGTTGGTGACTCCCTCGGTATGAAGATGGATGCCAGCAGCTTTAGTCGTATTGCTGCACAGACTGCCAAACAAGTGATTATTCAGAAGGTTCGTGAAGCCGAGCGTGAAGGCGTCTTCAATGAATTCAAGGATCGTCTCGGCGAGTTGGTCAACGGTATCGTGCGTCGTTACGAGCGTGGTGACCTGATTATTGACCTTGGCCGTACCGAGGCCTTGTTGCCTCATCGTGAGCAGGTTCCTCGTGAGAATTATCGCCAGGGCGACCGTGTTCGCGCTTACATCTCTGATGTCCGCATGGCAACCAAGGGCCCGCAGATTATTCTTTCTCGGACCCATCCAGCCCTTTTGATTGAACTTTTCAAAATGGAGGTTCCGGAAGTTTCTGAAGGTATCGTTGAGATCAAGGCAGTTTCCCGAGAGCCGGGTAGCCGCGCCAAGATCGCCGTGCTTTCCAATGACCCGGACGTCGACCCGATCGGAGCTTGTGTTGGTATGCGTGGCGCGCGTGTCCAGAATGTCGTTTCCGAGTTACGCGGTGAAAAGATTGATATCATCAACTGGACGCCAGATATTGCACGTTTTGCCTGCGCTGCTCTCTCACCGGCAGAAGTGACCCGTGTTTACGTCGATAACGACGAAGAGTCGTTGGAGATGATTGTTCCTGATGATCAGCTCTCTCTGGCCATCGGCAAGAAAGGGCAGAATGTTCGTCTTGCCGCCAAGTTGACCGGCTGGAAAATTGATATCATGAGCGAAACCCGTGCAGCCGAAGCTGAGCTCGACGAGTTGACCGGTGGCGGCGGCAATAATGACGCCGCAGAGGAAGCAGAGGCTGCTGAACTTCTCAGTGCAATGACCGCCAAGGACGCCATTGCGTTCATTCAGACGGCAGAGTCAGCTGAGCAGTTGACCACCATGGCTGAAGGTGAAACACGCGTCACTGTGACCCGTGCTCTTGAGGCCAGAGTTGAAGAGCTGACTGCTGACGAGAACGCTGCTGACGAGAACGCTGCTGACGAGAACGCTGCTGACGAGAACGCTGCTGACGAGAAAGCGGAGTAAGAGTGACACAAGGCCGACGGCAACCGCAGCGAACATGTTTGGGCTGTCGCCAGGTTAAAGACCAGGCAGAGCTGATACGCTTCGTCTGCTCGCCGGAGGGTGAGGTGCTGGCGGACTTGAAAAGTCGCTTGCCGGGACGCGGCGCTTACCTTTGCAATTGCCGAAGCTGTATTGAGACGGCTGTGCAGAGAAAACAGTTTGACCGGGCTTTTCGCAAGAGTTGTCAGCCCATTGCCAGTGATAGCCTTATTGAGGCCGTCAGGCAGGAGCTCCTTGCTCATCTTGCCAGTCTCTTAGGCATGGCGAGAAAATCGGCGAAATTTGTAGCTGGCAGTAATGCCGTGCTAGACGCGTTGGGCCGCAGGAAACTATTGGCTGTTGTCATTCTGGCCAAAGACATCTCACCCCAAATTGGTGAGAAGGTCAGGCGCAAAGCTGAGCACCAAGATATAGTAACGACGAAATTATTCGACAAAGTAGAGCTTGGCCGCATACTCGGGCGTGCGGAAAGAAGTGTCGTGGGTTTGCCCGATGGAAAGTTGGCGGAAGCATTTCTTCATGATCTGTACCGTTATCAGGATATCTCAGGGGAAAGTTGATGGCTAAAATTCGTGTTTATGAATTGGCGACTAAATTGGGTCTGGACAACAAAGAGATTGTTGACAAACTTAATCAGGCCGGCATTGAGGTCAAGAACCATATGAGTGCACTGGAAGAAGAGGTGGCACTCAAGTTCGAGTCGTCTCAATCGCACCAGGCTGACGCAGCAACGGTAGACGAGACTGTCGAAGTCAAGGTTAAGGAAGAGCGTCTCGGCTCAGGTCTGATCCGTCGCCGTCGAAAGACTGTCGTCAAAGAAGAGCCGGTCGCTGAAGAGCCTGTGGTTGCAGCTGAAGTGCCTACTCCTGCTGTCGCATCTGAGCCAGAGGCTGAAGAGCCAGCTCCCTCTACAGAGGAAGTGGTCGCGCAGGAGGCTGATGCTCCTGTCGAAAAGGCCAAGGATGCCGATGAGTCTGCAGCGGTTGTTGAGGCTGCGGCTGAGGTCTCTGACGAGGCCCCCGTTGCAACAGAAGTTGTTGCAGCTGAAGCTGAAGAGAAGCCTGAGAAGGCAGCGGTCGCAAAGAAGAAGACCAAGAAAGATTCGAATTCCACTGCCAAGATCCTTGGCCGTGTTGAGCTACCGAAGCCTGCAGAAAGACCTCGCCGTCAGCCTGCTGCTGCCGATAAAGGCAAGAGACCTGCTCCGGGTTCTCGCCCGGATCGTCCGGCACGCCCGGCTCGGCCAGCGGCGCCAAGAGCCGCTGGTGCTCCTGGAGCTCCGATGGTCCCTGACGTCCCTTCAGAAAAAGAGGGCCGTTCGAAAAAGAAAAAGAAGGGCGGCCGTGAGGCTGCTGGTGCTCGTCCTGAGGCGGGCGGTCCACGTCGCAAGAGCAAAAGAGAGGTTTACGAGCCCGATCGCAACGAACGCTACCGTAAGGGCCGTAAAGCTAACCGACCTGCCAAAAAGACCGAAATCACGCAGTCGAAAGCGATCAAGCGTAAAATCAGGATTACCGACGTTATTACCATCGGTGAGCTGGCCAAGCGCATGGGTGTCAAAGCCAACGACCTGATCAAAGAGTTGATGCGTCAGGGTCAGATGGTGACCATCAACCATCCTCTCGATTTCGAGTCTGCTGCTATTCTGGCTTCGGAATTCGGCTACGAAGTCGAAAACGTCGCTTTCGATGAGGATACCATCCTCGCGCATTCGAGCCTCGATGAGACAGTCGATGACGATGAGAACCAGGAGCCTCGTCCTCCGGTCATTACCATCATGGGTCACGTCGACCACGGTAAAACGAGCCTGCTTGATGCTATTCGCGAAGCCAAGGTGACCGAAGGTGAGGCCGGCGGCATCACCCAGCATATCGGTGCCTACGATGTTGATCTTGATGGTCGCAAAATGACATTTCTTGATACTCCTGGTCACGAAGCGTTTACTTCGATGCGCGCCCGTGGCGCAGAAATCACTGATATCGTGGTTCTCGTTGTTGCTGCTGATGATGGTGCCATGCCGCAGACCAAGGAGGCGATCAACCACTCCAAGGCTGCCGGAGTACCCATCATTGTTGCTGTCAATAAAATTGACAAGCCGGGAGCCAACCCTGACAAGGTCATGCAGGAACTTTCCGAGCTCGAGCTTCTTCCCGAAGATTGGGGCGGTGAGACGATCTATGTCAATGTCTCTGCCAAGGAGCACACCAATATCGATAAACTTCTGGAGATGATCTTGCTCCAGGCTGAAGTTCTTGAATTGAAAGCCAATCCGAACAAACGTGCCCAAGGCGCTGTTGTTGAGGCCCGCCTTGATAAAGGCCGCGGACCTGTCACTACGGTTCTGGTTCAAAAGGGGACCTTAAAGGTTGGCGACCCAATCGTTGCCGGTCTGCATTATGGTCGTGTCAGGTCAATGACCAACGACCGTGGCATGGCTGTTGAAGCTGCTGGCCCGTCGTTCCCGGTCGAGGTGACTGGTCTGACCGGAGTGCCGGAAGCTGGTGAATCCTTCCATGCGGTTGAAGACGAAAAAACGGCCAAAGATGTTGCCCAGCATCGTCATCATAAAATTCGTGAGGCCGAACTTGCCAGAAGCAGCAAGGTCTCTCTGGAAGAACTCTATGCCCGGATCCAGGAAGGCGACGTCAAAGAGCTCAAGGTTATTGTTAAGGCCGACGTTCAGGGCTCTGCCGAGGCTGTCTCAGGCACCTTGACGAAGCTTTCTACCGATGCCTGCCGCCTGATCGTTATTCACTCCGGTGTTGGTGGTATTACGGAAACAGACATCAGCCTGGCTTCAGCTTCAGATGCGATCGTTCTTGGCTTTAATGTTCGTCCGGCGCCTAAGGCAAGTGCCCTGGCCGAGCTTGAAGGTGTTGATATCCGTCTCTACAACGTTATCTACGACGCAGTTAATGACATCAAGGACGCCATGGAAGGTCTGCTCGCGCCGACCCTCAAGGAAGTTGATCTCGGTCGTGCAGAAGTCCGCGAGGCTTTCAATGTCACCAAGGTTGGTACCGTTGCCGGTTGCTATGTTGTCTCCGGCAAGATCTTGCGAAACGCCCACGCCCGCCTGTTGCGCGACGATGTCGTGATCTGGACCGGCAAGCTTTCTTCGCTGCGGCGCTTCAAGGATGATGTCAAGGAAGTCAATAACAACTACGAATGTGGTATCGGCCTCGAGAATTACAATGACGTCAAGCCCGGCGATATCATCGAAGCTTACGAGATCAAGGAGTTCAAAACAGCCCTCTAAAGGTCGTTGCAGCCTGTTGGCTGGGCCATGTGAGTTTATATGGTGATCGGTGTTCTGCAGTTGGACCTGCGCCTGCATGGACCGCAGAGTCTTAAACAGAAGCGTGGTGTGATCCAGAAAGTCCTGGCTCGTTGTCGTAATCGATTTCCGGCAAGTTGCGCAGAAGTAGGGCACCAGGAGCTGTGGCAAAGGGCTTTGTTAGGTTTTGCGGTTGTCAGTTCTTCAGAGCATGTTGTCGCGCCGATCTTAACGCGTATAGAATGTGAAGTGCTTGCATCGGGTGAACTGGACTTGGTCAACGCTGAAACAGAATTCATCCACTATTGATAAACGTAAGGTAAAAACGTGTCATCACAACGTGCACAACGGGTGGCTGAGACCATCCATAAAGAGATATCAAGCATGCTGATCAAGGGTCTCAAGGATCCTCGCATCGGCTTCGTAACGATTACTTCTGTAGATGTAACCTCTGATCTACGTCAGGCCCGAGTTTACTACACCCTGATGGGCAGTCAGGACGATCGCGCTGAAACTCATGCCGGTCTCGTTAGTTGTTCTTCATATATCCGCCAGCAACTAGGTCGCCTGTTGCGCCTGCGTTTCGTTCCTGAGATCCACTTCGAATATGATGCCTCCTTTGATTACGGCCAGAAAATCGAAAAACTCTTAAGTGATATCAAGACAGACGAACCACAAGATGATTGAACCGCTTCTGCAACTCATTGAACGTAGCCAGACTTTTTTTGTCGCCGCCCATGAGGGCCCGGATGGAGATGCGATCGGTTCAACTCTGGCTCTTACCAATGCTTTGCGTGAAATGGGCAAGGATGTCGTTGCCTATAATCGTGATCGTGCGCCCCTTGAGTTTGAATTTCTGCCAGGTTATGAAACCGTTGTAAACCAGATTGACGATTCTCAGATATTCGACGTCGGCTTTGTCCTCGATTCCGGTGACCTGGAACGAGCCGGAGGCTGGATTCGCGAACGTTGTCAAAAGCTGGTTAATATCGATCATCATCCCTATTCGGAAAATTTTGGCGACATCTACTACGTCGATACGCAAGCCTGCGCGACCGGTGTTTTAATCTATCGTCTTCTGCAAGCCGCAGGTCATCCGATCTCTAAGGATGTCGCGACCTGTATTTATACGTCAATCCTCTCCGATTCAGGCTCCTTTCGCTACTCCAATGCAAATCCTGAAGCTTTTCAGGTTGCCGGAGAGATGGTCGGTCTCGGCGTAGATCCATGGTCGATTGCCTCAGGTCTATACGAAAGCCAGGAGTTTGTTCGCCTGCGCCTGCTGGCTCTCGCTTTGCCGACACTGCGTGTTTCTGAGTGCGGCCTCTACGCGTCGATAGCCGTCTCTCTTGAGATGTATGAGCAGGCCGACGCTAATTCAGAAGCAACCGATCGCTTTATTAATTACCCTCGCTCAATCAGAGGGGTTGAAGTCGCCATCTTCTTCCGTCAAACCAACGCTCACAGCTTCAAGGTCGGTTTCCGCTCCAAGGGGAATGTCGATGTTGGCGCCCTGGCCAGAGCCATGAACGGAGGAGGGCATCACAATGCCGCTGGTGCAACCGTCGACGGTACTCTCGATAGCGTCCAGGGCTGGGTTTTTGATCGTGTCTCCGAGTTGCTCGCCGAACTGCCATGAATGGTATCCTCATCATTGATAAACCACAGGACGTGACCTCTTTCGATATGGTTCGCCAGGCTCGACGTTGGTGCAAGACTCGCCGGGTCGGTCACGCCGGGACATTGGATCCCCTGGCTACCGGTGTCCTGCCGATCGCTGTTGGTTGGGCCACGCGCCTTGTCGAATATATGATGGCTGGCGAGAAGACCTATCAGGCGACCATGAAACTTGGTGCTACGACTGACACTCAGGATTCGGAAGGCCAGTCCCTCGAAACGAAAGAGTGGCAACATGTGGATCGCGAGGCTTTCGATGCTGCCCTTAGCGGTTTTGTCGGCCCGATCCAACAGTTGCCGCCGATGTTTTCAGCGCTCAAGAAGGATGGCCAACCTCTTTACAAGTTGGCCCGTCAGGGGATCGAAGTAGAACGCCAGCCGCGCTCGATAACCATTGAAAGCCTTGTGGTAGACGAATTTGCCCCTCCTTATGTCACCTTTACTGTCCGTTGCAGTAAAGGCACTTACGTCAGAACACTCTGTCACGATATCGGCCAGAAATTAAATTGCGGTGCTCATATGACAGCCTTGCGTCGCCTTGCTTGCGGCCAGTTTGATGTGAAGGTCAGCTACACTCCTGACGAAATCCAGGAACTGGTAGAGCAGGGGAAGCCACTGCCGCTATTATCGCCTGCCGATGCCCTGGCTGACTGGCCCACACTTTCCGTCACCGGGCCATTGCTCGACAGGTTGCAGGATGGTGTGGCTCCGAGTATGGCGGATTTCAATGTGTCCGGACTTAACGCCGGAGACAGGGTTCGTTTTCTGTCTGATGGCAGATTGGTTGCTATCGCTAATTTTGCTCCTGGTGGTCATGGTAAAAGACCAGGAGATTTTGAGCTTTCCAAGGTTTTCCCCTTGCCTGTTGCTAGCGGATAAATGCTTTACACGGCATGGCTTTTGTGGTAGATAATGCTTCTTTAAGGTAGCTAACTGCCGATAATGACAATAACTCATAGACAAAGATCAAGGAGGTGGCGCCGTGCTGGCCACAGAACGTAAACAAGAAATCATTGAGAAATTCAAGACCCATGAGGGTGACACCGGTTCTCCAGAAGTTCAGATTGCACTGCTTTCGGAGCGTATCACCTATTTAACGGATCATTTCCGTACCCACAAAAAGGATCACCACTCTCGTCGTGGTCTGCTCAAAATCGTCGGCCAGCGTCGTCGTTTGCTCGATTATCTGAAAAGCAAGAGCGTTGAGCGTTACAGCACGGTAATTAAAGAGTTGGGTATTCGTCGCTAAAATCGGGCAGCAAGATTCTGTTTTTATAGAGTCTGCTGCCTTTAGTTTGTAAGTGTCATGGCCGGGAGGTTGTCCGGAGAGAGGTTCTGAGCAAGTGTGCTTCAGGAGCTGTCTCAGGCCATCCTCCTCTGCCATTTTAGGAAGCAGTAATTATTGGTGACCGGAAGGCCGGTCAGAAAGAGGTAAAAAAATGGCTTATCAAAAAGTCGAAATTGAGTTCAACGGTCAACCGTTGACAATGGAAACGGGCAAGATGGCCCGTCAGGCTGACGGCGCTGTCGTCATTACTTATGGCGAGACCAAGGTGCTTTGTACCGTCGTCTCGGCAAGAAAAATGCGTGCAGGGCAGGATTTCTTCCCCCTGACCGTAAACTACCAGGAAAAGTTCTATGCCGGCGGGAAAATCCCCGGATCCTTCTTCCGTCGTGAGCGTGGCACCACCGAGCGCGAGACCTTGATCTGTCGTCTGATCGACCGTCCGATGCGTCCGCTATTCCCTAAAGGTTACATGTTTGAAACCCAACTCATGCCCACCGTCATTTCAGCGGACATGGTCAACGATCCTGACACGATCGCCATGGTTGCAGCTTCAGCAGCCGTTGCTATTTCGGACATTCCTTTCGAAGGGCCGATCGCAGCCGTTCGTGTTGGCCGGGTTGACGGCAAGCTGATTGCCAACCCGACACTCGAGCAGATGGCACAGAGCGATGTCGAAATCGTTGTCTCCGGTTCGAAAGACGCCGTGATGATGGTTGAAGGCGAGTCGGACTTCCTCTCTGAATCAGAAATGCTTGATGCAATCTTCTTCGGCCATGAGTCGTTGCAGCCCCTGATCGATGCGCAAACCGAGCTGGCCAAACTGGTTGGTCTCGAGAAGCGTGAGTTCATCGTTGCTGAAACCGACGCGGCCCTTGAAGCCAAGGTTGTTGAGTTGGCTGAAGCCAACATCAAGGTTGCTGCCAAGATTCAAACCAAGCAAGAGCGTTATGCTGCTCTTGGCGACAATCGTACCGCAGTCAAGGAAGCCCTTGCTGAAGAGTTTGAAGGTCGTGAAGAAGAGATCAGCGCCATCCTCGGCTCAGTTGAGAAGCGTGTTGTCCGTCAAATGGTTGCTAAAGATCGCGTCCGCATCGACGGTCGTGACATGAGCACCATTCGCCCCATCTCCTGCGAGACAGGCGTTCTGCCACGTTCCCACGGTAGCGCACTCTTCACCCGCGGTGAGACTCAGGCCCTGGTTGCTGCGACTCTCGGCACCAAGGTTGACGAGCAACGTATGGACAATGTCCAGGGCATGGAGTTCAAGAAGTTTATGCTGCACTACAACTTCCCTCCATTCTGTGTTGGCGAAACCAGCATGCGTCTCTTCCCCGGCCGTCGTGAGATTGGCCACGGTATGCTTGCAGAGCGCAGCGCTGCTCAGATCCTGCCCAAGCATGAAGACTTCCCTTACACGATTCGTATCGTCTCTGACGTTCTCGAGTCGAACGGTTCTTCTTCCATGGCTTCTGTCTGTGGTGCCTCCCTGGCGTTGATGGACGCCGGCGTGCCGGTTAAGGAAGCTATCGCCGGTATCGCTATGGGCCTGATCAAGGAAGGCGACGACGTTGCGATCCTTTCCGACATCCTCGGTGACGAAGATCACCTCGGCGACATGGACTTCAAGGTTACCGGTTCCGCTGCAGGCATTACAGCTTTGCAGATGGACATCAAGATCTCCGGCGTCACCAAGGAGATCATGACCCAGGCGCTGGATCAAGCTAAAGAAGGTCGTATTCACATCCTTGGCGAAATGGCTAAAGCGATCGACGCTCCTCGCGACGATCTCTCCAAGTACGCGCCGCGTATTACCAGCATCCGCGTCAAGACCGACCAGGTCCGTACCGTTATCGGTGCTGGCGGCAAGAATGTCCGCGGTGTTATCGAAGCCACAGGCTGCGCGATCGATATCCAGGACGACGGCACCATCCATATCGCTTCTTCGGACGGCGAGGCCGCCAAGTTGGCGATCAAGATGATCCGTGACCTGATCCAGGAAGCTGAAGTCGGTAAGCTCTACGAGGGCACCGTCCGCAAGATCATGGAATTCGGCGCCTTTGTGGAAATCTTCCCGGGAACCGATGGTCTCGTTCACATCTCTGAGCTTGATAAAGAGCGTGTCCGTGCGGTCACCGATGTCCTGAGCGAAGGGGACAAGGTCCTGGTTAAGTGCATTGGTATTGACAAGCAGGGCAAGATCAAGCTGTCCCGCAAAGAAGCTCTCGGTCAGAAAATGCCTGAAGGCGAGTAAATGCTAAATATATGATTCAACGTACCACCCTCAATAATGGCATCCGGGTGCTTTCCGAGAAAGTGCCCGGGTGCCATTCTGTTTCACTCGGTGTCTGGGTGAACAATGGCTCACGCCATGAACCCGCCGAAATCAGCGGCATCTCCCACTTTATAGAACATATGCTTTTCAAGGGCACAGACCGGCGCAGTGCGCAGGCTATCGCCCGAGAAGTCGATTCAGTCGGCGGACTCCTCAACGGCTTTACCAGTCGTGAATTCAGCTGTTATTTCGTTAAAATCCTCGCTGAGAAGATGCCGATGGCGGTTGATCTGCTCGGTGACCTGATCTGCAATTCCAAATTCGATCTCGACGATATTGAAAAAGAACGTCGCGTTATTCTTCAGGAAATCGCCATGATTGACGACAGCCCTGAAGAATCGATCCACGACCAGTTCACCAGCAACTTCTGGTCTGGCCACTCTCTGGGCCGGCCCGTGATAGGCACGCCAGAGATTGTTGGTGACATTGACCGCCAGCAGATGCTCGACTTTATGGGGCAAAGATATGTCGGTAAGAATATCTGTGTCGTGGCTGCCGGAAACCTCGATCACGAAGAACTTGTTGCCCTTGTTGAACACTCTCTCAAAAATGTCCCTGAAAAAGGTGTTCAACAGAAATCTGCTGTCCCGGTTGTTAGCCGCCGGATAGAGGTTGTGAACCGTGACCTTGAGCAGACCCACATTTGTCTGGGAGTTGAAGGCCTGCCACAAAATCATGAGGACCGGTACGGAACCTACCTGCTCAACACCATCCTAGGCGGCAATATGAGCTCACGGCTATTTCAAAAGGTTCGTGAAGAGCTTGGTCTTGCCTATTCGGTTTACAGTTATCATCACAATCATTCCGATAGCGGCGCATTTATCGTCTATGCCGGGACCTCAGCAGAGGGCGCTCCACAGGTGACACGTACCATCCTCGATGAACTGACGCGTCTGCGCCATGAGGCGGTCGGATATGATGAATTGCAAAGTGCCAAAGATTATCTGAAGGGCGGCATGCTGCTCTCTATGGAGAGCATGGACAATCGCATGACCCGCTTAGCCAAGAATGAGCTTTTTTTGCGTAATGTCGGCATCAGCATTGAGGAAAGTGAAGCGATGATTGATGCTGTCACTGTTGACCTGGTCCAGTATTTGGCCGAAACTCTTTTTGTAAACGACACGCTTAACCTGCAGGTAACCGGAAGGGTTAAGCGTTCTGATTTCCCTGATATCGACCTACAGATAGGGTAGGGCAGCTTTAAGGGTGTAAGATGTAAGCTGTAAGCTGAGAACTGAGAACTGAGAGCTGAGAGCTGAGAGCTGAGAGTTGAGAGTTGAGAGCTATTGGGCCTTATCCTTTTTTTATGTGGTTATCTACTTCACTCAACTAACTTATCGAGGTTAGCAGGCAACCATTTTATCCTTACAAATCAAGAGGTTTTAAGATCAAAAGAAATATTAATAACAGGGATAGGCAGGATAAAAAGGATAAAGTCAAAATCTTCGGAGTGTGGAGAAACCACTAATGTTTGTTTCTTATGGTTTTATCCTATACATCCTGTATATCCCTGTTCAAAAAAAGTTTAAGACCCTATGGCTATTTGTGGAGCGAAGTAGATAACCAGATTTTTTAAATGCATTTGAGGGGCTTATGATTCAAGTCAAAGTCAAAAAACTACATCCAGCCGCAATAATCCCAGGCTACATGACCGAGCATGCCGCAGGTATGGACCTGTGCACTGTGATTGAGTCTCCGTTATCCCTTGCCCCCGGTGAGCGCACTCTTTTGCCAACCGGGCTGGCTATGGAGATCCCTCCCGGCTTTGAAGGCCAGGTTCGTCCACGATCCGGATTGGCCCTGAAAAAGGGTATTGCTCTCGTTAATTCGCCCGGCACCATCGACGCGGATTACCGCGGTGAAATTGGTATTATTATCATCAACCATGGCTCAGAACCGGTTGAGTTTCAACCCGGTGACCGTGTCGCACAGTTGATTATCGCTCCGGTTACCCAGGCGGCCCTCGTTGAAGCCTCTGAGTTGAATGATTCAACGCGTAACTCAGGCGGGTTCGGACATACGGGAGTCAACGGCAAGTCATGATTCCCTCTGATTCTTCACAGGAGCTGATTAAGTTCCCCTGTCACTTTGAGTTCAAGGCGTTTGGCCCCGGTGGAGAGGGCAGCTCTTTCTTTAGCCAGGTAGAATCTGCTGTCGCCAAGGTTGTTCAGGTCTCCCGACAGGCCATGAAGACACGTCCAAGCTCTGCAGGTAAGTACCAATGCGTCAGCGTCCTGGTGACCTTGCAGAATCGCACACAGATGGAAGAAGTTTACGCTCAACTGCGGAAAATTGATGGTTTGAAATATTTGTTGTAGTCTGTTTCCGTTGTACTGCCACTCAATGAGGAGAGGGTTATGCTACTTCATGTCAATCCCGACAATCCCCAGGGACGCCTTATCGATCGTATTGTTGAAACCCTGAAGCAGGGTGGGCTGATTGCTTACCCAACAGATACGACCTACGGTATCGGCTGCAATATCTTCAATAGCCGCGGTATCAAGAACATTTACAAGATCAAGCAGCGAGAATCTCGCAAACCATTCTCATTTATCTGCGCTGACCTCTCAGACGCAGCCAATTATGCTCACGTCAGTAATTTTGCTTTCAAGATTATGAAGCGTCACCTGCCGGGTCCCTATACTTTCGTACTGGAGGCAACCCGCATCGTCCCCGATAGTCTGACGACCCGTCAGAAGACCGTCGGTATCCGTATTCCTGACGATGAGATCGCGATGGCGATCGTGCGCGAGCTCGGTCACCCCCTGGTTACGACCAGCGCGAACCTTACCGGAGAAACACCCTTGCACGACCCGCAAGAGATCGATACGATCATGGGTAAACAGCTGGATATCGTTATTGACGGTGGCATACGATATGGCGACCCTTCAACTGTTATCAGCTTGATTGGCGACCGTATCGAAGTCTTACGCGAAGGCTGCGGTGATATCTCCTGGATAGACCAACTATGAACCCTTTTGTTGCCTTCTTGCTGCTGGGATTGTTTCTCCTGGTGCCAGTCACGAGTGTCTCTGCGGAAGAGCAGAGGTTTGGTGGCGTCGGCCTGCAAGTTGTCCCGACTATCACAGGTGAGCTTGTGGTGCTGAATGTTCTTGAGGAGACGCCTGCGTCAGAAAAAGGTGTCTTGCCAGGTGACCTGATATTTCAGGTTGATGATTTTCCTTTGCAGGGAAGTGACTTTGGTGTGGTTGTTTCGGAGCACCTTTGGGGGCCGGTCGACAGCCAGGTTGAAATCTTCTATCGCCGTCCTGGTATCGCCGGTGTCAGCCGGGTCGTACTCAAACGTTCTTCCCTTGATCCACGTCTAACCGTTACGCCGGCCGCGCAAAACGGTTCAATGAAAAGCGCAGAATAATCATGACAATGCAGAAAGAGATCACAGTTGTGCTTTACGGTTGTCATCTTACCAACAATGAGTGGTCACCAGACGTTGATTTTGGCGCAATTGATGGGTTTGTTGAGAAACTTAGTACTGACCTATCAACCCTCGGAATTACAGTCAGTTACCGTGAAGAACTTGACACTCTACTTGAAGTTAAGGGCTACGGTGACATGTTGAATCTTATCCGCCTGCGTTCCCCCAAAGACAGCATCGGCAACCTTTGCCTCGGACACATTATCGGCCAGAGTAATGATTGTGATTTCTTCGAAGATATCCGTCGTGGTGTCTCCCGAATTGCCTTTGCCCCCGAGATGATTGAACCGGAAGGAAGCAACAAGGTGGTTTGCCACAACTGCGGGTGTGGATGTTGATTTAAATGGCAAGTAGGACAGACGAGGTTCAATCGGAGAGCAAGCTCCGGCTGAAACTTTTTTAGTGGTGCAACTATGGCCGCCTTTCACAAGGCGGCCATTTTTATAGTCTTTTCTATGTAATTTCAGCTAGCTTTCTGAAAGGGTCTTATTCGTGTTGTTGCGCCTGGAGGCGATAAACGAACGTAGCATCGGGAAAAACAGAATAAACAGGGTGGCCAGGTTGATTCCGAGAGTCAGTGGCCGTTCCCACATAAAACTGATCGACTCATCGTAGATTAACAGTGCACGGCGCAGGTTGTCTTCCATCAATCCGCCGAGGATAAAGCCGAGTAACAGCGGAGCCATCGGGAAATTCATCAGGCGCAAAGCCATGGCAGCAACGCAGAAGAGAACCATCATCAGAATGTCAAAATCGTTGAAGGTGACCAGGTAGACTCCCATCAGAGAGAAGAACAGGATCATCGGTACCATCAGGTTGCGCGGGATGGCCAGGAGCCTTGCAAAGTAGGGGATCAGCGGCAGGTTGAGAATCAACAGAAAGATGTTGCCCAGGTACATCGACATGATGACACCCCAGAAAACCTCGGGGCTTTCGGTAAACATGCGCGGGCCCGGCTCAATGCCGTAGGCGATCAGCGCGCCGAGCATGACCGCGGTGGTTCCTGAACCGGGAATGCCGAGGCAGAGCAGTGGGACAAAGGATCCGGAGCTGGCGGCATTATTGCCTGCTTCAGGTGCTGCCAGACCGATCAAGCTGCCCTTCCCGAAGTTCTCCCGGTCCGCCGGCTTTGCGATGTTTCGCTCCATGCCGTAGGCCATGAAGGAGCCCAGTGTTGCTCCTGCGCCGGGCAGAACACCAATGATAAAGCCGAGTAGTGAGGAGCGGCCAATGGTCGGTGCGATTTGTTTGAACTCCTTTTTGGTTACTTTCAGACTCTTGAAACCGATCATTTTCGGCTTGAGACTGTCCGACGACTCATCTCGTTTGAGGACAATCGATAGTGCTTCGGTCAGAGCAAAGGTCGCCATCGCCAGCAACAGGAATTCGATACCGTCAAGCAGCTCCAGTGAACCGAAAGTGAAACGCTGCACCCCTGAAGTCTGGTCGGTGCCGACCGTAGCCAGCATCAGGCCCAGGACAACCATTAAGAGCGCTTTTAAGACACCTCCTCGACCTGCAAACGCCGATACCGCTGTAAGGCCAAGAATCATCAGCGCAAAGTAGTCCGCCGATTGGAAGCTAGTCGCTACGCTGGCCAGCATCGGCGCAAAAAACATCAGCATGATGACCGAGATGGTTCCTCCGGAGAAAGATGCATAAGCAGCTATCGCCAATGCCTTGCCCGGGTAGCCCTGGCGCGCCAAAGGGTAGCCGTCGAGCGCTGTGGCTACTGTCGCAGCCTCACCTGGAGCATTGATCAGGATTGACGAGGTCGAACCACCAAAAATGGCTCCATAGTAGACACCGGCCAACAGTACCATCCCGGTAGAGGGCTCTAATCCGTAGGTCACGGGAATCATCAGTGCGACCGCAGTGATGGGTCCCAAACCCGGCAACATGCCAATCAGGCTGCCCATAAAGCAACCAAACAGGACCATGCCAATATTCATCGGGATCATCGTGGTGCTGATCCCGGTAAGCATGCCGTTAATCATTCCATCCCACATTATAAAACCCCCAAGGTGTAGAAGAGTTCACCCGGTGCAATGTAAACACCGAGCAGGGACGACATGACGAACCAGAGCAGGATGACCAGTGGTATTGAGGCCAGCAGCATTCTTTTGATCCGACGTTCGCCAAGAATGTAGAAACCGCACAATAAAAAGAGTATCGAGGAGATGATAAACCCGAGCCACTTCATAAGCATTCCGTAGAAGATCATTCCAATGACCAGCAGAATTGCTGTTTTCCAATCCATGCCACGGGTCTCCTCTTTGAGGGAGCGCTTGCCAGCAGGGTCAGCTGTCGGCATCACCAGAATCAGCAACGCAATAATCATCCCCAACACCGCCAGCGCGTAGGGCATGGTTCGCGAGGTGAAGAATTCGTTCTGGGCCATGAAGCTTAAGGGTATTTTGAGTGCAAGCGACCCGTAGGCCATTGAGAAGAGCAGCATAACCAGCGCTCCTACCTTTTCCCGTGCCATGAAAAAACCTTTCTTGCTGTGACCCTTGGCCTCCCCCTGTCACGGGGAGGCCAACAGTCTCTGTCGTAGGCGTTTTTTTTATTGAATAAAGCCAAGCTCGCGCATCATTTCGCCGATCGCTTTTTCCTGGCCTTCGAGGAAGGAGGTAAACTCGGCACCTGGCTTATAAAGATCCTGCCAACCGCGCTTGTTGCGGATATCTTCCCACTCAGGGGTAGCGTACATCTTCTTCAGTACGTCGCGATAGGTTTGAGCCTTGGCTTCCGGAAGGCCCGGAGCGCCGAAGAACCCACGCCAGTTGGCGAAGGTTACATCGACACCTGATTCTTTAACGGTTGGAACGTCGGGGGCCTGGGAGAGACGCTCATCAGAGGTCACAGCGAGAATGCGTACTTGACCCTGATTGGCAAGGCCAAGAGCTTCACCGAAACCGGTCGAAAGAACCTGGGTGTCACCGGAAAGGAGGCCAGCCATAGCTTTGCCACCAGCATCGTAAGGAACGTAGACCAGTTTTAAAGGATCGGCGCCGGCGCCCTTGACGATCATTGCCGGTACCAAGTGGTCCATACTGCCTTTAACCGAACCACCGGCCATTTTGACTGAGCGTGGGTCTTTTTTGAAGTCGGCAAGAACTTGCTCAAGTGTCTGATATTTGGAATCCTTCGCAACCACCAATGCCGCATAGTCAGCAATGACTGAAGAAATCGGAGTCAGGTCACGGAACGATTGCGGAAACACTCCTGTCAACGAACGGATAATAATAGGCGTCGAGTTGACCAGCATTGTGCCTTGCTGCCTCTCTGCTGTACTGATCAGGTGATTCAGGGCTTTACCGCCACCACCACCTGACATGTTTTCAAACGAGGCTTGCTTCACTAATCCGGAATCGAGCAACGCCTTGCCGACGCCACGGGCTGTGCCATCCCAGCCACCACCGGCCCCGCCAGGGATCAGGAAGTGAAGTTCTTCAACTTCGGCAGCAGCAAAGCTGGTGTTTACAGGTAGCCCCATGCAGACCACTGCCAGCAGAATCAGTGATCGTCCAATCCATCGTTTTTTCATTGTCATCTCCTTAAATTAATCAAGGGGCGGCATCATTGCCGAAAGGGTTTAAGTGAGTAATTGTTTTAGGACAGGTTTTTTACCTGACGTATACGTATTTTAGCAACTGCTAGAACACTGTAAAGAATTGCACCATAATGATTTTTTGATGCATAAAAACCATTTTGGCTATTCTGTTCACACAGTTTTCAGGTTATGATTTAATTTAATCTTTTCAGATGGATAGAGATCTATGAGCTTCAATCCAGGCGCCCTGATATCACGCTCCTTACCAACCAGTCTCAAAGCTCAGATGATCTGCTTGGTGTTTCTGTTAGTCTTTTCTCTCACCCTGATCGCCGGTGGTTTGTATACCGCGATGATAAGCGAAGTCCTCGAGGATCAGATTGGCAAGAGGGCATTACAGGTTTCACGTACCGTGGCACAATTGCCCATGGTCAAACATCAGATTGTCAAGCCTCGACCTGAAGGAAAGCTGCAGGCACTTGCTGAACAGATTCGTGAGGAAGTTGGTGCTGAATTCATCGTTATCGGCAACCGCGACGGCATTCGTTTCTCCCACCCGAAACCAGATAGACTTGGTAAAAAAATGGTCGGCGGTGACAATGCTCCGGCTCTTGAGCGTGGTGAATCCTATGTTTCACGAGCCGTGGGAACTCTCGGTCCGTCTATCCGGGGTAAAGTGCCGATCTTTGATGAGAGTGGAGGCATTGTCGGAGTCGTCTCTGTAGGCTATCTTCAGGAAAATGTGCGTGTCATCATCCATGACCATCAACTTAAAGTGGGGGTACTTGTCGGTGTCCTGGTTGTCTTCGGGATTCTTGGTGCCGTCAGCATCTCTAACCGTTTCAAGCGCGCGATATTTGACCTGGAGCCTGAGCAGATTGCCCGCCTGTTAACCGAACGTGAAACGATTATTGATTCGATCCGCGAGGGAGTTGTCGCCATTGATCGTCATGCAAAGGTCACCGTGGTCAATCGGCAAGCTATTGTCATCCTTGGCAAAGATTCGGAGTCGCAAATTATTGGCCAACCAATCAAAGACGTCCTTCCGGGAGCAAAATTGAGCCGTATCCTCTCCGGAGGAGAGCAGAGACATGATCAGGAACTTGAAGTGAATGGAACCATCATGCTCATTAACACGGTACCGATGATTGAGCAGGATACAATTATCGGTGCTGTCGCCAGTTTTCGGCGCCGGGACGAACTTGACATACTCGCTAAGCAGTTCTCTCAAGTCAAAGAATACTCCGAAATGTTACGAGCCCAGACCCATGAATACTCAAACAAACTCCACACTATTGCCGGGTTGATTCAGATCGACCATGATAAAGAGGCTCTGGAGTTGATCAGCCAGGAAACCGCGGGTTACCAAGGGTTGATTGCATTTCTCGCTAAGGCTGTACCCTTTCCGGTCCTGGCTGCTTTTATCCTCGGCAAGTACAACCACGCTCAAGAACTGCGCATCGAGTTCGAGATCGACCCCGACAGCCAGCTTAAAGACGTGCCGTCTGAACTCAGCCGTGAAAAACTCGTAACCATCCTTGGCAACTTGCTCGACAATGCTTTTGACGCTGCTCTTCAGGGTGAGCATCAAGCAAAAGTCAAGCTGTCTATGACCGATGTCAGCAACGATCTGGTTTTCGAAGTCGAAGATTCAGGTGCAGGGGTGCCCGCAGAGAAAAGTGAACAGATCTTCGAAAGGGGCTTCACGACCAAGCAAAACGACCGTGGCCATGGACTCTACCTGGCGAGGAAAGCTCTCAGGGATCTTGGCGGTCAAATCACCCTGAGTGACAGTGATCTTGGCGGGGCTCTTTTCTCCGTATTCATCCCGAAACAAAGGAGGTTCTGAGATGGATTTCAGCGTGTTGATAGTTGAGGATGATCCTAAAATTGCGGAGATCCATCGACACTTTACCGAAAAAGTTGGCGGTTTCACCGTCGTTGGCCTTGCAGACAGCCTGGTAGATGCAGAAAAGATGTGTGAACTTTTCGAACCAGACCTGGTCTTGCTTGACCTGTATTTTCCCGATGGGCTAGGGACTGAGATACTCTGGCGAATTCGCGCCAGTCGTCAGGCCACTGATGTCATCCTGATCACGGCAGCAAAGGAGTTGGAACCATTGCAAGAGGCCATGCGCGGCGGGGTGTTTGACTACATTCTCAAGCCAGTCATGTTCTCCCGCTTCAAGGAGGCCCTTGAGAGTTTTCGTGAACATCGTCGGAGCTTACAAACCGAGACCAGGCTCGACCAGAAGGATATTGACCGCCTCCTGCACCCCTACAAAGACAGTCAGCCTGGAGAACCAGCTCTGCCAAAGGGAATAGATGCATTTACATTGAATAAGGTTCAGGGAGTTTTCGAAAACCCGCACCCTGACGGTTTCAGTGCAGAGGAAGTCGGAGCCAAGATCGGAACCAGCCGCACGACCGCTCGTCGCTATCTCGAATATCTCACAGTCAATGGCCAGCTGACTGCAGAGTTGATTTACGGTGCCGTCGGTCGTCCTGAGCGTAGATATTTTGTCCGCCGCGTGTCTTAACGACTTACCTTGAACCACGAAGATAGAAGGGGACAGAAATCAATCTGTCCCCTTCGGGTTTTGTTTGTCTGGTTTATCACGTCCATCTCCCCGCGCTACGTGGCTGTTATCTCTTTTGAAACTTCCTCACGTATGCAAGCAACGCCACCATCTCCTGGGATTCCACAGAGATGAGTTTGCCGCCTAGAGCGTCACGAAGACAGGCGTTGATAATATCCTTAAGTTCTTCGTCGTTAAAATCTCCGATCATATCCAGGCCTTTGCCTTGAGAATGACAGGTTTGGCAGCTTTTCCCTTTGCTACCGAGTTCCGTAGATTCGAAAAGGGTTTTCCCCAGGCTTAAAGAGGGCGCCTCGTTTGCCTGGCCCTGAACAGCAAGCAAGAAGAACAGACTGAAGAAAAGGATCGATTTATTCATGACGCTCTCCCTTAAACCGTGTAAAATGAATGCGTTGCATAAACTGTCAATAGATTAGCGCGAATCCTGTTATTGGCAAGTTTCCCCAGAGTTTATTTGCATACGCACATTATTAGAGGTCGGCCTATGAAAGTCAAACTTGTCATCAGTATCATTCTTATCTCTATTATGGTTCTTTTTGTTTATCTGAATACTGGTCTGGTCTCGATAAATTACCTGGCAGGGTCGGTTGATGTCTCTCTCGCTCTCCTGGTTCTTTTTGCTTTTTCTGCAGGTCTAGCCATCGGCTGGCTGCTGAATAGTTACCTGCGTTTTTCCCGCAATCGCAAGAAATCGAAAGAAGAGGCCAGTCAACAAGCTGAACAGCCCATAACTGAGAGAGAGTCAGCAACATCCACCTCTGGAGAAATAAAATCAGATGCGCAGCAAGATTAATCCAATAGAGCAGCTTGTTAAGGATGCCATCAACAATGGTAAACCACTTACCGTTAAAGAGATCAAAGCTCTGCGTGCGGAAAGTCAAAAAACGTCAAGGATCTTCAAGGGCATTTTCTGGGGCGGTATTCTGATATTCAACCTGGCGCTCTGGGTGCCTTTGCCGATTCAGATCAATCAGACTCTCCTCTATCTGATCGCTTTTATTGCATTGGTGGTCGCACTTGCTGTGCCACTGCCAGGGCTCAGAAAGCATCAGGCGAGTCTTGAACTGCTTAAGGTGAACAAGCAGGGCCTTAAAAAGAAAACCGCCAGTGAGGCGGGCAGGGAGTATATCGATCAGGTCAAGCAGCAGGACAGGCCATTTATAAATGCCGAGTTTGAGCTCCTGGACGGCAGCAAGTGGACCTAGCAGCCTGTCAGACAATCAATAAGCTGGCTGCAAATTCGTTTGTTTGGCCCATATTTCAGCTCCTTTTCGACCAATAGCTACGGCTATTACTCTCAAATGAGCTAAAATCTGATCTCAAACGACCAAATTTTCGCTTCAGCCCTGATTGTCCGACAGACTGCTAGAAGGCGAATAGCGCTCAGTTCTGGCTGCTAGATACATGTTCGTAAAATCTTGTTCATGGAGGAGGTTGGGGGACATGAAGAAGCGTTATGTTGCACTTGCAGTGGTTGCCGGGCTTGGTCTTGCGGCCATTTTCTTTTTGTTCACTCTCGATCTGTCCTCCTTTTGGGACGGGGTCTGTGAAGCCTTTACCTGAAAGCCAAGATAACAAGACGGGTTCCGTCTTATCTGGATTGAAACTTATTTATTGTCATCGGGGACCCTATGAACCACAAAATTGTACATAGCCAGAATATATCCAAGAATTGCCTCGTCTGCGGCGTTGATAATGCTTTTGGCCTTAAAACCCGCTTTTACGAGACAGAGGGCAATGAGCTCATCGCCGTGTTTACCCCGCTCAATGAGCATCAGAGCTATCCCAATGTGATGCATGGTGGTATCTCTGCGACAATCCTCGATGAAGTTATCGGCCGTGCAATCATGATGACAACAGACAGCAACACTTTTGGTGTGACTGTCAATCTCAACGTTCGCTATAAAAAACCGGTTCCTCTTGGTTCAGAGTTGAAGGCGGTCAGCCGCATTAGCAAGGATCGTGGGCGTATTTTTGAGGGGACGGGAGAGCTTTACCTGCCTGATGGTGAGATCGCGGTGGAGGCAGAAGGCAAGTATATGAAGCGCCGTCTCGATCAAATTACGACAGAAGATTTTACTGCTAACGAGTGGTTTGTCGCAGAGGGTGATTTGCCGGAAGAGATAACTTTTTGAGGGTCAGTAAGAATTACGTAAATCTGTTAATCTGAATAGCCGTCTTATTGAACGCTATCAATCGGAAGCCGAGGAAACCTCTTTTAGACCCTGTTCCTTAGCGATAAGACATTTTTTTTGTTGCTAAAGCATGCAAAGATTGAGCGAGATGTTAAAGTGAAATTAGGGTGAACAAATAACTGTTTGCCTCCTGAATAGAATTGCCCCGTAGACCTCTTCCCCCTCCTTAGGCTATGGGGCTTTTTTCTTAGATGCCAAAACATACGGGACGAAAACAGGCTTCTTGTTGATACAGGTATTTAGGAAGCTATTTGTTTTACAAAATCATGGCCACCAGGGTTCGATCCTTGGCGGCCATTTCTTATTGGTTAGAAGCCTCAGCGAAAATTTCTCACAAGTACTCTTAATGACACGGATATTTCAGTAAGTACTTGAAAAATAGACGTATTATCTTTGTTAGGCATTGACAGGACAACTATGTCTGTGGCAGGTTAAACATAAGTTGCACGCCATAAACAAACCTTCGGGCTTGTCTGAAAAAGGCAAATCCATCGAAAGATGGAGACGCAAAATTACCGGTCTACAGGGCTTCGGTCCCAGGATGGCGGAATTACCAGATGCGCGAAAAAACTCTATCACCCCTCTCTACAGAACCTGATCGGTTCTTCTTTCCACATTCAATCCTCTGCCGCATGGTGGTGCTGTTGGCTCTGGTTCTGCCCTGTTTGCTGTGGGGAACGAATCTGCGGGCCGAGTCGATTACCGATTTGCCCTCTGAATTCGGTACAGTTGTCTACCAGACGCAAGGCAGTGCCCCCGCGCAATTGTTCATCATCGCCAACAGTCATCGCAGCATGATCAGCGGTGCCAACGGTGACGCCACACTGCAGGCACAGGTTCAGACCTTCCAGATTTGTGAATGGCTGATCCGTCGTCGGCCTGTTGCCATGTTGCTTCCTGAAGGATTTTTCGGTAACCGCCCCGCCACTAATCCGGCTGCAGGCCCCGACGAGTGGCTCGATAGCGCGACGCTGACACGATGGTTGGCTGATACTTCGAGCTTCGTTAATGCTGAACTTCTGCTTCATCAACAATATGGCATCAACCTCAAGCAGGTTGAAGACCGTGTGCTTTATCAAAAGGTACGTGATGCCATCCTTACCAGTCAGGTCGACGACACCCAGCAGGGGTTGATCCTCGACGGTCAGATTGAATCTCTGCAGAAACGCCGTTCAGCCGCGATTCTGCAAAGAGCGAAGGCTCTATCGCAGTCTAACAGCCAGAACAGTGATGTGCCGCAGAGCTCTATTCTGACCATTGGCCTGGCCCATCTCTATGACATTCTGGAAGTTATCGAATCAGACGAAATTCAAACCCCGGCTAATGACATAGCTGGAGTAAACCTTTCGTATGTTCCGGTATCGTCGACTTCTGACAAGCGTTCTGTCGGCATTACCGTCATCGTCCCTCAAAGCCTCCTCGAAAGCCTGCCTCTGGTATCTGACAATCGCACCTGATTTGCGATTTGTATCTCCTGTTGAGCCGGGGTCCTTGCCGTACCAGAAAGCGTCTGCACCCTCACAGTTTGTTCCAAAACACTTCAAACTTAAAAATCCCTTTCTTGCAACTTTGTGCTAATTGACACTGGTTTTACCTCTGATAATCCTTGTACGCAGGGCATAAGATCGAGCAAAAGTTGTTTTTACCAAAGCTCCAAGCTGTTGCCCTGGGCATGGGGCTCATTGCTTGTCATCTCTTAAATAGAGAGTTGACAAACTGAAGGGAGAAGAATGATGAAACGAACTATCTACACCACAGCCATGGTCTCCATTGCGGGCCTGCTGCTTGCGGGTTTGGCTATGGGCAGCGGAATGGACGCAAAAGATGCCGGGAGTTCGGCTGTCGAGGGCCACATGGAAGGCACGGCCATGGAGGCGACAACCCAAGAAATGGCTGCTCAACCCCTTAATGTGGATCAGGTTAGAGAGTTACAGAAGTTACTCAATGACCAGGGTTACATCGTCGGAGAACCTGACGGCATGATCGGGTCGAGTACCACCGAAGCGATCCGGCAGTTCCAGATCGATAACCAGCTGACCAGCAGCGGGACTCCTGATCCTGAAACGCTGCGGCTCCTGTCACCAGACGTCGAGAAGCAAGAGTTCTTCGGTCTTGCACCTGAATATGGTGAGCAGGAAGGGATGATGGAAGAGGCGCCCAAGAAGTTGGATTACTAAACTCAGCCATATCAGAGACATTTAGGAAGCTGATTAATAAACAAAGCTAAGGCCACCTGGAACAATTCTGGGTGGCCGTTTTCTTTTATGTCAGGATCAGCGAGGATATTGTCTGTTCTTTGAAGAGAATTACTGAAATTCAACAATCTGGAGACTTGACATTGTAAAGTTACCGTTTGGTTGTATTATTTAAAATTGGAAATGTACAGTTTGAATTTAAACTCAATTGAAAAGGAGGAAGTTTATGCTAAAGAAACTCATGCGTCCGGTAAGTCTTCTTTTGGTTGTTTCATTCTGTTTACTTAACTTTAATGTCCCCAATGCACAGGCGAAGATGGTCGGTACGGATGCCATGATCGCAGAGCAGCAGGCATTAGACCAACAGGCTCAGGTTGCTGACTTCATGGCACGAGAAGATGTAAAGCAGATAATGACTGAGTATGGGGTTGATCCTGTCGAAGCCCAACAGAGGGTTGACAGCCTTTCGGATGAAGAATTAGCTAGCCTGGCTAGTTCCATAGATCAATTGCCTGCTGGTGCCGGTGGTGTTGGCGCAGTCGTCGGTGCGGTAGTATTAATCTTCCTGGTCTTACTTATTACTGACCTTGTCGGTTTAACACATGTTTTTCCTTTCGTTAACCACTCACGGTAAGTGTAAACAGGGTATGCCTTTGAATCAGGTCGGCAATCGGTTGATTGCCGGCCTGTTGTTTTTGGCTCTGTGTAGTGTGCTTACAGGATGTAGCCTTACCCCGCCGGGTTACTTGTCCGAGCGTTCTGGAAGACCAACGAAGGCCATGGTTGAAGATGTGCCTTTTTTTGCTCAGGATGATTTGCAGTGCGGTCCGGCAGCTCTTGCGATGGTTTTAAACTGGAGCGGGGTTACTGTTAAGCCATCCGAGCTATCTTCCGAGGTCTATACTCCCGGTCTCAAAGGCAGCCTACAGAACTCCCTGATTGGATCAGCCCGCAGGCATGGTCGGGTTGCATACCCCATTGAAGGCATTGACGCACTGATAACCGAGATATCGGCCGGCCATCCAGTTATTGTTCTGGTCAATCTCGGTTTATCCTGGTATCCACAATGGCACTATGCCGTTGTCATTGGCTATGATCAAGAGAAGGAAGAGGTTCTGCTCCATTCAGGTCCTACGGCCAGGGAAGTCATTAGTTTTTGGACCTTCAATAATATCTGGAAGCGTAGTGACTACTGGGGGCTTTTGGTCCAACCTCCAACCCGACTACCAGCGATTGCCGAAGAAGATAAGTGGCTTAGTGCCGTCTCGGGGTTAGAGAAGGCAGGGCAGTGGCAGACTGCCGCAACCGGTTATATGACAGCTTTGGAAAGATGGAATAAAAGTTTCATCGCCTGGATGGGCCTTGGTAATAGCAAATACAATTTGCATGAATTCGACTCCTCTGCGAATGCTTTCTATCAAGCGATACAGCTTCAACCTGAAAATGGTTTAGCCTATAACAATTTAGCTTATGTCTTGGCGGAACAGGGTAAACGGAATGAAGCCTTGAGCGCTGCACAGCGTGCTGTAGATCTTAGTGGCCCATTTCAAGATACATTTCGCCAAACATTAGATGAAATCGAGGGGATGAAAACGAAAAAAGAGGAATAGCAGAAAATCCATCTTAAACCTTGTAAAATAGAAAGGCCATCTGGAGATGATCCAAGTGGCCGTTCTTAAGCTAAGAGCATAACTTCTGTTTGAGATAGCATAAGCCCAACTTTGCCAGCATAAGTTATCATCACAAGAGCACAGCATAAGGATGGTTCATTTATGAAGGTCTCAACAGTGCGTTTGACGGTGACAATATTCGTAGTGATCGGCCTCCTTGGATTCCAGATTGCCTGCGATAGCGCAGAACAGAAGGTCGCTCCTCCTTCCGGAGTCTCCTCAGATCGCCCGTTTGAGCGCTTCGAGTTCGATTCTGGAGCGCAGCTTGAACAGCTCATTAATGACCTCAACTACACGCCGGAGACGTGGCAAGCGGGCATTCGTGAAGTGCCCAGACTATACATCACCAACATCCCCCCTCGCTGGCGTGACAAGACCTCCAAAGAGCTTGACGTGTTGACCAAGAAACGAGTATTTTTCCGGCTTCTCGGGCCCCTGGTTTTGCACTCCAATGAACTCATTCAGGCCGACCGGGACCGTGTCCTGTTAATCATCAAAGCGCTACAAGGAGGTGATGAGGTCAGCTCCGAGGATCAGACCTTCTTGCGCGAGACAGCGGCTGCCTACAAAGTGATCGAGGGCGACGCTGATTTTGCTGATCGCGTATTACAAGACAAGCTACTTCGTCGTGTCGACACATTACCACCGTCTCTAGTGCTAGCCCAGGCTGCAGAAGAGAGCGGCTGGGGCACCTCCCGTTTCGCAGCTGCGGGGAATGCATTGTTTGGTATGTGGACCTGGGATGATAAGGGCGTCACGCCCTTACAGCAGCGTTCTGAACTCGGAAACTACAAGATCGCCTCATATGATACACCGCTGGAGTCAGTTGTCGCCTACATGCATAACTTAAACACTCACCAAGCCTATAAAGGGCTGCGGGCACGGCGAGCTGAGCTTCGTAAAACGGGAAAAAAAGTGACTGGATGGGAGCTTGCAAACACGCTAACTAAATACTCCGAACGTGGCCAGGCATATGTCGACTCACTTCACTCACTGATGAATGTGAATAAGCTTCAGCCAACGGATGATGCCTACCTCGGCGACGGGCCGACGATTCTTCTCATCCCTGTCGGGGAAGGTGCCAATTAAGTTGCTTGCCTCTGGGGCCAGGCGTTGTGGCTGTAGAAAGACCCCAATCATATAAATCACGACTTCTGGGAGGGAAATCGGCTTATTCTTGAGAGGTTAATACACAAAACTATGGCCACCAGGGCTCGATCCTTGGTGGCCTTTTATTGTTTATCAGGATCAGTAGTAATTCTGCTTTTGGCCCAATCCGTCTTAATACTTCAAAACGATGCGAGATAAATAGTAAAGCCCCAACCGGGGGTGGCTGGAGCTTGGTGGTAGAGCTTAAAGACTTTGACTAAGACGGGGTAGACACAAAAGAGCAACCCATAACCTGATCTTTTTGCCAAACCGGTTTGACGACTTCCTTGGTGAGGGGAAATGGGATAGCCTCTACAGAGTAACCGAGGACTTTGAGTAGACTCTTCTCAGAACAGAGATCGAGTTCTTTGGGATGAATGTTCAGTTCGAGCCGAACCCCACCTTCGCTTATATCAATAATCTGCGCACTAAAAGTCTTTTTGGTGCCTAGCATTTGAAGCATGCAAGCACCTTCTTTGATTTTGTACCTTTCAAACTTTCGGGTCTTGTCGGTACTCATTTTCTTGTGCGTCCCAACGCGATAGCCATTGGGAGCAAGGTCCTCAGGGGCTTCTCTACAAAAATCAATACTGCATTGTAAGCGTCGACAAAGTGTATGCAAAGTCCCTTCACAATAACTTTCCACAAGCAAACGAGATTGTCTATCGCTCGACTTGTATCGATAAGTTTTGTAATAGCTACAGTCTTTAGAATGTTCGCAGGACATAACACCTCTTAAAATAAAATTAAGCTTTTGGAAATTTAAGCTATTCAAACGCCTTTGTGAAGTAAAAATCATTTAATTATCTATAGTTAACTCTCCAGGAGTGTATCCACTCCCTAGTCACTAAAAGCCAATAACAAGTTTCTCCATTTTTGAGAATGATAATCTAGACACGCCCCTGAGAAGTTTCGGAGAAGAAACCCTGCCTCGGTGCACATTAATGAAACACTCCTTGAACACTCAAATTGTCACTTAGCAGGCCAGAACCTTCTTCGTATTGTATATCAGGCTTGCTTGGTGGACGGGTTTAACAAGGTAGTCAATGGCACCGTGTCTCTTCGCCTCAACCAGTGACTTCAGGCGAGGACTGCCTGTGATGATTACAATTCTGCAATCTGGCTGAAGAACTTTGAGGCTCAGAATTGCTTCAATACCATTCTCAGTGCCAAATCCTATGTCCAGGAAAAGTAAATCAAAAGACTCTTGCTGCATTTGCTTGATACAAGAGGTTAATGAGTCTGCTGTTTCAACGTGATACCCCTCTCCTTGTAAAAACTCAGAGAAGGTGAATCGAATACATTCTTCGTCATCAGCAACCAGGATATTTTTTTTCATTGATACTCACTCTTCAATTAGTCGGAAGTTCTATAGTTCGCGTTACAGGCAGAATAGATAGAGCAATGCTCGTGCCAGTGAAAAAAGTTGCGCAGATGAGTGAGCGTGGATCTTTGAAAAAGGTAGTCTTACCGATGCTTTAACTGGTTCCCTGTTGATAAAATGTAAAATTGATTTTGAAATTCGTTGTGTGTCAGTAGTGTCTGTATGTCACAGATTGGGAAAGACCTTGGCACAGCTATGGCCACCGGGGTCCGATCCTTGGTGGCCTGTTGTGCTTGTGGTGCGCGTTTGCACAGTTCATTTTCGCTCTACTGCGATGAGCATTTTACGGGATCACACGTATATTTCTCTTGAAAGAACCGATACATTGACAACAATCAAAGACTTGCTGTGGCAGGCGGGTCTGAGACAAGCTTCTTCAAAACCTCCTAAAAATATAAAACTTGCCCCACCGCTCTCTACCTCCTGGGCTGTGGGGCTATTTTTTTGGTATGGTGAAGTACTCATATCATCTAGTCGGAGGGGACTAGAACATGAATGAAAAAATAGAGATTTTAGTGCTGATTGTTATGTATGGGTTTATGTTTTTTGCGGGCATAAAACTTCTATTATTTATGTTCAAAAAATAGAGAGCAGGGCATTGATTCTCATCCTCCCCACGGATGTCTCTCAGAAGTCACGACTTCTAAGACGAAATTCATCTTCTGATTTATAGAGTCATATAGGAAGTTATTTAATCCTCAAAAATATGGCCGCCCTGGTAACAGGCGGCCTTTTTTATTTTCGGGTTTCCTTGAGATATAATTGCTGCCAAGTTTTAGGCTAAGCACATGAAATTATTTTGTTTTGTGCATAATCTGGATTGTTGTTAAAACGTAATTCAACTTTTGTTTTGTGGGGGGGGCTAGGTGGATCGTTTATTTCTTTTGAGTATCGTTCTTTGTAGCGGATTGGTAGTACTTATTTCATGTGCCCCCAAACCCTCCAACGACATCATTGCACCTAATCAAAAAACTAAAAATGGCATATCTCTTTATGAAGAGTATTGCGCCAGTTGTCACAGACTCTTCGCCAAAACGACCAAACCACAACGTCGCATTGGTCGTCTGCGTTCATCAATTGAGCACTTTCCCGCCATGAATAATCTGGATTTTCTGAGTGATGTGCAACTTGAGGCCATTGCCTCTGCATTAGCTACGATCTCTACAGAATATGCGTCCAATAAAAACAAACGCTAGACATCAGAAGAGACAAGCTGACTTATATAGCACTCAAGGGACTATTCCTGTAAACCACGATTTAGAAAAAATGATTGTCTTGCGTATAGGCTTACTATAAGTCTTGTTGCAACTCATTCTGGCATTACCTGGGGATATTTAGTATTCGGCGGGCGCGGAACAAAATCAGGCAATGTCTGTCAGACCAAGTTTAGATTACTCCATTTAACTTTTGTCTCTGTAGCTCACTCAATGCAGCGCCCGGCCACATCCTTGTAATATCTTCCCATCCAAAACGACCTTAGCTTTGCTGGAAAATTCCTCTCCGCTCATCGAATCAAGGCATGACTCTCCAGAAATAATCAAACTCAGCTCATGGCCGGATTCTTTGGACTGATATCTTGTAATCCTGCTGTTCTTGTCAATCTCAGCTTTTGGTAATCTAAACTCATGCCGTGTTGAACCGTAATCGGTGATCAGAATGATGCTCTTCTGGCTGCGAACTTCCAAGTGCCAGCCTGGTTCATTGCCAACCGCTCGGTAATCAGCCCCGTTGAGCTTGGCGTGCTCCCAGATAGCCCGGCGTCGATCGTTTTTGCAGCCGAGATGTTTTACGCCAGAATTCTCAAGTGAAGCCTCCTGCCCATCTATTTGAAAGTGCGTCTGATCGTTACGGTAAGAACCTGGTTCGGTATATGGTAACTGCACTGTCCCTGAGGGAAGGAACAACCACGCCTCTGTGTTGTCGGTTCGAGCGACAAACTCAAGGGTATCACTACAGGCGAAAACAAATGTTTGCCCAGTTGTTTGAAAAGAAGAGGCAGTTGGTACCTTTGAGGGGGCTGTTGCACAAGCACCTAAGAGTAACAATAATAGTAAGCTTGGTCTTTTCAGGGTTGGCATTTTCAATCGTTTCCTTACCTGCACAAAAGGGCCCTTTCCCGGAGCCGCTGTTTATAAGAAAATCAATAAGTTCTGGTTCTATTTTCTTGGAATTCTGGCTGATAAGGTTAGAATGTCAAGTGATGTTCATTGTATCAACTGTAACCTCTGAAAATGACCACCTTTATCGGATCCCCTTGTATGCGTTTGCCGCAAATTAACGAGACATATACCTCCCTCTCTTCGTTGTCACTGAGGTGGAGTTGTCTTCTGATTTTACTCTTTATCACGACAATGCTTTTTGTCTCGCCGGTTTTCGCTGCGCCAGCAAGCGTAGAAATCCAGGTCGTTGGTGTAAAAGGAGCACTGAAGGATAACGTTGTTGCCGCTCTAGCCCTTCCTTCAGGAATCGTGCGTGGGGGAAAAGTCTATCAGCGTTGGCTCCTTCGTTTTGTTGATCAGGTTCCTGAGCTGGTTGAAACAGCACTTCAGCCTTTCGGTTATTACCACAGCGACATCAAAGTCGAGTTGAAGGAGCAGGGTGACTCTTACCTTGTCAATGTGGAGATAAAAACAACAGCGCCCGTAAGAGTTCGATCCCTTGACCTGTGGTTGGTTGGCGCTGGAGTCGAGGAGAAGGAACTGCAGAAAGAAAAGCGTTTATTTCCTCAGCAGTCGGGAGACGTCTTACACCATGAAACTTATGAAGACGGTAAAAAAGCCCTCCGCCAGAAAGCGATCGACCTGGGCTACCTGAAAGCAACCTACAAAAAGAGCCGGGTTACTGTGCATGCCGAAGAAGGGGCCGCCGATATTGAGATGACCCTCGACACCGGGCCGCTCTATAAGTTCGGTCCAGTCACCATTGAAGGCGGCCTTGATCGTTTCGATGAAGACTTTCTGCGTCGCTTTCTCTCCTTCAAAACGGGTGATACCTTCTCACATAAGGAGCTGCATCGCACCCGTCTCAACTTCTACCAGTCCAGTCGTTTTAAAGAAGTCGCCATGGAACCACTGCTCAATCAGGTCGAAGACCTCGCGGTCCCTATCCATGTGACCTTGGTTACTGGCAAACAACAGCATTGGCGCACGGGCATTGGTTACGGAACCAACACTGGCGCCCGGGTTTCACTCAACTATGAAAACACCCAGGTGAGTGAGTTGCCTCATGTCTATAACTTCGACGTCCTTGCCTCGGAAAAAGGCCAGTCTCTTGAGACCCGCTATACAATCCCTCTCTCCGGACATGTCGAGAACAAGTTGATAGGCAAGTTGGGCTATATCCGCGAAGATCTAAGCGCCTACGAAACAGAGATTTACTACGCTGAGATGGAGGTGAAACACGGCTTTGATAATGACAAAATCGGCTCTGCTTTTCTGCGCTACTCATTTGAGGAGAGTGATGTCGGCACCGATGACAATCAATCAAAGCTACTGATCCCTGGCCTGCGCTTTTCCCATCGTTCTTACGATGATCTGATCAATCCCAAGAAGGGTTACCAGCTTCGATACGAAGCACGCGGCAGTTACGATGGGCCTCTGTCTGATATAACCTTTGGCCAGGTGATCGCTGCCGGCAGCTTTATGTGGCCTCTCGGTAAACGATTGACCCTGCATAGCCGTGCAGAAGCAGCGACCACCTTCTATAAAGATGATTTCACCGAGCTTCCAGCGTCCCTGCGTTTCTTTGTCGGCGGCAATAACAGTGTTCGTGGCTATAATTATAAGTCTCGTGGTCCGGAAGATGAAAATGGAGATGTTATCGGTGGGGACTCGCTTCTGGTCGGAAGCCTGGAGTGCGAGTATGCTTTGACTGATGATTGGGGACTGGCGGTTTTCTATGATGTCGGCAGCGCTTTTGATGTCAGCGATAAAGATCCTGAGTTTGTCAGCGGCGCGGGGGTCGGTGTGCGTCGTTACACTTTGATCGGTCCGATCAAAATTGACCTGGCAACGCGCGTCAGTGAGTCCGGGAACAAAGTGACCCTCCATCTGAGTGTAGGTTTCGATATATGAGACGCTGGATTCTTGCCATATCTGTGCTGAGCCTCTTTTCTGGCCTGGCCTTGACTGCTTTCACCGGATGGTTGCTCAGCACAACGGCTGGAGCGGTCTGGCTGCTTGATACAGTTGCATCTGCCGCAGGAGCAGAGGTGACAAGCGATCGTGTCGAAGGCCGTCTGGCTGATGAGCTAATGATTGACACCCTTGTCTTTGCCTGGCCGGACACCCAGATAGAGGTTCACAAAATCAAGCTCGATTGGGACCCTCTCAGCGTCTTGGGGACGTCTCTGCAGATCCATCTTCTTGAAGTCGATCATTTTATCATTCGTGATTCCAGCCCAGAAAACATAGCGGACTCAAAGGACCAGGGCAGTGAAGGGGAACAGAGTGCCATCGACTTCTCCGTTGATGACCTCAGGTTCTTACCGGCCTGGCTGGTCCTGGAGATAGAAGAACTTCGCTTTGAAAATTTTATCCTTGAGGATTCGACGGGAGCAGTGACCATCTTCGACTCCATTTCCGGGGCATTTGTCGCCTCTCGGCAGCAGATTGTTTCTTCTGCGTTCAGCTACCTTTCACCCTTCGTTGATTTTAAAGGTCACTTTGACTGGGATCTTGAAACACCTCACCTGGAGATGATTGCGGACGTTCATCTGCCGGCAGAACTGGTCGATCACCAGATGTTCAAAGATATCGATGTTCCGGTTGATTTCCCGGGCGTCCTTTCGCTCGACGGCGACTGGAATGATTTCTCAGGGCCGGTCAGCTTTGGAACAGAGACAGAAGATTTTTCGAAAGTTTGGTTGGCGGCTGATGCACAAGGTTCCTGGCAGGGCATCAACTTTGATAATCTGCATGGCCATTACCTGGGAGGCCAGCTTGCAGGCGAGTTGGACCTCTGGTGGATTGATTCCTACCGTATTCACGGCAAGATTCTCGGTACCGGCCTGAACCCCGGCATTTTCCTGAATGATCTGCAGGGGCTCGCTACTCTGGATATCGCGGGTGAGCTTTTTGTTCCTTATGATGAAACACCTCTTACTGCCAGCATCAGTGCCAAGGTTGTTAATGGCCAACTGCGTGGCACAAACGTTTCCGGAGGTCTGGCGCTTGATTGGCAACACGGTGATTTGTATGAGATTGCCATCGATTTAAGTAGCGAGGACTCACGTCTGTTCATGCAGGGTAAACCTGCAGAACGTCTTGATATTGATGCGTCCACAAACGACCTGAGCTCGATCTACGCGGGCCTCACCGGGAGCTTGAACAGCTCGGGTTGGCTACGTTGGTCGGAGGGTTATCTGACCGGGGAGCTAAGTGGAGCAGGTTCTGATATCGCCTGGCATGAGGCTTCGTTAGAGAGCTTCACTTATCAGGGCCGCCACCTGGCAAAACAATCACCGATAGAACTCGTTATTGATGGCGAAGATTTACATCATGAGTTCATGCAGGTTGAGCAGCTGCATGCAGAAGTGTCCGGCTCTTTGCAAGCACACGATCTTTTACTCGCGATCAATGACCAGACAGCCAGGCTGAAGGCCAATTTGACAGGCAAGTACCTCGATGAGGCATGGAGAGGGCAACTCCTGACATTGACAGGTGAATCCTCTCGGCTCGGTTCCTGGTCTCTTAAGGAGCCATCAAACCTGGCATGGAGCGATGAAAGTTTCACCCTTGAGAATTTCGTTCTTGAGGGTTCAAGCGGTGGCTCTTTAGCGCTGGCAATCACAGACCTGGGTGCCTCCAGGGACTCAAGCTTGTCCCTCGACTGGTCCGACGTACGCCATGATTGGCTTGAATACCTGTATCCTCCCTTTCCTGTCTCCGGCAAAAGTTCGGGACAGTTCGTCATGAAGACAGTCGATCAAAAACCGGTCTCATTAATGGCGCAGCTGTCGGGAAATCTCAGCCTGCAAAATGATTACTCTCCCCTCGAGATTCCTTCTGTCACCCTCAACCTGGAATGGATTGATACGGGCCTTGGTCTTTATCTTTTAGCCAAGACAGAGGCAGGTGAACACATTGAACTCAACGTGGCCTCCACGCAACCACCAAGCTTAGAGGAGCTGCCTGAACAACTCTCTTTGGCGATGAATTGGCAAGATATTGACCTGAACCGTCTAAGCCCACTTCGCGAAGGGTTGCAAGTTCAGGGAAGCAGCCTCGGGCGTGCCGATTTTGAAATTCTTGACGGGGCACTGCAGCAGGCCAAAGCTGACTTCACAGCAGAGGCAAATATGCAGCTGGGAACAAAGGTTTTCGGTTTCAGTGCTCTGAATGCCGCTCTGTTCTGGGAAGAAAACAACTTTCACTCAGAGGCACAGGTCAAAGGGGTTCATGATGGCCTGTTGTCTGTAAAGATGACTTCGTCAGCAGACCCGGCTTACCGCTGGCCGGTCTCAGGCGACGTTGAGCTGTCGCTTGACAATTTCGACCTGCGCTCCTTAACGCCTTTCCTGACCGATAAGGTTGATCTTGTCGGCTTGATTCGTGGCAGCTCCAGTGGCTATTGGCGTGAGAATGGCGACATTGCCTTCCGGGGGGAGTTCGGTGCCGTTGATGACACGATAGCCTGGAAGCTTCAAGACGGTCAGGTGGCTGGTGCTTTTCAAGGTGCTGAAGTGGATTGGAATTGGCAGGGCAGTCACCTGGAGGGACAACTGGCGTTGCAACTGGAGTCAGGGGGCGATTTGCACGGCCGTTGGCAGCTTCCCTTCTCAGCCCATTGGCCATTCGATTTTAAAACCGACGGGCCGATCACGGCTGACCTTAAAGGTGGCGCGCAACTCTCCGAAATCATTCCATTCTTTGCTTCTGGTGTGCTCCAGGATGTGCGGGGAGAGGTTACCAGTGATCTGCGTATCTCCGGCTCCTTAACCTCTCCACAGTTTTCGGGAACCCTGGAGGTGTCAGACGCAGGCGCTTATCTGCCATTTACTGGAGCCACCATAGATGATCTGTTGTTGCACATATCTTTACAAGATGATGAAATTCATCTCGACAAGCTGCTTTTAAAAGCTGGAGAGGGGGAGCTGCTTGGCTCAGGTCTCGTAAAATTTGATCAATGGAAGCTCAAAGATTACAGCTTTGAGGTGTCGGGAGAGCGTCTGCATCTCTATAATTTCCCTGAATTACAACTTTTCGCCAGCCCTGATTTGAGATTCAGTGGAGATTTATCACGTTCGGAGGTAAAGGGCAGTATCCTGATTCCTGAGATGAATCTGATTGATAAGTCAACCGGGGAGCATTCCGTCCCCAGTGATGACGTCGTCATCTCAGGACAAGAAACTGATGAACGTAAGAAATTACAGTTCGATACGGATATCCAGGTGATTGTTGAGCTTGGTGAGAATGTGAAGGTCAAGACCGAAGGGGTGGAAACAAGGCTTGAGGGTGGTGTCACAATTACCAGGGACGAGAAGCGACATCTGGCAGGTTGGGGCGAGATTCGCCTGGTCGGCGGCACTTACAAGGCTTACGGGACAAGCCTGGCGATCAAGCAAGGGGTGATGAGCTATTCTGGCGATCCTCTCGTTAATCCCAAGCTACGGGTCTTCGCTGCGAGAGATGTTGGCAGGGTCCAGGCCGGAGTCCATATTACGGGTACTGCACAAAACCCGGTTGTGTCCCTGGCTTCAAATCCTGCTATGCCAGAAAGAGATATCCTCGGCTATCTCTTCATGGGCAGGCCTATCAGCAGAGATAGCGAGGAAGGTGATGCCCTGGCTATCGGCGCTGGAGCTCTTATCCCCAACTACGGTGGGGCCTTTGCCGATTATGGTATTGTCGAATTAGATCTCGATGGTTTACTGAATGATAATGGCGGGGTTCGTTTCCGCAAGCGTCTGTCCGAATCCTGGGAAATCAGTTCGACCTTGGGCACCGAAAGCGGTATTGATCTGTTTTACATCCTTGACTTTGATTGATACCAGGGAAACTCTGTTGAGGTATGATGTCAAATTAATAAGCAAAGGATCCAGTCATGCTTGCAAAACTTCTCCCTTATCTCTTGCTGCTCTCCATCATCACGTCTGGTTGCGCCATTAATCCGGTCACCGGGGAGAAAGAATTCAACTTTGTCTCCCAGGACACTGAACTGAAGATTGGCGCTGAACAGTACGCACCGAGTCGTCAGATGCAGGGTGGTGATTATTTGACCGACCCTCAGATCACGGCATACGTGAGCAGCGTCGGCAACCGGATTGCCGCATTCAGTGATCGAAAACTTCCTTACGAATTCAAAGTTATCAACGATTCTACGCCCAACGCCTGGGCCTTGCCGGGTGGCAAGATCGCGATCAATCGTGGTTTGCTCGTTGAACTGCAAAGTGAAGCCGAGTTAGCCGCTGTGCTCAGTCATGAGATTGTGCACGCAGCCGCTCGCCACAGCGCCGAGGGGATGGAGCGGGGCATGCTGATGCAAGGCGCTGTGATGGCTGCCGGGTTGGCTGTTGGCGGAACTGGTTATGCAGATTATGTCGTTGGTGGGGCTGGTCTTGCCGCCAACTTGATTAACCAGAAGTATGGCCGGGAGGCCGAGAGCGAATCTGATTATTACGGGATGAAATACATGGTTCGCGCCGGGTATGATCCGACGGCTGCCGTCACCTTACAGGAAACTTTTGTCCGGTTGGCCGAGGGTAAAAACAGTAGCTGGTTGGAGGGCTTGTTCTCCAGCCATCCTCCTTCACGGGCGCGTGTGGAGGCTAACCGCAGGACACTGAAAGAATTTCCACCCGGTGGTGAGGTTGGGCGGGAGCGCTATCGGGCCAAGATTGCTTCCCTGCTCAAGAATAAAGCGGCTTACGATCATCTTGATGCCGGCCGTAAGGCCCTCAAGGCCGGCAAGACCGACACTGCCCTGTCTGACGCAGAAAAAGCCCTTGAAATGGAGCCTCGCGAGCCTCTGTTCCATTCTTTACGTGGTGATGTTCGCTTTAAACAGAACCGCTACCAGGATGCTGTGATCAATTATGATCGTGCGTTGCAGCTTAATAATGATTTCTTCCTCTTCTATCTGCAGCGGGGTTTGGCCAACGAGAAGCTGGGCTATGGTGACAAGGCCTACAATGACCTCGAACAGAGCGTGAAGCGCTTGCCAACCGCTCCCGCGATGAAGGCCCTGGGCGACATTTCACAAGCCAGAGGCAATCACCAGGAAGCAAAGGCCTTTTATCGCAACGCTGCGGGCTCAAAAACTCCAGACGGAAAGGAGGCTCTGGCCTCTCTGATCCGTCTGGACCTGCAGGACAACCCGCAAAATTACCTCCCTGTGCGTTTCGGCCTTGACAGTCAGAAATACCTAGTCGCCCAGGTTGATAACTCCACGAATGAAACCGTTACCGATGTTATTGTCAGCATTGAGTTTATTGATGCCAGAGGTCGTCGGCAGCAAGCGCAATACAAAGTCAGTGGACACATTGGCCCGGGCAAAAAGGCTATGGTCAGCACCGGGATTGGTCCTGATCCCAAGATCTCAAATGTTAAGGGAGGCGTGGTTAAGGCACGTCTGGGTCCTTAACGTTAGGTTTTTAATCTCATGACGGGGATCAGTTTTCTCGCCTCAAAAAAACTCTCTCTGTAGGGTTCTTTGGCTCAGCTTTCATTGTTATTGTTTTTAAGGAGTTCAAGAATGGAGCAACCTGTTACAGAAGAAGCTGTCTTGCCACGCCTGATGGCCAGCAATGCCTTACGCGCCAACCTGTCTAAGCATATGACCTTGAATCAGATGGCTGATCAAAAGGCCTCGATGATTATGACGGCAGCGTCCTTGATGTTGACGATATCGGTGACTCAGTACGACAAACTCGGTTTGCAGATTTTTGCAATCCTGATGGCGACAGGGGGGATGGCGATCCTTTTTTCCATCTTTGCCATTATCCCCGTTTTACATGTTAAAGGTGTTCTCAACCTTTTTTATTTCAGGTCTTTTGAGCAAGTCAGTGAAGAAGAGTTCAAAACTGCTTTTAAAGAAACGCTGGCTGACAAGGACAAACTCTACGATGCGTACCTTCGAGAGATTTATTATCTCGGTAAGCATCGATTGACCCGGAAATATTTCTGGATTCGCAACGGATTGTGGTCACTCCTGACCGGTTTGGTTGTTGCCGCACTCTTAACCTGTTTGCGATTTTTCTAGATAATTAATGGTTGTGGAAAAAATCTTAACAATCTCGGTAAGTTGTTGAAAAACAGTCTTTTTCTGCTTGCGCTGCAGGTAAAAGATGATAGTAGTTAAGTATATATAGAACTATGCGGAGGTGTGCCATGTCTGAACATGCATTTCTTAGCAAAACGGAGCGCCCATACATCGATGTTATCCTGAAAGACGGCACATATCACCATTTCACTCCCCGTGTGCTTAACGTTCTTCTGGAGAGTCATCGTGTCCATAAGTTCAAGAGGTCAGAAGGTTGGGCCACCGTTGGAGTTGATCCGGTTAGAACCAAGAAAATGGCGCCTGTTAACGGGCGTTTCAGTGGACCTGACCGCAGGATGACGACTCATTAGGGTTCTGCGTTATTCTTTTCTTATCTCTGTTCGTTGACCTGCATTGACCGGTGCGGGTTTTTTTGTGTTTTTTATTCGGAGTTCTTTTCTTGAGTGTTCTTTGCTTCATCCCCAAACAGCTGATAGCTGCTCACTCTTCACTTTTGTCAGCCTTCGGCCGATATTCCCAACCTCGATCAGACATACACTTTTCCAGAATATCATCCAGGTACTCGGGGTGGTAGTCGAGCTCTCCCGGGTAGCCGGTGTATTCGGTGGGGACATCATGAATCGGCTCTGAGTTGATGTTGATCGTAGACGTGGGGTTACGGTCAGGTCGCCAGGTACCCATCTCGTTCTCTGCCATAAAATCATCTTGTGTCTGACTGTCTTTGAGGTATGGTTCTCCTGTTGGTGTTCCTGGCTTGTATTGTCGGGCAGCATAAGCCCGGCATTCTTCGAGATCCACACTTGACTCTTCCCGGGATGGTTCACGCTTGTCCTGCCAGGTGTAGGGTGTCTGTGAGGCACAACTGAAGAGGCCGATCGAGGTTAGCAAGAGCAGGTACTTAATCATGGAATCATCCTTTCGTTGAAAATGGCGAGATTGAATTACACCTGGTTCTTTAATGGTGAGATTCTATCATGGCCTTGCTCTTGAGCAAATGGCATAGCGCTTGCTAATTAACTAAAGTCAGGGGCAAGAAAAGATTTGCAGGCATAACCATATTCTGGAGGCCTTTATGAAGCTCATCAGTATTGACACTTCAAAATGCGAGCGAGAAGAGAAAGAAGTCGTTGAGGGGTTTTGTCTTTCTTATGACATGATGAAAGGGGTCTGCTTGGAGACAATGGAAGCCTGTGATGCAATACCTGAAAGTGACTAATAAACAGGACCTTAATAGTGCCTTTTGATACTGCATTGTGAGGCTCTTTGGTTCGTTCCTATTGAATTGTATCACTCTTGATAACTATTTGATTGCGGCCTCATAATGGAATGCTTTTTGGAGTTCTTTTCTACGGCTTTTCCTGTTAATCTCTCTAGCCGATCAAACAAATTGTGTCTTAAAGACAGTGCAAAAAATGCATTGTTAGTCAAGGCAAAGGATAACTTACAGCTCTCGGATCACTGCTCCGGAAGGCCCTTAGGCTTATGATGCGCTATCGCGATATCTATATGAAAACGATCGACAAGTGGGGGGAAGAAGCCCAATACGATCAGATGATCGAAGAGTGTGCGGAACTGATTGCCACTCTACAGCATTTTGCCCGGGGCAAGGTGGAGAAGAATGTGGTCGTTGATGAACTCGCTGATGTGTTCCTCATGGTTGGTCAGTTGACCTATATGTTCGGCGAGGATGATTTACATGCAGCGGTTGAAACTAAAATTGCCAAGTTAAAACTTCTTCTCGAAGAGTAAAAACTGTTTTTTGTTGCTCCTAATGATTTTGTGAATTTGCTTATTTCTACCTGGAGGTAGCTAGGATGACCCAGAACAACCTGAAGATTCTTCTGGTTGATGATGTCGATTTTTTTCGAGATGTGATGTGCGACTATTTCAAGCGTACACCGGCGACTATCATTACGGCCTCAGATGGCGAAGAAGCGATTAATGTCGCTATGCGTGAGTGGCCTGACCTTATTTATATGGACGTCGGTATGCCTGGAATGAGCGGCATTGACGTTTGTAAGAAATTTAAAGCTCATCCGCAGCTGAAGAAGATCCCGGTCCTGTTGGTTTTCACCCCTGATCGTGATGCAACGATAAAAGAAGTTGAAGCCTCCGGTTGTGATGGTTACCTGGCCAAGCCGTTTGGCCGTGAAGAATTTCTTAACCTTGGTCATCGTCACCTCTTCAACATCGAACGTCGTGAACGTCGCGTTCCTTGCCAGATGACGGTTGATTTTGAAATCAACGGTACGGCCTACCAGGCGCGCGGTGTCGATATCAGTCTGCATGGTCTCTATGTGGAGTTTCGCGACGAAATCCCACCAAACAAACGTGTGAAAGCCTCCTTTTTGCTGCCAACGATAAGCTCTAAAAAGATTGAAGTCTCAGGGCGGATAGCTTGGGTGAACCAGGGTTTCCCCCGGCAGAACATGGGCCTGGCACAAGGTTTTGGTATCGAATTCCATTCAATCGATATGGCTTCGGTAGATATTGTCAAAGCCTATCTGGATAAGAACTGATTATGACAACCACTCTCCTTGATTTACTCAGAAAACGTCGCAGTATTCGCCAGTTCACAAAACAGGCGATAGAGCCTGAAAAGATTGATGCGCTCATCGAAGCCGCTGTTCGCACACCGACGTCACGAGGCAACAACCCCTGGGAATTTATCGTCGTCACCGACCCAGGGATGCTGGAGCGACTCGGTCAGGCCAAAGCTCATGGTTCCGGATTTGTTGCAAATGCCACTTTGGCGATTGTTTTTGCTGCTGATACGACGAAGAGTGATGTCTGGACAGAAGACTGCTCCATCGCTGCCATGATGGTGCAAATGGCCGCCGAAGATCTTGGCCTCGGCAGTTGCTGGGCTCAAATCCGTTTACGCCCCCATAATGAACAATGCAGCGCTGAAGACTACATCAAAGAGCTGTTGGCACTCCCTGCGTCCCACGCTGTTGAATGTATCGTCGGCATAGGCTATTCAGCTGAAGAGAAACCTGGTCATGCAGTAGAATCACTCCCTTTTGATCAGGTCCATCGTGAAAAGTACGGCCGTAAAGAGTAGGGGAGAGTAACAAGCCCTTGTTCAGAAGTGAAAACATACATTCTCTCCAGTTCATCCAAACCCTCTAGCTCGCCTTTCTCTTGCTCTCTGTTAATATTAATTCTGTAACGATACAGTTACATTATTGTTAGCACTCAACGGAGGCCTTCTATGACGTACGGCGAATCGCGAATTTATAAAAAAGTGGAAATCATCGGTACCTCGAGTGAAAGCGTTGAAGGCGCAATTCAGGGAGCCGTCGACCGTGCCAAGGAGTCTTTGGAAAAACTCTCCTGGTTCGAAGTTCAGGAAGTTCGTGGTCACATCGATGACGACGGCAAAGTTTCTGAGTATCAGGTTGTCTTGAAAATTGCTTTTGAACTCTCCTGATTGAGACTTTATCGTTAGCAAACAATAACTTGCACCGCTGATCAAGTCTGTGATATGACACTGCCGGGTGACACATTTGTGTTACCCGGCAGTGTGTTTTAACGAAGCCTCCACACCTCCCATGCCTGTTGATGTTTTATTTGCAGGCCATTTCGTTTATATAAGCTGCCGTATTTGTTGGTTTATCATGGGTTTTCACGTCTAAAGATTCTGCTGTATTAATTTTAATCGAGTGTTTGGAACAGCCCTTGCTATGTATGAATACGAAACCAACGTATCTATACATCTTTAACTTCAAGGTTGACGCGTATCATGCAGCAAGACGAACAACTTATTGAAAAGTTACCAGACCTGAATCGCCGCCAGATCCTCAAGGCAGGTGTTTTAGGTTCCTTCTTTTGTTTATTCCCTATGCAGGCTTTAGCAAAGTTTTCTTTAACTGGCGTACAAGAACGAAGCCTGAGCCTACTTAATACACATACTGGCGAACGCCTGAAAGAGGTTGTCTATTGGGAACAGGGCAACTACGTCCTCGATGCACTTGAACACTTGAATCATGTTCTGCGTGATCATCGCACTAACGAAGTCCATCCGATTGACCCGATGACTCTCGACCTGATGGCTGCGATCTCTCGAAAAGTAGAGGCAAAGCGGCCTTTCGAGATTATCTCCGGTTACCGTTCACCGCAAACCAACAAAGCCCTTAACAAACAATCGCGCGGTGTCGCCAAGAACAGCTATCATATGCAGGGCAAAGCGATTGATTTACGTCTGCCAGGAGTTCCACTCAAAGCCGTTCGCAAGGCAGCTCTTGAACTTAGAATGGGCGGGGTAGGGTATTACGCGAAATCAGATTTTGTCCATATTGACTCTGGCAAGGTACGTAGCTGGTAAAAGAGTTTATGTTTGTAGTAGAAACACGGAATAAATGGGAATAAGCTAAATAAATGGGAAGTTTTTGCAAGCAATAATATATTCTGAATAAAAAGCTTATACGAAGGCCCTCCAATTGGAGGGCCTTTTTTTAGTTTTGAAGACATACCGTCTTGAAATATAGAAATCACATGATATTAGTTAAATCTGACACTGTGTCAGTTTTGTGATGGTCGACATGTTAAATCAGGGTTTAACGAGTTGAAAACACTGATTCAATGATGTTTCTCAACACGAATATCTAAAGGTGTGAGTGATGCCAGTCAGTAAGCAACTATCGTCTCCTCTTCACTTGAGTCCTAAACCTTCTCTCAGGGTAACTAAATCCGAGCGCACACGTACTGCAATCCTCAATGCGGCATTGGATTTTGTCTGGGTGCACCCGTTTCACGAAATGACCGTCAGCTCATTGATGGACTCAACAGGAGTGAGCCGTGCGACATTTTACCAGTATTTCAGTGACCTGCATGAATTGATGGAGACCTTGCTGGACTTTCTGCAAGAAGAAATTTTTGTTGCTGCCGCGCCTTGGATTAGCGGAACCGGCGATCCTGTCTCTTTGATGTATGAGGCCCTGGATGGGTTGGTTCGTGTCTGTTATGAACGAGGCCCATTGTTGAAAGCAATATTTGATTCGGCTACTGCCGACAAACGTTTTGAAAACGCCTGGGAAAAGTTTTTAGGTGGGTTCGATGATGCCGGTTGTGCTCGAATTAAAGCAGATCAGGAGCAGGGCCTGATTCCGGACTTTGACCCTTACAGTGTCATGTTTGCGCTCAATCGACTTGATGCTTATACGCTTATCAGTGCGTTTGGACAGCACCCAAGGAAAGAGCCCGAACCAATCCGTGAAGCACTGGCTCGAATTTGGGCTTCTTCGCTTTATGGTGCCGAATATATCGGGACCGGATCCTCGACTCTCAACCGAACATAAGCAATCAGAGCAAAGTAAAATTAATTGTTTAACTTATACGAGGAGAACGTCTAATGAAGAAAGTATGCATCAAAGTCTACTTGAGCATTGCAGTAACGTTTCTCATTACACAGTTTATGTGCTTACCGATTGGAGCACAGGTCAGCAAGGAAGTTCTGGATTCAATTTCGACTCCAGATCAGGTAGAGACGTCGATCGGCACTCTAAAGTTTCTTGATGGGGCGCCCTATCCCGAAACGGCTGACAAAGTTTATGACTACCTAGACACGATGCGCGGTGTGGATGCTTTTCTAAAAGGCATGCCCGGCGCATCCTTACAGGCACTGATTCATGGCAATCACGAGTTAGGTGCAACGGCGTCTCACCAGGTGATGATCATGGATAAACTGATGGATTCCACATCACTCTTTCTGACTGGAAACACGTCCACAATGTATGTCTTACCCACGCTTAACCTGAAACGCGATGGCGCAACTGTGCTCGAAGCGCCGCCGGGCATGCTGGGCGCCTTTAATGATGCATGGTTCCGTTACATGCAGGACATTGGTCCTGCCGGGCCCGACAAGGGCAAGGGCGGCAAATACCTGGTGCTTCCGCCCGATTATGAGGGCGAAATTCCCGAGGGTTATTTCGTTGTCCCATCCAAGACATACAACGTATGGGTTTTCATGCGTGCCTCTATAGCCAAGGGACTGGAGCCGGCGGCTAAGAATGTGGAACAGAACCTGCTGATTTACCCCCTGTCGAAAAAAGAAAATCCCCCCGAAATGGAGTTCATCAGCGGTTCATTTGTTTCGTTCAACACGATTCACGCGAATAACTACTTGTTTTATGAGCACCTCAACGAGTGGATCCAGGAAGAGCATCTCGACATGCTGGACCCGGAAACACGCGGCCTGTTTGCCTCGATCGGTATTGAAAAAGGTAAGCCTTTCAAGCCTGATGAACGCATGAAGAACATACTCACAGATGCAGTGAAGATCGCCAACGCCACCGCCCGTTCCATCGTGTGGCACCCTCGTACCGATGGAACCATGAAGGGTATAAGGATTTATCCTGATACGGACAGTGCCTGGCTGATGGGTTGGGTGGACAAGAATGTTTTTTTTAACGGCAAAGATGGCAAAACCATGAATTCTGACGCTCGCGTGATGTTCCATTACCCCTATACCGCTGTGACTCCGGCCATGGCGGTCAGCAAAGCCGGGGTAGGTTCGGACTACGGAATTGCTTACGTCGATTCAAACAAGATGCCTTTTGATGGCAGTAAAACGTACAAGCTGAATCTGCCCGCAAATCCTCCGGCCAAGGCGTTTTGGGCGCTGACGATGTATGACAACCAAACCCGCTCGCAACTTCAAACCAGCCAGAAGTTCCCAACCGTCGGCAGCCAGACCAAAGGTCTCAGGCAAAACGAGGACGGCTCGTACGATATCTACTTTTCGCCGGAGCCACCGAAAGGTTTTGAGAACAACTGGCTTGCAACCGTGCCGGGGAAAGGCTGGTTTGTCGCGTTGCGGATGTACGGACCGCTTGAGCCCTGGATTGAGAAAACCTGGCGCCCTGGTGAAATCGAATTGGTGAAATAGTTGAGAATTGAACAACACCTGATAGCGAAAAGTCATACACAGGAGAATCAGATATGAGAGCACAATCCAGATTACAGCGATCCCTCCAGGCATTCTTATTAGGGTCGTGCCTTTCAATTTTTGCCCTGACATCGGCGTATGCTGAGGATGCACCCAACGTCACCGCCGACAACTACGTCCGTGCCGAGTCGGACTTTCAGATGAAAGGCTACATCGAGAGCTTCGACAATTTCGGGAAGTTCCATCACAACCGGAAGCCCTATGATGTGGACAACCAGATTACCATTCGGGGCAACCGGGACACGCTCTACTCGTTCGGCGTATGGGATCTGAGGTCTCCGGTCACGATCACAATGCCGGAGACCAAGGGGCGCTACCAGTCCTTGATGATCGTGAGTCAGGATCATTCGATCTGGGGGCTCTACGGCCCCAAAACCGGCACCCTGACAGAAGAAAAGGTCGGAACGCGATATGTGCTCCTGACCATTCGAACCTTTGCGGATCCGAATGACGAGGAAGACATGAAGGAGGCGTATCGACTTCAGGAAGCCGTAGTCGTCGAGCAGGCGGATCTTGGAGAGTTCGAGGTGCCCGACTGGAAGAAGGACGAGGTGGAGAAGATGCGGGAGACGATCAACGTGGTCGCCTCCACCGTCACGGATTCCGGAAAGCTGTTCGGCAAGAAGGAAGATCTGGATCCGGTCTACTGGATGCTGGGTGCCGCCCTTGGTTGGGGCGGACTGCCGGCAGAAGCCGCCAGCTACGTGAACGTTGTCCCGGAGAAAAACGACGGGAAGACCGCCTACACCCTTACCGCGAAGGACGTGCCGGTGGACGCCTTCTGGTCCGTGACCCTCTACGACGACAAGGGATTGATGCCGGTCAACGAGTACAACGCCTACTCCTTCAACAATGTCACGGCCAAGAAGGACAAAGACGGCAGCATCACCATTCGCTTCGGCGGTGATCCCAAGGCGGACAACTTCCTGCCGATCGTGCCAGGCTGGAATTACATCGTCAGGTTATATAAGCCGAAGAAGGAAATCCTGGATGGAAGTTGGACATTCCCGGAGCCGAAAGCCGTTAAATAGAGTTTGTACGTGGGACTGTTTAAATCAACGCGTCCGCTCGCGGGCGACTTCGAAAAGACTTTACAAACGATTTCTATTTGGCTTCGTGGAAAGCCTGGAGGTACTGATTTGTGATTTACCATTTACAACGTTTAGCTTTTAGTCTTGCCATAGCTCTCTGTTGTTCCTTGGCGTTAACAACTCCCGTCATTGCTGAAACACAGGTCAGCGACGAGAACTGGGAGTTTGGCGGAGCTGCTTATCTTTGGGCTGCAGGGGTAGAAGGGACGGATTCGGCTGGAGATGAGATCGATGTTTCATTCTCTGACATCGTGAAGGATCTTGATGGTGGCCTCATGGGCATCATCTCCGCCCGTAAAGGCAAGTGGACGCTGCTTGCAGATATCATCTACCTGAGCATTAATCAAGAAACCAGTTCAACTGCGAATATTATCGGAGTCCCGGAAAAGGTTGATGTTGATGTGAAGCTGGAGGGTTTCGTCTCGACTTTGCTTGCCGCCTATCGTGTCCAGGAGAGTGACATGACCAGTGTCGACCTTCTGGTTGGTGCTCGCTACTTTAGAGTGGATGTCGATTTAGATGTTGATGTTGGGGCAAGTAAGACCAAAGCTTCAGATTCCGGGGATGTTCTGGACGGCATCATTGGTGCCCAGGTGTTATTAAACCTCAGTGACAAGTGGTATCTCTCCTGCTATGCAGACGTAGGGACCGGAGACAGCAAGCGGACCTGGCAGGTATGGCCCGGTTTCGGTTATCGGCTTGAAAAGGTTGATGTGGTTGCGGGTTACCGCCACCTTGAGTGGGAGAGTGATGATGGTGACACTATCGACGACATAAACTTCAGCGGCCCTATGCTTGGTTTCAAGACACAATTTTAACAATTGATAATCAATCATTTTTACAAATTGCTTTCACAGGACAGGCTTTTCAATGGCTTTGAGACTCGCCCACATTTACCTGCCCAAAGACAGTTCCGGACTTTTGGATGACCTGACAGAAAAGTTCAATATCATCGAGCATTACGAACTGGAAGAGAAAAACTGGAACGAGGTCAAACTTCTTCTCGATGCAGAGATGTCTGAACCGGTATTGGATTACATGGAAAATCGATTTGGTCAACAACCAGGTTTTCGGGTGATCGTTACGCCGGTGGAAGCCGTTATTCCCCGTCTGGAAGTGGAAGAGAAGGCTGAGACAGTCGAAGACAGCCAAAAGAGCGAGAATGAAGCAAAGAGAATCCACCGTGAAGAATTGTACGAGGATATCAACAATGTTTCTTCTGTTGGTCGCACATTTATACTGCTGGTGATTCTGTCCGCCTGTGTTGCGGCGATCGGCCTTTTGCGAGCCAACGTTGCCATTATCATCGGCGCTATGGTCATTGCGCCACTGTTGGGCCCGAATATGGGCATTGCGCTTGCCGCAACCCTCGGTGATTCGGCTTTGGCGAAACGATCCTTTAAGACAGTGTCTGTCGGGATTGGCGTTGCGTTGATCATCGCAGTTGCCTTGGGATGGTTTGCTCAGGTTGACGTAACAAATCCAGAAATAGCCGGCCGCTTACAGGTGAGTTACGCAGATTTTGTTCTCGCACTTGCATCGGGGGCTGCTGGTGCGCTCTCTTTTACCTCAGGAGTACCGGGAAGCCTCATCGGTGTCATGGTGGCCGTTGCCTTGCTGCCCCCCTTGATGGTCTTCGGACTGCTCATAGGAGACGGCCAGTTTCATCAAAGTTATCAAGCCTTCCTGTTGCTCATGACCAACGTGGTCTGCGTTAACATTTCTGGCGTGGCGATGTTTCTCTTTCAGGGAGTTCGGCCCAACAGGTGGTGGGAGGCAAAAAAAGCTAAAAAACAAACACGGATCGCTATTGCGGTCTGGTTTTTTTTATTGGCCATGCTCGCCATTTTGATTCAACTTGACTTTAGATAAGCTGGAGCCTTGAATTGAGAGAGTCAGGTGTCCGGTCGGGATCGAACTGGTGGGACAGTAAAGGGCTGAGTGCTGATTTTATTTATAACCAAAATCGCTCAAGGAAATTCCCATTTATTCAGCCTGAAATGCGGAACATTCCCATTTTTTAGAGGGTCTTTTGCCAGAATCAATAAATGGGAAAATAGGGTAGGTCGCTGAAATCGTAAGATTTCCATTTCCCAACTATTCGAGGTCCTACAATTTGGTTGTAGAAACACGGAATAAATGTGATTACGCCACATATATAAGAACACTCCCTATGCGATAATTTAGTGAGAATAATCGATACTTAAAAAGCCCTCCAAACTGGAGAGCTTTTTTTGTGCTCGAGTTGTATGTTGATTGAATGGGAATAAGTTCTAATCCATTCAAATGCTCACAGGATCGTATAGCCCTCCTTTTATAGCATTCAATATTTTTTTTGGGGGGGGGGGAACTTTTAATTTTATCTGTTATAAATTACGAATACCTTACCAAGTTAGTAAGTTATTTGGCGCTCATAAACATTCGATCCAACATTTAAGGGAGATTTTACATGTCTTGTTTTAAAGCAATCAGTCTTTTGGTCTCCATGCTTGCATTGTCGATAACTTGTTTTGCTGCTGGTGGCGGTGAGATTGTCAAGGCTGACCCCGACAAACACTTTGACCCCAAGGGCAAGCTGCCCTCGGAGTTTACTGTCGAGTTCCAGAATGGGCAGAGAAAATCCCTGCCTTTTGAAGATAAGCGTGATTTCGATGAAGCCAAACAGGGCTTTATCGCGGCCCCAGAGTACAAGCAGATCATGGCCGATGCCGGTCACGTCGCGTGGGACATGGGCAGCTACGAATTCCTCTTGACCGATAAGGAATACGACACTATCCATCCCTCGCTTCAACGTCAGGCCGTACTTAACATGGCTTATGGCCTGTACGAAGTACTGCCCGAAAAGATCTACCAGGTGCGCGGTTACGACCTCGCCAACATCACCTTCGTTAAGGGCGACACTGGCTGGATCATTTTCGACCCGCTCACGGCCAAAGAGACTGCTGCTGCTGCCCTGAAGTTCATCAACGAAAAACTCGGTGAGCGGCCTGTGGTCGCGGTCGTCTATTCCCACTCTCATGCCGATCACTTCGGAGGCGTCCGGGGTGTGGCTGACCAGGCGGACGTAATGAGCGGCAAAATCAAGATCATCGCTCCGGTAGGGTTCATGGATCACGCTGTGGCCGAGAATGTTTATGCCGGCAACGCTATGACGCGACGCCTTTTCTATCAGTACGGTGTGCTTTTGCCGCGTAGCCCGTTCGGCCATGTCGATCAGTCGATCGGCAAGAATACGGCAGCCGGCAACCTGGGCCTGATTCCACCAACCGTTATAGTCGAGGATGATTTCGAGGAGATGACAGTTGATGGTGTCAAGATGGTCTTCCAGAACACCCCGGGGACTGAAGCACCCGCGGAGATGAACACTTACTTCCCGGAGTGGAAAGCCTTCTGGGCCGCGGAAAACATCACAGGGACAGTGCATAACATCTACACCCTGCGCGGTGCTCTGGTACGAGACGCCCTCGCATGGTCAAAGGGAATCAACGCAGCTCTCTATCATTTCGGCAAGGACGCCGAAGTTATGTTCGCTTCGCACAGCTGGCCCCGTTGGGGTAATGAGCGTATTCAGGAAGTCATGCGTTCCCAGCGAGACATCTACGCCAATCTGAATAACGAAGTGCTGCATCTTGCCAATTCGGGTGTTACGGTCAATGAAATTCACAACGTCTATAGCCCACCGAAGAGCTTGCAGAATCAATGGTCCGCCCACAGCTACCATGGCTCTGAAGAACACAACAGCCGCGCAGTAGTTAATCGTTACCTGGGCTATTGGGATGCCAACCCGGCGACCCTGATACCACTCTCTCCGCGCGATTCTGCTCCACTCTATGTGGAGATGATGGGTGGCGCCGAGCCGATTATCAAAAAGGGCAAGGAGCTCTATAGCGAAGGTAAGTATCGTCACGCTATGGAGATCCTCAATAAACTGGTTTTTGCCGAACCTGAGAATCAGGTCGCCAAAGATCTTTTGGCGGATGTTTACGAGCAAATTGGCTATCAGAAAGAAAGCCCGAGTGTGCGCAACAGCTTCCTGGCCGGTGCTTATGAGTTGCGTAACGGCATCCCCTCCGGAGCCTCACCCAAGACCAGTGGCCCTGACATGATCAGCGCCATGTCGACCGAGCTGTGGCTTGACTTTCTCGCGATTCGTCTCGACAGTAAAAAGGCGGATGGGAAGGAGTTCGTCATCAATCTTGTGACACCTGATAATGGCGAAAAGTTCGTAGTTGAGCTGAGTAATGCCACCTTGACCAACATCGTTGGTTTCCAGGCTGAAGATGCGGACCTGACGGTCACTATCGACCGTGCCGATCTCGAGAAAACCATGATGGGCGTCGTCAGCATGGATGAGCAGATCACATCCGGCAAAGCCAAACTGGTCGGCGACCCTAAGCCAATCGATCAGCTGAAGTCTATGCTTGTTCAGTTCGACATAGGTTTCGAGATTCTGCCAGGCACGGGCGCCAAGGACCTGACTCCGGAGAAAGGTGCGTTTGCCCATGAGCCGCCTGCGATTGATGCTCTTACAGATTGATGAGTGGTTACAACTGACGATCAAAATGGCGAGCGGAGTATTAACTCTGCTCGTCGTTTTTTTTACCAACGCTTGCTAAATCTTTAAGACCTTTTATTGTTAAACATTAACCATTTGTCATGCTTGTGGGCAACTATTAAGAGGCGGTGTCTCAGCACCAATCCGATGTGGGATTTAAGAGAACACCATGAAACACAAGAAGAAAAGAACTTTAGCTCATTAATTAAGAGGGGTAACCACCGTTTGTCACTTTTCTGGGACATTTAGAATGGCGGAAAACATTACACCCTGTGACGAACCCATAACGAAAGGAGAGTGTCATGAGGCTGAACAGATTGTATTTCGCGAGTTTTGCTCTAGTTGCTATGACGGTATTTATACCACCAGCTGCAACCCACGTGCAGGCAGCAGAGAAGAAGCCCAATATCCTCGTGATATGGGGTGATGACGTCGGTCAAAGTAATATCAGCGCCTACACCAGGGGGTTGGTCGGTTATAAAACCCCTAACATTGACCGGATTGCCAATGAAGGCATCCTTTTTACTGATTATTATGGCGAGCAATCCTGTACCGCTGGTCGCTCATCTTTTATCATGGGTCAGAGCGTTTTCCGCACCGGCCTGTCTAAGGTCGGACTGCCGGGCGCCAAGGAAGGGATGCAGGTTGAAGATCCGAGCATTGCCGTGCTGTTAAAGGACCAGGGGTATACCACAGGACAATTCGGCAAAAACCACCTCGGTGACCGTGACGAGCACCTGCCGACCAACCATGGTTTCGATGAGTTTTACGGCAACCTGTACCACTTGAATGCAGAAGAAGAGCCGGAAAATGAGGATTACTTCAAGAATCCCGAATTGAAGAAAAAGTTCGGCCCGCGCGGCGTGATTCACTCCTGGGCCGAGGCTGACGGGACACAGAAGATTGAAGATACTGGCCCGCTGACCAAAAAACGAATGGAAACCGTCGATGACGATACGTCTGATGTCGCTATCGCATTCATCAAGAAGGCTCACGAGGAAGGAACACCCTGGTTTGTCTGGTGGAGCGGAACGCGCATGCATTTCCGCACCCATGTCAAGGAGGAATTGCGAGGCATAAGCGGTCAGGACGAGTATGCCGATGGCATGATTGAGCATGACATGCATATCGGCAAATTCCTGAAAGCTCTCGATGAGTTGGGGATAGCAGACAACACCATCGTGCACTATTCGACTGATAACGGTCCACACTACAACACCTGGCCCGATGCTGCCGCTACACCCTTTCGAGGCGAAAAGAACACCAACTGGGAAGGTGGCTGGCGTGTCCCGGCGGCCGTTCGCTGGCCTGGCGTGATCATGCCCGGTTCGGTCAGTAACGGTGTCGTGCATCACATGGATTGGTTGCCGACCTTCGTCGCTGCCGCTGGCAAGAAAGATATCAAGGAAGATTTGCTGGACGGATACACCTCAAAGGCCCTTTCGCGTGATTACAAGATTCATTTGGATGGCTATGACCTCACGGAGCACTTGAAAAACCCGGACGAGGTCGAAAGCCCGCGCAAGGAGATCTTCTATTTCTCTGACGACGGCGATTTGACGGCGTTGCGTTATAGCGACTGGAAGATCATCTTCATGGAGCAGAAGGCCACTGGCACCTTCCGTGTTTGGATGGAGCCTTTCGTCCCGATGCGAGTTCCTATGATTGAAAACCTCCGGCGTGATCCCTATGAGAGAGCATCAATAACCTCGAACACTTATTTTGATTGGATGCTTGATCGAGCCTTTCTGCTGGTGCCTGCACAGGCCTACGTAGGGAATTTCTTGAAGACATTCAAGGATTATCCGCCACGTCAGAAAGCGGCCAGTTTTAGTCTCGACAAGGTTATGGAACAGATGCAACAGCCTGCCTCGCACTGAGGTTATACTCATCTCAAGGGGCGCACCGTGAATGGTGCGCCCCTTTCTAAATGCTTTTAGTTTGAAGCTACGGATAATTAGTAAAGGTTTTACGTTATGAAATCAGCTAAGTTGAAGGTTATGTTTGGTCTTTTAATGTGTTTTTTCATGCTGACTGTGTCTGTTGTACAGGCGAGTTCTGCTCCAAAATTGGTATTACAGATCACCATTGATGCCCTGCGAGGCGATCTACCGACCCGTTACTATGACCGCCTGGGTGAAAACGGTTTCCGCTACCTCTGGGAGAAGGGGACCGTCTATAAGGATGCTCATCATGCTCACGCCAACACCGAGACCATCGTCGGTCATGCAACCCTGGCGACCGGAGCGCACCCTGCCACACACGGTATGATCGGCAACGTCTGGTTTGACCGCACCGAAAACCGGACCATGTATAACATCGAGGATGACCGTTATAAGCTGCTGACGGTCGGCGCTGGTGTCGACCAGGATGCCGAGATCGATTCGACCCAGAAGGCGGCCAAGAGCGACGGTCGCTCGCCGTCAGCGATCATGGTAACAACAACCGGCGATGAACTGGCGCTCAATACCGCCGGGCGTGCCAAGGTTTTTGCCGTGTCGGTCAAGGATCGCGGCGCCGTGTCGATGGCCGGACATGCCGGCAAAGCCTTCTGGTTCTCCAAGGCCAGTGGCGAATTCGTGACCAGCAATTACTACTACGACGCTTACCCCGAATGGGTCAACGAGTGGAACGCGCGCAAGCTCTCCTCAGCCTATTCCGGCAAAGCCTGGGAGCTGTTGCATGATCAGGGCAGTTACCTGTTCGGCGATGCCGATGACAAGGCTTGGGAAACCGACCTGGCCGGCTTCGGCAGGACTTTCCCGCACCCCTACGGAGAAGCGGACGGCAAATACTACACAACCCTGTTGACGCTGAGCCCAGCCGGGGATGAGTTGACCCTGTCTTTTGCCAAGGAATTGATCAGCAAGGAGCAGTTGGGCCAGGATGATATCCCCGATTTTCTCGGCGTCAGTTTCTCTTCCACCGATTATGTAGGTCACATTTTCGGTCCGTCCAGCCTGGAAACAGAAGATAACCTCTTGCGCCTCGATCGGTCGCTTGCCGATCTGCTGGCCTTCATTGACAAGCAGGTTGGTCTCGACAACACGCTGATCGTCCTTTCTGCTGACCACGGCGGCCCGGAGGTTCCTGGCTACCTGAATGAATTCGGCATTGACGCTGGCTATTCTGACCCTGAAAAATGGGACAAGCAGCCGGCTCTGGCGGTTTTAAAAAATGAGTTCGGTGTCGATAAGGAGCTGATTTCCGGCTACAATCACCCTTATGTCTACCTCAATCAAGAGGTGATCCAGCAACGTGAGCTGGATCCTCGCGAGGTTGAGCAGGCGATCGCTGCAGAACTGCTGCAATTCGAGGGAATTGCCCAGGCCGTCGGCAGCACTGCATTGCGTGAGGGAAACCTGCCGGATACCACGCTGAACCAGGCAATCCTCAAGAACTTCAACCCGAACCGTTCCGGTGACATCTATGTGGTCTTTAAACCGCATTGGTTTATTAATGATTTTGACGGCCTGAGTGTGGCCGCGACCCATGGTTCACCCTGGAAGTATGATACCTACGTACCGATTGTTTTTGTCGGAGCGAATATCCCTGCGCAGCATATTGAACGCCGGGTGCTGACCGTTGATGTTGCGCCAACTCTGACAGCGCTTCTCGGTATCAAGCCGCCTTCGGGAGCGGCGGGCGTTCCTTTGGTTGAAGTCTTTGGCGGGCAAGAACGATAAGGCCCTTTCTTTTCGGATTGGGGGCACTTACATGAGACTCTTCAGTGTGAGTGCCTCCTCAGTGAAGAACAGAAGAGGCCTGCTCTGATCATCCCAGCTTTAAGTTTTATTTAACCTGTCTTTATGCTAAAGTCCGACCTAAGTTACTAATCACATTGAAGTTAGCGTAACCAAGTACCTCGGGACGATTAATTTCTCATGAAGCAATCCAGGCGGTCGATCACCGATCTTATCCTGCACCTGCATCCGCACACCGTGCCCCGGGAAACGCTACGAGTTTCTCTGAGCTGGGGATTGGGCGGGATGGCCGCGGTGCTGGTCGGCCTGTTGTTTCTGACTGGCATCCTGCAACTCTTCGTTTACCAATCGTCTGTTCATCAAGCCTATGCCTCTGTTCTGATCCTGACCCGGGAGGTGCCCTTCGGCTTGTGGGTCCGCAATATTCATCACTGGAGTGCCAACCTGCTGGTTGTTGCTGCCGTGCTGCACCTGCTGCGGGTAGCTTTGACCGGCGCGTTCGGGCAGGGCAGGCGCCTCAACTGGGTCGTCGGCCTGTTCCTGCTTTTCCTGCTGCTCTCTGCTAACTTCACCGGCTATCTGCTGCCCTGGGACCAGCTTGCTTACTGGGCAGTTACCATCTGCACCAGCATGCTCGGCTACATTCCGATCTGCGGGCCCTGGCTACTGGAACTCTTCCGCGGCGGTTCAGAAATCGGTGGCCCGACCTTGGCCAATTTCTTTGTCCTGCATGTCGCCTTCATCCCCGGCAGCCTGTTTGTCCTGATGCTCTGGCACTTCTGGTTGGTTCGCCGGGCCGGCGGCCTGGTGCAGGTTAAAAAGGACGAACAGGTTCCAGTCGACCGTGTGCCGACCGTCCCCGACCTGGTGGTACGTGAAGCGGCCTTCGGTCTGTTGCTGATCGCTTTTGTGCTGATTCTGGCGATTGTCTGGGACGCTCCCTTGCTGGAGCAGGCCAACCCGGGCATGAGCCCCAACCCGGCCAAAGCCCCCTGGTATTTCCTCGGCTTCCAGGAGCTGCTGCTGCACCTGCACCCGGTCTTCGCCACCCTTGTCTGGCCGCTGATGGGTGCTCTGGCTTTTCTGTGTGTCCCATTCTGGGCCGACAGCTCTCTACCGACTGGAGTCTGGTTCGGATCAGCGCGTGGGCGGACTTTGGCGGTCTGGACTTCAGCGGTTGGCGCGGGGGCAACCCTGGCCCTTGTCTTGACAGACAACCTGTTGCTGCAGTCGGCCGCGCCGGTGTCCAATACCCTGATGACTCGTGGCCTGCTGCCGACGGGTTTGTTGATTGCCCTGTTGGCAGGCCTTTATTTTTTGCTGGTCAGGAAACTGAAATACACGCGTGCCGAGACCGTGATGGCCGGCATCATCCTGACGTTGGTTGTATTGACGGCCTGCACGATTATCGGCGTCTGGTTTCGTGGTCCGGAGATGCATTTGAGTTGGCCATAGGGCCGTGACGCGGAACGCGGTACGAGGGACGTAAAAATCTATGATCTAGAACTGCGTGCATGGCTTTTATCTGCGGCTAAGAATAAGGTTTTAAAGATGGTTGAAAACCAAAATAAAGAAACGACAGAAAATCCTGACCGCCGTCGGTTCCTGAACCAAGTCTGGGCGTTTTTTGGTCTCGTGGCTGCAGCCGAATTCGGCTGGCTGGGTCTGTCGTTCATGAACTCACGCAAGGAGCGCAATCGTCCGGCCAAGACGGAGAGTATTGTCACTGCCGGGTCAGTCGAACGGTTCACGCCGGGCACAGTGACCGCTGTTCCTGTTGGTCAGTTCTACTTGGCTTGTTTAGGTGATGGTAGTTTCCTCGCTTTATCGCGAACCTGCACTCATCTTGGCTGTTCGGTGCCTTGGGACGAAGAGAAGAACAAGTTTGTCTGCCCGTGCCATGGCTCCACGTTCAGCCTGACCGGTGAAGTGCTGACGGCACCTGCTCCGCGGCCACTGGATACTTATCCGGTGCGGATTGAGAACGGGATTGTGAAGGTTGATACTTCTGTCACGCAGAAACGTGAGAGGTTTGAACCGGCACAGGCGACACGGATTTGACCTCGGGACGAGGGACGCGAAAGTCTAGGGGACTGTCCCTTGGTGGACTGTCCCCGGATTATCAAAACAGATGAAGCAATCATCTACTGACATAAATCGCTGGGAACGGATCGCATTGGCTGCGGCCATTGTCATCCTATTGTCTCCAGCACTCTACCTGCTCAAGGCGCAGACTGTTGAACCTCTTCCTGCTGCCGGGCCTGTGGAGTTTGTTGGTAGTGAGAAGTGCAAGAAATGTCATGAAACCGCCTATAACAAGTGGAAGGGTTCTCATCATGATCTGGCCATGGACGTGGCCAATGACACGACGGTGCTGGGCGACTTTAATGATGTCAGTTATACCGACCCATACAACAAGGTCACCTCTCGCTTCTATCGCAAAGGCGATAAATACTTTGTGCAGACCGAGGGGCCGGATGGACAGCCCGGCGAATTTGAGATCACGTACACCTTTGGTTTTTATCCTTTGCAGCAGTACCTGGTGCCGTTTCCTGATGGACGGCTGCAATGTCTGAACATCGCCTGGGATATCGAGAAGAAGGTCTGGTACCGCTTGCCGCCATACGAAGTGGAAGGACCGGATGACTGGCTGCACTGGACCAGAGGAGGGCAGACTTGGAACGTTATGTGTGCCGAGTGCCACTCAACCCGGCTGAACAAGGGTTTTGAACCTGATACCGGGACCTATCAAACCACCTGGTTCGAGATCGATGTTGGTTGTGAAGCTTGCCACGGTCCAGGATCGAAACATCTGGCCTGGGCGGACAAGCCTGCATTCGCAAGGGCAAAAACTGCGAACTATGATCTTGAAATCCACACCAACAGTCTTGAGACCACAGAACAGATTAAGCTCTGCGCACCCTGTCATTCCCGGCGTTTTCAGCTTGGTGATAACCAGCATGTCGAGGGTGAGTTGCTCGATGTCATGGTACCGCAACTTCTAAACGAAGGGCTCTACTATCCTGACGGCCAGATCCTCGACGAGGTCTATGTCTATGGATCCTTTGTGCAGAGCAAGATGTACCAGCACGGCGTGCGCTGCAGCGATTGTCACGACGTCCACAGCCTCAAGCGCCACAAGGAGAAGAATGACCTTTGCACCCAGTGTCATCGCGCAGAAACTTATGACAGCAAGGAACATCACTTCCACAAAAAAGTTCACAATGGCCAGCCGAGTGAAGGTCACCTCTGCGTCAAGTGCCATATGCCGGGTCGCATCTACATGGGAGCCGACTATCGACCCGACCACAGCCTGCGCATTCCCCGTCCTGATCTGAGCGCCGAGCTCGGTACCCCGAATGCCTGCTCGGCAATAGGCTGCCATGCTGACAAGCCGTTGTCGTGGAATGTCGAGCATTACACCAAGTGGTACGGGGAGACCCGCAAGCCGCATTACGGCACCATCATCGCCGCTGGTCGCGCTCGTCAACCAGAGGCCGAGGTCGACCTGATCCGCTTAGCTGAAGACCCGTTGGTGCCGACTATTGCCCGTGCGACCGGACTGGAACTATTGCGTTCTTATCCCAGCCCTGCCAGTCAGGCGACTTTAGCCAAGGCACTAGAGGATGATGACGCGCTGTTACGCTATACAGCGATTCGCAGCCTGGAATATTTTGATGCTGAAACCCGGCTGAAACGGATCGCACCGAAACTCTATGATCCGGTCAAGGCGGTGCGTATGGAAGCTGCCATGATGTTGTCGGTTCTGCCGGAAGAGCGGTTGCGAGAGGATGATCGGGAAGCGTTTCGCCAGGGGCTTGCGGAATATCGTGAAGCAATGCTCTATAACGCCGATCTCGCCGCCCAGCGCTACAATATCGGCAACCTGGCTGCTAATCTCGGTGACGAGAACCAGGCTGTTGCAGCCTACCTCAAGGCCATTGCCATCGACGACCAGTTCTACCCGGCCATGGTCAACCTGGCCATGCTGTACAACCGGCAGGGCAATAATGCTGAAGCCGAGAAATTGTTGCGGGATGTGGTCGATCAGTATCCACAGCTTTACGAAACCGCTTATTCTCTCGGTTTGCTGCTCGCCGAGATGCAGCGCTACGTGGAGGCCGAAAAATACCTGCATCAGGCTGCTGCCGGGATGCCTGACTACGGCCGCATCCATTATAACCATGGCCAGGTTTTGCTGGTACTGAACCGGGAAGAGCAGGCCGAAAGTTCATTGCGCAAGGCACTGTCGGTTGAACCGCTGAACCTGGACTACTTTGTCGTATTGGCCAATCATTACCTCAAGTCCGGGCGCCCCGCGCTGGCGAAAAAGCTTGCTGAAAACACCATTCAGCAATTCCCCGATCATGCCGCGGCACGCAGCTTGTTGCAGCAACTGGGTCAATAACATTTCAACACTTTTGAGATGAAAACCGTTTTTTTCTTGTTAGAGTTAAGCGTGAAGCCATAGAACCTACAAACACCTTAATGCTGTCCGTGAGTTAATGCTAAGTATGATGTGTTTCTCGATTCCCTTTCAAAAGAGGTCAATAATCATGAGTTCCTATCGTGTTGTTCTGTTCGCTGTATTGACGATCTGCTTGTTGCCCTTTTCAACCCAAGCCGCCGGACTCTGGCTCTACGAGCAGGCAGCACCGGATATGGGTCTCGCTGCAGCCGGTCGCGCTGCTCTGGCCCAGGATGCATCGACGGTGGCCTATAACCCCGCTGGGATGACCCTTTTGGATCGCGATCAGCTCGAAGGCGGTCTGCTTGGCATATTTGTGACCGCCAAGTTCGATTCAGACTCCACCACTTTTAGTGGAGGTGATGGCGGCGATGCCGGAGGCTTTGTGCCAGCGGGAAGTTTTTCCTACGTGTACGGACTCTCTGATGACCTTAAACTCGGTGTGGCAATGGGCTCCAATTTCGGTCTGGGGCTTGATTACGGCTCACAATGGTCTGGCCGCTACTACGTTCAGGAAGGGGAAATAGTCGTCATGGGGGTTAATCCGAATGTCGGCTACCGGGTCAACGATTGGCTCTCGGTCGGCGCCGGTTTCAGCATCCTGTATGGCGAGTTGAACCAAAAAGTTGCGGTCAACAATCCTTTGAACAACCCTGACGGCCAACTGAAGCTCGATGCGGACGACTTGGGTTATGGCTATAATTTGGGTGTTCTGGTTGAACCTTCGCCAAAGACCCGCCTGGGGTTGACCTATCGATCCAAGATTGATCTTGAATTTGACGATGCGGTCAGCGCCCGGAACCTATCGCCCGCGCTGTCGACGATTATTGACCTGGCTCTCGGTTCAAACCGGAAAGTTGATATGGAGCTAACCGTGCCTCAGGCCGTGATGTTCAGCATCTTCAACCAATTGAACGACCAGTGGGCGATCATGGGCAACGTTGGTTGGCAGGACCAGTCGGATTTTGGCAAGACCGGCATCAGCCTGGCATCGTCCGCCGGCTCAAACTCGGTGACAGCAGATCGTAATTTCCATGACACATGGCATTATGCTTTCGGCACCCAATATCGGTTCGCACCGCAGTGGTTGCTCTCGGCCGGAGTTGCTTATGACGATTCACCCGTTGATGATGAAGATCGCACCCCGGATATGCCGCTTGACCGCCAGATTCGATACGCTACGGGCTTACAGTACGACCTGAGTGAAGATGTGACTATCGGTGCGGCCTACACATTCCTTGATACTGGCGACGCGAAGATCGAAATTGACGGTGCAGACAATCCTTTGCGCGGTGAGTTAGTCGGTGATTACAGCTCCAACTACGTGAACTTTTTCAATGTGAACGTAGTTTACCGGTTCTGATCTGCAATCTGCCCAGTGATCTCAGCGAAGACATGCCTGTTGGCTATGTCTTCCAGTTCCTGGATGCGCAGTGTTTCCATTTGTTCAGTGAGTAATGCGGGAAAAGAGGAGGGGTGTAATCCTTTTGGATCACGCCCTTACTTTTGTGGTGCCTCGAATTAGCAAGAACTGTTCAGACCAGTCTGTTTTGGTTTCTCTGTTCATCTGGCAATGTCTCTTTAAATAAACACCGTTAGTGCTAAACTACTGAAAGTCATCGAAGTATTTATGTGAGTGAACACTTATTCTGCTTGTTGAGGCCGGGATAAAATTGCCATACTTTAATATGTACTTATCGCCTTTTTTTAATGTCATTAGCCTGCTCAGGTTTATGATTGTTCTGTCTTTGTTGTTTTTTTATCAGACTTCTTTTGCTGAGGAGCTGGAACCCCGCCGTTGGAGCCATCTGCCGATCAATACGAACTTTATCGGTGGCGGCTATGCCTACACCGAGGCGGATATTGGTTTCGACCCTGTCCTCAAGATTGAAGATGCCGACGTCGAACTGCACACCTGGGTCGCGAAGTATATTCGGACCTTCTCATTATTGGATAAGACGGCTAGGGTCAGCCTTTTACAGGCCTATCAGGAGGGTCGCTGGTCCGGATTGGTTAATGGCACACCCACATCGATCAGGCGGAGTGGTTGGAGCGATACGATACTGCGCTTTGCAATCAATCTCTATGGCGCACCACCACTTCAGGGCAAGGAGTACGCAGCCTACCGAGCCGCCGCAGAGGTTGAGACCCTGGTCAGTGCCGGTCTGGGAGTGCAGTTGCCGACCGGTGACTACATGAATGACAAACTGATCAATCTCGGTACCAACCGTTTTACCTTTCGGCCACAGTTCGGGGTGACGCATAAGCGCGGCAAATGGTCGACGGAAGTCACCGGCATTGTTGCTCTGTATACCGATAATGATGATTTCTTTAACGGCAACAAGCTTGAGCAGGAGCCTCTCTATATCGTTCACGGGCACCTCATTTACGATTTCCGTCCTGGAGTCTGGGCAGGTCTGAGTGCCGGGTATAATTATGGTGGCAAGTCTACTGTAGAAGGCGATAAAAAGGATGATCTCAAGCAGAATCTGGGCTGGGCCTTAAGCTTCGGCTTTCCTCTGTCTCGTCACCTGGGTGTCAAGGTGGCTTACGCCGGCACCCGCACGCAGGAAAAAACCGGAATCGACTCAGATACTTTCGCTGTCGGACTCTCTGCGTTCTGGTAGATTTTGGTTCAAGGTTTTTTACCTGTTTAACTGGTTAAGCTTTTCTGTGTTTTCTTCGGTAGTCTCAGCCCAACAGATTATTAATCTGTTGGGCTGTTTGTTTACATGTTTTTGACTTTGATCTTGATTGCCGTCTTCCCGTCGAGTGCTGCCGAACAGAATGAAATTAATCCGATAAACGAAGAAAAACTGTCTGAGCGATAGCGAGTTTTTTTCTTCGCGGATTGATTTTATGGCGTGAGGGTATCCGTGATTGCCGAAGGCAATTATGGACAAACGGAGGGCGTGTTTCTTTGCTTACTTTCTTTCGCACGTGCAAAGAAAGTGAGGCGCCTGCCGGGCGCGACCGGCACCAGTTATGAATAAAGATGAACACGTCGCTTTCGACCTTATCCGTATTTACATGGAGAGGGTCCACGACTTTTTAATCCATGTCTATCTGAGCAAAAAGTCAAAAAACAAAACCCAGGGGTTGCGCCCCCTGCCGGCGCCTTACTCTTTTTGCTCGCACAAAATGAGTAAGCAGAAAAATGCGCCCCAATGCCTTGCCCGCTGCGCGGGAAACCGATGTCGAAAAGATGAACGTCGGCAGTGCGAAAACTCGGCTGACGCCTCAAACAGTTCGCCCTGCTGATCGCCGTTAATCCATTCGTCATCGGCTGCGGCAACAGGGGTAAAAAACCAGGCAAAACATACAAAGACACAAACTAAGAACACAATAAACAGCCCAACAGATTAATAATCTGTTGGGCTGCCTTCATATTTGCTGTGCAGGGTCCATTTCAGAAGTTCTCTAAAATGTTTTTGTTGCGCTCAGGCGATATCAAATCGGTCAAGATTCATGACCTTGACCCAAGCGGCTACAAAGTCGCGCAGGAACAGTTCCTGGGAGTCCTCACAACCATAGACTTCCGCGACGGCCCTGAGTTGGGAGTTTGAACCGAAGATCAGGTCGATACGGGTTCCGGTCCATTTGAGTTCGCCCGTCGCGCGATCACGCCCCTCAAAGACGTCGTCGGCTTCCGATGTTGCCTTCCAGGTGGTGCCCATGTCGAGCAGATTGACGAAAAAGTCATTGGTCAACGTCTCTGGCCGCTTGGTGAAGACGCCGTGTTGAGTTTGGTCGAAGTTGGCGTTCAAAACGCGCATACCGCCAACCAGAACTGTCATCTCGGGAGCGGTCAACGTCATTAGTTGTGCCCGGTCGAGGAGAAGCTCCTCTGCTGATACAGAGAATTTGGCTTTGAGGTAGTTACGGAAGCCATCCGCCGCCGGTTCGAGTGCGCCGAATGATCCCACATCGGTTTGTTCCTGAGAGGCATCCGTGCGGCCCGGTGTGAAGGGAACCGACAGATCATGACCGGCATTCTTCACGGCCTGCTCGACGGCTGCGCATCCGCCCAGAACAATCAAGTCGGCGAGAGAAACCCGCTTGCCACCAGACTGCGCGTTGTTGAACTCTTTTTGGATGTCCTCAAGGGTTTTCAATACAGTTGCCAGTTGAGCCGGCTGGTTAACTTCCCAGTCTTTTTGCGGGGCGAGTCGGATGCGCGCCCCGTTGGCCCCACCGCGCTTGTCGGAACCGCGGAAGGTGGATGCCGACGCCCAGGCGGTGGAGACCAGTTGGGAGACAGACAGTCCCGCAGCAAGAATCTTGCTCTTAAGCGAAGAGATGTCTTGCTCGTTTATCAATTCGTGCGTGACCGCGGGGACGGGGTCTTGCCACAAAAGCTCTTCTTCCGGCACGTCCGCGCCGAGATAGCGAGAGCGGGGACCCATGTCCCGGTGGGTCAGCTTAAACCAGGCGCGGGCGAAGGCGTCCGCGAACTCCTCGGGATTATCGTGGTATCGACGCGAAATCGGCTCATATCTCGGGTCAAAGCGAAGAGAGAGGTCGGCTGTGGTCATCATCGGTCGGTGCTTCTTCGACGGGTCGTGGGCGTCAACCACCATGTCCTCATCGTCCACGTCTTTGGCCAGCCACTGGTTTGCGCCCGCTGGGCTCTTGAGCAACTCCCATTCGTATTTGAACAAGACCTTTAGATAGCCCATGTCCCACTTGATCGGGTTCGGTTTCCAGGCGCCCTCGATGCCACTGCTGATGGTATCGGCGCCTTTGCCGCTGCCGAAACTGCTCTTCCAGCCGAGGCCCTGTTCCTCGATGCCGGCAGCTTCAGGGTCGGGTCCGACATGAGCGGCATCACCGGCACCATGGCATTTGCCGAAGGTGTGTCCTCCTGCGATGAGGGCGACGGTCTCTTCATCGTTCATCGCCATGCGCGCAAAAGTCTCGCGCACGTCGCGGCCCGATGCGACCGGGTCAGGCTCTCCGTTCGGTCCTTCAGGGTTTACGTAGATCAAGCCCATCTGCACGGCTGCGAGTGGATTGTCGAGTTCACGGTCGCCTTTATAGCGCGTGTCTCCAAGCCACTCGTCTTCAGAACCCCAGTAGATGTCTTCTTCCGGCTCCCAGATGTCCTCGCGCCCGCCAGCGAAGCCGAAGGTCTTAAAGCCCATCGACTCCAGTGCACAGTTGCCTGCAAGGATCAACAGGTCGGCCCAGGAGATTTTCTTGCCGTATTTCTGCTTGATCGGCCAGAGCAGCCGGCGCGCCTTATCAAGGTTGACGTTGTCCGGCCAGCTGTTGAGCGGCGCAAAACGTTGCGAACCAGATGAGGCGCCGCCGCGGCCATCGCCGGTGCGGTAGGTGCCTGCACTGTGCCATGCCATCCGGATCATGAGCCCGCCATAGTGACCGTAGTCGGCTGGCCACCACTCCTGGGAGTCCGTCATCAGTTCAACGATATCCTTCTTCAGGGCATCAAGGTCGAGGCTCTTGAACTCCTCAGCGTAGTTGAACGCCTCGCCCATTGGGTTGGACAGGGGAGAGTGCTGGTGCAGGATATTCAGGTTCAACTGGTTCGGCCACCAGTCTCGGTTCGAGGTGCCACCGCCGGCGACCTTTTTACTTGTTCTGCCTGTAACCGGGCATTTGCTCTCGTTACTCATAAATTTACCTCCTCATTTATCGTCAGTGTCTTCATGCAGTCTGATAAGTGTCTTCTGACGGCTCTTTTTATCGAATGTCTCGACAGGGTCTAATATCAATGTGAGACTTGTTGATTCGTTAAAAGGAAACCCTTCGTCCTATATCTTTCAGAGTATTCGTAATAATTGTTGCAGAAGCTGGAATTAACGAATAACCTTAGCCGCATTATCATGTTCTATGATATCGCGGTTTTTATCTCGCGCAATTCTACTAACAGCATTTACTCTCATGCCTGTCTGCCCAGTATGGAAAAAGAATGAGTAAACAGAAGAAACTAAAAAAGAAATCCTCTGGCAATAAGCCGCAAGCTCAAAGTCGACCAACTCCCCAAAAAAAAGACAGTGTTTTTACGGAAGCGTGGGAGAATATGAGTGAGGACTTTGGCAAGTTCATGCCTGCTTTCCTGCAAAAAGGACTCAAGGGCGGTAAACGCAAAGTCTGGGTTATGGTTGCAATGACTTTTGTCGAGCTTGTGGTTCTTGGTGTGGTTGGTAAATTTATTTATGATTGGTTTGTTGAGTAATGGCGCGTGGAACGCGGTATGAGGGTCGTGGTTTAAATCAAAAAGCAAGCAACCAGAGAGCGCATGAATATTAATTGCCCATGAAGGTGTTTGCCGCCTTCCTCCTACCGATCTTTTAAGGAGTTTTTATGAAAAACGATGATGCTGGAATGCCGATCGGCATAACGCTCGAACCTGGGACTTACTATCGGTGTAAATGTGGAAAGTCTCAGAACCAGCCATTTTGTGATGAATCTCACAGTGGCAGCGAAAGTTCTCCCGTGGAATTTAAAGTCAAGCGTCGTCAGAAAGTGTTTCTCTGTGGTTGCGGCCTGACCGGTGATGAGCCTTATTGTGATGGCAGCTGCGGTGTCTCACTGCCCGGGCGAGAGTAATCCGCATCAATATCGTTCCGTTTCTTGATATCTTGCCTCTATCTGGAGTGAATTGCTAGCTCACTCCAGGAGGCATGATCCCCCTTTCATCTCCTGCGGTTTTTTCCTTTCGCGAATAGCTGTCCCTTCTCAAACCTGCACCCTGAAATTTAAATAGTATAATGTCACCGTAACGAAACGATTTGTACGGGCAGGGTGGGGTATGAAAATTGGTCTGATTAGTGATGTTCACGCAACGTTGCAGCCCTTACGGGAGGCTCTTGCCCTCTTCGAGGATGAAGGTGTTGAGACGATCTTGTGTGCTGGGGATGTTGCCGGTTATGGAAAACAACTGGACGAGACTGTTCAGATTTTGATCGACAGTCGCTGTCGCGTTGTTATGGGCAACCATGATCTCTGGTGGCTTGAACGTTCCGGGTTTGACCATGAAGGTGTTGCTGCCTCGTATCTAGGCAACCTGCCTGCAGTGATTGAGTTCAAGGCCGCAGGAAAGATGATTTACATGGTCCACGCCAGCCCGCCGGACTCTTTGATGGATGGCATCAAGCTGTTGGATGAAAAGGCCGCTCTTATCCAGCAGGAAAGACACTCCTGGTCATGTTGCCTCAGAAATTTCCACTGTGACGTCCTTGTTGTCGGTCATACGCATCAAGTCTTTGCGGAACAGCTCGGCAACCCTCTGGTCATCAACCCGGGCAGTACATTGTTCAATCACACTTGTGCGATTTTGACTTTACCTGAGATGAGGGTTCAGGTTTTCCCCTTAAGTGGTAAAAACCCGGTCTTGAGCTGGAACTGGGGGATGGAGGCTGCTGCATGGGTTAAGGCTAATCCCGTAGCAAACGCAAAGGCCCGAAAACGCAAAGCCTGATGCTTATGTTCGTGACCTTTGCCAGTAACGAAAAGGTCCTCTCAGCGTCTTCGCGTCTCTAGTGTTAAATAGCTTCCCCTTAAATGAAAGGCTCTGTTAGCGTTCTGTGTTGATATTTGGTGCATCAAGTATCCATAAGGTGAAGGTTTATTTTGACCTCTGCCGAATGAATGCCATTTTTGGGTTGGCCAACTTTTCAGGTGAACCAACCCAGGCATAAGCAAGAAGAGAAGGTTCAAGATCACTGGTCGTTATCCGATGAGGGTGCTCAGGAGGATTGAGAATCAGAGAACCAGGAGCATAGACTCCAACATCATTTTCTGCAATGGCGCCGCTCAAGCAGAAATATGATTCACTTATCCCTTGATGATTATGTGTGGGATAGGTTGTCCCCGGCGCAAACAACACCAACCCAAGAATCAGTTCTTCCGATACGATTGGACCTTTGGGGCTCATAAATTCAGAGAAAGCATACTTATCGCTCAATCCAGGTGGCATCTTTTCGTAACCGAACTCCCAATAGAGTTGGTCGCGAATACGTTCAATCACCCGGGCAAGTGGGGCCGTAGAATAAGACAGCCCGCTATCGAGCGCCCTTGATAAATGTGCACAGACAGGTTTTTCCGATGCTTGAATCTGTTTCATAGGCGGGTCATTGTTCAGCAGCCGCGACAATCGATGACGAACTTCTTTTTGGTGTGAACGAATATGCGAGCTGCCACCGGCAGAGCTGAAACGGTAGAGATTGTAGACTTCGCGTAGCAGATATTGCCAGTCAGGGAAGTGTCTCAACCGGTAGGGGTAGGACGTGTCATCCAAGCAGTCAACCATTGCATCCACTTTCTCGATTATGGTGTAAACGGTTTAGCTTAAAAACGTGCACTACGTAATATACACTATTTTTATAAACCAGCCAGATCCTGCGGTCAAACTCCAGTCATTCTGCGGGCTCCCTGTTTCGGAGTAAATTCGTTTCAGAAGTACTTACCTATAAGAAAATGGTCACCCAGAGTTGCTCCAAGTGGCCATCATTTTGTCGTCTTGACTGGAGACCACATAAGAGAAAGCCCCCGGATCCAATGTTGAGGGCTTTCGATTTATATCGTTGGGCATTCATTCCCAAAACTGGTCATTTCCTCTGATCCGGTCATTTCCTCTGATCCGGTCATTTCCTCTGATCCGGTCATTTCCTCTATACCGGTCATTTTCTCTGAACCGGTCATCTTCTCTGAACCGGTCATCTTCTCTGAACCGGTCATCTTCTCTGAACCGGTCATCTTCTCTGAACCGGTCATTTTCTCTGTATCGATCATCTTTTCTGAACCGGTCATTTTCTCTGTATCGTTCATTTCCTCTGAACTGGTCATCTTCTCTGTATCGATCATCTTCTCTGTATCGATCATCTTCACTGTATCGATCATCTTCACTGTATCGATCATCGTCTCTGTATCGATCATCGTCTCTGTATCGATCATCTTCACTGTATCGATCATCTTCACTGTATCGATCATCTTCACTGTATCGATCATCTTCACTGTATCGATCATCTTCACTGTATCGATCATCTTCACTAATCCGTCCATGATTGTAATTTTCATCATCGTAGGATTTAGTGCGATAATCATCAGCAAAGACTACTTGAAATAATCCCAACAGAAAGCAAGCAACAAGAATATAGATGTTCTTCATTTGTCTCTCCCATCTCTTTGTTTCATAAGCCATAATTTGTTGAAGATTATCACAACTTAAACAACTCAAATATATTTAGCTCTGTTAGCGTTCCGACGAAGCTAATAGATAACATATGTTTTTTTTGAATTTAGTTAACTACATAAGGTGTGGAAGGCTGAGATCCCAAGAAATCATCCTCCAGAATTTTGAGCTCTGATAATGGAGTCATCGTGCCAGTTTTTAGGTTGCCTGAAATTCAAGAATTGCATAGACCGGGATATAGGAATTATGGTTTACATTTCTTGCATGGGCGATAGCCGATCTCGATAGCATCCTCACGAGTCTCGAAGATCTCTACACAGCTTTCACAGTTAAAGTCCCGGCAATCTGCATTATGGAAGGTTTTGCTTTTAACGTCGCCGTGGTATGACTCAGCAGCTACAGCAAAGCTGACAAATAGTAGAGCGAAGATAACGGCAAAAACACAAATTTGGTGCAAATAATGGCAACTTTTGTTCATGATTTCTCCCCCCAGGAGGTCAAAGAAAATCACACAAAATAAGTTTTTTCCAATTTTACCTGATAATTAGTTGAGGTCAAAGATGGGGGGCTAAGAAGTTGTTACGAAAAAGTCAGACTGATCAAGATAAGGCAATGTTGCCAGCGCCCTCAATACCTTGACAAGAATAAAAGGCTACCCGTTTCCAGGTGGCCGTAGTTTTATGGTTTATAGATCTTTTTAAATACCACTAGCAAATTGAATTCGCGACTATCAATAAGAAGGCTATTTGCATCTCAGAAGTCGTGACTTGAAAGAAAAAGCTGCTTCAGCCTAAGGGGTGAAGGTGGGCAAAGCCTTTACTTGGACTGATTGTAATGAATCAAAGTGTCGGGGCCAAAGGAGAGAGATCCTATAATGATTTCGTAGTCAGCAAGGTTTTGCGCGAAAGTCGATTCGTCGGATGATAGTGATATTGATGTGATACACGTATCATCTTCACCACAATTGCTAAAGAAAACTCTCTGAATCTCTTTCACAGCTAAATCATTAACTGGTGGTGTGCCTGGGGCATTCACATACGCCGCTCTTCCACCGGCCCAGAGTCCCTTGTTCTTGAGCCTTTTATAAGTTGATGCGTTTATATTCAGGACATTGCAAAAGTTGTTGCAGTTTTTAATATCGATCGGGTCATAGTCTACATCAATGATCATTTCGTATCTTGGGTCGTTTAGCTTTGTGTTGGTTTGGTCGGCCTCATATTCGTAACTTTTGTCGTGAAAATATTCATAGACCGAATTACTTGATGATCCACGAAGTTTCGCATTAAGGTATTTAGACTTCACGGAATCATAAAAACTAAGGAAAAGAAGTTTTTTATAATAATCGTCTGTTTCCATAAAAGTTCTGTCGGTCGAGACAAGGATCATTCCCCCTGTTCTATTTATGAAAACCCCTTTAATTTTTGAAATGTTATATACCGAAGAGGACTCAGATATTGATTGTGGAATTTCATCTATCTCGTGCAAACCGAGAGGAACTTTAAAAGAAAATTCATTTTCAGGGTCTATGTAATGCCTGCTCGTGACAATAGGCTGAGCAACCGGAGCACATGCACAGAGGATAAACAGAAAAATCAAGAAGAAATATAGATTGTTGACCAACACAAAGCCAACATAAGCACTAGTATTGTCCTGCATTTTGATTCTTTCCATCCCCCATGGAAACCATCAAATATGATGTAAAAACTTTATCCCCCCAATAGATAAAGTCAAACGATAGCTTTTTATTTGCCTTCGTACATCGATTTGATTGTTCAAGATTGACCGTAACGTTTAATTCTCACTAACCTGACAAAAAGAAAATTGTCACTCGGAATCGATCCAGGTGGCCATTACTTTGTTATCTTAATTTTAGCTATCAACAAGAAGCCGTTTTTAATCTCAGAAGTCGTGATTTAATAGAATAAATCTACGGGATCTTTGGCCCATCAATCGTGACGATATAGTCTCTGTTGCATGATCGGCATGTAGCTATGACGAAATTTTTGAGACGATAATCGGAACCTACAAAATAGTTCAGAGATATGTCATTTTGGTGTTTGCAGTTTTCACAAGTTGAAGTTACCGATCCGACATCTAACATGTTTCTTCTCCTTTTGAGAGTACGATCTGACAGTAGCAAATAGGTGCTCAAAAAAACCTCACAAATGGCTGATTGTTAAGGAGAAATAATAGTTTTTTAATTTAATGTACTAACACCTACTGACAATCATGGCCACCAAGGATCGAACCCTGGTGGCCATGATTTTGTGGACTATTTAGTTTCCTGAATACCTCTATCAATAAGAGCCGTTTTTCGTCTCCGAAGTTGTGATTTATTGCCCCTGTATCTAGTAACTTTGGGACGATTCAAACCGCTACTTTGCAAGCGCCAGCTCCAAAAAGCCAAGGAACTGCTATAATTGACTGTCTACACCGGCCGGCGACCATTTGACATCAAGTCGAATGGACCGGCCGCCTGGCAAAGGCTCTATATGAACCGTCTGCAGCTCATGGAGATCGAAGACCAATCCTGGTGCCCCGCAGCCCTGCGTAACGGGACGACTGATTTCCTGCAGACGGTGATGGCCTTGGCTGATCCCTATGCGCCAGTGCGGCCTTTGCTGCTTGAGGCCCTCAAGCGCTGTGGCACGCGGCGGATCATTGATCTCTGCTCAGGTGGCAGTGGCCCCTGGCAACGCTTTTTCCCGTCGCTCCAGCAGGCTTTGGGGCTACCGCTGCAGCTTTCGTTGACGGACCTGTACCCTAATCCCCATGCGGGCATGGAGCTCCAGCGGCAGTATCCGCAACAGGTCGGCTGGTGGCCCGAACCGGTCGATGCACAAAGGCCACCGGAACAACTGCGGGGGTTTTACACGCTCTTTACCTCGGGGCACCATTTCAGTCCTGAGGCGCTGGGACGCATCCTGCGGCAGGCTGTGGAGAAAGGGCAGGGGATTGCACTGTTTGAATTGAGCCACAGGTCGTTTCTGGCTCTGTTTCTGGTGTTGCTGACGCCCCTGGCCGTGTTGCTGGTGATCCCGTTCTGCCGGCCTGTTCGCCTGTCATGCCTGTTCTGGGTCTACCTGGTTCCGCTGGTACCGTTGCTGGCTCTGTTTGACGGAATTGTTTCCTGTCTTCGCACCTACAAGCCCGAAGAACTGCGCGGCATTGTCGCTCGTCTTGGGGAGAGTGGCTACAATTGGCAGATCGGCGAACAGCCCTCCGACCGCGGGCTGCCCCCGCTCACCTACCTGATCGGCATTCCCCGCAGCGACCAACCAACCGAAAGGCCTGGTTCATAACCCAGATCCGGCTTCATCAGCGCGAAACAATCGTCCCCGCCCACGGCTATCCACAGTCCTTTCCTCCAGGATGTTTCCAATTGGCCTGTATCCTGAGTTGCCTGACAAACAGTCATGACCACCCCGACAGATTCAGGAGGCCTGTAATGTAAGAAAGCCTTCGATCCGGAGATTGAAGGCTTTCGTGTTTTATAAATGGTGATAATTAGGAAAGACTCCCCGTTGTCCAGAAGTCGTATTGCTAACCATTCATCCCTTCAACACAGAAGTCACGAAACACAAGTGACTCTGGAACCAGCTATCAGCCGTTCATGATGAATGGTTTTGTGCTTGATGTGTCAGTGGCTCAGTTGATAGCCCGCCGTTCATGACCGTTGAACAGGTGTGAGGCCTCACGTCTTGACTTGACTCGAATCGGATCTACTCCAACCGCGACCCAACCAGATTCTCTTCTGAATTTTATCACGCGATTGTTTTCGAGGAGGACGTCGAGAACTTGTGGAGTAAAATGGTGATGAGTGCCATCGCTCATGATGACTTCGATAGGATTCTGTCCCGCTCTTCTTAGGCCTCTTCGCTCAGGCATATACGCCTCCTTGAAAAAAGGTCATTGCAGACTTCTAACCGAAACAAGGGAAAAACTTGAAGTGGATTGTATCTAAAATCAACTTACATATCTCAAGCTATCAGAAGCGCATATAGATGAAAACATCTTTTTTCATTTATGATGTGCCGGCTGTCCTGGGAGAGATTCTTCCAAAGTGACTGATAAGAAAAAAGCCCCGTAACAAGGAGGGGAGTTACGGGGCAATAGGGTTTAATCAGGCAGGCAGTAAACGCCTACCTGTTCGTATTATACTAGAATGCTCATAAGGTGGTCAACTAGAGGTCAAATGCCTGAGTGATAGAGTTCGATAAGAAGCTGATTTTGCCTCAGAAGTCGTGATTTCTAGGAGACCCTGTATATAACAACAGTCGTAGACGCTAGAAATATCCAGTGCAGGTAATCAACCCTATTCCTCTTCCTTTTTGGCAATCGCATATAATACAGGAGGGCAAATGGCGGACAACACAAAAACAGGAGCGCCTCAAAGCCTTTTGCTCTGGAATCATCCCTTGCCATGATCGCCATCCAGACATGGGTGAAAATCATAACCACTCCAGCCATTAAAGTCATTGGATCTTCAACCATGTGAAGGCACTCTGAAGGAAATATTGGTCATAGACAAAATCATTTTAGTCCTAAAAACTCCACCGCTGACACACTTTAAAATTCTCAGAAATCCTCTCACATTGATTTGATGCAGTCAAACTAACAGAAATGCGAAAATCTTGCTGACACGGAGGGTGTGAGTTATGAGAAAGATGTTCCTGCAACCTCAACAGCAAGTTTTGGCGGTGCTTGGTTAGACTCGTTTATGGTAATTCAGCTCATCTTCTTCGCGGTGGCCAAATGCCCTTAAGTTCGTCAGCCAAGTGATCCAAGTCAGGAAAGATGTCGCCCTTCCTGAAGCCGCAGACATCAATCGCATGGGCCATGGAGCGAACGGCATCAGAGGGAATACACATCGCAGTAAGAAACTTATTGTACGTCTCATGCGTGTCGAGAGGACCATCGAAAGAGTGAATCGTAAAGCACGCCTGCTGGACGGACATACGCATGTCGGTTTCAGCAGCCATGACAGAAAGAACCTTCTGGTTTTCAGAAGACTTGTCCGTGAATGCGGCAGCAACCATTCCGTGACACATCTTCGCGTCGAGTGATGGTGTGATGGCTTTGCCTGTCTCGTGTTCGTTAAGCGCATGTGGATCAAGGATCCATATCACGGCATCCTCAGCGGAGACATGGGGATTATATATGTAGTCCTCCAGGGCGAAGTAGAGAGCAACCAGCGGGGATCGCGACCAATCGAGCAATCGTGTGGGAAGCCGGTAATGTTGCATCAGGCTCAACCACGATGCTACATCGTCATAACGGGGTACGCCAGAATGCTTCGTGCCTGCTCGTGCACAAAATCGATTTGTGAAGTTGCGTTCATCGTCATGGTCGTAGTCCCGCCAGATAGCTGGTTGGACATGCCATTTGCTCGAGCGATGGCCTCGGAACCAGAGGATACGCCTCTGTTCTCCTGTGAGTTCTGCCACCTCATCGATCAGTTTCCCCAGGGTTCGTATACCACTCATGGAGGCCTCCACGTTCAAGAGCTATCCTGTGAAATTGGTTTATCAAAGATATTGAACCTGAAGAGCGTTCAATGAGACGGTTGTCTTCATCTTGGGAATCGTAAATCTGAGGGTTTTGTTTGGACAATCTCTTGTTCTACAGATTGTGACACGAATTACATAAGGCACTTCCTCGATTGTCAATTACAAGAATTTGACCGTCATGTGGATCCAAGCCGTGACAGGTAGCACAAGTTATTTTACCTTCCACCAAAACTAGCTCTGGTGGAAGAAAAGACGCCCTGCGAAACTTCTCGCCAGCTTCAATATCGTCTTCATAAGGTCTGCCTGTGATATGCCCACCATGAAATCTATTTTTCGGTTCATCTATATCCTCGTGGCAGGACAAGCATTCAGACGAAAGCTGGTCAAGCTCAAGAGCGGCAGGCCTGGCTTCAGCTTCAGCCTCCAAAGCGAATACGCCGACAGAAGATATTAGTATCAGAAGCAGAATAATGGATCGAACCGCAAACATATTACCCCCCAACTTACTACTCTTTTGAAAATGATAGCGCAACTCGTCAAGATGTCATCATTTGGTAAACTTTTTAAGAAAACTAAACGAAAAGAAATGGCCACCCAGATTTGACCCAGGTGGCCATGATTTTGTGTGTTAGAGGTCTTATTTAATGTCTCTGTCAATAAAAATGTTGCAAAGAGAAATATTAGAACTGGACCTCCGAGGGGGCGAAATTTCCATGATCAAGTCAATCAACTCAGAACGCGAACAGAGCCAAATGAAAAGGGCGCTTTCCGTTAAGGAGCGCCCTTTTCATTGCCAGTGCAATCTATTTGCGACGTTTGGGTGGGCGACGTGATCTTTGTGGTTTTTTAGTCGCCGGTTTTGTCGCCGGGGTCGCAGTTCTTCTTGGCAAAGCTTCGGTAACACTGATGATGCGTTTATGCAGGGAGACGCCGTCGATTGTGTTGATGGCGTCTTTTGCTTCTGCTGCTGTTGTCATGTGGACAAAGGCACAGCCTTTGAATAATCCTGACTTCTCATCGGTGACCATATGAATGGAACGGACCTTGCCGCAGAGGGAAAAGAGTTTGTGTAAATCCTCTTCCTCTGCTTCGAAGGGAATGTCTGCTACGTACAGGTCTTTGCTGGTCAAAGGCTTTTTCATGCGTTTATAGCTCCAGTGGGGCAGTTGTCAGTAATCAGTAATCAGTAATCAGTAATCAGTAATCAGTAATCAGTGAACAGTGAACAGTGAACAGTGAACAGTGAACAGTGAACAGGTTAGGTTTTATCTTTTACAAATGCTTTGCACCCCGTTGACTCGGCGTGGCTCTGATGCTCTGGGTAGGCCCGGCAATGGTCGGGTTTTACCTCTTCTATACCACACAGATGGCCTTTTTGATCGAGTCGGTCGATAAGCCAGGGGCAACGTTCGACATCGTCTCCTGATTCAGGGTCCACCCAGGCCGTGTGAAGTTTGTTCGTTGGTCCCAAATCGAGGGTCTTGACCCAGGCCAGGATGTCATCGCGACCAGACTGGCGCCAACGCTCCAGGTCTTCATCACTGACGCAACCATTGTATGCGTCGATGAGAGTAAGGCAACATTGACCGCAGCAGCGGCAGTTGAAGGTTGAGTCCATAGCTTTCCTGAGCATGAGAGGCGTGTTTAACCAGTATAGAACCACAGCCTTGTAATGCAAAAATAAAGCTGTGGGCTCTTTCTCATCCTTGAGTTTTACGTACCAGGGGGGTCACGGTAAGGGTCTGATCCTCACAACTCAACCAGATTTCGCCATCCTGAAGCGTGCATTGCAGTTGCATAGTTCGCGTCGCCAGGTTTGCCAACTCACTGCAGTTTGCTTCGGGAATTTCTATAACGGTCAAATTGTTAAAACGTTGTAGCTTGGGCGCGTTGTTCTGCCACCACAGGTCTGCGTTGCGGCCCCCATAGATATACAGGCAAACATGCATGGCACGACTGCAGGCTTTGCGCACGCGTTTTTCGTCGGGCAGGCCGACATCTATCCATAATTCAATCTCATCACTCAGGCTTTTCTGCCAGAGGGCCGGCTCGTCATCGACACATAAGCCCTTGGTGAAGCTCAGGTGTTCATCAGCATGCAGGGCAAAGGCCAGCAATCGCACCATCATGCGCTCGTCGGTTTCAGACGGGTGCCTGGCCAGGGTCAGCTGATGGTCGGCATAGTAGTGCCGGTTCATGTCTGATACCTGGAGATTTGCTTTGAAGATGGTGGCGCTTAGAGCCATTAAGGATCCTTTTGAGGGTAAACTTGAGAGAGGTTTTTCAGGCTACAATAAGAGTAACTAAAGCTTTAACAAAGATAAGCTAAGAGCTTATGAATGAAGGTGAAAATCTTTCTGGTTTTCTAATTCACTCCAGTAGCTATTGTCAGGACTAATAATTCTCTTTGCTACCCGTTCGATTCTCTCACTAGAGACACAGAGGGCACAAAGCACACCTGATTGTTTTTTAGAATTCTCTGTGTCATCTGTGTCTCTGTAGCCAAAGGTTGTCTCTCACTATGGCCTCAGGCACCGACTTCTGGCTGCGTTCAATAATGATCGTCTCGGGTCTGTTTTTATGAAAATCATTTTAAAGCTTCAGGTCCGCTTCACCATTACACATCTGCTCGCGTAGAGCGTTGATGTCGGTATTTTCGAGATATTCTTCAAAGCCCATAACACGATCGATAACGCCGCCCGGGGTGAATTCAACGATCCGGTTGGCAATTGTTGAGACGAACTTATGGTCATGGGATGTGAAAAGGATCACTTCGGAGAAGTTGATCAGGCTGTTGTTAAGAGCGGTAATGGATTCCAGGTCGAGGTGGTTGGTCGGCTCGTCGAACATGAGCACGTTGGCATTGCTCAGCATCATCCTGGAGAGCATGCAACGCACCTTTTCTCCACCGCTGAGAACGCTGGTCTTTTTGGTCGCTTCATCTCCGGAGAAGAGCATGCGGCCGAGAAAACCCCGTGCGAAGCTCTCTCCCTCGTGTGGAGGGTACTGGCAAAGCCATTCGATCAGGTTTAAGTCGTTTTTAAAGTAAGAACTGTTCTCTTTAGGAAAATAAGAGTTGGTAATCGTTACGCCCCAGCGGAAGCTGCCGCTGTCGGGTTTGATCTCCTCGGCAAGAATTTGCAAAAGCGTGGTTTTTGCGACGCTGTTGACGCCGACGAAAGCGATCTTGTCATTTTTGTTGACGATCAGGTCCAGGTTGTCGATAACTTTGACGCCATCAACGCTTTTACTCAGCCCTTTGATCTCCAGGATGATGTCACCACAGGGTCGTTCGGGTTTAAAAACAACAAAGGGGTACTTACGTGAGGAGGTGGGCAGCGCTTCGATGTCAATCTTGTCGAGCAGCTTTTTCCGCGAAGTGGCCTGCTTGGCCTTGGAGGCGTTGGAGCTGAAACGGGCGATAAAGTCTTTAAGCTCACTGGCCTTGTCGCTGGCTTTTTTGTTCGCGTCTTGCTTTTGTTTAAGAACCAACTGACTCGCTTCGTACCAGAAGTCGTAGTTGCCGACATAGGTGCGAATCGTACCGAAGTCAATGTCAGAGATATGGGTACATGCCTGGTTCAGGAAGTGCCGATCGTGGGAAACGACGATGACAGTATTCTGAAAGCGGCCGAGAAACTCTTCCAGCCATTTGATCGATTTGAGGTCGAGGTTGTTGGTCGGCTCATCGAGCAACAGAACGTCGGGGTTGCCAAACAGTGCCTGGGCCAGAAGAACGCGAACCTTTTCACCGCCTTCGAGTTCTTTCATCTTCTTGTGGCGCAGTTCCTCTGGGATACCCAGGCCGTTGAGTAACACGGCGGCCTCAGATTCTACCTCGTAGCCGTTCATGTCGGAAAACTCAGCTTCCAGTTCACCTGAACGGACGCCGTCCTCCTCGGTGAACTCGCCTTTGGAGTAGATCGCTTCACGCTCGGTCATAACGGAGTAAAGTCGTTCGTGGCCCATGACCACCGTGTTAAAGACGGTCTCTTCGTCAAAGGCGAATTGATCCTGACGCAAAACAGCCAGGCGCAAGCCTTTGCCGATGCTGACTTCACCTTTGTCGGCGTCTATATCTCCTGCAAGGATCTTGAGAAAAGTCGATTTGCCGGCGCCGTTGGCACCGATCAGGCCGTAACAGTTGCCTGGAGTAAATTTGATATTAACGTTCTTGAAAATGGTCCGTTTGCCGTAGGCCAAACAGATATTTGAAGCACTGATCATGGGGTCTATTGTTCCTCGAAATAAGCGGAGTAGAAAAAATAAAAAACCACAGGGGCACAACCCCGTGGTTTAGCGCTGCAAATCTATATCACTCTTCCTGTGGACAGGCAATGCTTTTCAGACTTTTCTGTTATAGAATCAGAACTTAATGATGGAGAGGGGGTCGGGGTTCGAGGTTCGGGGTTAAGGGTTAAGGGTTAAGGGTTAAGGGTTAAGGGCTCGCCAGTCCCCAGCCTCCAGCCTCCAGCCTCCAGAGATAAATCACCGCCCCCTGGTTCTCTTTGTCGCCACCGCCTCCCAGGGGTTGTCCGGCCATGGGTGTTTGGGATACCGACCTTTCATCTCTTTTTTGACCTCGGGGTAAACGGTGTCCCAGAAACTTTTCAGGTCTTGTGTCACTGCTAAAGGTCGACCCGCCGGAGAGAGCAGGTGGATGACGACCGGGATACGATCTTCTGCAAGCCTGGGGGTTGCAGCGAGCCCGAACAGCTCCTGAAGTTTGACGGCCAGAACCGGCAACTCTCCTGTCTTGTAATCAATCCTGATTTTTGATCCGCTCGGAACCGCAAGTTTCTCAGGAGCCATTCGGTCGAGCTTCTGCAATTTCTGCCAACCGATCCTGGCTTTCAAGGCTGCTGCGAGATCGATGCGTTTCAGGCTGTTTCGATGGCTCACCCCCGGAAGGAAGGGCGTGAGCCAAGCCTCAAGGGTTGCGCTTAACGTTTGATCTGACCAATCGTCCCAATATTCCCCTGGCAGCTGTTGGTGCAGAAAGGCGGCTCGTGCCTGCAGTTGTCGCGTAGCACGTGTCCAGGGGAGGATTTCGAGCCCCTGGCGCCGTATTAAATCGCAGATGGCGGGGATGGTGTCGTCCGTGGTTGCTGTTGCAGGGCGCTCTTGCAGAAGGATTGCTCCCAACCTGCGGACCTCACGTACGAGCACGCGGTTAGCCTGGTCATCCCAGCCGGCCTCGCGTTGCCATTCAAGCTGATCTCCGAACAACTCTTCAATCGTGTTGTAATCCAGGGCACTGGCCAGGCTGATCTCTTCTTCACTATTATTTCGACTCACTAGTTCCGTTGCGACCAGCCATTCAGAGTCACGCACCACAGACGCGTTCGCCAGCGTGACGCCCTGGCCATTACTTAGCAGGAAACGGTCGCTGCCAGATTTTCGTCTGAGCGCTATCCTGTCCGGGTAGGCGCTGGCCAGAAGCCTGCCGATCTCCTCTGTGTCATAACTTCGATCGTTGCCTGCTTTGGTCAACTTCCTCCAGTAGCTTGCAGCTCTTCTAACAGCGGCCGTTCTCGGGGAACGGTCTCGTCGTAGAATTTCAAGGCGTTCAATCAGGTCACTTGCGCTGGTTGTGGTCGCTGCGTGCCGTGAATTGTGCATGAGATCACGCTCTGAAAGAATGGCGACCAGGTCACTGGCAAGGCCGTGACAGTTCATATCAACACCCGTGACCAGCAGTCGAGCCAGGCGAGGGTGGGTCGGGTACCGTGACATCCTTTGCCCCAGGGGCGTTAATCTGAAATCGTCATCCACCGCCCCAAGGGTTGACAGCAGTTTTCGGGCTGCAGCCAGGTGCCCGGTCGGGGGTTGGTCCAGCCACTTCAGTTCTGCGACTTCGTGAGCCCCCCACTGAGCGAGCTCCATGGCCAGCGAAGCCAGGTCTGCCTGGCGAATTTCAGGAGGAGCGAAGGGCAGCAGGGTGCCGTGGGTGCCCTCTGACCAGAGCCGAAAACATCTGCCTGGTTTCAGCCGGCCGGCGCGACCGGCGCGTTGTTCTGCGCTGGCACGGGAAATACGCACTGTTTCCAGTCGGGTCATGCCTCGTGCTGCGTCGAAGCGAGGTCGACGCTCCCAGCCGCAGTCGACGATGCTTTCGATTCCTTCGATCGTCAAACTGGTCTCGGCAATATTGGTGGCCAAGACGACGCGACGCCGTTTGCCGGGAAGAATGGCTGCTTCCTGGTCAACGAAGGGGAGCCCTCCATAGAGTGGGCGTAAATCTATTTTCGTGGATAGCTCTTTGAGTTGTTCGTGACAGCGTCTGATCTCGCCGGTTCCGGGGAGGAAAGCAAGGATATCACCGGTCGTCTCTTGCAGCGCATGACGAACGCCAAGGCAGGTGCTTTCGGCAATCCTGTGACGCTCCATATCGCTGAGATGATCGACAGCAACCGGAAAGGATCTGCCTTTGGCTGTGATGATCGGGCAATCGTCCAGCATTTGTGACAGGGGATCAGCATCGAGCGTTGCAGACATGACCAGTATGCGTAAATCTTCCCGCAAGCATTGCTGAGCTTCGCGGCAGAAGGCCAGGGCCGTGTCGGCTTGCATGCTACGTTCATGGAACTCATCGAAGATCACCAGCCCGACACCTTTCAGCTCGGGATCGCTCTGCAGACGTCGAATCAAGAGTCCTTCGGTGATCACTTCCAGGCGGGTTTGAGCGCTGACTTTGCGTTCGTAACGAATCGCGTAGCCAACCTTGTCACCGACCGGTTCATTGCGTAGGGACGCCATGTAACGAGCTGCATTGGTTGCGGCCAGCCGGCGTGGTTCGAGCATTAAGATTGATTGACCCTTCAGCCAGGCCTTATCGAGTAACGCCGTCGGCACACGGGTGGTTTTCCCTGACCCTGGGGGGGCTTGAAGGACGGCTGTTCCTCTTGTGCTCAAGGCGTCGCTGAGTTCGTCCAGTATGGTTTCGACGGGGAGTTGTGTGGAAGGTTTGTGCATGAGAGCTATTTTGCCACAAAACCGGATTATTGTGTCTCTTAAGTTAAACTTTGTAGCGTTGTAAATATACTGATTATGGTGGAGAAACAGGAATATCAGCCAGCCAAAAGAAAAATCTGTCCTACGCCCGTTCGCTATACTCACTTGAGACGTAGATACTGCAGAGTCAGGGTTTTCATCTCCCCATGACTTTCTCTGCGGTCTCTGCGCCTCTGCGTGAATCCAGTTATGTGCCCTTCCTGTTTCATGATTTTCCCTGCCAGAGCTTTTATATGCCAGACTATCCGCTATAGTTTAATCGGCCAATATAGATGATTAAACTTATCAACGAAGGGAAACTCTATGTCTAGCGATCTTCTTTTTTCTCCATTTCAGTTGAAAAGCTTTACCCTGCGCAACCGCCTCGGTGTCGCACCCATGACCCGCATGTCTTCGCCGGGAGACAGCATCCCACGCCAGGATGTCTTTGATTTTCTGGTTCGTCGGGCGGAAAAGGGCGCATCGATTGTTTATACAGAGGCAATCGTCACCGATTACGAGAGCAGTCAGGGGTACCCCCGACAATCAAGGATGGTTACCCAGAAACAGATTGATGCCTGGAGTTCTGTTGTCGAGGACATACGTGACCATGGCGGCATCTCTATTATGCAGATGTTCCACTGTGGCCGCATGGCTTGGCCTGAGGTCAATCCTGCCGAACGCTCGATTGCTCCGAGCCGTATTGCTCCCAAACAGCTTAATCCGATGACCGGGAAAGCCTACCCCTTGCCTGAAGAGATGAGTCAGTTTGATATCGATCATGTCATTAACGGTTTTGTTGAAACGGCCAAAGGGGCCGTATTGGCAGGTTTTGATGGTGTCGAGATTCATGGTGCGCATGGTTACCTGATCAACCAGTTTCTCTCGAGCTATTCAAATCAACGTGATGACAGCTATGGGGGTTCTGTGGAGAACCGCTTTCGTTTAGCCCGTGAAGTGATTGACGCTGTCGCTCTGGTCATGCCGGAAGATCGCCTTTTGACTTTCCGTGTTTCCAACTGGGGGATCGCTGATATGGAGGTTTCTCTTTTCGACAGCGCTGAGGACTGGCAGGAGATGATCGGTTTGTTGGTCAGAACTCCCATCGACGCCATCTCTTTGTCCACTTACAACTTCAAAGACAAGGCCTTTGGGACGGATCAGACCATGTCGCAATTGACCCGGGAAGTGACTCCCTTGCCACTCATGATTTGCGGGCAGATTTACGATCGAAAAAGCGCTGAGGAGGCCCTTGAATTTGCTGATATCGCTTTGAGCAGCAAATCAATTCTGCTTAACCCCGACTGGGTCTCTGACGTGCGTGATGGCAAAGAACTTCCTCTTCATAAATCGGAAGAAGCTGGTGTCGCTTATACTGACGAGCCCTTGCCCTGACATTTTTTTATCTCGAGGTGGCTTTACGAAGAGGGCAAAGAAAACTGCGATTCTGTATTGATCGTTTTCTTCTGATTCTGTTGCTCTTATAAACAGTCTCCGTTAATATCCAGTGATGAACAAAGTGAAACCAGAAAACTGGACGCCGGCCATTTTAAGTTCTCTCGTCTCTGATGTGGTTGCTGCTGTTGAAAATGGTGAGATAGATTCGGCATTCGATAACATCGAAATGACGGGCGGCTGTTTGTCGCGAAGCAAAAACACCAAAAATTTCACCAAGAATTACCTTATGGCTTGTATCCAGGCGGGTGTCCAGGGTGTTTCTGAAGCAGGCAAAGATACCGCCCTTGGCGTGGTGAATGCTTTCAGGCTAATGAATTCAGAGGCGCCTTTGGATGAGCTCCCGGAAAATTACAAAGTCGTTGCCATTAAACTCCCCCACACAAATGGCAATCCTGACGTTGAGATCTATATCAAGGAAGGCGACAGGGTCCTTTATGGTGAGAAGGTCTTGCCGCGCGGCATCCTGACTGAAAATTTTTTGAATATAACGGGTGCCAGCCTTTTGTAAGAGCTCGTCGTTTGCCACTTTAACTGATTGCAGGCTGTTGTCCTGTTAACTTCCATTCCCAGAGGTTTCTGCAAAGATGTCCGAACAGAAGTTGATCTTTATCGATGTTGAGACGACCGGTGTGAATCCGGAACGTAATGGCCTGACCCAGATCTCCGGTTGCGTGCAAATCGGTGACGAAGTCAAAGAGTCTTTCGATTATTTTGTGCGCCCGTATCCTCAGGATGCAATCGAAATGGCGGCCCTGGAAGTGACCGGCATGGACCGAAGACAGTTCCTGCCACCCGATCATCCTGATCACCTTGCGGTCCCCGGCCAGCTGTTTGAGGACCCCAAAGATATTTATGTGCGTCTTTCGACGATGTTTTCAAAATACGCCAGTCAGTATGACAAGTCTGACAAGTTTCAGTTTGTCGGTTACAACGCCCATAGCTTTGATATGCCTTTTATGAGGCGTTTCTGGGAGAAGAATGGTGACCGTTTCTTTGGTAGCTGGTTCTGGTATCCCTGTCTTGACGTTATGCTGGTTTGGGCGCAGATTCTACAGGAGACGCGTGCCGATCTGAGCAACTTCAAGTTGGCGACGGTTGCAAAGCATTGCGGTATTGATGTTGATGACAGCCGTTTGCACGATTCTCAGTACGATATTGAGCTGACCCGTGAGCTCTGGTTGGCTGCGCGACAGATCGTTGATCGGGGGAATAAGGATCAGCCTGCATGGAAGCAGGGTGAGCTTTTTGATTTTTGATAGCCTACGCTTCCCCCCTTAGCCCGAGGCCCTTGTGGACCTCTCCAGCAGTGCTTGCTTCACGTTCGGTATAGTTTATCTTCTTGCTGCTAAAAAGAAGAGTCGAGAGGCCCCCTGAACCGGGCCGGATTCCATTCTCTTCCGTAATTAAAAGCCACTGAAACCAGGCAAAAGAATATGCTCTCCGCTAGGAGAAGGCTTTTTTGCATACTTTTGCTGCCGGGCAAAAGTATGGCGTCTGGCGGTACGCGAACCGCCGGTTCTGGTTTAGTTTTGTGAGCCACCAATATCGAACCATGCTTCTGTTCTAAAACCACCCCTAATGTTTTACTTCGCGAAACCAGCTAACCCCATACAGTAAAGAGGTTTTATCAAATTACGTTTTTTCTTGAAATCTGCACCACCCCGGTTGCCCCATCGGCTTGACCAGCTTAGAATTAATACAAACACAACGCTTCTTCCTCTTGATTGTTACAGGAGGCTGACATGATCAATGTTAAAGCAATTTCCCAGCACGCGCAGATTCATCTGTGCCTGCTCTTTACAAGCATTCTCTTGATTGTGATGCCGGTTTTAAATAAAACTCCGAGTCAGCATGTTGCTGAGAAGTCAGTGTTGGCTGCTGCAGAGTTTCTCTTTCTGGTTGATACGGAAGAGTACGCAGAAAGCTGGGAGGTCTCATCAGCAGTTTTACAGAAAATGCTGACTCAGCAGGCGTGGAGTGAGAAAATCTCAGAGTTGCGTACTTTTCTCGGCCCTATTATTGAAAGGGTGCAGCAGAACATCGCTTATACTGACGATGCCAGTGATGTGCCTTCGGGTGAGTACGTGGTGATGACTTTTGTCTCAAAGTTTGAGCTGAGAGAACGGGTCACTGAAACCATTACACTTCTACTCGGCGATGATAATCGCTGGCAGGTGGTTGGCTATTTTCTCCGCTAGTTTATGGCCTCCTTGTGCCAACTGGTGGTCGTACAGCGACATTAAAGGTTTTCCCCCCTGTTTTTCAAGCGGGTCAGGGACTTGTTTGTCAGCCTCGATGTCGCATTGTTCGTCATAAATTCTTGCCAAATAAACCACAGCCCTCTATAACTCTTTTATGCAATCAACCCACCAGGAAACTATCGTTGTTCTTGACTTTGAAACCACTGGAATCTCTCCCGATTACGGTGACCGAGCGATAGAAATCGGTGCCGTAAAGATCAGGGGAGGGCAGATTCTGGAACGCTTTCAAAGCTTGATGAATCCCGGCGTTCGCGTGAGTCAATTTATTGAAAATTACACCGGGATTACCAACCAGATGGTGCAGGCTGCGCCCGATGCTGCCGAGGTTATGCGGGCGTTTGCCGATTTTATCGGCGATAAGCCGCTGGTTGCTCACAACGCTTCTTTTGACAGGCGATTCCTGAACACGGAGTTTGCCCTTATCGGGCAAGGTTCCAGGGATAACTTTGGTTGTTCCATGCTGATTTCTCGCAGGGTTTATCCCGATGCACCTAACCACAAGTTGGAAACCCTGGTGCGCTACAAGGATCTGCAGACTGATGGCACCTTTCACAGGGCATTGGCTGATGCTGAGATGACTGCATATCTCTGGATGAGTATGTCTGAGGACTTGCGTTCCTTGTATGGATTTGATCAGGTGCCCTTTGTTTTGATGCGCGATTTGGCAAAGGTTCCCAAGGCACAGGTGGGCGCTTATCTTCTGAGGCTTTTGAACGCCTAAGTTGTTTTTTTAATTTCTGGAGTTGAGATGTTTCTCTTTTTGTTTAAGAAGGTTAAGGTCTCTCTCTTAATGTTGTGTGTCACCTTGTCTTTTGCCTTGGCTTCTTATGCCGAGGTTGTCAAACTGGGCTCCTGGAACGAATCCACCCTCGCGCAAATCATTTTTTCTTCGCAGCAGACAGATAGGCCTGGCGACGTTATCGTTGCACTCTCCGGTCATTTCAAAGACTCCCCGTATGCTGAGAATACCTTGTTGGGCGGTCCCAACGACCCTGAAGAGTTTGTTCTTAACCTCTCTGAATTCGATTGCTTCACCTTTCTTGACGTCGTTGAGTCTTTACGTCGTTCTTCGAACTACGAAGAATTTGCCGACAACCTAAAAGCTGTTCGCTACTTTGATGGCACGGTGTCCTACGAAAAACGCAGACATTTTTTTAGCGATTGGGTTGTCGGTGATGCTCTGATTGAGGATGTTACTGTCTTGGTTGCTAAAGGGCAAGCTGTGTCCGTTAATAAACGCCTCAATCAAAAAGACGATGGCTCTCTCTGGTTGGCTGGTCTTGACGTTGTGCCACGGCAGGTTGACTACCTCCCGACCTTGAGCGTCGATAAGGAGGTCCTTTCTCTGCTGCATTCCGGAGACTATATTGGCATATACAGCCCCCTTGGTGGTCTTGATGTCAGCCATACCGGGATCATCGTCAAGGGTGAGGGACGAACCTTCATCCGTCATGCCTCTTCACGCAGTGAAACAGGCCGGGTGGTTGACGAAGACTTACTTCAATACCTGCAGGGTAAGCCTGGCCTGATTGTGTACCGCGTTAAGCCATGACACGGATCAAAGACCGTCCATACCTGCTTTTAACACTGGCCGTCCTCTTCTGGGCCGGGAACTTTATCCTGGGAAGAGCCTTTCATACGGAGATCCCGCCCATCGCACTGGCTTTCTGGCGCTGGGTTGGTGCCGCAATACTTGTCACCTGGCCAGCGCTGCCTCATTTACGGCGTGATCGTCAAGCTTTGCTCAATGCATGGCCTGCTGTCCTTCTTCTTTCTCTCCTTGGCATAGCTGCTTTCAACACACTCGCATACAGCGGTCTGCAATACACCCAGGCCATCAATGCTTTTCTGCTGCAATCAATGATGCCGGTCCTGATTGTGCTCTTTTCCTTTTTGATTTTCCGCGAGAAGGTTACGCGCCTGCAAAGTCTTGGTATCCTGGTTTCGCTCTGTGGGGCCGTATTGATCACCGCACGTGGCGATTTTGAAAGACTGCAATCTTTATCTTTTAATCGTGGCGACCTTTTGGTCTTTGCCGCAATTGCATGCTATGCAGGCTATTCGGTCATGTTGCGTAAACGGCCACATGCGCATCCCCTGGCTTTTATTGCGACGACCTTCTGGCTTGGCTCTATTTTTCTTGTTCCCCTCTACCTCTGGGAGGCCTTAACCGTATCCAGTATGGAGCTCAACCCATCAACACTGTTGGTGCTCGCTTACGTCATGGTTTTTCCTTCAATCGTTTCTTACCTTTGCTTCAATCGTGGGGTTGAACTGGTCGGGGCCAATCGTGCTGGCCTCTTTATCCATCTGATGCCCGTGTTCGGCGGGTTGATGGCTGTTGTTTTTCTCGGTGAAGCCTTCGGCTGGTATCACGGGGTCGGAGTTGTTCTGATTGGACTGGGTATCTACCTGGCAACTCGCAAGAAAGCCTCTGGCGTCGCCAATTAACGCAGTAGCAGAGAGAAAACCAATGCATTCTGGCTTTGAAACTTGTATAAATATGGAATCTTTTTCTGCGATTAATTTATCCACCTTTAAATAGCAAGGGTTCTTATGAAGAAACACGATACGATTTTGATGTATGGCTTATCCGGGATCAGCATCCTCAGCTCTTTCCTCTTCATCATGTATGGCATGAACATCATCCTGTCTGACACAGCTGCTCACGGTTTGATGGTGTTTGCCTATGTTACGACAGCCTATGGCCTCGCCAATGTGACTATTCTAAGCCTTGCGTGGAGTACCCGGGAGAAATGGGCCAGCACAGCGAACAAGTTTATCGCTCTTTGCTACCTGGGTGTCTTCGTCATGGATATGCTCAATAAAGGCATGAAGAGTCACCTCGGCGCTGTCGGTATCCTGGTTGTCGCAGTCATCCTGCTTGCAAACTGGTTCGCAGTCACAAAAGTCATTGAACGTGACTGAGTGCGGGCTGTTTTATCTGTCTTCTCGTTAGCGTCCCGCTTGACATTCCCTGTTCGCTTGAGAATATGAAGTAAAGCTCGTTTTATGCTTTCTCTAAGGAGATTCCTGTTATGTCCGTTATTCCTGGTTACAATCCTCCTGATTTTACCGCGCCACACCTGGTTAACGCTCCTGTTGTTTCGGTTGAGGTTGTGCCGGCTGACGGAGTCGTGCCTAGAAATTTTCATGGCACGTCAAATCATCCTGAGTATGTTCACCTGGGTGACGGGCACTGGGTGCTTGCTCCGGAAAGCCGAATGGATGCGGTGATGGTTCTGGATGGGATGTCTGTCGATGTCGTCGAGGCTCGTCGGGTTCGCAAGGGCGATCAGGTGGTCGTTGGACGGACTGAACATGGAGAAGAGGGCATTTACGTTCATGTTGAGGGTTTTCAGCCCCCAGCTAAAGAAAGTGCAGATAAGTTCACCTTTCGTACCCGCGGCACACGAGAGACGCCTTTCTCCCGCCATTATGACAACCTGTACGACGTCCTTCGTCATGACCGTGACCATGGTCACATCGTCTGGGTCCTCGGACCTGCTGTTGCATTCGACAAGGACAGCCGTGATGCCATGCAGGGCCTCGTCGAAAATGGTTACTGTCACGGACTCCTGGCGGGCAACGCTCTGGCCACTCACGACCTCGAGGCGGCTTTTTTTCAGACCGGACTGGGGCAGGACATTTATTCCCAAACGCTGAGGCCTCTTGGTCATTACAACCATCTCGATATCATCAATGAAGTGCGCAGTCGTGGTTCGATTCCCAAAACCATTGAAGACCTGGGCTTAAAAGACGGCATCATCTATGCTTGTGAAAAGCATGATGTGCCTTATGTGTTGGCAGGCTCCATTCGCGATGATGGCCCTCTCCCTGAGGTGATCTCAGACGTTTACAAGGCACAGGACGCCATGCGTGAGCACGCCCGAAAAGCGACCACGGTGGTCGCTCTCGCGACGCAACTTCATTCGATCGCTTTCGGTAATATGGTTCCAAGTTACCGTGTCGCTGAAGATGGTCATGTGCGCCCGGTGTTCTTCTATATCGTTGATATGTCGGAGTTCAGTGCCGATAAACTGGCAAACCGCGGCTCTGCGCAGGCCGTTGCAATATTGACCAATGCGCAGGATTTCATGGTCAACCTGTGGAACAATCTTAAAGAGTGAAGCAGGTGGGGTGAGCTTATGAAAAAGGCCGTGCAGATTATTGGTGTTCCCGTCGATCTGGGCCAGTCGCATCGCGGTGTCGATATGGGGCCTGGAGCTTTACGCTACGCTGGGCTCGCTGCCCGACTGGAAAAGCTTGGTTACGAAGTCCACGACTCGGGCAACCTCAAGGTCCCGGTTCGTGAATCACTCAATCACGAACGTCAGAGCAACTATCTCCCCTCTATGCGACAAATTTGCGAGGAGGCCTGTGCCGCAGGCCAGCAGGCTGTTGCCAATGGTTATATTCCTATCTTTCTTGGTGGAGACCATTCAATCGCGGTTGGTACCATCTCCGGTGTTACACAGGAGGAACCCTGCGGTGTCCTCTGGGTTGACGCTCATGGCGACTTCAACACCATGGCGACCTCAAGCTCTGGCAACATCCATGGCATGTCCCTGGCGTTATTGTTTGGTCATGGTTACCCGGATCTTGTCGATATCGGTCGGCCTGGTGCGAGCCTCTTGGCGGAAGATGTTGTCATGATCGGTGTTCGCGACCTTGATGCAAAAGAGCGTGATAATCTGCGTGAGAGCGGCATTACTGTCTATACGATGCGAGATATTGATGAACGGGGCATGTGGAAAGTTGCCGGTGAAGCTCTTGAACGCTTGAGCCACCGCAAGCGTTTGCATGTCAGCCTGGACATTGACGCGCTGGACCCACAGGCGTCACCCGGCGCCGGAACCCTGGTGCCCGGAGGTTTGACCTATCGCGAGGCCCAACTGTTGATGGAGCTGGTGGCAGACACCCGACGCCTGAGTTCTCTCGACATCGTCGAGATTAACCCTATTCTTGACACCCACAACAAAACAGCTATTTGTGCAGTTGAATTGACGGCCTCCCTCTTTGGTAAGCAGATTATCTGATCTGTTTTTACGCCAGAGGAATGACGTAGAAAAGCACCGCGAAGAAGTGCAGGATGCTGCCCAGCAAGACAAAGCCGTGCCAGATGGCATGATGGTAACGCAAACTTTTCCAGAGATAGAAAATCACTCCAGATGTGTAAGCCAATCCACCTGATAAAAGTAAGATCAGCCCCCCTGTGGCAACGGAGTCGAGCATCGGCTTGATTGCGATGACAACCACCCAGCCCATGCCGATATAGAGCGACAGGGAGATGCCCTGCCAGCGCCGCAAGAGCGACACCTGGAAAAGTACGCCTAGCAAGGCCAGTGACCAGACGATACCGAAGAGAGACCAGCCCCAAACTCCACGCAGGTTGACAAGCATGAAGGGTGTATAGGTTCCCGCGATCAGTAGGAATATGGCGGAATGGTCGAGAACTCGCATGATGCTTTTTGCACGGGGAATCTGGATGCTGTGATAAAGGGTGGAGAATGCGTACTGTAGAATTAAGGTCGTCGCAAAGATAGTGCAACTGACCAGGTGCCAGGTGTTGCCAAATCGACTGGCGAAGTTAATGAGTACGGCCATGCCAGTAATCGCAAGCAGTAGCCCGAAACCATGGGTAATACTATTGGCTATCTCTTCACCAACGCTGTAGCGAGGGATGTCTTGTTCGGTTCGCATTATTCGTCTCCACTATCTTTGCGGGCACAATGCTGATCCTATGGTTTTTATTATGCCTTGAACCCAACAGGCAGAAGGTAAAACTTTTGTAACGACAATTAACGTGGTGACGGTTTGTATTGTCATTGAACCATTAAGACAATTTACCAAATAAATTCATGTTGTTTTAACTTTCCGTGGTAATTTTGTCTGAGCTTTTCACTGCGCTACCGTGACTCTGCATTGAATGTTTTTTTCCAAGTTTTTTATCAGTATGCCTATTGAGGAGAATGACTTTTGGCAGGAACCAGTTTACTCACCCTGATAGATGATATCGCGAGCCTTCTTGATGACATCGCCCTGATGACCAAGGTTGCGGCCAAAAAAACCGCTGGAGTGCTTGGTGATGATCTGGCGCTGAACGCGGAGCAGGTGAGCGGAGTTCGTGCCGAGCGCGAGCTTCCTGTTGTGTGGGCTGTTGCAAAAGGGTCGTTTAAGAACAAGCTGATTCTCGTTCCCGCAGCCCTTTTGCTGAGCGTATTCATGTCATGGGTTATCACCCCGTTGCTGATGCTCGGGGGAGCTTTTTTGTGCTTTGAAGGTTTTGAGAAGGTTGCCCATAGTCTTTTGCACCGCAAGGAGGAGAAGGGGCAGAGGAGGGCTGAGAGAATTAAGGTCTTGGCCGATCCAAAGGCGGATGTGGTCGGGCTTGAACGCAAAAAAATCAAAGGTGCTATCAGAACAGATTTCATCCTCTCAACTGAGATTATTGTTATAGTTCTCGGAACTGTTCAGGACTCTCCCATGGTAATTCAGATCGCCGTGGTCTCAGGAATGGCCCTGCTTATAACAGTCGGTGTCTATTCGCTTGTTGCGGGCATCGTCAAGATTGATGATGTTGGTCTGTATCTTGTCAAGGTCCCTGAGCCTGACGCATGGGGAAGGGTGCGCCGAAAGATCGGCGCTGGTCTGTTAAGTCTTGCTCCACTGTTGATGAAAACCCTCTCGGTTGTAGGTACGGCCGCGATGTTCCTGGTTGGCGGCGGTATCTTGATGCATGGACTTCCCGGCACGCATGAACTAACGCACCATTTGGTGGGGCCATTTCGGAGCATCCCCTTCGTTGGAGATGTCGCATCTGCAATGATGCCGACCCTCATGAACGCTATTGTCGGTGTCCTCGCCGGTGGCCTTTTGGTGGGTATGGCAACGATGGGAAAAAGTTTCCTCGTAAAGCTGAAAGTGACCTCCTAGCCTTTTTTTAATGATATCGAGTGGTGTTTTTTTGAAATTGCTGTTGTGGATTGATGCTGACACCAGCCCCTAGCCCCAGTCACTCCTCCTCAGACCTTAACTTATCTTTCTTGGGGAGAGGGCGCTTGTTCCCATCGCTGTCGACCTGCGCGAAGGTGATGGTGGTTGAGAAGACGTCGGTCTCTGATGAGGAGCCCGGAGCATCAGCGAAGACATCGACGGTGTACTGGACGGATGACTGGCCGCGTTTAATCGGTTGGATGTTAAAGCGCAGGATCGAGCCGTTGGCTACCGGCCTGCGGAAGCTGATCTGGTCCATGCCGACCGTGACGAGAGGGCAGCCAGGGAAATCGAGGGAGGCGACCAGCCAGGCGTATTCATCAACCCACTGTAAGAGTGCTCCGCCAAAAAGAAATCCGTAGTGGTTGAGATGTTCCTGACGGACAATTGCGTAGTTGTTCATAGGTTACTTTCGATGCGGTGGGGCTATTCGGAAAATGCTTCGATCCGGGCTTGGCATTGTTCGATCCATTCGAACATCTCTTTCATCTCAAATGGCTTGCGCATGTAATGAATTCCCAACTCATTTAACTCATTCATGTAGTGAATTGTCAGGTAGCCGCTGATAATGGCAACGTTGCCCTTGGCAAGAGGCCAGCAGCCAGAAGCCTTGAGTTTTTTACAGAACTCGATCCCTTCAATTTTTGGCATTACGATATCCGCAATCAGGACGTCGGCACAGGGCTCGCCCTCTGGGCAGGGGCAGTTCAGTTGGTTGAAATATTTAAACTCAGTCGGGTCTGCGAGAGCTGTCACTTCATGCCCTTTACTCTCGAGTGCAGTTTTAAGCATGTTGCGGATGTTCTCATCATCATCAAAAACCAGAATCTTTAATTTCATTTCGTCCCTCGTAATATCAGATTGCTTGAAGCGAAGCACTATTCTACCATAAAATATCAGGTGTGGAAGTTGTAGAGTTCAGACCCAACACTTATCCGTCAGACTGCCATCTGTTAACGTTGTTGGTTTTCTCCACATGTATTTTATGACTTCGCGTACGTCTTTGATGCTTTTTTCTTCTCCGCGGCCTGCCATCCATCCGAGACAAAGGGGAATCTCTCCCCAACCATTACTCCAGATCGAGACCTGTCCATTCTCTGCCAGAGCGCGGGCTTCGTCGTCGCGCATGATGGCGACACCCTGTCCGGCAGCGACAAGTTCACGCACGATCTGCTCGTCGACAGCGGTGACCGATTGGTTGGGCAGGGTGCGATAATCCTGGATCTTGTCCTGCAGGAGCTTGAAAAAGGGGAAGTTGTTATCAACCCAGATCCAGGGTAGTTCTGCAACCTCTGGCCAATCCAGATCTTTTCCTTCCCGGTTGAACTTGTTGGGGATGACGACACATGTTCGTACCTGCTTGATTATAAGCGAATCAATGTCTGTGTTCTGGTTCTCACCATAGAAAAACCCGAGATCGATTTGACCGTGGCGTAGCTTCTGTGGAGTGTCTGCTGACTGGCAGAGATGAAAGATGACGTTTGTGTCCTTGTGCAGCAAATTCAGACGCTGATTCGTGGCGCTGATCCTGAGAAAGCCAGGATCAGTGTTAAGACCGATTGAGATGGTAGCCGTGATGCCGCGAGACATCGCCTCTGCTCGTTGCTGTAACTGGCCAGCAGCTTCGAGAACGTCCTGGGCATGAGTCATCAGGATGCGACCCTGGTCTGTAAGCGCCATCCCCCTTGACGTTCTCGAGAAGAGGGGAACTCCGAGCTCCTCTTCGAGCAGCTTGATCTGGCTGGAGAGTGCAGACTGGCTCAAGTGCAGAGTCTCAGCAGCACGGGTCAGGTTCTTTTCGTGGGCGATGGTCAAGAAGGACTTCAATTGGTAAAGCTCCATAAAAACTCCTTCGTTCGATTTTATCGAACGCTAACCTCTGAAAGTTCTATTGGATCTTCAGGATATTATCAAGTAATAAAGCACAAACAGAGCTTTGTTGGTTGCGTTTCTATTTCCTTTTCAAGTTCGATATTATTTATAATGCTGATGACATTCTGGTCAGCATGTTTTTCGTGGAGCCGCCGTTTATGAGTCATGAAGTCGAAAGCTGTCAACAAACGACAAGAGGCTGGGCGTCCGTTGTCCTTCGCCCGGCGGACTTCCTGCCGTCATCTCTGACGAATGCCTTGTCGTATCGCTGGCTGGTTTTTGCAGTGCTCGCCTGTGGTTATGTCCTGGTGTATTTCCATCGCCTTTGCCCGGCGGTCGTTGCTGTCGATATGATGAGTGATCTGCAAACGGGCGGCGCTTTACTTGGCTTGTTGGGTTCCGCCTATTTTTACCCTTACGCCCTTATGCAGATACCCGCAGGTTTGCTTGCTGATTCCTGGGGCGCAAGACGCACGGTCACTCTGTTTACCCTGATTGCCTTTGTGGGCGCTCTGATCATCGGATTGGCACCAAATGTCACTGTCGCTATTGTTGGCCGTATTCTTGTTGGTTTAGGTGTTTCCATGCTCTTTGTGCCGACGATGAAGATCCTTACAGAGTGGTTCCGGCCTCATGAATTCGCAAGAATGACCGGCATTCTCTTGGCTATGGGCGGGCTTGGCTCTCTCGTGTCAGCGACGCCCCTGGCCCTTTTGACCGGATGGTTCGGCTGGCGCATGGCTTTTGTTGCTGTCGCCGGTTTAACTTTGCTGCTGTCTTTGTGCGTCTGGATGGTTGTCCGTGATCGTCCCGCCGATATGGGCTGGTCGATTCCCGGCAAGGCAAAGGTTGGGTCCATGGTTGATATTAGTCTTGCGAATGGTGTTAAACAGGTCTTGGCTAGTGGAAACTTCTGGTTGCTGGCAGGGTGGTTCTTTTTTCAGTCAGCGGTCTTCTTCTCGTTTGCAGGGCTGTGGGGCGGACCTTATCTTAACCATGTGTACAGCCTTGACCGTGTCGGAGCGGGGCAGATCCTCTCGATGCTGGCCGTTGGCCTGATCGTTGGAAGCCCAATGCAGACATGGTTCTCGAATAGAGTCTGCAAAGGACGCAAACCTGTCTTGATTCTTTCAAGCGTTGTTACCAGTGGCATCACTGGCCTGTTGGTGTTTTCAACAGCAGGTCTCTCACTCAATACTTTGTCGCTGATCTGTTTCCTGATGGGTATGTTTACCAGCGCCTCCGTGGTGATTGGTTTCTCTGCGACGAAAGAGCTTTTCCCTGTGCAGATTGCCGGCACATCGATCGGCTTGATCAATCTCTTTCCGTTTGCCGGCGGAGCAGTTTTCCAGCCTGTGCTTGGCTGGATTCTGCAAAGCCACGAAGTCTCTGAGAATGTATACTCCGTCGCTGGCTATCAATCGGCCTTTGTCGTATTGCTCTGCTGTGGACTCACTGCGCTTTGCTGCGCAGGAATCATGAGAGAAACGATGAAGAACGGTCACCTGGTGTACGGTCACTAACCCTCGATACCGAAAGATTAATGCTTGTTGAAAATCTGGCAACTGGTTGCACGGCTTGAGGGTAACAGGTGCCGATACCTTGCAAAGACCGCGTATCCGGCGCGAGCAGTGTGGTTGATGCCAGGTAAGCCTACGAATGAAGACAGCAGCGGGTATAGGGGTGAAGGGAGGGCCTCCCAGAGACGCCTGAAAGCTTCAACCCCGGAATAATAATGACCATCTGCATCACGTGCCTGCAGCTTCTCCTGAAATTCATCTATTGTTTTGCCGAAAGCCTCGGCGTCGAAATCAGCACTCGCAATATTAACGAACTTGACACGTTGGTCTGCGATCGAACGATAGTAACGGATCTCGGTGCTGCAGACTCCGCAGGCCCCATCGTAAAAGAGTGTCAGTGGATAGTTGATCTTCATAGCCTGGTCCTCATCGTGTTCAAGAAGGGTGTGTTCATCAGATATTATAACTGAATTGGATTTTGCGTGCTTGTTCTCACCGGAGGACTGAGCTGTTTCAAGAGTTTTCTTTTCACTTTGACCTTTCGCCTTTCTTTCTGCATGCTATAAATACACTGTATGACAGATGAAAGAGGGCCATGGATCTTATCAGTCGATTGAATGCCGCAACCTTGATTGCCCAGCAGGAAGATGATCTTCCCGATTTTCTGGCCGTGCGTGTTTATGCTATTGCTGAACAGTTGTCGGGGAGCCCTGTCTTTCAAGTCGAGATAGAAGAATTAATAGAACAACTGTCTCTCTACGACACCTATGGCCAGACCGGTTATATCGGTATGGGCGTCAACAATTACATCCTTGAAGGCACGATCTTACGTATTGAAAAGAAGTTGTCCAATTGTGCCCAAGGGGCAAGGGAGTGAGTATGAAAGCGAGTATTGAATATTGCACGATGTGAGGTTATGAAGTGCGTGCTGTCAGTTTGGCGGCATTACTGAAGAAACATTGCGGCAATGATGTTGAATTGATCCCGTCGACCGGTGGCGTCTTTGAAGTTGTGGTTGATGGTGTGCTTGTCTATTCAAAAAAAGAGACCGGAGAGTTTCCCGATGAACAACAGCTGGTGAAACAACTGGTTAACTCATAATTGAAAGGTGGGTCATGTCTGAAAAAACGGTTTTGATTACCGGCGCCTCTGCCGGTTTCGGCGAAGCCTGTGCCCGGATTTTTGCTGCTGAAGGAGCTCGCCTTATTCTGACTGCACGACGGTCTGAGAGGCTCGCGGCTTTACGTGATGAGCTAAAAGAGAGTGCTGCCGGGGTTCATATTGTTCAACTGGATGTGCGTGACCGAGCCGGTGTCGAAGGGCTGGTTGAGTCTCTCCCGGAAGATTTTCAGGCGATCGATGTGCTGGTTAACAACGCTGGCCTGGCGTTAGGCCTTGAACCCGCTCACCAGGTTGATATGGAAGACTGGGAAATCATGGTTGATACCAATATCAAAGGCCTGATGTACTGCACCCGCGCGATTCTGCCCGGCATGGTGGAACGGAACCGGGGTCATATCGTCAATATCAGCTCTACGGCAGGCTCTTGGCCCTATCCTGGCGGGAATGCTTACGGGGGCACCAAAGCCTTTGTGACTCAGTTTTCCCGTAACCTGAGAGCCGATTTGGCTGGTAAGAAAGTCAGGGTAACGTGTATTCAGCCCGGTATGGCGGAAACCGAATTCTCCAATGTTCGTTTTAAAGGGGATGATGATAAGGCGGATCAATTTTATAAAGGAACAGATCCTTTGACTGCTCTTGATATTGCTGAGACTGTGGCTTGGGTGGTTGGTCGGCCGGCTCACGTAAATATCAATTCACTTGAAATTATGCCTGTGAGTCAATCCTGGGGGGCGATGACGATTCATCGTGAGGACTAGGATAGTCACCAATGCGATCAGCACGTTTGTCAGGGCCGACCCCGTACAGGGCTGGCCCTTTTTATTTTATCTGGTTACCCACTTCACTCCAGTAGCTATTGTCAGGATTAATAATCCTTTTTACCACCCGTTCGTTTCTCTCACTAGAGGCACAGAGGGCACAGAGCACACCTGATGGTTCTTTAAATGTCTCTGTGTTCTCAGTGTCTCTGCGGTCAAAGGTTTTCTTCGAATGGTCCGCACTCGAGCGAAGTGGATAGCAGAATCTTTTAAGCAGTCTCGAAATGCAGGGGCAACAAGAAATTCCCAAACTGGCAAAATGCATACTTCCAAACAATGCCATAAGAAAATAGTAAACCGGATGGCTGGATTCGAACCAGTGTCCCCCTGCTCCCGAAGAGGGTAAAGCGTTAATCGTATAAGGAACAGCCATCAGTCCGGTGCGCCGGGGAGCAACTCAACGCAAACCTCTAAACTGGTCAAGATCTCTCCAGCCCCAAACTGATGGAATATCGACACATCTGCCGCATCACGACCATAGGCGATAGCGATCCTCCCACCTTTCATCTGGTTTTGTGTGGGGTCGAAGGTATACCAGCGCCCGCCAACATAAGCCTCGAACCATGCGTGCAGGTCCATAGGATACAGACCATAAAGGTAACCAACAACCAGCCGGGCAGGGATGCTGATGCTACGGCAGAGCGCCACGCCAATATGAGCAAGATCACGGCATACGCCTTCACCACGCATATTGACCTCAGTGGCGGAGACAGGAAAAGGACTCGATCCGGGTGTGTACCGGATGGAGTTTCGCACCCAACGGTCGATGCTCGCGACTTGATCGTAACCGGGTTGCTCTCCGGCTACGATGTCCCGCGCGAGATCACCAAAGCGGTCCGATTCGCAATACCGACTGGGAAGTAAATAGGCAAGGACTGATTCGGGAAGGTTCTGAATCTCAACGAAATAAGCTCCCGGAGCCATGTCGAACTCATCTGCAGTCATGACTTCAGCCGAGGTGTGAATGGAAAAGGCCCCTTCCGGTGCGACCAGGCGCTGGCAGAGGTTGCCATAGCCATCCGTATATTCCACAACGGCAACGTGAGGAGAGAGTGTGTAAGACTCACGTGCAACCCATTGATGCGAACCGCTGCGAGGACGTAACATCAAGACCAAAGGCGTACATGCATCCATGTGAAAATTGATATCACATGTCGCTTTAATCCATGTCATAGGTCGAAATCCTGATGCTGATCATTGTCAGTCATACGAAACATCATTCCAAAGTTCTTGATTCAGTCGTGGTATCGGCAATCTGCGGGCTGAAGAACTCTGCTTGCACCGCTGCGCCAAGAGCGTTGATCCGAGTCTGTGTACTGTCGAGATATTCGTGTAATCCGTGCTCAAAAATATCTTCCAGGGAAGCAAAATTAAACTCAGAGAGCAACTTGCCAAGCTGTTGTTCCGCTTTGTTGGCAAAGGTCCCTCGCTGACTTCCGGTGATGTTGTTCATCGAAATCATCGCTGTCACAATACAGAAGTGAACAGCCCGGGGGAAGTGTTTGTCCAGCATGAGAAAATCAACGATCTTTTCAGGGTCAATCCGGCCGTGCCGCTTGCGGTACATCTCAAAAGCGCTGGCCGACCTCAATAATGCACCCCAGAGGATATTGTCGTAAGAGCTCCCGATATAATCGACGGATGGCAGCAGGATGAAATATTTGACGTCGAGTATCCGGGAGGTCTTGTCGGCTCTTTCCAACATGCGACCAAGACGGCCAAAATGCCAGCCTTCACCATGGTTCATGGTTGAATCAGTGGTGCCGCTGAAGGTATGGCTGGCATTCATGATATCAACAAAAAACTGGTGTGGCAGGTCCATCGACACTTCCTGGGCTGCGGTGTTGATCATCAGGTAAAAAGTGTTGAGATGCTCCCACATCTCTGAACTGATGTACTCGCGAACTGAACGGGCGTTTTCCCGGGCCGAGCGGACGCAGGAATAAATCGAGTTGGGGTTGTTGCGATCGAAAACCAGAAATTCTATGGCGTTTTCCCGGTTGGCTTCACCATAGAGCTTTTGGAACAGTTCGTGGTCTCCAGTGGTATTGATTAATGGTTGCCATTGATGACTGGCGCTGTCGGGAATATCAAGGGTCATGTGGTAGTTGGCATCAATAAAACGGGCAACATTCTCAGCACGTTCAATATAGCGATTCAACCAGTAGATAGAGTTGGCGACACGACTCAGCATTATAATCCCTCCTCTTCTTTCAGGGCAGATTCAGGAGAGGGGCCACCTTCAGCATTAAGAACCCAGGTGTCCTTACTCCCGCCCCCCTGCGAGGAGTTGACGACCAAAGAGCCTTTCTTCAATGCGACCCTGGTCAACCCACCGGGCAGAACGTAGGTGCTTTTTGCACCGAAGAGGATATAGGGACGGAGATCGACGTGACGCCCCTCGAAGTGATCATCTACTAATACTGGAACTCGAGATAAGGCAAGAGTCGGCTGGGCAATATAGGTGCGTGGACTGGCTTTGATCCGCCGGGCAAATTCTTCCCGTTCGGCTTTTGAAGCGTGCGGTCCAATCAGCATGCCGTAGCCGCCCGATTCGTTGACCGCTTTGACCACCAGCTTGTCCAGATTCTCGAGAACGTATTTGCGGTCGTCATCACGCCAGCAGGCGTAGGTGGGAACATTGTTGATGATCGGATCTTCGCCGAGGTAATAGCGGATAATCTCCGGGACATAGGCATAGACAGCCTTGTCATCGGCAACACCGGTGCCCGGTGCGTTGGCCAACGCGACTTTCCCTTTACTGTAGGCTTTCATCAATCCCGGGACTCCGAGCATGGAGTCGGCACGGAACGCTTTCGGATCCATGAAATCATCATCGATTCTCCGGTAGATGACATCGACCCGCTCAAGGCCCTTGGTCGTGCGCATCATCACTTCGCCGCGATGGACGACCAAATCGCCACCTTCGACCAAGGGCACACCCATTTGCTGGGCAAGAAAGCTGTGCTCAAAATAGGCTGAATTGTAAATTCCCGGGGTCCAGACAACGGCGACCGGCGATCGAACTCCCGGCGGAGCCATTTCCTGCAACATTTCCAGGAGTCGGCTGGGATAATCGGTCACCGGTTGGACACTGCAGGCATCAAATACCATCGGAAAGGTTCGCTTCATGAGCAGCCGATTTTCCAGTACGTAAGAAACACCTGACGGGCATCTCAGGTTATCTTCCAGGACGAAAAATTCACCAGACCCGTCTCTGACCAGATCAGTCCCGGTGATATGGCACCAGATGCCGCAGGGGGGTTCCAGGCCGATACAGGGTTTGCGGAAGCCATCCGCGGAGAAAATCAGTTCTGCAGGGACGATGCCGTCCTTTATGATTTTCTGATCATTGTAAACATCATGGATAAAACTGTTGAGGGCGGTGATCCGCTGTGTCAGCCCTCGCTCAAGAACGTCCCACTCTTTGGCCTGAACAATACGAGGCACAATATCGAAAGGGAAAATCTTTTCAGTTTGTGCTTCACTACCATACACATTAAAGGTGATTCCGAGGTTCAGGAGCGCAATTTCAGCCGCTTTCTGGCGCCTTTGCAGTTCCGACTCCGGTAAAGCATTAACCCTCTGGATCAGAAGGTCAGCGCCTGGACGCGGCTTACCTTGTGAGTCAAAGACTTCATCGTAGAAACCCTCTGTATCATAACCATCAAATCTCATCTGAGGCTCCTTGCTGAAAAATGTCTGTCAATCCCGCTTGAGATCAGGAACAAAATCGATGTGCGGTCAGGCCTTTTGTGACTGACTTTGCGATTGGTCATTGAGGAGGTTATCAGGAATTCTGGCAACGTCCACCGAAACGACCACTTTATGTTTTCCGCCGCCCAGAGCAACTCCCCTTAAGGGGGATACATCTGCAAAATCGCGTCCCCAGGCGACGGTAATATGCTGCTCACCGGGGATCTTATTGTTGGTCGGGTCAAAGTCGATCCAGCTGGCATCCGCAGCGTAAACGGAAAACCAAGCGTGCGAGGCATCAGCGCCAATCAATCGTGCCTGGCCCGGTGGTGGCGCGGTTTCAATGTAACCGCTGACGTAACGAGCCGCCAGGCCGATTGAGCGCAGACAAGCAACGCCAATATGGGCAAAATCCTGACAGACCCCACTACGGGTCACCATGATCTCAGAAAGTGGTGTGTCGATCGTTGTACTCTCCTGGTCGTAGGTGAAATCACTATAAATTCGCTGCATCAGGTCCGCTGCAGCCTCACCGATTGGGCGGCCCTCAGGGAAAGATGTCTTGGCATATGCCTCAAGCGCCTGAGATTTTTGAGCCAAAGGCGAATCATACAGAAAAGGCAAAGCCTCTAGCGTTAGCGGGCTTCTATCGCTGGCCAGGTGTTTTCGTACTGACTCCCAGGACCGTTGATTCGCCGCTACGAAAAGGTTGGGATCTGCAGAGACCGAGACCTCACTGGCCGCCGTTACGTTCAACCCGTCATGGGGGTGTTGGATAGCAAAGTGGCTGACACGATTGCCAAAGGCGTCTATCCGCTCGCGTAGGTCGGAGGGGTAAGGTTCAATCCGCAGCTCACTCGTCAGGCATTTCTGTCTTAAGGTATCACGAGGCAATAAGCAGGCTTCATTGCGACACAGGGCAACCGGTGTGCTGTAGTTGTATTGAGTCGAGTGGGTTACGCGGTATTTCATGACTTTTTCCAGTGCGCAACGGCACCCAGTCGCTGCGGCGCTAGGGTTGGGCTGAAATAAAGTTGCGTCAAGGCCTCAGAAAGTTTTTCAAGCCGCTCTTTTTGTACTGTCAGGAGCTCCTCTAACAACGGATGACAGTTGTCGCTTATTGACAACTGGGCCAGTTGTTTAAGGTCCGCACTGCTGAGCTCTGCACAGGCCTCGCTGATCAGTCGTCCATCTTCTCTTGTCTGTGCTGTTGGCTGATCCTGCGGCAGCTCTGCAATCATTCTCTGCAGTTGATGCAGTTGATAGGCAAGTGCCCTGGGATAGTTTTTATCCGTTAATAACAATTCCAGAATTGACGGAAGTTGTATGAATGAACGGTAACGTCGTCTATAGGTAATAAGGCTGTTGCTGGTAGATAGAACGGTTGCAAACATCTGTGCTTCCATAGAGGGCTTGTAATAAGGAACCAGCGTTGCCCGTAACAGGGCAATCAGATTGAGGGCGCGTTCGAGGCTCCGCCCGATTTTCAGAAGCAACCAATCGGTTTCCCGCGCCATGTTGTCATTATTCAGACCACTGAATGCGGAGAGTTGCAGAAGCAACTGATTGATGCTGTCATGTAAGCGGCCGCTGCCAATGAGGGAGATCGATACTTTTGGGTTCCAGTTCTGCTGAATATTGTCGACAATTCGCCATGCGTCTACGGGGAGGGTGTCCCTGATGATATAGGCAGAATAGCCAAAACTCCGTAACAACGAGCGCAGGCTTCCCGGTCTATCGGTATCGCTGGTCAAAGACATGAGCTCAGCGCGAGGGTCCGCCAGCTTTTCTACGGCACCTTCGCCTATAAATCCAGGATAGGTCGATGTGACACGAGTTAATGCCTGTAATAAATGTTCCAGGCTCAGGCGATCATCAGGGTCACGAAATTCATTGTATTCAATGAGGTTTGTAAGGATCGATCGAAGCAGGAGGGCGGTTGCTTCGGCGCGTTCGGCATAACGACCCGTCCAGAACAGATTCTCAGCGGCACGGCTCGGCAGCGAGCCTAACAAAGGTTCAATGAGACGATCTGGAGGAGCTTGCTGCCAGAGGTTTACCTGCTTGGCCGGTTCCGTGGTCAGAACCCATGTGTCTTTGCTGTACCCGCCTTCCTTCGATGTGAGTAAGCCGCCTTCGTTATCGTTAATTCTGGTCAAGCCCCCGGACATGGCAACATAGGATTGATCCTTTGCTGTCAGGAAGGTGCTTAAAATGAAGGGTCGATGTTCTATCGTGTCGGTCACAAACGTAGGCACGGTTGCCAGGTTGGCAGGTTCCTGACCAACATAAAGATGCGGGTTGGCGAGAATCCTCTCACGGCAGGCACTGAGTTGGGATTCGCTGAGTTGTCCCGGTATCATTTCAGGGAGGCCCGGGAGTGGATGGATTGGTTTTATAACCAGCTTGTTCAGATTCTGCAGCACGAATTCGCGCTCACGCGGTTGTCCACACCACCAGGTGGCAACGGACGGCAGGCGCAATTCTTCGCCCAATAAATGACGTGAAATTCCTGGTAAGAAAGCCATCATAGCCGGGTTCTGCAACACGCTGCTGCCAACAGCATTAGACGTTGTGACGTTGCCACGCCGGACGGCTTCCAGCAGTCCTGGAATGCCAAACAAGGAGGATCCACGAAGCTCGAGGGGATCGCAAAGCGTCTCTTCGAGCCGATTTAGTATGACATCAACCTGGCGCAGCCCGCCGACTGATTTGAGCCAGACACAGCCGTCACGAACAACCAGGTCCCCACCCTGGACCAGGGTATAACCAAGATAGGAAGCGAGATAAGCATGTTCAAAATAAAGGGCATGCTCCGGGCCGGGAGTCAGTACTACGATGCGTGGTTCGGTTTGATTGTTCCTCGCCAGAAGTGTCAGCCTGTTCCGTAAGGCGCGAAAAAACATGGCCAGGCGGTGGACCTGAAAATCCTGATATAGCCTTGGAAAACTACGCGTCATGACGACACGATTTTCTAACGCGTATCCGGAGCCAAAGGGAGGGGTGGAATAATCATCAAGAACCCAGAATCGGCCATCTTTCGCTCTTGCAATATTTGCAGAATAAAAGTTCAGGTGTCTTCCACCTGGAGGCAGAAGCCCAACGCAAGGCCAGAGAAAACCTTTGTGAGTAAAGGCCGCCTCCGGAGGCAGTAAGCCATCTTGAATCAGCTTCCGCGGTCCGTAAATGTCGGCAAGAATCAGGTTGAGCAATTCTGCACGCTGCACCAATCCCTGCTCAACCAGAGACCATTCCTCGCTTTCAATAACCAATGGAATTGGGTCGAACTGCCAGTCACGTGATGTGTCTGCGGGGCCAAAAAGATTATGGGTTGCGCCATTTTCACGTAAAAGCCGTTGAGCTTCTTTGCGGCGTTTTGCCAATCTTTTGTTTCCCAGCTTCTCCAGCGTCTGCAAGAGGATCTTCTCATGCGGGAGGTGTTTCTCACCCCCGACACCAAGTTCATTGTATTTGCCCAACTCTCTCTCATAAGACTGGGGGCCGGATTTTTTGCGCCTATCTGTTTCTATCGTCACGTTTATTGTCTCTCTCAGCCAGATCAAGATCTTCGAGCCAGGTAGAAATTGTTATTTCGGCGCTGCGCAACGCAAATCGAGGGTGTAGGGAAATTCGTTGCTCGGCTCTTCCAAAGGAGGAGCCATCTGCCCCGGAGGATGCCCGTGCGGGAAGAATTCGCCGAGGTTGACAAAGTCTGCCTGCGGCTGAATCGGGCCAGGCGTGTGTTCAGTGACCGTAAACAAAGCCCCCCGTCGCGACTCTGCGGTAATGGCATTGACTGGGAAATCATCATAATTTCGCCCACCAGGATGGGCAACATGATAAGTACAGCCGCCGATAGAGCGTCCCGTCCAGCTGTCAATAACATCAAACACCAGCGGTGAATGCGGCTTGATGGTCGGGTGTAGTGCCGAAGGCGGTTGCCAGGCACGATAGCGGACACCAACGACGAACTCGTCCTTACGGCCGGTCTTGCGTAGAGGCAATCGACGGCCATTGCAGGTAATGACATGACGTCCTTCCGTCAGGCCAGTGGCGTGTACCTGTAACCGTTCCACCGAGGAGTCGACAAAACGTGCTGTTCCCTGGCTGGAGACTTCTTCACCCAAAACATGCCAGGGTTCGATGGCAAAGCGCAATTCCAGCTCAATATCGTCAATTTGCACGGTTCCGTAACGGGGGAAGCGGAACTCAAAGAAGGGGTCGAGCCAGTCGAGCTGGAAGGGGTATCCGGCTTTCTGCAAGTCTGCAACGACCTCTTTCATGTCCTGACGCGCGTAGTATGGCAGCAAGAAACGGTCATGAAGTTCGGTCCCCCAGCGAACCAGGTCCTGCTTGTAGGGCTGTTTCCAGAACCAGGCGAGCAGGGTCCGCAGTAACAGGTTCTGCACCAGGCTCATTCGAGCATGGGGTGGCATCTCGAAGGCTCTCAGCTCAAGTATCCCAAGGCGACCTGTGGCACTGTCGGGTGAGAAGAGCTTATCGATACAAAACTCGGCACGATGAGTATTACCGGTGACATCGATCAACAGGTTTCGCAGCAGGCGATCGACCAGCCAGGGCTCGGCAACTTCTCCGTCTGGCATCTGTTGAAAGGCGATTTCAAGTTCGTAAAGAGAGTCGTTACGGGCCTCATCGATCCGTGGTGCTTGACTGGTCGGGCCGACAAACATTCCGGAAAAGAGGTAGGAGAGTCCGGGGTGGTGCTGCCAATAAGTAATCAGGCTGCGCAATAAGTCGGGCCGCCGCAACATCGGACTGTCGGCAGGCGTTTCTCCGCCCAGGGTAATGTGGTTGCCACCACCGGTGCCCGTGTGACGACCGTCCTGCATGAACTTTTCCGTGCCGAGACGACACTGTCGGGCTTCTTCGTAGAGCCTGGTGGTGTTCTCAACCAGCTCAGGCCAGCTTTTGGCTGGATGGATGTTGACTTCGATGACACCGGGGTCGGGTGTGACGGCCAGGCGCTCCAGCCGGTAATCGCGGGCTGGCTCGTAGCCTTCAATGACCACCGGCAATTTGAGCTCTGCAGCCGTTTTTTCAACCGCGGCAATCAAATGGAGATACTGCTCCAGGGTGCTCAACGGTGGCATGAAAATGTGTAAACGGCCATCCCGAGATTCAACACAAAGCGCGGTGTGTGATACCTCGACCTCAGCGGATGTCTCCTCTTCAGTGCTTGCGCTCTCGACAGCTTTGTCGTGGTAGTCCTCAAGCTCCGGAAGTTCCTCAAACGGGTCTCGCTCATAAAAAGGCTCGCGCTTCTCAGGAGCAACCCAGGGGAGCGAGTCGAGAGGAAGGCGCATCCCCATGGCAGAATCGCCTGGGATCAGAAACATCTGCTCACGTCTGAAATTCCAGGGGCTGCTTTGCCAGGAGTTTATATTCTCGTTCCATTTTAACGGCAAGGCATAGCCGATGGGAGTCCCCAACCCTTTACCCAATGCCTGTGCCAGCGCACGACGAGCGGTAGGGTCTTTGAGGTCGGCTTTGAGTGGGTCAAGGTTGTCCGGAACGGTTCCTTCTTGCCACAGCCAGTAAAGAACATCTTCATAGCCAGGCACCAGATAATCTTTTCTGATGGCCAATTGTTGTGTCAGGTGCTCAGAAAAATTCAGCGCATCGGTGTGGGTGAACTGATAGTCACGATTGATGTCAGCCAGCAGCTCAATGTCACGCCAGATCGGGGTGTTGTCTTTGCGCCAGAAGCAGCTATAGGCCCAACGTGGCATAAGTTCGCCCGGGTACCATTTGCCCTGGCCGTAGTGGAGCAGGCCACCGGGGCCAAAGGCCTCGCGTAAACGAAGCAGCAGGTTGTTGGCCAGTTCTCTTTTATGCGGGCCGTCAGCTTCAGTGTTCCACTCAGCACCTTCCATGTCGTCGATCGAGACAAAGGTCGGTTCTCCGCCCATGGTCAAGCGGACATCAGCAGCCACCAGTTCATGGTCAACTTGCTGACCCAAAGCGTTGGCGGTCTGCCATTGCTCATCGCTGTAGGGTTTGGTGACTCGCGGATCCTCATGGAAACGTGTCACAGTGTTGCTGTGCTCAAACTCCACCTCACAAGCCTCAGTTGCCCCGGTCACTGGAGCCGCGCTTAAGGGATGCGGGGTGCAGGCCAGAGGGATGTGTCCTTCGCCGGCAAGAAGGCCGGATGTTGGGTCAAGACCTATCCAGCCCGCGCCCGGAATATAGACCTCGGCCCATGCATGCAGATCGGTAAAGTCTGTTTCCGGACCGGAGGGCCCGTCCAGCGATTTTTCATCGGCAGAGAGTTGAATCAAATAGCCACTGACAAATCGAGCAGCCAGGCCCCGCAAACGGAGAATCTGCACCAGCAGCCAGGCCGAATCACGGCAGGAACCGAGTGCCAGCTGCAGGGTTTTTTCACAGCTTTGCACGCCAGGCTCCATACGGACGGAATAGTCGACGGTTTTGTTGAGCTGCTGATTAATATCAATCAGGAAGTCGATCGTTCTTTTTTTACTGCAGTCGGAATTGGCCAGCCACTTTTTCAGTAGCGGACCGGGGACGACTTGCTTGAAATATGGAGCGAGTTCCATGAGCTCCAGTTTGCTGTAAGTAAACGGATATTCCTCTGCATATTCTTCGATGAAAAAATCGAAGGGGTTATAGGCGGCCATGTCGGCGATCACTTCAACTTCGATGCTCAATTCGCGAGTTTTCTCGGGGAAAACCAATCGGGCCAGATAGTTGCCGAAAGCATCTTGCTGCCAGTTGATAAAATGATTCTCCGGTTTCACTTTAAGGGAATAGGCATGAATCGGGGTACGGCTGTGAGGCGCAGGTCGCAAGCGTATGACGTGCGGGAAAAGAGAAATTGGACGGTCAAATTTATAGTAAGTGTTGTGATTACAGGCAACGCGTATTGACATAATAATCCTTATTAAAACCCTTGATTGAAAGCAGGCAACAAAAAGATAAGTTTTTAATCGATAGCATTCTTGTTAACGGCTAAATATACCATATCCTCGAAAATTGATAATGGTTATGAATCGCAATAATTTCGAACCATAGCGCATTTGTTCCCCAACGCTTTAGTCTAGCGTTAAGCTGGAGCATCACCAACAATACACAGATGATGTAATTCTTTGAGGTGTGAACGGGAATGCAGATGTTTAGTGTCCAGGTGAGAGGCCCGTCGAAACGTTCGTCCCAGGTCCAGCCCTGAGGTGAAAATCTGGGGCGGGGAGGGGAGGTCGAATTGTGGAAATGAAAAAGCCCCAACCGCTGGTGTCTGGGGAATATCTCGTTGAATGACCGGCTGTCTCCTTTCATTGTTTATTTGAGGCGACAACTATGCTGACACAGGGAGGTGTGGTGTTTTGCGAGTTTACTGATAATTCTGCAATGTAAGAATTACGCATGGGGAAAGTGGAGTTACTAAATAAGTTCTCCCAATGTGGGGAGGCAAGGCCTACTTACCTGAAGGCCTCCATTGAATACGTAACTCTCTTTTCCGTCTCCGGTTCGCGTGCATCGGTTACGAATTTTATTAAGTTGAACCGCACATAGGTTGTGGTCAACTTGGTGGCTCTCTTTAAGTATTGGCCTACAGTGTTGTATATGAGGAGTTGGTATAAATGTGCCTTTCTCCCGCATGACCAATGGTGTTCCTCAATACATTAGCGAGTGAAGCCATTAGTTCTTATTGTCGGGGATTTCCCTGGGGTCCGTCATGTTTTCAGGGCGCAGCATCTCATCGAGTTGTTCTTTAGAGAGCAGGCCTTTCTCTAGAACCAGGGAATAGACGCTGCCGCCTGTTTTGAGAGCCTCCTTGGCAATAGCGGCTGACTGTTCGTAACCGATAACTGGTACCAACGCAGTGACCAGGCCGATACTGTTCTCCACATAGCCACGGCAGATATCGCGGTTGGCCTCAATGCCAACGATACAACGAGAAGCAAGGGTTACACAGGCATTTTTAAGGATCATCATGCCGTGTAGCAGGTCGAAAGCGATGACCGGTTCGGCCATGCAAAGTTCCAGTTCACTGGCTTCGGCTGCCATAGAAACAACGGCATCGTAACCCATGACCTGATAACAAATCTGGCTGACCAACTCAGGAATAACTGGATTGACCTTGCCGGGCATAATCGATGACCCTGGCTGCATTGGTGGAAGGTTGAGCTCGTTGAGCCCACAGCGTGGACCAGATGATAGCCAGCGAAGATCGTTGCAAATCTTGGAAATCTGCACCGCGCTCCTTTTCAGGGTCGCCGACATTTGCACAAAAGTTCCGGCATTCTGGGTTGCTTCGACAAGGTTCTCGGCTCGGCGTAGTTCAAAACCACTGACTTCGGAAAGCTTTTCTGTCACCAGGTTGGCGTACCCGGGCGGACTGTTGATTCCGGTCCCGATGGCTGTTGCCCCCATGTTGATGGCGAGAAATTCGTAAGCAGCTCTTTCTATGGCGCTAATGGCACTGCCGACCATCACAGCGTAAGCACCGAACTCCTGGCCGAGGGTCATCGGAACGGCATCCTGATTCTCGGTCCGACCCATCTTCAAAACATCGCTGAATTCTTCAGCCTTCAACTCCAGGGCTTGACGAAGCTCCTCCATCGCCCTGGCCAGTTCTCGATTTGACAGCAGAACAGCAAGTTTGATCGAGGTTGGATAAGCGTCGTTGGTTGACTGGGAACAGTTGACATGATCATTGGGGTGCAAGTGTTCATATTCTCCCTTGCGATACCCCATGATCTCGAGACCGCGATTAGCGATCACTTCATTGGCGTTCATGTTGGTTGATGTCCCGGCTCCGCCCTGAAACATGTCGACGGTGAAATGCTCCCGTAATTTGCCGTCCAGAAGCTCGTCACATGCACTGCAGATCGCTTGTGCTTTTCCCTCGTCGAGAACTCCCAGTTGCTGATTTGCCAGTGCCGCAGCCTTCTTCGTCATGGCAAGACCTTCAACCAGATGCTCAAAATTACTGACAAAAACACCTGAAATCGCGAAATTCTCCATAGCCCTCTGGGTCTGAACTCCGTAGTAAGCATGGTCTGGAATTTCGCGTTGGCCCAGAGAATCGTGTTCCAGACGATAACCTCCTACCTCACGGGCCTCCTGGTCATCCTGGTAGATCTGATCGGACAGACTGCGCAAACGCCTGTTGATGCCGACCGCGACCCGCGCAACGATCCGGTAGAAGAGGTCAGGTTTCTCTTCTCGGTAAGCATCAAGCTTTTCTTTGGAGATCTGCCAAACGGTTGTCCCGTGGCGGGTAAAGGCTCCTGTGCTATGAGCGTCGTCGCCCAAAAAGGCCCCTTCACTGATCAGCGTTCCTGGAATCAGGGAACCGATGTGTCTGGAGGAGCCGTGCAGGCCCCGAACTAACTCGACATCGCCATCCAGAACGATCCCGGCCCAGGACCTGGGAGTCGACTCTTGAAAGAGCCAGTCATTGGCTTGATATGTTTGCGTTTCACCTTCTTTAAAAAAGATTCGGAGATCTTCTTCACTGATGCCCGTGCCTTTGGCCGCTTGTTTAATGATCTGTTCTTCGAGGATCATGATTATGACTCCTTTATTATCAATTGACTGGTGTTAAAGGATAATCCCACCAAACACAAACCCCAGGATAACTGCAGCAACGATAGTCACTGTGCCGGGGATCAGAAACGGGTGATTGAAAACAAGTTTACCGATCTGCGTCGACCCGGTATCGTCGAACTCAACAGCGGCAATGAGAGTTGGATAAGTCGGCAACACGAAGAGGGCACTAACGGCAGAAAAGGCTGCTATCGCGGCAATAGGAGAGACGCCAAGAGCCATGGCTGCCGGCATCAGAGCCTTGGTGGTAGCTGCCTGAGAATAGAGCAACATAGAAGCGAAGAACAGAACCACGGCCAATGTCCAGGGGTTTGACTCGAGTATTTCTCCGGCAAAGATGTTGATCTCTTCAATGTGGGCCGTGACAAAAGTCGTGCCGAGCCAGGCGACCCCGAGGACACAGATACAGGCGCTCATGCCCGACTTGAAGGTTGCGGCATTAAGGATTCTTTTTGCATCGACCTTGCACAAGAGAGTGATCAGGGACGCTGCAGCCAGCATAAAGGTAACAATCGCATCGTTGCGCGAGAGAATCGGCTCCTTGATCAGGCCGATTGTGTCACTGGTTGCTGTTGCATAAAAAACCACGCAGATAATACTGAGGGCAAAAATCAACACCGACCTTTTTGCTTCCGTGGGAATCTCCTGTTGATTGTCCTCTTCCACGTCTATATTGACCTGTCCTTTCGCCAGACGTTCCTGGTAGATGGGGTCATCTTTAAGATCCTTACCCATGAAGTTGGCAACAACCGCTCCAATCATGACCGCCAGGAAGCTGCTGGGAATCGAAATCATCAGTAACTCGACATAGTCGACACCAAATTTTTCCAACTCACTGGAGAAAAACACCACGGCTGCAGATATCGGGGATGCGGTAATGGCGATCTGAGAAGCGACAGTGGCAATCGAAAGAGGGCGTGAAGGTCTGATCCCCTCACGTTTAGCGACTTCAGCGATGACCGGTAACGTTGAAAAGGCAGTGTGACCAGTGCCCGCAAAAATAGTCATCCAGTAAGTGACGACCGGGGCCAGGAAGGTGATATATTTCGGTTTGCTTTTCAAAATAGTTGCGGCAATGTGTACGAGGTAATCAAGCCCCCCTGCTTCCTGCATAGCAGCGATCGCAGCGATGACCCCCATGATGATGAGGATGACATCCACCGGGATCGCCCCCGGCTCAAGGCCGAAGCCGAAAGCGAGGACCAGAACACCAAATCCGCCGGCAAAACCGATACCGATGCTCCCCATCCGGGCACCGAGCCAGATAAAAAACAGCACGACCAGTAACTCAACGATCCACATACAATGTCTCCTTTTGTACGAATAAATCAGCTGAACACAAGCGCTGTCATCAAGGAATCACGTAACTGCCACTCAAGTCCAAAGTCTGACCAGTTATCGTTGTTTTTCTGCCGTTTTCATTTAATTGAGTGGAGACGGATGACCAACTGTAGGAAAGTTCTCCACTGATTCCTTCCAGTTTATTGCTGCCACCAAGGATGGTTCCGGTGACTCGTTTGTCTGTCTGTATTGCACTACTTTGCAGTGAGAGATAGATCTCCGCCCCATCAAGGTCCTTCCAGACACAACGGGCAGTGGCGCCGGTCGCAGAGTCTGATAGACCGATACATTCAGCCCAGTAATCATTTTTTTTGCCGAGACGTGACTCAAGATTTACATGACCGGAAAACTTGAAGGTGTAAATCTGTATGTCGCTGTTGGAGATAAAAACCTCTTTGACGCCATTAGCAATCCATCTTCCACTAAATTCACCAGCTTCTGCTGCATACCCGACAGTTTGAAAACCAAAGACAAGGAAAAGAACGACGAAGCTGATTACCCTGGAATGCCAACTCAACGATAGACTGTAGTTGCCCATCCTTATTCCTCCTTAAAGTGAGCTTATTGCTCTGACGGAATTTTAGAGTTAGTTCAGATTTGAGAATGTTAACTATTTGTCGAGAGTATACAAGGGTTCTGAATGATGTCTATTGACCCGTTGGCGATAAAAAAAGGGGGGGTAACCAGAGAAGATGGGGCAGGGTTGGGGAGAAGATACTTGCAAAGGTTTAAGGTGCAGACGCTCATTGACTCGAATCAAGTCATGCGGATTATTATTTATCCCCTCGCTTTGTTAGGAGGGTGTGGAATTTGCTGAAAAAAATAGATGGTCGTGCATTGTCATAAAAAAAACCCCACAGCCAGGAGGGTGGCTGCGGGGTAACGGGTTATTATGGGTTTTTTTAGGAGGTAGAACATGAAGAAAAGTGTTCTGGTTGAAATATTACTCTTTTGGTCAGGTATGTCAACAAGAAAAACAAAATGAAATTACCATCAAGGATCGAACCCTGGTGGCCTTTTTCATTAAGGACATTCATAAGGTCGCCAATTAAAATCTAACGGACTTAATAAGGCTTATCCTTTAACTCCCCATCGCGCAATCAACTCAAACTTTTCTGAATCATCAAGCCATTCGGCGTTAATCATGTGTCTACCGCTTTTCCATGGCTGCAAATTAACCGCTCCTAGGGCAATCAAAAGTACAAACAAACAGAAAACAAGAATAAGTAAGACCATGATTGACTCCTGGTGGTTAGGCTTTTAATTACTTCCCGTAAGTCGCAATCTATTAACAAAGACAATAAAAGTATAATTAATTGTTTTTCTTGTGCATTAATTATGCTAATGATGTGCCATGATTGATTACAAACTATTAGAAGCCTTAGCAATGGTTGTTCAGGAAGGTGGCTTTGAAAAAGCAGCGACCTTGATGAACCTGACCCAGTCTGCGGTATCTCAAAGGGTCAGGCTTCTAGAAGAGCGTGCGGGCAAAATTCTTCTCTCTAGAACATCTCCACCCCAGCCTACAGAAGCCGGGCAAAAGCTCATCAAGCACTATTTGCAGGTAAGGTTGCTCGAGGATAGCCTCGAAGAGGGGATAAGTGACTCTGATGATTCCACCCCTGTCAGATTGTCGTTGGGAATTAACGCCGACAGCCTGTCCAGTTGGTTTTTGCCTGCCATAGGAGACCTTTTAGAGGATGGCAAGATTCTGATTGATATGCATGTTGATGATCAGGAACAAACCCACAAATTACTTAGAGGCGGAGTCGTTGTCGGCTGCATTAGTGACTTAGCCTCTCCAATGCAAGGGTGCAAGGTGGATTTTTTAGGGGCGATGAAATATCGCCTCCTGGCTCGTCCGGAATTTATTGCGAAATGGTTCCCGGAGGGGTTGACAGCTTCTGCCGCTGAGAATGCTCCGGCGGTAATGTTTACTCGCAAAGACATGCTTCACTATAAAATCCTACAACGAGTGCTTGGCGAAGCTATTAAAGTTAAAGCGATTCATTACGTTCCTTCAAATGATCAATTCATGAAGATGATTAGTTCAGGTTACGCTTACGGCATGGTTCCTGATTGGCAAAGTAAAGTCTTGCGATCAAAAGGCGAGGTTGTCGAGGTTCATGGAAGAGCGCATGATTCTGTAAAACACTATTGGCATTGCTGGAACATCGATTCCATGCCCTTGAAGACACTATCAAAGCGGCTTGTGAATAAAGCAAAAATCTTGCTCTCCTGAGTTTAAGCGTACTTGACAAGTTTCAAATATAGGTAAGAGTTTTCTTTGGCTGTAGATACTTACGTTTACAAAGGATTGTTGAAAAGAAACTTCTGTTGAGTGTTTCTAAGGGATTAGAACCCAGGCTAAAAACATAAATAATTCCAAGTTCTTTTAATCTTGAGGTGGGCTAATATGGCATTTTTATCTTGTCGCTTTTCCCTACAGCAAAGTTTCTTACTTTTTCTGATTAGCTGTATCTTTGGGTGCGCATCTGGAGGCATCCAGAGCCCAACGGGTGACCCGCTGCCAGATGTGCTTGCGGCGCTTAAAAGTGGCCAGATAAGATTGTCTTGTGATGCAGCTTGTGCCGTCTCATGGAGAACAACACGACATCAGGTCAAAGCTTTACATGACAATGAACTTTGGAATCATTTGGCAATAGAAGTATCGAGGGTTGGCTATAAGGTAGATTTAGCCTATTACTACTTAGGGCGTGCCGCCGAGGGATTGGGGTTCTACGACTCAGCCAGCATTTATTATAATCTGGCTTTGGCTGATATATATGAGTGCGATGGAATCATTAATAACTGTGATGGTTTTGTTTTTCCCCGTGATGCAAGAAGCAGGTTAGAGCATGTTGAAGCGTTAGAATATTCAAAAAAGTTGGCCAACAAACAAAAGTTAGCTAATGAAGAGAGATACGAAATAAAAGATAAAAAAATAGCTGAATCTAAATTGAAAGAAGAACAGGAACTTTATAAAAAAGTTAGAAAAATACCAGCCCGTTACGTTGAAGAGAATAGAGATGGTTATAAAAAATTATCGGAAATGAATCCTGACAAAGAAACCTACAGGAAGAAATATAAATACTATAGCGAGTTAGCGGAGAGTAGGGGCAAAAAGAAAAGCACTAAGATCGTTTCAAGTTCTTCATATAATGTAGATGAAAAACCAAGCAGTGGAGATAAAGGAACTTTAGACGAATTGGAAGCAATGGGGGCTTTTACCAAAGATTCTAAAACGAGTTCAATCTCTGTAGAAACTGGCTTCTGGAATACATTGGATTATCAACAAAAGAACGCGTTTTGCTACAAGGTTCAGAAGACATATCCAGAATACGCCAATTCAATTTTAGATAAATATTCTGGGAGAAAGCTTGCGGAATCAAACATACACGGGGAAATCAGTGCAATTAGATAGATGCCTCTCTTATTTATGTAAGTGTCTAAGGATTGTTGGTTAGGTGAGGTGTTTTCGCAAGGCTGCGGCACTGTTGTTTAACCCAAAATAACCACTTCTTACGGAGGTCTCTATGCTTACCCATGCAGCGCTGGCGAGTTTCGCAGCAGCCCTCTTCTCCATGATGAACCCACTAGGCAATATTGGCGTCTTTGCTGGCATGACAGCAGGTCGGACGGATTCTGAAAATAAGCGAACTGCTTGGGCGTGTGCTATGGCCGTCGCGATTACCTTGCTAATTGTGACTTGGGGTGGCCCAATGCTGTTTAAATTCTTTGGTGTCACCGTCGATTCGCTCCGCTCTGCCGGAGGCTTGATTGTACTCATCATTGGCCTGCATATGCTTTTTAATAAATCAGAACACAAGCAATCGGATGAAGAGCTTGAGGAATCCGAATCTCAAGAATCGATTGCGGTCGTGCCACTCGCAATCCCGATGGTTGCCGGACCAGGCACAATGGCAACCGTTCTTGTCGCAGCCCAGCAAAACCAGGCTGTACTAGGTAAACTTGAGGTTTCGGCTGTAATCATATTCTTTTCCGTGTTGTGTGGGATTTTGTTCAGCTTCGCTACGCCTGTTTCGAGGCGATTGGGCGCGTCCGGAATGGGCGTTGTTACGAGAGTCATGGGGCTGGTTCTTGCCGCAATCGCTATGGGGATGTTGACTGAAGGGCTCAAGGCCCTATTGCCAGGACTGGCCAGTTAACATTGTGAATCACCTAATTAATTCATAGGTAGCTATTCTTCCCTGTCTCTATATTCGTGTGTAATTGGTTGAGATGTTGGAATTGAGCATCAAGCTTAATTTTTCTCATAACTCAGGGTTTGTAAGAAGTTTGTATTTCTGCCACACCGAGCACCAACAATACAAGACAGGTGAATAAATAAGTAGCTTCCTTTTCTACAAATCAGAAGTTCGCGAGATCGAACCTTCAGCGGCGCCATACAATTAAAAATCCAGAACTGTATTGTTGCTTGGGCTTACTCTTGTGCACTCTTCAGAGTGATAATTCTGCTTTAGTTTGCTGCCAGTCGCTCTTCCTCCTTGGCCAGTCGACGTATTACACCGATCACGCTGTCTGGGTTAAGTGAGATAGAATCAATACCATTTTCTACCAGAAATGCCGCGAAATCAGGGAAGTCGCTCGGCGCCTGGCCACAGATGCCGATCTTGGTGCCGGTCTGCTTGGCGCTACAGATCGCCTGGCTGATCAATGCCTTAATCGCCGGATCGCGTTCGTCGAACAGCTCTTTGAGAATTTCCGAATCTCGGTCGACGCCGAGCGTGAGTTGGGTCAGATCGTTGGAGCCGATTGAGAAGCCGTCGAAACGGGCAGCGAATTGCTCAGCGAGAATCACGTTTGAAGGGAGCTCGACCATGACGTAGATTTCCAACCCCTTCTCACCACGCACCAAGCCGTTCGTTGCCATCTCCTCGAGGACCTTGTCCGCCTCGTCCAGGGTGCGGCAGAAGGGAATCATTACGATCACGTTGCCCAGCCCGATGTTTTCTCGGACCCGCTTGATGGCGGCACATTCCAGGGCGAAGCCTGCGCGGTAGCGGTCGCTATAGTAGCGCGAAGCGCCACGGAAGCCAAGCATCGGGTTCTCCTCGGCAAACTCGAACTGGCGACCGCCGATCAGCTCGGCGTACTCGTTGGTCTTGAAGTCGCTCATACGTACGATGACAGGCTCCGGATACTGGCTGGCGGCGATCACCGCGAGCCCTTGGGCGAGTTGGTCGACGAAGTACTCAGTCTTGTCGGTATAGCCGCGTGTCAGTGCGCGGATTTGCTTCCTGGCGACCTTGTCCTCGAGCTGGTCGTACTCTACCAGCGCCATGGGATGGGCCTTGATGATGTTGTTAATGATGAATTCCATCCGCGCCAAGCCGACCCCGCGACAGGGCAGCCGCCACCAGCGGAAGGCTGCTGACGGTGTGGCGAGGTTGAGCATAATTCGGGTGCGGATAGTCGGCAGTTCATCGAGGTGGATCTCCTCTTCAGCAAATTTGAGCCGGCCTGCGTAGATCTTGCCTTGGTCGCCTTCTGCGCAGGAAAGGGTCACCTCCTGTCCGTTCTTGAGTTCGGCGGTGCAGTGGCTGGTTCCGACCACTGCAGCAATGCCAAGCTCACGGCTGACGATTGCAGCATGCGAGGTGCGACCACCGTGGTCTGTGATGATGCCGGAAGCCTTCTTCATGATCGGCACCCAGTCGGGGTCGGTTATGCTCGTGACCAGGATGCTGCCTTCATTGAAACGATCTATCTCGTTGCTGCTTTTGATCACCTGAACAGGGCCTGAGGTGATTGCCTCGCCGATGGCAAGGCCGGTGAGCAGCAACCGGCCAGATTCGCAAAGATGGTAGTTGTGCAGAACTCCGGCCTTGCCGCGGGTCTGGACCGTCTCCGGACGGGCCTGAACTATGAACAGCTTTCCGCTGTTTCCGTCCTTGGCCCACTCGATGTCCATCGGTTGACCGTAGTGTTTTTCGATGGCCGTTGCCCAGCGTGCGAGCTGCAGGATTTCGGCATCCTCCAGCACAAAGGCGTGACGCTCATTTGCGGCGGTATCAAGGTTGCGAGTTGAGTGGCCGGTTGCGCGGGAGTAAACCAGCTTCTTCTCCTTGTTGCCTAGTTTCTTACGCAATATCGGTGTCAAATCCGGCCAGGCAAGAAGTGGTTTGAACACCAGGTAGTTGTCCGGGTTAACGGTGCCCTGTACGACATTTTCGCCCAGTCCCCAGGCAGCATCGATTACCACCACGCCGGGGAAGCCGGTCTCGGTGTCCAACGTGAACATCACCCCGGCCCCCGCCAGATCGCTGCGCACCATGGCCTGCACGCCGATTGACAGCGCTACCTGCAGGTGATCGAAGCCGTGGATGTCCCGGTAGCTGATCGCCCTGTCGGTGAAAAGCGAAGCGTAGCACTTGCGGCAGGCTTCGAGCAGTTCGGTTTCGCCGGAGATGTTGAGGAAGGTCTCCTGTTGGCCGGCAAAGCTTGCCTCAGGAAGGTCCTCAGCCGTGGCACTGCTGCGAACCGCCACATCGATCTCTTCACGTTCGTTTCGGCGGCTAAGCTCTCGATAAGCCGTGATGATCTCCGTGGCAAGTTGCTCGGGCCAAGTGCTGCGGAGGATCAGGCGACGGATAGCTTCGCCGATCTGCGACAGCGATTGCTTGCGCTCGCGGTAAGCGGCAAGGGCAACGCCGATCGGATCTTCTAGCCGGTTGGTTGTCAGGAACTGCCGGTAGGCGTCTGCCGTGGTTGCGAAACCGGCCGGTACATGGATACCGCTCTCCTTGAGTGCTGCCGTCAACTCACCAAGAGAGGCATTCTTGCCACCTACCACTGACACATCACTCCGATCCAGCTCTTCGTACCAGCGGATCAGGTTCTTGTTGGTCGTCATGAGGTCCTCTCGAATCAGGGTGGTTACAAACAAAAAATAAATTTTGTCTCGTGTATACATTTCTATCAACTGCACTTGGGAAGTCAACTGTCGCCGGTCTTCGCAAGGGGACGCTTTCCATCTGTTTGTCAGGGGAAGTCAGTGTGAAAAACGAGAGTAGCCTTTTGCCTGTTTTCCGGTGTCCCTAGTAGACCAACTACAAAACAAGCTGGTTCCTTTGGATGCCAGCACATTTCTCGTAAATCAAGACTGGTGAGAAGAAAAGCGGCTTCTTACTGATAGAGGTATTCAGTAAACTCTTTAATCCACAAAAGTATGGCCACCCGCTACCAGGTGGCCACTTCTTTGTCTGCCGTGGGTTGTTTCTCCAAACCCTATGATGAGTCATTTCTGCTACTCGTGCTATATTTGTGGATAGCTTAAAAAAAGAGGTAGCCGATGAGAATACTTCCCCTGCTTTTATTCCTTGTTCTAACTCCTGCAAATTTCACGTGGGCGGAGTCAACTGTCAACTGTCACTGTTTCCAGGATCGGACGTATGATCCACAGCGTACCTATGCGGCTGATCCCTATTTTCTAGCGACCACCCAAAATGCTCTCTTGGCGAACTTGTTTGGTCTAAGTAAGAAGGACGTGGTAAGTGCCAAGATGGGAGGCGCTAACGGAGACAGCTTGTGGGTCGGTCATTACCTGGCGAAAAAGAGCGGGAAGACACCCGATGAGATCAAACCTCTCTTTTCAACAGGGGAAGGCTGGGGTTCGGTTGTTAAACAGTTAAACATTGACCCTGAACAACTTGGACCTCTTTTCGTGGCGGCTCTAAATGACAAACATAAGTTGGCGACGATTGTGGTCGATGAGCAGTTGATGGAGAACCTCGATGTAGAGATGTTGCAGTTAAAACAGTTGCGTGACCAGGGAGCGGACAATCAACAGACGGTTATTGCGGTTTTCCTTGGCCATTTGAGTAATCCGGAACCAGTCGAGCTATTTAGCCAAATTGAGAACGGGCAGTCCAGTTGGGGGAATTTACTCGCTGAACAGGGTCTTTTTAATGGCTCTGAAATCGAGGAGAAATGGCGCCAAATCCTCAGTAAAAGCAAGTAAAGCATATTTACAGAAAAGGCTTCTGTGGTTGGACAAAATGATGGCCACCTGGATTTCTTCCGAGTGGCCATTTGTTATTTGTCAGGATTTATTAGAAGGACATCAAACTTAAGAAGCTTAGGCTAGTACTTCTTCCAAAAAAATTAGACTTCTTGCCCCTTTTTTTTGTTCCTCTCGAGCCAGGAAACAATAGTTGACAGCGCGTACAATAGAGACTCTATTGAAAAACAGGCAAGCAAATACAATGCTGATACAATTAGCTAAAGCTTAATAGTTTCTTTGTTCAGATGGGTAGACAAATGGCTACCATATATATCCCTCTTTATTAGGAGGTTTGCCGATGTTTTTGTTAATCATCTACATCGTCATTGCTTTGGGCTTCTCTTTTCTATGTTCGATAGCCGAAGCAGTGCTGCTTAGCGTCACGGAACCATATATTGCTTTACAGGAGTCACAGCACAAGCCTTCTGCAAATCTCATTCGCCGGCTCAAGGCAGACATCAACAAACCTCTAGCAGCTATTCTAACTCTCAACACCATTGCGCACACTGTGGGTGCAGCGGGAGCTGGCGCACAAGCCACGAAAATCTTTGGTAGCGCGTACCTTGGCATCGCGTCCGCGATCCTGACTTTACTAATTCTCGTGTTTTCAGAGATCATTCCCAAGACTCTAGGAGCACATTATTGGCGTCAGCTTGCGCCACCGACTGCATACGGTCTCAAACTTCTGGTCTGGACGCTTTATCCCTTCGTCAAGCTAACGGAGTTATTAACCCGCAGCCTGACCGAGGGACCAACCTTGCGGGGAATCAATCGTAAGGAGTTGATGGCCTTAGCCGAACTCAGTGAGAGGGAAGGAACTCTCGCCACCAAAGAATCGGTTATTATGCAGAATCTTCTACGCATGCATGAGACCCCGGCTAAAGCGGCCACGACACCGCGGACTGTTGTCTTTTCCATTCCACATAATCTAACGGTCGGCCAATATTTTGCGGAGTTCGAGAACAAACCGTTCTCTCGAATACCTGTCTATATTAATGAGCCTGAGAACCTGAAAGGCTTTGTTTTGCGCAGTGATCTGCTGCTCGCCCAGGCACGTGGTGAAATGGAACGGCCTGTCGCTGATTTTCTAAGGGATATTCCTAAGATATTTGAACAGCTAGACATCTCACACGCCTTTGATCGCTTTCTCAAAGAGCGCGTGCACATTATGATGGTGCTGGATGAACATGGTGGACTCTCCGGTGTTCTGACCCTCGAGGATGTTCTGGAAACTCTTCTTGGCCTGGAGATCATTGATGAGTTCGATGATAACGAGGACATGCAGCTCTTTGCACGTAATCTCTGGAAACGTCGAGCCCAAAAACTAGGACTCAAAATCGACGATCAATGACATTTGTCTGATCTGGAGCTAAGGTCAATGTAGTTTTTCTTAACTTGAACGACTTGTGAGAGGAAAATCGGCTTATTATTGTATTTAGGAGACAATAGACAGCACAGAAAAAGCTGTTACAAGTTACATTATCTTCTGCCTTATGATCCCTTCATAAAGCAGAGAGGCTTGCCCTGCTCCCACCCCCCCCCCTCCGGTGAGCGGGGCTTTTTTATTTATCAGGGGAAGTAAGAACCTTTCTCACGTTGAATTACAGCATAAATGACGTAAGCTTTACAGGAGTCTATTCTTATTAGTGTTTTTCTTCAGGAAGCATTCAATGAAACGGATCTCTTTTTTGGTGCGACGCTTGATATTACCAAGTCTACTGTCATTCCCCTCCTTAGTTGACAAGAAGGAATTACACCCGATCTCTTTACCTGAGCCTCAAATTGAAGGGGGCAGGCCTTTGATGCAAGCTCTGAAAAAACGAAGGTCATTGAGGCGCTTCGACCCGCAATCGCTGCCATTGCCAGTGCTCTCCAACCTACTTTGGGCAGCGTTGGGTGTCAATCGAGTCAAGCAGGGAAAACGTACCGCTCCCACGGCTAGGAATAGACAAGAAATCGATATTTACATTGTTATGACTGATGGTGTCTATGAGTATGATGCCAAGAGCCATTGTCTCAGACCGGTTTTGGGTGTTGATATCCGGGCGATAGCCGGGCGAAGCAGATTTGTAAGCGAAGCGCCTATCAGCTTAGTTTATGTTGCCGAAATGGGACTTTTCGATCAAAAAAATGAGTCTGATAAAATTCTCTATTCAGCGGCTGACACAGGGTTTGTTAGTCAAAACGTCTATCTCTTTTGTGCATCAGAAGGGCTGGCGACCTGCGTGTATGGCGATATTGACAGGGACTCTTTGGCAAAAGCGATGAAGCTAGACCCCACGCAAAAAATTATTCTTGGCCAATCAATAGGGTTCCTCGCAGCGCCAGAGCTATCTGGGTAAGTCTAGTCATTGATTTTTTTACACGCTGCATTTCTTATTTGCCACTATTTACGGTAAACATTACCCCTCCTTGATTCTAAGGGTAGGGGCATTCCTATGAGTACTAGTGCAACTCTTTCTTACATCATCTAGGGATATTTAGTATGCGGATGGCAAGGTACAAAACCAGACACTGTCTGTCAGATAAAATCCCGATTACCACAATTTATTAGACGAAACGATGGCCACCAGGGTTTGCCCATTGGTGGCCATCATTCACTGGTCGGCACCAACAGGACTTTACTTGTCTGTAATTATAAAACCCATATTACCAATCATTACTTTCTCGTTCTTGTCACCCAACCAGAGTCGAACAGAACGCTCCCCAACCAGTTCAAATCTCATGCTTTCGTCTTCAATAGTAGCGACCTTGTTTCCCGCTTCGGTATAAACCTCAACGACTCGGTGCGTACCGATCGTGTCAGCCTTCAGGTCATAGGCCTTCTGTTGGGCGCTCTCACAGCCAACCAAAAGCATGAGCATAGCAAAAAAGCAAACTACCAATAATCTCTTCATGGATTTCCCCTTTCTATTGATTGAGTCAGTTTTTAACCTACCACAAAGTGAATCAACAGTTTGTTAAAGAAACCATGTTTATTCTCTAGAACCATTCTTGCGTTGCAGGTTTTCTAGTTGTTTATGGCTATATGTTTTTGCTGAAACTACTTGTAGAACACCCAAGCCTTTGGCCTCTTCTGTTGACGCTGTTGATCCTCTTGATTTAAGGTTATAGAGTCATATCTTCCGGGAGATTGTGAATGAAAATTTCAATACGTTTTGTACTGTTGTTTAGTTTTCTTGCCGTTATCTGGGGTACTTTTTTTCTCACCACCACCTCATCACAGATCACCTCTGAACAAGTTCTTAAAGATCATTCCCATCTCATTATGGAGAATATCGCCTCCTATGCCATGGAACAGAGCCAGAATTACCTAAGTAAGGCACAGAGAGCAACGGAGTTGACCAAGAGCTTATTGAGGTCACAGGTCCTCGTTCAGGAAAACAGTCGTACGCTGGAGAATTACTTTCTTGAGCAGTTGCTGAGCTACCCGGATATTTCCGGTATTTACCTCGGAACACCCGATGGCGATTTCTTCTTTGTTAGCCGCAATGATAAATATTCAGATGGTGGCATCAGAACCAAAATTATCAGTCACGAAGCAGGTGAGCGGAAGGTGCGTTATCTGTGGCGCGATGCACAGCGTAACCTGATCGCTGAAGAAGTTGACGCGACCGATACCTACGACCCGCGCGTCCGCCCTTGGTATAAAGGCGCAATAGCCGAAAACGATATTTTCTGGAGTGACCCTTATATTTTCTATACCTCACAAAAGCCAGGCATAACCATCAGTGGCCCGACCTATAACCTGAATGGTCAGTTGCGTGGCATCGTTGGCGTTGATATTGAGATCGATAAACTTTCAACATTTATCTCCAACTTGCGCATTGGGGTCAATGGCTATGCCTTTATGCTCAACCAGAATCGAGATGTCGTCGCCTTTCATGACGTTGAGCAGCTCAAATTTGTCGAGTCAGGGGACAAGGCGAGCTTGCGCCTGGTGAAGATTGATGAGTTTCAGGATAAGCTCAGCCGTGCCGCTTTTGCGGCGCTAGGCGTCGCGCAGGACGAAACGAGCAAAATCCTGCTTGATCGCCCGGAATACGTGAGCTTCACAGTCGAAGATGAAAACTATCAGGCGATGTTTACGCCCTTTCCTGATCCTCAATGGCCCTGGATCATTGGCATGTACCTGCCAGACAATGATTACCTGGGAGCACTGAAGCAGGACAGGGTCAACAACTACCTGCTCACTTTTGCCATTTCGGTGATGGCGAGTATTTTGATTCTCTTTATTGCTCGATCCATTGCGCGGCCACTCATCGGTCTTCGACGCTACGCTGAGGATATTTCCGCTGGAGATTTCGATCCTGTAGAAGATCATGTCTTGTCTCAGTGTCGGTTCAGGGAGGTGAGCGAGACGGCCGTTCGTTTTGATGGGTTGATGGGTGAGCTCTATCAAGCGCGCGAAGACCAGATAAAAGCGGAGGAGAGTCTGCGCCGCAAGGAAATTGAGTACACCTCACTGGTTGAAAATCTTAAAGTTGGGATTTTTCGTATTAGCCTGGAGGGTAAAATCCTCAGTGCAAACCCTGCGTTTGCTATTATGGCTGGTTGCTCGAGTGTTGACGAGCTTAAGAAATACAACATCACGAGATTCTTTTTCAATTATGATGATCGTCAGCAGCTGCGAGAGACTTTGCGTGTGAATCGAGAGGTTAGTAATTGGGAATTGCAGTTTATACCCATTGGGCAGAAGGAGCCGGCTTGGGCTTCGATCTATGGTTTGTTGAAGGAGGATTCAACGGATTGCTTTGTCGAGGGGATGGTTGAAGATATCACGGTGCGAAAGCACTCAGAAGAGATGTTGATTCTTTCTGAGCGAATGGCTGCTGTCGGGACTATGGCAAGTGGTGTGGCTCATGAATTCAATAACCTCCATGTTGGCGTACTCGGATATTCTGATTTGGGAACCCGTCTCGAAGATATCTCGGAGACTGCACGGACCTATTTTAAAACGATTCACAGTGCGTCATTGCGTGCGCGCGATTTGACTCAAAATTTATTGAGTTATACGAACCAGCAGAGCTCTAAAATGCTGTCCGCTGATCTGAATACGACAACGCGTGAAAGCTTTACGTTAGTTGAGCGAGAACTGATCAAAGACGGGGTTGATGTCGAATGTGACTTTGGCGATATTCCGGCTTTACTGATGGATCGTGCTCAAATTGGTCAGGTGGTACTTAATTTCTTAATCAACGCGCATCATTCCTTGATTGATTGTCCTGAAAAAAAGATTCGCATCAGTACTGGTGTAAGCGAAGGCCAGGCCTGGGTTCAGGTAGCAGATTCCGGATGTGGAATTCCGAAAGATAAGTACAAAAAGATTTTCACTCCCTTCTTTTCCACCAAGGGGGAACATGCCCATTCTGACTCACCACAGGCGAAAGTCCGTGGGTCTGGTTTGGGCCTTGCTGTTAGCCATACGATTGTAAACAATCACAATGGCCGGATCGAGGTGGACAGCCAGGTCGGCGTTGGTAGTAAATTTATCCTTTACCTCCCTCTCAACGTTGCAGGTGGGAAGGTGTTAGAGCCTCAATGTGAACAAGCAATGCCCTTTGACAGTTCTGGGCAGGGGAGACGGGTTCTGATCATTGATGACGAACAGGAAATTCGTGAACTGATCATGCTGGTTCTGACCATGCAGGGCTATGAAGTGATAACGACCGACGATGGCAATGAGGGCCTGGAGATTATTCGCAACGAGGGGGTTGACCTGGTGCTGGTCGATTTACAGATGCCAAAAATGAGTGGGTTCGATTTTCTCAGTCATTTGAAGACCATAGATGAAGAACGTAGGCCAGTTGTTATGGTTGTGACAGGCAAGGTCTTTGACGACACAGTGAGTGAGTTAGACGATTTGAACATTTATTGCTCTCTGAGGAAGCCCTTTGCCATAGACGAACTCCGGTTGTTGGTCCATTCGGCGATTGTACAGAAACTGTCTGCAGTGGAGACATGAGTCGTCTGAACTTTACCGACTGTTTCAGAAATTACTGTTTTTGTGTATTACATGACCGGGAGGTCCGGGAGACATTGGTGTCGAAATATTGCTGTTTTCGCTGACCCGCAGCATTACATTCTCGTCGCCCTTTTCTATTCTCTGCAGCTGATCAAAAATAACCCCGCTCTCATGAGGTGGCCCAGGGCAAAGTCTCTGTGCCTTAAAATGAGGGGAAAGCGAAGCTGGCAGAGCCTGGTTTCCTGCTAGCCCCAAACCATCCCGCCCACCCAGTAAAGCAACATTCCTACCAGCACCGTTCCGCCAAGGCTTCTCGTCTTCAAAGAAAACAGCAAGGTTGGAATTGCGACTAAAAGCTCGAGCTTGCCGAGGGTAAAGCTACGTGTGGCCGCATCGGTAAGGAGTGATGGTGCAATCAGTGCGCTTAAGATTGCGACCGGGATCAGGCTGAGCCAGTCTGTCAGCCATTGAGGCATCTTTTTGTGGGCCAGGTAAAGCAAGGGCAGGGCTCGGGGCAGGTAGGTGGCCAGGCCCATGCCTCCGAAGAGGAGGAGGTAGTCGTTAAAAGTCATTGACTCCTCCTGTAGCGTTTTTTCAGAAGGTAGCCGATGGTCGCAGCGCTCATTGACGCGCCGACAATGTAGGAGTCCCCAGGGATGAGGAGATACCATAAAGTTGAAAGCCCGGCGGCCAGGATTCCGGTGATTACATAAATACGCCCTTGCAGTTGGAAAACCAGCAGGCAGATAAACATACCAGTCAGGGCATAATCGACGCCCAAGGCTCCCTGAGGGACAAACTGTCCGATCAGGGCGCCACAGATGGTTGCCATTATCCAGACACTGTTCGCCATGTGATTGACGATTAATGCCTGCCAACGGCCCCAGTTGCCTTCTCTGAACTTTGTCAGGTTAACTGCGAAGCTTTCATCTGTCACGCCGTAGGAATAAAGAGCCAGAAACTTGCGGTTAACCCCCTGAAGGTAAACGGCCAGTGCTGAGCTCATAAGAACATGACGCAGGTTAACAACAAAAGTGGTGAGTATGATAGCGGCAGTGGAGGAGCCAGCGGCGATCATGGCGACGCAGATAAATTGAGCGCTGCCGGCAAATACCATGACAGACATCATCGCTACGGCCCACCATGGCAGACCAGCTTTTTGGGCGAGGACACCCAGGGCAAGGCCAATAGGGAGGTAACCCAGGCAGATTGGCCAGGCTGCAGCTGCGCCCTGGCGGAGAATTTGTTTGTTTTTAATGGAGGTTTTATTCATGAGCCGATAAATTACAATCACGAAGAGCACGAAGGACTCGAAGTTGAGCTTTTTTTTACTGAACCCGTAAGGACTCAGCTTTGTTGCTGAGCAGGTGGCAGGTTATATGCAATATCTCGATAATTCAAGTCACACAACTGCCCTTTCATGCGACTCGATTGTGTCCACCGGGTTGTTGTTGCCATATACAAAAGCCATTCTCTGTGAACTTCGTGCTCTTCTTGGTTAAATAAATACTAAGCTTTGAAAAATAAAAAAGAGCGCCCGAAGGCGCCCTTAGATGTTAACTGTTAAAGTTACTTTTAAAGAACTTGACGCAAGAAAGCCTTGGTTCGTTCTTCCTGTGGAGCCGTAAAGAAATGCTCGGGAGTGCCTTCCTCGACCAGCTTCCCCTGATCCATAAAAAGCACGCGGTCGGCGACTTCGCGAGCAAAGCCCATCTCATGGGTCACCACGACCATGGTCATGCCTTCGCGGGCCAGCTGTTTCATAACTTCCAGAACCTCACCAACCATTTCCGGGTCCAGGGCGCTGGTCGGTTCGTCAAAGAGCATGATCTTCGGATCCATGGCCAGGGCACGAGCGATGGCGACGCGTTGCTGCTGGCCACCGGAGAGGCGAATCGGGTATTCGTGCTCTTTCTCTGAGATGCCGACTTTCTTCAGCAGCATGCGACCCTTTTCCTCTGCTTCAGCGTCTTTACGCTTACGAACCACCTGTTGGGCGAGGACGATGTTTTGCAGCACTGTCTTGTGCGGGAAGAGGTTAAATTGCTGGAAGACCATGCCGACTTCACGACGGACCCGGTTGAGATCAGTTTTTTTTGACGTCAGGTCAACGCCCTCAATCTCGATTTTCCCAGAGGTTGCGCTCTCAAGGCCATTCAGGCAACGCAGGTAGGTCGATTTCCCGGAGCCTGAAGGGCCGATGATAACGACAACTTCGCTGGGCTTGATATGAGCGGTAACGCCATCGACAGCGTGTACTGTCTGACCGCGACCGATAAATGTCTTTTTTAGGTCAACTGTCTTAATCACTGACTGCGAGCCTCCGTTCCACCCAGGCAATCACCTGGGAAAGCACCGACGTCAGCATCAGGTAAAGGAAAGCGACGACGAACCAGATCTCGAAGGTGGCGAAGGTTGAGGTGATAACCTCCCGGCCGCTCTTGGTGAGATCCGTAATAGCGATAATCGAAACCAGGGATGAATCCTTGATCAGACTGATAAACTGGCCGGCCAATGGGGGCAGGGTACGTTTAAAGGCCTGTGGCAGGATGATGTAGATCATCGCCTGGGGGACATTCATGCCAAGAGATCGTGCGGCCTCCATCTGACCCTTGGGGATCGACTGAATGCCGGCGCGAATAATCTCTGCAACGTAAGCACCGGCAAAAATTGCCAGGGCGCTGATGCCGGCAATAATACGGCTGATATCGAGAACGGTGCCGAGAAAGAAATAGAAGATGAAAATCTGTACCAACAGGGGGGTGCCACGAATCAACTCAATATAGGTAACGGAAAGACTGCGTAAGGTCGGGTTATTTGAAACCCTGCACAGCCCTGTTACCAGGCCTATGATCATGCCGAAGATGCTAGCGACAGCAGAAATCCAAAGCGTGACCCATAAACCTTTCAGTAGTGGCCCGGCCCGCCATTCGAAAACAGCGCCAAGGTAATCACCTTCAAAGAGGTCTTCTCCTTCGCTGACTTCAACGGCATGACTATCGACTTCAAAAGTCTTCTCTTCACCGTTCTCGCTCACCACTCTGATCTGTGTTTGGTCACCAAGGTTTGATACCGAGGCAACAACACCGTCAAAGGGCGTCGGGATCAGTGTCTCATTGTTGTAAATGAAGTACTGGGGAACACGATTCCAACGCCAGGTGTAGTCAATCTTTTTGGTGGCAATCCACAGCCCCGCACACAACATGAAGAGGATGAAGAGGGTCAGAAAGTGCCAGGGGATATTTTTAGTAATTATCTTCAAAATGTGTATTCCCGCGGTTCAGAAAGAAAGATGGCGGGGTCGCTTCATAAGGAGCAACCCCGCCATACTTTTATGCTCTATTACTGGAGCTCTTTAAGCCATGCATCACTCAAGAACCACTTTTTGTAAATCTTGTCGTAGGTGCCGTCGTTCTTTGCCTGGACCAGGAAGTTGTCCAGCCAGTTGATGAAGTCGGCGTTGCCTTTATTAACGGCCCATGCCAGAGGCTCATAGGTGAAAGGCTCGTCGAGCAGTTCCAGTTTGCCCTGACCTTTTTCAGCAAACGCAATGGCGTTGAAAGGCAAGTCGTAGACGAATGCGTCAATTTTGCCGTTAAGCAGATCCATAACGCCTTCCTGCTCGGTCTCAAAAGAGATGTACTCGCAGTTTGGAATCATGCGCTTGGTGGCTTGCTCACCGGTTGTACCGAGCTTGGAAGCAACCTTGTACTTCTTGTTGTTCAGGTCTTTGTAGGATTTGACTTCGCCTGCCAATTTCTTGTCGATCAGGATGCTCTGGCCAATAACGATATAGGGCTTGGCAAAGCTGATCTTCATGTTGCGTTCCTGCGTCAGGGTCATGCCGCTCATGATTATGTCAAACTTCTTGGTGATCAGGGCAGGGATGATGCCGTCCCATGCAGTGCTGACCAGCTCAAGCTTAACGCCCATGGCTTTTGCGATACGCTTCGCCATATCGACGTCGAACCCGATGATCTCACCTTTTTTGTTGGTCATTTCAAAAGGCATATAGCCAGGCTCCATGCCGACACGCAGGGTGCCGCGTTCAAGGATGTCGTCGAGTGTGTCCGCAGCAGCGACACCGGGCAGGACTACACAAAGAGCCAGCAGGCAGGCAATCAGTAGTTTGACTTGTTTCATGTTTGTTCCTCCTTGATAGAAAATGTAGGGATAGCTAAGCCGAACCGTTCGGCAAAAAAACATTTAGTAAGATTTTCCTTCATCGAGAAGTTCGGAAATTGACATTTGGACGTTGCACTGGGGACAGCGAGGCAGATCTTCAATCGGGAGATAAACAATCTCGGTGTAGCGACATCTCGGGCAAATAACTTCAATTGGCTCTTTTTTGCCACGATTCATAATAAAGTTCTCTCAAGATTGTAGAGAAAATAATTGATATAACAGAACTCTGCTTATACCATAGCGCCTTCGCCTGAAACAAGACTCTAACAGTTTTACACCGGATGTGTATGGATTTAAAGAACAAACGGCAGTTTCACGCTGAATTTATGCTGGCGACCGTGACCCTCTTCTGGGGCGCGACTTTCCCCATCGTCAAAGACGCTATCGTCGAAATGCCGGTTATGGCCTTCCTCTGGGTGCGATTTGCCATGGCTGCCATACTTCTGTTCTTTATTGCCGGACGAGCCAGACTGGCAACTCTCGACCGCCGTGGCTGGCGACTTGGTGTCCTGCTCGGGACTTTGCTCTTTTCTTCTTATCTCTTTCAGACTTTTGGCCTGGAACGTACGTCTTCTGCCAATGCAGGCTTTCTCACTGGGTTGGGCGTGGTGTGGGTTCCTTTGATGGCGGGGCCTATACTAAAAAAGCCCGCGGCTTTTGGTTCTAAAATTGGTGTCGTGCTGGCCTTGACTGGTCTTTTTCTGCTGACCTGGCACACTCCCTGGACAATCAACTACGGGGATCTTCTGGTTGTGGTCTGTTCCTTTTTTGTCGCGCTGCACATTATTGGCCTCGATGCCTTTACCAAGGGTTACGACGCGCGAGCCCTGACCTTCGTGCAAATCCTGACCATGGCCATCCTCGGTTGTATCGGCAGTCTTGCCTTTGAACCGACCTCCTGGCCACAGGAGTGGACCAGCTCACTGATTTTCGCCTTTGCCATTACTGCCGTTTTTGCGACAGCCTACGCATTCTGGGCGATGACGACCTTTCAGAACCGCACGACACCGACCCGTGCGGCGCTTATCTACACCCTTGAACCTGTCTTTGCAGCGATCTTCTCGGTCTGGTTGGCCGGTGACCGCCTGACGGCGATTGGCTGGTTCGGTGGCGCGATGATAGTCTTTGGCATGATCGTCGCGGAAGTCTGGCCTCTTATGGCTCAGAAGAAGGAAGCTCTTAGTCACAGTTCGGGGTAAGTGCCTGTCGTTGGGGTTCTAGAGCTTGCCGTCTGAAAAAGCCTGCCTTTAATAGTGAGGCTTTTCTGTTATATTGCAACTTTCCACTTATTGATCATGGAGGTTTTATGTCAGGGAAAATCGGTTACAAAGACCTGGTTGCAGAGGCCGAACAACATATAGAGACGATCACGGTCGAGGCCGCTCTTGCTTCTTTTGACTCGCCAGATGTGGTCTTCGTTGATTTGCGTGATGTCAGAGAGTTGAAGAGAGAAGGGAAAATCCCCGGGGCCTTCCACTGTCCTCGTGGCCTGCTTGAATTCTGGATCGACGCAGAAAGTCCTTATTACAACAAGATCTTTGGGGAAGATAAGCGCTTTATCTTTTATTGTAACCTCGGCTGGCGCTCTGCGCTGGCGGCTGATGTTGCTCAAAAGCTTGGGTTGAAAAGTGTCTGCCATATTGATGGTGGTTTCGAGGCCTGGAAGAGTGCCGGTGGGGCCGTTGAAGAGAAATAAAACAGCTTCTGAATTAACCTTATTATGGAGGAAGATATGTATGCGATCGCAGTAAATGGCAGCCCGCGTTCAGGTGGTAATACGGAACTACTGCTTAAAGAGGTTCTTGGTGAGCTTGATACAGCCGGTTGGGACACGGAGTTGGTTAAGGTTGGCGGGACTGCGATTCGTGGTTGCATTGCCTGCCAGCAGTGTTTTAAGAACAAAGACAATTTATGTGCGGTCAATTCGGACAACTTTAACGACATCTTTACGAAAATGCTGCGGGCCGATGCCATGATTCTCGGCTCTCCGACTTATTTTGCTGCCGTCTCCGCGGATTTAAAAGCCCTGATCGAAAGAGCTGGTTATGTTGCCTATGCCAATGATCAGGCTTTTGCCGGCAAGCTTGGGGCGGCCGTTGTTGCTGTCAGGAGAGGTGGCGCGACTCATGCCTACGACACCATTAATCACATGTTCCAAATGTCCAGAATGATACTCCCCGGCTCAACCTACTGGAATATGGGCTTTGGCCTGGAAAAAGGGGACGTCCTTGAAGATGAAGAGGGTTTAGCCAACATGCGTCATCTTGGTAAAAGTATCGATTGGTTGGGTCGTAACATTAAGGCCTCTCATGACAGTTATCCAAAATTCTGATTTTTTGCAGCTAAGCGCTGAAAGAGAAAAGACAATATGAGTGAATTGCCAAAATGTCCTGAATGTGGGTCAGAGTATACTTACGAAGACAGGGAGATGTTTGTTTGCCCTGAGTGTGCTCACGAATGGAGTATGATTGCCGGTGAAGAGAGTGCTGATGCCGCCAGGGTTATTAAGGATGCGAACGGTAATATCCTGCAGGATGGTGATACCGTAACCGTGATCAAGGATCTCAAGGTCAAGGGCTCTTCGCTGGTTGTTAAGGTCGGGGCGAAAGCCAAGAATATCCGCTTGGTCGATGGCGATCACGACATCGATTGTAAAATCGATGGTATCGGCGCTATGAAATTGAAGTCGGAGTTTGTTAAAAAAGCCTGAAGCCCGGCAGCCTGTCGGACAATCAATAAGCTGGCTGCAAATTCATCTGTTTGGTCCCTATCTCAGTTCCTTTTCGACCCATAGCTACGGCTATTACTCAATCTATAAAGCTTGGCAGGGGGTAGGACTGCAACCTAAGGAGTACAAGCGGGAGTCTGGGGCTCAAATCTGCCTATGAAAAAAGCGAACATTCTTCTCAAAAGTGATAATTCAGAGTCACAGACAGATCGTTACGTAATTTGCGAGAGAGGGAAAGGTTCCATTTTTGTGCAGCATTTGCAGCACCGTAGATGTTGCCGACATAAAAGGGCACGCCAATGCCACCTACGATTCCGGCCAGAGCGTAGTTTTTATTATCAATTGCGGCAATAGTGGCAGCTATAAATAAACCATTTACCGCGAAAGCCATCAGGCCGTCTTTGTAATGATTCGCGTAGACTTGGCCACTGCCCGGGATGATGGCAGACATCGTCCCGGCCAGCCCCGGGGATTTCTTGGGCTGTGCTTCGTACGCATCGATCAGGCTGAATAGCTCCTGGGTTACAGGCACGCTGACTTTCTCTGGATAGGTGACCTGGAAATCGTTCAGCTCAGACCGTACTTTGGCAATGTCATCATGTTCTGCAGCGTTCAGGACGATGCCTAAATGAGCATTGGCTGCGTCCGGATGGCTTGCATTAAACATCCGGGAACGTTCATAAGCCAGGGTCGCGGCGTCATGCCTGCCGAGTTTCTCGTAACTCAATCCCTCATGCAAAGCTGCGCTGCTGAAATAGCTTGCTGCGTAGGTTTGTCGAACCTTGGCAAAGCTTTTTACCGCCGACTCGTAATCTTTGCCATTGTAATAGGCTAAACCAATCTGGTAGAGGGCTCCAGGCAGATGCTCCGAATCCGGGAAGAGGAAGATCAGCTTTTTGTATTCGGTGATTGCGCGGTAGTAATCCTCTTCTGCCATGAAGGCCTGTCCCAGGGCCATCTGGATATCATCAGTCAGCACAATGCTCTGTGCTGCACTCGAAGTGGTGGGGTGGCAGACCAGAAGAAACCCGAAGAGGACGATTATGGGTGCAGTCAATTTGCTCATAATGTGCCCAGCAGGTTTTTGGCGACGGGGTCATACAGGGCCCCATTCGGGAGCCGAACGTAATCCGTGCCCGGTTCAGTCCAGTGGTTACAACGCATCAGACGATCGGCCGTCATGACGATACCGAGGAAAGGGCCTTGGTCATCCACTGCCTCATAACCGAATTGTGAACATGTTGGTGAGAAGCTGCAGCGAGGCCCATCAATAGGTGAAATCCATTTCTGGAAAAAATGCACGCTGCCCAGTAGTGCCGATCGTAGCGTTGATGCTTCTGTTACGGCAACAGAGGCCGGAGATGACGAGACCAGATCACTCTTTGGTGCCTTCATGCCATTGGTTTCCAAACCTTGTGCCGGGTTGGTCATGCTCAGAAAGATCCAGGCAAAAAGAAACCCCACACAAAAACTGGCCGGGTTTCGTTTGTGCGTGGTGTCTGAAGTTTTATTCAAACCAGGCATGACGCAATTCTGTAAGACTGTTAGCAAGTTTATTGGGCCTTGAGAATCTTCTCTTTACTTTCTTGAAATTCCTCTTCACTGATAGCCCCTTGTTCCTCGGCGGCCTTGAGATCCTGAAGCTGTTGTCCGGCAGTCGCACCACCACCGCCTTCGGGTGTGGCCGCTTCAGGGGTGACAACGACCGTCTCCTTGCCCCCACCACAGCAGCAACCGGTCAAAAAAACAGTCAAGACAATAAAGATCAGGCTTTTCGTAAGATGGCGTTTCATTTAGAGGTCCTCCTTTGTCAAGTTGACGGTTTGTAAAAAAGCCACAGGTCTTTGATTGGAATATATTAACTCTAGTGTGCAAAACGCTCGATGGCAAGTATAAAAATGTCTCACTTCATCTGCCCAGCGTAGAATACATCCATGCAGGTCACGGCAGGTGAATTCCACTGAGAGGCGGTATCGAAAGGATGAAAAACTGTCTTGTACGTGGCGTCATCCTGGAACGATTTATAAGTCCTTTGAGGGAGACTCTATCGATACAGAGCAAGGCCTGAGTTTAGAGTTCGTTGCCAATTGCACTGCATTATTCACCGCGTAAGTAAGTCGCTGGCTTATGCCCCAGGGCTCTCCAGGTTCCAACCAGCCCCAAAAATACTGTTAGGGCAACTCCGGTCAAAATTGTCGTGATAATTGTTCCCGGATGCAGGGTAAAAGAGATCTTCATCAAGCCTTCCAGGATCCCCATGGCCGCCAGGCTGCCGACGATCGCGCTGATGCCGCCGGCAATTAAGCCAAGAAACAGAAACTCCGCTGCAAATGCGCCCAGAATATCAAAGCGGGTGGCCCCGCAGACCTTGAAAATAACGGCATCGTGAATACGCCGGTGCTGGTCTGCCGAAACAGCTCCAGCCAGAACCAGGAATCCTATTAACACTGCAAGACCTGCCATGCTGCGAAAGGCCGTGCCGATACGTTCGAGTGTTTGAGATACGTTTTTAAGGAGCTCGCGGGTGCTGATGGCAGAGACATTCGGGAATTGTTTAGTAACTTCGGCGAAGGCGGCTTCTTCATGCTCTGCTGGAACATGAATCGAGGCGATGTTTGTCTGTGGTGCGTTTTCCAGGACTCCGGGCGAGAAGAGCAATGCGAAATTCAAGTCGAGTGTCGACCAGTCGACTTCTCTTAAGCTGCTTATCCTGGCTGTAACATCTCGGCCCAGAACATTGATCGTCAGCGTGTCGCCTATGCCGACCCCAAACCCTTTCGCGAGATCCGCCGTAATGGAGACCAGGGGTTCTCCCGCATAGTCACTTGGCCACCACTCTCCGGCAACGACCTTTATGTCCGGTGCCTTCTCCTTTGCGTAACTTAAGAACCTGTCGCCACGAACGGCCCAGCGTACTTCCTTGGCAACTTTTGCCATTGTCACCGGCTTGCCCGCAATAGCTGTTATGCGCCCGCGCAAAGTCGGATAACGTTCAAACTTGGTGAGCCCAGGCAGGTTGCGAGCTGTCTCTTCGAAGCTCTCAACCTGGTGTGACTGCAGGTCCAGGAAGAAGAAGGAGGGGGCTTCATTGGGAACCGTTTCATTGATCTTGTCGTCGAGGTTGGCTTGGACCAGCGTGACGGTGACCAGGGCGGTTAAGCCGAGGCCCAATGAAAATAGCGCACTTCCTGCCGGTGAGCCGCGCCGGTGGATGTTGCCCAGTCCGAGCCGCAGAGAGGGATTTGTTGGCTTGGGGATCAGGTGCGTCAGTTTAACAACAGTTGTTGAGGCGAAGCGGAAAATGACGAAGCAGAGGCTCGCCCCGGAGATAAACCAGAAGGCCAGTCTTTGATCACTGCTGGTCAGGATAGCCAATGCGGCCAGTATCATTGACGAGATGATGATTGACACTTTAACAACTGTTCCGGGGTTGCGATTGCTGGACTCGCTGTATCCTCGAAACAACACTGAGGGTGAGACCAGCCTGGCCAGACCTAAAGATTTTAAAGAGAAAATCAATGCGATCAGAAGACCGAATAGTGCCGCTACGACCAACACTTGCCAATGAATGCCAGGGGCCACGGGGACGGGTAGATGAGTGCCGATAAGTTGTTTCAAAACATAGGGAAGGGTAGCGCCGGCAGCGAGGCCGGCTGTTGAACCAAGGAGCCCCAGGAAAAGAATTTGCAGCAAGTAGGCAGTAAAGATCAACTTGCCCGGAGCCCCCAGGCATTTCATTGTTGCAATATGTGTGATTTTGCCATCCAGGTAGCCGCGAACCGCACCGGAGACACCGAGACCGCCAACCAGCAGTGAGCAAAGCCCGATCAGGGTCATGTTCAAATTCATGCGGTCGAGAAAAAAGGTCACCCGGGGTGCTGCCTCGCGCCAGCTTCGAACACGCCAGCCCGCTTCAGGAAAGCGGTCCTGCATCTCAACTTTTAATTGGTCAACTGTTTCACGGTTCGGCAACCGCAGCCGGTATGCGTGATAAATCAGGCTGCCGGGTTGGATCAGGCCTGTAGCTTCGAGTCCCTCGAGGCTGATCATGAAGCGTGGGCCAAGGTTGAAAGCGCGCACTGTGCGGTCCGGCTCTGTTGTGATGATCCCCTTTATTTTAAAAACCGCGTTGCCGACTTTGACCTTGTCACCAATCTTCTTGTCCAGGCGGGAGAGCATAGGCGCTTCTACCAAGGCCCCAAACTCATCACGACTGTCGAGTTCATGATGAATGTTCAGTTGTGGGGTGCTCGTGATCTTGCCGTAGAGAGGATAGTCGGAGTCGACCGCTTTCAACTCTGCAAGGACACGCTTGTCGTTATGTATGTCGACGACCATGGTCCTCATGGTGGCTACATGCGAAAGCTGGCCCTGATCTGTAAGAAAACTGATCCCCTCGGTCGGAAGTTCGCGATGAGCCAAACGGATTTCCAGGTCGCCTCCCAAAAGGGCGCTGGCGTCTGCCAGCAGGCCCGCTTTGGCTGACTCAGTAAAAGAACCGATTGCGCTGATTGCAAAAACCCCAAGGAAAAGGCAGGTCAGGAAGACGCCAAAGCCGCGCAATCCACCACGGAGTTCTCGACGGACCAGGCGGATGGCCTGGGTTATGGTGCTCGTTGAGTTCAAGAGTCAGCCCCATTCTCTTCACGTAGACAGCCGTCGATCATTCTCACGGACCGCTCGCAACGTGAGGCAAGAATCTCGTCGTGGGTGACCAGAACCAGAGTTGTGCCATGCTCTTGTTGCAGGTCAAAAAGGAGGTTCATGACAATCTGTCCGGTTTCGCGATCGAGATTGCCGGTGGGCTCATCAGCAAGGAGGAGGGCGGGTTTAACAACAAAGGCCCGGGCCAGAGCAACGCGTTGCTGTTCTCCGCCGGAGAGTTCGCCGGGATAATGATCGATTCTGTCGCTCAGGCCAGTCTTTGTCAGTGCTTCTTCTGCTTGTTCTTCAGGATTCTTGCAGCCGGAAAATTCTAGGGGCAAGGAAACATTCTCTAGAGCCGTCATGGTGGGAATGAGATGAAATGACTGGAAAACAATGCCGACATGCTCGCGGCGGAACCTCGCCAGGCCGTCTTCACCGATGGTGGTCAGGTCAACTCCTGCGACCTGAACCTGCCCTGAGGTCGGTTTCTCCAGACCTGAAAGCGCCATTAGCAGGGTTGTCTTGCCCGCTCCAGAAGGGCCGAGCACGCTCACGGTTTCGCCTTTGGTTATGCTAAGGTTGACTCCGCGCAGGATGTTGACCTCTCCGGCACCGCCGACTAGACTGAGATGAAGATCCACGATATTAACCAGGGGCTCTGACATGCATTTATCCTTTTTGCTCAAGTTGGTTTTGTTCACCATTTTGACAGTATCATCGTCATTTGCCAACTCTACGGCTACAAATAGTGTCGTTATCCTGGTTCTCGGCGATAGCCTGACCGCTGGCTATGGCCTTGCGCGAGATGAATCTTTTCCGCGGCAGCTTGAAAATAGTCTGGCGACTTCAGGATATCCCGTAACTGTCATCAACGCCGGAGTCTCGGGCGATACCTCAGCTGGCGGTCTTGCCAGACTTGAGTGGGCCCTGGCAGTCAATCCTCAGGTCGTACTCGTTGAGCTAGGTGCAAACGATGCCTTACGTGGTCTTGACCCAACACAAACCTACGACAACCTTGATCAAATCCTCGCCCGCCTCAAGAAAGCCAGCTGTCGCATCGTCCTTGCCGGTATGCGGGCTCCCAGGAACCTGGGTCTTGACTATACTCTCGAGTTTGATCAGATCTATCCCGATCTTGCTGAGCGTCACGATCTTTATTTTTATCCATTTTTTCTAGACGGCGTCGCAACTGATCCCGGACTGAACCAGGCTGACGGCATACATCCTAACGCAGAAGGTGTTCGCGTCGTTGTAAAGGGTATTCAACCGCTTGTTGTTAAAGCTATTGAGGAGGTTGTGGCCACAAAAGAACGGTTGGAATGAAAATTGCTATTTTGCATATATGGTTTATTGAATTACGCGAAAATCGAGGTCAATAATTATGCAAGAATGCCAACATCTGAACAACTGTGAGTTTGTCCTGCGCTATGTGGCCCAAGTCAAGCCACACTGGGATGACTTTGTAAGTCTCTATTGTTGCGGGTCTTTTCAGGAGAACTGTAAACGGCTAGAGTATTTTAAGGCGCACGGAATGCTTCCTGATTCAGTGCTGATGCCAACGGGCCAGCGCGTTCCACAGAACTTGGAGAATGAATAGCGCACGGTGATTGACCGCCTTTCTGGTGTGAAAAGACGAAAGGGTTACGGGGTTTTAACGCGTTTCGTGATTGCCCTCCGTCGCTACCGAAGGTACGCCTCCGTGACATAACGTCTCATCATAGCGTGCGTGTTGAAATAATACGCATTCTTGCCAATCGCATTTTTCAGGACCTTGGTCCATTCTTGACGATTATTGTAGTAGAGCGGAATAATCGTCTCCTCGAGCTTTTTGTAGAGATCCTGAACGTCTTCGTCAGAATGGTTGACTTCTGTACTTGTTTCCGTTGGTGGCGGTCCGATAGACCACCCTGTGACGCCTTCAATATGCCCTTCAATCCACCATCCATCAAGAACGCTGAAGTTGGGCACACCGTTTAACGCTGCTTTCATGCCACTGGTGCCAGAGGCCTCAAGTGGCCGTAACGGGTTGTTCAGCCAGAGATCAACGCCCGGTATCAAACGGCTTGCGACGTCCATGTTGTAATTCGGCAGATAAACAATCTTGAGTTTATCTCCGAAAAACTCTGCCTGCTGGCAGATCTCCTGAATCATCTGTTTGCCATAATCGTCCTTCGGGTGGGCCTTTCCACCGAAAACCAGCTGCAGTTTGCCCTCGCCAATTTTGAGGAGTCGGTCCCGATCGGTAAAGATCATGTTGGCGCGTTTGTAAGCGGTTGCCCTGCGAGCAAAGCCAATCGTGAGAACATCAAGGTCCAGTTTTGCTCCTGTGGTCTCTTCGATCCATTGAAAGAGGTAGGCCTTGGCTCCGGCATGGGCGTCTTGAATCTCATCATCAGGGATAAGGTCGACCCTGACCAGCAACTCCGGTTCGTTTGCCCAGCCGGGCAGGTACTTGTCATAAAGGTGTATCAAGTATGGAGAGGCCCATGTGAAAGGGTGAATACCGTTGGTGATCGAGTGGATTTCAAAGCCGGGGAACATGGTTTGAGAAACCTCACCATGCTTTTTGGCGACCCCATTAACGAAATGTGACAGGTTTAAGGCCAGGAGCGTCATGTTGAACTCGTGTTCGCCACCGAGCTTTTTCAGGAGGTCAATAGGGACAACATCCCCCATGACCTGAGAGACCAAGTCATAGGAAAAGCGATCATGTCCTGACTCGACGGGTGTGTGGGTGGTGAAAACACAATTTTCCTGAACGCTTCGGATGTGTTGTAAATAGTCTTCTTCCAAAGAACCTTCAACGGTAAGGTGAGGGTGGTTGAGTAACACCAATGTAAGCAAGCTGGCGTGCCCTTCGTTCAGATGGTATTTGCGGACCCGGAAGCCGAGGACCTGCAGCAGCCTAGCGCCGCCGATGCCGAGAACGATCTCCTGTTTCAGTCGATAAGCTTTATCGCCACCATAGAGATAGTCGGTGATCTCCCGGTCCTCAGGCTGGTTCCCCTGGATATCTGTGTCGAGAAAGAGGACAGGCACTTCACCGCCTGTAGGGCTTTTGACTCGGTACAGCCAGGCCTGAACCTTGACATCTCGATCTTCTATTGTTACCAAGGTTTTGACAGGCAACAGTTCAAGTAAATCCTCAGGTCTCCAGTCAACGGCGCTTTCCTGTTGCCAGCCGTCGTCAGTGAAGGTTTGCAGAAAGTACCCTTTGCGGCTGATCAAGGTCACTGCCACGAACGGTAATTTCAGATCTGCTGCGCTCCTGATGGTATCTCCTGCGAGAACTCCCAGGCCACCGCTGTAGGTTGGAATCTCTGTCATCAAGCCTATTTCCATGGAGAAATAGGCTATGCGTGAGGTTTCTGTGTAGTGTCTCCAGTCCTTCATCGCTTGCCTTGGATCGCGTCTAGTAAAACAACGATCGCTATTTTTTAAGCGGACGGAAATTTATAAATCCAAAAGGGACTGATTGTTAGGATAGAATAACATACTGGCGATGGTTTTTATGGTTACACCCGTCAAAATTTGCGAGTGGAATTGTTGAGTAAAAACTTGCAAAATTATGCAATTTGTGGAAATAAATAGCTTTTTAAGCTCTTGTGTTAAATGACTTTTTTCGGGGGATGGCCGATCCATGTACGAATCATTTTTTTCTTTAAAAGAAAAACCTTTTGCTCTAACCCCGAATCCTCGCTTTCTATTCCTGAGCAAAACCCACAATGAGGTTTACGCTCACCTGATTTATGGTATCGAAAGTCGAGCCGGCTTCGTAGAGGTGACCGGTGAGGTTGGGACCGGAAAAACCACCATCCTGCGGACTCTGCTTTCACATCTGGACGAAAGTAAATATCGGGTTGCTTTCATATTCAATCCTAAATTGACGGCTTTTGAGCTCTTGCGCAACATCAACCGCGAATTCGGTGTCGATGATGATGGCGCCAGTAACCCTGACCTGATCCACGCTCTGAATGCATTCCTCCTTGCAGAGAATGAAGCTGGCCGGACTCCAATCCTGGTCATTGATGAAGCGCAGAACCTTTCAGGAGAGGTGTTGGAGCAGATCCGCCTGCTTTCGAATCTCGAGACTGAGGATGACAAGCTGATCCAGGTCATCCTTGTTGGACAGCCTGAACTCCGCCACCATCTGAGCGATCACAGCCTGCGCCAGTTGAATCAGCGCATCGCCGTGCGTTACCAACTGCGTCCACTCAATCGTGAAGAGACGGCTTCGTATATCTTGCATCGTCTCAATATTGCAGGTCGTCCTGATGGCAGCCTGTTTTCTGCCGCAGCGTTGAAGAAGGTCTTTGCATGCTCTGGCGGTATCCCCCGACGGGTGAATCTGATCTGTGATCGTTCTCTGCTGACTGCCTATTCCGAAGAGCGCGGCATCATTTCTGCCCGTGATGTTAATCAGGCCGTTAAAGAACTGGCCGGAATGGGGGAGGGGGCTCAAAGTAACTTTGAGATGCCGTGGAAGGTCATCGCTTTTGCTGCTGCGGCCATGCTGGTTATGTTGGTTGGCTTTCTTCAGGTTTCTTCTTACGTCATCAATTCTGAAGAAGCTCTTGTGCAAGCCGAACCCGCTCCGATCCTTGAAAAGAATACGGCTCAAAAGGCCGAGTCTGCTCTGCTCATTGATCAGAAAGCCGCACAAAATGCCGAGCCAGGGCCGGAAATCTCCGAAGCCCAGGAAGCTTCACTTCAATCTCACCCCGATAGTTTGATCGCCTCCTGTAATGCTCTACTCGCACTTTGGGATATCTCTCCTCTAGCGAGTGGCATTTCCTCAGAGGGGTTTGATTTTGATCAGCAATTCAGCCTTCGCGGCTTTCGAATTGCTCGCCTCGCCGGTGATTTCGAAACGCTGAGTAAGTTCAACGTCCCTCTGCTTGTGCCGTTACCAGAAGAGAGAGGCGGTGGTTATCTTGCTGTCCTTGGCCAGACGTCTGTGGGATTGTGGTCAATTGCACCTGCTTACCAGGGACGTGAGACTTTAAGTACCTCAGAGCTGAACAATCTTGGACTGCAGATGGCATTGGTCCCCTGGATTGATTTTGCCTCGATAGGCTATGTGGCCGTTCCCGGTGCAAAGGGCGAAAATGTTCGCAGGTTGCAATATTTGCTTGGACTGACAGGTTGCTCGGGAGTCTCAAGCAGTGGCCGTTTTGACCCTTCCAGTATTAAATGCGTCAAAGGTTTCCAGCGTCAGAATGGATTGATTGTTGATGGATTGGTTGGGCCACGCACCTTGATTCTTCTTTACCAGGCAGCCGGCTCCTACAAGATGCCCCGTCTTTCTTGAGGTTTGTGAGAAATAAAACTGATGAGTTCCATCCTTAAAGCACTACGGAAAATAGAAGAAGAAAAACGGGTTGCCAGTCATGCTGCACCGGACCTGAGGATGGACCAGGGTCTGGCTGAGCCTAAACCAAGACCTTTACTGCCTTTAATTGCCGGAGTTGCGCTTGGCTCTGTATGTGTCGGGTTCTTTTTTCTTTGGTCTTCATCAAGTTTTACTGAAGTAGCGTCACAACCTCAACGACAACTACAAGCAGATGCCCAGGTGCTTGTGGTTGGAAGTAACCAGGCAGAGCAACCTGTCATCGTCCTTGAAGAGAAGAGCCCGGTGACGCCCCTATCAGCTTCTCCTGCGCCTGTTGTACGAGAGAAAACCCCTGAGATAGTTGTAGAAACCAGCAAGGTTCCAGAAATCATATTGCCTGCGGAGCCGGTGCCTGCGTTTTTCAACACGCCTGAACCGATAAAAACCTTAGAGCCTCCGATTGCGTTTGAAGCACAAGCCAAAGCCAAAGCTCCAAAGGTTGTGAAAGAGGCACCGAAAGAGAGTATGACCTCCACCAGTGCTTCAAAGCCTGAGTCGTTACCAGTCAAAGCTCGCCCCTTACCCGTTGGTGCGTCACTCAAAGTCACAGAGGTTTTCTACCAGGATGATCCTGCCAACAGCATGGCTGTCGTTAATGACCTGCCGGTGATGATCGGTACCTTTGTTGATTCTGCCGTCGTGCTGGAAATTCGCTCGGACAAGGTTGTTTTTAAGATTGGCGACGACTCTTACGATGTCCCTGTAACACCCCCACAGTAACTTCTAGAAGCCTTTCAGGGTCCCCATGAACTGGCTGCAAATTCGTTTTATCCTAACTTTCCATAGAGTCGAATAATCCCCATCTGACTGTAGAATATTCTACCTTTTTCTTGTGTTGATTTACTCGCATATTGCAAACGAGTCGCAGTATTGGATACTTAGCGATGTGGCACGCAATATGAATTATTTTTATAAGAACTTTTTTATTAAGGGATTATTTATGCTTCGTAAAAGAATATTGGTTAAGAGCGTTTTGGCTAACTTGGCATTCTTTGTCGGACTTTTTTTGTCGCTCAGCTCTTTACATGCGGCAACTCTTGATCAGTTGGTTCTGGAGGCTTTGACTCATAATCCTGACCTGGCTGCAGCAAAAGCGCGTTGGCAGCAAGCCTCACACAAAGCTCCCCAGGTAGGAAGCCTGATGGATCCGGTTCTTTCTTTTGCATTTTCCAACTATCCACATGACGACTTATCTAGTGATACTGCACCAATGACCGGCAACGAAGTGAAGTTGGCACAGGCTTTTCCCTTTCCCGGCAAGCTGGACGGTCGCTCTGCCATTGCCAATGAACAAGCCAACTGGTTCGAGTCTGTTTATCGCGATCAGCATTTTCAGATTGCACGCATGGTCAAGGACGCCTGGTACCGCCTCTACCTTAAAGGCCGTATCATAGCCGTCACTGAGCGCAATTTGGCCCTGGTCGATGATATTATTCGTTTGACCGAAGTTCGCTATGAGACAGGTTCCGGTTTACAGCAGGATGTTCTCAAGGCACAGGTACAAAGATCCCAACTTATGGAGCGGTTGATGTCTTTACGTCAGCAGCAGATAGCAGTCCAATCTGAGCTGAACAGTCTTCTAAACAGACCTTCTGACAGCACTTTTGACGTCCCGGAAGAGCTCGAATTGGTAGACGCTGACGTCAGCCTTGATGCCTTGCAGGTCGCTGGTGTAGAAAATCGCCCTATGACGACAGCTTACCAGTCTTTGCTCAAGCGCTATCGGCAGCAGGGCAAACTGGCTAAACTCAACGATTACCCCGACATGACTCTTTGGACAAGCTGGCGCTTCCGTGATGACGACTTGCCTGATGGAGGCACCGACTTTGTCAGCGCCGGGATCAGCGTGACTCTGCCTGTTTACCGTGAAAAAAGACGCGCCGAGAAAGCTGAAGCACTTGCAGGTTTGAGGATGGCCGAAAAACAGGCCGAGTCTTTCCAGAATAGTGTTGAGGAAAAAATCCGCACGGCCTACAGCCGCATGGAAGAAACACAACAACAGACCAAACTCTATAGTGAAGGGATTATTCCCCAGACCAGCCAGAGTTTGCAGTCAGCCTTGAGCTCTTACCAGGTTGGCAAGGTGCCTTTTGTTAGTTTGCTTGGCGCCTTGATGACGACCTATCAGGCAGAAATGGAATATTATCGCGTCAGCACGGAATATATGCGGAGTCTGGCCTGGCTGGAAGCAGAGACGACCTTACCGCTTATCGGTCAACCTCTGTCGCGCGCACAAGAGAGCTCATCTGACTTGAACAAATAAGCTTCACACACTGGAGCACGAGGACAACATGAGGATAAAAAAGACTTCAATTTTAATCGTCGCCTTGGTCATGGTCATTACCGGTCTTGCCCTGAGTCTGGTTTCGACTGGTCCGGGCAACGGCAGCCTTGGTGCTGTTGCCAACCTTGCGACGCCAGCTTCAGTCGAGGCAGCACAGCAGTACACCTGCGGTATGCACCCTATGGTTATTACGGATGAGCCCGGCCTGTGCCCCATCTGCAATATGGATTTAACGCCTTTGAAATCGGCCGGCTCAGAATCATCAATACCTGCCGGGGAGCGCAAGATCAAGTATTGGGTGGCGCCGATGGATCCGACTTTTATTCGTGATGAACCTGGCCAGTCACCGATGGGTATGGACTTGGTTCCGGTTTATGAAGACGAGTCTGCTACGGGGTCAATCATCTCTATTGACCCTGTCACCTCACAGAATATGGGTGTGCGCATGACGACTGTCACGCGTAAAAAATTGAGCCGTACCGTGCGTACGGTCGGTTTGGTCGGCTATGAAGAACCGAAGCAATTTTCAGTTAACAGTAAAGTCGATGGTTGGGTTGAACGGCTTTATGTCAATCAAACCGGACAGTTCGTTAAAAGAGGTTCGCCTTTGTTGGAGATCTATAGCCCGGTGTTGGTCAGTGCACAGGAAGAATTCCTCCTGGCCCGCAACAACAGTCATTCTCTGGCAAAATCACCTTTTCCGTCGATCGCCGATGGCGCTAAGCGACTGCTTGATTCTTCCCGGCGTCGTTTGAAGCTGTGGGACATCAGTGACCGTCAGATTACACGCCTTGAGAAGAGCGGAGAGGTTGCCAAAACCCTGACTCTCTACGCTCCTTATGACGGCATCGTTAATATGAAAATGGTCAGGGAAGGGCAGTATGTCAAGAGCGGCATGGAGCTTCTGATGATATCCGACATTTCGAAAGTCTGGATTTATGCTGATATCTATGAATATGAAATGCCATGGGTTAAGGTCGGTCAGAAAGCGCAAATCATTCTTCCTTATGTCGGCAGTGATCCGATCGAGAGTGAAGTCAGCTATATCTACCCCTTTGTTGAACCGAAAACCCGCACGGTCAAGGCGCGTTTCGACATCGACAATCCTGAATTCACCTTGAAGCCCGACATGTATGTCAATGTTCGCCTCGATACTGAACCTGTTGAAAATGCACTGACTGTTCCCGTTGAAGCCGTTCTGCATTCTGGCGAGAGGAAGACGGTCTTTGTCGCTCTCGGTGAGGGCAAGTTCGAGCCGCGCCTGGTCAAGACGGGCCTGCTGAGTGAAGAGGGTGACATTGAAATCGTGCAGGGGTTGCTTGAAGGTGAAAACGTTGTTGTCAGCGCCCAGTTTATGCTCGACTCAGAGAGTAAACTGCGCGAAGCGATCCAGAAGATGCTCAATCCTGAACCTCCAGCACCTGCTGATCACAAGCACGATGAGCCGTCGATGAAAGAGTCCGATAAAGACCAGAAAGAACTTGAGAGCCTTTTTGAATAGCAATTAAGGAGAGGCGATACGGAGAGTGTGAAGAGGTTAGCTTGTCCCAGTAACCGGTTTTCAGCCCCCAGCCACAGAAACTACTATGCTTGAAAATATCATCGACTGGTCCATAAAGAACAAGTTTATCGTTATTCTGATTACTTTTTTCTGCATTATCGGTGGCGTCTATACCCTCGCAAACACACCGGTAGATGCTATCCCGGATCTTTCTGACGTTCAAGTTATCGTCTTTACCGAATACAAGGGCCAAGCTCCCCAGGTCGTTGAGGATCAGGTTACTTATCCTTTAACCACACAGATGCTGGCAGTTCCCGGCGCGAAGGTTGTCCGTGGCTATTCTTTCTTCGGCCTGTCTTTCGTCTATATCATTTTTGAAGACGGCACGGACCTCTACTGGGCTCGTTCACGCGTCCTTGAGTATCTAAATTACGCTGCGGGCAAGTTGCCCCAGGGCGTGACACCAAGCCTTGGTCCAGATGCCACCGGGGTTGGCTGGATCTATGAGTATGTCCTGGAAAGTGACCAGCACGATTTACAGGAACTCCGCTCCATTCAGGACTGGTTTTTACGTTATGAGTTGACGGCGGTCGCAGGGGTTTCTGAGGTCGCTTCTATCGGTGGGTACGTTAAGCAGTACCAAGTCGAGGTCGACCCTGATCGCCTGCTCGCCTACCACATTACGATTCCGCAGATCAAAAAAGCGATTCAAAGTTCCAATAACGATGTCGGTGGCCGCCTGGTTGAAATGGCTGAAACTGAATTCATGGTTCGGGGCCTCGGTTACATTCAATCCAAGGCCGACATCGAGAACGTGGTTATTGGTACGGATAAGCAAGGAACGCCTATCCTTGTTCAGGACCTTGCCCGGGTTAGTATCGGCCCTGAGCTGCGTCGTGGTGCCGCTGAGCTTGATGGCAAAGGAGAAGCGGTCGGCGGTATCGTCGTTATGCGCTACGGTGAGAATGCCCTGAAGACCATCGAGAATGTTAAGGAAAAGCTTGAACAGCTCAAGGCCGGTCTTCCGGAGGGAGTAACGATCAAGCCCGTTTATGACAGGAGTGGTCTTATCGAGCGCGCAGTCGATACGCTCAAGGAAAAACTGATCGAAGAGAGTATTGTCGTTGCCATTATCACGGCACTCTTTCTGTTCCATTTCTCCAGTGCCCTGGTTGCCATATTCACTCTGCCTGTGGCAATCCTGGCCGCTTTCATCATCATGCATTTCCAAGGTATCAATGCGAACATCATGAGCCTGGGTGGTATCGCCATCGCTATCGGTGCCATGATCGATGCCGCCATCATCATGATCGAAAATATGCACAAGCATCTCGAGCGGGACCGCGGCAAACTACCTCACTGGCAGATCGTTGCCAATGCTTCAAAAGAGGTTGGACCGGCGCTCTTTTATTCTTTATTGGTTATTACCGTCTCCTTCTTTCCTGTTTTTACTCTTGGGGAACAATCCGGCCGGATGTTCAAACCTTTGGCGTATACAAAAACCTATGCCATGGGCGCCGCCGCACTCCTGTCGATAACGGTCGTGCCAGTTCTTATGGGCTGGTTTATCCGCGGCAAGATTCCTGATGAGAATAAGAACCCGCTCAACCGTTTTCTGATCCGTATTTATCATCCTGTAGTTGATTTTGTTCTGAAATTCCGCTGGCCGGTTTTGATTGTCGCTTTATTGCTTACCGCGTCTAGTTACATTCCTTTTAAGAAAATGGGCTCCGAGTTCATGCCTCCGTTGTACGAAGGCGACCTGCTCTACATGCCGACAACCCTGCCGGGAATTTCGATCACCAAGGCCAAGGAGTTGCTTCAGCAAACGGATCGAATTATTGCTGAGTTTCCTGAGGTTGAAAGGGTCTTCGGAAAAGTCGGCCGCGCCGAAACAGCAACCGACCCGGCACCTCTTTCTATGTTGGAAACCACGATTACCCTTAAACCGGAAGTGGAGTGGCGCACCGTCCACCATGATCGATTCTATACAGGTTGGTCCGATACCTGGGATTGGTTAAAGACACCTTTACGGGCTATCTGGCCTGAGCTTGGCCCGATCGATGTGGAACAATTGAAAGCGGAAATGAACGATGCGATCAAGTTTCCGGGTTTGACCAACGCCTGGACCATGCCGATTAAAACCCGCATTGACATGCTTTCCACGGGTATCAAGACTCCAGTCGGTATCAAAATTATGGGTGATGACCTGGAAGTCCTTTCCTCTCTTGGCGAGCAGATAGAGGCCATTGTTCGTGATATCCCTGGAACCTTGAGCGCATTTTCAGAACGCGTGGTTGGTGGAAATTATCTCGATTATGAAATAGATCGTTTGGCTGCGGCACGTTATGGACTTACTGTTGGCGCTGTTCAGGACATCATCAAGGCGGCTATCGGCGGGATGACTGTGACGGAAACCGTCGAAGGGTTAGAGCGCTACTCGGTAAACGTTCGTTATCAACGTGACTATCGTAACGACCTGCAGTCTCTCGAGCGTATTCTGATCCCTCTGCCCAGCGGCAAGCATATTCCCTTGTCACAAATTGCAGAGATCAAGATCAAAAAAGGCCCCCCGGGAATCAAGACTGAAAACGCCCGTCGAACCGCTTGGGTGTATGTTGATTTGCGTGGCACGGACGTGGGTAGTTATGTCGAAAATGCCAAGAAGGTTATCGAGGAGCAGGTTGATCTGCCGGTCGGCTACAATATTGTCTGGAGTGGCCAGTACGAGTACATGGAGAAGGCGAGTGCCACTCTTAAGGTCGTGATCCCGCTGACATTGCTGATTATCTTCGTTATTATCTATATGAACACCAAAAGTATGGTCAAAACCGGCATCATTTTCGTGGCTTTGCCGCTCTCTCTGGTTGGCTGCTTCTGGTACATTTACCTGCTTGGCTATAATATGTCGGTTGCAGTCTGGATCGGAATTATTGCCCTGGCAGGGATCTCGGCTGAGACCGGAGTCGTTATGCTTCTTTATCTCGACCTGGCTTTTGACCTCTGGAATAAAAATGGTCGCATGCTCAATCTTGGCGATCTGACTCAGGCTATTCATTATGGCGCTGTGAAAAGGATTCGACCCAAGGTCATGACCATCTGCGTCATTATCGCAGGCCTGATACCGATCATGTGGTCCCATGGTGCCGGTGCAGACGTAATGAAACGCATCGCGGCACCGATGATTGGCGGTGTTGTTACCTCGGGACTGATGGAGTTGCTCGTTTTCCCGGTCATCTATTTCATGTGGCGCGGCCTTAAGCTCGAGAAATCACGCGTTCCCACTGGCTTGGAAGATCCACAAGAATAAGATGTTTAGTCTGCTAACAAGGTTAGCGAATTGCTGATCTCAACCTAAAAGGAGATTCACTATGAAACGTTTTACTTTCGCTATGATGGCCCTGATTATCGCTATGGGCATGCCCATGGTCGCCATAGCCATGGACCACGGTTCCCACGACAAAGAAATGTCCAAGGACATGGATCATGACAAGCACAAGGCCCATGACATGAAGATGGATGACACCAAAGAGATGGATCATGACATGCACAAGGGTCACGATATGGCCGCCGAAGATGGTGATTTTGTAGAGATTGGTAAGGATACCCAGGATGGCGTTGTTGCTACGGTCAAAGTTAAGGCCTACGATGAGAAAACCAGGGCTACTATGGCAAAAATGGGTATGAATGCGACTCACCACGTCATGGTCTTTTTTACCGATGAAAAGACCGGTGAAACCGTTACTTCAGGTAAGGCGGCTCTCAAGATAAAGGGTGAAGACGCCAAGCCCTCCATGTTGATGCAGATGGGCCCCGGCTTCGGTTCTGATGTTTCCGCAGGAGATGGTATGTCTACCTTTGAAATCGGAACCAAACTCGAAGATGGTAAAAAGCGCCAGTTCTCGGTCATGTTCCATAATATGTAACAAAAACGGCAGCCGTTTTTATGGCTCTCCAGACTGATGACAAGCCCCGCATTTTTGGATGCGGGGTTTTCTTATGCTTTTTCAGCAGTCTTTTCTTTGTTTCTTAGACCATCAGACTCAGACAGGCTTTTGAATAACGATGAAGACTTTTATCTGGCGCTTAAGAAGCAGAATAACAGCCCATAGGGAATCCTTTTCACTGTGTGCTCTTGATATACATAGCAGCAAGACCATCTTTTTCATAGTCTGACAAGCCGCTGCCAGCAGACGCTCATTAGCCTCCTGAACAATAAAATCCCCGCCACCTTGGCGAGGACTTTATCTTCCGTCAGAGGCCGCCTCATATCTGAGGCGGCCTTGTGTTGTTGTGCGATCAATTCCTTTTAGCCAAGGATCTCCTTGAGGTCTGCTTCGGCAGTTGTGATCGGGCCAATGTTGTAATTCTCAACCAGGAAGTTGAGCACGTTCGGCGTAATGAATGCCGGCAGTGAAGGTCCGAGTTTGATGTTCTTGATGCCGAGATGGAGTAGCGTCAGAAGGATGGCAACGGCCTTCTGCTCGTACCATGAGAGTACCATGGAGAGGGGCAGGTCGTTGACGCCGCACTCGAATGCGTCCGCAAGAGCGATGGCAACCTGAATGGCGCTGTAGGCGTCGTTGCACTGACCGACATCGAGCAGGCGAGGGATGCCACCGATATCGCCGAGGTCGAGCTTGTTAAAGCGGAACTTACCGCAAGCCAGGGTCAGGATAACGGTATCTTTAGGAGCTTGCTCTGCAAACTCGGTGTAGTAGTTACGGCCGGATTTGGCACCGTCGCAGCCGCCGACCAGGAAGAAATGTTTGATCGCGCCGGCCTTGACACCTTCGATGACCTTGTCGGCAACACCGAGGATGGCGTTGTGACCGAAGCCGGTCAGGATCTCCTGGCCCGGAGCATCTTCGAAACCACCGCACGCCTGGGCTTTAGCGATAACTTCCGAGAAGTCCCAACCCTCAACATGCTTGACGCCAGGCCATTGCACCAGACCCCAGGTGAAGAGGCGGTCGACGTAGCTGTCTGCAGGCTTCTGGATGCAGTTGGTGTTGAAGATGATAGCGCCGGGGAATTCTGCGAACTCTTTGTGCTGGTCTTGCCATGCACCACCATAGTTAGCGACCAGGTGAGAGTATTTCTTCAGGCCGGGATAGCCGTGAGCAGGCAGCATCTCGCCGTGGGTGTAGATGTTGACGCCTGTCCCTTCGGTCTGCTTGAGCAGCTCTTCAAGGAACTTGAGGTCGTGGCCGGAAACCAGAATGCCTTTGCCCGCCTTGGTACCCAACTGGACAGAAGTTGGAACCGGGTGGCCGTATGCTTCAACATGAGCCTGGTTGAGCAGCTCCATCGTCACATAGTTGATGCGACCGGCTTCCATGGCCAGACCGACGTTCGCCATCAAGTCGAGGCTGTCGTCGAGCATTGCGGCCAGGGCCTTGTGAGTGTAAGCGTAGATCTCATCAGATTCTTTGCCGAGGATGCGGGCATGGTCAGCATAGGCTGCGTAGCCCTTGATGCCATACATGATGATCTCACGAACCGAGTGAATGTCAGCGTCGACGGTGTAGTCTTTGACTCCATGCAGTTGGCCTAGCTTGACCTGGTCATCAATCGATGCAGGCAGGGCCCAGTCTTGAGCCGCACCAGGAACGGCACCATCATAAACGCCGGCCAGTTGCTTGGCCTTGCCGCGCAGACGAACGCCTTCAGCGATAAATTTTGCGACAGCCTCAGGGTCAAAGTCGACATTGGTGACGGTAGTGAAGAGGCCGTCGATCATGAAACGATCGATTTCCTGGTCCTTGGCGCCATTTGCACGAGCTTTGTCGGCCCAGAATGCGATGCCTTTCATGGTGTAAACCAACAAGTCTTGCAGGGCGGCTACGTCAGGTTGTTTGCCGCAGACACCAACCGCTGTACAGCCGGTTCCTTTGGATGCTTGCTCGCATTGGTAACAAAACATTGACATGGGATTCTCCTCCATTAGGTTCGTTGAGTTAAGGTTTTGTTCAGTCGTGACAAAACTTGATAACTTTAACAGGTTTTTGGCAGTTGTCTTTCTGCTTTTAGTGCTATGATTTGTTATAACTATTCATAGAACTTGATGTGAGAGTAACCCAGCGCTTGCCTTGATGAATTTGACAGAGGTCAAGAAAATCAAAATAAAATGAGGTCGATGCTTTAATAATTCAGCTCCCTCGTTATCTGGAGTTTATGTATGAATTACTGGTTAATGAAGTCTGAACCTGATTGTTTCTCTCTCGATGACTTGCAGCAGATGCCGAACATGACTGATCACTGGGACGGAGTGCGTAATTACCAGGCCCGAAACCTTATGCGTGATACCATCAAAGTTGGTGACGGCGTGCTTTTCTACCACAGCAATTGCAAGGAACCGTCGATAGTCGGGCTGGCCAAGGTCGTGCGAGAAGGTTATCCGGATCATACCGCCCTTGATCCACGCGAGAAGCACTTTGATCCCAAGTCTACGGATGAAAAGCCAATTTGGTTTATGGTAGACGTTCAGTACCTTTGTCACCTTCCGCACCCTTTAAGTCGAGATGCGCTGCGTCAACATCCGACGCTCAGTGGCATGGGTGTCTTGCGCAAGGGCAACCGCCTTTCGGTGCAACCCGTTACCGCTGAAGAGTGGCAAACGGTCCTTTCTGTAAATGGTGTAGATGACCCGTTACAAGCATGATGCGTCAAACTTGAAGTCCGTTGGTTAACGAATGAACTCTGTTGTGGCTTGGGGTGTGTAAATGAATAAATGGTTGAAAATACTTTTCGGTGTCGGCGCTGTCCTGATTCTACTTGTTGTTACCTTGCTCGTACTGGCGACGGTGTTGATTACCCCTGAGAGGGTGAAAGAAACAATCCTGCCGCTGGCTGAAGAGAACATCCAGCGCAAGATCGAACTTGGCGACATTGAGGTCAGCCTGCTCTCCGGCATCGAGATTCACGGGCTGAAGCTCTATGAGAAGAACGGCCAGGATCTGTTCGTCTCTACCGATATGGTCAGGCTCAAATACCAACTGTTACCATTATTGGCGATGAAGGTTGTTATTGATGAGGTCCGCCTGGAAAAGCCGAATGTCAGGGTCGTTCGATATAAAGATGGGCAGTTCAATTATAGCGATCTGGTCGATGGCGAGGACTCTGAACCCACACCTGGAGAGACTCAGCCTCAAATTCCACAAGGCAGTGAGTCGACGAGCAGCGAGAATGACCGTCCTATCAGCCTGCTTGTTTCAAACCTGCTCCTTCAGGATGGACAGATGGTATTCCTCGATCATGTCCTGAATGACAAAGCGCCTTATCGTTATGAAATCTCTGGCTTGCAGGTCGCTGCAAAGGGCGTAACGCTCACCGGGAAGATCCCACTCTCGGTGCAATGCCAACTCAACGAAAGCCCTTTGACACTTGATGGGCATATCAACCTGCAGCCCTTCAGCGTGGACTTCGACATCGCAATGAAGGCTCTCGATGTTGTCGCATTCAGCCCCTATTTCAAGGAAAGTCTGCCCGGCAATCTGGGTGGGGCGAAACTATCTCTCGAAGCAACCCTGCTCGGAAGCTTCGAAGATTTTGGTTTGAAAGGCTCAGTATCTCTGGCTGACCTGGATCTTCTCCTTGACTCCATGCCGGAAGCTCCTCTGGAAAATGCAGACGTGAATGTCGACTTCGACCTCTTGCTGGCTCATAAGAAGGATTTACTTCAGGTTCATAGCTTTGATCTTGATTTCAACGGTATCAAGCTCGGGGTCGTCGGTAAGATCGACACTGTTCTTACCAGGCCGACTCTCAATCTCACCCTCTCTGTTCCTGATTTAAAAATCCGTCAGGCGATTGATGCCGTACCGCAGAGCTTGATTGGTGACGTCAGTTCCCTTGACCCTGCGGGTTCACTTTCAGCAGAGGCCTCTTTGGCCGGCTCTCTTGAGAACCCTCAATCCTTATTGAAATCGGCACAGGTTGATCTTGAAGGTGTTCAGGCCACGGCAGGGGGGCAACGTCCTGCTTTTTCCGGACGCTTACTGTTGAGCGGTGACCATCTTAAATCTGAAGGGTTACAGGTTCGTCTCGGTGACAATAACGCTGACATTAAGCTCACGGCCAGCCGACTCTTTACTCCACCGGCGGTTGTGACTGCGGATATTACTTCAAAGAGGTTCCTGCTTGAGCCCCTCCTGCTGGGTAGCGCGTCACCGGCTGCCGCCGCAGAAGAGGTGGTGACAGCGTCGAACAGGGGGCAGGGTGACGATAAGGAGCTTGGTCCCTTTGATATCCCGGTACATGCTACCGGAACCATCTCGGTGGCTGAGGCCCTCTGGAAAGATTTGACAATCAAAGATTTCATTGCCCGTTATGAACTGAAAGATAATATTTTCAAACTTTCACAGATGGATGGCAATGTGGCTGGTGGCTCATTCAGGACTACTGCCAGTGTCGATCTTAGGAAGAAAGGCCTTGCCTACAGCGCAAACCTTGATTTAAATGCTGTTCAGGCGGACCCGTTGCTGACTGCCTTCCTGCCGAAAGCAGCGGGAAGCCTGCTCGGAGCTATGAACCTGTCGGTTGATCTGGATGGTCGAGGCTCTCAGTGGAAATCTATGAGTCGTAATCTCTCTGGCGCTGGAGATATGCTGGTTTCAGACGGACGCCTGGCGAGTCCGGGGTTGGTCAAGGGCTTCAGCTCTATTGTGCAGCTTTCAGATCTTAAAGATATCCAGTTTGAAAATTTCAAAGCTCAGTTCAAGGTTGTTAATGGAAAGGTTAAGTTGGACAGCCAGCTTACCAGCGAACGGCTGAAACTGTCTCCGCAAGGCTCGATCGGTTTGGATGGCTCTCTGGATTTGGGCCTTGATACACGTCTTAGCCCAGAACTTTCGGCCAAGCTTGATAAAGGTGGCAGTGTCACGCGCTACCTGGAAGATCAGGACGGTTGGACCCAGCTGCCGTTACTGCTGACAGGAGACTTCTCCTCACCCCGATTCGGTCTTGATCCGAAAGGAATCAACCGTCAGGCGAGTAAAGCTTTGGGTCAGGAGCTAAATCGTCAGCTTGATAAACTATTCAGGCCGAAAGACAGCAGCAGTACTACCGAGACTCAATCCGGAGAAGAGGCTGAACCTGCAGAGGACCCGGGCCGTAAGTTGTTACAGGATTCTCTACAGAAACTCTTTGGCAATTGACAGTTGTTCAAGCCTGAGGTACAAACGAAGAAAAACAGAGGAAGGCACTATTTATGAGTGGTATCAAGTACTTCAGTGGTTTTGAAGTTGTTCGCGCTGCAAAGGAAGTCGAAAAAAATGGCCATCGTTTTTATTCGACCATGTCGGAGAGAGCTTCCGATCCGACGTTAAAAGAGCTCTTCTCCTGGCTGGCTCAGGATGAGATTGAGCATCTCAAGCGCTTGACTCAATTGGAGGCAAAGTACCAGGATGGCGCAATCGTCGAGTATGAAGAGGAGTTTCTGCCATACTTGAGCCAATTCTCCGACACGAAAATTTTTCCTGATGCGGAACAGCTCGAAGCGGTTCTGAAAACTGACACGGCAGATATTCAGGCTCTTGATCTTGCGATAGAAGCAGAAGAGAAGTTCGCCGAATACTTTCTTAAAGCCAGTGCTCTTGCTCTGGCTGATGATGGCAGGGAAGCTTTCGGTTGGTTGGCTGGCGAAGAGGTCAGACACGCAAAGATCTTAAAAGAGCGTCGTGCTAAATTTGCCGGAGAGTAATCTGTTTTTTCTTTAATGAATTTGTTCAGGCTGTTTTGATATTTGGGGGATGGTATGGCGGAAAGTCGTTACAAGAAGCGCCACCGCAAACGGATTTCACTTAACTTTGGAATCAGCAAGGCCGAAAAGTTTGGTTTTACAGACGACATCAATCACGATGGGCTATTTATCCGTTCTTCCGTTTGCGCTAAACCTGGAGCGTCCATAAAGGTAGAGATCAAGCACGAGTCTGGCTTGATTGCATTTTTGGGCGAGGTGCGTTGGGCTAAAAAGGTTCCAGCCAACATTCTACACAAGCTCAAAGGCGGGATGGGCGTACAGATTATCTCTTTCTTGTCTGGCGAAGAGCTTTATCATGCGCTATGCGAGGAACTTGTTGAAAAGTGGGGGACATAACAAGCGATTGGATTATTCTCTTACTGTTGAGAACATCAAAGTGAAAGGCCTGCCGCTTGATGCGCAGGCCTTTGTTTTACCTATCCTTATGTCCCTAATCACGGGCTATTCCGGCGTCGAAACCCGCCGGTTCGTCTGAAACTATTGCAATGATCGGGCTTAGAATCGATAGGCGAACCTCCTTGCAGGGGGTTGAAGATCTAAGCAACGTTGCTTCAGGTCCATTATAGCGGTTATTTAGTTTTTTACACGTCAAAGTAAGCTTTTTTATTATTCGTCCTCGATGTGGTAGAAGTTAAGTCTTACAATGAAGAAAGATTGGATTAAATTAATTGTTTTGGGTTGTTGACAGCCCTGATGCTTAGTTTATTTTTAATTGTACACAATAATGCGTCTACTTCGAGATTATTGATTTTTTTCGCTTCGTGAGGGGGCAACTACAAACGTAAAAGCCATCCCTATCGCAAGGTAGGTGCGGAAAGCTTTGGATCCGCCCACAAAAACTTCTTCGGACAGCCGGGTTGCCATCATATTGGCCCCGGCTTTTGTTTTACCCGCCGGGGTAATGCATCGGGAAGGAGATTCTTATGGACGTTTTTCTGTTAAGCATCATGAGTTCGTTTGTACTCTTCGCTGTACTGCTGCCACTCTTTGGGGTTTGTCTTGGTCTCTTCTGCTATTACGTATTGCCGTATGTCTTTGGCGGACTAGTTGCGACGATACTCCTCGTGCTCACAGGTGTGAAAATCCTGCTGGCTTTATGGGCCTGGTGCCTGGCTCTTCTTTGGGCCTCTGCTGTGGTGTTTGTTAAAATGAGATTTCGCCATATGGGTGAAGAGATCGAGCATTATCGTGCGGCTCATACCCTTTTGTTATTTGGGGGGCCATATCGCCGTAAGCGCAACGAGCTGCGTGAAGCTTTTGCCGGTGAAGGTGAGATTTAGGTCTCTTGGAGTTCTGACAGCACAACATAGTCTCGAGGGTTAATGCTGCTGGTCGAAAATTACTCTACCTGCCTCTGTATTAAAGGCCTTGGTTCGTCTATTACCAGCCTTCGTGATTCAACAAAAGCTCACAGATGATCTCTGTGCATTCGTGGTCAAGGTCAAGAGTCAGTCCACTTAAAGATTTGTGACATTCGATTCGATATGCCAGCTCTTCTCCCCACGCCGGGTCGTAAAAACTGACCATGGCTGCCAGGAATTGCTCTTCTCCCTCGCTCTCTTCTTCGAAAAGAGCTTCTATCGTTTCTTTCAGGGGGCTCAGTTCTTCTTTTGTCCGTGCTGTTTCAGGTGAGCCGGGGCCAAAGAATTGCGGTCCAAGAAATTCAACACCATGCTTCCAAGCATCGAGGAAACGTGCACGTTTCTGGTCCGACTGCTGCAGTACATTCAGCACATTATCTTTGTGCATGAGTCACCTCACGTGTTCTGTACGGGAGCCTTGATTGCTTTTTAAAGGTATTTTAACAGAGAAAAGTATTTGTGCGGGGTGGTGGGGAAATTTTATGGGGACACAATACGAACAATATTGCGTCCCCATAAATATATAAGAGAGAAAGTTATCTTCTTACTGTGATCTCTACGTTAAGCTCTTCGGCAACATCGTCGAGTCCTTCTTCGATGGATTCTGGCGTTGCACCTCCGGTGAGATGAATATGGATATCCATCAGGTAAAGCGAGGTTCCACTCTCCGGGGTCGTTTTGACGGTGGATTTGAGGTCGATTATGTTCAATGAATTGTCGGCAAGATATTGGCTGATCTTGTAGACGATACCCGCCTGGTCCAACCCCTCAACATGGATGGTCGCGATGGCCGCATTAGACTGGCTGACGGCGCTACGCTCTTTAAGCGGTCGGATGAAGGCTGATATGCTCTTGGTCTTTTCCATCTCTGCACAACGATCCAGGAGCTTTGTCTCAATGTTAGCGTCGCTTGATGAGAATAGCAGGTTGATCGTGAATTCATCAGACAGCATCGACATGGTGCTGTCTTCAAGGTTGCATCCGGTTTCATAAAGCACGCTGGTTACGTCTGCTACAATGCCAGGACGATCTTTGCCAAAAGCGGTCATGATATAACGGTTTTGCATCTGTCCCTCCGTCCCTTATGCTGGTTAAGTAATCAAAGATGTTTCATTCTCGCACTTTCTGGTGATTACTTCAATCGCTTGTCTTTGAGTAATATTGTTTACAGCCTCTTCCTCTTGAATTTGTTCCGTAAAATCTCGAAATCTCTATTTCATTACACACTCAAAGACTTTTCTTTATGGTATTCTTACAACATTGACACATGACTAATTCTTATTGGGAGATCTTTTATGAACGAGAAGAATGAAGAAAAAGTGGATCATGAAGAAATAGGTCGGTACGAGAAGTTGGCCTCGAGGACAGCTGATCTTCTTGAAGAAGGCAAAAAGACTTTTGATGAAGCGCTCAAAAAGGCTAAAGAAGAGCTTTCTTCAGCCGGTGATTTTTCACGTGAGCAAGCGGATAGACTTGGCGAATATGTGCGTCGCGATTTAAAGGAAAATGCTGACAAGGCCAGAGACGCAGTCATGAAAGCTGTAGAACCTCAACGCCTTGCTGCAGGCGTGCAAAGTGCCTTCTCGAGAATTCTGACCAGTGCCGCTGAAACGCTCACCGAGCTTGCTGAACGCTCGGAGAAGGTTCTCGAGTACAAAACCGGCGAAATCACCAGCCCTGGAACCTTGACTTGCAAGGACTGCGAGGCTGAAATGCACATGACCAAGACAACTCGTATCCCTCCATGCCCCAAGTGCCATAAAACTGTTTTCCGTAAATCGTATTAATTGCTACAAGCAAAGGTTGGATGTACGGTTTTTGCGCATTTCGTTTTTGCGCTGGCATGATAAGCATCATGGGCTTTTCCTCAAATCAGGAGAAAGTCCGCTAAGAAGAAGTTTAAGGACGTAGTTGATGAAGATTGAGTGGTACCCGGGGCACATGGCGAAAGCCAAGCGGCAGATTGCCGAAGTGATGCCGAAGATTGATGTGGTTATTGAAGTTCTTGATGCGCGTTTACCTGTGTCCAGTGCGAACCCGATGCTGGAAAAACTCCGTGGACAAAAACCCTGTATCAAGGTTCTGAACAAGAGTGATCTTGCCGATCCTGAAGTAACTGCAGCCTGGATCAAATATTTTGATCGTATGGTTGGGGTTAAGGCGATTCCTATCGAAGCCAACAACCGTTCCTCTGTAGGACAGATCCCAAAACTTTGTCGTATTCTCGCTCCTCATCGGGGTGTTCCCGGAAAAACCTTGCGGGCCATGGTGGTCGGTATCCCTAACGTTGGCAAATCGACCCTGATTAACACTCTTGCCGGCAAGAAGATGGCACGGGTTGGTGATAAACCGGCGATAACAACGTGCCCTCAGCAGATTGATCTTCGCAATGGCATCCACCTTTCTGACACGCCAGGCCTGCTCTGGCCGGACATCCGCAATCAGAAGAGCGCTTACCGACTGGCCGCCAGTGGCGCCATAGGCGAGGGCGGGATGGATTATGAAGGTGTGTCTTTGTTTGCCGCAGAATACCTGATGGAGTGTTATCCGCAACCTCTTGCCACTCGATACAAATTTGACACCTTGCCCGAGAGTGCGCTCCAGCTGGTTGAGCAGATCGGTCGTAAACGTGGATGCCTGATCACTGGTGGTCATGTCGATCAACAGCGATCCGCAGAACTCCTCTTGCGAGAATTGCGCTCGGGTTTGATCGGTCGAGTCAGTCTGGAGACGCCTGGTGATGACGATTTTGCAGGATTAGGGGAAGAATCATGACAGCAGATAAGCTGGAGGAGTTACTTGATTTCGGGCAGGCTCTTGTGGTGCTGGATGTTCGCAGCAGTCTCGAATTCAAGTCCGGTCATATCAAGGGGGCCATTCATGCCCCTCTGCCACATCTGCTAAAGAGTACTGCTGCAGCAGTTAAACAAAAATCAGATCCCCTGGTGATTATCTGTGAACATGGACCACGCGCACAAGTCGCCGCGATGTACCTCAAATTCAGAGGTTATCGGTCGGTTGAATTGCTTGATGGGCATATGTCGCGATGGCGGGGTTCAAATCGACCGATGGAACATGCTGCTTGATATCGGGCTATTTTTTTATGAGAAGTTTGAAAAAAATGAACATCCCGGCCAAGGCGGCAATATACCAGTAGAAAGGCACTTCCCTGAGGGTGTTGGCCAGACTGTTCATGGCATTGTTCAGCTGGTTCATCAAGTCGCTGTTGATAAGGGCTCCGTAGCCGACCATCGCAACTCCTTTGGCTGTGAATGCTTGCGTACCTTCTATTATCATCTTAATGCGCGTCCTCTGCAAGCTTCTGGATAATTCTTTGTCCATGTTTTGCTCGAGAAGGTCCTAAAATACAATCATTGCGACTGACTTTTAAGGAACGGCAGAATCAATCTGTCGCTGGTGTTTTCTACTGGCCTGAATATCAAGAAACCTCATGACGCGACCAGCCTACAAGCGCCCCTGGTATCTTTTTCATGCGCACCTGGAAACAATTTGGCCGGCACTTCTGCGACGGGTGCCACAGCCACCATACCGGCGTGAAAGAATTTATACGGATGATGATGATTTCCTGGACCTGGACTGGCTTCAGGCAGGTCACAGACGCCTGGTCATTGTCTCTCATGGTCTGGAAGGCGACACCAGTCGACATTACGTGACCGGTATGGCCCGGGCTGTTCATGGGGCAGGCTTTGATGTCCTGGCCTGGAATTTTCGCGGCTGTGGAGGTGAGATCAACCGTCAGCCCCGCTTTACCCATAACGGCGCAACTGAGGATCTTGATGCCGTCATCAGCCATGCTTTGGTGGCAGGAAATTACAATTCAGTTGCCTTGGTTGGTTTCAGTATGGGCGGCAATCTTACGCTGATGTATCTTGGCCGCGAGGCGGACATTGTGCCTGATGAAGTTAAGGCAGCCGTCTGTTTTTCCGTCCCTTGCGATCTTGCTGCCGCTTCATCTCGCCTGGCTGAAAGTTCCAACACGATTTACATGAAACGCTTTATGCGCCTCATGGGGGAAAAGGTTCGTCTCCAGGCCAAGAACTTTCCAGATGAGTTCCCTTGTGATGACTATCATAGTTTGAAGACCTTTGCTGATTTTGATGGTCGTTATACAGCCCCCTTGCACGGATTCCGTGATGCCCCGCATTATTGGCAGTGTTGCAGCAGTAGCCAGTACCTTGACCGGATACGTGTTCCTGCCTGGATCGTTAATGCCCGTAACGATCCTTTCCTGTCACTGTCGTGTTTCCCCGATATTACGACTCATGAAAATCCCTCGGTGACTCTCATTTCACCAGAACATGGCGGCCATTGTGGCTTTGCCAGCCTTTATGAAGACCCGGCATATTGGTCAGAACGCCTTGCTGTCTATCTATTGTCTCCTGTTTGATATTCTTAACATCAAGCTCACTTTAATGCTGTTTTTCATGTAGTCTGGTGTGTGATTGCATGGTGAATTATGTTATAGTTTGCAATCAATTATTGAGGGGTAAAAAGATGCCGAAGGTCACTGTCATTTTCGCTCATGGAAGAGAGAGCGGTCCCTGGGGCGCTAAGATTAGAGTTCTCGCCAAGGTGGCTGAAGGCTTCGGTTGTGGGGTCATCAGTCGCGATGACAGTGATAACCGTGACCCTGAATTGCGGGTTGTCCGGTTAATTGACGAGGTGAAGTCAATCGATGGCCCGATTGTTCTGGTTGGCTCCAGCATGGGCGGTTATGTAGCAACCGTGGCTTCACAGGTTATTCGCCCGACCGGTCTGTTCCTTATGGCCCCGGCCCTTGGCATGCCTGGCTATGAACATCAGTCACCTCAAGCCATTGCCAGGGAGTTGACTGTCGTCCATGGCTGGGGGGATGATCTTGTGCCGGCCGAAGCCGTCCTTGAATTCGCCCGTAGCCAGCAGGCGATGTTGCACCTGGTCCCTGCGGGGCACGCGCTCCTTGAACAGATTGAATGGCTGGAACAAATTTTCACCTTGTTTCTGCAACGATGCCTGAAGCCTGAGCAAGTCACTCAGCAAAGTCGTATCCTGGCGACATTGTGATCAGTCGCCATTAACGTTTATCCTTTATCCAATACTTGGAAATTATCGAATATTCATGGCTGGCAAAGAACGAATTGATAAACTGTTGGTACAACGTCAACTGGCCGGGTCAAGAGAGCGCGCCAGGGCCCTGATCCTTGCCGGCCGTGTGATTGTAGATGACCAGACCGTCGATAAAGTTGGTTCTCAGGTTTTCTCGACCTCGGAAATTCGTCTCAGGGGCGAGGATATTCCTTATGTGTCACGCGGTGGTTTGAAGCTCGCAGAGGCTTTGAATTGTTTTGAAATTGCGATTGACGGACGGGTTGCCATAGATGTCGGTGCATCGACCGGTGGCTTTACAGACTGTCTTTTGCAGAATGGTGCAGTAAAAGTCATCGCTGTCGATGTTGGTTACGGCCAGTTGGCCTGGAAGTTACGTGATGACGACAGAGTTCAGAACCTTGAACGGACCAATATAAGACATCTTACAGTGGACCAACTCGATGATCTTCCGGATCTTGCTGTTATTGATGCTTCATTCATTTCTCTGGAAAAAGTCCTGCCGTCAACCATTGCCCTGTTAAAGCCTTGCAGTGATATCATTGCCCTGATCAAGCCGCAGTTCGAAGTGGGAAAGGGGCAGGTCGGCAAAGGTGGAGTCGTCCGTGACCCCGACCAGCATCTAGAGGTTGTTGCGAAGATCAAACTTTTCTCGGAACAGCTCGGCTGCCGGGTGGTTGAAGTCTGCGACAGTCCGCTCTTAGGGCCAAAGGGCAATAAAGAGTTCCTGATTCATTTGCGTTTGGAGAGGGGCTTATGAGTCATCAGATTTATTTTTTAGGCGCCGGCCCCGGTGATCCCGAGCTATTGACCCGTCGTGCAGAGCGTCTTCTCATAGAGTGCCGGGTGGTTTACTTGCCACCTATGTATGATCAACCTTTTGCGGAGTTCCTTGAAGGTAAAGAACTCTTTGTTCCCTTTGAATACTATTTTTCTGACCTGATTGAGCAGATCAAGAGTCATCTGATCAATGGGCCGGTCGCTTTTCTGGTACCCGGAGACTTAACTTTTTATTCCCCGTTTCAGGCTCTTGTCGATGCCTTGGGTCCTCTTGCTGTCGTTGTTCCCGGGGTGGGCTCCGCCAACGCAGCCTCCGCACTTCTGAAAAAGACACTTGATCTACCCGGTGTCTGCAGTCGGGCGATTCTTGCTTCGCCGCGAACCCTTGGTGATGGCCCTGACGCCCCGACCATGGGGGATTTCGCCGAGCCGGGTGTTTCGCTGCTGATTTACATGAATAATATACCTCTGCCGGAACTGGTCGCTCAACTCCGGAAGGGCTATGGTACAGATACCCCGATAGCTCTGGCTCACCGGGTCGGTCTACCTGATGAAGAAGTCGTTGTTGCCACTCTGGATACAATCGTTGCAACTGTTGGCAGCAGGGATTACTTTAACCTGGACAGTCCCAACCCACGCCCGGCCCTGACCTTGATTCTGGTTGGGGAAAGTTTGACGGCTGAAGCTGATCCCGCCTGGTGGGATTATCGCCGTGATAATATCTGGAAGTATCAGGACAACAGTTAATATGCGTATTATCTCGCCTGTCGACAATCTGCAAGAAGCTGCCATGCTTCTGGAAGCCGGGGCCGACGAGCTTTACGGCGGTTATCTTCCTGCTGAATGGGAAGATTACAGTCTTGCTGCATCGCTTAACCAGAGAACCTTTTCCGCCGCGCAGATCGATACGGAAGAGGAGTTGAAGGCGATTGTCGATCTCACCCATGCTCACGGTGGAACTTTTGCCTTAACCCTGAACGCGCCTTTTTATACAGATGCACAATTGCCCATGCTGATTGATTACATCGATCGCATGGTAAGGCTGGGTATAGATAGCCTGATTCTGGCTGATGTCGGTGTATTGCGTCTTCTGAAACAACGCCACCCTGTTATTGAATATCATGCCAGCACCCTGGCGCACCTGACCAACGCCGGTTCTGTCAGGCTTATGGCCGAGCAGGGTATGCAGCGTGTGGTCCTGCCCAGGCATTTGACCGTGGCTGATATGGCAGCTGTTATTCAACAGGCCCCGGATGTTCTTTTTGATGCTTTCCTGCTGGTCGGTAAATGCCCGAATACCGAAGGTCTCTGTACTTTTCATCATTCCAGTCCGGAAAAGATCTGGCCGTGTGAAATACCCTACGAGATTGCACCCCTTGGCAACGGAGCTTCTGAAGGCTTGCAGCAGGCAATGAAGAGACAGGAGAGTTGGTCTGAAACGAATCGTCGCCACGGCTGTGGCCTTTGCGCTATTCCGCATTTGCAGAAGGCCGGTGTCCATGGTTTGAAGCTGGTTGGTCGGGGTGCTCCGGCTGTACAGAAAGTCAGAAATGTCACTTTGGCCAAGGAGTTCCTGATGCTGGCGTCAGAGGCTGTTAACCCTGAAGAGTACCGCCGTCAGGCGATGGCTGCACATAAGGAAAGATTCGGTGCTGCTTGTCACCAGAATGTTTGTTACTATCCAGAGTTATTTTATGGGGGAGAGGTATGACACGTCTACTGGGTAGCGCGCATATAGAAGTACTGGCTCGCGAAGAGAGTGTTCGAGGCGTTCTCGTTCGCACGGTGATCCAACAGTCTGAGTTTGCTGATGAGCAAGAGCTTGAGCTTCTGGAAAATGCCTTGCAGCTCCTGTTGAAGAGATTTCAAGCCATGGATGGTGAGGCCTCATGATACTGCGTAGCATTGAATTGGAGAGCTTCGGCAGATTTCGTGGCCAGACGGTTGAATTCCGTCGTGGACTGAACCTTGTCATAGGCCCCAACGAGGCGGGTAAGTCGACGATCGCCGAGGCTGTCCCCGCGGTTCTTTTTGGTACCGATCGTCTGGAGAGGTTCAAGCCCTGGGGTCGCAATGTTTGTTCTGCATCACTCTTTTTTGAGGGCCGGGGACACACCGTTGAAGTTAAACGCAACCTGCTGACTGATGAGGTTGAGCTGGTCGAAAAAGATGACCTTTATCATGTCAGGTCACAGTTTTCCGGAAAAGCTCCGTTCCGGGGGCGCAGTGCCTCCTGTCGCGAGTACCGGCAACTGCTTGAAAAGTTGATTGGCGTTGCTGATGAGAGGCTCTTTCGCGCGACTTACTTCTTTGGGCATCACCCGCAAAGTTGGAGCGGCGACGAGCTTGCTCTTAAGCTGAGAACTCTGGTCAGTGGTACCGCTGAGGCCGATTATGCTGAAATTCTTGACACTTTGCTGGATGAGCATTTTCAACTGACCCGTAGCAATCCCTGGGGGAGGGACAAGCAACGTGACCGTGAGTATGAAACCGTTTGTCAGCAGCTGTCCGAGCAGGGTGATGAAGGGGCTGTGCCGATCTTTGTGGAGATCGATAACCCTACCCGCGACGATAGTCAGGTTGCTCTTGAAGAAGAGATCAGTGCCTTGACAGGCGAACTTGAATTTGAACGCCAGGAGTATGAGAAGGGCCAGCGATACATCGCGCGTTTTCGTCAGCAGGCTGACTTCAACGAAGAAAAAGCCGCGCCGCCCGCAAAGGTTGAACCGGTAAAGGAAGAGAGCTCAGGCACAAAAAAGACGCTTTCTGAAAAATTGACCGCTGCCGGGCTACCGCCCTCTTTGCCGCCGCAATTGCCAGAAGTGTTAAGTGCCGCCGCTGAAATCAGGCAGGAGCTAGCCGCTTTGCAACAACCATTCTCGATCCTTCATGGTCGAGAGAAAAAGATTCCACAAATTCCCTGGGTGGTGATTGGCTGCCTCCTGGTGCTTTTCGTCGCACTTGCGGCCGTAGCCTTTTGGCAACCCTTTTTCAAAACGCCCCTCTTGACGGCTGTTGGCGTTTGCTCTGTGGCTCTGCTTGCCTGGGCCTCCTGGCGGCAGATTAATCGTAATAAAATTCTGGAACAGTGCCGTAAGGAGCGTGGCTTGCTTGAGCAGAAGAAGGGCGTCGCGCAGCAACGACAGGCGGAATTAAGTGAGCGTTGTGAGGCTCTTGGCTTGCCGTCTTCTGCGGTCGACCTGGTTCGTTTGCAAAAACTTGTTATGACTCATCGTGCATTACTTGACCAATACTGGTCTGCAACGGAATCTGATGATCCCGGGGTCGTTAAAGGTTCTGAGCTTGTTGATCGTGAACCCTCATCCCCGGATCCCACGGTGTCAGTCGTTGAAAAAGACTTCTTGAAAGACGATGAGGCCGCTGAGGAGTTGCGCCAGTTGGAAGCACGGTTGGCCGATTTTGCTGTCAATATGCAGGCAAAAGAGACTCGCCTGGAGGAGCTGCAGGCGCAGTTGAAGTCTGCCAGGCATACACCAGGGGCTGCTGCTGAAGCAGCTTCACAGCAAGGCCCCCTGGTGCAGGAAATCTCTGTCAAGAGCGCCATGTCACCACTCCAAAGGCGTAAAAATGATCTTGAGGATCGTATTGTTGTTCTACGCAAATCAATTAACCTGCTTGCAGACGCTGTTGACGAGTTCAGCCGTTCTCACCTGGTGACGTTGAATGCTGAAGCAGGCAAAATGTTTGGCAAGATTACCGGGGGCCGCTACACGGAGATCAAACTTGATGAGAATATGGCTCCATCTATCCAGGTTGACGGGCGTCGTTGGACTCCCGTGGATCATTTCAGCCGTGGTACCGTTGATGCCATTTATCTGGCTCTGCGGATGGCTTTGGCAAAGGTCCGCGATGATGGTCGGTCTTTACCTCTGATGCTCGATGATCCCTTTGTTCACCTGGACCAGAAACGCCTTGCGAAAACGCTCAACCTGGTTGACCTGGCTTCTGCCGATGGACAATTGATACTCTTCAGTCATAATCTTGATTTAGGCAAACGCGCTGCCCGTGAAAGGTGGCATGTCGTTCCTCTTGATGGGGACGCCGTTAACACGACCACTGATGAAGGAGGAGAGCATGCCGGACAGCTGCATCTTCTGTAAAATTATCTCCGGTGAAATTCCGGGCAAGTTTGTTTATCAAGACGAACAGGTCGTTGTCCTGGAGGATATCAACCCTCAGGCTCCAGATCATCTCCTGATCGTGCCGCGTAAACATGTTCGCACAACACTGGACTTGACTACGGCAGACAATGAGCTGATTGGACATGTCTTCCAAATTGCCGGCAAGATCGCACATGACCGGGGCTTCTCCGAAGACGGCTTCCGCGTGGTGAACAATTGCAACGAAGCGGGCGGACAGACGGTCTGGCATATCCACTTCCACTTGCTCGGTGGCAGAGACCTGACCTGGCCTCCAGGCTGATTGTCAAATTTGTTTGGCTTCGACCCTGAACAGGGTTGCTAGGCGTTTGATTCTGCATTAATATCAGCCGAAGAGTTGAGCCCGATTATGTTCTGTCGTGTTCTCTGTCTCATGAATATTTGCCTATTTTACAGCTCTTGAACGGGTCTATGTTTCATGGAAAAAATTCATCAACCGATAGCTCAGCCGGAAGCGGCGGAGAATTATGATGAAAAACGGCAGCTGCGCCTGATCAACGAGATCATGGAATTGCTGGTGACTCATCATGGCGGCAGCCTGAGCGAACAGGTTCTCGATGACTCGATTGATGCTTTACAAAAAGCTATTCAATTGGCACAGGACGCGCATTGTAAACAGGTCCGTAAATCGGGAGAACCGTATTTCTTCCATCCCTTGCGGGTTGCGCACCTGGCCGCCAGGCACTGGATGGATTTTGCCTCGGTCATTGCTGCTCTTTTGCATGATGTTGTGGAAGATACGCCCACAACGCTTGAAAATGTCAGTGAAATGTTTGGCATGGAGATAGGGCTACTGGTCGATGGCCTGACCAAGGTAGACGACGATCTTCTCAGTCGCAGTGCTTTAAAAGCTCAGACTTACCGCAAGCAGGTCCTGCTTGCCGTCAGGGATGTTCGGGTCCTCTGTCTGAAGTTCTGGGACCGCATTGACAACCTGCAGACCATTCAGGCCTTAAATCCGGAAAAGCAACGCTTGATCGCAGAAGAGAGCCGGATGATCTACGTTCCTTTGGCCAGGCACCTTGGTATGGGACGTGTTGCTACAGAGCTTGATGCCCTGTCGCTGAGAATTCTCTATCCAACCCGAGCCGAACGTTATGATTCCCACGTTCACGAAATGCGTAAACTTCATGAGCCCAATTTTGGCCGTATTCGTTCCGAAATTCACAATGTCCTGGAGCATCACAAAATCGATGCCCTGCTTAAGGATCGTTGGAGACATTTCTCCATCGCCGCAGCCAGAACGACCGGACGAGGCTTGCCGGCTCTCTATACTCTGGATATCCTTGTGGATCGATTCCTGGATGCCTACCACACTCTCGGTTTGCTGCACCGTCTCTATCCCCCGATTCCCGGCAAACTGCGTGATCACCTGAATATGCCGTCACAGTATGGATACCAGGCCTTAAAGACCAGTGTCCAGGCTGGTGAACTCCGTCTTCGGGTGGAAATCACCACGCGCAAACTTGCGCGTTTTAATGATTCGGGTGTTTTAGCTCCCGGCTTTGAATTCCGTAGCTCAAGCTTTGAAGACCTGATGCAATCTCTGATCGAGGGCGAGTCCGCTTTTGATATGGATAGCCTGCGTCTGGCATCTGCGTCAATACAGGTTTATACTCCTTTGGGTGAGGTCCGTTCGCTCCCTGAGGGTAGCAGTGCTCTGGACTTTGCCTTCGATATTCATGAGCAACTTGGTTTGCACGCTGTACGCGTGCGAATTAATGGTAAGACCCGCCAGCTCAAGGCCCGTTTGATGGATGGAGACCAGATAGATGTCGAAACCTCTGATCGACCGACTGTGTTGCCGAAGTGGTTGGAGTGGGCAGTTACGCCGCGTGCTCGCAACAGTATTCGTCGTTATCTGCGTTCAAAGGTTAAGCAGCCGCTTAGTGGCAAGGATAAGTCGTAAGCCCTTTCTCAACGGCCTCTCTTTTGTGCTTGTTGCGCTGCTTCTGATGCCAGCCGAGGTGGTGTTTGCCAGCGAAGCAAATGTTTTTGTCTATCATCGTTTCAACGATTCCCGCTATCCCTCTACCAATATCACGACAGAAGCTTTTAAAGACCATCTTGAGACTCTCAAGGTCGAACACTTTACTGTTCTGACCCTTGGTGAGGTTGTCGATCGCATGAGGGCAGGTGAGAGCCTGCCACAGCGGTGTGCTGTGATTTCAGTGGATGATGGCTATCTTTCCTTTCTGACGGATGGTTGGCCTCTGCTGAAGCAATATGGTTATCCTGCAACTCTATTTGTCAGTACCGATACTGTCGGTGGCTCTGATTTCATGGATTGGCAGGACCTTCTTATGCTACAGAAAGAAGGTGTTGAAATGGGTAATCACTCCGCCAGTCATGCTTACCTGCTGGACCGTATCCCTTCAGAAAAAGAAAGTGAATGGCGAAACAGGGTCGCTGAGGACCTGAGGCGCTCCCAGGGATTGTTTAAAAAGCATCTCAGTACATCTCCACGACTCTTTGCTTATCCCTATGGTGAATTCTCTCTAGAGCTGACAAACTTGATCCGTGAGGCTGGTTTCGTCGCGGCCTTTGGCCAGCAATCCGGTGTCATTACTGACGGACAAGATTTGCATACTTTGCCAAGATTCCCGGTTGGTGGTGCCTATTCTGCTGTAAGTGAGTTTCGTAGTCGTCTTTTTATGAAGAGCTTGCCTGTTCAGTTGGAAGCCCATCAAGACACTGTAATCAATAAAGAAAATCCGCCCACTTTAAAGTTTTACCTGAACAATAAAATTGTCGATGAAAGAACATTGAAGTGCTTTGTTCAAGGGGGGGCAGGGTGTTTGTTGGAGAAGGAGATGGGAGAGGACAGAGCTTACTCAGTAAAGGCGCTGCAACCCTTGGTTGGGCGCCGTAGCAAGTACACGGTTACGGCTTCTGATACATCTGGTCAGGTGTGGTACTGGTACAGTCAATTATGGGTTTTACCGAGAAGCCGGGGCGTGACCGATCAACCTGTTCCTCGTTGAAAAAAGTCCGCTGCCGGTTGTGCCGATATTCGTACTAAGCTCTTTTCCCGGTTGACGCAATTTGGCCAGGTTGACCTGCTCCAGGTTGTTCTGACGGATCATGGCCGTAATCTCTTCAATGTACTCTTCCCCACGCTGAGAATAATTGATCAGCCCTTTGGATAGCGCTGCGCCAGTTACCGGCTTCTTCTTCTGCCGTAATTCAGCTCTGATCCTACGGAGCTTTCGGTAGGCGCCGTTACGATTGAGATTGTTCATGTAGCTGCGAATCGATTGGTAAATGCTGGCAAATACTCGTACTTCGTAAGTTTCACCCTCAGGGCGTCCGGCGGGAACGAGCCCTGTGCCTGGTTTGAAAGTCCATTCTCCAAAGAGGTTGTTTCCCATCTGTGCAAATCTGGACGTTCCCCAGGCCGATTCGTTGGCGGCCTGAGCCAGAACCAGGGCAGGGGGGATCGTGTCCACCCTCTCTAGGAGTTGCCTGCGGGCACGATGGTCAGTCAGAGGCCGCCCACGAAGCCCGTAACGTTTGGCTATAGTTTGAATACGTTCACGGTCGCCGACCTCTTTGGCCCTGGCTTTGTGCCTGTCAAGTATTTGCTGAATTTCCTGGCGTTCATGCCTGATCTCCTGGTTTGCAAGAAGAACCATCGGCAAGAGGGCCATGAAAAAGGTTTTTTTCTTGGCCCTTGTATTGACCGAGCTGTTGATGTCGTCCGGGATTTGCTCGAGGATAAGGGGTGGGATGTCATTGTCAAGGGACATCCATGCGTAGTCCAGAGTCTGAAAAAACGCACGTAACCCTGCGGTTGTCTCTGGCTTTATGACTGGGGCTGTCTTGGCGGTAATCCGTTGTGCCGCAAGGGCCTCTCCGTGAGGGCTGCCGGTGAGTGAGAGCAGCAGACATGTGGCGAGCAGCCAGGAGAAGCGTGGTATGATTGTCGGTACGGTAGGCATCTGCTATCCAGGGTTACAGTTTCTGTTGCCAGCCTTAAGCCAAGCTGGCGCGGATTATATCACGCTTTTTTTCAGACCGACAAGTTCTCTTCAGGAGGTGGCACAATGAAATCATATCGGAAAGAGCTCTGGTTTGAGGTTGAGACCCGCAGAGGATTTGTCAATATCACCCCACAGGTCAACGCTTGCCTCCTTGAGAGTGGTATACAGGAGGGTCTTGTCCTTTGCAACGCCATGCACATTACGGCTTCGGTTTTTATTAATGACGATGAAAGAGGACTTCATCATGATTTTGAGCGCTGGCTTGAACAGCTTGCGCCTCACGAACCGCTGAGTCTTTATGAACATAACAGAACGGGTGAGGATAACGGCGATGGACATTTAAAGCGTACAATCATGGGTCGTGAGGTGGTTGTTGCTGTTACGGCAGGTCAGTTAGACTTCGGACCCTGGGAGCAAATCTTTTACGGGGAGTTTGATGGTCTCAGGCGAAAGCGTGTCCTGGTGAAAATTATTGGTGAATAGAGCATGACTCATGAATATTTTACAAACTCTCCAGAACGCCGTTTTATCTGCTTGTATTTATTCTGGCCTTGCCTATAATTAAAGGTACTTAGTACCTACTGAACAATGGAGGGCAGGGCCATGAATGCATCCATAGTTTTCGGATTATTCGCGCTTTATGTCGCATCCATCTCTCTTTACCTGGTTCTCGCTGGCCGGCAAGATTCTTTGCTGGAAATGCTCCGGCGTTTCTGGGGCCGCACGCTTGGACATGCCTTTTATTTTATTGCCAATGTCGGCCTGCCCCTCGTTCTTTGCGTTGTTTGCCTTGGGTGGGGTGTGCGGCAGTACGATCCTACTCTTGTCTCTTATGATGTTCACAGCTCCCTGCAGTTGAACGTTGAGTCATACCGCGATTTGAGGTCGCTTCAGCAGTCTGAACAAATTCCAGAAGCGATTGATATCGTCTACGGCGCCTGATCTTTCTTCTCCTTAGTCTTAACAATCTCCAGTAGTGTTACTATCTTCCTTCCGGACTTTAAAATTGTCATGGAGGTTATTTTATGACAGAGCAGGGCACCTAAAAGGGTTCCTGTTTTATTTTTGGATGATTATGTTGGTGAAGGCTTGACTAAGAGCGATGGATGGTAACGGATCCCCGCTTGATTTGACTCTGTAGCCAGAGGCTCAATCCCTTTCTCCAAAGATCACGTGTTGATGGAACCAGAAAGCTGAAGCCAAGTGCATCGGTGAAAAAGCCGGGCGTCAGCAAGAGCAATCCGCCTACCAGTATTAAGGCTCCGTCAATAAGGGTTGTCGCTGGCATCTGTCCACGCGAGGTCTCTTCCTGTATTTTCCTCAGGATTTCGACACCCTGGCTTCGTGCCAACCAGGCCCCGGCTACACCTGTCATCATGATGAGCCCTATCGTGGGTGCCAGCCCCATAACCCGTCCGGCTTCAATCAGGATGTAGAGTTCCATAACTGGTACAAAAACAAAGAATATCAATAGCTTTATAAACACGCTTCCTCGCTTAATAGGTATTTTTTAATGAGAGCGGTTCCGATAATCACCATATCTCTCTCTTTAAATAAACATTTGGTAAGTTGCTGTTTTTAAAGGACAAATAAACTGCTCAAAAATTAGGCAGAAGGTATAAGTTGTTATTATGTCGTTTGGGGGTTTGCTTATTCACATGGTTATCAACGACTTGTCCACATGATTTGTGGACAAGATTGATAGGTGCCCGAAACACAGTGATTTTTTCATTTTTTACCATTTTTTTTAAGAAAGTTCTTGACAGTCGTTATGGTTTTGAATGCTGTTTTGTGCGATCAGTTGTTGTCGACCTTGTCGATGATTTTTTTGGTTGTTTTGCGAAGCGCGGACTCGGCGTCAAGTCCCGCACTTTGCGCCAGTCTGACAAGCTCGAATAAAGTTTGCCCCAAGGTCTCTTCACTTAATAGTAAATCCTCTTGTGCGCTTTCTGCGTAATCTGGCTGGACCAGGCTTTTCAGCATTTTGGGTATCTCTTCTGCTCTCTTGTTACGCTTCATTCTGCTTACAAGTTTTTGAGCTTTTTGCAGTGCGGGCAGCTTGCTTGGCAGGTGATCGGCCAGGCAGCTCTTGTTGTTGGTTTTCTCAGAGTTTTTTATCTTGTCCCATTGCTGGTCAAGTTCGTTCTCTGGGGTAGAGGTGCCTTCGCGGTCAAAAACATGCGGGTGGCGTCGAACCAGCTTGTCTCCGATGCCGGCTGCAACGTCATAGAAGTTAAACAGCTCCTGTTCTTCATAGATCTGAGTCAGAAATACGACCTGCAGGAGCAAATCGCCCAACTCATCAAGAATAATCTCCGGGTTCCCTCCTTCGATTGCGTCGATGAGCTCGCAGGCCTCTTCAAGAATGTAAGGTGTGAGGCTGTCAGAGGTCTGTTCGATATCCCAGGGGCAGCCATTTGGGGCTCTTAGTGCCCTCATGATCTGCAATAAAGATTCGAGCTTTTGTGGTGTGTTTTTATGTGTCATCTTTGATCTTTTCCCATACAGTGGTGACCCGTTCTACCGCAGCCTTGTCAGGATTGCAAGAGCCCCTTAATGTCGGGTACTAAAGTCTTGCAAATTTATCTTTAATACGTTAATAGAAGGGACTTAATTTCGGCTACAGGTGAAAACTTCTTGACTGTTTCATGGAGGTTCCTATACTGGCGACTTGCTCAAAATCCCATGAGGTAGATTGTCGTGCTGATACAGATCGACAAACTTAAAAGAAGACCGCGCCAGATAGCGCTTGAGAAACAGGCTTCAAGCTTTCCGGTCCTCGCTGAAATGGTCGTTGCGCAAAGCGTGACTTTCGATGAGCCAATATCAGGTTCTCTTGAGGCGTTATGGGTCGATGACTTTATTAAAGTCAGTGGGCGTTTGGCGACTCTGGTGAGTACTCCCTGTTGCCGTTGCCTGGCACCAGTCAGCACACGACTTGATGTGCCGATCTTGCTTACATACGTGTGTGAAGAAGAAGGTGAGACGACGCATGATGAAGAGCTGGAACTACATGCCGATGAGATGGGCTTGATTCATTTTTCTGGCCCTGAGCTTGATTTATTGCCGGATGTAGAGCAGGAGATCGTAATGTCTTTGCCACAGCATCCGTTATGTAAGGCCTCTTGCCTTGGACTTTGTCACTCCTGTGGATGCAACCTGAACCAAGGCAGTTGTAACTGTGAAGCGCCGATACTTCATCCAGGCCTTGCGGCCCTGAAGAACTTTAAAATTTAAATCTAGTCAGCAACACAGGGTGAAACCCTGAAATACATATAAAGGCCGGCTTTGCCGGTACTCTTAAGGAGACACACAGACAATGGCAGTACCAAAGAAAAAAACCTCGAAATCCAAGCGCGATATGCGCCGCTCCCATGATGCTTTGAAAACCCCCGGTATTTCCCTTTGCCCACAATGTCAGGAGCCAAAGCAGTCTCATCGTGCTTGCCCTTCATGCGGCAGTTATAAGGGTAAGGATGTCCTTGGCGTAGAAGAATAAGGGGCCTTTCTTTTGAATAATCGCCCCGTAGTCGCTGTCGACGCCATGGGAGGGGATAATTCTCCCTGTCATGAGGTTGAGGGTGCCGTCAAGGCTGCCAGGAGATGGCAGATTCCTGTTGTTCTTGTTGGTCAATCCGAGATTGTTGCAGAGGAGCTGGCCAAGCACGACACTCAGGGTCTGGACATCCGTATTGAACATGCGAGCGAAGTTGTTGGCATGCAAGATTCGGCATCTGATGCTGTCCGCAAAAAAAAGGACTCGTCGATTCGGGTCTCTTTCAACATGGTTAAAGAAGGTCGTGCCAACGCTGTTGTCAGTACCGGCAATTCCGGTGCGACCATGGCCGCCGGCATGTTTGTTCTCAAGCGTATTCCCGGTATTGATCGACCTGCGATTGCAACGCTTGTCCCTAATCTTGAGGACCAGACACTGGTTCTGGATGTTGGCGGCAATGTTGACTGTAAACCGCCGCATCTCGTACAGTTTGCCTTGATGGGTAGTGTTTACGTTGCTCAGATGCTGGACAAGGCCACGCCTCGTATCGGTCTTTTGTCGAATGGTTCAGAAGAGTCAAAAGGCAACGAGTTGACACGTGAGGCCAACCAGATCCTCAAGAGAACTTCGCTTAACTATGTTGGCTACAGCGAAGGCCGTGACATTTACAATGCTAATGTTGATGTTGTCGTTTGTGACGGTTTTGTAGGCAATGTTGTTTTGAAGGTTTCGGAAGGTCTTGCGGAGGCGATTGGTGCCATTCTGAGAGAAGAATTCAGCTCCAGGTTTTTGTCCAAACTGGGCTATCTTCTCGCGCGTCCGGCACTCAAGGCTTTTAAGAAAAAAGTCGATTATGCTGAATATGGTGGAGCTCCGTTACTGGGAGTACAGGGAACGGCAATGATTTGTCACGGCAGTTCCAATCCCCAGGCCATCATGAATGCCATTAAAATGGCCCATGACAGCGAGACACATCAGGTGATCAGCAAGATGAGTGAGCGTCTCGAAGAACTCCAGATCGAGAATTGATACTCTCATTGTTTGTGATTTACAGCTGATTCATTACTTTAAGGAGTAAAATTGTGATCAGAGCACGCATTACCGGTACCGGATCTTATGTCCCTGAAAAAGTTCTGACCAACCAGGACATCGAGAAATTCCTCGACACGAACGATGAATGGATCAGGGCGCGTACGGGGATTAGCGAGCGTCACATTGCTGCCGATGGAGAACAAACTTCAGATTTAGCGACACGTGCCGCAGAGCGTGCCATGGAGATGGCCGGGGTCTCAGCAGAAGATCTCGACCTGATTGTTGTCGGTACTATTACCGGTGATTACCCATGGCCTGCAACGGCATGTATTGTTCAGGGCAATCTAGGGGCCAAGAATGCCGGAGCTTTTGATGTCTCTGCTGCTTGTAGCGGTTTTCTCTATGCTTTGTCCTGTGCCATAGATCGTGTCGAAGCGGGACGCAGTAAGAAGGCGTTGGTTATTGGTGCCGAAGTACTGAGCCGCATTGTTAACTGGGAAGACCGGAACACCTGTATTCTTTTCGGTGATGCTGCAGGAGCAGTGATTGTTGAAGCTGGTGAAGGTGATCGCGGGATTCTTTCAACTCATCTGCACGCCGATGGAACCCAGCTTGAGCTTCTTTATCAACCCGGCTTCGGCACCAAGTTTTTGCCGAGCGTGGAAGCTCTCAAGGAGAAAAACTACTTTTTACAAATGCAGGGCAACGAAGTTTTCAAGGTTGCCGTGCGTTCGATGTCAGAAGTTGCCAATATTGCTTTGCAAGCTAATGGCATGACAGCAGAGGATGTTGATCTTTTTATTCCCCACCAGGCGAATATCCGTATCCTTAATGCGACAGCAAAGAAAATCGGCTTGAAGGATGAGCAGGTTTATATCAACGTGGACCGTTTCGGCAACACTTCCGGGGCAACGATCCCCCTGGCTTTGGATGAAGCGAACCGGGCCGGTCGTCTCAAAGAGGGCGATGTTGTTTTGCTTGATGCTTTTGGCGGCGGTTTTACCTGGGCGGCAACCTTGTTGCGCTGGTAAATGAACATTACGAGAACTTAAGGTTTTTGACGACATGATTGCATATCTTTTCCCCGGACAGGGTTCGCAACACGCAGGTATGGGCAAGGAGCTTGCCGATAACTTTACTGTTGCTCGCCAAGTCTTCGAAGAAGCAAACGATGCCCTTGGCTTCGATCTCGGCGCCCTTTGTTTTAATGGCCCTGAGGACGATCTGAAGCTGACCGCCAATACCCAGCCGGCAATCCTCACAACAAGCGTCGCTGCTTTGAGGGTGCTCTCGGCTGAAACCGACCTGGTCCCATCTTTTGCTGCAGGACATTCACTCGGTGAATACAGTGCTCTTGTCTGTGCTGGTGGTCTGGCCTTTGCTGATGCTGTTCGTGTTGTGCGTCAGCGCGGCATCTTTATGCAGGAAGCTGTTCCTGTGGGTACCGGTTCAATGGCAGCTATTCTCGGCCTGGGGCTCGATGATCTGGCTGTTGTCTGTCGTGATGCAGCTCAAGGACAGGTCGTTGCTCCTGCCAACTTCAACAGTGACGGACAGGTTGTTATTGCCGGCCATACTGAAGCTGTCGACAGAGCTATAGTGCTTGCCAAAGAAAAGGGTGCAAAAAGAGCCATGCCCTTGCCGGTTAGTGCTCCTTTCCATTGCAGCTTGATGATTCCAGCCGGTGAGCGTCTTGCCACCGTGTTGAACGGTATTGACGTCGGAGAAATGAGCCTGCCGGTCATTGCCAATGTTGAAGCCGCCCCTAATCAGGATTCTGCACGGGTTCGTGAATTGCTGGTTAAGCAGGTCAGTGCACCGGTTCGTTGGCAGGAAACGATCGCCAGTATGGTTGAACTCGGTGTGGACCGTTATGTCGAAATCGGTCCGGGCAAAGTTCTCTCCGGGTTGGCCAAGCGAATGGCCAAAGGTAGCACGATCCAGAATGTACAGAACGTTGCAGATCTTAGTGCTCTTGCTGGATAATTCAGGAGATATTGACTATGTTGTCTGACAAAGTTGCTATTGTTACCGGCGCCTCACGAGGCATTGGTCGTGCGATTGCTCTTGCACTTGCGTCGCAAGGCGCTAAAGTTGTTGCCTCTGCGCGCAATGCCGAAGCTCTCGCCAAATTGGCCGAGGAGATCAAAAATCAGGGCGGAGACGCCTTGGCCGTCGTTGGTGATGTTGCCCTGGAAGATGATGCAAACAACCTGGTGAAGCAAGCGGTTGAAGCCTACGGTCAGGTTGATGTTTTTATTAATAATGCCGGGATTACCCGTGATGGCCTTTTGTTGCGCATGAAGAATGACGACTGGGATGCGGTTCTCGACACGAACCTCAAAGGTGCTTTTCTCTGTACCCGTGCCGTGGCAAAGGTTATGAGTAAGCAGAGATCAGGTCGCATCATTAATATCTCTTCGGTCGTTGGTGAGATGGGCAATGCAGGGCAGGCGAATTATTGTGCCAGTAAAGCGGGTCTGCTTGGGTTGACCAAGTCTGTTGCACGAGAATTGGCACGTCGCAACGTAACGGTCAATGCGATTACCCCTGGATTTATAACGACTGAAATGACTGAAGATATGACTGAAAAAGCTCAGGAAGCAATGACGGAACAGATTCCGTTGGGTCGCCCTGGGTCAGCTGAAGATGTTGCTAACGCAGTAATTTTTCTCGCCTCCGACCAGTCAGCATATATTACTGGCCAGGTCCTCGGCGTTAATGGCGGCATGTATATGTAACCCACAAAGGGTTTTCGTATAATAATAATGAGACGATCTCGGATCGGATCTAAACCAAGAAGGAGGAACATAAAATGGCAAGTAATGCAGAGCGTATTAAGCAAATTGTTGCAGAGCAGTTGGGTGTAGATGAGGATCAGGTGACCAAGGAAGCTTCTTTCATGGACGACTTGGGTGCTGACTCTCTGGATACTGTTGAGCTGGTTATGGCTCTCGAAGAAGAGTTCGACATCGAAATCTCCGACGAAGATGCTGAGAAAATCCAAACTGTTCAGAACGCCATCGACTACGTCGAAGCAAATTCCTAAACCTTTGATTATCGCAGCTTAAGCTGCGGTTGTCGCTTATAACAAAGCTGGCCCGGTAGCGCTTTGCTGCCGGGGCAGAATTTGTTTTAGGAGGACAATAGTCTCATGCGCAGAGTTGTTGTTACTGGCCTGGGAATCACTTCCCCTCTGGGTACAGGCATAGAAAAGAACTGGGACGCGTTGATGCATGGGCGTTCCGGTATCGGCCCGATTACCCGTTTTGACTCAACTGATCTGCCTGTAAAAATCGCCGGTGAGATCACCGATTTTCCTGCAGAGGAGTTTTTTGACAGGAAAGAGGCCCGTAAGATGGACCTCTTCATTCATTATGCTCTTGGTGCGGCAGCTATGGCCCTTGCAGATTCCGGCCTGGAAATCAATGATGATAATGCCGAGCGTGTTGGCGTTGTTGTGGGTTCCGGTATGGGCGGATTGCCTGCTATCGAAAAATACCAGGAAGCAATGTCAAAAGGTGGCTACCGTAAAGTCAGCCCCTTTTTCATCCCGATGACAATTATTAATCTGGCCGGTGGCCAGATTTCAATAAAATGCGGAGCCAAGGGGCCTAACATAGCTCCGGTTTCTGCCTGTGCAACCGGCACACATTCAATCGGTGATGCCTATCGAATGATCCAGCGTGGTGATGCTGATGCTGTTATAGCGGGTGGTACCGAAGCAACAATTTGCCCCCTTGCTATGGGTGGCTTTGCAGTTATGAAAGCCCTCTCAACCCGAAACGATGATCCGCAAGCAGCGAGTCGCCCCTTCGAGAAGAACCGTGACGGTTTTGTTATGGGTGAGGGTGCTGGTATTGTGATCTTGGAAGAATATGAGTCTGCCAAAAAACGTGGCGCCAAGATCTATGGAGAAGTTGCAGGTTACGGTTTGACTGGCGACGCTTATCATCTCACCGCTCCGGCTCCTGGTGGTGAGGGGGCCGCACGCTGTATGAAGATGGCTCTGGACGGTGCAGGCGTGAACCCGGAAGAGGTTGATTACATCAATGCCCACGGTACCTCAACGCCCTTCAACGATCTCTATGAAACACTGGCGATCAAGTCGGTTTTTGGAGCTTCTGCCAAGGACCTTATGGTCAGCTCAACCAAAGGCATGACAGGCCATCTCCTTGGTGCCGCCGGAGGAGTAGAAGCTATCTACTCGCTGTTGGCCATTACTAATGGTGTCGTCCCACCAACCATTAATTATACCGAGCCCGACCCCGAATGTGATCTTGATTATGTTCCGAACGAGGCCCGCAAGGCTGACGTAAATATTGTTCTTTCCAACTCGCTCGGGTTTGGTGGAACCAACGCTACTTTGCTTTTCCGGAAAGTGTGATCAATATGATTTTTATCGGTAGTGATCATGGCGGCCTGGAAATGAAGGAAGCGCTTGTAAAGGTTCTCGCTTCTCGCAATCAGCCTGTCAAGGATTGCGGGACAACCAACGGCGAATCGGTTGATTACCCTGATTTCGCGGAAAAGGTCGCCGGTGCTGTGTCTCGTGGAGAGGCAGAGCTCGGTATCCTGGTTTGCGGCACGGGAATTGGAATGTCGATTGTGGCCAACAAGTTCCCTGGTGTTCGTGCAGCTTTGGCAACTGATGAGTTTATGGCTCAGATGGCCAAGGAACATAATAATGCCAATATCCTGGTTCTTGGAGGGCGTGTCCTTTCTGTGGAGTTAGCAACCAAGATGGTGAATGTCTGGCTGGATACAGCCTATGAAGGCGGTCGCCATCAGCTCCGTCTGGATAAAATCTCCCAGGTGGAAGCAGCAGTTCGTTCCGGTGAGTTATAGACCAACTTAGTTCGGGCAGGCCAATCGCCTGCCCGTTTTATTTTTTTCAACAGTTATCCTTTTGGAGGTTCCCATCGCCATGTTTGACAAGCTTGCCCAATTTGACCCTGAAATTACCGCTGCTATTCTTCAGGAAACTGAGCGTCAGGAGTACAGCCTGGAGTTTATTGCCTCGGAAAACTTTGTCAGTGAGGAAGTTCTTGCGGCTCAAGGTTCTGTTCTTACCAATAAGTACGCCGAGGGTTATCCTTCAAAGAGATATTATGGTGGCTGTGAGTTTGTCGATGTCGCCGAAGAGTTAGCCATTCATCGCGCTAAAGAACTTTTCGGTGCTGAACACGCAAATGTGCAGGCGCACTCCGGATCCCAGGCCAATATGGCTGTTTATTTCGCCACTTGTCAGCCTGGCGACACTGTCCTGGGTATGAACCTCGCCCACGGTGGTCACCTCACTCACGGATCTCCGGTTAATTTTTCCGGAAAGCTCTTCAATATCGTACCTTACGGGCTGGACAAGGAAACGGGGCGAATTGATTACGACGAAGTGGAGAAGCTGGCCAAGGAGCACAAGCCAAAGCTGATTGTCGTGGGTGCCAGTGCTTATCCGCGCACCCTCGATTTTGAAGCTTTCAGACGCATTGCCGATCAGGTGGGCGCTCCGATCATGGTTGATATGGCTCACATCGCCGGTCTGGTTGCTGCCGGTGTTCACCCGACACCGGTTCCTCATGCTGAGTACGTGACCACCACAACGCATAAAACCTTGCGTGGACCACGCGGTGGCATGATCCTCTGTCGCGAAGAGTTCGCCAAAAAACTGAACAGCAACATCTTTCCCGGTATTCAGGGCGGCCCGCTGATGCATGTGATCGCAGCTAAAGCCGTTGCTTTCAAAGAGGCTTTGGCCCCCGAATTCAAAACTTACGCTCAGCAGGTTGTTAAAAATGCCCAGGTCTTAGCTGAAGAACTGGTCTCCCGTGGTTACAACCTGGTTTCCGGTGGCACAGACAATCATCTCATGCTGATGGATTTCACCGGCTCTGAATTGACCGGCAAGGTTGCCGAGGCAACTCTTGAGCAGGCCGGCATCACGGTTAACAAGAACGCGGTGCCTTTTGATACCCGTTCACCGTTTGTCACCAGCGGTATCCGCATCGGCACTCCGGCCAGCACGACTCGCGGTTTGAAGGAGAACGAGATGCGCCAGATCGGTGCCTGGATTGACGAGGCCTTGCAGAACATTGAGAATGAGGCCGCCCTGGCCAGGATTCGTGGTGAGATTCGTGAACTCTGCCAGCAGTTCCCTCTTTACGCCCACCGGCTTGTTTAAGTGGAAAGGCCTTCCTGGGACGAATACTTCATGGACATCACCCGCCTGGTGGCGCGACGCTCAACGTGCATGCGTCGCCAGGTCGGTGCCGTGATGGTCAAAGATAAGAATATCCTCGCGACCGGATACAATGGTACCCCCTCAGGAATCACGCATTGCGATGTAACGGGCTGTCTGCGGGAACAACTCAAGGTCCCTTCCGGTGAACGACATGAACTTTGTCGTGGCCTGCATGCTGAGCAGAATGCAATTATTCAGGCTGCGCGTCACGGTGTAAATATCGAGAACTCGGTTTTGTACTGTACTGATTCACCCTGTATCATTTGTACTAAAATGTTGATCAATGCAGGCATCCGGAAAGTCGTTTATCTGCAAGGTTATGCAGATAACCTCTCCATGGAAATGTTGGTTGAAGCAGGCGTAAAAACCTATCTCTTTAATGACCTCATTGATAAAGACTCCGGAGGCAGTTGATGAAATGTCCATTCTGTACCCACGATGATACGCGGGTCGTTGACTCACGTCTTGGCAAAGAGGGGAACAATATTCGCAGGAGAAGAGAGTGCATCGAATGTGAGAGACGCTTTACCACCTACGAGCGTGTCGAAGAGAGTTTGCCCCTTGTGATTAAGAAAGACGGACGTCGGGAAGTTTTTGATCGTCAAAAGATAATTTCCGGTATCCAGCGTGCTTGTGAAAAACGCCCTGTCTCGATTGCAACGATTGAAAAGGTTGTTGATCAGATGGAAGTCAAATTACAGGAAAGTGGAGAGAAGGAAATTGCAGCCAGTCGTATTGGCGAAGCAATTATGGAGGCTCTGCAGTCTCTTGATGAAGTGGCTTACGTACGTTTTGCCTCGGTCTACCGCCAATTCCGTGATATCAATGAGTTTATGTCCGAACTGACGGATATCCTGGCCAAAGGGCCGGCTAAGTAACTTTTATAGCGAATATCAATATGACGCTCTTTCCTGTTGGGAAGGAGGTGTCTCAGCCTCCCGTCTACCGGTGACGCGTTGCGAGCCGACATGACAATCCAAACTGAAAAAATGATGCAGAAAGCGATCGAACTGGCTCAACAGGGGCTCGGTCGTACGGCACCCAACCCTCCCGTAGGTGCAGTCCTGGTCCGTGACGGCAATATTGTCGGTGAAGGATTTCACCCCGCTGCAGGTCAACCCCACGCCGAAATCTTTGCGCTGCGTGCTGCCGGCGATCTGGCCCGGGGTGCGGATCTCTATGTCACTCTGGAGCCGTGCTGTCACCAGGGGCGTACAGGTCCCTGTACGGAAGCGATTGTTGAGGCTGGCGTCTCGCGGGTTTTTGTCGGAGCTCAGGATCCGAACCCCATGGTTGCGGGCAAGGGTATTGAGCGATTGCGTGGTGCCGCAATAGAGGTTGTGACTGATATCCTCAACAATGAATGTCGCCGGTTGATTGCTCCTTTTGCCAAACATGTAACCAGCGGATTGCCCTATGTTGTCCTCAAATCTGCAATGACTCTGGATGGCCAGACGGCAACCCTTACCGGTGATTCAAAGTGGATTTCGTGTGAAGCCAGCCGTAATCTGGTTCATCAACTGAGAGATCAGGTTGATGCTATTATGGTTGGTTCCGGAACTGTTGTCGCAGATAACCCGAAATTGACGGTACGACTTGCAGAGGGAGGTCGGGATCCGCTGCGGATTGTTATGGACGGCAGCCTTAGAACCTCACCAGACGCTCTGGTTTATACGCAGTCGTCAAAAGCTCAAACACTTCTTGTGACTTCAGAAACCCACACAGAAGCTGATTTACGTCCTTATCGTGATGCTGGTGCCAATATTATGCTCGTCAGCCTGGCTGCAGGAAGCCTCGATTTACTCACTACTCTCAAGGAACTTGCCAGTCGCAATCTGCATTATGTTCTTCTTGAAGGGGGCAGCCTTCTGGGAGGAGCCATGCTGCGTGCAGGGTTGATCGATCGCCTCATGCTCTTTGTTGCCCCGAAACTGCTTGGTGGTCAAGGTCGAGGGTTGCTGGCCGGTGCAGGTGTCGACGCTATGGCCGACGCTTACGCGCTCAAACATTTGAATGCCCGCAAAGTTGATACGGATATCTTGTTGGAAGGGGAGGTGCTCAATGTTCACCGGCCTGATTGAAGACATTGGAACACTCCGTGAGCTTCGCATCGGTGGCGCCCAGGCGCAATTAACCGTTAACACAGGTTTACCGATGACCGAGTTGACTCTCGGCGAAAGCATCGCTGTCAATGGCGTTTGCCTGACAGTTACTTCTTTCGGCGATGGTTCATTCACTGCAGATGTTTCTCCGGAAACCCTTGACTGTACGTCTTTGGGCCGATTATCGCGAGGTGCGCGCGTCAATCTTGAACGTGCACTTCGATTTTCGGATCGTCTTGGTGGGCATCTTGTCAGCGGTCACGTTGACGGCATGGCCAAGATTACCGGACGCCATCTGGATGGCAATTCCTGGCGTTTTACTTTTCAGGCTGAAGCTGCTGTGATGGATTTTCTCGTAACAAAAGGAAGTGTCGCTATCGATGGTATCAGCCTGACTGTTAATGATGTCGCCGAGCAGACCTTCTCCCTGGCAATTATCCCTCATACGTTGACTCTGACGACATTGCAGGATCGCAAGGTTGGTGATGAAGTCAATGTTGAAACCGACCTGATCGGTAAGTATGTCGCTCGCTTCCTGCGTAATGGTACCTCTGAAAAACCTCAGGGTGTTACGATGGATGTCCTTGCCAAGCATGGTTTTTTGTGAGATATTTTCAAGTCTTGCTGAACTATTAGACTCTTAGGAAATTATATGCCTTTAGCTCGTGTTGCAGAAGCGCTTGAAGATATTCGCCAGGGGAAAATGGTCATTCTGGTCGATGATGAAGATCGTGAAAATGAAGGTGATCTTTGCATGGCCGCTGAAATGGTCACCCCTGAAGCCGTCAATTTTATGGCCAAAGAAGGCCGTGGCCTGATCTGCCTGACTCTGACCGAGGAACGCGCTGATCATCTGGAATTGCCGTTGATGGTGCATGACAACTCCTCCTCTTTTGGCACGGCGTTCACCATTTCCATCGAGGCCAGGCGAGGTGTCACAACCGGGATCTCGGCTGCCGATCGTTCTCATACGATTCAGGTTGCGCTTGCTGATGATACCACTGCCCATGATCTGGCAAGGCCGGGTCATGTCTTTCCCTTAAGGGCAAAGAAGGGTGGTGTTATGGTTCGTGCCGGGCAAACAGAGGGTTCTGTCGATCTGGCGCGTATGGCCGGTCTGAAACCATCAGGTGTGATCTGCGAGATCATGAATGACGATGGCACCATGGCTCGTATGCCTGAGTTGCGCAAGTTCGCTGAAAAGCATGGTCTGCGCATTGTGACGATTGCCGACATGGTCGCGTACAGGATGCGTAAAGAGCTCCTGATTACAAGAGCTGCTGAAACCATGATCCCCACGCGCTTCGGCGGAGACTTTAAGGCGATTGTCTATGACAATGAAGTTGACGATTGTCAGCATCTGGCTCTTTACAAAGGTGATATCAGCCCGGACGAGCCGGTTCTAGTCAGGGTTCACTCCGAATGTTTGACCGGTGATGTCTTCAGCTCCGAGCGTTGTGATTGCGGTGATCAATTGCATGCATCTATGGGTATGATTGATGAAATCGGCACAGGTGTCGTTCTCTATATGCGTCAGGAAGGTCGTGGTATCGGTTTAGTCAACAAACTCAAAGCTTATAACCTTCAGGATCAGGGACACGATACTGTTGAGGCGAATGAAGCTCTTGGTTTTCAGGCCGACCTCCGTGATTATGGCCTTGGCGCGCAAATATTGAGCGAACTCGGTGTTCGCAAGATTCGTTTGTTGACTAACAACCCACGCAAGATCATCGGCCTCGAAGGTTATGGTCTGGAGATCGTTGAGAGGGTTCCGATTGAAATGCCGGCTAACAAATCTAATCTGAAATATCTCAAGACCAAGCAGGAAAAACTTGGCCACTTGCTTGAGAATCTATAACTCCGGCGTGATAAACTCCGGACCAGGTCTTACGGGAGATCAGTGATGCCCAAAATTATTGAAGGAAAACTTGATGCCAAAGGGTTGCGCGTGGGCCTTCTGGTAAGCCGCTTTAACAGCTTTATCAGCGACCGTCTCGTAGAGGGTGCTATAGATGGTCTGCTTCGTCACAACGCTGAAAAAGAGGATATCAACATCGTACGTGTCCCCGGAGCCTACGAAATTCCACCGGCGGCCAAACAGATGGCTGAATCCGGTCGTTATGATGCCATTGTTTGTCTTGGTGCCGTAATTCGTGGTGCAACACCCCATTTTGACTATGTCAGTGCTGAAGTCTCCAAAGGTGTTGCCAGCGTCTCGCTTGATTCAGGCATTCCTGTCGCCTTTGGTGTCCTCACCACCGACACCATTGAACAAGCTATTGAAAGGGCTGGCAGCAAGGCTGGTAACAAGGGCTTTGATGCTGCAATGGCTGCTGTTGAGATGGCCAACCTCTATAAGGCTTTGTAACCAAATATGTCGCGTGGGATCAGACGTCAGGGCCGCGAAATGGCCGTTAAAGTGCTTTTCAGCCTTGCAGATCATGAAGGCGGATCTCTCGAGTATGTTCTGGGAGAATTCTGGAAGAATTTTCAGTTCCGAAATGACGTGCTTGGTGATGCCGTTGAGGATGATTCATCCCGGCAACGACCGGAGGTCCGTCATTTTGCCGAACTTCTAGTCAGCGGTGTCGCTGAAAACCTGGAGAGCCTGGATCGAGAGATTAAATCTTATTCAACCAACTGGGCGCTGGATCGTATGCCTCGGGTTGATCTCGCTATCCTCAGGCTTGCTGCTTATGAGTTGATTTATTGTCTCGATGTTCCTCATAACGTCGTGATTAACGAGGCGATTGAGCTGAGCAAACGTTTCGGAACCGAAGAATCTCCGTCTTTCATTAATGGCGTTCTGGATCATCTCGCGAAACAGCACCGTACCGCATCATCATGACCACATTTGAACGTGTTGAATTCCCTGCGGATCGCCTGGAGGCAGAATCCGTTGTGGCCTTCTACTTCTCCGATAAAAAGCTCCTTGAGGGGCCGGCAGCGCTTCTTGATTGGCGCCTTGATGGGCAGTTGACCCGAATGTTGCTGAGTGGCGATGTTCTCGGCAAGGCCGGTGAACACGTGATGTTGCAGAACAATGGCAAACTTAAATCTGACTGGGTGCTTTTTGTTGGTGGAGGTCAGTGGGCCGGCCTCAGTGAAGAGACACATGCATCACTGATTCGTCATATGCTTAATGTTGCCAGTCAGGCCGGTTTTACAAAGATTTCCTTGGCATTCATGCCTCATGAAGACGTCTCTGATGATTCTCTACATCAGCAGATTATTGATGCAATGGCTGTTGAGGGGCACAATATTTCGGAATGTCGCTATTCTTGTCTGGCGACCGTTACGGTATAGATGAGGCTTTGTTAAGGCCTCATTCGCTCGAGAATATAAGGACTTAATCTTATGAAGAACGTCAAGGTTGGACTCCTCGGATTCGGTACCATTGGCACAGGTGTTGTAAAGGTGATTCAGCAGAATTGTGAAGTTCTGGCCAGTCGTCTCGGTGCGACAATTGAACTGACTCGTATTGCCGACCTTGATACCACCACCGATCGAGGCGTGGATCTTCCTCCGGGTGTATTGACTGATGATGCCCAGGGCCTCCTGAATGATCCGGAGATCCAGGTCGTTGTTGAACTGATTGGCGGCTATGAACCAGCCCGCACTTTTGTTTTACAGGCCATTCGTAACGGCAAGCATGTTGTTACAGCGAACAAGGCTCTTTTGGCCAAACACGGTGATGAAATCTTTGCTGCAGCAGAAGAGGCCGGTGTTGACGTCATGTTTGAAGCTGCCGTCGGTGGTGGCATCCCGATTATCTCAGCGATTAAGGAAAGCCTTGGCGCAAACAATTTTTACGCTTTTTACGGCATTCTGAACGGCACCTGCAACTATATCCTGACCGCGATGGACGAGGAAGGCAAAGACTTCTCTGATGTCCTTGAAGTTGCACAGAAGAAGGGTTACGCAGAGGCCGACCCGACCTTTGACGTTGAAGGTGTAGACACTGCGCATAAATTGGCATTGTTGCTAAGCCTTTGTTTTGGTACCAAGGTTAATTACGATCAGATTTACACTGAGGGAATCAGTAATATTAGCGCGCTCGATATCGAGTATGCCCGCGACTTCGGCTACAAACTCAAACTGCTTGCCATCGGTAAGCGTGACGGTGACAAGATCGAGGCTCGCGTACACCCAACCATGATCCCTGAGGATTATCCTCTGGCTGCAATCAACGGTGTCTTTAACACTGTTCGTCTGGTTGGTGATTTCTCCGGTCCGGTTATGCTCTCCGGTTATGGCGCTGGCATGAACGCTACTGCCAGCGCTGTCATGGGAGATGTCCTGGCCGTTGCACGAGACCTACAGACAGATTGCGGCTCTCGCATGCCTGCTTTGGGGTGCCCCCAGTCGGAACTGACATCGCTCTCTATAAAGCCTATGGAGCAGATCGTTACGCACTATTACTTAAGGTTTAACGTTAAGGATCAACCCGGGGTTCTTGCTAAGATTGCCGGCGTTCTTGGCGATCACGAGATCAGCATTGAATCGATGGTGCAACCTCATCGACATGAAGCTGAAGCCGTACCGATCGTCTTTATGACCCATGCTGCAGAAGAACGGAATGTAAATGCGGCTCTAGCCGAAATCAATAAGATGGATGTCATTCATGATGAAACACTTTTGATTCGTGTCGAAGATCATCTCGAATAGGGGCCCAGTTCCCGTAAGGGTGTAGACATATTTGCAATCAAAAAGGGGCCGTCTTCAGCAGACGGCCCCTTTTTGTATTGATTCAAGCGTTAATGCAAATGTCAATTTACATCGGACGATGTTAGTCCAAATGACCCACTTGCCTTAAAGCTTCATAAAGAACGATTCCGGCAGACGTGGAAAGGTTTAAACTGCGGACGACGGGATTGTGAATCGAAATGCGAATTGAGTGTTCGGTATTGTTTTGTAGCAGTTCTTCTGAAAGCCCCAGTGTCTCCTTGCCGAAAACCAGGAAATCTCCCGGCTGAAAATTTGCCTGGACATGGCTCTTGGCGGCCTTCTTTGAGGTATACCAGAATCGTCCATCCGGAAAATTCTCCTGCAATTCCTGCAGAGACTCCCATCTTCGCACATCGACAGCTTCCCAGTAATCCAGCCCAGCGCGCTTGAGGTGCTTGTCGTCGATAGAAAAACCGAGTTTGCCGACGAGATGCAATATAGTCCCCGTTGCACCGCAAAGTCTGGCAATGTTGCCGGTGTTCGGCGGGATTTCTGGTTCTACCAGTACGATATGGAAGGGAGGGGCGTTATTTTTCATCTTGTTTCATATGCTTCCAGCGACGATGGACCCAGAACCACTGGCTGATATCGTGTCTGATGCCATCTTCGATCTTTTTTGTTAAGAGTGCTGTGTTGGTGACAATGTTCTCTTCAGAAATCTCAGGGTCAAGGAAGAAGTAGGGAGACATCTTAACCTGGTATGTGTTGTCTTCATTGCGATAGGAGAACGCCGCTATGATCGGCACCTGATATTTCATGGCAAGCTGTGAAATGATCGGCGTGGTGTAAGCCGGTCGACCAAAAAAAGGGACACGTACCGCCGATTGACTACGAGGCATATGTTGATCCATCAGGATTCCGACCAGGTGGTTCTGCTGTAAGGCTTTGAAAATTCGACGAGCTCCTTTGAAGCTATCGATGACATAGCCACCATAGTGTTCGCGCATACGTCTGAAGTATCTATCGACGAGAGGGTTTCTCATCGGCTTGGCAACAATTCCTATTGGATATCCGAGTGTAGGGTAAACGAAGTTCCCCGCTTCCCAGAAACCGATATGCCCGGCGAGGAGGATGCAGCCTTTGCCAAGCTTCAGGGCCTCTTTGATATGCTCCTCTCCTTCAATTGTAAAGAGCTTTTCCAGGTCTTGTTTGCCGTCAAACATGTCGAGGCGCACCATCTCGATAAGGCCAACACCCATGTCACCAAAGACTTTCTTGACAAGAACCTCTCGTTCGTCGCTGGTTTTGTCAGGGAAGGCATGACGTAGGTTCTTATCTGCGATCATAACGCGGTTAGGTTGCAGGAGCATGCCAAGTTTGCCAAGCTTGCGACCAAGAGCAAGTGCTGTACTGCGCGGTAACAGGCGGACAATTGTTGCTGTCATTATGAAGGGGATGTATTCGAGCCAGTAGCGTATCATTCTTGATCTTTCTTGGGCGTTTTGCGCGCAACAATAGCATGGCACTGTTGAACTGGCAAAAAAATATCGCCTGATTTTATGTGCGATAATTTACGTTAAAGAACTGAAGTGAAAATACTTCTTTATTCTTAATGACAGACTGAGCAAATAGCAAAGGGACCGCTATTGTGAGCCGTCCCTTTGTTCCGAACCTTTTCACCGAGCCCTTTCCTTTGCGGGGATCGGCACTATAACGGTGCGCTTATTCCTGACTTGCTTTAAGTGCCTGGTTAAGATCTTCGATGATGTCTTCAACGTCTTCTATGCCTACAGAGACCCGGATGTAATCGGGGCTGACTCCCGAGGCCATCTGCTCTTGGTCCGAAAGCTGCTGGTGTGTTGTACTGGCCGGATGTATGACCAGGGTTTTGGCATCGCCGATATTGGCCAGATGGCTACAGAGCTTGACGGAGTCAATAAACTTGGCGCCAGCGTCTCTACCACCTTTGATACCGAAGCCGAGGATTGCGCCTTGGCCTTTCGGCATATAACGTTTCGCTCTCTCGTAATCGAGGTGACTCTCGAGTCCGGGATAATTTACCCATTCAACCGAAGGATGGCTTTCGAGGAACTGGGCGACTTTTATTGCATTTTCACAGTGTCTCGGCATGCGAACGTGCAAGGTTTCCAGCCCCTGCAAGATCTGGAATGAATTGAAAGGAGAGATGCAGGGGCCCATGTCGCGGAGTAGAGTGAGGCGCATTTTGAGGATATAGGCCAGCGGTCCGAGTGCTTCATGATAGACGAGGCCATGGTAGCTGGGATCGGGAGTCGTGTATTCATCGAAACGTCCGCTCGACCAGTCGAAGTTGCCGCTGTCGACAACCGCTCCGCCGATGCTGGTCCCATGCCCACCGATAAACTTGGTTAATGAATAACAGGTGATATCCGCGCCATGTTCAAAAGGCTTGAACAAGATAGGCGTTGCTACGGTATTGTCGACAATAAAAGGAAGGCCGTTGTCATGCGCAATCCGCGCAATTGTTTCAAAATCGTCAACATTGTTCTTTGGGTTACCGATTGATTCAGTGAAAACGGCCTTGGTTTTTTCATCGATTGCTTTGGCAACATTCTCCGGATCGCTGCTGTCGACAAACTTGACGGTAATTCCCATTCGTTTCAGGGTGTAGTTGAACATGTTATACGACCCACCATAGAGATACTGGGTCGAGACGATATTGTCGCCAGCTTTGGCCAGATTGAGGATTGCCAGGTTGATCGCTGCTGTTCCCGATGCCATGGCCAGTGCGCCTACGCCCCCATCAAGCTCGGCCAGTCGCTTCTCCAGCACGTCGGTCGTCGGGTTCATGATGCGAGTATAAATATTACCCATCTCGGCGAGAGAGAAGAGCTTGGCAGCGTGCTCGCTTGAGTCGAACAAGTAGGAGCTTGTCTGGTAGATAGGAACGGCTCTTGAGTTGGTTGTTGGGTCCGCTTCCTGGCCTGCATGAAGGGCCTTGGTTCCGAGGCCGTATTGTGTTTCCTCTGACATTTGATTGTCTCCTTATTCCGCAATGATTTCGGCATTTAATCATGACAAATCTATCTGTTAAGTCAAGAAGAAAATGTCTGTTTTTTACGGTGTTTTACCGTTGAATATAGGCCTTGTATCTTGCCTTGTCCTTCATATTAACATCAATATGCACATGCCAATGTGTGCGAAAGAATCAAAGCGCAACTATTCTTTCTGGGACACAAAAAAGAGATCGCTTGCAGATGCATAGCGATATGCCCTAATCTCAGCAGATGGACAGTGTTCTCTTTCAGGCAATGGCTATTGAACTCAATCGCAAGCTCTCCAGGAGCAGGCTCGACAAGGTCGTCCAGACCGGTGCCGGCACCCTGGTTCTCAAGTTCTGGACCGGTCAGGAGAAGCTTCAGCTGCTCTTCAAGGTTGAGGGACAAAGCTGCTTTTATTTGACTCGAGAAAGCTATTCTGCGCCGGCCAAACCGCCACGCATCTGTCAGCTGTTAAGGGCCAGGTTGCGCAATCTGCTTGAGGTTCGAGCCGAGCCGTTTGATCGTATTGCCCACTTCGGTTTCCTGGGACCTGAAGGCGCTCGCTATGACCTGATCTTTGAAGCCTTCGGGCCACAGGGCAACCTGATCCTGGTCGATGAAGACGGTCGTATCGTTGATCTTCTTTATCGGCAGGAGAACAAGCGCAAATTGATGCCCGGGGAGATCTATGAACTGCCACCACAAAAGTCGCGCATCTCTCTTTTTCATAACCTTGAGGAAGCCGCCGGCGCTTTACTGAAAGCAGAGCAGGGTGGAGACCTTCGCCTTGCCGAAGTCTCACCTCTGTCGCCCGCCCTGGCTCAGGCTATTTCTCAGGCACGTCAGACGGGCCAATCATTCGAGGCCATCCTGACGCGCATCAGAGATGTCTTTCATTCCGGCTCATTCTCACCACAGCGGTTTTCATGGGATGACCAGATCGGTCTGCTGCCCCTGTATCTTGGTAAACAAGATTGTGCAGAAGATGAGTTTGCCGACCTCTCAATCCTGTTTGAAACAGACCTTGCACAAGCAGCCGGTGAATCAGTCAAAGACCTCAGGTCACGTCTGAGTACGGTCATCAGCAAACAACGCAAGCGCCTCAAAAAGAGGCTGGAACATATAGAAGTAGAAAGCCAACGCCAGGCCGATCCGGAACGTTTTCGCATTATGGGTGATCTGCTGCTGGCGAACCTGCATCTGTTCAAGAGGGGCGCAAATTCTGTCGAAGTGGAAGACTATTACCAAGCTCCTCCTGTAAAGGTGAACATAGAACTGGATAACAAGGCAACGCCACAGGAGAATGCTGAGCGCTACTTCAAGCTCTTTCGCAAGGCCAAACGTTCCGGAGATCATCACGCCCGCAGGCTGCTGGATACCCAAGAAGAGCAGGAGTGGCTGGACCAGGTTGAACTCTCACTTGATGAAGCTGTCAGCGGCGTCGACCTTTATCAGGTGCAGCTGGAACTGGAGGCGGCTGGCATGTTGAAGCAAACCAAGGGTCAACTTGGCCGGCGCCAGTCCACTCGTCCCGAAGATCAACTCTACAAGACCGTGTCCCCCGGCGGCTGGCAGTTGTTCTGGGGAAAGAACAGCCGCACCAATGATCATGTCAGTCGTCACATGACCGGCCCTCAGGATATGTGGTTTCACGCCAAGGGAATGCCCGGCGCTCACCTGGTTCTGAAGTGTGGTGACAGTGCCGACAAGGTGAGTGAAGAGGACCTGCATTACGCCGCGTCTTTTGCCGCCGGTTACTCCAAGGGTAAGGATGACGGCAAGGTAGAGGTGATCGTTGCACAGGGCAGGAATGTCAAGAAGCCGAAAGGGGCCAGGCCAGGCTTGGTTACGGTCGATTCCTACCATACGGTGATGGTTGCTCCTGCAAGACTTCCTGAATAAAGCCTTCCCTGATTTTGTCTGGTTTTACCAGTCCCCGGCCACCACCAACCAGACCCCGATTTTTTTATTGCATTGGCTTACCCCTTTTGCTATAAATTGCCCTCGCTTCACGCCGAAGTGGTGGAATTGGTAGACACGCTAGGTTCAGGGTCTAGTGCTCGTTTGGGCGTGGGAGTTCGAGTCTCCCCTTCGGCACCATATAAAGATAGAGAGCAGCTGACAAAACATCAGCTGCTCTTTTTTATTCTATCAACATCAATTCATGGGCACTAGAGCATATCCTTTAGTCTGATACCCCACCACCGAGTTCAGGCTGTTGCCAACAGCGTGGATCCCTGCATAAAGATCCTCCGGTTCTACACCAAACAGGTTGAGCGCATAACCACACGCTTCCAGGCGAATGTCTCGCTCGGCAAGCTCGTTGATCAGTCCTACCGTCTCTTGCTGCAAATCTTTATCTCCCTGACGTCCCCGAACAAGCAATCTCACAGTTGGTCCACGCATACTGACAACAGTCCTTTGTTTGACTCCTTGCTGAGTGGCCCCGTCGTAAGTATCTCGAATCACCTTGAAGATGAACTGCAGCTTCTTCTCATCATTACTCCTGACATCGTAAATTGATCGAGTTGATGTAAGGCCAGAAAAAGCAAGCTTGTCATCCAGGGCGAATGAAGAGATCGGCTGGCTCAAAAGTGTAAACAATGCAAAGGCTGTCATTAAGGTGAAGCTCATATTTTCCTCCTGGATAATTTTGCTGTTCCTTCATATGATATCATTTTTGTCATATTTTACCTGCTGCACTCTTTAACTGTTGGCTGAATTGATTAATGCAGTTAAAATGACTGGTGAAAAACTAATTCTTCCACTTAACAGGGGCCTTCGATGAACTACTCCCAAATACTTAAAACCTGTCCTTTCTTTGCTGGCCTTTCCGACGAGGATATAGAAGCCTTGATGGGGATTGCCCGCATCCGTGAATCTTCTCGAGGTGAATTGCTTTTCTCCGATGGTGAAAAGGCCATTGGGTTTTTTGTGGTTCTGGACGGTAAAGTCAAAGTTTACAAACTTTCTCCGGATGGCAAGGAGCGTATCCTTCATATTATCCACCCTGGCGGCACCTTTGCCGAGGCCGCTATCTTCGCTGATGGCTTGTATCCGGCCTACGCTGAGCCACTTCAATCTTCAAAATTACTGTTCCTCCCTAAAGAAGGCTTTCTTAACCTGTTGATGGATAATGGCAGAATCTCCATCAACATGATCGCTGGCCTTTCAAAGTTTCTCAGGCAGTTCGCCAACCAGATAGAAGACCTGACCTTCAAGGACGTCCCGTCACGTCTTGCACGTTACCTTATGGCTCTCTCAGAAGGTGTGAAAGCTTCAGTAGAACTACCCATCTCGAAGAGCCAACTGGCTTCCAACCTTGGAACGGTTAGTGAAACGCTTTCACGGACCTTGCGAAAGCTCTCTGAAGATGACCTGATCAGTGTCTCCGGCAAGAGGGTTGAAATTCTTGATTTTGAGCGCCTGGAAGAACTTGCTGAAAAATGTAAGGAAGGTTAGGGGCGGTTGACGGGTTTTTGGGGCGGTTGATGGGGGGCAGGGGCTGGGGACTGGTAAAATCTTTGCCCCCCCCAGTCCCAGGTTTTTGACCTTAGTCAACGCTTCCTCTTTCATATCTGTTATCCTGTTCGCATGAAACGACTTCTCTTCAGTTCTATATTCTTTCTCGTCTTTGCGGCGGCTTGTTCCACGGGCACACCACCAGGATCAATCCCTGATTATCCCTTGCGTCCTCTGACAGATATTTCTGTTTCGGGTCTCTTCTCCGCAAATCAAAGCGGCACAAAGGTAGCCTACACCGACAACGGTTTATTCCTGCTTGATCCAGGCTCAGGCGACAAGAAAAAGCTTTCGTCTGAGAAACCGATTGCTTTGGCCTGGAGTCCTGATGGACTGTCGCTGGCGGCGGCTTTTGAGCGTGCCGACTTCGAGACCGAACTGCTTGTGTATTCCGCAGGCGGTATGGTTATGAATGAAGCTGTAATCCCTGTTTCTTTGAGCCAGCTATACTGGAGCAGTCGTGGTGACCTGCTTGGGGTCGGTTTTGTGCTGAAGGTTTTTTCTTTCGGTGGCAACCTGCGTCAGCTTCTCTACCGGGTAGATGATGATACCTTGGAGGAAACACTTCTCACCGACAGTACTTTTAGACCATCCTTGGCCAAACAGCTTAAGCCTCTTCTAAAGAGCATGCTGCCAGTCTCTTTCTCGCCTCAGGGTGATGAGCTTGTCTTTCTTTACCTTCTCGACCCGCCTTTGTTTTCGCCCTACTTTCAGCTCTTATACCAGAACTGGCAAGTCGACAAGCCGCGTGAAATTCACAAAGTTCCTTTGCAGGCCATGTCTCTTAGTTGGGATCTGTCTGGTCAGACAGTGAATGTCCTGTCAGAAGAGGGGGTGCAGACTTTCGTCCTCTGGCCTTCTGAAGGGGAAGCTGTGGCGCCGTCGAAAGCTGAGACCTATCGATTCATCGATGGCCGTCTTTATTATGGACCGGAGTTCCTTTACGATTGGGGCGAAAATTCGCAAATACAGATACTTGAAGATGGAAAGTTCCTGCTTTCAGTAAACCGTTTTCTTTATCTCGGTGACGGGCTGAAGAGCCCCTCTGCCTCAACTTATAATGAAAGAGAATGGAATTTACGCCGTTGGCGTTATGAAGAATTGGTGACCCCGTCTGAATACCAGAAGCTTCTGGAGGAGATAGATCAATGAGTCGTTTTTTTCGTTTGCTCTGCCTGACTGGCCTGGCCCTCAGCATAGCCTGTACGGTTTTTGCTGAAGATTGCATTGAGTGCCACAAAAGGGAGACACCTGCTGCGGTAACGCAATGGCAGGGCAGCGTTCATGCAGCAGCTGTTGGCTGTAGCGCTTGCCATGGTGAGGATCATGAGGCGATCATCAATGGCAAGGCATTCGTTGATGCCAAGGTTTGCGGTCGTTGTCACGAAAAGGCCTTTCACGAACACGTCGATAGTAAACATGGTATGGGACTGCACGCTGGGTGGGGGTGCACACGTAATCTTGAAAGTCGGGATCCGCGTGAATGTTCTTTCTGTCATGAGGAGGGCAGCACAAAACCAAAAACGACTGTGCAGTGTGCCCGCTTTTTAACTCAGTCTTCAGAGATGGGAGCGCTCGGGTGCAATCGTTGCCACCAGGTTGAGAACTCCTGTGCGTCTTGCCATACCAATCATATAACGGACCTTGCTTCCGTGCGCGCTCCGGAATCGTGTGCCACCTGCCATATGGGCCCTGATCATCCCCAGTGGGAGATGTGGCAGACCTCACGACATGGTGTGCTCTTTGAGGCCCTTGGTGAAGAGTTTGGGCCAACCTGCCAACGTTGCCATATGCCAGAAGGGTCCCACAACGTCTCCTTCGGAATCACAATGTCACCGGCCATGATACAGCCGCCACCAGAAGAACGGGCTGTGCAACGCCAGGAAATGCTAAGTGTCTGCATCCAATGTCATTCCCGTTCATTCTCTGAGCGTGAACTGACAAGCGGCGATGCCATTCTTGAACAGAGCAAGGCTTTGATCAAGGAAGCCGCTGATATCATCAGAGATCTTGCTGATCACAACCTCCTTGTCCCATCGCTGCAAGAACGGCCGGAACATCCTTTGCGTGGTCGGGAACTGGTTCTCGATGCCCAGATGCTCTATGAGGATATCTCGCACGTTGAGAGGCTCTTCTTTAAAATGAAGAAATATGATCTCGCCAAAACGGTTAAAGGGGCCTTTCATCAAAACCCGGCTTATACCCATTGGTATGGTAATGCTGAGCTGAAGATGACTTTGGTGGATATCAAGGCTGAGGCGGCACGGTTGCACGCGAGTGTTTCAACCCGTGAGGTGAAGGCTCAGAAACATGTAGAGCAAGACCTTTATCTGTCTCTGGAGGAGGAGCTGCAGATTCTTAAACGTAAGCATGAACGTGGTGCAATCACTGCTGATCAATATCGCGAAAGCAAGCAAGAGTTGTTTGAAAAGCTGCCAGAAGTGGAATCTGAGTAACTTGAAAGAGAATAAAGCTAAATCAGTTCTGCCACTCACACGAAAAGAGCTCAAAGATCTCAAGGTTCTGTTGCAGTTTACAGCGGTGTATTGCTCGCAGAAGCATGATGCTGATCGTGCTGACGTTACGACTGATGAGCCTGAGTTGCAATCTCTTCCACTCCACAAGTATCCTGTATGTGGAGAGTGTCGTGATTTCGTTCTCTATGCGTTTGAACGGCGTCTTCGTTGCCCTCTGGAAGAGAAACCGATTTGTAAACACTGCACTGTGCACTGCTACAAACCGGGCCACCGGGAGAAAGTTCGTGAAATTATGCGCTTTTCAGGTCAGTACCTGATCAAGCGCGGCAGGCTCGATCTCCTCTGGCATTATTTTTTCTAGCCTCTTGACCTCGGTCAAAGCCAGCTTGCCAGCAAACCGGTACTCTCATATCCAACACTAATCAAACCCACGACTAACCATACTTGAGCAGGAGATAAACCGATGATTCGTAAAATGGTCAAGATTGACGAAGAAAAATGCAACGGTTGCGGTGATTGCGTACCCGCTTGTGCCGAAGGTGCTATCCAGATTATTGACGGCAAGGCCAAGCTGCTTGCTGATAACCTCTGTGATGGACTCGGTGCCTGCCTCGGTGACTGTCCGATGGATGCCATTACCATCGAAGAGCGTGAAGCCGATGAGTATGATGAAGTCGCAGTCAATGATCATTTGAAGGATATTGGCCGTGAACCGCTTTCTCATAATGAAGAGCCGGCAGCGCCTGCGAGTGGCTGCCCTTCAGCGACCGTCAAAAGCTTTTCACCACCCGCTGGCGGTGGTTGCCCCTCGGCGCGCGCGATGAACTTTGATAAAGCTCCCGCGGAAGAGAGTGCCGATGTCGGATCGCGACCTTCACGTCTGGCGCAATGGCCTGTTCAACTGCATCTGGTGCCCCCGACGGCTCCTTTTTTTTAGGGTGCTGATGTTGTTCTTGCTGCCGACTGTGCACCTTTTGCCTACGCTGACTTCCAGGAAGACCTTCTCAAGGGTAAGGCCCTGGCGATTGCCTGCCCGAAGCTCGATGACACGTCTCCTTATGTTGACAAGCTCACAGCGATGATTACAGAGAGCAACATCAAGAGTCTGACTGTGGTTCATATGGAAGTTCCATGTTGTAACGGTTTGGTCATGATGGCCAAGCAGGCTCTTGCGAACAGTGGTCGCGATATTCCTTTCGAAACGGTTTGCATCAGTATCCGTGGTGATAAAAAATAATTCAGTGACTGTCCCCCACAGGAGTGTGTTTGCTTTCGCAGTGAAGATTCGTTCCCGTGCCACTGCAGACTGAAATTATGAGCTTTTTGAAAGAACCGCCGATGTCAACCGGCGGTTCTTTTCGTCTGGACATTCTCATGTCCGGTCGATACTCTTTTGGCGATTCCATTGCTCCGATGAAAGGGGGCCTGAGTGTTTAACCTTATTGTTAAAGTCAGCACGGAAGAGGACACCTTCCTGGAGAGCGTTCGTGCTGCTATGGAAGAGTACTTCGGTGATGACCAACGACGCATTGATCATGCCTTGCAGGTCTCTCTCTATGCGCGAGAACTCTTGTCTTATATCGATGCGGATCCGGTGCAAACGCTGGCCGCCGCCTACTTGCATGATATCGGTATCCCTGAAGCTGAACGTGTCCACGGCTCCAGTGCCGGCAATTTTCAAGAGATAGAAGGCCCACCAATCGCAGCAGAAATCCTTGCGAAGTTAAACACTGAAGATGTTCTTGCAAGCTCAATTGTAAAGATCGTTGGAAATCATCATACCTCTGGTGCGATCGACTCCACGGAGTTCCGTATTATCTGGGATGCCGATGCCCTGGTTAACTTCGCCTCTGTTCTGCCAGGCAAAAGTGAAGCTCAGATAGAATCCGTATTGCAAGGACACATGGTCACCGAGGCCGGATACCGCATGGCCCGTAATATCTTTTTGAAAGACACGGAGAGTCATAAACAATGCCTGACCGGACACCGACCCACGATTTTACCCTGACCGTACGTTATGCCGAAACGGATGCACAGGGCGTTGTTCACCACGCCAATTATCTGACCTGGTTCGAAGAAGGTCGCTCGGAATTTCTGCGTCAGCAAGGTTGTTTTTATAGCGACATGGAGCGGGACGGCTTTTTCGTTGTCGTTGCCAAGGCGACAGTCGAATACCGTTCACCATCTTTCTATGAAGACCGCATCACTATTGCCACGACATTGCAGAGAGGGAGAGGGAGGCTGCTCGAATTCTCATATAAGGCGACGAATCAGGACGGTGTCCTTGTCGCCGAAGGGCAAACCCGGCATCTGGTCCTCGATGCTGAGCGTCGCATGGTGTCCATTCCTGACAAATATCAGAAACTCATAAACAGGATTGAGAAATAGTGCCGTTCGGGTGGTGAGGGCAGAATCGTAAAGTGAGCTGTAAGCTTTTTCGCGGCTTGTGTTCTCCATTGACTCTCTGTGCTGATCCTGCTATAAAAATTCTCCGTTTCAGGCGGTGTTAATAGACAAATAATGCAGGTATAGCTCAGTGGGAGAGCATCCGCCTCACACGCGGAGGGCCGTTGGTTCAATCCCAACTACCTGCACCATTTAAATGGCTTGCGCATTTTTTAGCGCAAGCCATTTTTTTGAAGTTTCTGCCCTGCGCATGACCGGCCATAAACGGAGAATTATATAATATTGTCCAGGCAGGATTGCGGACCTCTGTTATATTTAACAAACACTGGAAATTACGCTGAAAAGTGCTTGACAGGGCGTGTCTCCTTTGTTAAATGTATGCAGCATTTTGAGTGAAGACGCGTAGCTCAGTGGGAGAGCACTACACTGACACTGTAGGGGTCCGCGGTTCAATCCCGCGCGCGTCTACCAAAATCGCTCAAGGCAGGCAGAGGCATCCATGGATGCCTCTTTTCGTTAGTGCAAAGCGACCAGAAGGAAATCAAGATGTCGATGCTGAACGTAACATTGCCAGACGGAGCTGTTAAGGAAGTCGCTGCCGGAACAACGCCGCTTGACGTCGCCCGTTCCATTGGTGAGGGCCTTGCGCGCCAGACCGTTGCTGCTTTTCTTGGTGACACTCTGGTCGACGTGACAACTTCTATCGATACCGACGTTGATTTACGTCTGGTGACCCTAAATACCCCCGAGGGTCTTGAGATCTATCGTCATTCGACTGCCCACTTGATGGCCCATGCGGTTAAGGAGCTTTACGGTCATGATGTTCAGGTGACCATCGGTCCCGCGATTGAGTCGGGCTTCTATTACGATTTCTTCAGTGATAAGCATACCTTCAGTCCCGAAGAATTTGATGCGATCGAGCAGAAGATGAAGGATTTGGCCAAAGCCAACCTGCCTATCGAACGCCAGGTCGTTAAAAGCTCCGAGGCGATCTCACTGTTCCGTGAGATGGGCGAGGACTACAAGGTTGAGCTGATTGAAGACCTCGACGTGGAGGAAGTCACCCTTTATCGTCAAGGCACCTTTGTTGACCTGTGTCGTGGCCCCCATATCCCTACAACGGGCATGCTTAAGGTCTTTAAGCTAACCAGCGTTGCTGGTGCTTACTGGCGTGGCGATGAAAAGAACGCTATGCTACAGCGCATTTACGCGACAGCGTTTACCGATAAAAAAGAACTCAAGCAGTACCTGCATCGTATCGAAGAGGCCAAGAAACGTGATCATCGCAAACTTGGTCGTGATCTCGATCTCTTCTCTTTCAGCGAAGAAGCTGGCGCGGGTCTGGTGATCTGGCACCCCAAGGGTGCTATGTTGAGAACCTTGATTGAAGACTTTGAAAAGCGTGAGCATGTAAAACGTGGCTACGATATCGTCATGGGTCCGCAGATCCTGCGTACCGAGCTCTGGCAAACCTCGGGGCATTTCGATAACTACCGCGAGAATATGTATTTCACAGAGATTGATGAGCAGAGTTATGGCATCAAGCCGATGAACTGTCTCGCTCATATGTTGATCTACAAGTCCAAGAGACGCTCTTATCGTGATCTTCCCTTGCGTTACTTCGAGTTGGGAACAGTTCATCGCCACGAGAAGAGTGGTGTCCTGCACGGTCTGCTGCGTGTCCGCGGATTCACCCAGGACGATGCTCATATCCTCTGCATGCCCGAGCAGCTCGATGCTGAGATAAAAGACGTCTTGAGCTTTGTCCAGTATGTCATGGGAATCTTCGGTTTCGAATATGAGTTGGAAATCTCAACGCGCCCTGAAAAAGCCATCGGCTCCGACGAAGATTGGGAGCGCGCAACCAAGGCTTTGCAGAGTGCTCTTGATGACACCGGCCTGCCTTATGAGATCAACGAAGGCGACGGCGCTTTCTATGGTCCGAAGATCGATATCAAGCTGAAGGACGCTCTTGACAGGAAGTGGCAGTGTGCTACAATCCAGTGCGATTTCACCCTCCCTGAGAGGTTTGACCTCAACTATGTCGGGAGTGACGGCGAGAAACATCGGCCGGTCATGGTCCACCGGGTTATCCTGGGGGCCATTGAACGTTTTATTGGCGTGTTGATTGAGCACTACGCGGGCAACTTCCCTCTCTGGATTTCTCCGGTTCAGGTAAAAGTTCTCAACGTGACCGATAGTCAGGCCGATTATGTCAATAAGGTCTGTGAAGAACTGCGTGAGCAGGGTGTTCGCGTACAGGCTGATTTACGTAATGAAAAGCTGGGATTCAAGATTCGCGAAGCCCAGATGGAAAAAGTTCCATATATGTTGGTCATCGGCGATCAGGAAGTAGCCGCCGGTACCGTTACCGCTCGTCACCGTTCCGGCGAAAACCTGGAACCTATGACGCCAGCGGACTTTGTGCAATTCATTCAAGAAGAATGTCGACAGTTTCACTAGGAGGTGCGTCATAAGTAAGGACACAACAAATATCAACCAGGCAATTCGTGCCAGCGAAGTTCGCGTTATTGATGACGAGAACAACCAGCTGGGGGTTATGGACCTAAACTCTGCTTTACAAGCTGCAGAAGAACAAGGCCTTGACCTGGTTGAAGTCTCGCCGACCGCAAAGCCCCCTGTTTGCCGGATTATGGATTATGGCAAATATAAGTATCAGCAGAGCAAACGTGCTGCTGAGGCAAAGAAAAAGCAGGTCAGGGTTGAGCTCAAGGAAGTCAAGCTGCGTCCCAAAACTGATGATCATGATTACCAGTTTAAGGTGAGAAACGCTATGCGCTTCCTTGGCGAAGGTAATAAAGTCAAGGTTACGATCATGTTCCGTGGCCGGGAAGTGACACATCCTGAGTTCGGTCGTCGCATCCTCGAAAGAGTCGCTATAGATTGTAAGGAGCTTGGGCAGGTTGAAAGCAGACCGAATATGTCCGGACGCTTCATGAGCATGGTGATCAGCCCGATTAAGAAATAAAGATAACGGCTTAAGGTCGTTACAGAATCAAAATATATAAGGAGAAACGTAATGCCTAAGATTAAGACCAATCGCGGAGCAGCCAAACGCTTCCGTAAGACTGGAACCGGCAAGATCCGGCGCAACAAGGCGTTTACCAGTCACATTCTGACCAAGAAATCGACTAAGCGTAAGCGTGATCTGCGTCAGTCGACCCTGGTTGACAAGTGCGACGCCAAGAACATCCGCTGCCTGATCCCTTACCTGTAAGGGACTTGCAGTATCCACACAACTCGTGAACTGTGGGGCTTAATATCTCCCCCTGCAGATCCGGGTGGCGGCAATGACCGCTTTACTGACTTACAAGGAGAAAAGCAATGGCAAGAGTAAAAAGAGGCTTTAAAGCCAGACGTAGACGTAACAAGGTATTAAAGCTTGCAAAAGGCTATCGTGGCGCCCGCAGCAAATTGTTCCGGAGTGCAACCGAAGCCGTCGATCGCGCACTTAATTATGCATATCGTGACCGCCGTGTTCGCAAGCGTGATTTCAGGGCCCTCTGGATTGCCCGGATCAACGCTGCATCACGTGACAATGGCCTTTCTTACAGCCGCTTGATTCACGGCTTGAAGCAGGCGCAGATCGATATCGATCGCAAAATCCTTGCCCAGCTCGCCGTCACTGACCCAACCGGTTTTGGCTCTATCGTAGAGAAAGCCAAGGCCCAGCTTCAGTAACTGCCGAACGCTAAAGAGATGGGGCTTACCCCATCTCTTTTTTTTTAGTTACGACCTGGCTTTCAGTCAGGTCGTAGTATTCTCTGGTCTGGAATATTATGAAAGATAAACTGAATAAGATCGAAGAGGCCGCTTTGCTGGCAGCGAATGAAGCTGTTGGTGAAGTTGAATTGCAGCAGGTTCGCGCTCGTTACCTGGGTAAGAAAGGTGAGATCACTGCTGTCATGAAGGGTATGGGGCAACTTTCTCCTGAGGAGCGTCCGCTGATTGGTGGTCTTGCCAACGAAGTGAAGAGCCGTCTTGAGGAAGCTTTTGCTCTGAGACAAGAGTCTCTGCGTCAGGAATTGATGCAACAGAAACTTGCCAACGAACGTCTCGATGTGACACTCCCTGGTCGCGTTCAGAGAACTGGCTTCAAGCATCCGATCACTCAAGTGACAGAAGAAGTTGTTGGAATTTTTACAGCCCTGGGTTTCGGTGTTGCCGAGGGCCCGGAAATCGAAAAAGACTTCTATAACTTCGAAGCTCTGAATATTCCAAAGGATCACCCGGCTCGTGATATGCAAGACACCTTCTACATCTCGGAAGATGTTGTTTTGCGTACGCATACATCTCCTGTTCAGATTCGCACTATGCTGGATCACGAGCCGCCTGTACGCGTGGTTGCTCCGGGCACTGTCTATCGACGTGACTCAGATATCACTCATAGTCCGATGTTCCACCAGATTGAAGGGTTCCTGGTTGATCGCAAAGTGACCTTTGGTGACCTGAAGGGGGTTCTGACGACCTTTATCACTGAGTTTTTTGGTGAGAATGTTGCCGTTCGTTTTCGTCCCTCTTTTTTTCCTTTCACAGAACCTAGCGCCGAAGTCGATATCCAGTGTGTGATCTGCGGCGGCAGTGGTTGTCGTGTCTGTAGCAACTCCGGCTGGCTTGAAATTCTGGGCAGCGGGATGATTGATCCTGAGGTCTTCAAATCAGTTAACTATGATCCTGAGTTGTATAGTGGCTTTGCCTTCGGTATGGGCATAGAGCGTCTCGCCATGCTTAAGTACGGCGTCAATGATTTGCGTCTCTTCTTTGAAAACGATATGAGGTTTTTGAGGCAATTCTAAGGATGGGCACTGGTTGTCGGGGACTAGTTCTTGGCAGCTTAACCATAACTTTTTTAGTTTACGTTTAGCTTGTTACCGATTTTGTTTAATAAAGGACTTTAGGTATGAAGGTCACCTTGAACTGGCTCAAGGAATACGTTGATTTCGATTTTAGTGCTGACGATCTTTCCCATCGGTTGACCATGACTGGTCTCGAGGTTGACGCCATGGAGCGTTTGGGAGAAGGGTTGGACACAGTCATTGTCGCCCGCCTTGCAGATGTGCAGCAACACCCTGACGCTGATCGACTGACCGTCTGCAAAGTTGATACAGGCAGCGCTACACAACAGGTAGTTTGTGGAGCCAAAAATCACAAAACCGGTGATCTGATTGCCCTGGCGCAGGTCGGTACGGTCCTGCCGGGAAACTTCAAGATCAAAAAGTCAAAGATCCGCGGCCAAGAGTCCTTCGGCATGCTCTGCTCAATGAGCGAACTGGGTCTGTCGGAAGAATCCGATGGCATCATGATCTTGCCTTCAGACCTTGATTTGGGTCGTCCGGTATTCGAACAGTTGGGTCTCAAGGATGTCATGTATGAGATCGGTTTGACTCCGAATCGATCAGACTGTTTGAGCGTTGTTGGTGTCGCACGTGAGGTTGCCGCTATGGCGGACGCTTCGTTGCGTCTTCCTGAGCCTGTCATTCTCGAGAATGACACCTTGGCTGCCGAGAAAACTTCAGTCTCTCTTGAAGACCCCAACCTGTGCCCACGTTACGCCGCGCGCCTGATCGAAAATGTAAAGATCGGCCCGTCACCGGAGTGGCTCGTAGGTCGTCTCGAGGCTGTTGGCTTGAGATCAATTAACAACGTCGTTGATGTGACCAACTTTGTCATGATGGAATTGGGCCAGCCATTGCACGCATTCGATTTCAACCTCCTGCGTGAACAGCGGATCGTGGTGCGTCGAGCAGAGCAGGGGGCTGAATTCACAACCCTCGATGGTCAGGTTCGCACTCTGTTGGCATCAGACCTGGTGATCTGTGACGGTGAAGGCCCTATTGCCCTTGCAGGCGTTATGGGTGGTGGCAATTCTGAAGTTAGTTCCGAGACAACAGACATTCTGCTGGAAAGCGCATACTTCAATCCGGTGACCATCCGTCGTACCAGTAAGCGGCTGGGCCTGCATACTGATGCTTCTCATCGTTTTGAACGTGGTACTGATGTCGACATGGTGCCTCTGGCTCTAGATCGTGCTACTGCATTGATTGCAGAGCTGGCGTCAGGGCAGGTCGCCAAAGGTGTTGTTGATGAGTACCCTTCCGCTTTGCCACGCCGTACCGTGACGGTCAGTGCATCAAAAGCCAGCCAGATCCTCGGTCTCGAGGTCGATGCTGACGATATGTGTCATAAGCTTACTTCAATAGGCCTCAATTGTGATCTTCATGACGGAGCCGTTAAGGTAGAAATTCCTAACTTCCGTCCCGACCTCGAGCGGGAGATTGACCTTGTTGAAGAGGTCGCACGCCTGATTGGTTATGACCAGATTCCTGTAACCATGCCAGTCAGCACCCTGACTTGCCAGCAACTCCCCGAACATCTGAGCAGTGAAAGACAAGTTAGAGAATTACTGATTGAATTAGGATACTCAGAGATTATCAACTATTCATTCTATAACGCTAGCTGTCTTGACAAGCTGAGAATTGACGAAAACGATTCGCGCCGACAGAACGTTAATATCCTCAATCCTCTCACGGAAGAGCAGGGGGTGATGAGAACCAGTCTGGTGCCGAGCCTTCTGGAAACTGCATCACGTAACCTGGCCTATCGTAGCGAAGATCTGGCACTTTTTGAGTTGCGGCCGGTATTTCAACCGGTTAAAGACTCCGAGATGGCTCGTGAAAGCCTTCGCCTCTCAGCTTTCCTCTGTGGCCGCCGTGAACCCCAGGGGTGGGCGCAGTCTTCAGATGAAGCCGATTTCTTCGATATGAAGGGCGTTGTCGAGCAGCTGTTAAGCAATCTCGGCGTCAGGGACGTATGCTGGCAGGTTGAACATGATGAAGCTTTTTACCATCCTGGCAAGTCCTGTGCGATTTATCAGGGTGAGCGTTTGCTCGGAACTCTGGGTGAGTTGCACCCTGAAGTGATTCGTAATTTTGATCTTGCTCCGTCATCAATCCTCTGTGATATCGATATCGAAGCGCTCTTTAAAATTGGTGACAAGACGATTAAGTTCCAGCCTCTCTCACGCTTCCCGGATGTCCAGCGAGACTCGGCTTTCCTGGTAGATATTGATGTGGCTGCACAGCAGGTTTTCTCGATTCTTAACCGTGTCAAAATCAAGGATCTGGAGAGTATTGAACTTTTTGATGTCTACTGTGGCGAGGGGCTTCCTGAAGGCAAGAAGAGTCTGGCGATCCGCGCCTGCTATCGCGCAATGGACCGAACTCTTACCGATGAATTAATACAGAATCTTCATGGAAAGCTGATTAAGGCCATGGAAAAGGAGCTCGGAGCCGAGCTTCGTTAAAAAATCAGTTGCTTAGAGTTCTCTTGCTGTGATATAAAAACCTGAAAATTCGGGTAGATATCAAATTGGGAGGTTGATATATATGACTAAGGCGGATCTTGTCGAAAATGTGTATCTCAAGACCGGTTTCTCTAAAAAAGAATCCGCAGAGATCGTCGAAATGGTTTTTGATATTATGAAAACCACTCTCGAAGACGGTGATAAAATCAAAATTGCCGGTTTCGGGAATTTCGTTGTAAAAGACAAAGCGACACGCCGTGGTCGTAACCCCCAGACTGGCGACGAGATTGAAATTTCCTCGCGTCGGATTCTGACCTTTAAGCCGAGCCAGGTTCTTAAAGCAGCTATCAACGACTCGGAGTAGTAAAGCTGGCCCGCTCCGCCATCTCCAGGAGTTCGGCGCATGGATTTTCAGATTCCTGAAAAGCTCTATTATAAAATCGGTGAAGTTGCCAAGTTCACCGGTATTAAAACTCATGTCCTGCGCTATTGGGAGACAGAGTTTAAAGCCATCCGTCCTAACAAGAGCCGCAGTAACCAGCGACTCTATCGCAAGCAGGATGTTGAACTGATCCTGCGCCTTAAAGACCTTCTCTACAATCAGGGCTTCACTATTGCTGGCGCTCGCAAGAAATTACGCGAGAAGCCAGCGGCAAAAGTTGCCGAAACTGCAGTTGAGGCTCCTGCTGCGCCTGTTCAAGTTGAAACCAAACAGCAAGTCCCTGCTGAAGCCTCTGATCAGCTTGCATTGCCTTTGTCAGGGTCTTACGATCCAATGCTTCTTAAGGAGATCCGCCAGGATCTTCTGCGCCTCAAGAAAAGCCTGGAAGCAAATCCTTGAGTCGTTACAGCCCTTTATTAACTCTCTTCTTGTCATAACTCGTGCTGATTTTACTAACAAATGATGATGGCATCCATTCAGCCGGTTTGCAGGCTCTCGCCGATGAAATGCAATCTCTGGGCAGGGTTGTCGTTGTTGCCCCTGACCGGGAGAGAAGCGCCGTTGGTCACGCCTTAACACTTCATTCTCCCTTGCGCGCCGAAGAAATTCAAACTGATCGCTGGGCCGTCAGTGGCACACCAACAGATGCCGTCAATCTTGGCATTCATGGTTTGCTCAAGGAAAAGCCTGCGCTGGTGGTTTCGGGCATTAATAAAGGGGCCAACATGGGTGACGATCTGACCTATTCAGGAACAGTTGCGGCCGCAATGGAGGCTACCCTGATGGGGGTTCCTGCGATTGCTATCTCATTGGCTTCGAAAGAGTTTTCCTACGACAATTTCAGATCTGCAGCCGCTGTCGCCAGACAGATGGCGGAGACTGTCCTGGAGCATGGCCTGCCTGCAGACACCTTCATTAATGTCAATGTTCCCGATTCGGCTCCTCAGGGAATTCGCTTAACGCGTCAAGGTAAGCGGGTTTATGGAGATGCCGTTGTACAGAATCGCGACCCGAGAGGGCGGACCTACTACTGGATCGGTGCTGGAGAACTTAGTTTTCAGGATCTGGAGGGGACTGATTTTCATGCTGTTCAGAACGGCTATGTTTCTGTGACACCTCTGCACCTCGATTTGACCAACTATGCTGCTATGGAAAGGCTCCGTCAGTGGCGTTTGGAAGAGACTCTGTCGACGGCCGATAAGCCGGGAGATAATTCGTGAAGGATTATACGATCTCTCGCCGCAGAATGGTTGAGGAGCAGGTTATCGCCCGCGGCGTCACAGACCCGCGCGTTATTGATGCCATGCTCAAGGTCCCCCGCCATAAATTTGTCGAAGAAGCTCTTGCCGGCAAGGCATACCAGGACGCACCCCTGCCAATCGGAGAGAAGCAAACGATCTCACAGCCTTACATGGTTGCGGTCATGAGTGAAGCTTTGATGCTTGATGGTTCTGAAAGGGTCCTGGAGGTTGGCACCGGGTCTGGTTATCAGGCAGCGGTTCTGGCCCTGCTCGCTGACCGTGTCTTCTCCCTCGAACGCATCCCCTTACTGGCTCGACGCGCCCGTAAGGTATTGGATGAAAACGGCTTCAGTAAGGTGAATATCCGCCTTGCCGATGGCACCGTTGGATGGCAGGGTATGGGCCCATTTGATGGCATTATCGTCACGGCGGGCGCCCCAAAAGTCCCACAGGAGTACCTGGACCAGTTGTCGCTTGGCGGTCGCTTGATCATACCGGTCGGTGATCGTGAAAGTCAGATTTTAATGCGAATTACCCGCGTCGGGGAAGCTGAGTACAAAGAAGAAAAGATGCTTGGCTGCCGGTTTGTCCCCCTGATCGGAAATCAGGGCTGGAAGCAGGAGAAGTAATTAGAATGCGCATGATACGTAAGCTCTACGATTGGGTGTTGCATTGGGCCGATACCCCCTATGGCGGTCCGGCTCTTTTTTTGCTGGCGCTGATCGAGTCCTCAGTGTTTCCGGTCCCTCCAGATGTCTTGCTGATCGCCCTTTGTATTGCCTTGCCTTCCCGTGCCTGGCGTTTTGCGCTTCTGGCTTCGGCTGGGTCAGTGCTCGGTGGCCTGATAGGTTATGGCATAGGGTGGGGCGCCTGGCCACTGGTTAACAGCTTCTTTTTTGACTACATCCCCGGCTTCACGCCTCACGTCTTTGCCAAGGTGCAGTCCCTGTTTGAGGCCTATGGTTTCTGGGTTGTCTTTACCGCCGGTTTCACACCGATCCCCTATAAGGTGATTACGATTGGTTCCGGTGTCTTCCAGATCAACCTGGTCATCTTCCTGATCGCTTCGCTGATCAGTCGCAGCTTACGCTTTTTCCTGGTCGCATGGTTGCTGCATCGCTACGGCCCGGGAATGCGTGATTTTATCGATCGCTACTTCAACCTGCTCAGCATCATTTTCCTGATTCTGCTGTTTGGCGGATTCCTGCTATTGAAATATGTTCTCTGATGTAAGAAACTGACTCTTGTGAACTGCTTTATATAAAGCATGCTGTTGGCAAGAACCCTGGGGACCAATGCTCTGATGTCACGAACGGCCCTAAATAGTCTGATCCTGATACTTTGCTGCGCAGTGCTTTTTGCCTGTGCTCCGACTGGTATCTATCACACTGTTCAACCAGGGCAGACGCTTTACCGGATTGCTCGAACTTACAAGGTTGAAGAGAGTAAACTGGCCAGTATTAATAACATCAAGGACCCCAAGCAACTTAAAGCCAGCCAGAGAATCTTTATTCCCGGAGCCACCCGGAAGTTACATGTTCCGAGCACATCGGTCACGAGCAAAAAATCAACGTCGGGTCCGTCCCGCGAGTCGACTACAACAGCCAAGGCTCAGGCGAAACCTTCTACGGTTAAAACAGCGCCGCGCAAAACGACAACCACCGCAAAAAAATCTGTTACCACAAGCAAACCTGCCAAGGGGATCTTTGTCTGGCCAGCTAAAGGCAAGGTCCTGAACAAGTTCGGCAAGCAGGGCCAGAAAGTTTACAAAGGTATAGAAATAAATCTGAAGAAAGGCTCTACTGTCACAGCCGCAGCCTCGGGCAAGGTCATCTATAGCGGCAATGCGATTCCTGGTTATGGCAACCTTGTCATCCTTGAGCATTCTGACAGTTTTTTCAGTATTTATGGTTACAACCATAAGAATTTGGTTGAGATGGATGATTTTGTCGGCCAGGGCGAAAAGATCGCCCTGAGTGGTTTGCCTCCAAGCGGGCAAAGTGCCCGTCTTCATTTCGAAATCCGCAAGGGGAAGTCGGCTGTAAATCCAATTTTATACTTGCCTTAGGCGGAGTGCTCACTTAGACTCATTAACCGAAAGTAACTTCAGTGACCGCTGTTACCATGCCCAAATCAAGAGCCACATAACCCCTGTGCAGAAAGAGTTCGTGTTATGAATGATGCCATGCAGGACAGTGAAAAAGTAGAGATCGAGGACGAAGCCCAGAAAACGTCTCTTCTGGTAGAAGTTGAGCCCGATTCTGCCGCTCTTGCCGCTGTAGAGCGCGAAGAGAAAGAGAAAGAGACAACGGAAGACTACGAAGACTTTGCGATGGATGCGATCAAGCTCTATCTCAAAGATATTCAGAAAACCAACTTGTTGACCGCTGAAGAGGAGAGGGCACTGGCACGTCGAATTGACGATGGAGACATGGCTGCTCGTGATCGTATGATCGAGTCGAACCTCCGTCTGGTCGTCAAGATTGCCAAACGCTACATGAATCGTGGCTTGCCTTTCCTTGATTTGATCGAAGAGGGCAACCTTGGCCTGATCAAAGCCGTTGAGCGGTTCAAGCTCAGTAAAGAGTGCCGTTTCTCGACTTATGCAACCTGGTGGATTCGTCAATCAATCGAGCGTGCTCTGGTTAATCAGAGTCGAACGATTCGCTTGCCTGTGCATGTATCGGACGATATCAACAAGCTGATCAAGATTACCCGCGAGTTAGTTCGTGTCTATAATCGCGAGCCGCAAATTAAAGAAGTTGCCGAAGCTATGGGTGTTGAGCCTGCCTATGTCCGCCGGCTCATGGTGCTGCTCAAGAAGACCTTTTCTATAGAACACCCTATGGGTGAAAACAGCGACTACAGCCTGATCGATACGATCGAGGATACCACCGTCGTCAATCCGCTCGAACTAGCAGAGTGGCTCAACAAGTACAAGATCATCGCCGACCTCCTGGCGACCCTCAATGATAATGAAAAAGAGATCATTGCTCTGCGTTTCGGTCTGGATGACCGTGATCCGCAAACGCTGGATACCATTGGTCGCCAGTTTGGTGTGACCCGGGAACGTATCCGACAGATTGAAGCAAAGAGCCTTGAAAAGCTAAGGACTCTCCTGGCAGAGCGCGACCCATCTGCAAACGAGGATAAATAATGGAAGAACTGAAAAGTATTATTCGCGACATCCCCGACTTCCCCAAGAAAGGGATTATCTTTAAAGACATCACGACCCTGCTTTCTGATGCGCGCAGTTTTCATCGCATGATCGATCTCATTGCTCATCGGTATGTCGGTAAGAAAGTCGATCAAATCGTCGGTGTCGAGGCCCGTGGTTTTGTTTTGGGCTCCGCTCTGGCTTACAAGCTTGGGGTCGGTGTTACACTGGTTAGAAAGCCTGGAAAGTTGCCTTCCAAGGTACGACAAATCACCTATGACCTTGAGTATGGAACCGATACTCTCGAGATCCATGAAGATGCATTTAACAAAGGGGATAAGGTTATTATTGCCGACGATCTGTTGGCGACTGGTGGTACGGTTTCAGCCGTTGTGAAGCTCGTAGAAGAGCTCGGTGCCGAAGTTGTCGAGTGTGCCTTTATGGCAGAGTTGGACTTCCTTGAAGGGCGCAAGCGTCTACCGGAAGGGAAGGTTTACAGCCTCCTCAATTTCTGAAAACAGGTATGTGGCCCCGTAGCTCAGCTGGATAGAGCAACCGCCTCCTAAGCGGTAGGCCAGGCGTTCGAATCGCCTCGGGGCCGCCAATAATAACAGCCACTTAGTGTTTATTCGCTGGGTGGCTGTTTTTTTTATTGTTTAAGCTACCTTTGTGCTGCTCGCTACTCTATAACTCTTGTCGCCTATAATGACATAACAAGCGTGACAAGAAACGCCTGACAGCGCGACAACAGGGCAAGGGCCTGTCATATGATTGGAACCTACCGTAAAAACTTAACACACAAGAATTCGTAAGCTGTCAGAAAAGACCCACCCCGGCTTCCGTTTTGAAACGAAGACAAGTGTATGAGTACTTACCCACTCACATACAGTTTTGTGCTTTTTCACTATGGCGGAGCAAAGCAGAAGCTCTCTGGGATGTCTGATAAATCTTAAGGTCATGTAGGAATCAGTTTTAAAAGAAAGCCCTGCCCCAGAGAAGCGGAGAAAGACTAAATTTTACTGGGAATAGTGATTTACAAGAAAGATTACTACTATGATTCCAGCTCGTTGTCTGTTAACCACTTGTTGACAGTCTCCTCAAGAGCGGCGCCCCGAAAAGGCTTGGAAAGACAATCATTCATACCCACCTCTAAGCAATCGTTTAAAATCCGACTGTCTACATGTGCCGTTAATGCAACGATGGGCACTGTGTTACCCCTTTCCCTTAATTGGCGAGTAGCCTCAATTCCATCCATTTCCGGCATGTTGCAATCCATCAAAACAAGACCATAGCTTTTGCTCATGGCCATTTCAAGAGCCTCTTGACCTGATGTTGCTTCGTCAATTTCAAAACCCAGGGGGGTAAGGTTACAGCGAACCAATTCGCGGGTGACAGCATAGTCATCTGCAATCAAGATTCGTCCACGCTGAATAGTCGTGTGTTCTGGTGAAGCGATCGGAGCTTTCCACTGTGAACGGTCTATCTGCCCATCTGAGTCTGGCCGGTCTTTCTGATCATCTGCCAGCAGAAATGAAAACAGCACACGAAAAACGCTTCCCTTCCCAAGATGACTCTCAACTTCAATTCTGCCATCCATAAGTTCTAAAAGTTGCCGAACAATTGCCAACCCCAAACCGGCTCCGCCGGATTTGCGGTCTATCGAACTGTCTACTTGAGTAAAAGGTTCAAATATCTCTTCTAGATCCTCGGTATTGATACCAATGCCAGTATCTTTTACCTCCAAGGTGCAAAGCCTCGCAAAATCGCCAATCGGTGACATTTCAAGGACAACATTGACTTCTCCCTGTGAGGTGAACTTGATAGCGTTATTGATCAAGTTCAATAAAATCTGTCGCATCCTCAGCGGGTCGGCCATGACAGTACAATGCGCTGCTGGAGAAATCTGACATGTCAAAGACAGCCCTTTTTGCTTAGCTGATTCGGTAAGCAAAGTTGTGATTTCTTGGGTAATTTTAGAGAGGTTTACGGGGGCTTGCCGCAAAGTCAGATTGTTCGACTCTATTTTTGAAAAATCAAGAATATCGCTGATAAGATTCAGTAAAATTTCACCTGAATTTTGCACCGTGTCCGCCAGGTGTCTTTGTTCCTCGGTCAGAGGCGTGTTTAGCAGAAGCTCATTCATTCCGAGCACCCCGACCAGCGGGGTTCTCAATTCATGAGTCATATTGGCAAGAAAAACTGATTTAGCCTGATTTGCGGCTTCAGCCTTCTTTTTGGCTAACTCAAGTAAAATTATGGATTCATTTAATTCTGCCGTCCTTTCGGAAACTGTATGTTCGAGATATTTCTTATGGTCTCCAAGTTTATGCTCACGCACTTCAATTTGCGTAAGCATGTTATTAAAGCCATCAACCAGCTGACCAATTTCATCGTTGGAGGTCAGTTGACTGCGCAAGGAATAGTTGCCTGTCGTGGAAACATCACGCATTGTTGCAGCCAGTTGCAATACCGGGTTTGAAATTTTACGGATAAAAAAGAAGGTCGCTGCGAACCCGATCAAAAAAATCACGACCACCAGTATGCCCAACCTCCACTGTAAGAGAGTAACGGGTTCAGTGAGAGCGGCTTTTGGGATTGCGACAACAGTATAAAAGTCAAAAAGTTTTGAATAAGAGGCATATACGAGTAACGTATTAGGACCAGGAGATTTTTCTTCAATCAGGACAAATGAGGTGTCTCCGTCAACGGTTGGAGCCCGCGTGGCTTGCTCTACAATCCGCTGCTCCAGGTCTTCCAGTTGCGGCAGATAGGTGTCTAAAAAGCTTTGTTTGGGGAGAACCAGGCTCTGGAGTTGACGGTTAAATATAAAGGCGCTGCCATTTCCTGGCAGACGAATTTGGTTAAAACTGTTCTGAAGTCCCATCAGGACCTGTCTCTTCTTTTGTTCGGTGGCAATTGCTACAGCACCTAAATCGACCACCTGAACAAGGACCCAGTCCCAGGCAGAAAAATAATAAAACAAACCGAGTTGCTTGCTTTGTCCCTTTAAAGAGTCATTGAAAACAGTAAATTCTGCGTTTTTCCCGAAACGATCGGAGGAAACTTTTTCAACCACAGGACGTCCGAAGAGGTCCTTAATGTTCAATGCTGAAGTTCCTATGTGTTCTGGCTCGGAATGGCTGATGTACTGGCCTGAACGTTGAATAACCCACCAATCAACCTGCGAATCTTTCCGCGCTCGAGAGACCCAGTCAAGCGCAAGTTTTTTAGCGGCATCGTGATCCGATAAAGATTTTTTGAGTTGGTCAAAAGAGGCAATGGCCAATTTTGAGTTGCTGAGCAATATCTGCTTGCGCTGATCAACAGCCGCAATCTTGTCATTCAGTAACTGATTGTGTGTCTCGGCAACATTCAGGTCGACAAGTTGAAAAATATTACTAACAGACTTTTCTTCTGCATGGGTCAAAGCCGTACTGATCTCACGGCCGCCAAAATAAACAACCATAGTTGCACTCAGGCAGAAGATCACAAGTAAGCCTAGATAGGCTTTTGTTGTTAGACTTTTAATCCTAGACAAGCGGATTCTCCAAACACTCAAAGTTGCTATTTTATTATTGTTCATCAACCCAAGTAAAGGGTCTAAAACCGTCTCGATACAAACAAGCATTTTACGATCACGAATTCACTAATGTCTCCATCAACAAGGCTTGAACATAAAAAGTACACATAGTACTCTTTAATTCAGGATTTCTGCTCTAACTAGCCAGGGGATTATATTCAAAATTCATCCTCGCGCCATTTGCATCATGATTTTGCGATTGGTTTATTCAGGAGTGATACATGCAGTTTCACATCATTAAATCCGGGATAAAGACATTATTGATTTGCGCCATCATCCTGCTCGGCGTTTTTGATGCTGGTGCGAGAGAGTTCTCTGAGTTTCCCCAGCTTGAAGAGGGGAAGAAAATCCGTATCGGCTATCTCGAGGGAGGTCCTTTTCTTAACTATCACCAAAGCCTTGTCGCCTTCGTCAATGGTTTGGTTAAGTTCGGGTGGCTTAATGATCCTCATTTTCCTGAGTTCTCGAAGACACCAAACACAAGAGAGGTCTGGGAATGGCTTGTGACTCACACCAAAAGTGATTATCTGGTCTTCGTTAAAGATGGGTTCTACTCGAACAACTGGGACAAAAAGTTGCGCTCAGAAACAAGGCGAAAGGTCTTGAATCGACTTGATAAAAACCCGGACTTTGATTTTATGATCGCTATGGGGACCTGGGCCGGTCAAGATCTTGCGAACGAGAAGAACCAGGTACAAACCATGGTTTTTTCCTCAAGTGAGCCGGTCAAAGCGAAAATCGTTAAAGGTCCACAATATTCAGGCATCGATAATCTCCATGCGCGAACGGATCCCGCTCGATATGAACGTCAAATTCGCCTGTTCCAAGATCTCATTGGATTTCAAAAGCTCGGTGTTGCCTACGAAGACAGCCCCGACGGGAGAATCATTGCGGCAATCGACGACATCAGGAAAGTGAGTCAGGAGAGAGGCTTTGAGGTGTTCGAATGCTTTACCCTCAACACGACTCCTGACATTAAGAAAGCAAACGCCAGTGTCAGCAGATGTTACCGGGAACTGGCAGAAAAAGTAGACGCGCTTTATATCACCAACCAAACAGGGGTTAATGAAAAGAATATGCCAGAGTTGATAGCACCTTTGCTGGCCAAGGCAATACCAACATTTTCCCAGCCCGGGCCCAATATGGTCAAACGCGGCGCACTTATCGGTATTTCGCAACCCAATTTCAAACATGTTGGAGAGTTCCATGCTCAGACGGCCGGGAAGATCTTCAACGGCGCAAAGGCTGGCGATCTGCCGATGATTTTTGAAGATCCATCTAAGCTTTCAATTAATCTCGAGACTGCTAAAAGGGTGGGATATACTCCCTCAGTGGAAGTTCTGGTTGCCGCCGCCGAAGTCTTCAAAACCATCGCGCCAGCAAAGGGCTCAGAAGATTTCCCCCTTTCTCCAAGAACCAATAACGGCAAGAAATGGCGCATAGGCTATCTCCAGGGAGGGAGCTATAATTCCTACCAGAGGTCTCTTATCGCCCTCGTCGAAGGTTTAATGGATATGGGGTGGATAGAAAGGCAATCCATCCCGACGCAAGAAAACGACAAAGATACCGACAAGCTCTGGGCATGGATGGCTTCGGAGATAAAAAGCCATTACCTGGAATTCAGCGCCGACGCTTATTACGATTCCAAATGGGACAAGGAACAACGACCTCGAACAAAAGCCGAACTGATTGACCGCCTCAATACGAAAAAAGACCTTGACCTGATTCTTGCCCTGGGAACCTGGGCCGGGCAGGACCTGGCCAACAACCAGCACCACACGGCAACGTTAGTTGCTTCCACAACAGACCCCCTTGAGGGCAAGATCATCAAGAGCGTTGAGGATTCAGGTTATGACCACATCCACGCCAAGATAGATCCGACCCGGCACGAACGCCAGGTCAGGCTTTTTTATGATTTCTTTAAATTCAAGAAGCTCGGGGTCGCATTTGAAAACTCAGAAGCCGGTAGAGCAATCGGCGCCATTGGCAACATCGAGAAGATGAGCACTGAACTGGATTTTGACTTTGTCCCATGTTATGCAAACTTCAGTGATCTCTCTCAAGAGCAGGCAGAAGCAAATATTGCACAATGTTATACGGAGCTCGCTCCCAAAGTTGATGCCGTCTTTATCGCTCGTCATCCTGGGGTGTCACTGAAAAACCTGCCGAATATTATTGCCCCGCTGAACAAATATAAAACTCCTTCTTTTTCGCAAGGGTTATCTAATGAAGTTCAGCATGGCACACTATTAAGTATCTCTGTCGCCAATTTCTCCGGTATCGGGCACTTTTATGCAACAACCATAGCCAAGATATTCAATGGTGCCAAGCCAAGACAGTTAAATCAGATCTTTAAAAATCCACCCAAATTTGCCATCAACATGAAGACAGCAAAGACAATTGGTTACAATCCATCGGTTGAAATATTAAGTGCTGCCGATGAAATCTATCATGAAATTTCTGTAGCAGAGTAATACAGTGACATGAGTCAGTTTAAAGTGTCGACTGACTCTAAAGAAGCATTGACAACCTGAGCATCGAGCAGTTCAGTGGCGCCTCCACCTGCAGTCGCAATGACCAGGGTCGCTGGTTCAGGTCCTTTTGTCGTTTTCATAGACTTTCTCCTATGGCTTTTAGCCCTTCAGATGACTTGAAAAACACAAATGTTAGAAATCCTGATATTTAAAAATGGATTTTCTGGAAGTATAACTATCAGCAGAAAAGATGAGGTTTTTACTAAAAGTTCTCTCGCATTGATTTAAAGACTCCAGATTGGCCAATTTGCAAGATTCCTACTGACACTGACATTGAATAAAAAAGCCCCGAACTTGAGATTGGGGGCTTTTGTGTTTTACCCGGGCCGAGAAAAGCTAAACTGTCAGCCTTTTAGTTTGTCGCGTCCCTCGTTCCACATCCCGGATTTAACTCCACAATTGGAAAACCAATAAAATAAGGCATACTTAAAGAGTCTCGCCGAGCAGTCCCCCCTATTTGTGGAGGAGCAGGTGAATATCCCTAACGCGCTGAGTCTTTTACGGGTCTTTATGGTTGCGCCGTTTCTCGTCGCTGTCATCTATCGCCAATTTCCCCTTGCCCTGACAATCTTTGCCGTCGCCGGTTTCACTGATTTCCTCGATGGCTATCTCGCTCGTCACCTGAAGCAGAAGACCGTGCTGGGCACCTTTCTTGATCCGCTGGGAGACCGCCTGCTGAGTACTGTGGCCTTTATCTCTCTCAGCGTTCAAGGGCTTTTGCCGCCCTGGTTGGCAGTTACAGTGGTTGCTAAAGACCTTTACGTTGCTCTCGGCGCCGGCGCCCTGCATTTTTCTGGCAATCTTGCCATTGCCGTACCAAGTTTTTGGGGCAAGTTGTCAACCCTGCTTCAAATCGTCACCATCGGTTTCGCTTTGCTCGCCGCGTTCACTGCCATCAATACCCCTCTGCTTGATACACTCTTCATAGTAACCGGCCTGGTGACAGCCATTGCCTGCTTTCATTATGTTTGGTGCGGGGTTAAAGTTTTTTCGGAAAAGACTGAAATGGATGGGGAATGAAATTCGGAACTGCCGGAACGCGGGGCAGGAAGGGACAAAACATTATGCACATACGTCTTAAATATGGTGAGGAAGGTCTTGACCTAGAGTTTCCTGAAACGTCTAACTTTGTTGGTGTCCTTTATCCGCAGGACGCAGAGGTTATCCCTGTGCCAGAGGATGCTGTCCAGCAGTCTCTTTTAAGGCCGATTGAGTCCATACCTCTCAAAGCATTGGGCCGAGACAAAACTGATGCTGTCATTGTCATTAGTGATATAACACGGCCGGTACCGAATGCCCTGTTGCTTCCGATTATCATTCAGCAGCTGGAAGCGGCTGGCATTCCCTCCGCAAAGATCACAATCTTGATTGCCACCGGAATCCATCGGCCCAACGAGGGTAAAGAACTGGAGCGCCTTGTAGGCAAAGAGATCGCATCCTCCTACCGGATCATCAACCACTTCTCCAAAAACCAAGACGACATGGTTCTGGTTGGACATATCGGCAATGGGGTGCCGGCCCTGGTCAACAAGCATTACCTGGCGGCTGACCTGAAGATTTTGACCGGCTTCATCGAGCCGCATATGTGGGCTGGTTTCTCCGGCGGGCGCAAATCGATTCTGCCTGGAATCTCATCGGTGAAAACCTTGGAGTTCATGCATGGTCCCGAGATGGTGGCTCACCCACAGACTCGTTACGGTATCCTCAAAGGGAACCCCTTCCACGAAGCCGGTCTGGACATCATGGAACAAGCCGGGGCCGATTTCATCGTCAACGTCACTCTCGACACCAGCAAAAAAATCACCGGAGTTTTTTCCGGTCACCCGGTCAAGGCCCACCTTGAAGGGGTTGAATTTCTCTCTCGCCATTGTGTTCAGACTCTGGATGAACCTCTCGATTTTGTTGTGACCACAAATGCAGGGGCTCCACTTGATTGCAACCTGTATCAGACAGCAAAAGGGATTTCAGGCGTGGCAGGTGCGACACGCGAAGGTGGGGTAATCCTGATCGCCACTGAGTGTCTGGAAGGGTTTGGCAGCGAAGAGTACAGGGCGGTTTTTGAGCATGCCACCACACCACAGGCCTTTATTGAGAAGCTGATGAAGAAGGAATTCTTTCTCCCTGACCAATGGTGTGCCCAGGAAACTTACCAAGTGATGTTAAAGAAAGAAATCTGGGTACACACTCAGGGAATCGACTCCGACACGCTGAAGCGATTTCATTTTAAACCTGTCAAAAAAATAAATGAGGCTATTGCGGAATTACTAGACAGGTTCGGTCCGGATGCGCGCTGGGCGATTGTGCCGGATGGCCCTTTGCTGATTCTTAAGGTCGATTAAAGGGAGGGCTGAACCCAAATCTATCCCAAATATAGCGTTCAAAAAGACGGCTAATTTCGTTTCCTATGTCGTGACTTTTAAGAAACTTGTCTTGGCCTTGGAGCCTCTCATCAGGATCCCGATTATCCCGATTAAAACGACAGAAGAATAGTAGCCATGGCAATCAACCTTTTTTTGTCTGCTTTGGAAAAATAGGCTGCGCACCCGTGTTTTCGTGCTTCTTCCTTGCTGATTTTCTCTGTAGTCAGCAAAATTACTGGTGTGAATTTATTAGCCTTGTTCCTCTTTCGCACATAGTCAGCCAAATCAAAACCACTCATGCCTGGCATCAGTAAATCTGTGATGATCAAATCAAATTGATTACTAAAGCAGATACCTCCACGGATGGGGTCTTCCAGTATTTCAACAGCTTCTTCTCCTGATTCAGCAGTAATGACGTCATAGTCTTCAGCAAAATCATCAGATAACTGCGCAAGGACAACAGGGCTGTCATCAACAATTAAGATTCTTTTTTTCATAACTTTAATTTATCACCAAAAAGCTGAAAGTTTCTGTGACTCAGACTGAAAAGATTTTTCTAAACACCCCCATCATGGCTTTCGTCTTAGAGATCGTGACTTGAGAGAAATGGAGGCCTCACACTACAGGGAAACAAGCAAGGATTGATGGCCTTTGACATCATCGTTAATTCTTGTAAAGGTGTTAGTGTGTGATTTATAGTTAATAAGGCTTGGAAAATATCGACACTAATTAGCACGCAGGATATAGGCTCAATACAATAAAGCCCACTTTGATTATTCTACTGAAAGATCAATCAGTTGCCTGAAGACGATACGAAATACAGAATTTTTTTTGAAAACTCTGCCGATGCAATGCTCATCATAGAAAACGATGAGTTTGTAGATTGTAATTTTGCCGCCGTTTCGATGCTTGGCTACAACCAAAAAGAAGAACTGATCAATACGTCCCCATTTGAACTCTCTCCTAAGTTTCAACCGGACGGGCAATCGTCTTTCGACAAGGCAAATGAAATGATGCGATTAGCCCGAGAGAATGGGCGTCACCGTTTTGAGTGGGATCATCTTAGAAAGGATGGTTCGATCATTCCGGTGGAGGTTTCTCTTACAGTCATTGAGTCAGCTAGAGGAATTCAGTTACACACAGTATGGCGAGATAACACAGAAATAATTCAGAGAACAAATGCTTTAGCGAACAGCGAAAAAAATTACAGAGAGCTTTTTGAACAATCGCCAATAGGGCTCGCCTTATGCGCAATGGATGGGTCGCTTGTTTCAATTAATACTGCATATGCAAAAATCATTGGATACGATATTGATGAAGCTTTGGAGCTCACTTACTGGGAGATTACACCAGAAAAATATGCGGTTGAAGAGAAGTCGCAACTTGAAAAGCTCGAAAAAGAGGGACGCTATGGACCCTACGAAAAGGAATATCGACACAAAGATGGTCATTTAGTTGCCGTGCGCCTCAACGGAATGATAGTTGTTCGAAATAACCAAAAGTACATTTGGTCAAGTGTAGAAGATATTTCATCTTTAAAAGAAGCCGAGGAAAAAGCCCAACAGGTTCTAGTACGGACGGATCAAATGAAAACAGAATTCATTTCAACTGCAGCCCATGAGTTGCGAACACCTCTTAGTGCCATCATGGGTTTCGCAGAAATATTGATCGACGAGAACAATCAATGGGGGTTTTCTGAAGAACAAAAAATGGATTTCATTAAGGACATCTACGACAGAGGCGATTCTTTGAAAGGGATTATAGATGATCTGCTAGACATCAGTCGCATTGAAAGTGGACAGAGCATTGATCTGAAGCTTGAAGATACAAGAATCCACAACGTGGTCACAAAATCTGTAGACTTATTTAAAGCGCAAAACATGAAACACACCATTAAACTCAGCGTTGCTGAAGAAGTCGTTACGGAGTCTATGAATATAGACAGGCATCGGATCACCCAGGTCCTAGAAAATCTACTCAGCAATGCTGTCAAATATTCTCCTGAAGGGTCCACTGTCTCGGTAACATGCAAAAAAATCAATCATCACGTTGAGGTCAGCATTAATGACAATGGAATCGGAATGGCTGAGGGGGAGACCCTGAGAGTTTTTGATAAGTTTTACCGTGCAGATTCCAGTGCCACTGCTGTTGGTGGTTTAGGTTTAGGCATGAGCATAGCCAAGCAGATTATTGAGGCTCATAGTGGAAAGATTTGGGTGGATAGTATCAAAGGCAAAGGTTCAACATTTACATTCTCTCTGCCAGTGAAGACTGTAGATTCGTGACCAGGAGAAGTTCAGGTGAAAACAGCTCTTAGAATAATTATATTTGAGGACGACCCATCACTCACTAAGCTTCTCTTCCTAACCCTCACAAAGGAAGGTCATTCTGTTCAAACTTTTAACGATCCAACAGCTTGCCCCGTCTATAAAGACCATGAAAAAGAATGCCCGAAAGATAAAGCTTGCGCGGACGTGATTATTACTGACCTCATGATGCCAAATATGACAGGAATAGACTTCTTGTTACTGCAAAGAGAACGGGGATGTAAAGCGCAAGACCTTAATAAGGCTCTTATTTCAGGGGCTGCTCTGACAGAAGAAACAAAGAGAACAATCAATGAACTTGGGTGCAAATTCTTCAAGAAACCATTCAAAATTTCTGAGCTTATAGCTTGGGTCAATGAATGCGCGAAGAGAGTCCAACCTTTTTGATAACTACAGGTAAAGATTTCTTTCTCATACATGCTAAGAAAACGCCCCAGGAAACTCTGGGGCGTTTTACGTTCATCTATTTCTGCGCCTGTTCCCTTCGTTGGAACCGCAGGAATAAGAATCATTCAATTTATCCGACAGAACTCGTTGAATTTGCTATTCTTTAAGAGCTTGGTAAAGAGCTCGGAATTGCGGTTCGTTCAATCAGCAGGCTGCTCAGCCAGAATTGCTATGACGCGATTAACCGGTCTTTTTTCTGAAGCGAACGTACTGACAGGTATTTTGTGACTTCCTGTCTGCTTAATAAAGACTAAATCACTTGGGAGATGAACTATGAAAATTCTTGTCTGTGTGAAGCAAGTCCCGGATATGGAATCAAAATTCAAACTGAATACCGAGGGTAAATGGTACGACAACACAGACCTGGCCTGGCGAATGAATGAATACGACGAATACGCCGTCGAGCAGGCCGTGCAGTTGAAAGAGCAGGTCGGTGAGGCTGATGTCACTGTTCTCAGCATAGGTTCTGACCGCGTCAAGGAGCCAATGAAGAAAGCTCTGGCTATGGGCTGTGATCGCGGCGTTCATGTCGTTGATGAGGCCTCTTTCGCCAAAGACCCCTTTGAAATAGCCTCGATCATCGCCACCTTTGCCAAAGACAAGGGCTTTGACATGATCTTTACCGGCATGCAGTCTCAGGACCGCGGTAGCGCCCAGGTCGGCGTGCTGGTTGCCGAAATGCTTGGCCTGGCCAGTATCAGCACGATCGTCGAGTTTGCCTATGATAATGGTCAGGTCACTGTCCGCCGTGAACTCGAGGGTGGCCTCAAGGCGATTGTTAAAGCCAAGACACCGGCCCTGATGACCTGCCAACTTGGCTTGAACAAGCCGCGCTACCCAACCCTGCCGAACATCATGAAGGCCAAGAAGAAAGAGATGCTTACTCTGGAGGTTGCAACTCTATTGCAGGTCGACGCCGTGCAGGAGACGACCAGAATGTACTTCCCCGAGAAGAAGGGTGGCGGAATCGTCCTCGAAGGGGATGTCGGCAACATGGTCAACGAAATCATCACTATTCTTAAAGACAAAACCGGCGTGTTGGCCTAGGAGACATAAATATGAAAGCTTTACTGGTAGGTGAATATAGAGACGGAAAGCTGCTCGGTTCGACTTATGAGCTGGTGGCTTTTGCTGAAAAACTGGGTGCCGACAGCGCGATGTTTCTGGTCGGTAGTGAGAGCGACCTGCCTCAATATAATGGCACCCTTTATTTCGCTGACATATCCAAATACAGCGAATTCAATCCAACTGCTCACAAGCAACTTCTCCTTGACGTGATTGCTAAAGAACAGCCCGAGATGATTGTTTTCAGTCATTCCTCTTATGGTTGGGACCTGGCTCCGCGCGTTGCCCTGGCTTTGCAAGCCGCACAGGTATCGGAAGTCATTGATGTTGTCGATGGCAACCTGGTGGTTCCCACCTGCAACTCCAAACTGCGCCGTGATGTGAAGTCGAAGACGACTCAAACCGTGGTGACACTGCAGGGTGGTGCTTTCGGCCTGAGTGGTGAACCGAGTGGCTCTCCCACTCTTGTCAAGGTTGAGACTGATGCTGCCGCACAGGTTGAGTTCGCCGGTTACGAGGCGGTTGAAAAGGGTGGTGTCGATCTGAGTAAAGCTGAAATTATCGTCAGCGCCGGGCGCGGTATTGGCAAGCCCGACAACATCGAAATGATCGCGAACCTGGCCCAGGCGCTGGGTGGCGAATATGGGGCCAGTCGCCCGGTCGTCGATGCGGAATGGACCGAGCACAATCGTCAGGTGGGTACGACCGGTCAAACCGTCTCACCCAAGCTGTACATCGCCTGCGGAATCTCCGGTGCGATCCAGCACCTGGTCGGCATGAAAAAGTCCGAATTCGTGGTTGCGATCAACACCGACAAGGATGCGCCCATAGGTGAGGTTGCTGATATCCTGGCTGTTGCGGATCTGAAAGAATTGGTGCCGGCTCTCACAGAGAAGATCAATAGCCTTTAGTGTCTTGATAGGTTCATCCTTAGACGAGCAAAACGGGGTCAGGGTCGGTTATGGAATTTACGCGTGAAATTTATTGGAATGTTGGTTATGGAGCGGGGACATTAGTCCCTATGTACGCCTTGACTCTGCTTGCGATAGCGGTCTTTGTCTGGGGTTTTCTCCAGAGAATTAAGGTCTATCGTCTCGGCAAACCGTTAAATCGCTCTGATAACAGTGGGGCCCGGATTGTCGGCTTGTTAAAAGATGTCTTGCTGCAGACCAAGGTTATGACCGTTCGCGGCCCAGGCATTGCCCATGGTCTTTTCTTCTGGGGTTTCTTCCTGCTGTTCATAGGGACTTGTCTGATTTTCCTGCAAGCGGATTTCACAGATTTGTTCTTTGATATTAAGTTCCTGAAAGGCACTTTCTATCTCTATTTTTCTCTGGTCCTCGACCTGGCCGGCCTGGTGGCTGTTGTAATGCTGGCCGGTTTGTTTGTGCGCCGTTACCTGGTGCGTCCTGAGGGGCTTGAAACCACAAAAAACGATGCCATTATGCATGGCCTGCTTTTCGCCATTTTGCTCACTGGCTTCTTTATTGAAGGGGCCAGGATGGCCGTAACAGAATTGGGCTCTCCCCTGGCGAGTTGGTCTCCGGTCGGTCTGGTTTTTGCCCGGGGCATGGTGTTTTTGGGTGAGGAGTCTTTAAAGAGCCTGCATGTCGGTTTATGGTGGTTTCATATGGTCCTGGTGGCCGGCTTCATCTTGCTGGTGCCGTTTACCAAGTTCCGCCATATCCTGACCACAAGTGCCAACTATTTCTTTGTTGATCAGGGCCCTAAAGGTAAGCTGACGACGCTCGACTTGGAAGATGAAGCCGTTGAGACCTTTGGTGTGACTCAAGTCTCTGAAATGACCTGGAAGGACATCTTCGATACCGACGCCTGTACACAGTGCAAACGTTGCCAGGACCGGTGCCCGGCACATATGACAGATAAACCGCTCTCACCGATGAAAGTCGTCAACCAGATTGGTGAGGTCTCTTTCAATAGCCCTGGGGACAATCTTGTCGAAACGGTGTCCAGGGATGCTCTGTGGTCCTGTACAACATGTCTGGCCTGTCAGGAGATCTGTCCTGCGTCGATTGAGCACGTCAACAAGATTGTCGATATGCGACGCAATATGGTTCTGATGGAAGGCGAGTTCCCGGGCGAAGAAGTTATGGCTGCTGCCGAGCATGTTGAAGTCAATGGCAACCCGCTTGGCCTCGGTTATGCGTCACGTGGTGATTGGGCGGAGGCGGTAGGCGTTAAGGAACTGGCCAATGACCCTGATGTCGACATCCTCTATTTTGTTGGCTGTTACGCCTCCTTTGACAAGCGCAACATCAAGATTGCCACCAGCTTTGTTAAACTTTGCCAGGCTGCTGGCCTCAAGGTCGGTATCCTCGGTAAAGAGGAGAAATGCTGCGGCGAACCGGTCAGAAAGATAGGTAACGAATACCTCTACCAGTCCCTGGCTGCCGAGAATATTGAGCTGATCAAAAGTTACAACGTGAAGAAGATCGTAACCACCTGCCCACACTGTTTCAATACCCTGAATAAAGATTACCGTGACCTCGGCTTCTCTTTGCCGGTCGAACACTACACGGTCTTCCTGGAAAAGCTGGTGTCCAAAGGACGCCTGAAGCTCCGTAAAGACAGTTTTGACTGTACTTATCACGACTCCTGTTACCTGGGGCGCCATAACGATATCTACGAGCAACCGCGCGTTCTGCTTGATGTTGCCGGAGCCAGGGTTGTCGAAATGGACCAGAGTCAGAGCGAAGGTTTCTGCTGCGGTGCGGGCGGCGGTCGCATCCTGGCCGAAGAGAACCTTGGTGAACGGATCAATAACAAACGTGTCGGCATGGCGGCTGAGACAGGTGCCAACATGTTGGTTTCAAATTGCCCCTTCTGCCTGACCATGTTTGAGGATGGGATTAAAGGCCTGGGGATGGAAGAAAGCATAGTTTCTAAAGATATCGCTGAGGTTCTGGTAGAAAGATTGTCTTAGCCCCTTCTTGTTCATTTTGAATAGATAGATTGGGCTTGTTCCTCACTTGGATTGCAAAGTTTTATAATGAGGCCGTAAACGATGAAGACGAGAATTACCGAGCTCCTTGGAATCGAATATCCTATTGTACAGGGTGGCATGATGTGGGTTGGTACCGCCGACCTTGCTGCAGCAGTCTCTAATGCCGGAGGCCTTGGTATTGTCACCGCATTAACGTTTCCAACCCCTGAAGCACTGGTCAAAGAGATAGCTCGCTGTTGTGACATGACCGATAAGCCATTCGGCGTCAATGTGACAATCTTGCCCTCTATTACTCCACCTCCTTACGAAGAGTATGTGCAGGCAATTATTGAGAGCGGGGTAGGGGTTGTCGAAACCGCCGGCCGGAATCCTGAACCCTTTATGCCCGCTTTTAAAGCTGCCGGAATCAAGGTTATCCATAAATGCACATCGGTACGTCACTCATTGAAAGCCGAAGCGATCGGTTGTGATGCCGTCAGCGTAGATGGTTTCGAGTGTGCCGGCCACCCAGGCGAAGACGATGTCACGAACCTGGTTCTGATCCCTGCGGTTGCCGCCAAACTTTCTGTGCCGATACTGGCCTCTGGTGGTATCGCCAACGGCTACCAGATGGCTGCAGCCTTTGCCCTTGGTGCTGATGGCATCAATATGGGAACCCGCTTTGTCGCAACCCAGGAAGCTCCAGTTCACGACAATATCAAACAGGCTATGGTCGATGCCGATGAACGGCAAACCACTCTGATGTTGAGAACCTTAAAAAACACGGTTCGTGTCTTTAAGAACAAGATCTCTGAAGAGGTCCTTGCCATCGAAGCCAGGGACGGTGCGACTGACTTTGCAGACATTCAACCTCTGGTCGCAGGAACGACTAGCCGAACCAAGGTGCTACAAGAGGGGGATGTCAACGGTGGAATTTGGACGGCCGGCATGGTGATCGGCTTGATTAACGATATTCCGACCTGCGATGTTTTACTGAAACGCATTGTAGCAGAAGCCAAAGAGGCGGCTGAAGTACGTGTCGGCGCCTTACTTCGTTAAGCTGCTTGCCTCGAGAGAGAACTGGACCGTTGCCGCGAGAAGGTCAATCCCATTGGCTGGAAAAGGTGGAGCCTGAACTGTTTTCAGGAGAGGGGAGGCGTATTTTTTCAATGCAGCTGTAAATTAACAGGGAGTTGATTTCAATAAGAAGGGGATTGCGTATGTTGATGTGAGTTCCCGAAGTCGATCCCAAGAAAACCCGCAAAAGCTATCGCTTTGTGGGTTTTTTTGTGCCTGCTTTATGCCGCTTGTCCCACAGCCGGCACGAGGGGTTTGCATGAATCCAACAGAGAAAACTAAAGGTTTCAATTTCTGGGGTCTTCTTTTCAAAGCAGCACTTTCTCTCTAATCCTTATTTGACAATCAGGATACGTAAAGCATAGTTAGTAAATGCCAATCTCTCCTGTGGCCACATCATAAACTTTGATAAGATTCACTAACCACTCGCTACATGGATACCCGCATTGTAATGAGACAGGGAAATTCGGCATATACCAAGTCGATTAAAATAGCACTGAAGGTCTTTGCGGCCCTTGCCACGATCCTTGTCATCATCCTGGTTGCCGGGGCGGTTTATCTGTCGAGCAATCTCGATCATTTCATACAAAGTCTCACCACTAAAGTTGAAGAAAACACCGGCCGAGCTTTCGTGGTTAACGAGGCTGCTTTAGAGCTGTCCTTAAATCCTGAAATCGAGCTCAAGGATGTGTCTCTATCTAATGCAGAGTGGGGCAGCCATAAGCAAATGGTGATGGCCGAAAGCCTTGTGGTTAAGCTCAACCTTCTGGCTTTATTCTTTGGCGAGATATTGTTTGATCAAATACGTTTTGTTGCACCTGTCTTTCACCTCGAGACAAACGCTCAAGGTCGCGGCAACTGGGATTTCCTAGATGTGAGGCTTCCGATCATGAGCGTTAACCATATCGAGGTCAACAAAGGACAGCTCTCTTACCAGGATGGAATGAATGGACGCAAAACAGACCTAAATATTGATCATTTGAACCTACAAAAACTTTTAGAGAGTGACCTTCAAGAAGTTGAAATCAAAGCAAAATACCTGGATAACTCCGTAAAAATTAATGGCAAAACAGGAAGTCTGAAAAACTGGTTTAAAAATGTCCCCTTCATCCTGGATATCAACATTAATTCGGCTGATGCTCAAGCTAGTGTCAAAGGGGAAATCAATCAACCCATTGACTTCAAAGGGCTGAATATCAACATAAATATAGAGGCTGACACCTTGTCGAGCTTCTCTTGGGTGACCGATATAAACTTTCCTCCAGTCGGCCCCGTTGCTTTAGGTGCTCGGCTGTCAGACCAAAAGAATGGCTATAAACTGGATGATTTTTCGGTAGATATTGGCGATTCGAACGTTTCCGGCCCGGTTGAAATCATTACGACGAAAACCCAGCCTATGGTTTCTGCCAAGCTAACTGCCTCGGGCTTCGACACGGCAGACTTTAAAGATAATGTAAATGGTGACATGAAACAGAATTCAGAAGAAGGTTCTCAAGATCAGGCCAAACAGGATGATCCTCTTCCCACCGTTTCCAGCAAGGCTCTACCACTTGGTGCCCTGAAACACCTTGATGCCGACATATCACTCAGCGCAAAGAACAGCACCTTGTTTGCGATTCCAGTACACAACCTGAACCTGAAATTGCTTCTTGAAAACGGCTTACTAAAGATCAGACCCATAACTGCTGAGGTTGCCAATGGGTCGATCAGAGCCGACCTGGTGATCAATGCGTCATCGCAGACAGCAAAGGTTACGGCCAATTTTCTTGCCGACCAGGTTGAATTGGGTGAACTACTCAAGGCACTGTCGGGCAAGGCTCATCTAGATGGTGGTAAAACTGATGTTGAAATAGCGATAAACGGGCAGGGCAGCACCATGAAAGAGTTGGTATCGACTCTGAGTGGGCAAGTGTCTTCTGTGACTGGCAAAGGTCAGATTAACTATGACCTCAGTTTGGCAGGCGAGAACTTAATTTTTAACATTTTTAAAAAGATGAACCCTCTCAAAGAAAAACAGGAAACGACGAACTTGGATTGTATGGTGGCTCGCTTCGACATTGAGGACGGTATAGCCACCATAGACAAGGGGCTGGCATATGAATCGGAATCGTTGAAAATCTTAGGAAATGGGACCATTGATTTGAATTCCGAAAAAATAAATATCTTACTCAGTTCCAAATCGACAGTTGCCAGCTTTTTGCAGGTCAAGGGATCTCTGGGCAAGCCTGAGGTTAAGGTGAATCCTGTTACGGCGCTTCAAAAAGGCACCTCATTGTGGGCGGCAATAATGACCGGAGGAATTTCAATGGCAGCCGAGATAGTCTTTGATTATGTGACTTCGGACGGAAGCCCTTGCGAAATTGCTCAACGAGAAATTAACCCTATAGAGTAGACGCCAAGAACTGGATGCTTTGTGCTCAAAAAAGCCAATAGTCATGAATAACTGCAAAGACGACGTAAAGAGGAACCATTTATGATGGTATCAACGGTGCGTGGGACAGTTGCGGTATTTTTACTGGTCGGGTTCTTCGGATTCCAGACTGTTTGTGGTAGCGAAGACATGGCAACAGCAGAAGCTCCAGTCGTTGCTACAGATCGCCCGTTAAAGCGATTTGATTATGACTCTGTTGTGCAGGTCGAGCAACTCATCAAAGATCTCAACTATACGCCGGAGGCGTGGCAAGCTGGTATCCGCGAAGTGCCCAGACTGTACATTACCAATATCCCCCTGCATTGGCGCGAAAAGACCTCTAAGGAACTCGACGTACAAACAAAGAAGAGGGTCTTTTTCCAGTTCCTGGGGCCCCTGGTCCTGCACTCAAATGAGCTTATTCAAGCTGACCGTGACCGAATTAAATTGATTGTCAAGGCGCTTCGTTCAGGGGCTGCTGTCAACTCCGAAGATCAGGCCTTCTTGCGTGAGATGGCGACTACTTACAAAGTTATCGAAGGTGAAGCCGACCTGACTGATCGTACGCTACAGGACACGCTACTCCGTCGGGTAGACACACTTCCTCCGTCCCTGGTTTTGGCCCAAGCCGCCGAGGAGAGTGGCTGGGGAACCTCCAGATTCGCCGCCGAAGGCAATGCTCTGTTCGGCATGTGGACTTGGAGTGAAAAGGGCGTGGTTCCGTTGCAGCAGCGATCCGAACTCGGTAACTATAAAATCGCCTCCTATGAAACGCCGTTGCAGTCGGTTGTTGCCTACATGAACAACCTGAACACTCATAACGCGTACAGGGAACTGCGGGCTCGGCGGGCAGAGTTACGCAAGGCTGGTGTCAAGGTGAGCGGGCGGGAACTCGCGAATACATTGACATGTTATTCCGAACGAGGTCAGGCCTATGTCAATTCGCTACAATCACTTATAAAAATGAACAAGCTCCAGCTAGCTGACGACGCCTACCTTGGCGACGGACCAACGATACTGCTTATCGCGGTTGGTGAAGGCGCCAACTGAAGCACATGCACTATCGTTCTCCTGATAAACCCTAAAAACCCTTCTGCTTGATAATATTCTCGGTCCTGAAAATGGAAGAAATCCAATCCCGGCTTTCAGATAAAGGGTAGGCCGTTGATGCTATCATTAAAGTGTTGTTGTTTTTGATAGTTGAACATATAGGAATTACCCTAATGATAGCCAATCGGATAATATCTCATATGTTTGGTTACTTAAAGCCACCCCAAAACGAACATGGCTGATCAAACAAAAGAATACTGGAAAACTGAAAACCGGTCGAAACAGAGAAGAGGCTAGAGCTTAAACCCGCCCAAGACGCTGACCCTGAGGAGCTGTCATTATCTTAGCAGATAGCCGCTATCAGATGAAAAATTGGTTCGGCGATTAACGTTAACAAAAAAGTTAACTCTGGCTCTGGAGAGGGTGTGAATTTAAATAGCGAGCCTATTCTTTCTGTTTGACCAGGCATTGGGTTGACATCCATCGCATTGATACTTACTTTAAGCTGCATAACAAAGCCAAAGATCAATTTATTCTTTAGGAGGTAGCACCACCATGTCAGTAAGTAAACGTAAGTTCAAAGCTGAGGTTAACAAGATTCTCGACCTTATGATTCACTCCCTCTACTCGCACAAGGAGATTTTCCTCCGCGAGTTGATCTCCAATGCGTCCGACGCCATCGACAAAGCCCGCTATCTGTCGCTGACCGATAAGGCCATCAACCCGACAGGCGACGACTGGCAGATCGAGTTAATCCCCGATGTCGAGGCTGGCACATTGACAGTGCGCGATAACGGCATTGGCCTGACCCGCGACGAAGCCGCCGAGGCACTTGGTACCATTGCCCACTCAGGCACCAAGGAGTTTCTCAAACTACTCGAAAGCAACAAGGCCAAGGACAACCCCGAGTTGATCGGCCAATTCGGGGTCGGCTTCTACTCCGCTTTCATGGTCGCCGACCAGGTCACTGTCCTGACACGCCGCGCCGACGCAGCGCCCGATGAAGCCATCCGCTGGAAGTCTGAGGCCGACGGCAACTACACCCTTGAAGACATCACCAAGGATACGCGCGGTACCGATGTCATCCTCCATCTCAAGGAGGAAGAAAAAGCGTACTTAAAGGAGTGGGAGATTCGCAAGGTCGTCAAGCAATACTCCGATTTCATCGAGTACCCGGTGGTGATGGAAGTGATCCGCAATCAGCCCGATCCCGATGATAAAGAAAAGACGGTTGAGAAAACCGAGCTTGAAACCCTCAACTCGCGCAAGGCGATCTGGATCAAGGACAAGAGTGAGGTCAGCGAAGAGGAATACAACGAATTCTATAAGCACATTTCCCATGACTTCAACGATCCGGCCAAAACGATTCATTACCGGGCAGAAGGTACCACTGAATTCTCGGTTCTCCTCTACCTGCCGAAGGAACGACCCTTCGATATCCACTATCAGGACTACAAAATCGGTCCGACCCTCTACGTGCGTCGGGTACAAATCATGGATCATTGCGAAGCGATGCTCCCTACCTATCTGCGCTTCGTCAAAGGGGTGGTCGAATCAGCCGATCTGCCGCTCAACGTTAGTCGTGAGATATTGCAGGACAACAAGGTCGTCAGCGTTATCAAGAAGAACATCACCAAGAAGGTTCTCGACACACTGACGGCGATGAAGAACGAGGACCTGGAGGCCTACACCGCGTTCTACGATCAGTTCGGCCGCATCCTCAAAGAAGGGATTCACCACGATTTCGAGCGCAAGGACGCCATCGCCGAGCTGCTGCTCTTCGAGTCGACCAAGACCGAGCCGGGCAAGAAAATCACCCTTGCCGAGTATGTTGAGCGCATGGCAGAGGAGCAAAAAGAGATTTACTACATGACCGGCCCCGATCGGGCTACTGCCGAGTCGTCCCCTTATCTGGAAGTTTTCAAGGAGAAGGGTTTAGAGGTGTTGTTGATGACCGACGACATCGACGATCTCATTATCAGCAGCCTGGGGAAATACAAGGAGAAAGAGCTTCAGTCAGCCGTCAAGGGAGACCTTGATCTGGGTGACGGCGACAAGAAGGAAGAGAAACAAAAGGAGTACAGCGACCTGCTGGTGTTGATGAAGGAGCAGCTCAAGGACGTGGTCGCCGAGGTGCGTGTCTCAGGACGGCTCAAGGACTCAGCGGTCTGCCTGGTTGCTGGCGAGCATGATCTTGACCCGCAGATGGAAAAGATGTTCCGCGCCATGGGCCAGAACGTCCCCCAGGGGCAACGTTCCCTCGAAGTTAATCCTGACCACCCTCTGATTACAAAAATGCAGGCGCTCTTTGTCGCCGACGCCAAGGACGACCGGCTCAGTGAGTATGTCGACCTTCTCTATGATCAGGCTTTGTTGCTTGAAGGCGACCGCCCGCGTGATCCGGTGGCCTTTGCCAAGGCAATGTCCCAGTTGATGGCTGAGGTGGCATAAAGTACCACGATTTTTCGAGAAACATTGAACCGCCCGGCAGAATGAATGTCGGGCGGTTTTTTAATGCGTAAAAGTTAGCTTAGATAATTAAACACCAGCAAGCTGAGGTTGCCGTGATTTAACTTGTACCGATCGATAGACATGCCCTCAATTTTTAACGTTCTACCTATCCTTAGGTAGTATAAGGAACAGCTGCTGGTATAATTTCAGAAAACTTCAAAGTTGTGGGTCAAGAACGAGGTTTTTGGATTTTTGCAGAAGGGCTTGTCGCGAAGTGGATAAGCTGCAGCAAAGCGTGTGTCAAAGGTGTACCACTAACGCATCCTCTTGTTTTGACAGGTTTTGGTGTTAGCCTGAAGAGGCAGACGAAAGAGCGCTGAGATCCTAAATATCAGAACATACGTGTAGTGCGGTTTTTGATCTTTAAATACAAAGGTATTGAACGGGTCGCGGGATTAGGGGCTAAAAAGTATGGACTCTCAAAGTCAGACATACACATTGCCAGTCTTGCCTTTGAAAAATGCCGTGTGCTTTCCTGGCTTAGCTATGCCTGTCACAATTCAAGACCCTGCCGCAGTCCATGCCGTTGAAGCGGCTTTGGCTGTTGAGCTAAAGAGAGTTGCTCTCTTTGTCCAGAAAAATATCAACCAAACAAACCCCAGGGGCAATGACCTCTACTCAATTGGCACCACGGCAAACCTCACCGTCGTGGCAAGGTTTGGCTCAACCCTGCAAGTTATCATCCAGAGTCTTGAGCGCGTCGAAGTTGTTCATTTTACCCAGCAGCAACCTTTCCTGAAAGCCCAAGTAAGACCAGAACCGGTGACAACAAGGCAAAGTGTCGAGAGTGAGGCATTGCAGCGAGAGGTCCTTGACCTATCCGGTCAATATCTAGCTCTCAGCAACCCCGATGTTGACCACAAACTCCCGCTTGTGGTCGCGTCGGGCGTAGGCTTTATGGTGACCGTTTACACTTTGGCCAAACTGCTGCAGCTTGATCTGGCTAAGGAACAAGCCCTGCTGGAAGCGCCGGATGACAACCAGGCCATGTCGACACTCCGGGGGTTTCTGCGTCACGAAATTCAGATTCTTGAGGTTCGCAAGAAAATCTCCGATCGTGCAAATGACACAATGAGCAAGGAACAGCACGATTATATCCTGCGCGAGCAAATCAGAGCCATGCAGCAGGAGTTAGGAGAGGGGACCCCGGAGACAGAGACCTCTGGCTTAAGAGAAAAACTCGCGCAGAGCTCTTTGCCGGAGAGTATTCAAGCCGAGGTTGAAAAAGAGATGTCTCGTCTTGAACAGCTTCCCTCCTCGTCACCGGAACACCAGGTCCTGCTCTCCCATTTGAGCTTAACCCTTGATCTGCCGTGGGACAGGGTGACAACCGATAACCTCGACTTACAGAATGCTCGCCAGGTCCTTGATGAAGACCACTACAATTTGAAAGAAATAAAAGAGCGCATTGTCGAACAGCTTGCCGTCATGAAACTCAACCCGCAAGCCAAGTCTCCCATTCTCTGCCTGGTGGGGCCGCCGGGAGTCGGCAAAACCTCACTGGGGCATTCAATCGCCAGGGCATTGGATCGTAAGTTTGACCGGTTCAGCCTTGGTGGCATGCATGACGAAGCGGAACTTCGTGGCCACAGGCGTACATATATAGGGGCTATGCCGGGCAGAGTCATTCAGTCCATTCGCCGGGCAGGGACCAAAAACCCGCTGATCATGCTCGATGAAATCGACAAACTCGGCCATGACTTTAGAGGTGATCCAGCTTCTGCATTGATGGAAATTCTGGATCCGGAGCAGAACAACACGTTCCACGATAACTACCTTGACCTTCCTTTCGATCTCTCCAAGGTGTTTTTTATTACCACGGCCAATACGGTCGATGCCATTCCCAAACCCTTGCTCGACCGGATGGAAACGCTACATTTAAGCGGCTACAGCGATGAGGAGAAAATCGAGATTGCGAATCGGTATCTCTTCCCCCGTCAGAGAAGCGAAGCGGGCCTGCAAGACGATCAACTCTTTCTCCCGGAAGAAACCCTGGCAACGATCATTCGACGCTATACACGTGAAGCTGGAGTCCGCGAACTCGAGCGCATGCTGGGTCGTCTGGCACGAAAGGTTGCGGTTCCCTTTGCCCAGGGAGAAACGTCTCCGTCCACCATTGGGATCTCCGATTTGCCGGAGATGCTTGGCCCTGAGCGTTTTTTTGCAGAGCAGCTTCGCCAGAACCTTCTACCCGGAGTCGCCACCGGGCTGGCCTGGACAGAGGCTGGTGGCGATGTCCTTTACATCGAAGCCATCGAACTTCCAGAAGGTGAAAAGTTGACGATGACCGGCCACCTCGGTGAAGTGATGAAAGAATCGGCCATTGCCGCGAACAGCTACGTACTTTCTCACTGCCAGGAATTCGATATCAAAAAAACCGCAGAAGCCGTGCATATTCACGTCCCGGCGGGCGCCATCCCCAAGGATGGCCCCTCTGCCGGGGTCACTATAGCGACAGCTTTAGCCTCTCTCTACACGGGACGGGTTGTACGCAACGACACAGCGATGACCGGAGAAATTACTTTAAGTGGGCTGGTGCTGCCTGTCGGTGGCGTCAAGGAAAAGATCCTCGCCGCCAGGCGGGCCGGCATCAAGCGCGTGATCCTTCCGCGTGAGAATCAAAAGGACTTGACCTCGCTACCGGACGAGGTCAAGGCCGAGATGGACTTGATCTTCGTTGAACGGATTGAAGACGTTTTGTTCGCTGCCTTTCCTTCGGAACACATTGAAGAAACAAGACAGCAATAAATAATAAAATCTGTCTGACAACACGGTGCAAAGCCCAGCACCTGACGCACTCTGCTCCTTACTGGAAGAGGGTGCGAAAATATCGATTGAAGCTTTGTAGACGAGGGAGAGATTGAAATGGCGACCCAGTTCTCAGAATGCGGGCCAACACCTGTTGATCAGGGTTGGTACAAAGCACTTGCAGACATTTCGCCGGTCGGAATCTTTTTCACTGACGTCGAGGGGCATTGTCTCCATGTCAACCGCCGTTGGTGCGAAATTTCAGGACTTTCTCCCGCACAGGCAGAAGGTAACGGGTGGCTTCTGGCTATTCATGAAGAAGACCAGGAAAATGTTTCAGCACGCTGGCAGACCTCTATCAGGAACAACCAACCCTTTTGGGCCGAGTATCGTTTTTCGTCACCTCAGGGCAAGGTAACTTGGGTTGTTGGCAATGCCCGTGCGGTCCTCTCGGAAGACGGAATTGTCACCGGACACGTCGGAACGATAACGGATATTGACAAGAGCAAAACACAGCTTGTTGCCCTGGAGCAGCTCAGTACTCGGTTCAAAACGATCATCGAACAAATGCCGGTGCTCTTGTTTGCCTTTGATTCTCAAGCTCGATTATGTGCATGGAACAACGAAGCCGCGCGGATTACAGGCTATACCGCCAGTGAAATGATTGGTAATCCGGAGGCAATGGAACTGCTTTGTCCAGATCCTGATTATCGGAAGAAAATGTTAGACCTCTACAAAAACAAAGGAGATTGCTACCGTAATTGGGAATGGCAGTTGGTCGCAAAAGACGGCGAGGTGAAAGACATCGCTTTTTCAAATATTTCAAGGAGTCATCCCGTTGATGGGTGGGCAAATTGGGGCGTCGGCATCGACATAACATCCCTTAAAGGAGCAGAAAGAAAATTACACGAGCGCGTCAAGGAGTTAACCTGTCTTTACAAACTCTCTGTTAGGTCAAACCGTCCCAATCTTGATCTGGACGAATTCCTTCAGGATGTCGTTGAAATCATTCCCCCGGCCTGTCACTACCCGGAAACAACCTGTGCCCGGATTGTTTTTAAAGAAAAGATCTTCCAGAGCGAGGCTTTTGCTGTATCAGCATGGAGGCTTTCAAGCGACCTGAATGTCCGCGGCCAAAAAGTAGGACTCATAGAAATCTATGATAAGGAGCAACACCCACCCATGGCAGATGGCCCTTTCCTTTTAGAGGAACGCCTGCTGATCGATGAAATATCATTACAGGTATCAAGGACCATCAGCCATGTTTTGGCTAAACAGGATCTAAGGTTGCTCGATGAGCTTACGGCCAAAACGGAAGAACTCGAGCAGTTTGCTCACACCATTTCGCACGACTTAAATACTCCCCTGGCAGCAATTGCAGGCTTTGCCGAGCTACTCAATGATCGACTCGCTAAAGGTGACCTTGGTCAGGCCCATATTTGCGCTGAGCGCATCTCAGAGATCACAGGCCGCATGGAACATCGCATCAATGAACTGCTCAACCTTGCCAAAATAGGTAAAATTATTGAGCCGACTGATGAAGTCGATTTTGGCGAAATCATCGACGAAGCGATCAATATTCTGGCACAAAGATTAAGCGATAGTTGCATAAAGGTGACAAAGGATAAGACCTTCCCGAAGGTCCTGGGTGATCGGGAACGCCTGCTTGAAGTCATTGAAAACCTGCTGGACAACGCCATCAAATATATTGGTCAACAACCAAACCAGGTTGAAATCGGCTGTCGGTTCGAACCTGGCCAAACCGTATTTTTCGTCAAAGATAACGGTATTGGTGTTCAAGAGAAACATTTTGACACTATTTTTGAACTTTTTAAGCGACTTGATAAAGACAGCAATGGAAACGGAACCGGGTTGGCCATTATCAAAAGAATCATTGAAGCGCATGGAGGACGTGTCTGGGTAGAGTCTGAAGGATTAGGCAAAGGATCCTGTTTCTGTTTCACCTTGGGCCACGTTTTTTCTGACTGATGCATTGATGTTTCATATGCAACGTCAGAAAGAAAAACAGGCCCTTGAGGAGGCCTGATTCTCCGGACATCTTTGGCTTGGGTTTGTTTGACATGAACTTTCCGCCTGATATAAGGATTAGTATGGGCTAACCACATTCAGGGCCCGAATATTAGGATTGAAGATGTAGAGCATTACTGCAAAATCAACACGGCTTTGTGAAACCAGAACCCTAAGAAGACGGTCGTATAAGGGGGCACCATGAGCTACAAAACCATACTTGTTCATATCAATTCAGACAAACGTTGTGCAGCGCGCCTTGAAGTTGCTATTCAGTTGGCTAAGAAATACGAGGCCTGTCTGGTTGGGCTACACGCATTTTTTCCATACACCCCACCCGGATACATAATGGCTCATATGGGGGCTGAGGTAATCGCGGCCCAGCAGAAGCTTGCTACCGAGGCCATGTCACAAACGGGAGAGGCTTTTCATAAACAAACTTCAGCTGCTGGCTTAGAGAATAAGGAATGGCATACTGCTCACGATGACCCAGTCTCTGCCATGTCATGGCAAGCACGCTATGCTGATCTTCTTGTCATTGGTCAGACTACAGACGACTCGGGAATCGATAAGGATTTCCCAGAACGTTTAATCCTTGCTGCCGGGCGACCAGTCCTGGTTGTGCCGGAAGTTGGTGATTTTCCCTGCGTAGGAAAGCGTATTATTATTGCGTGGAATGCAAGTTGGGAGGCAGCACGCGCCGTTACTAATGCGATCCCTTTTCTCAAGCTGGCAGACAAGGTCTATGTTATAACGGTCCAATCAAAAGCGAGCGAGAACGAAAGCATCTCCACGGAACAGATAGTTCAGTATCTCTCTCGTCATGGTGTCGGCGTCGAGGTGGAAGAGAGCCATGGTGTCGAAATCGGGGTTGCCAATGAACTGCTGTCACGAGCATCAGATTTATCTGTCGACCTGCTTGTCATGGGTTGTTATGGGCATTCTCGAGTCAGGGAGTGGATTCTCGGTGGTGCGACCCGCACCACATTGGAATCAATGACCATTCCGGTACTCATGTCCCACTAGTGTAACGTGAAGAGTTCGTTTGAATTTTTAAAGGTGTGCCTGGCCAAATCCTCGCAGGCACTGTTTTTTTTTGATTTCCCATTGTCTAGACCTTCATGTCGTCTCTCGTTTTTCTCCCGGTTCGCAGCCCTTGACAACTTCAGCTCTTAACGGGTGAGAAGTCTTGCTGCCTTGCTGTTCTCCTCAAGCGTTTTCCCTCGACCTCTGTTTTGGTTGGTGAGTTCATCACAATTAGGATGGAGTTCCATCTCCAAGCAACCCTTCTGAAATAAGTAACAATATCGATCATTTGTTTTGCTGATTTAAGAGCATATCGTGCATTAAAAGAAACCCTATTTTGTAAATGAGAAGTTGTTGAAAATTTACTCAACTTACTGTTTTTGTGTTTATTTTGTTTGTCTGTTGACATCTTAAAGTCTGGTGATAAGAGTACTGATAGAGGGGGCAATTTTTGTTAAACAGGCAAAGCCAATAGAGGAGGAGCTAGCCATGGAAATGGACATTTTAAAAGAAATGGAAAGTTTGCGTCGAGAAATTGATGGTGCTTTCAAAGGGTTTGGAATGGGGTCTTTTTTAGAACCTTCATTTCTCCCGGGTATGGGTTTGAAACGATTTCCCCAGATCAATGTTGCGCAAGACAATGACAACGTCTTCGTTGAGGCTCTTGTCCCTGGCGTCGAGGCCAAGGACCTTGATCTGACAGTAATGCGCGGTGTTTTAACCCTCACCGGAGAGCGCAAAGAAGAAACCGGTCCTCAACGAACCTGGCATCGTCGCGAGCGCGGCCATGGCAAGTTTATGCGGACCGTAGACCTGCCTTGCGATGTTGACGCGGACAAGATTGTCGCCAAGTTCAGCAACGGCGTCCTTTTGGTTACGATGCCGATTCAGGAACAGGCCAAGCCAAAGAAAATTTCAGTCAAAGCCCACTAAGACATGGATGCCAAGAAAAGAGTAGCGGAGGTGACGTCATGGGACAAAAAGATATTTCAGTAAGAGGCGGTCGCGAACTGGAAGGCCGTGAACAGACTCACGATCTTTTCATCCGGCCCGCTGTTGACATTTTTGAAACCGACGAGGGCTTAACCCTGATGGCTGATTTGCCTGGGGTTGGCAAGGAGGACTTGAACGTCGATATAGAGCAGGGGCTTTTGACTGTTCAGGCCAAGGCCAAAACAAATCTTCACGCTGAGTCTAGGCAGCGTGAATTCTTGCCAGGCAACTTCTACCGGCAATTTCAACTGGCAGAGATTTTTGATGCCGAAAGGATTTCGGCGGAAATGAAGAACGGGGTTCTGACCCTTCACGTGCCCAAATCCGAAGCCGCCAAACCTCGACATATAGAAATCACCGTATCATAACCGCCGTCAGAGGAGGTGATAAGCAATGACACTTCGAGATATAATTCCATGGAAACACAATAAGGATATCAGCACAGAGAGGCGAACGGGCCATCCTCTGCAACGGCTTCACTGGGGGATTGATCGCTTGTTTGATGATTTCATGCAAGACTGGGATTGGCCTGCAACGTTGGAAGAGGGGGTGCTTGCGCCTCGCACCGATGTTTCTGAAACCGATAAAGAGGTGACCGTAACGGCGGAGATGCCTGGTTTGGATGAAAAAGATATTGATGTCTCTCTGGAACGGGATTCTATTGTTATTCGAGGCAACAAAGAGTCCAAAAAGGAGGATGAAGGGAAGTCCTATTATCGTGTAGAGAGGGCCTACAGCTCTTTTTACCGTGCGATTCCATTGCCTTGCGAAATTGACGACAAAAAGATAAAAGCAGTTTATAAAAAGGGCCTTTTGACAGTGCATTTGCCCAAAGCTCATGATGTAGCTCGAAAGCGTAAACAGATTGAAATTCATTAGGATCAGCGAGTCGGTTCTGGTTTCCAAGGTGTGGTGCTTGTCCTTCAGGTGTCACACCTTGTTGTTTGTCTTTTAGGGATTGGGCCCTCAGGCATTGTTGTCAGTGTATTCAGGGGCGCAACAGGGGAAACTTCATGAGAGCAAGGCTGTGAAATGGGCCTGGACTTTCACAGTTTTTCCGCCCCTTGATTGTGGCGTAGGGTGACCCCGTGGAATTCAAAGATTATTACAAAATTCTGGGCGTGAGTCGCAAAGACGGTACGAAGGAGATAAAAAAAGCCTATCGTAAGCTGGCACGGAAATATCATCCTGACATCAACCCCGGTGACAGCGCGGCCGCACAAAAATTTCAGGACATCAACGAAGCCCACGAGGTACTCTCCGACCCTGAAAAACGTCAGCAATACGATCGCTTTGGTTCACAGTGGCAACAATATCAGAGAAGCGGAGGTAAGCCTGAAGACTTTAACTGGGGGGAAAGACCTTTTTCACAAAGCAGGAGTTACACCTACAAAACGGTCAACCCTGAGGATTTTGAAGAACTGTTTGGCACCAGAGGCGGCTTTTCGGATTTTTTCAACAACCTGTTCGGTGGAGCAAACCAGCAGCGAACCAAAAGTGGTGTTGCAGAGAAACGTTTCTACCGTGAAATGCAATCAAGGCAGGGTGGAGATCAAGAACATTCCCTCCAGGTGACACTTGATGAAGCCTTTCACGGTTCAAAGCGCGTACTGGAATGGTCTGGTGGCCGAAAAATTGATGTCAAAATTCCTCGTGGGGTCAAGACCGGATCGCGGGTTCGACTTAAGGGACAAGGTGGAGCCGGTGTCGGGGGAGGCAAAGCAGGGGACCTTTATCTTCTCATCGAAGTTTTACCCGACAAACGTTTTCTGCGCGACAATGATGATCTAAAAACCACTGTTCAAGTTAATTTATTCACAATGTTGTTGGGCGGCAAAAGCGCGGTCCCGGGCATTGATCGAACGGTCACTCTGGAGATCCCCCCCGAGACTCGAAATGGCCGGGTATTCCGCCTGCGAGGCATGGGAATGCCAAAGTCCAGTCACCCGAACCAGAGGGGTGATCTTTACGTGACAGTGGAGACTCTTCTGCCGCAGAATCTGACAGACGAAGAGAAAAAACTAATTGAAAAGTGGAAGAAGATCCATTGATTGAAGTGCGTAATTCTGAAAAATTCATTCTGTTTCTGTCAGCAGGGAGAAGAGCCATGAAACAGTACCCTCTTACAATTTCCCGTAATCCTACTGCAACTCATTTTGAATATAGCCTTGTCGCTCAGCTAGTTAGGGTTTCTAAAGAATTCATTCTTCAGTGCGAGCGTGAAGAGTTGATCAAGGGGCGGGTTATGCTTCACGGTGTGAAAGGCCTTTGTTATGACGACGTCAACAGGCTTAAAATGATTCGCTTCCTGCACGAAGATATGGGCCTGGATCTTGGCGCTGTAGATTTTGTGTTGCGATATCGTGAGCGGCTCAAGATGATGAAACGGCAGATTGATGAAATGGAGTGTCGTCTTCAGCAAAAGGAGATGGAGCATCAAGCTGAAATCCTCGCTCTCTGTCGTCATTTGCAGCAAAGTGACAAATGAGTCGAACGTTTGCGGGGGGAGGGGGGCTGTTTCAGACCAGGAGCAACAAGACCTTTTCTGCAGCACCATAAAGTTCCACAAGTTACTGTGGCAGCCCCAAAAGCCTCCCCAAGGCAAAAGCCTTTGGCCTGCTCGCCTTTTTGAGCGCGCTCTGCAACGCACCAATCTGCCGCTCCACTTCTACTTCACCACGTTCAATTGCTCGGGCAGTCGTGGAAAAGTCGGCCCAGTGGGTAACCCCGTTTTTTGGTGAAAGAACGATGTCGGCGTCCTGGAGCTGTTCTCTGTTGAGTGCTGCGCGGGCCAAGGCATCGGCGCGGGCAATGACATCAAGCGCATTGCGCGGTTCTTTGAACACACCGGGTGCGTCTCCCACGTCTACCGCGATGACAAAGTCAGCACCAAGTTGGCGGGCGGCCGTTATCGGAACCGTTGAAGACCAGCCGCCATCGACCAGCAATCGACCCTCAAGTTTGACAGGGTTAAGTGCCCCTGGCATGGCACAGGAGGCGGCAATCACCTCACGCAACCGACCTTGCTTGAGGACAACAGATTCGCCACTCCGCAGGTCGAGGGCGACAGCCGCAAAGGGAATAATTGTCTCTTCGACGCGTAAATCTTCAAGGAGATAAGCATAACTGTTTGCAGCAATGTCCCCATTGACCAGAGAGGTTTTGGTCACCATCATAGTATTAAACAGGCCGCGTCTCGCCAATCGGCCCATCTCAGCGAGAAGCCCTTCGTCGTGAGAATCAAGCTCCTTGAAAAAGTTGAAGCCGGACTTGGCAAAGACTTCGCTTTCAAAGTAAGCCGCAAAGCGTGCCTTGATCGCAGCTACGTCAGGCCTTGTCGCGAACATGGCACCGATAATCGCTCCCATGCTGGTGCCTGTTACAATATCGATGGGGATGCCATGCTTGGTCAGCCCGGCAAGGACTCCGATGTGGGAAAAAGCCCGCGCTGCACCTCCCCCAAGGGCCAGTCCAATTTTAAGTTGTTTTGCCATAATCGTCCTCAATACCGCCCAGACAACCACGCAGAAGCGTTCCTACCTCTGTTAAGTTTGCAAAATCAAGGGTTTGCAAGCCTTCAAACTTCCGCTTTGTCATTCTCTCTCCATCATCTGAAAATCTACGTATTACCGATTTTTTAAACATCCCTAGGGACGCCGCATGAAATAATAATATCTTCTGCCTTTAACTGAGAAGCTGGTCATTGACTTCGACATTCTTTGTGCTTTTATTTGAGTATACTCACAAAATCCCCGCATGTTGAAAGGAGTGCAAATTATGAAGGCAAATAGGATCCTTTTGGCGTTACTGGCAATAGTGGGAGTGCTTTTAGGTGGTTGTATGGCGCATTTGAGCCAGGATGATCAGGCCAAACTTGATGCCGCTCTCAAGGCTGCAGATGCGGCGGCGGCTTCGGCTCAAAACGCTGCGACCTCCGCTCAAAGTGCTGAGACTGCAGCAAAGAGTGCGGCGACTTCGGCAAAAAACTCAGCTTCATCAGCTGATCGTGCTGAAACTGCTGCCAAGCGTGCCGAACTCGCTGCAGCCTCCGCTCAGGACAGTGCGGACAAAGCCGCCAAAGCTTTTGAAATGGGCTTGCGCAAGTAGCTCCTAAAAAAGCAGAGACCTATGTGTGGCGCCGACGTAAGCTAGCTCAGCCGCTTAGGCAGTGTGGCGGCTTGCGCGAATCAAACCTGGAGCAGTCATGCTTCGGCCGTGCTATGCGCACTTTATCTGTTCAACCTTTGCCAGAAAGAACTTCTGCCAGAGGCACCCAGATCCTACTCGTCTAATATCTGACCTACGACTTCTGGCATGCTGCTTTGTGCTCTGACAACGATTCTTACCCGGGAGTAGTCGATCGCGCCAGCCCATCTCGTTTTCGAAATCACAGTTAATGCTTGCTGAAACAGATCACCAAATCGTCCCAAGTAGTCTGGATGAACCTCGAGCAAAAGGCGGTCATCACGGATTGCCGCCTTGACCGGTTGGTAACTTATCCTCACGGGTGTGTCTATTTCAACCTGTTCATAAAGAACGGCAACATCCTCCGGGTACATACGCATGCAGCCGTTGCTCACTCGCCTGCCCACTCCAAAAGGGCGGTTGGTGCCGTGAAGGCCATAGCCGGGCTTCGACAAGCCAATCCAGTAATCACCCAGAGGGTTTTGCGGTCCAGGAGACATAACCTGTGGCAGAGCCGGGTCCTGCTTGCGCAACTCCTCCGGAACACGCCATTGAGGGGCTTGCTTTTTTATTGTGACGTAAGAAGTCCCTTCAGGGGTCTCTTTCCCCGCTCGGCCAATGCCGAGAGGGTATACACTCACTTTGTAGCGTCCGTCATTCAAGGTAAGGATGTGAAACAACCGCAGCTCAGCCAGATTGATGTTTAGGCCCGCGATTGATCCGCGCGGTACAATAACCTGGCCTGGCAGGATAATCGTTGTGCCCCTTTTGAGAATCCACGGGTCAACCGATCGGTTGCTGTTTGCCACGATCTCGTAGCCGAAACCTTCACGGCGAGCAAGCTCCATCAAGGTTTCACCGCCGGTTGTTATCGTTGTTCTTGTTTCGCCAGAGACAATAGGAAACGCTTCCGACAATTCAGCCACACTTGAAGCATGGGCGAGGGTCGCAAGAGTACAAAAAAATAAGATAAAATGAACTGGAACGATATTCATAGCTCACATTATGGCCCCGAACGATTTACTCATTTAACATCAGTAGGTTGAACCGGGGAAAAGCCACATAACCACCATCAAAACAAGCATCGCAATTAAAGCTATCTGCAGGATAAACTGCCAATGCTTCTTCTGGTTCCCTGTTGTTCTCCAGTGATGATCATGAAACCAAAGATTTCCGTGTCTCATAACTCCTCACTTATCTCCCCTTACACCTCTAATTCTATCATGCTTGTAAAGTGTTAACAGGAAACAACCTAATTTTAAGGGGCAAAAAATCAACCAGGATATTCCGTTAAGTAGCTGGATTATAGTCTTTTATCTTAGCTTGAAGTCGCGGCAAAGACTGATAACATTGAAACGAAACAGGAGCTAACCTCAGAACCAATAATTGGCCCAAAAAGAAAGGGTAGGGAGGGTTTATTATGCGCTGGAAAACACCACTTTTTGTACTCTTTGTGTTGTTGATAACAGGAGCTCTTGCCATAGCAACCCCATCAACCGTGTTGAGTCATGACCAAGGCCTTGAAAGTTTAAAGCAGACCGGGATGGCCTTTCGCAGTGTCGTAAAAAAAGTTTCACCAGCTGTCGTTTTTATTAAGGTCGAAAAGGAAGTAAGCACGCAAAACGCCCCACAGTTTTTTTCACCATACGGCAGTCCCTTTGATGATGAATTTTTTCGGTATTTTTTCGGCGAGCCTCCTGAGGATCGCAGTCCCCAGCCGCCTCCAAGAAAAAGACAGGAAGTCGGTCAAGGCTCGGGCTTTTTGACAACTCCAGATGGTTATATCCTGACCAACAACCATGTTGTCGGTGATTCGGATCGCGTCTATGTACAAATGCTTGATGGTCGAGAGTATCAGGCCGAGATCATCGGTAGTGATCCCGGCAGTGATCTCGCTGTCATTAAAATTAATGAGTCAGATTTGCCGTTTTTACAGCTGGGCAATTCTGAAGACTTGGAAGTTGGCGACTGGGTTCTTGCCGTAGGCAATCCCTTTGGGTTGTCCCACACCCTGACGGCAGGCATTGTCAGCGCCAAGGGCCGCAGCGGTATCGGGTTGAGTGATTATGAGGATTTTATTCAAACGGATGCGGCCATCAACCCGGGGAACTCAGGCGGCCCGTTAGTTAACCTCGAAGGGGAGGTCATTGGGATTAATACGGCCATATTCAGTCGCAGCGGTGGCTATATGGGAATTGGCTTCGCGATACCGATAAACATGGCAAAAGACATCAGGGATCAACTGATTGAACACGGGGAGGTAAGACGTGGACGTCTAGGTATTTATATTCAGGATATAACGCAGGACTTGGCTGAGTCTTTTGAGCTGGATAACGTGGAAGGAATCTTGATCACACAGGTTGTGGAAAAATCTCCGGCAGAAGACGCTGGTCTTCAGCGAGGTGATATTGTCTTAGAAATTGACGGTGACAAGGTTGTCAACGTTGCCAATTTACGCAACCGCATTTCATTAACCACTCCGGGCAGCAATGTCAACTTAACCATTTTGCGTGATGGCGACAAAAAAGATGTAAGAGTCATAATCGGTAAATTGGACTCTAGCAGTCTGAGTCAAAACCAGCAGGAGAATGAGGTTTCAAAGCTGGGACTCAGGTTACACCAACTAACCCCTGAACTTGCAGACCGCTATGGCTATGAGAATGAAAAAGGTGTCTTAATCTCTAATGTTGAGGGCGGCTCTGCTGCTTACAGGGCCGGGTTAAAAAACGGGGACTTGATCCTTCAGATAAACAGGCAGGCGGTATCGACTGTTGAAGATGCAATAAAACACCTACGGAATGGGGTCGGAAATGTAATTTTGTTGTTGGTCAGGAGGGGAGACAGCGCATTGTACGTTGCCTTGAAAGCGGAGTAGTAACGGTCAAGTCGAGGGACTCACGACTAAGAGTCCCCCGTTAATTATTTCTTTTGGTTTTATAGCGTATTAGTGCCATAAACCACTAACATGCCACCGCGGCTTACGAATCCGTTGGCCGCTTGCTAAGTCCCACTCAGCAAATAAATTTTCATATGGTGGTGTTAAAACATTCGGGCGAAGGCCCTCTTCCAGTTCGAGGAGTCGATTTACGCGCTCTTCTGTTGGTGGATGCGTTCTCAATAGCGATGGTTCTGGTGTTCGATAGCCTGGCATGATTACGCGTCGCCAAAGAGGGTTCTGCCTTCTCTCCAGTTTAACCAGCGCCCGCGCCAGCCCTTCTGGGTCACCAGTTAGCATGGCCGCATTAAGATCAGCGTCATATTCGCGGACCCGCGAGAGGCCTAACTGTGCCAGCGCGCTGATTTGGGGGGCAAACAACAGAATGAGCACGGCCCACCAGTTGATATGGTGCTCAGAAAATAAGATAAGTGGCAAATTCAGCAGCAAGAGAATCTGTCCGATGGTCGAGAGCGTACTGGTGAATCGACTGGCCATGTCAGCAAGACCCATAACACAGATATCGTTGTTGCGAATATGACTCACCTCATGTGCCAACACTCCGACCAGTTCTCTCCAGTCTAACGTTCTGATTAGTCCATCAGTGATTGCAATCGCTGATTTCTCTCGTGTGCCAACAGCAAAAGCATTGATAACATTAGTTGGCAAATAATGAGGGACAGGAAGGTCATTTAACCCCGCTCTTCGAGACAGCTCATTTAACGCCTGATAAATCTGCGGAGCCTCGCTCTTTGTGATAGGGCGCGCTCGGTACAGACGCATGACCAGTTGCGGGGAAGCTGTTGGGCTAAATAATACCAGCATCACGCCGAGCACCATGAGCATGAAAATCCCGTCGGAGCCCCAGAGAATCCACCCCAGCAACGCTAAGTACCCAGCCAGAAAGATAAGTAACGCCAAAGTCTGCATCCGATTGATTGCCGAATGGCGTATCCAGTTTTGCGTGTTAATCCTCAATTCAAAGCAACCCTTCAAAAGCCTGTGAGTCATTTAGTTTCAGCACAAACAAAGGTGCGATATGAGAATCATAACATACCTTGTACAGCATGTTGAACGAGGCTTGGCACGAAATTATATCGCTAAATGATGCGCTCCGTCTCTCACTTGATAACCCCAGTCAGTAAACGCTAATGGTGCTTATCAAAAAGGAATCTGTAGCCATTTATTTAATATTATGTTGTCTTGGATTTTACAGACTTAACATATTCAAATGGCCACCTGGATCATCTCCTGGTGGCCATAGTTTTGTTGTCTTACGTGGTTACATCAATAATAAGTGCTAATCAGGTTTTTCACCGTCGGTCTTAACATAGCGGGCCACTGTTTCGTAGATTTTCTCCAGGCGTAGCGGCTTGACCAAATAATCGTCCATGCCTGCCCTCAGTGCAATTTCCTGACTCTCCTCGCTGGCATGAGCACTGAGTGCTATAATGGGGATGTGCCCACCGGCTTCCTCCTCCTGTGTCCTGATCAGTCGTGTTACTTCATAGCCATCGAGATATGGCATTTGAATATCCATCAGGATCAGGTCGAAGCTTGAGTTTCGCCAAGCCTCGATCGCGTCACGGCCATTTTCGACGATAACCAGATCGAGGTTGCTTTCCGCCGTCTGCATTGTCAGTAAAGATCTTAACATCGGGTCGTCTTCTGCCACGAGAATGCGCAGCGGCCTAAAAGACACGCAGAGCTCCCCGGCCGATTTCGTTTGAGCTGAGGGTTGTTCGTCCTCGTCGGAGGCACTCTGGAGCGGAATGGTGAAAGACAGGGTTGAGCCTTCGCCAACGCGACTTTTGGCTCTGATCTTCCCTCCCATCCGCTCTACCAGCCCCTTGCAGATCGACAGCCCTAAACCAACTCCGCCATGTTCCCTGGTATTGGAGCTGTCCAGCTGGGTGAACCCATTGAACATACCCTTAATATTTTCCTGTGGGATGCCGATGCCGGTATCTCGAACCGAGAAAATAAGCATCGGCGAGTTCTGTTCGGTCTGCTCGGCTGGCAAGAGATTGACGCTGATTTTAACCTCGCCCTGTTCCGTGAACTTAATGGCATTACTGACCAGGTTGACCAGAACCTGGCGCAGGCGCATCTGGTCGCCAATAAAGTCTTTTGGAACATCACTGCCGATGTCCAGCCTCATGGCCAGACCTTTCTTTTCTGCCTGCAACTGCATGATGTCTGTGACCTCGCTGATGCCGTGGCGCAAGTCAAATTTTTCCCTTTTCAGAGTCAGCCTGTCTGCCTCAATTCGCGAAAAATCAAGGATGTCTCCAAGCAGTTCCATTAAGGATTCCGCCGCGGTGTCAGCCAGAGCAAGGCAACGTAAGAGTTCTGGCTTGAGGTTGCCCTGTTGCAGGAGTTCAATAACGCCGATGATTGTCGTCATCGGTGTGCGAATCTCGTGGCTCATAGTAGCGAGAAACTCACTTTTCGCCTGACTTGCTTTTTCCGCCTCGCGTTTAGCCTGCCGTAGAGAAGCCTCCATGTTTAAGCGTTCTGTAGCGTCCTGTATTCCTAACAGGATGGAATCCTGAGCGGTCTCCCTAACACGCATTTTGCGGGCGGAGAGAAGCATTGACCGGGGCCCCAAGTGGGGGAAGTCAACCGTCAGCTGAAAATTGTCCATCTGTGTGCTTTTGGGGAGAATTTTTTCAAGCAGCAAGCGCAGGTCGGGATTATCCCACTGCCCGGAGCCCAATTCAAAAATACTTTTCCCCTCGGTCTGGTGTGGTGCTGCCTGGAACTTTTCATAAAAAGCGGGGTTGGCGGATTTGACCCGAAGCTCGGAATCGAGAACCAGCAGAGGATCTTTTATCGTATCGACGATGCGCAAGGCATACTTGTGGGCCGTTTCGATGTCCTGCATACTCTTTTTCAGTCGGTCGATGTCAAAAAGGGTGATGACCGCACCTTCGATTTTTTCTTCCATGGTTTTATAAGGGCGGATACGCAGCAGGTTCCAGAGGTTTCTTCGATCCAGAATCTCCTTTTCAAAGGGCTCTCCGGTGCGAATAGTGTTTCGCAGGATTTCTTCCAGACCCGGCAATAATAGATGTAAATTGAGGACGCTGATCGGTTGTCCGACGTCGTTCTGGCTGATGTTGAAGGTGCCTTCTGCATTTGGGCTGACAAGGCGGATGCGCAAATCTGCTTCAACAATCACGAAAGGAATCTGGGCGCTAAGCAGTAAGTTGCGGAGGTCCCCATGAGACTGGGTCAGCTCAGCATTTCTGGCCTGTAGCTCGGCATTGACAGTCGAAAGCTCTTCGTTGCTCGATTCCAGCTCTTCCTTGGCGGTCTCCAGCTCTTCATTGATGCTCTGCAATTCCTCGTTGCTGGAAAGGATTTCTTCGTTCGCTATCTTGGTGTCTTCCAGCGACTTGTCGCGGTCTTCGATCAGGGTCTGCATATATTCCCTGGTCGAATACAGGTCCTGTCGCAGTCGCAATAATTCCTCTTCGGAAGCAGAAGCGGCCATTCCTTGCCTGGCCTTTGGACCCTGTGTGGTGTCTTTTTGCAACTCCAGCGGCTCGAACAGCACCAGGTACAGGGCCGTATTGTCCGGCCCGCTAAAGGGAATAACCTCCAGATTGAGGCCATGGAGAGCGTCTTTGAGAGTAATGCGCAAATTCTCTTTACGCTGGGGTGTCTGTTTTTTTTTAGTGCTGTAGATCAAGGTGCGCAATTCCATGCGCAAGTCATCATGCACCATCTTCATTAGCTTTAGACTTGCCTTGCCAGGCATAGGCCGCAGGTAAAAGCTGGTGTCACCACGAAAATGCAAAAGATTCATTTCCTGGTCAATCACAACTGCTGCCGGATGGTACTTGCACAACAGAATCCGGTCGGTCAGTGTCTGTAAATCAGGCGAGGTTGCAGAGTCCGCCTGCGGAGCGAAAAACGGCGAGTGGGGCAATTTAATGACATTCGCTTTCGGTTGCTGACTGAATTCGTGCTCTGCTAGTTGCGGACCATTCTTTTTGTAAAAAAGCCGCTGCCTCTTATTCGCAGGAACAAAAAGTTCATCGAAAGAGCCGATACTTTCTGAAGCGCCAAGCAAGAGGAAGGCACCGGGGTTAAGAGCGTAATGGAATAGGGGCATGACCTTCTTCTGTAAGTTTGAATCGAAGTAAATCAGGACATTGCGGCAGCTTATCAAGTCTAAACGAGAGAATGGTGGATCGTGGGTGAAGTCCTGACGAGCGAAGACACATAGTTCACGAACCGATTTCTTAACCTGGTAGCCATCACGGGTTTCGTCAAAGAATGTCTGTAGCCTCATCTGACTGAGGTCTGCAACCTCAGCTTTTGTAAATAAACCACGCCGAGCCTTGTTGATTGCCGGTTCGCTGATATCGGTGCCAAAGACTTGAATTGGCACAGAATATCCTTGGGCTTCCATAAATTCCAGCAGGCTGAGAGCTATGGAGTAGACTTCTTGTCCGGTCGCGCAGCCGGGAACCCAGATGCGCAACGGGTTGTCCTCTCCTTTGCCGTCAACAATCGCAGGGTAGACTGTTTGGCTGAGGGCTTCGAAGGCTGCCGGGTCGCGGAAGAAACTGGTGACCTTGATCAGCATATCCTCATTCAGTGCGGCGGCCTCCTCAGAGTGCTCTCGCAGGTAGTCGGCATACTCAGTCAGCTTATTCAACTTATTGATCGCCATGCGGCGCAGGATGCGTCGACTGACAGTGGTGCGCTTGTAACCGACATAATCAAACCCCAGAGCTTTCAAGTTATCGAGGATCTGTTCAATCACATCCTTGTCCAGTTCCTCAAAGATTTCAGCTGAGGTGGCAGTCTTGGGCGGCAACTGAAAGACAGGATGCCGTGCCAGCCTGGCGATTTCGCGGCCAATTCCTTCAGGGGGCAGGACCAGGTCCACGCAGCCTGCGGCGATTGCATGGCATGGCATCTCTGGAAACTCGGCGCTCTTTCCGTCTTGGGCGAAGGTTATTCCGCCTTCTGCCTTGATCGCCTTCAGGCCTTTGCTGCCGTCGGAACCTGTGCCGGAGAGAACCACGCCGATACAGGATTCATGTAAATTTGAAGCCAAGGATAGAAAAAAATGATCGATAGAGAGAGTTGGGACAGTGCCCCTGTCACGCGGCATCAGTTTCAGGGTTCGCCCTTCAAGCGACAGTGACTGCGCCGGAGGAATGACATAAACCTTGTTCGGCTGGATCGGCATGTCGTTCTCAATGGTGAGAACCGGCATGCTGGTTGCTTTGGAAAGCAACTCGGCAAGGTTGCTGTGGTAGGTGGGGTTCAGGTGTTGGACCAGGACAAAGGCCATGCCCGTATCGTCGGGGATCGTTGCGAGCAGCTGCCTGACAGCAGTGAAGCCACCGGCCGAGGCACCTATACCGACCACCGCAAAGCAGGGGTCGTATTGATGATTATCTAATGTTTGCTGATCAGAAGGAATCGGGGGTTTCTTTTTCGTCATCTGCTCTCCAAAAAACAACAACGTCAACCCATCCCCTGGAACCAGGAGAAAAGTTGACCCCAAGTCATGAGGATTAAAAAACGACACAGGCTTTATCAATGCCGGGACGTTTGCCATCAGCATTTATAATTTTTAACAGATTACCATCCGAAATCCGGTTCTTCAATAGAGTTAATGCTAAGAGATGGTATCTGCAAACAGGAGAACCTCAGCAGCAATTTTTTTATACGCCGCCACTCATCTGGTCGACTTCAACGTCTCTGCATGCCCGGAAGCGCTCAGCCTGAAGAAGCTACCACGGAATGAAGAACAGTCGGTTCTGTTCTGCCCTTGACAGCCCGAGTCATGGGCCATCCTGGAGTCAACTGTCGAACCTCCCCTGGTTTCGGTCGTAGTCCCGCTCAGAAAGGCGGTCAGCCACCTCGTCTGGCATTGTATCGGGCCAGACGGTCTGAGCCAGTTCACGCTCCTCGTCGGTTAACGGTTGCTGCTCAGCCAACTGATAACCCAGTACCGTCATGTTCGCTTCCGAGATATCAACCCCTTGAGTAGCACGCTGTTGAATACGGCGGCGCAATTCTGCCTCGGCAACCTGGAAGTCGAGAATGACGAGAGGGGCCGATAACTCTGCGGCGAGACAGCGCAGCCTGTCTCTCTGCAGCTTTTTCAGGAAGGTGGCATCGACAATCACCGAATAGCCGGCGGTAAGCACTGCTTTGGCGAGCAGCTGCAGCCTCTCGTAGGTTGCCTGATTGGCCTTGTCGTCATAAATACCGCCACCGGGAGGCGAGTGGCTGTTTGTTGTTGCACTCAGCCCGTGCAGACGCTTGCGCTCCCTGTCGGACTGCAGGTGGATAAAGCCGCCGCTATCCGAAAGTTTACGAACGAAAGTAGTCTTGCCAGAGCCGGAGAGCCCATGGGTAATGATCAGTCGCTTGGGTGGCTTTGCCGTGAAGCTGCCGGCCAGATCCAGGTAACTGTGGTAGCGTTCAATGTCCAGTTTTCTTTCTGTATCACTCAAGCCGGGTTGGCCCAGCCGCATGCACAGCACCTTGGTGCGAACCATGGCCCGGTAGAGCTTGTAGAAACGCAACAGCTCCAGCCCTTGATAATCCCCGGACTCCTGCAGGTAACGATTCAGAAAGTGCCAACCAAGCTTTGCTTCTCCCCGATCATCCAGATCCATAACCAGAAAAGCGATGTCATTAATAACATCAATCCAGCGTAGGTTGTCGTTGAACTCGATGCAGTCAAAAAGGACGGGCTCATTATCAATCCAGGCCATGTTGGCCAGATGCAAATCACCGTGGCATTCACGAATAAAACCTTCTGCCTTTCGTTGCCAAAGAATTTCATGCTGATCATCGCAGCTCTTGCGAGTCCATTCTTCAAGCCCTTTCACCTTGCGATATTCTTTTACGGAGAGCAGCGCTTTGATCTGGGTGAAGTTTTCGAGCACAGGATCAATAACTGCTTGCGGGGTTCCATATGGCTGTTCTGGCCCGGCAACGTCTGCGGCTTGATGAACGTTGGCGATCATGATAGCGAAGCAGTCGAGCTGCCGGGCGCCCAGGAGGCCAGCCGCCAGCACCCGATCAAGCTGATCCTGTTGCGCAAAACGCCTCATCTTCACCGCATAATCAAGGGCCGGCCTGCCGTGCATTTCCGGGCAAGCCGGATCCCCCCCGATTTGGTTAACACCAAGGTAGAGCTGTGGTGCAAAACGTCGATTGAGTCGTAACTCTTCAAGACAGAAATGGTGGCGTTTGGCAAGAGTGGAAAAATCAAGAAAACCAAAATTAACTGGCTTTTTCACCTTGTATGCAAAATCTCCGGCGAGAAAGACCCAGGAGATGTGGGTTTCGATCAGCGTGACTTGCTCGACCGGATGGTCGTAGAAGCCTGGTTGCAGCATGGCCTTGATAAGGGTTCTCTCTGTTGCTGCTTCCATCTATTCATCTCCAGCCTGACAGAATATATCAATAGCTTAATTGATAAGAAACACCGAGCAAGGGGGTAAGCGACCTGAAAGGTTCAACAAACATGTTAGAGCGCTGGACGAATTTGTCAGAGTAAATTGTGGATAGATATAGCGTTAATCAGGTCAAGAGATTTTCACAAAATACCTCATAGAAAATGTCTACCCTCGCTATTAGACTCAGAAGCCGATATTCAAGAGAGAAGTCTCTGAATAGCTTCAATGACCATCGATGTCTTGTATGGTTTTGTTATGTACATGTCGGCTCCAGCTTGCTCGCCCATGACAAGGTCTTCTTTGCTCTTTTTCGCCGTAAGTATGATGATCGGTATATGACAGGTTGCCTCGTTAGACTTTAACTGCCGACAAACCTGGAAGCCATCAACCTCGGGAAGCATAATATCGAGAAGAATCAGATCAGGCTTCATCGTTTCTACGACATCTAATGCTGTCTGACCATCCATCACCCCTTCAACTGTGTAACCCTCTATACTCAACAGCATGCTTTGCAGCGTCAATAGGTCTTGTTCATCTTCAACAACCAAAATCTTCTTTTTGGTCACAGCAGCCTCCGCCATTGACTAAAGTTCATCCTTACCTGCCTCATCATTCCAAAGGGGATTCTCACGATCTTCCGGGTGTAGTTTTTGCTTTTCTTCTTGATGGATATGCCAGAAGGATTGATCAATCGCCCCCTCAAGGTATTCGTGTTTTTGATCATGATGAAACGGACACCACCAGTTTTCGACGATTTTTACTAGATAGGTAATGTAACGGAAAAGCGCCACACTCATCGGGCAATAGACCTTGCAATTAAAAATCCAGTACCAGCGATAGCCTTGGAACTGAAGCCAAGTATTCTTTGAATCAAATGTGATTTGGTTGTCGTATTGATAACGATGTGAAACCCAAGACGGCACAAACGACCAGTAGGGTCGAACATCCATTCCGCCGACATACTTCAAATGAAATTTGACGAGTAAAATGCCAGCAATTACGAACGGAATTGTCGTGAGCAACGGTGCGTAAATCAAAGGAATGCCGAGATATCTCTTCCAGGCGGGTTGATCAATGTAATTCCTGCCAATAATAACTCTATCCATATCGGTGCCTCGCTGTAGTGGATATCAAAAGAACTTGGCGGACTATACTTGATCATTTGCAAGGGGTTAGAGCACATGTGCTCTTAGCGTTAACTTAGAAGTTCGTCAACTTGAGCTCATTGATACGTTTTCCCAATAATTTGTTGAGATCCTTTAGAGAGAAATGGCTCCGATGATGCGAATGGCCTGCAGTCTTCTTTTGTCATGTCGCCCAATCCCAGGCACCTAAGTAAACAAAGCCCTTTTAATTATACTCAGGCTTAGGTCGATGGCAAAGCAGATGGCTTTTTATTTATTCACTCGTATCGATTGGATTCGCTCAGAGTAGTTTTTTAGGATGGCTCAAAAGCCCTGACAAATAAAAAAGCCCCGCTCACCGGAGGGGGGGGGGGGAGCAGGGCAAGGCTCTCTGCATTATGAGGGGATCATAAGGCAGAGGAATATATAAACTTGTAACAGCTTTTTCTGTGCTGTCCATTGACTCCTGCATGCCTCTATCCACAATAAGCTGTTTTTTCACCTCAGAAGTCGTGACCAATGAAAAGTTGTGAGTGTGACTTTAGCAAACCGCAGCATTAACCAACCAAGCCACGTGCTCTTGCGGGTTTATCTTGTCGTTGTTGAAAACAACTTTTCATTAAGGTCTCACTCCCAGTCAGAAGTGGATTCGTGTTCCTTTAATAATTTAATTTCTTCAGAAATAATAGTTTCAAGCCGAGCAATTATGTCTTTCACCTCTTTTTCATTGACGGATTCAGAAAAGCCCATGCTAATCAAGATTTCACAAAGATCCTTCAATCGCACAATGCTGTTAATCATGATTTCCTCACCTTAACTTAAAGATTATTCGATCTCATAAAGTCAACGTCCATTACTTAATTTCCCCCCAAAGGTGACTCTTTTGTGCCAGACGCTTGTAGCTCTATAGCGTTTGATTCTTGGTGTTTCGTGTATGATCATGGTCAAATCTAAAAAATCTAATCGGTTAAATTCTATAAGCAATTAGAATCCTGTCAATTTACATTTATCTGCCCCAACAATATGACCACCAAGGACCGAACCCTGATGGTCATAATTTCGTGGATTAAGGAGCTTGCAGAACACCTTTTTCAAAAAGAAGTTAGTTCTCATCTCAACAGTCATGAAGTTTTGCAAATAACCCTCAAACTATAAATTACGATTTTTTCGATTAGACAAAACTGAAGCCTTGCTTAGAAATAGTTTTACGCTAATGTTCTAACATGCATTGAAAGAAAATCCAGAAGAGCAAATCTCAGAGATTTTTTAAAGACTGAGTCACTATAATAAGGTGAACTGTGAATGGTTGATTTTGCGGAATTTTTCCTCACCTTAGGCCTACTTTTCCTGGTTGGATTGATTACTGACCTTCTAGGACGAAAGACCTTCCTGCCACGAGTATCTCTACTCATGGTTTTTGGATTCATTATTGGTCCATCAGCTCTAGACTTTATTCCTGAGATAGGCCACCGCTGGTTCCCTGCTGTAGCTGATATGGCGCTGGTGATGATTGGTTTTCTCTTAGGGGGTCAATTAACAATCCCCTTCTTAAAAAAGTCAGGTCGTCATGTCCTCGGCATATCTCTTCTTGAAGTGGTGATCACGGCCTCCGTTGTTACCGTTGGTATGTTGATAATCGGTAAATCTCTGCCCGTTGCCTTGTTGTTGGGAGCTATAGCTCCGGCAACAGCTCCCGCTGCAACAATTGCTGTGGTGCGTGAGACCAAATCTCATGGTCCGTTCACAGATGTTTTGATTGGTGTTGTCGGAATAGACGATATCTGGGGTGTTATCTTTTTTACCGTCATTCTTTCCTTTGCCATGGCGATAGCGGGATCCCACGGCTCTGCTGGGGTTTTGTTTGCAGGTTTGTGGGATGTATTTGGAGCAATATTGCTTGGTGTAATTATGGGGCTTCCGATGGCATTTTTAAGTGGTCGGGTTAAAGCTGGAGAGCCCACTTTGGTAGAAGCTTTAGGTTTTGTATTTTTATGCGCTGGGGTCGCGTTTTGGTTGGAGGTTTCATTTATCCTTTCATCGATGGTTATGGGGTGTGTCGTAGTGAATTTGGCGAAACATCATTCAAGACCTTTTCATGCAATAGAGGCTGTCGAGTGGCCTTTCCTGACACTTTTTTTCGTTCTTTCCGGTGCCTCTTTGCATTTTCAGACAATAATGGCAGCTGGGTATGTTTTTGTTTTTTATGTAATTCTGAGAGTCCTGGGTAAATTCTTTGGTTCTAGACTTGGGGCCATGGTTAGCGGAGCAGATGATAAAATTCGCAAAAACATATGGATGGGCCTTATGCCCCAAGCAGGTGTCGCTTTAGGAATGGCTCTTTATGCCTCACAGCGTTTCCAGGATTTAAGCAATACAATCATGCCTGTAATCATTGGGGGAACAGTCATCTTTGAGTTGTTTGGCCCAATGATGACCAAACGAGCTCTTTTAGAAAGTGGGGAAGTTCAAATAAGAAGTTAGGCAACGGTAAATACAGAAATACCCTATTTATCAACTATCTAAAGCTTTAATAAAAAGCGCCTCTCAGACATCCGGGGATTAAGAACGAATTGCAAATAGGCGTTAAGCTTTTTTCTAGCGTAAGGATTACTGTCTTATTTTATCACATTTTTTTTTGGGGGGGGGAGGGGGGCTGGCAGTTTTGGAAAATTCTTACGGGCCCTGACAAATAATAAAGGTCACTCGATTTTGTAGTTGAAGTGGTCTCTGAGACAAGCCATAAAGACAACATGATCATCGAAAAGCTTTACACCCAGTAACCTTACAAGAACACATTGTGTCGGCGCCGTTCCACTCCATTGTATGGAACTTTCAGGGCACGCATTTTATCCCTGCCAACAACAACCCATCCACCAAAACGTTTAAAAAACACAACCTGATTTTCAGCCAGCAAAAATTGCAGCTCATCCTTGCTGACAAACTCTTCATGTCCACCTTTAAGTACCACAGGAACAAACATAGAAAGCCTCCTATCCAAACAACTTTAATTCTAAGCTAACGTGAAGAAAGCTTCTGTCAAGGCCGCTGACACATAATTTTAGGATCTTCTCGGAAACACACTGGAGGGTTGAAGCAAATCGCTACTAACGGCAAATAATCTTATTTGTCCTACTATATTGATTCGAGGTGCTCAGATTGGCTGGAACGTGAAATTCGTACAGCCCCTGACTTTTACTTAGCCTTGTAGCGTTTCTACTCCAGAAATCTTTGTGCTATATGGCTGGCCTAGTCTTATTGCAAATTGGCTCATAAATTATTGGCAATCGCAGTTGTTCATCCTTTATGAATTTATTCAATACGTATTTCGAGTAGCGCCAAATCATCATCTATTCGGATTTCATTTGAAGCAGTCAGTAATGCTTGATGCAATGATTCAATTTTGATGGGGATTCTGGGATAACCCAAAGACTCTAGTATATTGATTAACCCTGCGGTTCCCAACTGTTGTCCATCAGCATCCTGTATCTCGACGGCACCATCGGAGCAGAGCAGAAGACAGTCTCCAGGGTCGCATTGAAAAGAAATTTCGTCATACTCGGCGTCATCGGTCATCCCGAAAGGCAAACCTGGAACTTTGATCGCTTCGTTTCGGCCTGAGGGTTTGAAGATAATGAGCGGAGGGCCTCCGGCTGAAGTGACTCGAAGTATCCGGTCAGTGGCATTGAGGACGCCGCAGACTGCAGTTGAAAAGGATTCGTCTTTGACAATTTTACACAATTCCTGATTCAATAAATGTGCAAAATCAGGAGGATGAACCAACGTCTGGTGGTGTCTCTCCCAAAGGGAGCTTAGATGCATGGTATAGAGTGCTGCTGCAACACCATGGCCCATAATATCCGCAAGCATAAAGGCATAACGATCAGCGTCTAGTTGTCGAAAAGCAATATAGTCGCCCCCGATTATATCGTGAGGAATATAAATCGAGCAAAAGCTGACTCGCTTGTTTGGTGGCAGTTCATGATCCATGGAAAGTTCTTGTATCTGTTTTGCACGTAGCAGGTCAGCATAGGCGTGAGAATAGTCACGAAAAGTTTCAACACCACCAATGACCTCGTTCTGTGCATTATGGACCGGAGCGACTGAAATGGTCATCGCCACACGACCACCAGTACTTGTTTGACAAAAAGCGAGTAAGGGCTCAGCACTAGGCTTATTCGTTTGCATACTTCTATGAAGAGGGCAAAATTCTTTGCCACATAATTGTCGGCCATCCTTGTCTATATGAACAAGAATGTCGTCTCTGCACTTGTGCCCCACAACCTCTTGTGCGGTCCAACCTGTGATGCGCTCAGCTGCTTTATTCCAGTAGAGAATGGTGCGCTGGAGATCGCACACATATAGACCGTCATTTAAGGAGTCAAGAATAACACCTACAAGAGCCGGGTTTATTTTGGTTCCCATTGGAAACTCCATGAAAAGCACGGTAGAGAAGCTTTAAACTGCACTGCGAAGCAGATAGTATGAGTGTCGCTTCGTTATTTTTTCGTCGGTTGTACTCTGGAGGAAAAAACAAGTGAATTGGCAATTCTATCACTGAAACTTCTTTGAACAACCACCTTCAAGTGTGAAATCTAACAATACTGATAATCAATAAATGTCCACCCGTTATAAGGTGCCCACCAATGGTCAGCAGTTTGTTGTAAAACAGTTGGGACGTTACCTAAGGTGGCATGCACGACACAATGAGTGGGACGCCTAAAGCGGCCGTCAGGAATGATCGTTTAAACCAAGATGAGGAGTTATGGGCCACGTAGATTTAGTTGGTCAGGAGGACGTTGTCTGGCCCAACGCCCGATGCCGTGCATCCCATCCGCGAGGGGCAAGTGCCCCTGAAAGAGCTCAGATAGGGGGGCTGCATTTCAGGTCACCAAAGGCCTGAGCCCGCATCATCCCCTAAAAACCAGTTGCCGACGGATAGGTGGAAAACCGGTCGGATAACGTGGATCATTCATCCCGCTCAAAATGAGTGGGGTTTTCTATTGTTGGGGGGAAGATATTCTTGAGGAATAGTGAATAAAGGGTTCCGGCGCAGATGATACTTCTCAACTTTAAATTTGCTTGCAATTCCTGATAAATGATAAAAGGCCTCCCGTTTCCAGGTGGCCTTGATTTCCAAGCTTTTGGATCTATCAAGTTGACCACGTCAAATTGACAAATAATCACAATATTTACACCCATGCCCATGCTGTATCGGGTGATGCCTTTCAAGAAGTTCCCTGATTTCTGGTTCAATGGCCTTCGGCGTAGTCACCTTGAGCTTTAAATTGCTTTTAGTCACTCTAAATTGCTCTTGATGAATGCCGGCTCCAATGAGGTCATCAACAGCTTTTTTTAAAGATTCTGCTGAACTATAGGCCACGGTAAGAGTTGTATTCAAAATCAACCTCCTTTTCTCAATAGAGCCCACTTTAATATCTCCCTTAAAATATTAGGGTTCCCTTTTATTCCTGCATTGACGCTATATTGACAGGCTACCATGAACAAAAACCAATTCAACTGAAGAGAGAAAAAAGTCTGCGTTTACGAAATTTTTTATGGTAGAAGAATTTGGATGGCTCAATAAGTTTCTGAAATATCTAGAGGGTTACGAATGGGTTTGTCTGAGCAAGGAATCACGGCAGGGGAGGAGTTTTTGTTATTGTAAATTCAACTGTATCGTCCGTATGGATTTAAGTAGATACGAATACGAAGTTCATACCAACCCTGCAAGATAAGAATGGCCCATGCAAAACGGACGGGCCATGAAAATCTTACAGTTGTTATTGTTTGACAAAGTCAACGGCGTCTAAAATACTAGGAGCAACTCAGAATCAGGGAGGCCTCAAATGTTGTACAGAAAGGTTCCAAAAAACGGAGATGAGTTGTCCATTCTCGGATTCGGATGCATGCGCTTTCCTACGAAAGATGGACAGATCGATGAACCCAGGGCGATTCGTCAAATCCGCTCAGCTATTGACAAAGGGTTGAATTATATCGATACCGCCTGGCCGTACCACGGCGGGGAGAGTGAGCCCCTGGTGGGAAGAGCCTTGAAAGACGGCTACCGTGAACGTGTGAAGTTGGCCACCAAGCTACCATCCTTCCTGATTAATACCCGGGAGGACATGGATCGCTACCTGAATGCCCAATTGAAAAAGCTCGACACCGATCACATCGATTATTACTTGGTCCACACCCTTACCGGACCAGTGTGGGAGGCCATGGTGACGTTGGGTATTCACGATTTTCTCGACAAAGCCAAGGCTGACGGACTCATTGTCAATGCGGGCTTTTCCTTTCACGGCCTGCCCGGAGATTTTAAGCAAATTGTGGACGACTACCCCTGGGATTTCTGTCAAATTCAGTACAATTATCTGGACGAGGATTACCAGGCAGGAACCGCGGGGTTGGAATATGCGGCGTCCAAAGATCTGGCAGTCATCATCATGGAACCACTACGTGGAGGCAACCTGGGGCAGCCCACACCACCACCGGCAATTGAGAAGATTTGGGCCAAGGCTGAAACATCGAGGTCACCCGTGGCCTGGGCGTTGCTCTGGATCTGGAACCACCCTGAGGTCACAGTGATCCTTTCCGGGATGAATGAGGAAGCCCATATCAATGAAAATATTGCCTTGGCTGAGCAGGGCTTTCCCGCCGTTTTGGCCTCCGCAGAACTGGAGTTGGTGGTCCAGGCAGCCAACACCTACCGGGAGCTGATGAAGGTGGGTTGTACCGGCTGTGGATACTGTATGCCGTGCCCTGCCAATGTGGCGATCCCCATCTGTTTCGAGATGTTTAACAAGTTGCACATGTTCAATCAGCCTGATGCCGCCAGATTCGGCTACGCCATCCGCATGAGCGGAGATCTGACCAACGGGCTTTCCGGTTATGCGTCCCAGTGCGTTCAATGCGGTCTCTGTGTTGATAAATGTCCGCAGCAGATCCCGATCCCCGACATTCTCGCTCAAGTTGTTGCCGATATGGAAGACGAAGGTCTTTCCGAGCGCTTGGCAATGGCCCGCAAGATCATGCTGAAAAAGGTCAATTAGATAACGGCTTATCCTCTCGCAATACCAAAAGGCAGGGAGGTTGTCGTAAAAGCGAGGTTCTTGAATCCCCTGATTACCAAGTATTAGCCGCCAGTTGCGTACCCGTCCTCGGCAACAGAGTGATCGCTTTTTCAGGGCAGGACGCCCGGCAGACTCCGCATCCATAACATCTTCTGTAATCTATAGAGCACCTGTGTTGTTCCCGTGAGTAATCAATCGCCTCAAACATGCATTGCTTCCGGCATGACTTGCATCCTTTGCAAAGTTCTTTATCGATTGCGGAAACGTACTCCGCCTTCCACATAATTTTGGCCAGTCGTGATCGATATTCAATTCGGTAAGCCATACAGTCCTGGTCGCAATTACAGACAGCGCCAATGAAGGGCGTCTGAAAGGTCCAGACGCTATGAGTCATGCCGTTAGCATCGAGATCCCTGATTTCGCTTATGGCAACCTCTGGGGTGGTTTGATCGAAATTGCGAAAATCCGGCAGATCCTTCAATATGCCGGTGGCATCCATGCCGACTGCGTAACAGTATCGTTTCTCTTCTCCGGTAGCAACTTTACGGCAGATACAGGGTAGTCTCCAGACCGTTCCTACTTTATTGAGAACTTTTTCAATATCTTCGATAGGCACCATCTGTCCGAAATGGTTTTTTTTGAAGCGGCGGGTGAGCCAGGGGTAGGCTATAAAATTGTAGATGACCGGCAGCCGTCTTTTCCACTTTTCGGCCGTGGGGATGTTCTCCTGCATAGACGGACCGAAGTCGGCGAGGTATTCTTTCAGTGCCTCATCGGAACTGATCTGCAGGAAAAGTTCCCGAGAGTAGTTGGTGATATTTTCATACCATTTTTTGCCTTCTCCGTGGCTGATGCAGAATTCGCACATAGTAGATCTCTCCGTCAGGATGAGAGCATGCCTTTGGGGCTTGGTGGGGGAGGGGGAAGAATAATTTGGCCCCATGCTACTGACTCTGCTAACTACAACTCTATAGCGATCCTACATCAAATCAAATTATTTCTTAAACCGCCGTTATTATTCCCAAGCCGAGCGGCCTAAACCTGAGATGCTAACATTGCTGATGCAAGTATATTCACACCCCTATTCGAATGTTAAGGGCTCCAATACTTTATAGGCTGACAAATAGAATGAGGCCATTCGTTGCCAATCGCTCTAATTTTGGCTTTAATAGTGAGACAAATAGACCTAGAGGTTATGATGCCTCGGGTTGATACGGATAAATTTTGATAGATATTTAACACTTTAAGGAGTGTGTATGACGCCAGAGAATGTTTCTGCAAGAGCCCTTGAGCTTGGGGCAGATGATGCTCTTATCTTCCGGATGGATCAAATCGTTTTTGACTCACGCACGCTACTTAAATGCATGTACGGGTGCGAAGACTGGGGGAAGGGCCATACTTGTCCTTCGGCCCCGGGCTCTCTAAAGCCATGGGAGTATGAACGTGTCCTGCAAGGTTACGAATGGGGTTGTATTGTCCATTCGACCAGTAAAAAGATCTCACAGGACATTTCCTTTACCCTGGAAAGGGAGGCCTTTCTTGCCGGTCATTATTTTGCTTTCTCAATGAGCGATTGTGCAATTTGTCAAGAATGTGCCGGATTCAAGGGAAAGCCTTGTGTTGACCCTGGTCGAGCCCGGCCGGCTTTTCATAGTGTTGGCATTGATGTCTTCGCAACGGTGAAGCAATTTGACCTGCCTCTGAGTACACTTAAATCTGAAGATGAGGTGCAAAATTGGTATTCTGCTGTTTTCGTAGCCTAAGGTCACTATGTGCCCCATCATATTAATAGACCACCAAGGATCAAACTCTGGTGGCCATAGTTTTGTTGATTAAACTGCTTCCTCAGATACCGTTATCCACAAGAAACCTTTTTCGTCTCGGCAGTCGTGACAAAATACAGACACCAATCAGCTAGCTAAGGTTGGAAACTGATATATAATGATATAGTTCTAATGGCATTCAACCTCTAGAAGGGTGATCATAATGGAAATCCTAGTCACGTTATGTCAAATCATTATTGCGCTTGGAATTTTCAATGTCTGGATCTTGCGCTATGGCAAAGAAACCAATTGGCGAGGTGGTGAAGCAAAAAACATGAAAGAGGAATTTGCCGCCTATGGCCTACCTGGTGGGGTTATGGTGTTTATCGGAGCGGCCAAGATCATTCTGGCCCTATGCCTGATTGTTGGCATATGGATTCCCTTCTTAGTAAAGCCAGCGGCAACGATAATGGCCATACTAATGTTTGGGGCTGTTTCGATGCACGTTAAAGTGAAAGATCCACTACAGAAGTCATTGCCAGCATTCACTATGTTGGTTTTGTCTCTAATAGTGGCAATCAACTAAAAAATCAGTAAAAGGGCGGATTTTTAATCGGCTTGTTGAATTGTTTTGATGTGCCGAGCTTCTGGAAAATGTGAAGTCTTTATTGGCCATGCAGTCCAGGTAAGCCCGAAACTCAATAATCTTCATTTTTGACTCTTCATCTGTCCGGTCCCAATCGAAGCACTTTAGCCCCACGAATTTCACCTTCTTTCAATTCCTGTAAAGCGCGGTTCGCTTCTGCTAGCGGGAACTCTTCAATTGTTGGTCGAAGAGGAATTTCTGCTGCCAGTGAGAGAAACTCACGTACATCGGTGCGGCTGACATTGGCGACACTCTGGATGCTTTTCTCCAGCCAGAGATCGAGCGGGTAATCGATCTCGGCCAGCACTTCACGATCACTGTCCTCTTTGCGGATCGCGTTGATGATCAGCCGGCCCCCCGGCTCAAGCATTCGCATGGCTTTGACGACCGGCTTCCAGACAGGGGTGGTGTCGATGATCGCTTGTAACAATTGAGGTGGCTGCTCGTCAATTTCTCCTGACCAGGCTGCCCCAAGTTCGCGTGCGAAGTGACGCTCCTTTTCGTTACGGGCAAAAACATAAATAGGCAGTTTTGGGTAAAGATGTTGAACGACACTCAACACCAGATGCGCCGAAGCACCGAAGCCAGTCAATCCGAGAGGTGCCCCTGGCTGCAGACAAGCAAGCCTGATCGAGCGGTAACCTACGGCGCCAGCACAGAGCAGGGGCGCCGCTTCTGCATCTGTGAAGACCTCCGGGATGGGGTGGACAAAAGCCGAGGGAGCCAACATGTATTCGGCATAACCACCATCGACATCGCGGCCCGTTGCACAAAAATCAGGGCAAAGGTTCTCTCGCTGCGTACGACACCATTTGCAATGACCGCATGCAGAATACAGCCAGGCAACACCGACCCGCTTCCCCAGAAGCCCGTCGTCGACATGCGGACCGACTTTGTCGATTCGACCGACGACCTGGTGCCCGGGAATGACTGGCAACTGCCGGGGTGGAGTACGCCCCTCGATTTCATCGAGCTCCGTGTGGCAGACCCCACAAACCGAGACCTTGATCCGCAACTCTCCAGGACCTGGTTCAGGGACAGGGCAATCTACAAGGGCCAAGGGGTTTGGCTCCTGTTTCATGTCGACTAATTTTTTCAGAGTCATGGCTTTCATCTACAAACTCTGGCCTCCTCAATATCGTTCAATTGTTTCTCTTTTAGACGTTCCATGTGTGAAGGGTGAGCGCAACATTTGTTTCTTCGGGCAAAACGAGTTTTTCAATAGATAGATTATCAAATTGTTCGAGATTATATCTGCTGATTTCTATTTTTCTGGCAGTGCTCTGTAAAGGACACATAAAGCAGGTCTTTTAAAGAACTTGTTATTTATGCGGACGGGGAGATTGATCGTCTTTTTGAAGAAGCAGATCGCAGAGCAGAGATTGGGAGACAGGAGTGGGAGAGAAAGAAAGAGCGATGGCGAATAGAGGAAGCGAAGCGCCGTGCTGATCAAGCGGAAAAGGAGAGCTTGGAGGAACTCAAACAGGCAATTGATGCCTGGGGAGAGGTTAATCGCATTGAACACTTTTCCCGTGATGCTGAAGCGCATCCAAGCAACCTCAATCCTAAGGAACATTCACGCGTTATTGCACGTCTAAACCTTGCCCGTGAGATGTTCAGCAGTATCGACGCCCTAGATTATTTCCGGCACTGGCGAACACCGAGTGAGCGTTTAGAAGAGTAGGGTGATCCCAGCTTTCTGACTAAAGCTGGGATTGGCTGTTTTTGAAAGTCACTGCCATTTAGATTTAAATCTCTATATGCACGTAAAATCAGTAACTTACTGCTTTATCTGACCTCTAAAATCTTTATTCCAGTTTTCATCAATTTCAATAAGCATGTTTTCGCCGCATAGAGTGTTTATGTTGCTGAAATCTTTACCTGAATATCTTTCTGAGTTAGAGTGGCAACCCTTGGTTCGGTGTGGTTCATGGGGAGGGACGATAATGACAACTCTTTTTTTGAGTAGATTATGACATACGAAGACCTCGTTGATTTTTTAGATCATAAACGGCTTCTTATTGATAAAGGTATTCAGTAAGCTGTTTAATACACAAAACTATGGCCACCAAAGGACGATCCTTGGTGGCCGTTTTCATTTATCAGGGACAGCAAGAATTTCAAATCTCAGCCAAATCAAACGTCTTGTAACAATGTGAGAGGATAAATGATAGTCTAGGGGCCGGGATACCGACCTATTGTCCAGGAGCAGAAAATGGTCAAAGAAACAAAACCTATAGTTACGTTTGATGAGTCATTTGAAAAACTCGATATTCGAGTTGGCAAGGTAATAGATGTTGCACTTGAAAGCCAAACACATAAACCTACTTACAAAATGATCGTAGATTTTGGGAAGTACGGCCAACGTATTAGTTATGGACGCTTTACTCAACACTCTATTGAAGAAGTAAAAAACAGACTCGTACTTGGAGTTCTTAATTTTGAACCGAGACAAATGGGGCCGGTCACTTCGGAAGTATTGATTTTAGGGGTTCAATTTCCAAAGGCCGAGAGTGGTGAGGCAACATTTGTCTCCCCTGCTGTGGATGCGAAAGTCGGAAGTAAGCTTTTCTAGTGTCCCAGAAGTCAGGACCAACAAGAAATTCTATTTTTACTAGTGGGGTGTTCATGATCAATAGAGCCGCAATCATACTCAGATACAAGCAACCTGCCGTTAATTGGGTCAATGACGCCAACCCATATCATGAAATCGATATGCCTGAAGTATCACTAGAAGAAATCAATCGGGAACGTGCCGTATATCTGGTCAGTGATGAGGATGCAGATAATGATGATTCTTTGTCTGCATGGATCGAAATGAACTTTGAAGTACTCTTTACCAATGAACTAGAAGGATGGTATGCGGATGACACCCTCTGGCCGGAGCATCGAACCCTTGCAATGTTCCATGAATGGTTTGATGTTGAATGTCATACCATGATTCTGGACACAGTTGATGAACCGATAGAAGATGAGGATATTGAAGATACCCTTCATTGACCTAGCTCTGGAGATGATCCAAGTGGCCTTTCCTATTTATCAGGGTATGTGAAAATTATTCCATTGAGCCTGTTTTTTTAAAAAAGGAGATTTTTAAATGGAAGATGTAATCGGCGTCATAGTTGTCCTGGTTGCAGTGTTTGTGCTGTTTCTTTTCCTTTTCCGAGGGAGGTGATCTTTTGGGAGTTGCAGGTTTTGTTCTTGCTGTATTTGTTCTTTTAATCATTTGTGTTTCGGCTTTTGGGTATTTACATCGAGATCTCCGCTGCCCAGAGTGTGGCGAAAAAATGACCCGCAATAAGAACAAAACATGGACATGCGAATCCTGCCAAACAAGGCATCCATGTTATCCATGAAGATCAGACACTTTTTTTACAATTCACTACTTTCAAGAAACTCCTCGCTGATCCGTGGACAGTTTTTAAAAATCCTCCCGCAACCAATTCTCATATTATCTAAGGATATATAGAACAGTATAAATGGCCAAAGTCCTGGCCAAAGGGTTATGCGCAGTATTAGGTAGAAATTAGCATGGCTAGACTCATGTTCTTGCATGCCACAAACCATCCCGGCCCAACTTTCGCAGGAGAGGTGGGCTTTGTTATGCCAAGGAATGCTCCAATGCTGGCTTGGGCAAGGATCAAATATTCAGAGCATGATAAAATGAGCATTACACATATCGTTGGCAGGTCTTCTCTTGAAGTTTTGAATATGTCAGGAAGGAATTTCGAATAAATGTGTACTCCCGATTTATGTTTTTTGTCTTTGCGATATGGGCTTAAACTAGCGCCATTCTGTTATGTCCCCGGATTTTAATTTATGAATAAAGGAAAGATCTCTATGCGTATCCTGATGACTCTGCTTTTGGCTATCACTCTCACAGCCTGTGCGGCCACGACAGCAGTGCCAACCTCTGAAGCGGGGAAAGCCCTCGAAGCAGAGCAGTTGGTCCGTTACAGCCTCACCGGGCGAATCATGGAAAGTGTCGAGAACAACTACTCCGTTCAACTTGCTTCCCTGTTGACATCAATGGAAGTTCCGGCAGGGAAGAAAGAACAGATCATCACCGAAGAGATCAAGACTGTCGCGGAGGGCGAACACCAACGCCTTCTTAATGCCCTGGTGCCGATTTACCGACGTTATTACACAGCCGATGAAATTCATCAACTTTTGTCCTTTTACAAAACCGATGTGGCGCGCAAGTCGTTAAAAGTCAGTTCGCAGATTGCGGCTGAAAGCCAGCAATATGTGCGGTTGTGGAATGATCACTTTGAGGAAGAGTTGATGAAGCGGGTGGATGAGAGATTGAGTGAGATGGGGATTTCGATTGATCGATAACTCTTTATGGAAGCTGTTCGTAACGATAGTACAGGTGGCGAGGTTCTCTAGAGTTTAACCTTGTTATGGCGAGGGGAGAGTTGAGCTGACCGGCTCGCGGATGTCAAAATGATCAGGGGATTTATTAATGTGCCTGTCCACAGAACCTGTCGATAAGCCGAAGATAGGATAGCGCAAGCCAAAAAGCGAAACTGATACAGAGCAGTTGTCATTCTTCTAGTGGAAGCGACAACTGAATCTCAAGCCCAACCTCCTATAGAGGTTGGGCTTTGCTATGCTAGGGAAAACATTGAAACAGGGATTAGACAAGTAGGATTGAATCACAGCTTTTGGAGCAAAGCTAATATTTGTGCATAAGCTGGGATCGGGCTGATCTGGGGCACTCCCGGAAGTGTCCCTCTCGTGCCACAGTTGCCCTTCGGACTTCGTCACCTTTCTATTCACTTATCCTGGCAGCCTGTCGAACACTCAATGTACTGGCGGCAAACAAGGCAACTAACTATTTCATGACAACTTCCTTCAAATACCGGTGTTAGAGACGATATCCCTATTCAAAACTCAAACAAACTAAGTATACTGTCTTGGTTGACATCTCATAGTGCAGTTCAGAGCAACACGAACCGCCAAAAAGGATAACTTTATGAAGATCGCAATATTGGGCCTGGCCCAGACGGGCAAGAAAACCCTCTTCACGCTGCTGACCGGACGATCCATACCCCCGACTGTCAAACCCGGTGAGGCCATCGAAGGTAGTGCTGCGATCAAAGACAGCCGTGTCGATGCTTTAAGCGATTTTTACAAGCCTGAAAAGACCACTTATGCCGAGAACCAGTTTGTACTCTGCCCTGACATTACCGCTAGCGGCACCTCGCGCCTCTGGATGGACCCGGCCCAGCGCTGTGATCTTCTCTGCCTGCTGATCAGATCCTTCGACTCGCCGGATGTTTTTCACCCCGCCGGATCGGTGGATCCAGAGCGTGATCGGGCCACGATCGAAACAGAGCTATTGCTGGCCGACATGCAGTTGGTCGAGACGCGCCTGCAGCGCCTCGCCAAAGACAAGAAGAAAGGTCAGACGACAGAGCAAGCTCTGGAAGAAGAAGTCCTTCAACGCTTCAACACGGCCCTGGAGGAGGAACGCTTCTTGAGCACCGTAGAACTTGATCCTGACGAAGAACATGCGATTAAAAGCCTCGAACTGATCACCCGTATGCCGCTCCTTTTTGCCTACAACGTCTCCGAGGATGACATCGGCAAAGATTTCGGACCTGGCGTCTTTACTATCTCCTGTGCGATCGAGAGCGAAATAGCGGCTATCGATGACGAAGGGGAGCGTACTGAATTCATGGAGGCAATGGGCATCACCGAACCGAGCCTCGACCGGATTAACGCCGCCCTTTACGACGCACTTGGCCTCATGAGCTTCTACACCTCTGGTGAAGACGAGTGCCGCGCCTGGACCATCCGCAAAGGCTCCAGCGCGCCAATGGCCGGTGGCAAGATCCACAGTGACATCGAACGAGGCTTTATCCGAGTCGAGGTTATGAAATTCGACGACCTGATGGCCGCAGGTTCTGAACAGGCTGTCAAGAAGGCGGGTAAGATGCAGCTAAATGGTAAAGACTACACGATTGAGGACGGTGATATCTGCCACTTCCTCTTTAACGTTTGAGGTCAACTGCATGGACTTGCAGATCATCCTTTTAGCTCTCCATTCAACCAAAACCAAAAACAACGAAAAGGATTTAACCAATGAAAAGATTAACCACTCTCTGCCTCGCAGCTTCTCTAGGCCTGCTCGCCACCACTGCCATAGCTGATGAAACCTACACTTGCACCAACAGTTCACAAGAACGAGTGGTCAGCGTTGTGTATCAAGATCAGGAAGCGAAAGTCCCTTGCGAAGTCCGATACCAGAAAGATAGTGTTACAGAGACACTCTGGAGAGCACAAGACGAAGTCGGCTACTGTGAAGAGAAGGCCAGGGCTTTTGTCGAGAAACAGCGCGGCTGGGGCTGGAACTGCAACGAAACGGCGGCAGGATCGTAACCCGCCAGCACTCACCATATAGGAAGAAACAATGACAAATCCCGAAACAAACTGTTTACCCAACACACTTTACAGGGGATACAGCTACGCAACCGATTTATCCGTTCCGCGACTCTGGAAGCGATGTGTGACCTTGATGGTCACCCCACAATGCCTTTGATCGATTGTTATCGACAATTAGCTGCGGTGGTTGTGGTTTGCTGATTAGCGGTTTTACCTATGTTACACAAAGTGGCAAGCTGTTACCGACCGGCCTCGATAATTGGAAAGGAAACACCATGAAAAAACACTTCTTGATCCTGTTGTTCATTTTTTTCACGGCCTTGACTGCTTGTACCGGCGACCTGGGAGAACAACAACTCGAAATTGCGCAGCTCGAGGAGAAACAGAACAACATAGAGCATGCTTTAAAACTGTACGAAGAGGTGGTCAGAAAGTATCCGGACTCGCCTAATGCAAAGATTGCTCAGGAACGTTTGAATGTGCTTAGGAAGGGCAAGTAGGGTTAGGGGAGCGCCTACAAAGTTGCGAATGTTAGCTTACTCTACAACAGAAACGTTTGTATTACAGCAACTTAAAACACCACACTTAAACTTATCTATCAAGTCGATTGTGTGCCTATCAGAAACTTTCCTCCTGTTTTGATATGGCGCTTTATAGCTGTATGTACCGGAGGACTTTCGGGAAGGGCCAAAGGTTCTGTCGTCGACAAAGGTCTTAGACCGGGACTGGCTATCCCATATTTCCCACCAGACTGATTACGTTCTTTTGTTCCAAATCCAGTCCAACCTGCAAAATAGTTGTTTTAAATCAAGTTGATTTACCAATATACTCTATTTCAACACTATCAAAAGAGTCCTTATTTCTTAAATGACAGCATTATCAAATAGCTATCAATAGCGTATTAGATGCAGTTCTGATAGTCCTTAAAATAGGGTATACCTAAATGATAAAAACGTATCCTAAGACAATTATTTCCGGTTACTTAAGACCAGTGGCATTGACACATCAAGACCACACGGAGAAATTATACTGGTGCCGCTCTTTGAGATCTTTGACTTCGAGAGACAGATTATCCGAGAGAGTCAGTCCGTGGGGATAGCTAGGGCTAAACAGGAAGGGCGCCTGTCCAGGGTCTAACCAGGCAAAAAATCGCCTACGAGTTGGGATCGGCGTTGCGAGTGCCTACCAAACCTTTAGGAACCAATCAGAGCATCAGAGAAAAACACAAAACCCTGCGAAAATGGCCGTAGAAAAGAAGAAGCGAGCGGAACGCAAACCTGAGTCCGCACAAGAAACCAGACAGTTATCGATGTTCTAGTCAAAAGCATATTTAAAGATACTTTTTTCCATGCCCGGGCAGTAAGGGTTTTCAAATTTGCCCTGTAAGCCACTTTCTTTTTTCAGATTACTCAAAAGCACTGACCTGATAACACCGAATTCGAAGAACATTTCTTCTCCATAAATCCTTTCTTTTTTTATCAGCACCCGGAAGGGTATATCAGTTTTACACTCGGCGTTCATATTGCCGCCTACGCATAACGTCGCATAATATATATTATGTAAACTTTTGTAATGTTGAAACATGGTGGAGGATGCAGGGGGATCTAGTTGCTCTCAAAGTGGAAAAAGCGAATATGGATGGATTGATGTTATGTAGGCTAAAAAGCAGTCAAAAAGTCCATGCTTCGGCATGCGTCTAAAAAAGAAAGTGGCTTACAGGGCAAATGTGAAAGCCGCACCTTCAAGAAGATGAAAGTGCGGTGGCAAAACTACCAGTATGAAGCTATGACCTGCCAGTTGAGACAAAAGGCAGGGATACAAACCGTCATTTTATTTTGCCCTTTGCATGTTTGTTCCTTCCTTGTGGGTGAGCTATAACTGAAAGCTCTGGAGGTTCTTGTTGAATTCCCGCCTTGTCAATTGGTTGCTTTTGACCCTGTGCGCGGCTAGCCTTCTTCGGAATAGACTGAACCTGTTTTGCTTTTTTAGAAACAGACGCCCTTCCTTCTATGCTTTGGCCTTGATTGGCTTTATTGACATCAGGTGCCGCGTTCACTGATTTATTCTGAGGTTTGACCTGTTGACGTTTTGTTTCGTTTGCTGGGCGGATTCCTTGGGCAGCAACAGAACGTTTACTGGCAGGCTTATTTGCCAACCCAGGGTCATTTCTTCGCACAGTGACCGCAGTCTTGCCTGCCTTGTCATGCCTGGATACTTCTCGAATGATATTCGGCTCGACTAACTTTTTCAATTCGCCAGCACCGATGACCCTGGTTTTATCTTTAGAATCTAAACGCTTATCGCTGCTCGATTGATTTGGCTGTTTAGACGTTTTTGTTGCCGCAACGACTTTCCTTTTAACGTTTTTGAGTTGCTTATGGACCGCAATCTTTTTGTTGTTCGAATTTTTGTTGTTGTATTTAACTGCCTGATATTTTTCGGCATTTAAGGTTTTATTGTGAATTTTGGGTGATTTTGCAGTCAAGAACTGTCCTGGTCGATTATCAGCCTTTGGAACATTGCGTATTACTAGACGAAGTCCGGTAAAATCGTAATCATGACCTGCATTTACGTGCGTATACTTGTATCCCTTGTCCCAGCGTCTATCATATTGATAGCCGGTCGAACCCTGTAATTTCTGACACTTTCGATTGTTATCAAAGTGCAGATTGCCGTGATGGTAATGGGCAAAAATTCGTGAAGACCGCCCTCTTCTGTTTTTAACCGGAATTTCTACGTATTCACCATTTGAAATAACAATCTGAATCGGTACGAACTTGACGCCTGAGTAAGTAGAGTCTGTATATAGGGTGACCTGGATCGGCCTTACGTAGGTCTGTGATGACCTGTAGATAGAATCATGCCCTGAGAGTGGACGGTAAGTCGCTTCGTAATTGATGGGTGCGCATGCTGCGATGGTGAATAAGATTACAAGAAAACTCAAACATTGTGATTTCATCATGACATCCTCCCGTTTAGTCGACGATCATTATTGTTGAATAAGATCGTATGCCCTAAGGTATGGATTGTCAGCGGACATCGGCTAAGATGTCGGGAGATGTCTACAATGTAGGGTTACATTTGTAGGTATAAGTACTTATTATTACAGTAGGTGAGTCATCTTGAGGTTTAAAAGAACAGGAGGCACTGCTAATGCCAGCAGAACAAGCAGAGGTTTGCAGGGTTCTCAAAACTTATTACTTACAGCAAAGTCTCACCCAATACTGGCCAACTCAAGACGGTTGCCCCATCGTTCTTTGAGCACCTCCTGAACCTGCTTTGAGTCTCTGAACTCCTTGCTGTCGGCATAAGCAAAGGCGTCTTTTCGAGCTTCTTCAAGAATCCGTCCATCGCGCAGAATGTTGGCAACGCGAAAGTCTGGTAAACCGCTCTGTCGAGTGCCGAGGAATTCCCCTGGGCCACGAATCTCCAGATCTGCTTCAGCGATCTTAAAGCCGTCATTGGTTGCCCTCATAACTTCAAGTCGTTTCTCACCTTCTTCGCTACAACGATATGATTTCAATAATATACAGATGCTGCTCGCTTTTCCTCGACCGACCCTGCCACGCAGTTGGTGAAGCTGCGCAAGGCCAAATCGCTCGGCATGTTCAACCAGCATGACTGTTGCATTGGGAACATCAATACCGACCTCAATAACCGTGGTGGCCACCAGGATGTCAATTTCATGAGCCTTGAAGCGAACCATGACTTCTTCTTTTTCTGCCGGCTTCATCCGGCCGTGCAGCAAACCGAGTCGCGCTTGAGGGAAGACCTCGTTTTTGAGCTGTTCTGCGCCTTCTGTCGCTGCCAAAAGGTCACTCTTTTCGGACTCTTCAACAAGAGGATAAACGATGTAGGCCTGGTTGCCCTGCTCGATCTCCTGCCTTAAACGACTGTAGACACGCCCTCTTTGAGCTTCTGAAGCAACAACTGTTTCAACAGGCGTACGCCCCGGAGGCATTTCGTCGATCACTGATAATGCCAGGTCGCCATAAACAGTGAGCGATAAAGTCCTCGGGATAGGAGTCGCAGTCATGACCAGAATGTGAGGATTGCTACCCTTCCCTCTCAGCACCGCACGCTGTCGAACTCCAAAGCGGTGTTGTTCGTCAATAATACCAAGACCGAGCTTTTTGAATTCAACACCTTCCTGAAGAACCGCATGGGTGCCGACCACCAGATGGACATTCCCCGCTCTTAATGATTCGACAAGCTCACGCTTTTCAGCGGCGGGCATCTTGCCACGCAGAAGTGCGGTCTTTAGGCCCAACTGCTCAAACCAAACATGAAATTGCAGATAGTGCTGCTCAGCAAGGATCTCTGTCGGTGCAACAACTGCCACCTGGGTATTATTCTCGATTGCCACCAGTGCTGCCATTAAAGCGACGATCGTCTTCCCGCAACCAACGTCGCCCTGGATCAATCGATTCATTGGGTGTGGAGACATCAGGTCTTGTTTTATTTCACCAAGAACGCGGCGTTGAGCACCTGTTAGTCGATATGGCAAGGTTGCCGCGAGAGGCTTAGTGTATTTATGGGTGACATTGAAAGGAATTCCTTCCTCAAGGATAACGCCACGTCGCTTAAGAGCTAATCCCAACTCCAAAAAGAAAAACTCGTCGTAAACCAGCGATCGGAGTGACGGATTGCTGGTCTTCTCAAGATCGTCGATGTTGGTGTCGTTTGAAGGCCAATGAATCTGTTGCAAGGCCTCAGAAAGTGGCTGTAGTTTGTGCTTACGGATCATATCAGCAGGCAGATGGGACTGGACACAGGCTGCGTAGCTGTCAACTGCCTGCTTCCATATTTTTCGAGCCGTATACTGAGTCAACCCCTCGGTGAGTGGATATACGGGCAATATCCTGCCAAAAGCCAGGGGGTCTGAGCTTTGATAATCAGCAAGGGATTGGCCTTGAGCGAGGAACTCGGTGTCGGGGTGATGGATTTCTCGTGTTGCCCCATAGCGCTTCACCTCTCCCGTAAAGACAGCTCGCTTGCCGACAGCGAAACGCTTCTCCATGCTGCCTTTGCGGTAATGAAACCACTTAAGGACTATTTGCCCGGTTCCATCACTGACGACAGCTTCAAAGAGCTTGCGACGCGCGCGCGAAGTTGTGGCTTCTCCACAGGCCAGGATCTCCCCGGAAAAGACTTCATGTACCCCATCACGCAAGTGAGCTATCTTCCTGAATTGTCGACGATCTTCGTAACGGTGAGGCAGGACGTAAAGGAGGTCTTCTATAGTGTGGATATCGAGTTTGGCGAGTTTTTCTGCGACACGAGGGCCAACCCCTTTAAGATGAACAACGGGGGTGGATAGGTTTTGGTGAGATTGGTCTGTGGACGCTTTGGTCATCTCCGCCACCCCACAAGGTTGTTATTACCGGAACTCTAAGAGCGTAACGCAAAGGCGCAAAGGGGAAAACTTAACAACATAACTGGGGCCAAGGGTAAGGACAACAAAACTCAAATCTTGAAGCATAAAAAGGTTTCTTTGCGTCCAAGGCTAAACTTTGCGTCTTTGCGTTAAAAGATTGCGTTCAGTGCTGTCAGCAGCTCTTCAACATCAAGACCGTGAGCCATAGCGCCCTGCTCGAGGGTTTCGTTGATGGCGCCCATACAGCCAACGCAGCCAAGGTTAAAGGACCCTAGAACTTTCACAACATCAGGGCTTTTTTGCATAACTTCGTGAAAGGTCATATCTTTAGTGATTACAGACATTTGTGTGGCTCCCTCTAAACGTAATTGATATCAATGATTTCGTAAGTTCTGATACCTGATGGTACCTTGATGTTCACCTCATCATCAACACGATGACCGATCAAGGCCTTGGCGACCGGGCTGTTGATGGAAATCAGTCCAGCCTTGATGTCCGCCTCATCCTGCCCGACGATGCGGTAAGTCACTTCACTCTCTGACTCGACATCAAACAGTTTGACGGTTGCACCGAAAACGATTTTATCGGTATCCATCTCTGAAGGATCGATAACCTGGCAGCGAGCCATCTTACCGTTGATCTCAGAAATCCGACCCTCAACAAAGCCTTGGCGCTCTTTAGCCGCATCATACTCGGCGTTCTCTGAAAGATCGCCATGAGCGCGGGCTTCAGCAATATCCTGAATAACCTTGGGACGTTCAACGCGGATCAGGTGTTTTAGTTCTTCCTGAAGTCTCTGGTGTCCCTCAGGTGTCATCGGTACGGTTTCTGACATAACAGTTTCTTCCTTGCTTATTAATAAAATTGTTCGGGCAGGATAACCCGCCCGAACAGTAGAATCTTAAATAATGAAAAACGGGTAGACCTCTACCCGTTTTGGGGATAGTACTCCTGAATCGGCGTAACGTCAAGACTTTCACGCTTCATGGCCAGAATCCCGTCTGCCGCAGCCTGTATTCCAGCGACAGTTGTGAAGTAGGCAACGTTGTGCATAAGCGCTGAACGACGGATAGAAAATGAGTCAATGATCGACTGGGTTCCGAAGGTCGTATTGAATACCAGGTTGATCTGGTTGTTCTTGATGGCGTCTACGCAGTGTGGTCGCCCTTCCTTAACCTTGTTGATTGGAGTCGCCTGAACTCCGTAGGCACGCAGGAAAGCCGCTGTGCCGCTGGTTGCGACGATCTCGAAACCTGCATCACGCAGTTTAAGCACCGGTTCAACGATCGCTGTTTTATCCTCTTCCTTGACGCTGACAAAAACCTGGCCCGAAGTCGGCAGGCGGACATTCGCACCCAATTGGGCCTTGGCAAAGGCTTTGCCGAATTCAAAATCAATACCCATGACTTCGCCGGTAGACTTCATCTCAGGGCCAAGCAGACTATCGACACCGGGGAACTTGGTAAAGGGGAAGACCGACTCTTTGATAGAGATGTGTTCAGGGATAATCTCTTCTACGACTCCAAGCTCTGCCAGAGTCTTCCCTGCCATAATGCGTGCGGCGATTTTGGCCAAGGGCCTTCCTGTCGCCTTGGAGACAAAGGGCGATGTCCGGCTGGCACGGGGATTGACCTCAAGCAGGAAGATCTCATCATCTTTGACCGCAAACTGGATATTCATCAGGCCGCAAACACCCAGTTCAAGGGCCAGGGCGACTGTTTGACGACGGATCTCATCAACGATCGACTTGTCCAGGGAATAGGGAGGAAGCACACAGGCTGAATCTCCCGAGTGGATACCCGCCTCCTCAATGTGCTGCATGATGCCGCCGATAACAACCTGCTTGCGGTCACAAAGTGCGTCCACATCGACCTCGATCGCCTGGCTCAGGAATTTATCGACCAGGATCGGATGATCGGGAGAGGCTTCTACCGCATGTTGCATGTAGTCACGCAGTTGCTGCAGGTCGTGGACGATTTCCATGGCCCTTCCGCCCAACACATAACTTGGTCTGACAACAACAGGGTAACCAACGCGCTCGGCGATCTTCTCCGACTCGGGAACCGAGCGAGCAATGCCGTTTGCAGGCTGCTTCAAACCCAGCTTGTACAGGAGCTCCTGGAAACGTTCACGATCCTCAGCACGGTCGATCGCGTCCGGAGTAGTGCCAATGATCGGCACGCCAGCCTTTTCCAGTGCAACAGCAAGCTTAAGCGGCGTCTGCCCGCCAAACTGTACGATGACGCCCTCAGGCTTCTCGACATGAACGATCTCAAGCACGTCCTCAAAGGTTAAAGGCTCAAAGTAAAGGCGATCCGAGGTGTCATAGTCGGTTGAAACCGTCTCCGGGTTACAGTTAACCATGATGGTCTCGTAGCCATCTTCACCGAGGGCAAAGACGCCGTGGACGCAGCAGTAATCAAACTCGATGCCCTGGCCGATACGGTTTGGCCCACCGCCGAGGATCATGATCTTCTTGCGATCCGTCGGCTCCGCTTCGCATTCTTCTTCGTATGAAGAGTAAAGATAAGGGGTAAAGGCTTCGAATTCCGCTCCGCAGGTGTCAACCCGTTTGTAGACGGGCCTGATGTTGAGCTTGTGACGAAGAGCACGGACTTTGTCTTCGTGGCTCTTCCAGAGTTTGGCCAGGCGCATATCCGAGAAGCCCATCTGCTTGGCTTCGCGTAGCAACGTCTGGAAGACTTCCCCCTCAGGTTGCTCCAGCAGTTCTTTTGCCTTGAGTAACCGTTCCTCCATCGCCACGAGTTGCTCAATTTTGTGCAGAAACCAGCGATCAATATACGTTAAAGCGAAGATCTCGTTGATCGTCAAGCCTGCACGCATGGCGTCAGCGACATACCAGAGGCGCTCACAATTGGGGACCCGTAACTTTTCCTCAAGAGCATGGAGCTCCGAGTCGTCAAGGGTGCGACGATTCAGCTCAGCGTCATCAAAAAAACGGCTCTCGAAGCCACAGGAACCAATCTCCAGCGAACGCATTGCTTTCTGCAGGCTCTCCTTGAAAGTCCGGCCAATCGACATGGCCTCACCGACAGACTTCATCTGGGTCGTCAAGGTCGCGTCGGCTTGGGGAAACTTTTCGAAGGTGAAGCGCGGCATCTTGGTGACCACATAGTCGATAGTCGGCTCAAAAGACGCGTAAGTCTCGCGGGTGATGTCGTTGGGGATTTCGTCAAGAGTGTAGCCGATCGAAAGCTTGGCAGCGATCTTGGCGATCGGAAAGCCGGTCGCTTTAGAGGCCAACGCTGAAGAACGCGATACACGAGGATTCATTTCGATAACAACCATGCGGCCATCATCAGGATTGATGCCGAACTGGATGTTAGAGCCGCCCGTTTCAACCCCGATCTCACGAATAATCCTGATCGAGGCATCACGCAGCAGTTGATACTCTTTGTCAGTCAGTGTCTGTGCAGGCGCGACAGTAATGGAGTCTCCCGTGTGGACACCCATGGGGTCGAGGTTCTCGATAGAACAGATAATGACCACGTTATCGGCTGTGTCACGCATAACCTCAAGCTCGAACTCTTTCCAGCCGATGACTGATTCTTCAACCAGGACCTCATCGGTTGGCGAAGCATCGATCCCGGACATGGCGATCTGCAGGTACTCTTCCATGTTGTAGGCAATGCCGCCGCCGGTGCCGCCGAGAGTAAAGGAAGGACGGATAATAACAGGGAAGCCAATGCTTTCGATAACTTCGATCGCCTCTTCACGACTGTGAGCCAGCCCGGATTTCGGTACAGCTATGCCGATGTTCTCCATAGCCGCCTTAAACAGGGTACGATCCTCGGCCTTTTCGATGGCCGGGAGTTTCGCGCCGATCAGCTCAACATTATATTTATCGAGAGTGCCGTCTTTAGCGACTGCAACAGCACAGTTAAGAGCTGTCTGCCCACCGAGGGTTGGCAGCAGGGCTTGCGGTCTTTCCTTGGCGATGATACGTGCCAGCGTCTCAGGATTGACCGGCTCGATGTAGGTGCGATCAGCAAAGTCGGGATCGGTCATGATCGTTGCAGGGTTGGAGTTGAGAAGAACGACTTCGTAGCCCTCCTCTTTCAACGCCTTGCAGGCCTGGGTCCCGGAATAGTCAAACTCGCAGGCCTGGCCGATAACAATCGGCCCGGCACCAACGATGAGAATCTTCTTGATATCAGTTCTTTTGGGCATCTTGCTTCCTTGGTAGCGCGTAGCGGGTAACGCGTGGCGCGAAAAGTCTTATGGTCTTGTCTCTACTCACGACGCGCTACGCGCCACGGTTCTTCCAGCTTTCCATCAGCTTAATGAATTCACCAAACAGGTAATTGGCGTCGTGAGGCCCCGGTGAAGCCTCGGGATGATACTGTACAGAGAACGCCGGCATAGTCTTATGCTTTAAGCCTTCAACGGTGTTGTCGTTGAGATTGATGTGCGTGACAACCGCATCATCCTGCAGGGTGCTGGCATCGACCGCAAAGCCATGGTTCTGCGATGTGATCTCGACATTGTGACCCTCTCCACGTCGTACAGGCTGGTTGCCGCCGCGATGACCGAATTTCAGTTTGTAGGTGCTGCCGCCCAGCGCAATCGAGAGAAGCTGGTGGCCGAGACAGATGCCGAAGAGTGGAACCTTGCCGAGCAGTTGGCGGATATTCTCCTGGGCATAAGTGATCGGCTCAGGGTCCCCGGGGCCGTTGCTGAGGAAAACGCCATCAGGCTGCATCGCCAGAACTTCTTCTGCGGGTGTATCGGCAGGCACAACAGTGACGGCACAGCCTTTACTGACCAGGTTGCGCAAGATGTTGTATTTGATGCCGAAGTCGTAGGCGACCACCTTGTACTTAGCCGGACCTTGCTGTTTTTTATAGCCGTCGGCCAGATCCCAGGTCCCCTCATTCCAGTCGTAAATCTCCTTACAGGTCACTTCCTGCACGAGATCCTGGCCGACGATTGAAGGCGCCGCCTTGGCTTTTGCCACCAGGCTGTCAGCATCCAGGTCAATTGTCGAAATAATACCGGTCTGGGCGCCTTTGTCGCGGATATGACGTACCAGCGCGCGGGTATCGATCCCGGAGAGACCGATGATGTTGTTTTCCTTTAGATAAGCATCAAGGGTCATCTCCGAACGCCAGTTGCTCGGCATATCACAGGCTTCCTTGACGATAAAGCCGGCAAGGTGAGGTCTTGATGATTCAATGTCTTCACGGTTGATCCCGTAGTTGCCGATCAATGGGTAGGTCATGGTTACGATTTCACCACGATAGGACGGATCGGTCAGGATCTCCTGGTAACCGGACATACTGGTGTTAAAAACAACCTCTCCGGAGATTTCACCGGAGGCTCCTAAGGCTTGACCGAAGAAAACTCTTCCATCGGCCAGGGCCAATGCTGCTTTCATAAACAACTCCTTGATTTGAACATGGTGAACCTCAGGTCAGAAGACGTCCCGGCCTGAGGCACAAATACTTCCGTTGACTTATCTCTGGTATGCGATCTTGCCGGCGACGATCGTGCAGACTGCAGCACCCTTCATCTTCCAGCCATCAAACGGGGTGTTTTTACTCTTGCTCGCCAGCTTCTGGGCATCAACTGTCCACTCCAACTCAGTGTCTATGATTGCGATGTCAGCGTCCCCTCCTTCTTGCAATTGACCGACAGGGAGATTCAGGGCTCCTGCGGGGCCGCTGGTCAAGAGAGCAATAGCCCTGGGCAGATCGATAACACCGTCTTTAACCAACTGCAAAGAAAGAGGCAGTGCGGTCTCGAGGCCAACGATGCCGTTCATGGCAATATTGAATTCGACGTTTTTCTCATCAATATGGTGGGGAGCGTGATCTGTAGCGATCGCATCAACGGTTCCATCAGCCAGACCCTGGCGCACGGCTTCCTTGTCTTCTGCGCCGCGCAAAGGTGGGTTCATCTTGGCGTTGGTGTTGTAGCCGCGAACGGCCTCATCGGTCAAGGTGAAATGATGCGGGGCGACTTCACAGGTGACTGAGACACCGCGTTTTTTCGCCTGACGCACGATGTCGATCGAGCCCCTCGTGGAAACATGTGCAACGTGAAGGTTCGCACCGGTACATTCAGCAAGCATCACTTCTCTTGCGGTCGCGGAGTCTTCCGAGACCCAGGTGATCCCTTTAAGCCCGAGCTCTGTTGAGACAGGTCCTTCGTTCATCACTCCGGAGCCAACCAGGTCGAGGTCTTCCGCGTGGGACACGATCGTCAGACCGAAAGGTTTGGCATATTCCATGGCGCGGCGCATCAACTGAGGATTGCTAACCGGCTTGCCATCATCGGAGACCGCCGTGACGCCCAGCTCTTTCAGCTCGCCCATGCCCGTCAGTGATTCGCCGTTTAGGCCTTTGCTGATGCTGGCGATCGGGAACACACGACAATGGCCTTCCTGGGCCGCTTTATTCAGAATGTAACTGGTGACGGTCTGGTTGTCGTTAACCGGTTGCGTGTTCGGCATGCAAGCCACGGAAGTAAAGCCGCCGGTGACCGCTGAGAGAGTGCCGGAGGCGATGTCTTCTTTGTATTCAAGGCCCGGATCGCGCAAGTGGACATGAATATCGACCAGGCCGGGAGTGATAATTTTGCCAGCGGCGTCGATAACCTTGGCGCCTTTGTCATCAAGACCTTTGCCGATCGCGACGATCTTGCCCTTTTCGATCAGGATATCGCAGGTCTTATCAAGCTTTTGCGCCGGGCTGATCACCCGTCCGCCTTTAATCAGTATTTTAGCCATAGCTCTCACCAATTCCTTATATCTAGACTTAATCGTTGGTTTGCATTGATTCGACGCCACTGACGAGATAGAGGAGCGCCATTCTTGTGGCGACACCGTTCTCTACCTGGTCGAGGATGACGTTCTGCCCGCCGTCGGCAACCGCTGAGGAGATTTCCACGCCGCGGTTCATCGGGCCCGGGTGCATGACTATCGCATCCGGCTTGGCCAGCTTCAGGTTGGTTGGGTTGAGACCGTAGAATCGGGCATATTCGCGCAGGCTGGGCAGCAGGATATTGCTCTGCCGCTCCATCTGGATGCGCAGCATCATGACGACGTCAGCGCCTTCTATGGCCTCACGTATGTCGGTAAAGACTTCCACGTTGCCAAGTCGTTCAATACCGATCGGCATCATGGTTCCCGGTCCGCACAAACGAACCTTGGCGCCCATTCTGGACAGAGCGTAAATATCGGAGCGTGCGACCCGGCTATGAGTGATGTCGCCAACAATGGCAACTTCAAGACCTTCTATGCTGCCTTTATGCTCACGCATGGTCATCAGGTCCAGCAAGGCTTGGCTTGGGTGCTCATGAGCTCCGTCGCCAGCGTTGACAACCGAACAGCCTACCCGCTCAGACAGGTAGTGCGGTGCACCGGAATGACCGTGGCGGATAACGATGATATCAGGAGCCATCGCTTCGATGTTTTTAGCGGTATCTTCAAGCGTCTCACCTTTGACGACTGATGACGTCGATCCGGAGATATTAACCGTGTCTGCAGAGAGCCGTTTGCCGGCGATCTCGAAAGAAAGCCGGGTCCGCGTGCTGGCTTCAAAAAAGGCGTTGATAATCGTCTTGCCGCGCAAGGTCGGAACCTTCTTGATTTCGCGGGAATTGATCTCTTTAAAAGAATCAGCCGTATCGAGGATCATCTGAATGTCCTCTTTGGTCATCTGCTCAATGCCAAGAATATGTTTGTGCTGGAATGACATAAACTCTCTCCTAAGGCTTAACCAGTCGGACTTCGACCGGATTCAATTCATCATCAAAGATAACCGCGATATCTTCTTCGCGAGCTGTCGGTACGTTCCGGCCAACGTAATCGGCACGTATCGGCAGCTCACGGTGACCTCGATCGATCAAAACGGCGAGCTGGATAGTGCTTGGGCGACCAAAGTCCATCAAAGCATCCATTGCTGAACGAATGGTGCGACCGGTATAGAGAACATCATCAACCAGGATGACCTGTTTGCCATCAAGGTGGAATGGAATGTCTGTTTTGCCGATCGGCAAACTGCCTCGAGAGGCCAGGTCGTCACGATACATGGTGATGTCGACCGCTCCGAGCGGGACTTCAAGGCCTTCAATCTCGTTGATGCGTGTTTGCAGCAGGGTTGCCAGGTGATCACCACCGGTACGGATACCGACCAGAGCGAGCTTCTCGCCGCCCTTGTTATGTTCCAGAATCTCGTGGGCAATCCTGGTGATAGCGCGTGCTACGCCGGCTTTGTCTAAAATTGCAGTTTCCGCCTTGGCCATCTTTTCCTCCCGAATTTAGGACAAAAAAATACCTTCCCGTCGATTACGGAAAGGCACAGCTCTTGTTTTATTATCTATGTGAGGCATTTTGGGCCACCCTTGCCGATCTCTCTGGATCCGCTTAAAAGGAGACGAGTTGCAGTCTAATTTCTTGCAATATAGCAAGGGCAAAATAGGGAGTCAATAAGACTTTTACGAAACGTCGAATGTTTTTACAACGGGAGCTTTTTTAATCTTAAGAAGACAAAATGGACGCCAGGTTTTGGCTGAAAACGGTCTAAGCTTTTGTCACGATATTCGCAGTTTGCGACGTCAGGTCAAATGCGACAAAGATTTTTCCGGCCTTGAGTTGACGGAGTACCTGCTCGATCTTGGCCTCCATCGAACCGCCAGCGTCTCCCCAGTCTGAGCCATCACGGGACACGAACTCTTCGATCATGTTGCGCAGTGTCTCAGGGTTGATGTCTTGATATGGAACCTCTACGCCCTCTTCATGGTGGTCGGTCTGGTGATTGGTTGTTTTATTCCTGGTCATGGCTGTCCTTTGCACATCAGTAGGGAATACGTTTTACACCAAAACAGTAAAGGCTGAAACCAAAAGACCAACGCAAAGACGCTAAGAAAAGCCAGGAGAGGCGCAAAGGGTGACTCTTCTTGCTTTTTGAAGTGGTTTTCTTTGCGGGCTTTCTCTACCCCTTTGCGCCTTTGCGTTAATAAATGGGCTAGGTTTGTCTTGCTTGTTGCTCATGGCTCAAGCGGCTCTTCACGGCCCTTCAAAAGCTCTCAAGCCGAACACCGGGTAGATACTCAGTGAATGGCCAAGGAACGTTTCGGCATATTCAACATCTACATCGTCAAGCAGTGGAAGTTCAGGGCGTTCTTGATTGTCGAGGGTCGCTTTACCGGCCTCTTGGGCCAATTTTATCAAGCGTGACTTGATGTACTCAATATGAGCCTGAGTAAGGCTGTCGTGTTTACACGAACAAACGATCGTCCAGGTCCAGAAACTTTTATTGCTTAGATGTTTTTCCAGGTCTGCAGAGATCGGGTCCGCTGCGCCTATATAGAGGGTTTCCCGACCCTGCTGATCGGAAGGGCCAATCAGGACATAGACGCCCGGGGCATTAAGCTCGTCACGATTTATCTCTTCAGGCATAGAACTGCGAGGGATCACGAGGGCGCGGCCGGACCATTTCGACCTGGCGACAACCTTCACACCGTCAACGTGACCGTCCTGAAGGTAAATTCTCACTGAGAATGATTCTGATGGCATTAATCGTTCTCCTTTGCTCGAATTTCGACCTGTTTCGATTCTATCACAGCAATCGATTTTGTAACCCTTGCAGTATGAAGCTTGAATAGTTTCGTCTCTTGTAAACAGACTATTGACAACCAGGCGTCCTAAAAGGACAATCGGTTCAAGAATGATCAACAGACAGGAAAGGTCGACAATCAGTGGTAAAAAAACAAGACGAAATTTATGCTTCGCCATTGAACGAAATCATCGACTTTGATTTTGATGAGAAGGTGGCAGATGTCTTCCCCGACATGATCCAGCGCTCGGTCCCTGGCTACGGCACCATGATTTCAACGATAGGAATCCTGGCGGCAAAGTATGCCCAGCCTAATAGCCGCTGCTACGATCTCGGCTGCTCTCTGGGAGCCGTCAGCCTGTCGATGCGCCTGCGCATCAATCAGCCGGACTGTAAAATTATTGCCGTGGACAATTCCGAGGCAATGGTCGAGCGAGGCGTGGAGCTTTTGGCCTCAGACAATTCGTCAAAGGTTCCTGTCGAGATGGTTTGTGCTGATATCAAGGACATCGCCATAGAAGATGCGTCAGTTGTCGTTCTCAACTTCACGTTGCAGTTTATCCCTCTTGATCAACGCTTGGCGCTAATCACACGCATTTACCAAGGCCTGAAACCGGGCGGCGTGTTGATATTGTCCGAAAAAATGGCCTTTGATGACCAGGTCAAGCAGGACTTTCATACCGAAGCCCATCACGATTTCAAGCGAGCCAACGGCTATAGCGATCTGGAGATCAGTCAAAAGCGCACAGCTCTTGAGCGTGTGATGATCCCGGAGAGCTTCACCTGCCATAAACAGCGCTTACAGGAAGCCGGGTTTCCCATGAGTGAAGTCTGGTTTCAGTGCTTCAACTTTGCGTCCATGATCGCCATCAAATGACCCTCTACAAATCTTTATATCCACAACTCGAAGCCATTGGGCTAGAACAATGGGCTCATGAGCTACAGCAGTTGATCCCTGAGCGTATGGCTGTGGAGAGTCACGGTACAATGCCCCTCTGGCAAAAAGCCCTGCAGAGACTGCCTCAACTGAAACCATCAAAGATGGAACTAAAAACAAAGGTTGAGATAGGGTGTCCCGAAGACCTTGTTGGGCTCACCCCTGAAGAGTTTTCTGAACAACTTCAGGCCTTCCACCCCTGGAGGAAAGGCCCTTACGACATTTTCGGTGTCAATATTGATACTGAATGGCGCTCAGACTGGAAGTGGGATCGCGTCCTGCCTCATATTCAGTCGCTCAAGGGGCTTAAGATCCTGGATATCGGTTGCGGGAATGGTTATCACGGCTGGCGCATGCTTGGCGAAGGTGCAGATCTTGTTCTGGGGATCGACCCGACCCTGCTTTCCGTTATGCAGTTCCATGTCGTGCAGCGCTACCTGGGGGGCAAAAACCACTACGTGCTGCCGCTGGGGATTGAGGATATTCCGGCCGGTCTGGCTTGTTTTGACACGGTTTTTTCTATGGGCGTACTCTATCATCGCCGGTCGCCTCTGGACCATCTGTTTGAGCTGCGAGGGTGTCTGCGGTCAGGAGGAGAACTGGTACTGGAGACTCTTGTTGTCGAGGGAGAGGAAGGAACGGCGTTCATGCCTGAAGGGCGATACGCCAAGATGCGTAACGTCTGGTTTCTGCCATCCATCCAGACCATGCTCTTGTGGCTGCGTCGTTGCGGTTTTAAAGATGTCGCTTGTGTTGACATCAACCGGACAAGCGTAAAAGAACAGCGCAGAACAGAGTGGATGAAGTTTGAGTCTCTCGCAGATTTTTTAGATCCGATGGACCACACGAAGACAATCGAAGGGCACCCTGCCCCGCTTCGGGCAATTTTTACTGCGACAAAATCGTGAACGTCTCGTCGCTGTCTCAGTGTTCGTAACGACGCAAAGGCAGAGTGCTTGAGCCGCTGTTTACTCGGCCCATGAAATCCACCACATCCCACTCAGCACGCAAAACATCACCTTCTTTATAAAGAGTTTTGTCGCCTGGCAAGACAACAACAGCCATCTGGAAAATGGAGGTGAAGTATTCACCCTCAATAGATTTTCCAGAGCTGTCGTATAACTTGAAGCTATTGACTTTAACAGGTCGATCAAACTCAACAAGTAGCTCATCCAGGTTATCAGTCCCCTGCTCCCACATCCCCGCCATCAGGACCAGCGAAGGTGGCTCAACATCGGCCAAAGTTCCAGGGTCCAGAATATAGCCGTCTGCAGGCATTTGTGGAAGAGGTTGACCATTCAGCATGATAAAAACCTTGTTGGTCTGCTTAAACTGGAGAACAGTCGCCGCCATGGCCAGTCCGGCTGAGGCGATATCATATTCAGACCAGGATTGCTGAGTCATTAAAGACAAGGTTTGTGTGCCCTTTTCAGTTGACGCAGAGGTTACCTGCAAATCATTTGGGAAAGGATTGTACAGCCCAGAGTCCTCTGAGAAAACAAGGTCACCACCGGTCAGGCGACTGAGAATTTGTTGTAATTCCCCATCCTTGCTGAACAGGAAAAGCGGAAAAGCTCGCACTTTCCCAGGTGCGTTGCGGACGGGAAGATAGCCGACGCGGGCAAAAGCTTCACCTGCCTTCCCTTGCGGCGGCTCACCAAAGTTGTCCAGGTAAGCCTGGCTGGCAATGACAAGCCCCGAAGTTTGGGATGACGGCGCAGGTTCTTCTTGCTTGCAGGCGAAGAGAGATAAGAAGCAAAAGGCTAAAAACAGAGGGGGGAATGGGGACATCAGTAGCCTCCTTAAAGCCTAGGATAAAGGCCTTATCCATTCTATCACAGATATTAGAGGCAGGAGCTGTTGTGCACACCAAGTCGCGTTCAGCAGCCTGTTGTGCGGAAAGCTGCGGCAGGGCGAACCAACGCACCCTTCCCTGCCATGCTCGACAGAAGCAACGTTGGCGTAGAAACGTTGTAATGGGTGGTCAAGTCAAGCAGCAAATCGATGCGGCCGTCCCGATCAAGGTCGCCAGCCCACAGTACCCGGGGGGAGACGTCTGAGGCGATAGTGGCTTTGCTCGTGGACGGATGATAAATCGGGTAATTCTGAAGGGCTTGGATCTTATTGCCTTCACTGAGTTGCAGAGGGCAGTCTGCAAACTCCTGCCCCAGGAACTCAGTGGCACATTTAAACTCCAGGAGGTAAGAGCTCCCGTTAAGCAGAAATTTTTTTGGAGGCGTTATATTCAAGCTTTCATCATGAGACGCTATGGTCAAAACAGGCCCCGGTCTTAACTGTGAAAGGTCGCGCAATAAGACCAACGGCTCAAAACCTTCAGGCACAGAAACCTTCTTGCCGGTTTTAGACGGCGGAATGTCAATGACGTCATCTACGACAATTTCCACAGAAAGTGTTACTTCCTGCAGCTCAAAGCCTGAAGATGTCTCAAGGAGAGCGAGCCAGCTTTCGCCATGCTTCGCGCTGACTTCCTCTCCGTGCCATACTCCAACCATCGCCATTTGTCCGGGCAGATCAATGTTCGCCGCGAACGCAGTGTCAACAGATGACGCAAACAAGATGGTTATAAGCAGGAGAATGAAGAAACTGTTTTTCACAAGAGCCAATCGTCCGTCGTTAAGACATCAAGGAACAAGTCGATCTGTTACTGGCTGGTCTGGTTTTCTTCTACTTTGCAACGCTCAACAACGTCCTTGAGCCAGGCGATTTCGTCCGGCGCAAACTGCTTATTGTAATCTGTCCCTATATTCATTGCCCAGTGAAGTTCATCTGTGGTCATTTCTGCGAGAACATGGCCAGGCAGTTGCAGAAAAGGAACCTCCTTCTCAGCCCAATCAAAAAGTCTTTCTGTAGTGTCAAAAAAGACAAGGTAATCAGTCTCATCAGAAACAATAATTAAAGGAACTTCGACCTTTTCCTTGCCGCTTTTGTCCTCCTTGTCGATCATCTCATCGACGGTCGGGACGATGAAGAGGGAGTTGAGAAACAGGTCGTAAAAGCCTGATTGTGCCTTTGGGTCTTCATAGTCGGCACGCAAGGTTTCAAGGGCTTGATCGAGATCAGTCATGATTGGGGCCTTTTGGTGGAGAGATAAAGATTTTAATCGGGATTATCGAGGGCTCAAGATACTGGCATTTATTGATTCATGTCCAGTTGAAAACTTGTCACCTTGTTGAGATTTGTGTGTCTGAATGAATTTAACGGCCTAAATATAACCACGGCACTCCTGTTTTTCGCTCAATTGTGGTGTATGATTTAAAAAAAGTCTAAATCTATTCGGGAGTACTCACGAATGACATTGGTCGCAATCCCCAACGAAACAAGACCGACAGACAGACGAGCCGCAATGTCACCAGCCAACATCGCCAAACTGGTACAATTGGAGGTTGATGTCCTGGTAGAGGAAGGCCTTGGTGTCGGCAGTGGCTTCAGCGACGATCAATACCGACAAGCCGGGGCGGTGGTGACCAAGAACCCCGAGGAAATTTTCTCCAGAGGCGATGTCGTGCTGCGCCTACACAAGCCGACGATAGAGGAGGCAAAGCTTCTCAAAAGTGGTTCGGTTCACGTCAGCTATCTCGATCCCTTCAAAGAACAGGAATTGATCGAAACCCTAAAAAATTGTCTGGTCAGCACAATCAGTATGGAGATGGTCCCCCGCACCACACGAGCGCAAAAAATGGATGCCTTGAGTTCCCAAGCCAGCCTTGCCGGATACGTTATGGTACTCCAGGCGGCGAATCGCTTGAACCGTATTCTGCCGATGATGATGACCCCCTCCGGCACCATAAAGCCCGCCAAAGTTTTCGTGATCGGCGCCGGAGTGGCCGGATTGCAGTCAATCGCTACGGCAAAACGCCTGGGCGCCAGGGTTACGGCATTTGACACCCGGGCGGTTGTCGCGGAGCAGGTCGAATCCCTGGGCGCGACTTTCCTCAATATCGATCTGGGTGAAACCGGTCAGACTGAAGACGGCTATGCGAGGCAGTTGACTGCGGAGCAGTTGAGCATACAGCAGCAAGCCCAGAGTGATGAGATCGCCAAATCGGACATCGTTATTACAACGGCTCAGGTGTTTGGAAGAAAACCTCCGCGTTTGGTGACTCTGGAGACCGTAAAGCGCATGCAGCCGGGCAGCATTATTGTTGACATGGCGGCAGCAAGCGGCGGCAACGTCGAGGGTTCAATCGCAGGCAAAGAGGTAGAGATCGACGGAGTCGTCATAATCGGCAGCGGTAACTGGTCGGGACAGGTGTGTCGGGACGCCAGCAATATGTACTCAAACAACCTAATAAACCTCTTTACTGAATACTGGAACCCAGATCAGAAACTGTTCGAGATCGACTTGCAAGACGACATCCTCTCCAGTTGCGTGATCACCCACGGCGGAGAGATCACCAACGAAACGATCCGCAAGCATTACAGCTAGCAGCCTGTCGGACTATCTGGGCTAAAGCGACAATTTGACTGTTTGAGAAAAGATTTTGGCTCGTTTGAGAGACGTTTCTGGAGCCTTACAAACCAGGGAGATCCCTATGGACATGGTTTACCTGACATTCATCCTGATTTTATCCATATTTCTCGGCTTTGAGTTGATCAAGAAGGTCCCCGCCACCCTGCACACACCTCTGATGTCTGGCGCCAATGCCATCTCCGGCATCACACTGGTTGGCGCGCTGATCGGTGCAGGAGGCGAAGGTTCAGCCTTAACGATCTTCCTCGGTACGGCAGCGGTCACTTTTGCAACGATCAATGTCGTGGGCGGCTACCTTGTTACCGATCGAATGCTGGCTATGTTCAAGAAGAAAGGGGCCAAGGACTGATGTCGGGTGTCATGCTGATCAACCTGAGTTACACGGTCGCTGCCGTGCTCTTCATCCTTGGCCTGAAGTTTCTCGGCAGCCCGGAGACTGCACGTCGTGGCAACGCCCTCTCCTCACTGGGGATGCTGCTGGCAGTGGTTGTGACTCTCCTGGACCATTCCATTATCGATTACCGCTGGATTCTTCTCGGTATCGTTTCGGGCGCATTGATTGGCGCCCTTGCCGCTCGGCTGGTGGCAATGACTGCCATGCCCGAGATGGTTGCCCTTTTTAACGGCTTTGGAGGCATCGCCAGCCTCTTGGTTGGCTGCATCGCTCTCTCTCAACCCCTGTTAGATCGCTTCATCCTGCTGACTATCTTCATGTCGATTATGATTGGCGGGGTAACCTTCTCAGGAAGCCTGGTCGCTTGGGGTAAGCTTAGCGAAAAGATAACCGGCCGACCGTTGGTGTTCAACGGCCAACGCTTTGTCAACGGCGGATTACTGCTGGCAAATATTGTCTGCGGCGTCATGTTTGTACAACACCCGGATCAAGCCCTTTGGCTCGTTTTGGCAGTTCTGCTTTCCACATCACTGGGTGTAATGACCCTGTTGCCGATCGGCGGCGCTGATATGCCTGTCGTCATCTCTCTGCTGAACAGTTATTCGGGCTTAGCCGCCTGTGCCGCAGGCTTCGCCATTAGCAACAACATCCTGATCGTGGCAGGCTCTCTGGTCGGTGCAAGCGGCATCATCCTGACTAACATCATGTGCAAAGCGATGAACCGGTCTCTTGCGAACGTTCTTTTTTCCGGATTTGGAGCCGCCTCCGGAGCCAGCAAAAAAATTGAAGGCGATGTTAAGGCCATCACCACCGAGGATGCTTTCTATATTCTGGAAGCCGCCCAGAGCGTGGTCGTGATACCGGGGTACGGCATGGCGGTTGCGCAGGCGCAACATGGGGTTAAGGAGCTTCAGGGCCTTCTGGAGAAAAACGGCTGTGAAGTTGTGTATGCCATTCACCCGGTTGCCGGTCGGATGCCCGGCCACATGAATGTCCTGCTGGCTGAGGCGGACGTTTCCTATGACCTGTTGCTGGAGATGGATGACATCAATCCACGCATGGAGACCTTTGACGTGGCGATCGTTATCGGTGCTAACGATGTTGTTAACACGGCCGCCAGAGATAGTGAGAGCAGCCAGATCTACGGGATGCCAATCATCAACGCAGATTATGCCCGCACGGTCTTCGTCCTGAAAAGATCAATGGCCTCTGGATTTGCAGGTCTCGACAACCCACTTTTCTACAAGGACAACACCCGGATGATTTTTGGCGATGCCAAAGAAACCGTCAACAAGCTGATCCGGGAGCTCTCAAGTTGATCTGTTTGCTCCGACCATTGAGCGATCAAGTGACCTGTCTGCCCCCGACCACAACTAACTGTTTCGTGGTGATTTGTTGCGTTCCCCTGATTTGCTGGTAATATTTTCCATGTTGTGAACATTTGTGCGTTCCAACGCTCTCAGTTTGACATGGTGTCAGCATTAAAAAGAACAAGCAGAGCATACAGGCAATGTATTGTTTCTATTTCGGGCGAACGGAAATTGCACAACAGAAGAATTCCCATAGGGAAACATGGAGGATCAGATGCCAGAAGGTACCGTGAAGTGGTTCAACGACGCGAAGGGTTTTGGGTTTATCGAGCAGGACAATGGACCGGATGTGTTCGTTCACTTCTCTGAGATTCAAGGTGATGGGTTCAAATCTCTCGCCGAGGGAGACCGGGTAAGTTTCGATGTTACTGAAGGCCAGAAAGGCCCCCAGTCGTCTAACGTGCGCAAAATCTAAACAAAGTCAGTTTCTTTTATCACGAAAGCCCTGTGGATTATCACAGGGCTTTCGTGTGTAGACAGACGCAAATTTATCAAGGACGTGGGCGCGCCTAAAACCAGTAATTTTTCATGAAGAAATTAACCTATATTATAATTTTTTAGTTGCATTGACAGACTGCTTTCAACCGATAAAGTGTATATCAAACAGTGACGAAATAAGTCAGATGGAGCACGTAAAAAACCTGCAGGTTGTTCTTGGCGAAACTGAAGAGTGATGCCTGACAACTAGGACAGGACCTGAATTTAGCAGCAGAACTACTTTAAAAAGTAGCAGATGCAGCAACTGTTGAACAGAGCAGTGATTCAGGGTGATCCCCGGCAGTTTCGTCACTGTTGTTTTATGCTATATGAGATGAGATTTAAGAGAGAGTCTTACCACGGCAGGGCACGGAGACATTGAGTGCCCTGTTTTGTGCTTTTAATTGACCTCCCCAACTTGATCTGGTTTGATGGATGGGGAATCCCGATAAAATAGTCCTCTTCCTATTCCGTGATCGCCATGCAGGCCAGCTTGACAACCTCTTCCAAAGGAAGACGCTTATGCGTCTTTGCCAGGAAACCACTGCCATGAACAAAGAGGATCTCCTGATTGCTTTCTATGACACGAAAATCAACGATGGTGTTATCGCCTAAACGCAGCAACTCCCAGCCTTCACCGCGATTGGACGGGGTGATGCTCATCACGATATTCTCATCGTCCAGGAAGCGCAGATAGAGCTCCATTGCCAGCTTAGGGGAATTGTCGATATCACTGGCAACTGCCTTAAGATGCTTAACCTGAAAAACCTTCGCCTCGGATTTGAGCCGCTCAAGGCGTTCCATTTTACGTCCGATCAAGGCGATCATGTTTTCACCGAGTGATTTCATAAGGTCGAAGAGTGGATTCTGGGCATTTAAAGACTCGAGACTGGCAAAGGTCGAAAGGATGTAGCCGTCTATCGGTGACGAGGAGGCAAAGAGTACGCTCGAATCGACACCAAGGTGTTCGGCCGTGCGGTAAGGACCACTAACGTCCATCATGCTCATATGCGGATACCATGCGAACATCAGCATGGCGGCGTCATGATGGCCAAGATGCTGCATAACCAGGTGAAAAGCACAGGGCAGTGAACGATCCTGGTGGTGATCGAAATTGTGGCGCTCTGGAGTAAGCTCCAGGCCGACATCTACGACGTAAGTGTCGGGATCGTTCAAGTCTTCTTCGGTCGGCTCGCGACGGAAAACTTCCGCCTGTTTCAAGGTTGCAAGCAAGACACTCACAGAGAGGAAATCGTCTTTGTGGGCGCTGCCTGGGTGGGAAACGATTTTATACATTTATCTAGCCTCTTCAAGGACAGTTTCTTCTTTGATTTTACCAGATCCTGTGGCGCGCAAGATAGGTCGATATAGGTTGACGCCTCTCTCGTTCGTTGATACAGGGGTGTTTTCTACTTGCGCCTTTCATGGCCTTTCTTAGCGTCTTTGCGATGGTCTTTTGATTTCATCTGGGAGCATTTACCGTGTCCTGAACTGATAGCTGTCGTGCTCTTCCTGAGCGATATCTGCTCGAACCTGCTCAACGCTGCGTTCATAGATAAGTTCACGGCCCAGCACGCTCCCTGCATAGGCCAGGCTGTTGCGCGTAGGGGTGAGCTTGCACTTGGCATTGTGGACACCTTCGCCCAGGATGATCCAGATGGCCTCTGGTTTTTTGCTGGAGACGCCTACCTCCAGGATCTGGCCGCTTTCCGCCTTCACTTTGATCTTTTGATCGTCCATTAAGACACCCTTTATTGAATTGGTGACAGTCCCCTCGTTTAACAACGAGTCAGCTTAATGAGGCAGCTGCCACCGCATTATGGAAAGTTCCAGCCGTGAGCGTTTAGATCGATCCGGTTTGCCTCATCAAAACAAACCCCTTCGATTTCCAGCAAATCGCGCTGCAGTTGATGACTGCCACCATTTGCGCGAGGGCTGATCATACCCCTACTGTTGACGATGCGTTGCCAGGGGACATCATTTCTTCCAGGCAGTGCCGACAAAGCAAAACCGACCGTGCGTGCCGTGCAGCCTGCTTTCTGGGCAAGACAGCCATAACTGCACACATAACCGGGCGGGATCTGTTTAACCAGCGTATAGATGCATTGGTATAGCAAGCCGGTTTTTTCCTCAGCCATCAGTGCCTCTTGTGTTTAAGCGGCTCAAAGATCTCAGGGCCAACTTTAAATCACGCAGAACTCTCACATTGCACACTTTAATCAATCGCCGTGTATTCTACCTTGACGATTTCCAATTCACTAACACCACCAGGCGTCACAAAGGATACCGAGTCTCCCTCAGAGCGGCCAAGAAGCGCTTTCCCGATCGGTGAAACCCAACTTACTTTGCCTTTTGCTCCATCGTATTCATCGATCCCGACAATAGAGTAAACCTTTTCTGCACCCTCTTCGTCTTCGACGGTTACAGTCGCTCCAAAAAGGACACGGCCGTTGGCAATGTCTCCTTGTTTAACAGGGTCTACCACTTCCAAGTTCTCAATTCTTTTTGTCAGGAAGTGGATTCGTCCGTCCATTTTTCGCATCGCTCTCTTGGTTGCCTGGTATTCATAATTTTCCGAGCGATCCCCCTCCTCCGCAGCAATCCTGGCTGCCTTTGCGAGTGTTGGCCTGTCGGTGTAGAGCAGTTTCTTTAGCTCAGCGCGCAATCGTTTTGCGCAACCGGGGGTCATGTAAATTTTTTTTTGTAGCGACATAGATTATCAGGGAGCCCTTCTGCGGTGTTACTTTCCTCAGGTTTTGGGCGATGATTCCAGAAGAGGTTTTATGAATCTTTCGAAGGTAACCTGTTGTTTGGCAGTCAACAACTCGACTTCACCCTGGCTGTCGAGCAGTACTGTGCCGACACCTATCACGGTCTTGGGCAAGTAGCCGGTTCCAGCAACAATCAATTCAATTTCATCGAGACGCTTTTTCAGAAGGTGCTCAAGAGCGTAGAGGTCGATCTCCATACATTTTCTCCAGACGTGATCGTTTTCGAGGTCAAGACCCGCAACAGCAGGAAGACTTTTTGCTGCCGCAGCAACCACCACCTTGCGGTCGACCATTGACCATCTCTTCGACATTCTCTTCCATCGCTTTTTCGAGATCAGAGATAACAGAGGCAAACTGGTTGGCCGAAAGACCTTTGTCGCAAATGGGGCAAGTGGAATAGGTTTTCTTGAACCAACTCAAAGACTCGTAGATCGATTCGCCGCAACAGGGGCAGTCTAAGGCTATATTTGTTTCTGTGTCCACGCTTTGATCTTCTCCTGGTGTTGATTTTGTGAGCTGTCCGATAAATGGACATGCTACTTACCATAGCAGAATTTGAACGTTCAAGGCCACCTTTCAGCAGAAAATTGACCTTGCTGCGAATGGCAAGACTTTGCTGTCCGTTCGATTCAGGCTATCCATGTGTTGATCGGCAAACATGGTGTGTTTTCCAACGACAATAAAGCCAGAAACTGTAGTACAATGCAGCGATAAAATTTATCTTTGTATGAAGAGGATTATCCCTTGAAAACATTTATCTTTTTCACCTTGTTTCTGATCCTCCCGGCAAGCTCCCTCGCAACAGATTACCAGGGCCATTGTACGGTTGCCTTTGAGGGAAGTTCAACACTCCATGATTTTAATGGCAAAGGACGCTGTGAGCCTTTTATTGCCAGTGAAATTGCCGGAATCATAAATGTCCCTGAGCTGACTGTAGCCGTGGCTGACATGGATACTGACAATTCCAGCCGTGACAACAAAATGCGCAAAATGTTTGAGGCTGAAAAGTATCCGCTGATTACAGGCATGAGTGGGCCAGTATCTCTAAGCACTATCAGGAAAGCCTTGGAAGAAAACATCGTTAGCACGCAACCTCTCCTGTTCCAGCTAAAAATTCGTGACATCGAAAAGCCTGTCAATGCGATTCTGCGGAATATTGTGGAAACCGAGGATAAGCTCACGGCAGACCTGGCCTTCACACTCTCCCTTGCCGACTACAAACTCAAAGCCCCCTCAGTTCTCGGCATCATCAGAGTCGGAGACACTATCAAGGTCACAACCTCCTTTCTTCTTGAAGCTCATTAAAGACGCCCCAGGCCACTCAAACCAGTCAAGGATAGATTATGTCCGTTTGGATTCATCATATAGAGACGGCAGTCCCCGAGAGGTACTACAGCCAGGAAGACGTCGGCAAGCACATGCTTGAGTGGACCATTGACGAGCGTGACAAGCGCCTGGTTCGGATGCTTTACCGAAACTCTGGCATCGAAACACGTCACAGTGTTATTCCCGACTGGGGCGAGGGCTTTTTTATCCCTAAGGAGGACGGCTCTTATAGACAGCCAAGCACATCTGAACGCAATAGCACCTACACTCGTGAAGGTCACAAGCTGGCTGTTGATCTTGGCCACAAATTGCTTGCGGCGGCCCCCGAGTTTTCCCCGGCAGAGATTACTCATGTGATCACAGCCTCCTGCACGGGTTTCTTTAACCCCGGAATCGATTATTTTTTATGCCAGGAACTGGGCCTTCCCATCAACACGAAACGTTACCATCTCGGCTTTATGGGCTGTTATGCTGCCTTTCCGGCGCTGAGCATGGCGGCTCAATTCTGCCAGGCTGACCCGGAAGCCGTTGTGCTGGTCATGTGCCTGGAGCTCTGCAGTCTTCACCTGCAGATCAATGGCAGTGAAGATACGATTCTGGCCAATTCACTCTTTGCCGATGGCGCCGGAGCGGTCCTGGTCAGTGGCCGCTCACCGCAACCAGGAATCGACACATATCGGATAGACGACTTCGACTCCGCACTTATCCCGAGCGGAAAAGAAGCCATGGCCTGGAGTATCGGCGACCTGGGCTTCGATATCTCACTCTCGAGTTATGTCCCGAAAATCATCGGTGCCGGCATCAATGACCTCCTGGTGCCCCTTCTCACTAAGAATAAACTAACAACGCAAGACATTGATCGCTGGGCCGTGCACCCGGGAGGCAAGACAATTATTGACAAGGTCGCCAAAAGTCTCAGTCTCTCCGCGGGTCAAGTTCAACCCTCGAGAACAGTTTTGCAAAAGTTCGGCAACATGAGCAGCGCAACAATTCTTTTTGTCCTTAAAGAGACCCTCTCCCAGGCGTCAATATCAGGTCAGGAGAAAGTCTTCGCCATGGCTTTCGGCCCGGGGCTAACTGTCGAAATGGCGCTACTTCAGGCAAACAGGACCACCAATGGCAAGCGCTCCTGATTATGATGTAATCATCGTCGGCGGCGGGCCGGTGGGCCTGATGCTGGGGAACCTGCTCGGAAAGAAAAATCTCAACACACTACTGATAGAAAAAACTGCCGCACCGCCTGCCGAATCTATGGCCATCGGCGTCACCCCGCCCTCTCTTGACCTCTTTCATACACTTGGTCTTGATGACGTTCTTGTCAATCTTGGTGTTCGCGTTGAGCTTGCCAAGGTTCACGAAGGAAGAAAACTCGCTGGAGAACTCAGCTTTCAATCTCTGAACAATCCCCACCGCTATATCCTCGCCATCCCTCAGGCCACCACGATAAATGTTTTAGAGGAAAACTTATTACGTTACGGAAGCGTCATGCTTTGTCGAGAAACCAACTTGATAGCCATTGAACAGGCTGAAAAGATGGTCACGGCGAGAGTGAAAAAACCGGGTACTACTGAAGTCAGGCAAGTAACTGCTTCCTTTCTAATCGGTTGCGACGGCCACCGCAGTATCGTCAGGGACATGGCAGGAATAAAACTCACCGGAGAGAAGGAATACCCGGCTTGTTTCCTGATGGCTGACTTTGCCGACCATTCTGGCCTTGGAGATGAAGCCCATCTATTTTTCAGTCGTCATGGCTCAGTCGAATCATTCCCGCTGCCAAAAGGACGACGACGTTGGATTCTACAAACTGACCATCTGATAAATCCTCCGGATAAAACGGTACTGATCAGGGACGTGCAAAAACGGACCGGTTACGACTTGAAGGGTTCAAAGTGCTTCTCAGAAAGCATGTTCAGGACAAGGCGTTTTGTTTGCCAGAGCTATCATAGTGATCGAGTTGTTTTGTGTGGTGATGCTGCGCATGTCATGAGCCCGGTTGGCGGTCAAGGCATGAACACAGGTTTTGCCGATGCGGAATTCCTCGCAGAGGCCCTGTTTAAAAATTTTTCCAAGAGCAAGGATTTCCAGGCCCTTTTTGAAGAGTATGATCATTTTCGCCGTCTTGCATTTACCGTGGCGGCCACACGTGCAGAAAGGGGCATGTGGATGGGAACACGTCGTGGGACGCTTGCTTCAGTACTGCGTTTCTTCCTTGTCAAAGTCCTGCTTGGTCCAATTTTCAACAAATCACTCCCTGCATATTTTGCTATGCTGACAATCCCTTACCGTTCATTGAGTTCACTTGACAACGACCAGCATTGATTTTGGATAACGCCTGTGACTGAATCTCCAAAAAAATCATCCAAGACCATTGAGCTACTGCTGTTATGGTTGACCGGCAAAGGGCGTAAATGGTCACTTTTTGGAGTCTTGGCAGCAACCCTGTTCTTCGCTTATTTTGCTCTCCAGGTTCCCATTGAGAGCAGTAATGTCTCAATGGTGTCACATACCAGGGAGTTAAAGGGGAATTATGACAGCTTTCGAAAGATTTTCGGCAATGATGAAGTGTTACTTCTCGCAATAACCCACCCCGACTTGCTAGAGCCTGAAAGTCTACAAACAATAAAACGGCTTACACAGGAGCTCACCCGAATTGGAGGTGTCACAAGAGTTTTAAGCCTGACAAATGCCGAGCAACTTGTCGCTGGAGATTTCGGAATTGAGCTTGTTCCACTTATTCCGGAACAAGACGCCGGGAAGACATATCAAAACGCAATCACCAAGGCTCTTGAGCAGAATCCTGTCCTTGCGCAACTGCTGGTATCACAAGATCTAAAAACAAGCATAATCATCATTGACCTGACCGGTGATATTGATCAGCAAGGACGCGGTCTTACAGCCATAGAGGCGTTGCTTTCATCGGGCTACAGCGATAAGAACTGGCACCTGACCGGCATCCCTTTGCAAAAGCTGACCGTCTCCCGTCTGATCCAACGTGATCAACAGGTTGTTATTCCTTTTTCGACCCTGGTTCTCGGCTCACTTCTGCTGCTGGTCTTCAGACGTTTTTCAGGCCTGTTGCTACCACTTGCAGTCATGGCAATCAGTCTCTGCTGGACCGTCGGAATTTACACACTATGCGGGTTATCACTCAACACCATCACGGCCTTGCTGCCACCCGTCATTATGGTTCTGTCTGTCTCGACCACGGTGCATCTTTACAATGGCTGGTTGCAACTCGCAGGCAAATCAGGAAATCCGAAACCTTTGATCGTCGAAGAATTTCGCGAACTGTTTCACCCCTGCCTGTTTACCGCAATTACTACGGCACTTGGTCTTGTCTCCTTGACGGTCAGTTCTATTCCTGCCGTTAAACTTTTTGGTGCTTTTTCCGCCATGGGAGTGATGCTCTCTTTCTCAGTAAACATGCTCATGGTGCCGGCATTGCTCAGCTATATGCCTTTGCCAAAGATAAGTCGCCGCTACGACACGGGAAGGCTGAGTGCGGTTCTACAAACGACGGCAAGGTTGACGGTTAAACACCCTCGCTTGGTCCTAACCTTGGCACTCTTGCTTGCCCTGGCTGGCTTAAGCGGACTAACCCATATCAATAACAACACTGACCTGATTCGCTTCGTCAAACCGACGGAGAGAATCTATCAAGATACGATGTTTATCGAGCGCGCTGTTGGAGGTGTGAACAGCCTCGAATTTATGCTGACGCGCAGAGACAGCAGTGCGCTGACCCGTCTTGAGGACCTGACTTGCATTGATAACCTGCAGGACGCCATTAATGATTTGCAAAAGGTCGCTGGCAGTTACAGTCTATTGAGCGTTATCAAACAGCTCAATCGTGCCGAAACCAATCAGGAGCAACTTAGTCTTCCCGACAACAACGAAAGTCTTCTCTATCTTTTTGATCTCCTCGAAACAAGCCCGAACCAGAAGCAGTTGCGTAAGTTGGTCAGCCCGGAGTTCACCACTCTGCGTATCAATGTGAGAATCAAGACTATCGGCAGCGCCGACACCGCCGGCCTGGTTTCGCAAATCGAACAGTTGGCGAAAAGAGAACTGGGAAACGATTACGAACTGCGGCCCACAGGAGACTTCTACCAGGTGGTTGTTGACTCAAATCGACTGGTCTCTAACGTTGTACGAAGCTTTTGCCTCTCTCTCAGTATGGTTTTGATGGCTATTTATATTCTATTTCGGTCCTTTAAACTGCTGGCCATGGCCCTCATCCCCAACCTGGTGCCGCTGGCGTGGACGGGAGGTCTGATGGGGTATTTGCATATTGATCTCAGCACTGGAACCGCCATGATAGCGGCCGTGGTTATCGGCTTAACGGTGGATAGCACAATCCATTACCTGGCTCGTTTTCAAAGAGAGTATCAAGGTAATAGTAAAGAAGCGGTGACAATAACGACCACTGCAACGGGTCGAGCCCTTTCGATCTCTGCCCTGGTGTTGTTCCTGGGTTTTTCGGTGGGTGGTTTGAGCAGCTTTCTGCCAACCATCTATTTCTCCTTGTTGACGGGCGTTACGATGCTGGGCGCACTTATTTGTGATCTGCTCGTACTCCCAGCCAGCCTGATCTTGTTCGGCACAAAAGAAGGGAGCACCTCAGAGTGATAAGAACCATTGCCGTCTGTTTGTTTTGTCTTCTTGTTCCTACATTTCCTTCTTTTGTTCAGGCAAGCGCAGACTCCGTAATCTGGCGGGCGTCGATTCCTGCGGAGCCACCCCACCAGGGGGAAGTTCGCTTGATCCGTCGCGATGCTGCGCTGGTTATGCAAACCATTCTCAACAGTAAAGTACTCAAACACGTGATCGCTGCGATTCAGAAAAAAGAATTCAGGGCCTGGCCGGAAGACCGGGAGGGTTGGGTCGATTCACGCCGTTACTCGGATGAGCTTTATCGGGCCTATGAAGCTGTTCGGAGAGACGCTAAGGACAGAGAAGACAAGGGTGACAGGCATCTCAGACTCATGATTGAATTCGTTCTTGAGGAACGACACAACTTTGTCACATTTTATGCGCCGACTCTCACTAAAAGGGGTGAACAATATTCTGTTCAGGAGAAGAAATTGCTTAAAAAGCTGAACACATCAAGGAACTACCTCTACAACAATCTAGAGGAAATAGCCCGGGACAGTTTTCAGATCGATGAAAAGGAAGCTTTGAAATTGATGCAGCCAATACCGGGAGGACTTTGATGCGAAACTGGCGAGGTGTCCTTGGTATCGAAAAACAGATAGACAGTCCGGACAAAAAAAGATCCTTTAATGAGCTCCATTTCAGTGCAGCATCCAGTCGCTATGACATTGCGACCAGGGCCATGTCTCTTGGCCGTGATCAGGCGTGGAAAAGACATTTGGTAGCGGCCCTTCCCGCGGTTGTCGCTCCGGTCTGTGTTGACCTTGCCTCAGGAACCGGAGATGTTGCCTTTCTTCTGGCCGACCGATTCCCTGATAGCAAAATCACAGGCATCGACCTGACAGAAGAGATGGTGACCCGGGCTCAAAAGCACAACCCTTTCGATAACGTATCTTTTACCTGCCGGGATATGGCAGAAACCGGCCTCGACAATGCCAGCATTGATATCGTCACTGGCAGTTACGCGCTACGCAATGCGCCGGACCTTGGAGAAGGTTTGCAGGAGGTCAATCGGATTTTGAAAACAGGAGGGTGTGCTGCATTTCTCGATTTCTCTAAATCGGCTCACCCCGTAAGTCAAGTCAGCCAATACTGGCTACTCAAGTGCTGGTGCGGACTATGGGGCACTTTACTGCACGCGAACCCGACAATACACGCCTATATCGCCGATAGTCTTAAGCAGTTTCCAACCCGCGACGATTACTGTCTGCTCGTCAAAAAATCAGGCTTTGAGATTATCTCATCCAGACTGTTTTACTTCGGAATGCTCGAACTTCTTGTGATTCGGAAGGTGTCTTAAGACCCTGTGTCGTCTCAGTCAAGCGACTCCTGCAATCAGCCGTCAGTCTCTCGACCAAACTGCCTGAACTCACCCAGGTTACTGAATTCACCCCACTCCAGACTTTGATTTGGAGCATTGACAAAGCTATAGACATTTTCGAGGATGTTGAAATGCGCATGCTCCTCTTCAGCGATCTGTAGCAACAAGGCCTTCACCTCCGGGTTGGTCTCTTTTTCGGCGATCTCCTCATAGAAACGGAAACTGTTGGCTTCGAGCTTCATTGCGTGTTGATAAGCCTTGAGAGAATCAGCAATGTTTTTTAACCCTTCAGAGCCTCCGGGAAGCTGCTTGAACAGGTTCTTTGACGTTTCAAGGGTTTCGGATGCAGGCATTTTGCCGACTGTCTCCCCGGCAACAAGGTCCTTGAAGACCTTGGCGTGCTTGAGTTCATCAGCAGCCAGGGAAGTGAAAATAGTTTTCAGGCCAGGTAGCGTCGAAGAGTCAGCGAGGTCTTTGTAATATTCAAAGCCATCATTTTCCATCTCGATTGCAAAATCTAATACGTTCATGAAGCCTCCCGAAAGATTTGTTTTACCGTTTTAACTTTAGTTGAGGCAGAACAGCTGTCAAGTGAGGACAGACACCCAGATTTTTTAACCCGGTTATGCATATAAATATTACGAAGACGCGGGGATAATCAATAAATAACCAGATAAAGTTCCCAGGAATTATCTAAACGAACTAAAACCGTTGACGGCGTGGTGTCATGCTTCTTTTTGAGGCGTGACTTTCTTCATCAGGAGAAGAAAATTATCAACCAGGAGAGGATGCAACTGTGTCCCCTTCAATTGTTCAATATTGTAAAGAACAACCTCCAACTCGAGGGGGGCCCGGTACGGCCTTTTGGTTCTTAACGAATCATAGACGTCAGAAATACTGGTGAGTTGGCTGCAAAGGTTCTGCTGCCATTCATTCTTGACGAGGGGGTAGCCACTAAGGTCAAAACGTAAATGATGTTCGTAAGCATTAAGGACTGCCATACGAGGAACACCCGGACTATCAAGCAAGTACTCAGCACCACGTACAGGGTGAGTCTGCATCAAGGCCCATTCTTTGTCATCGAGTTTGCCAGGCTTGTTGAGGACCTCTTCAGGGATAAAAAGCTTGCCAACATCGTGCAGCATGGCCGACAAACCGATATCATGGAGTAATTGTCCTTCGATGCCAAGAGCTGTTGCCTGGGCCAGGTTCAGCAGGCAAACATTAAGGGAATGTGTAAAGGTGTATTCATCCATATTGCGGAGAGGCACAAGGGTCAGCAAAGGATCGGCGAAGCCTGCAAACACGTCGATGAATCCGGAGACGATTTCAGAGAGGCCTACCACCTGAAGACGGCGATTGTTCTTCACCGCCTCGTAAACCTCCATAACGCGAGACAGCTCCTCGCTGCTGATGTTCTCCAGGATCTGCGCAGATTCAATCAGGACGTTATTGTCAACGCCCCTCTTAAATAGTTCGGGTTCAGCTTGCTCCCCCTCGGGTACAGTTGTCAGGGCCTCCTGACCGGCCCCGGCAACACCACGAGCAGAACGATGACGAACTTCAATCTGGCCAAGACGGATATTTTCGCTGCTGTGAGTGACCTTTCCTGAACCGCCCAAACTACTCAGGAGTGCGTGCAGTTCATCAAACGTCACATTTCGTGAAAACTTTATGTGCCCGATACCGCTCATTTTGATCAAACGAGCAAAACGTTCGATATACATCGACCTCTCAAGAGGATGTTCATCGACAGCAAGATGTTCGTCGACCCGGATCAGGGAAAGGTTCTCCTGTCCGTCAATTGCATCCAGAAGAGAGGAATGAGCCATCCGACAAAGTTTTTTGACCTGCTTATGCTCTGCGGAATAGAGTTTTGAAGTGGAAATCGCCGTGGTCAAATGCCGCAGGCAATGGTCGACAGCGTTCAAGCGGTTCAGGTCCATGGCAACTTCCTTCTTTTTTGCAGACAAACCTGTCCGGCGGCACGGGCAAGTTCACCGGAAGCCTTACGATAAACCTCTTCGGCCAGGTCGACCGCATCTGGAGAATCGTAGCGGCCCAGGGTTTTAACAGCCTCAATCTTAAGGCTGTTGCTCTGAAAACTCTGCAACAGACTGCGGCTGTGAAGAAACTGCCTTAACCCGGGCAAAGCTTCAGGGAGAGCCATTTCGGCAAGAGCTTTGAGGGCGGTACTTTTAACATTCTCATCGGTTTCATTAAGCAGCTTACGATTTAAAACTCCGGACAGCTTAGCGGCCACTTCAGGGCTTCTGCTATTGGCGGCCAGTCTTGCGGCTTGAAGAAGGACACCGGGATCTTTACTGTCAAGTTCTTTGACCAGATATCGGTCGGCACGCGGGTCGTTGAAATGAATAAACGTGCGCATAACCTCAAACTGGACCGTTGGATTTGCATAACCGACCAATCTTCCCAAGGCTTTCAGTACGCTTGGGTCTCCCATCCCCCGTAGCAAGACAACCAGGTTGCGGACAAAGAACCAACGACGATCATGCAGTCTGGCCTCAATCTGCTCACGCGCATCAATACCAACAGCATGCAGGCACTCCATAAAAAGGCGCCTTTTTGACATGCTGCCCTCCTGAACAAGGAGCTCTAGCAGCGGGTCGACAAAGGGCTTTTTGACTCTCTTAATGAGACTTTTTATTGAGCCGTATTTTGCTTTTCCCCAGGTATCGAAGCTGTCAAGAACATGCTCGACAAACTCTTCTCTGGAGAAGATATGCAACGCTGACTTTTCAGGTGTTTCCAGCCATTTCTCAACCTGACGAGCATGACGTGACAAATGGTCATGAACACTGATGAGAGCAACAAAGTCACCGGTTTCCAGGAAATAGAAGATCAACTCTTCCATGTTGCGACTGATCGCGTTAACGGTCACTTTATTAACACCGCGATCAAGGAGATCGAACATAACATTGCAAAGGTGTCTCTCAACGGCATGTCCATCCAGCGTTTCAACCAACGCATCAACCTGTTTACGGTCCAGCCCTGGCAAAGTCTCTGCCGCGGCTAGAACGGCCAGGGCATCCTGATAGTCATCAGGCACAAATTTATCAGCTTGATCAGCACTGAATAACTGACCAAGGAGGACTGTCGTCTCCTCGGAAGAACGCTCCCTTTTTCCTGCGACACGTCCCCCGCCCCTTTCGCCTCCACCATGTTGGCCCAGCTTGCCAAGGACATCCATAAGTGCCTGGGGGATTTCGAGCTGTTCATTATCGACCTGCTCCATGGCTTCAAGAATCTGAGCCTGAGGTAAATGGCTAAGAACCTCTCCGGCCATCTCTTGTCGCCCTGAGCATGATTTCAGGGTGCTGTTCAGAAAGCGGCGGCGCAGGTCAGGCTTAAGGTTTCCGACCAAATCACCAAGACGACGAAGAGTCTCCTGACTCGCCTGACTTTGAAGTTTGTCGCGGTCTGTCTCTTTAAGAAAAGAGGTAATGGCTTCTTCATAATTCCGAATCAGACCTTGCCCCTCTACGCCATCTTCCCGATTCATGATTTCAGCGAGTAACTCAGGGTCAAGTTGTGCGTCTGGAGCCAGTTTTTCTCCATTAGGGTCAAGTGTGCCGGCAACCAGACCACCAACGAAAGATTTCCATAGGACGGCGCTTTCGTCTTCAATTAATTTTGATTTCGGGGCATGCACCTGGCTGACTTCAGTCGCGTAAAAAGCTCCAAAATCAACACCTTGCGCTGAAAGCCCTTTAATGTCGGAGAGGGTCAGGACGCGATGCAGGCCGCCACGATCGGCCAGGTCTTCTGGTTTGTAACGCAGGAGTTCAAAGAACTTGCAGATTTCAGCGGCAGTAACATCTTTATTGATCGTCAATGAAGCTACTTTTGCATCAAAAAGGTTTTTGGCAAAATCACGATAAATAGGGTTCGTGTTGTCCAGCGCCTGGTTGCCGACAAGGAGAGTGTCGCGGGCAACCCCGATCGTAATGTGCTGGCGGAACTCAAACATCTTAGGCAACAAATCGAGCAATTTCTCCGCGGCCGCATTGATCACCGGATGACCTGGAGGATATGAGAGAATCTGACGACGTGCGATGTTGAGTGCATAAATAAACTCAGACAACACCCTGGTATCCAGATTCAAATCGTTTTTTTCTTTATGACCAGCCAAGAGCGACCCTTTAGATGCGAAGAAAAACCTGTGTCATTGCTAAACGAGTGCCTTGTACAAAAAGCCAACCGCCGCCGAGAAAACGTCTTTCACAACTAAAAAACGCCGACCGATATCACACCGGTTCAGGCGATTAGAATACTAATAGAAACTGTGTGTTCACTTATAGGGATCCTCAAAAAAACAAAAAGGAGCATCGCGCATAAAGCGCAATCCCTCCTTTTGTTTCAGCACCAATAGCGAACAATTGTCCGCAACATTAAATCACAGATTTTCAAAATACCTTTAAGGGCCGAGCTAGTCAAGAAAGGTAGAGACTACGTGCGTAGTTAGGGGGTGTCTATTTTTAGATTTTATTGACATGCGGCAAGCCACATTGTAATAACTTCTCAACCGTCATTGACCCAAATCACAAGCAACCAGAAGGTATTAACCATGAATGAGTACAAGCTCTACAAATGCCAGATCTGCGGCGACCCTTACCTGGGTGACGACGCGCCCATCAACTGTCCTTACTGTGGCGCAAAAAAACATTATTTTGTCGATGCACATGACTATGTCAACAAGTTCGAGCAGGAGAACAACTTCAGCCGTGAGGAACAAGACAACTTCAACGCTGCCCTGGACATTGAGATTGGTAATGCCAGCTTTTATAAGGCCGCGGCTGAAAGCTCAACGGAAGATATCCACAAGTGGCTCTTTAAGGCACTTATGAAGGTTGAATCAGAACACGCCAGCATTTTCTCCAAGCACCTCAAAACCACCAAACCTGCACTCTTTGACGTTGAAGCAAGCACTGACGGCGAGGTCAATCTTCAGGAGAGCCATCGTCGGGAACAGATCGCGATTGAATCGTACCGAAAGTTTGCTGAAGCTGCGACTTCACCACGCGCCAGAGAAGTGTTTTCAGCCCTGGTGGAGATTGAGAACGATCACCTGGGCCTGGAAGACTGATTTACGATTGGTGATATGGTTAAGATGAAGACAGAACGAGTCGTAATCTTAGATGGTTAAGGCTCTCTTTTAAAGTGCATTCCGAGGTTTAAGGTCGTCGTTTTGTTAACGGTTGTTCGCTGTTCTCCAGGAGCTATAGATGCAAATTTGGGTCGACGCTGACGCCTGCCCCAGGGTCATTAAAGATATTCTCTACAGGGCTGCTGACAGGAAAAAAGTACAGCTGACCCTGGTCGCCAATCAGCCCTTGCAAACCCCGGCCTCAGCCTTTATCGGGTCAATGGTTGTGGGCTCCGGGTTTGATGTGGCAGATGACAAGATTGTGGAGCTGATGCAGGCCGGGGACCTGGTGATTACTGCCGACATTCCACTGGCCGCGGCAGCAATTGAGAAAAACGGCCATGCACTGAATCCACGCGGAGAGTTCTACACGGAAGACAATATCAAAGAAAGGCTTGCGGTACGTAACATGCTTGACGAGCTCCGTGGCTGCGGCGTTGAAACCGCCGGCCCGGCGACCTTCAATGCATGTGACAAGCAGGCGTTTGCTAACCAACTTGACCGGTTTTTGGCGAAACATTGACGGAAGGTGACTGATGTCGCTTTTTGAGGTGGTTTTCTTTGCGGGCTTTCTCTACCCCTTCGCGCCTTTGCGTTAAATAATTACAACCTTTGTTTTAGCTATAAGCCATTAGTTTAACGACAGAATTCCCGCCAGGAAGGATGCTCCGAATCAGGGTCAATCAACGCGGAACAGTTATCAAAAGCACAAACAGTTAACAAACCGGCAATCTCCTGTTGCAGATTGACAAGGCTGCCGTTGATCATCTCTTGATCAAACCCCTTTTCTCCCAACCTCAAGACCAGATCCATAGAGACAATACGACTTACAATCTTGCCTAACTCGGTCATTTTGCGTTGAGGTAGGGACGCCTCAAGATCAAACTCGATCAATTCCTTAATCAGTCCGCTGGCGCGATGAGTTAGGTCAAAACTGTTGAGGTAGCGGAACAGGTTTTTCTCCTTGGCGATTTTCATTTGCTTGAGGAGCGCTTCAGCAATCTGCACATAAAGAATATCGTTGGATCCTTCGAAGATCTGAAATGGGCGACTGTCGACAATGGCGCGGCCGGCGAAGTGGTCAAGGCGATAGCCTGCTGCTCCAACTAGCTGCAGCAATGATTGGGCGGCATCCTGCATGAGATCAGTGACGCAGGTTTTGATAGAGTTCGCTTCCAATCCATGAGAGGCTAAATCACGATCGATACTGGCGTGCTCGCTCGCGTTGACACACATTGCTGAACAGATGGTGAACGCCGACTGAATCTTCGCCAGGCGGGCTTGGACCTGATCGTAGTGATACAAAGCTTTGCCACCGACCAGGCGCTCGCGAGTGTGGTTGGTCGCTTCATCAAGGATGCGCGTCAGGAACCCCATCGCCATCGCTGGAAACTGCATGCGGCTGCGATGCAGCAAGTCGAGCATCATCTTGATCCCTGTGCTGTGCGGGATCAGTCGATGTGTTTTGGGAATCGTGACATTGATGCGATTGCGGCCGTAGGGAATCATGTAAAGGCCAAGGTTGTTGAATTTTTCCTCGACAACAACTTGCTGACCGGGTGCATTGGCGTCACAGATAAAAAAGTCGATATCGCGTGCCAGACCCTTCTTTTCTGTGACCTGCCGTGCCGTAAGCAGCCAGTAGTCGGCCCAACCGGTCAAACCTGCCCAATGTTTGGTTCCTTGCAGGTGACAAAAATCACCTTCGCCACTCCACGAGGTCTGCATATGTAAAGCATCGCTGCCATAGTCAGGCTCGGTGATCATCAACCCGCCCATCTTCTTGTGTTGCACGAAGTCCTTTAAAACCGCTTCTCGTGCAGCCTCCTGACCATACTTTGTGACCGGTTGGATAAAGAGCGCCCAATTGATTCCGAAAACCAGCGCCAAAGCCAGGGATTCGTACGAGGCGGCCTCAATGAGAGCAATGCCTTCACTGATTTGCCCGCCCCGCCCACCCTGCTCGGTTTGAATAAAGGTAGACAGTGGGCTGGAAGCCAGGATGTCTCGCAGGACATAAGGCGGCAGCCCACGATTAATGCTGAGTTTGTCGAAATCTTCGCGATTATGAAAGACGTTATGTAAATTCGATTTGAAGGCTTCAAGGAATTCAGGAAAAGGTGTTGCGTTATTGGTTTGCTCAGGTCTGAGTGTAAGCCCTTGGCTTTGTTCTGGTTTCATTTTTTACCCCAACGAGGATGGTGGACGACGATGATGTCGTCCCATTGTATCGTTTTTCCTTCCTTCTACAAGTTTGGCGACAGCAAATACAACCAGCAGTCTTGAACGTCTCAGGAAGCATTTTTCCAGGCGGCAAGAATCAACAACAACCAACCTACAAGAAATGCAACACCGCCCAAGGGGGTAATAATACCCAGCGCCCTGGCCCCGGAAAGGACCATGACATACAACGAGCCTGAGAAGAGGAGAATCCCGATCAGGATGGCCCATCCAGCGTTGCGAGCCAAAGCAGGATCGGGCATCAAGTGACAGAGGATGCCGATGAGCAGAAGAGCGAGAGCATGAACCAGGTGATACTGAACACCTGTCTGCCAGACCACAAGCATCTCAGGGGAGACCTTGCTTTTCAGACCATGAGCGCCAAATGCGCCTAAAGCGACGCCGAGGAAAGCATTGATGCTGCCGAGAAGAACGAAAACTTTCATTGATAAACCCCCGTCAATAGTGATTCGTGAACAGCCATCAGTAAATCCTTAAAAAGGTGGTTAGTGACTCCCCAGTCTCCAGGCCCCAGCCCCTAGCCCCCGCTCCTCTTAACCGTCCAACCCCTGGCTTTAAGCATTTCAATCAAGGAATCGCGATGATCGCCCTGTATCTCAATCACGCCATCCTTGAGAGTGCCGCCAGTCCCGCATTTCTGTTTCAACTCTTTCGCAAGTTTTTTGAGTTCGCTGGTTGGCAGCGGAACACCTGTGACCAGAGTCACTCCTTTGCCTTTACGTCCCTTGGTTTCACGACCGACACGAACAACACCATCCCCGTGAGGAGGGAGTGTTGCCGATTTACGACACACACACCCAGCAATCGGTTTCTTGCACTTTGGGCAAGTACGGCCAGATTCGCAGGAATAGACGAGGCGAGAGTTGCTGTTTTTCATCTGAGGTCCAGTTGTTAGTTGTCGTTATCAGTGATTAGTGATCTCTACGATCAGGGGACAACCTTTTTTAGTCGGGGGTAATCCCTGTGGTTTGCCAGTTACAATTCACAGCCGTAAAAACAGATATCGCAAAGAGTACCAAAGCATCATAACCAGAGCAATAACCGGAAGCGCCGGGATAAAGAGTCCCGTTGTCTGCGCAAGTGTCATCGCCAGGAAAAGCGCAACAACCGAAACCGGCAGATACCCCCCTATTCGCCCCTGCCGCGCCTGTTTTTCTCCGCAGGCGCCAACCAGGTTGTCATTCACCTCATGACGAGCAGCAACTATGGCAAAGAACACAACCATAATCCAATCAGAGATACCGAAAGCAGGCAGCAAGCCAGAGGCACCTGGAAAAGCGAGTTTCACCAGGATCATGTCAACCAGTGGTGGTGGCCCAGAAGGAGCCTCATAGTATTGCTGGATGGCTTGAGAAAAGCCGGCGGTTGGACCGTAGAGCCAACTGGCAAAATCAGCCAAGGTCATCACCAGGCAGACAGGGACAATCTCCCATAGTTTATCAATATAACGCGCCATTGCGGCACCAGTCACAGTTGCGACCAGGAGCAACAGCGCAGACTGGAAAGCGTCTAGCAGGGGCTGCCATGCAGCTGTCAGGCTAAGCTGTTGAAGCAGCCACACGGACAAAAGCAGCACGATCCCCCAGAACAGATAGAACCCTCTGTTGCGATCCTCCGGATGAATCAGGAGCACTGGCAAAAGAAGTTGTGCTGCGGCGTAAAGCTGGAAAGCAAGGTAGAGACCTGACCATAAAAGGGAAGCTGTTTCAAACAGACGGCCGGTTGACCAGAAACCGATGAGAGCGCACCCCCATACCAGGTGACTGGCTATCAAGAGGAAGATCATCCTCTGGTTGGATTTGCTGAAGGTGGTGAAGGAGTGGAGCAGCATGAGCCTATTATGCCTTGGCATCGGGAAAGTGGGTACTCAAAAAAAACATAAAGCCAAAACATATTCAACGCGGAGGCACTGAGGCGCTGAGAGAAGATACAGACAGAAGAAAGAATTACAGTCATAGCCATTTATCTCTGCGTCTTTGCGCGTCTGCGTTGATAGACGCCTTAGGTCTTGCATTACTTTTGTTTTGGTTGCAACCCAAAGAAAAGGAGCGCCTCATTATTGGAGACGCTCCTTAGCTACAAAATATCAACAATCACGGTTACTTGATAGGACGACCGATGCGACCCCAGCGCGGCATGAACTTCTCCTTGTCCCAGGACCAATACTTGATAAATGCCAACCCCTTGATCGCCGAGCGGTCGACAAAACGCCAGAAGCGGCTATCGTAGGAACGATCGCGATTGTCTCCCATGACGAAATAGTTGTCTGGCGGCACAGTGACCAGTGGCATGTTGTCACGTGGGCCGGCAGTGACGTTGCCATCCTTGTAGACAGCTTCGGGTGTCAGATGCCGCTCGCCATTCACGTAAACGCTTTTGTTGCGGATCTCAACAGTGTCTCCGGGCAGGCCAACAACACGCTTGATGAAATCACGACGCTTGAAATAAGACTTGTCTTTATCTTCGGGAAACTCGAAGACAATGATGTCACCACGTTCCGGGTCGCGAATCGTAAAGATGCGGTCTTCAATAAAGGGCACCTGTAAACCGTAAGTGAACTTGCTTACCAGCAGATGGTCACCAATCAGCAACGTGTCTTCCATGGACCCAGAAGGGATTTTGAAGGCCTGAACGACGAAAGTACGAATAATCAGCGCAAGGATGGCAGCGACAATCAGTGCTTCTGTCCAATCGCGCAACTGGGACTTCTTGGGCGGCTCCTGTTCATTAACAGCCTGCTTTTTTGCAAAAAGCTTCATTACTTGTTTTCCTTGACTTTCAATATGGCCAGAAAGGCTTCCTGAGGCAGCTCAACGTTGCCGACCTGTTTCATCCTCTTCTTGCCCTCTTTCTGTTTTTCCAGGAGTTTGCGCTTACGGCTGATGTCGCCACCGTAACACTTCGCCGTAACATCCTTGCGGAGAGCCTTGACAGTTTCGCGGGCGATAACCTTGTTGCCGATAGCCGCTTGAATCGCCACTTCAAACTGCTGGCGCGGGATAAATTCTTTCATCTTCGCGACCAGGTCACGACCGCGGTATTGGGCTTTGTCGCGATGTACGATCAGTGAGAGTGCGTCGACCAGGTCACCATTGATCAGGATGTTAAGCCGAACCAGCTCACTCGGACGATAATCAAGGTGCTCATAGTCGAGGGAAGCATAACCACGTGAGAGGCTCTTGAGACGATCGAAAAAGTCCATAACGATCTCGTTGAGCGGCAGCTCGTAGATAACCATGACACGGTTCGCGGTCAGGTACTTGATTTCACGCTGCACACCACGTTTCTCCTCGCACAAAGCGAGTACGGCACCAACAAACTCGTTGGGAACATGTACGGAGGCCAGGATGAAAGGCTCTTCGATCAGGTCGATGTTCTGCACATCAGGCAGCTTGTTGGCGCTGTCGACGTTGATCGTTTCACCTTTTACCGTGGTGACCCGATAAACAACCGTCGGTGCCGTGGTGATCAAATCAACGCCAAACTCACGCTCAAGGCGCTCCTGAATGATCTCCATATGCAGGAGGCCGAGGAAACCGCAGCGAAAGCCGAAACCAAGGGCGACTGAATTCTCCGGTTCGAAGGAGAAAGAGCTGTCATTAAGGCGTAATTTCTCCATGGCGTCGCGAAGATCTTCGTAATCGCCGGAATCAATCGGGTAAAGACCGGAAAAGACCATTGGCTTGACGTCTTTAAAGCCTGGCAGAGCTTTGGCTGTCGGATTGCGTACATGAGTAATCGTGTCACCGACCTTGGCATCCGCTACGACCTTGATGCTGGCGGTAATAAAGCCGACCTCACCTGCCGTCAGTTCATCCACGGCTACCGTATGCGGAGCGAAGACACCGACTTTAAGAATCTCATGTTCAGTACGGCTCTCCATGAGACGAATCTTGTCACCCTTTTTCATGGCACCGTCAATAACACGCACCAGAACGATGACACCCTGGTAAGGGTCGTACCAAGAATCAAAGATCAGGGCTTTTAATGGTGCGTCCGGGTCGCCCTCAGGAGGCGGAATCTTTTTTACAATGGCTTCCAGAATATCCGCGACGCCAAGGCCTGTCTTGGCGCTGGCAACAACCGCATCGCTGGCATCCAGGCCAATGATCTCCTCTATCTCAGCGCGAACTTTTTCAGGTTCGGCGCTGGGAAGGTCGATTTTGTTTAGAACGGGAAAGACTTCCAAATTTTCATCGATGGCCAGGTAAACGTTTGCCAGGGTCTGCGCTTCAACTCCCTGTGATGCATCAACAACGAGCAGAGCACCTTCACAGGCAGAGAGAGAACGACTGACCTCATAGGTAAAGTCAACGTGGCCCGGGGTGTCGATCAGGTTAAGGATGTAATCCTGGCCGTCGGCGGCACGATAGCTCAGGCGAACCGCCTGGGCCTTTATCGTGATACCGCGCTCTCTCTCCAGGTCCATCTTGTCAAGAAACTGGTCTGTCTTCTCCCTGTCTGTCAGGGTTCCGGTCATTTCCAGCAAGCGATCAGCGAGAGTTGATTTACCGTGATCAATATGAGCAATGATAGAGAAATTTCGAATCTGTGATTGTTTCATAAATATAAGAACTTATCCCTTGCGACAGCAATCTATACATATTTTTGGAGAACAATGAAAAATATCGAAATACTGGTAATTTGTAAAGAAGCAAAAAGGGAATGAAGCTTATTTACAACTGAGGCCAAGAAGAGCCCGTCGGCTTTATTCTTGCCAAGTGCGCCTGAGCGTGATTAAGATGCTGATATTATTGTAAGGATTCCATTACAGAGAGGCTTTATGGCTTTGATTACAGAAATGCTGCAGAAAAGCTGCCGTACACAATCCAGAAAGACTGCCCTAAGACACAAAGTTGCCGGCCGCTGGGTTGAGTACAGCTACGCAACGATCTGGAGCACCTCTGACCAGATCGCCGCCGGCCTGGTCGAGTGGGGCCTAGAGTCCGGCGATCGCGTTGCTTTGCTGGCACCATCATCCCCTGCCTGGGTCATGGCCTACTTCGGCATACTCAAAAGCAACGCCATCGCTGTGCCGATCGACAAAGACCTCAAGCAGGGAGAGCTGCGTCATATTATTGCTGACTGCGGCGCGCGGGTTTTATTTACAGAACATTCCTACCTTGATTTGATCCTTGATGTCGCGGAGAACTTGCCCCAGCTCGAGAAGATCGTCCTGCTGAACCAGGAACCAACACAAAAGGGACAGATTTCCCCAAAGGTGGAACACGCCCTTGCGTTGCTTATCAGCGAATGGCATCGACTCAGCCAGCGCTACAAGATCAAGGACGACGATATCCAGTCCTTTGAAGGCCTGGCAGAAGATTTTCAACAACTTGTCATGCCCACGGGGGTCAAACAGGGAGACAAGAAGAAAAACTTCTTTACCCGCTTGCTGCGCGACCCCGACGAAAAAACCCCTGTTTTCTCGGTAGAAAACCTTGAAGACTTCCAGAAAGCGTCACCGCCACCGTTGACGAGTTGTCAGCCAAACGACCTCGCGGTCATCCTTTACACCTCTGGCACAACGGGGCGTTCCAAGGGCGCCATGCTGAGCCACCGCAACATTACCAGCAACGTGCGCACAGCGATAGAGCTCTTTGACCTTGATCCAAGCATGCACACACTGTCCTTTCTGCCGATCAACCACGTCTTTGAGCAAGTCGCAGGGATAATCCTGCCGCTCGCGGTCGGCGGCACAGTCTCCTTCGCTGAGAGCCTGCGCAAGTTGGGAGATAATCTGGGCGAGGTAAAACCCAATTTTTTACTTGGCGTCCCGGCTGTTTTCAGACTGCTCGCAGATCGCATGTCGCGCAAAATCGAAAGCCGGCCTCTTTCCAAGGCACTCTTTAAGTTCACTCCGACCCGCGGCCTGGTGACGAAGAAAGTCCGCGAGGCCTTCGGTGGCAGCCCTGTCTTTATCAGTGGTGGTGCGGCTCTTGATCCGGAGGTTGCAGCGACCCTGATGGATTTGGGGTTAAACGTCTACCAAGGCTATGGCATTACCGAAACCTCGCCGGTTATCGCTGCAGAATCTCCCACCGTGAAGCGGCTGGGAACCGTCGGCAAGCCGATACCGGGCGTCGAAGTCAAGATTCACGACGCAAACTCAGAAGGCGTCGGTGAGATCTGGGCCAAAGGGCCCAATATTATGCTCGGTTACTACAATAACCCGCAGGCGACCAAAGAAGCGATTACGGATGGTTGGTACCACACCGGGGACCTGGGTTGTCTCGAAGACGATGGGTACCTGAGAATTTGTGGCAGGCTGAAAAATCTCATCGTTACGGCAAACGGCAAGAATGTCTATCCCGAAGAGATAGAAAATGAAATACTTAACAGTCCTTTTGTTGCAGAAATAATGGTTTACGGCCACAAGGTCAATGAAACCTCTGAAGAAGTATATGCCATGATTTACCCTGACCAGGACGCATTGGACGCTCATGCTGCCGAAGCAGGAGTGACTCATTATAAGCCAGAAGAGATCGAGAAGATAATCCGCCAGGAGGTTCTCGAACGCGGCAAGAACCTGGCCGACTACAAGAGAGTAAAACGCTTCACCCTGCGTGAAGACGAGTTCCCGAAGACGACGACGCGCAAGATCAAGCGTTTCGTGGTTGAGGCCGACATTGACACAGAAGAATAAGCAAAAGCCCGCTTAAAAAATACCGTTAATGACGAAGACGATTCCCTAACACAAAAAGGCCCCACTGAGGGGGCCTTTTTGTTTAGCAAACGACCAGGGATTGACTATTTCACGCCACTCTTCATTATCCTTCGGATACCCAGGGTGTGCATCTCATCATCTGGGGCAGCCTTAATCGCTTTCTCTTCTTTCATTTTAGCCCAGAAGTCCATGTCCATACCATGACAGGCCTCACAGGTTCCGGCCCTCATGATCCTTTGTTGTTCTTCCTTGTTTAAAGGTCGAGCGCCTACGTGATTGGTTGCCTGGATTTGCTTGCCGTCTTCATCGACAATCCGCTCAAGTTCAAAATCGATCGGCGAACCTTCCGGGAAATTCTTTTCGATCATATACATGCCATTACCAAGGCCAAGGGCCTTACGCGACATGTGGCAATCTGCGCAAGTTCGGGCTTTCTTGGTGACGGTATGGGGTTGAATCGGGTTGGTCGCTATACCACTGGTGCCATCTACAGTCGTATAGGTCTTATTGAGCACGAGATTCTTTTCGCCGTCCATCTGCGTGAAGAACACCTGGCAGCCAGGAATAAAGGTGCTAATCTTGCCCTCCGGGTTCCAACCGATAATCGGTGTCTCCCAACGCAGGTAAGAACGGGATTCGTTCCAGGAATAAGCCGTTTTTTCTCGGTTATCCTTGTGGCTTGCCATACTGTCATCACCACCCTCTTTAGAATTCAACCAATCGCCATTGGGCTTGGCGATATCCTGTTTGGCGTGACAACCATAGCACTGTGGAGCCCAGGTTGCGTGGCAAGTATAACATTCGAGTTTCTCCATGTGGACAGGGAGGTTAACCATGGCAGTATGACCCTCGGATGAGTACTTGGCCTCGGAGACCTGGGGGACTATATGCTCCTTACCCGTCATCTTGCTGGTAAGGACAATCTTACCGTCCTTTACTTTCAAATTCGTCAAAGGGTTGCCCCAAGAGCTCTTCAGCTCGGATTTCTTCTGCATGGTGCCATGGCAGTCTTCGCACTCAACCTCAACCGCTTGCCATTTCTTGGCGTAAATATTGCCGTCACCATGCAGATCCTGCTTGGTGTGGCAATCGATGCAAGTCAAACCCTTATCGTAGTGGACATCGGCTTGAAGGTGATTGTAGTTCTTGCCGTGGAGTTTCCCCTGTTTGCCGCCAGAGCCGGTCCATGGAGTGCCGTAAGCATCACTTTCCATCGTACCGATAAAGCTGACGCCAGTTCGTCCGCCGCGGTTATGGCAGTGAATACATTGGTTCTCAGGAATCTTTGAGGTTATACGATGGAACATCGGCCGATCTTTCTGGCTCTTGTCGATCGCCTTGTCCCCTCCTTCATAGAGGCCGGCATCAGAATAAACGACATGACAAGCGGCACAACCGCTAGCACGATAGTCGCCATCGCGCTGGTGTCCGTCGCTCCACAGGTGACAACGAAGACACTGATTACGCAGGTAATCGTCGCCTGTAGAGTTGGTTGAACTTTCCGGCTTGCTCGGGTCATAATAAGGGACTTCTGCCAACTCAGCCAAGGCATACTCACCTTCCGGGTTGTCATCCTTAACAGCGTAATTGGCATAGATAGAAGCCCGGTCCTGAGCACCAAAATCATAACGGGTGCCGCTGATAATCCCGGCACTGGTTGAGTGCAGAGACTTCATGTTGTTTTCGACTTCCTCGGGATGACATGTGCCGCAGGTTTCTTCAATTACACGAAAGTCACTGGGATTGCCATACATGCCCGTGTGGGCCTTCTCTGCTTCGACAGCAGAAGCATCTCCCTTGTGACAGTCCGTGCAGCTCAAATGACTCATTCCGTCGACTTCTGATATCTTCTCGATGCCATCGTGGCAGGTAATACACTTGCCATCATCAGCAAACGTATAAAAAGGAACAACCAAGAAGCTCACCAGGCAAGCCCAAAAAACCCACTTATTCATCTCGATCTCCTCTCAAAAGTTGGAATAAAAAAAACCAGTCTAAACTTTACCAAACAACCGTGCTTTAGCAATTCTGGGGGTGAAAGTTTCCAGGACAAACAAAAACAATGGCGTCAGAAGGGCCTGACGCCATTGTTGAAAAAACCACTAAAATGTGAAGCACTAGACTCTTGCCGGGACGTTCGCTAAGCCTCTTCTGCTATACAAATTGCATCATGGGGGCAAGCAGGCAGACAAAGTCCGTCCAGATCACAGATGGCATGATCAACAACAGCCTTGCCGTCGATAACCTGTAAAGCACCATGGGGACAAGCTTTGAGGCACTCTCCCGAGCCATGGCACTTATTCTTGTCAATATATATCTTCATCACCACTCCTGTTTGTTACATGTTTGGACTGATCTTTTAGCAGAAATCCGGGCGTTTGTCAGCTGGAAGCTTTCTTGTCAGAGATTCGCAGGATTGCCTTACGAACGGCCTCGGGTAGCTTGGCAAACATGATACCGAGACCGTGTGGGTAATGTGGCTTCAAGGGGTTGGGCTTGCGGTTCAACCATGAGACTACAGCCCTGCAGCTGAGTTGGGTCCCAGGCCCATCAGGGAGCTTAAAGCTTAATTCGATTTCTGTGCCAGGGGCAAGATCAGCTTGGCTTTCAACGAACATCCCACCGCCTGACAGGTCCAAACACTTGCCGGCAAACTCTTCACCTTCAGAAAGGATGGTAACACGGAAGAAAGTGGGTTGCCGGTGCTCCCGGACTCCCGGAAGAAACTGTCTACCGAGCTGTAGGAAGCTATGCTTGTCCAAAGGTTTACTCAGCCATGCGTCACAGCCCTTCTTTCGAGCGAGTTCGGGTTGCTCAGGGGAGTCCGGATCACAGACGATAACCACAGGGATGGTACGCAATTCGGGATCTCTTTTGATCCTCTGACAGCAATCAAGGCCTCCGGTAGGCGGCAACGAAAAGGAAAGATAGACCAGGTCCGGTCTTTCGTTGCGCACCATCGCCAAGGCTGTATCGCAATCGTCGGCCTCAAGGATTTCAGCTGGAGTTTTTTGCAGGAACTGGCTTTCTATGGCCCGGAAAAACCGAGAATCATCCGCCAGAAGGATACTTAACTTAGTCATTATGGCCCCCCACAATCAGACAAAAAAACACTTAACAAGCAATCTATGTTCCAAAACAACGGCGCAAGGCCGTACCCACTGAGACGGCAATATCAACGAACTCAACACCATAGCCGAGAGGAAAACCCTCTTTAATAATGGAGCCATTGGCATTCGCCCAGGCAATTCTGCCATGCACCTCGACCGGGGTTTTCTTCTCATCGGGCAAACAGAATTTAAGCAGTAGCAACTCGCCAGTCTGAGCCGTAGGTTGACACTCCAGAAACATACCACCACTGCTGATATCAATGCAACGACCCATCATACGCCGGCCACGACAGGTATAGTCAACGATAATCTGACAGTTCCTGCGTGGTTCACGTCGATCGATACTGACCAGGAAGCGATGCCCGGAAGCTAAGAAGAGACGACGATCGAGCGGTTTGGGCAAATAATCCTCCGCACCGGAAGCGCGCGCTTTTGCCTCATCGGTAGCAGGATCATCCCCTCCTATCAGGACAACAGGTATCTCACGCAAATCAGGGTCAGACTTAAAGGCACGGCAGCAATCGTAGCCATTCATCTCCGGCATATCAACATCCATATAGACGAGGTTGGGTTGATGTTCCCTGGCCAACAACAGGGCTTCTCTGGCAGAATCAGCGGGCAAGACCGTTGCAGGCGTATTGCGAAGGAATTGCCTCTCCAGTTCGATGAAAAACTTGGAGTCATCAACAATCAGGATGCAAAGCGGTGTGCCCATGGTGTTAAAACCTACATGTATCAGTAACCAGTAATCAGTAATCAGTAATCAGTGACTTATTGACCTGGAAAGGGGATTGTCCTGTGGTTTGCCAGCCCCCAGCCTCCAGCCTCTAGATTCTAAAGGTTGAACCAACATTTGCGAAGAAAACTTTATTGGGGAGATGCACGAACAACTGGGCAGAACGGACCTGCCCGGTGCAGTGAGAAACGCCCAGTCGATCAAAATCAAGACGCTTCAAATAGTCGACGGTTGCGGCAAACTGCTCATCACTGGCCGGGCCGAGGTGCGTACCACCAATAATCGCGTGAATACGGGGGCCGCCTAATTCGCGGCGAAAGTGCTCGACGGTATTGATCAAGCCTGAATGTGCACAACCAAGCAGAATGACGAGACCCTTTTCTGTCTCAATGGCAAGAGCAGCGTCATCGAAAAATTCATCATCGAGCCACCCTTCACCTTTTGCAGGTCGTTGAACCAGATGCGGATCGCCTTTTTCAAGCGGCTCAAGACGTGGGATCGAGCCACTGAAATAGAGCCCTGGAGCAACCCCTGCAAAAGAATCCAGATGATGGAAGGTCGCCCCGGCAGATTCAAGCTCTGACCGGGTGTATGGAAGGCTGATATCACGTTCTTCATGCTGCCCTTGCCAGAACCGTTCGCTAAAGATCTGAGAGTGTGAATAGACAGGACGTGGCCCGATCTTCTGCAGTAACGGCAGCAACCCACCGCAGTGATCATAGTGACCATGGCTCAGTATCACGGCATCAATCTGGCTGGCATCGATCTCCAGTACGTCAAGATTACCCAGCAGGGTTTGGCCACTGCCGGTATCAAAGAGCCAGGTCCCGGTATCCGTACGTACCAGGCAGGAAAAACCGTGCTCACCACACGCGTAAATCGGGCGTCCAACGGTATTTTCACAGACTATGGCAAGGTGTAGGGTCATAACAGAAAAATAATGTCAGGCTCTCTCCAGAAACAGGCTTCCACGTAATCACAACTCGATGTTATAGTGCCCGCCTCAAGCAGTCAATTTTCTTGTTTCGCCCTTATCACTGCACGGGCTGAAGCCAATATAAGGAATAAACAGATGTCAGAAGCAACGAAACAACTCACCGGCAAGCAAAACCGCTTTTTGCGCGGTCTCGGTCACGGCCTGAAGCCCTTTGTCATGGTCGGCAAGCACCACCTCAGCGAAGATGTCGTTAAGGCGACCAACGAAGCTCTTGAGGCTCACGAACTGATCAAAGTAAAGATCCAGGAGGGCTGCCTGGAGGATCGCAAGGTTGTTGCTGCAGAACTCGCCGCAGAAACAGGCGCAGAGGTTGTGCAGGTGATCGGTAAGAACTTCCTTCTTTATCGTCAGAACGAAGACAAAACCATCAACCTACCAAAAGCCTGATCGTCGGCTCAGACCCTTTCGTAAGGGTCAAAGAGGCGTTTGTATTCGTCCAGAGCATAACGATCGGTCATTCCGGCAATATAGTCACAGACAACTCGCTCCCGTCCATACCGCTCATACTTGTCCTGGTAGCTCGACGGCAAGAGTGTCGGGTTCTGCAAGTAGTTCTCAAAAAGCATGGTCAGGAAGCGCTCCGCCTTGATGCGCATCCGTTCCACCTTGTAATGTCTGTAGAGGTTTTTATAGAGAAACCTTTTCAATTCACGGTTACGCGCCGCTGTCTCGCTGCTGAACATCACCAGATTTCCAGAATGTGTACGCACCGCTTCCTGAGTGGTTATCCCCGCCTCTGAAATATTCTTCCTGGTCTGATCTACGAGGTCCATGATCAGATGGCCGATCAAATGACTGATCGTTTGCAGGATCTGACGATCTTCAGGTAGAGAAGGATATTTCTCTTTCACTCTGGCATATATGTCAGCCCAGAGATCAACCTTCATCAAGGCCTCAGGCGTCAGGTAACGAGCCTTGAGGCCATCATCAATGTCATGATTATTGTAAGCAATTTCGTCGGCCAGATCGATGATCTGGGCTTCCAGTGTGGGTCTTAAGTCCGGTCGATACTCCTCGTAGCCCGAGCCATCAGGGAGATCGTAGTCAGAGGAGTGTTTGATGATCCCTTCGCGGGCCTCCCAGCTCAGGTTTAAACCGTTAAAATCAGGGTAGCGCTCTTCAAGGTTCTCAACGACCCGTAACGACTGACGATTGTGTTCGAAGCCACCGTAGGGAGACATCAGGCGATTCAATACATCTTCGCCGGTATGGCCGAAAGGTGTATGACCAAGGTCATGAGCCAGGGCCAGGGTCTCCACCAGGTCTTCGTTGAGTTTCAAGCGCCGGGCAATACCTCGGCCGATCTGGGCGACTTCCAACGAATGAGTCAGGCGAGTTCGGTAATAATCCCCTTCATGGTTAACAAAAACCTGAGTTTTATATTCCAGACGCCTGAAGGCGGCACAATGGATGATGCGATCACGATCGCGTTCATAAGCCGGCCGATCATCCTTATAGACCTCAGGGTATCTTCGTCCAAGTGAGGTTTCACTTTGCGCGGCATAACCTGCCAGGTCCGGTCTTTCCATTCAAGCCTCCAGTTGTTGATCCATCACTGAATCAGAGTTTATTTAAGCCATGCAACCGTCCATCTGTCAAGACCGATTCCGCCTGACTTAGCTTGACCGTGTGACATGATTGTGCTAGTCCTTTTCATAGTTTACGCTATCTTAGTGGCTTTCGCAGAGGTGTTTCCATGAGGGTTATTGCCGGAACTTCACGCGGCAGACGATTAACAATGTTCGAAGGCCGTGATGTGCGCCCTACACCAGACCGGGTACGTGAAGCCCTTTTCAGCATTCTGCAGAGTAAATTAGGAAGTTTTTCCGGCATTAAAGTCCTGGACCTCTTCGCAGGCTCGGGGGCATTGGCAATAGAAGCTCTCAGTCGCGGCGCTGCCTCGGCATGTCTGGTCGAAAAGGATCGTGCCGCAGAACTGGTTCTTCGAAAGAATCTAAATCTCTGCAAACTGGAAAAAAAGACAACTCTGTACATCAAGGACGCGCTACGCAGTCTGCATGAATTCACTGCAGCTTCATTTGACTTGATTTTTCTCGACCCCCCCTACTTTCAAGGGTTGGCAGAGCAGGCATTGTTAGAGATTGAGAAGCAGGGTATCCTCAGCAATGACGGCATTATTTGCGCTGAGACGGGTTCCAGAGAAATCTTGCCGGAGAGCGTCGGCAACCTCCAACGAATCGATCAACGCCGTTACGGCACAATTATGATAAACTTTTATGCTCATAGACTGATGAGGGAATGTGATGAATGAGAAAATAGCCGTATATCCAGGCTCTTTTGACCCAATTACTTACGGCCACCTCGATATCATAGAACGAGGACTGGACGTTTTCGATAAGATAATTATTGCCGTAGCCCGCAATTCAGGCAAAAAGGGACTCTTCTCCACCGAAGAACGCATCAGACACATCAGGGAGGCGCTTGGTGATAATCCACGCGTCAAAGTCGATACCTTTGAAGGACTGTTGGTTGATTATGTGGTTTCCAAAGGGGCTAAAGTGATTCTGCGAGGTTTGCGAGCCGTGTCTGACTTCGAATACGAATTCCAGATAGCCCAGATGAATCACAACCTGAAAAGTGAAGTGGAAACAGTTTTTATGATGACATCTGTACCATACGGATACCTTAGTTCATCGATTGTCAAAGAAGTCGCCAGTCTGAAAGGTCCTGTTGAGAGCCTGGTCCCGCCCGTTGTCAGGAAAGCTTTGGCAGAGAAGTTTAGTTGAAGGCTGAGGCTGGGGGCTAGGGGTTGGAAGAAACTGAAAAGTTGAGGAGGTTGCATGATTACACGTGAAATGATTATTTCCGACATTATCTCAAGTTATCCTCAGACAATTGAGGTCTTTCGTTCTTTTGGTTTGGATTGCATGGAATGCCAGATCGCTGATTACGAGGAGGTTGAGCATGGTGCGGGGGTCCACAATGTGGACATTGTTAAGCTTCTCAAGGCACTGAACGATGTGATTAAACGTAAGTAAATTCAGGGTCAAAATGGCACTCATCTTGTGTCCCCTAAATCAACAACCGGCAGGCTCAACAAATTCTTCCAATTCAACGACCAACCGTTCCAAGGCATCCACAACGACTTCTTCAATCTTCCGGCCCTTCTCCGCGCTCGCCTTACTCGGGTCTCCCCAAACAGCGCTTGGCCAATAAGCCCGCTTGTTGCGCACCAAAATATGCTTTGGAAAGGCAGGATAGGCCTCAACGGCTCCTTCTTTAACCAGGTGAGGTCTTGTGGCGAGGATTCTTGAAGCCTCAATCTCACCAGCATGTGAATCTCCGACCGTTTCGATCAACCCCTTCCCCTCCTCTGCAGCCAGATCATACTCGGTGACCACGGCAATTTTCGCTTCGGGAAGTCGTGACAGCAAACATTCCCCGGCATCAATAAGGACGGCATTGTGGGTCCCGCCGGCATGCCCTGAAAGAACAACAAAATTACGCAAGTTCTGTCGATAGAGAGCTTCTACGACATCCATCAGTAAACTCTTCAGGGTTTCAGTGCGGATGCTCAAGGTTCCCGGGTGCTGGGATGTAGAGCGACAGACTCCATAAGGGATTGGCGGAGCAACAAAAAGAGAGCGCCGCTCAGCCAGGCGTCGACAGACATCAAGCGCCTGGAAACTATCTGTACCCAGCGGAAGATGCGCTCCATGCCCTTCTGTAGCACCAACCGGGACCAAGACCGTCTCGGTTTTTGTCAGGCCCTCCAGAAAGGCCTGAGAGGTTAGCTCTTCAATAATCATCCTGACCTCAAAAGAAAAGAGCGGCTTTCGCCGCTCTTAATGGGTTAGAAATTGCATTTAGTTAGTGGCTACAATGTCTCTTTCAGCAGGGCTTAGACCCGTTATCTCATTGCGTTGAACGGCATCCGTGTCTTTTGCTAACTCCTGCTGGTTTGTTGTGTTAACTGGTTCGGTGATCAAAGAAACTTCAACGCGGCGATTAAGCGCTCTACCGGCTTCAGTAGAATTGTCAGCCATTGGCATGCTATCGCCAAGGCCACGCAAGTTGATGACTTCAGGCGGCACTCCAAGCTGATTTTGCAAGTACTCGACGACATTGCGGGCTCGAGCCTCGGACAAGGCGAGATTGTCGGCAAAGATATGTCGACTTCGTTCGACGATCGGCAGATTGTCGGAATGCCCGACTACGTCAACTCTGGCCAATTTCTGTGATTTAAGTTGCTCGGCGAGTTGTTCAAGCATCGCCAGATCAGACGCCTGTAGTGTCGCGTCGAATGAGGGGAAGCGCGGGGACAGACGAATCTCTTGTTTGCCCTCTTCTTCCGCAGCATGTTGAATTTGAGCCGCAACCTTTTCAGCTTCGGCTTGCTCAGCAGCCAGCTTAGCGGCAGCAACCTTATCAGCTTCGGCTTTCTCAGCAGCCAGTTTAGCAGCAGCAACCTTATCAGCTTCGGCTTTCTCAGCAGCCAGTTTAGCAGCAGCAACCTTGTCAGCTTTTGCTTTCTCAGCAGCCAGTTTAGCAGCAGCAACCTTGTCAGCTTCGGCTTGCTCAGCAGCCAGTTTAGCAGCAGCAACCTTGTCAGCTTCGGCTTGCTCAGCAGCCATTTTAGCAGCCGCAACCTTGTCAGCTTCGGCTTGCTCAGCAGCCAGTTTAGCAGCAGCAACCTTGTCAGCTTCGGCTTTCTCAGCCGCCAGTTTAGCAGCAGCAACCTTATCAGCTTCGGCTTGCTCAGCAGCCAGCTTAGCGGCAGCAACCTTGTCAGCTTCGGCTTTCTCAGCCGCCAGTTTAGCAGCCGCAACCTTGTCAGCTTCGGCTTGCTCAGCAGCCAGCTTAGCGGCAGCAACCTTGTCAGCTTCGGCTTGCTCTTCAGCCAGGTTAACAGCCGCAACCTTGTCAGCTTCGGCTTGCTCTGGTTCTGAATTATCAATGACAACAGCCTGTGCTTCGGCAATTAAAGTCGATTCTGGTTCATCCCAAGAGACAACGATGCCCTCTGGACGATTTTCAACTTTATATTCCGGTAATGTTGATTCACTTGCATCAAACACCACCCGAACCTTATTGGCGTGTGTTCCAAGGCGTATTTGATTGAAGCCATTAATGGCATAAAATGTGCGCTCATCAAAGGAAGGTTCCAGGTTGTAAATATCAACAACCAATCGCGGTGGATCTGTAAGGGTAAAATACTGAAACGTCTCAATTAAGCCATCAGATTCGATTACAACCCTACCGGGCGTCGTTTCAACTTGTTGTACGACAGAAGCTTTCTGCAAAGTCTCAGCAGCAAGTTTCTCAGCAGCAAGTTTCTCAGCAGCAAGTTTCTCAGCAGCAAGTTTCTCAGCAGCAAGTTTCTCAGCAGCAAGTTTCTCAGCAGCAAGTTTCTCAGCAGCAAGTTTCTCAGCAGCAAGTTGCTCAGCTGCAAGTTGCTCAGCTGCAAGTTTCTCAGCTGCAAGCTTCTCAGCTGCAAGCTTCTCAGCTGCAAGCTTCTCAGCTGCAAGCTTCTCAGCTGCAAGCTTCTCAGCTGCAAGTTTCTCAGCAGCAAGTTGCTCAGCAGCAAGTTGCTCAGCAGCAAGTTGCTCAGCTGCAAGTTGCTCAGCTGCAAGTTGCTCAGCTGCAAGTTGCTCGGCGGCAAGTTGCTCGGCGGCAAGTTGCTCGGCTGCAAGTTGCTCAGCTGCAAGTTGCTCAGCTGCAAGTTGCTCAGCTGCAAGTTGCTCAGCTGCAAGTTGCTCAGCTGCAAGGTTCTCAGATGCAAGTTTCTCAAATGCAAGTTTCTCGGCTGCAAGTTTCTCGGCTGCAAGTTTCTCGGCTGCAAGTTTCTCGGCTGCAAGTTTCTCGGCTGCAAGTTTCTCGGCTGCAAGTTGCTCAGCTGCAAGTTGCTCGGCTGCAAGTTGCTCAGCTGCAAGTTGCTCAGCTGCAAGTTGCTCAGCTGCAAGTTGCTCAGCTGCAAGTTGCTCAGCTGCAAGTTGCTCAGCTGCAAGTTGCTCAGCTGCAAGTTGCTCAGCTGCATCATCCTTCTTCACGTCAGGTTGTGCGATATATGAAGGAGCCATACGAGGATTTATGCAGGTCGGCGTTTCAAGATAGGCAGGATAATCTCGATAAACTTTTTTTGCACGCCTCTTGGCTGTGGATTCTTCTGCCGCAGCCACTTCAGGAGAATGGTTCCTCGCGGCAGGTTGATTAACAACGTCAGGAGCTTTTTCGGGCTTTCTACAGGTTGGGGATTCGATATAACCGGGATAATCACGGTAAACTTTTGCGAGCAGGGTTTCCTCGGCAACAATAAACGGTGCGAGGAATATACAGAGAACCGAAAGGGAAGCGATCCGCCATTTAGAAAATTTCATTGAGGGCCTCCTGAAGCAATAATCAAGGTAAACATTTAATATCCGTCACAACACTGACAGTGAGAAAAGCCAGAGCCTTCGAAAACGCTAACGACTCGCGCTACATTGGCAATCAGACTATTCTATGCAAGCTGAAAGTAATAAATCTTTAGTATCGGTAGTTTACTTATTTATTAATAATATACGATTAAAGCAGGAGGTCAAGAGAGAGGAAGTTTTAATCGACACCCAACCAAGGGTGGATTTGAGGGATAATACGAACGTCCCGATGCTCTGCAGATGCAAGGACCTGTAATTTCATCAGGGCTGTACCATCCAGGACAGGATTTGAAGCGATTGTGCGTGGCTGCAGGACAAAGGGTGTTGTCGGAGCATGGCGATTAACGAGCCTTGCAGCTTCCAGCAGTTCGTCCTCTGTCGTGCTTTGGTCGATGACAAACTTCACATGACACAATCGATCGCCAGAGATTGACAAAAAATCTGCATGGTCAGCCCAAGGGGTCGGCACTCCTGTCACAGCAGACCCTTTGATGTCCATTGAGATCCAATCTAACAGCGGCAGAATCTTCTCAAGCTCCGCAGGCAGAGTCCCATTGGTTTCAAGAAAGACAGGAAGGATAGAGATAACAACAGGAAGCCAGTGTTTTAGAAGGTCAGCATGAAGAAGTGGCTCGCCGCCGGTGAGCGCAAGGGAGTGGTGCACATTGTTGGTGACATGCTGCCAATGTGAGATCAACCGGGTGATTTCGGCCATACAGACCGGGTTGTCATGGCTATTGAATTGACCTGAACCCGGCACCGCCTCGATCTGGCAGGTCGGGCCGCCATGAAAAGGCGTGTCGCAGTACTCGCAGGCCAGGTTGCATTCAGCAAAGCGTACGAAAATCTGGCGACAACCGATCATTACGCCCTCCCCTTGCATAGAAGAGAAGACTTCGATTAATGGGGCATTAATCGAGGGAGTAACTGGCACAGGCGTTCTCCGATTCCCAGACATTAATCTTCTCAACGGCGATGTTTTCGTTATTTAAGGTCTCGCTTAGACGCTCAAAAAGATAGCGACTAATATTCTCCGATGAAGGGCTGTCGTTTTGGAAGGGGGTCAGGTCGTTCAGGTATTTGTGGTCCAACTCGTCGAGCAGGCTATTGGTTTGCTTCTTGAGAATTTTGAAGTCGATGCCGAGGCCGGCCTTATCAAGCTCTTTTGCAGCAACAACAACTTCGACGCGCCAGTTGTGGCCATGCAGATTCTCGCAATCACCTTGGTAGTTGATGAGATTGTGAGCGGCGGCGAAAGAAGTTTTTATCATCAAGCGATACATTGATTATGACCTTTCAATCGATTGTTTTTCTTTATAAAAGTCGATGACATTGTCCTCGGACAAAGTCTCCTGTGATGGCCCTTTAATACGGTAGGATTCATCAGCCCACTGCCCGAGATCAATCAACCGACAGCGCTCGGAACAGAACGGCCGGTCAGGATTGTCTTGCCAGGCCACTGGTTGGCGACACTGCGGGCATTTAATTTCTGGACACATAGAAAAACTCCGTATAGTCAAATTACCACGGCGCCGCAAAAGCAGGCAACCGCAGGTGGATAATAAAGCAGATAAAGAGACAGGATTCCAGTTAAAACTGGAATCCTGTTCTACACTCTCCCCCTGGTAAGGTTTTAATACGTACGCCCAGAAAGATAACAGTAGAGGTTCTCTCCTACCGCCCCTTAAGCAGGTCGTTAATCTCTCCTGCGACCTTATTGCTTAATTCAGCGACCAAGAGACTCTCCGCCTTAACCAGGGCAGCATAGTCAGATCCCTGCAGAGGTAGACGATAATCGCTTTTACCACCGGCAAGAAACTCTTTACCGTCGGAATCAGCCACCGCCCAGCGTGCACTTAAAACGGCTTCGCCATCAAGAGCACCATCCAACCGCACCACATCAACAACAACCCGATAAGTCGGTTTGAAATAATGCATCCAAGGGAAATGACCGACCTTCTCGACCCCAAGCAAGTCACCGAGGTTGTCACCCAGCACTGAAGTCAAATCCTTCTCCAGCACTCCGGCCCAACGGTTGAACTCATCAAAGGCATGCTGATTACCATGCTGACGGGTTGCGATCTGTGAACGCTTCAGACTCTCCGGGATTGTAACAGGGCCAACTCCCAGCCTTAGCTCTGGATGAGAGGCTATCGCCTGCACTTCGCCCAACTGCTCCATGGTCAAAAGGCTATAGTAGGTGACCTCTGGAGACTTGCGCCCGATACAACCGGCCAGCAAGAGCAAGCAACAAACCAAAAGCGTCCATTTATTCATAGTCTTACCGATCATTTCTTGTCTCCCTCTTTGCCAAGGAGCAATGCTTGTGGGTCACGCTCCAGATACTCCAGCAACGATCGAATGGATCGGATCGCCATCGATAGTTCATTGGTGACCTGCCGAGCGTTGTAGCTCAACGCAGAGTCCGGCCCCAGGGTTGATTCCACGCCCTCCATTGCTTCCTGCATTTGGTCAAGCGCAGTGTTGATTTTGGGAATCGTCTCCTGGTTGATGTTCCCCGACATATCCTTGATCTCATCGAGGGTTTTGGTCAACGAGTTGACAGCGACCTGCAAATCCATGCCAATCTTGTCAAAGGGTACCTTCTCAACCTTTTTAAGGATATTATCAACCCGGTTGACAATCTGCTCAAACGGCGCGGGGATTGTCGGGAAAACCGTATAGCCTTCTTCAGTCCTTAACTCTTTCGGCGGCGCATCAGGATAACTCGCGAGGTCGACATAAAGCTGACCGGTCAAAAGGTTCCCTGTTTTTAGTTGGGCACGGAAGCCTCTTGCGACCAACTCCTTTACCACCTTGTTCTCCCCCTGCTTGTCCTTTTTATTCGCTTCAATTTCATCAGCTTTGGCTGTACCCCGGACAACTTTACCCTCTTCTGTTATCAGAAGGTTCAAACGCTCAGGCTCAAGATACACCAGAACAGGAATCAGGAATTCGAGAGTGGTCTGATCAAACTGCAGTTCAACCTTGACCACTTCGCCAACCTTGATCCCAAGGATTTCGACCGGGGCTCCTGGCGACAGGCCACGGACGCTCTGCTCAAAATACATCAGGTAATATTGCCTGATGTTGTAGGTCACTTCGTTACTGGCTACCCGGTCCTCGTAAAGCAAAAAATCCTTGTCCTCTTCGGCCGGTTCCCCCTGTTTCGCATGTTCAGGCAGGTCGAAGGCGACCCCTCCCAACATGATCGAAACCAGGGATTGCGTATCCATCTTAATGCCGGTAGCGTCCATAGTAAAATCGACGCCACTGGCGTTCCAGAAGCGTGTATTGTTCGTTACCTTCTTGTCAAAAGGGTCGCTAATGAAAATTTTAAAGAGAACAGCCTCGGCCGTTTCATCAAAATCGTAGTCAACCACTTGGCCAACCTTGATGCCACGGTAGTAAATTGGCGAGCCTAGATCAAGTGATCCGAGTTCTTTTGATTTAAGGACAAAATGACGACCAGGAAGATCTGCGGTCAAAATCGGTGGTTTTTCCAGCCCCTTGTAATGAGTTTGCTTCTTTCCTTCGGTTGACGGGTTGCAACCGATATAAGCTCCAGACAAGAGAGTCCCCAGCCCAGAGATTTCACCAGCAGCCACCTTGGCGCGGACCACCCAGAATTGGGTTTTGTCGGTCAGATAAGAACTGGCATTATTGGCCATCTCAACGGTAGCGACAACCCCGCTTGCATCGTCATTCAGTTCGAGGTTGGTCACTTTGCCAACGTCGACATCCTTGAATTTAACCGTGGTCTTTCCCGCCACAAGGCCATCGGCAGTTTCAAAGGTGATTGTAATCTCGGGACCTTTTTCAGACATTGCCTTGAAGGTCAGCCAACCGCCAATCAGCAGGGCGATAATCGGCACCACCCAGATGATCGAAAAACTGCGCTTGGTCTGCACCTGTGCTTCAGGCGCTCGTTCTACATGGTTCACCCCAGAATCCCCTTCACTCATGATTTGTCCTCCACAACATCCCAGATCAGCCGCGGGTCAAAACTCTCTGCAGCGATCATGGTGGTTACAACAACAGCGGCAAAATAGATGGCAGCCGGGCCGGCTTCGATATCTGCCAGAAAGCCGAGTTTAACCAAGGCAACCAGAATGGTTACAACATAGATATCAAGCATCGACCAACGGCCTATTGCTTCCGTAAATCGGTAAAGTCGGGTGCGATCTTTAGGCCGCTTTATCGACTTGAACTGCACCGAAAGCAACAGGTAGATAAGGATACCAAACTTCAAAAATGGTACAAAAACACTCGCAGTGAAAATCACCAGGGCGATTTCCCAGGAGCCGTGCTGCATGAAATAGATTACACCGCTCATAATAGTATCAGCCGACACGCTGCCTAAAGCTGAAGTAATCGTCATCGGCAAGACGTTAGCCGGGACGTAGAAAACCATGGCAGCAATCACAAGGGCCCAGGTCCGCAGGAGGCTGTTCGGCTTGCGTGGGTGCAATTCCTCGCCACAGCGTGGGCAATAAGCGGCTTCATGAGAACGTGTTTTTGGTGTACGACTGAGCAGGTGGCAGGCCTGGCAACTGACCAGCCCTAGTTTACGGGCCGAGGAGTGAGTTATATTCATGATTCCCCTCCCAGTTTCTCCCAGACCATATGCTCATCCACAGCAGAAAGCGCAAAATTCAGAACAAAGATCAGTATGCCGAAAGCGATAACGGCCAACCCCGGCACGATCGTTGCCATCTTGCCCAACTTGACAATGGAGACCAGAATCCCAAGCATGTAAATCTCCATCATGCTCCATGGCTTGATATGTTTAAATAAACGAAAGACGGGGATCGCGTACTTGACTCGAAAGTTGAGTTTCAGGGGGATAAAAATATAGAGAAGACCGAGCATCTGGATCAGTGGTATCAGAATGCAAGTCAGCAGGACCAGAGCGGCGAGAGGGATCATTCCCTGGCGATAGAGAAACTCAATCCCGGTAAGAAGCCCTGTTTCATTACCAATCGGGCCATTTTTCATAGCAAGGAACGGAAAACTGACGGCGACGGAATAAAGGACCAATCCAGCGAATGTCCAGGCAAGGGTACGGTCGATGCTGTCATTTTTAGCTCGGAACAATACACAACCACAACGGACACAGACCGCTGCCGCGCGGCTTGGCATGGGGGGAATTTCGTGAATCAGGTCACATTCATGGCAGGCGATTTGATGCATCACAACCTATGTGTCTGGAAAACAAAAAAGATTACAAAAGTGAACGAAGAAAAACGTCAAATGCCCTGCGAGACGGCTCAACTCCAAGCATATTAAGTATTTGTGACATTTTCATATTAACAAAATACAGCAAAGATACAATCAAGGATCATAAGTTCCGGGACACAATTTCATGCTGATGCGCCCTTTAATTTCTATAATCAAGAAGGTCTACAGCTTAGACAAAATGAAGTTATGATTGATTAGTAATTTAAAAGGCTTGAATCCTGCAAATGCGCTATCACAGACCCAGACGGAAGAAGGATGTATGTCAGGCTCATGGTTCTTTCTGCTTTCGCTGCGGTAGTATCGTAGGGGATGTCCAGTACGTCACTTCTGTTCTGACCTTGGCCATCAACCCAGCGAATCATTGCTCTATCTGCTAGCAGCGGTTGTTTGGGGAAGCCTATATCCAGAGATTCCTGTGGCAGGATGGCTCTCACTGCTCCGATTCTATTGGTCGGAATATGTTGAACTTTAACCTCTGTAACCTTCCAATCAGAATCATTTTTAACAAGCACACGATCTGCCATCACAGGGGTTTTCGAGCACCCGGACAAAGCGACAAACAAAATGAACAGGACACTAACGAAAAGGTTTTTCTTCATTGAAGACAACTCCTGGTGGAGGATTAATCAGGCGCATAAAAGGTAACAGGACGAGACCGCTTGTCAATCCTGAAAGACGAACAAAAAGGGTTAGGTCAACAGACCTAACCCTTCGTTTTTACTGGAGCGGGAAACGGGATTCGAACCCGCGACCATCAGCTTGGGAAGCTGACACTCTACCACTGAGTTATTCCCGCGAATCAAGCACGATTATTTATAGAAGACAAAACAATCAAAGAACAGCTTTAACGGCTTCACAGAGACGATCCATATTGTCATGCGTCAGCCCAGCGACATTGATACGTCCAGAGTCTACAATATAGATAGAGTATTTCTCGCGCAGCTCTTTAACCTGCTCCTTGGTCAGACGTGTAACACTGAACATGCCACACTGCTCTATGATCGGCGAGAAATCCTCTTTAAGACCCTTTTCCTTAAGGGTCTTGACCAACAGATGGCGCATCTCGTTGATCCGATTGCGAATATCGGCGACTTCCTCGATCCACCTGGCTTTGAGTTCTTTGTCGCTCAATACGGTGGCCACAATCTGCCCGCCATGAGAGGGTGGATTCGAATAGTTGTAGCGGATGCGAAGCTTAACCTGGCTCATGACCGTAGCAGCCTGATCAGCGCTATCGGCAACCACTGTCAGGGCCCCGGTTCTTTCGCGGTAGAGGCCAAAGTTTTTCGAGAAGCTCGAACAGATGAGCATCTGTTTGACTTTCTTGGTCAGTTCGAGCAACCCGGCGCGGTCTTGCTCTATGCCAGCGCCTAAACCCTGATAAGCGAAATCGACCAGAGGCAACACACCCTGCTCCGCCAGCAGATCACCCAACAGAGCCCACTGCTCAACGGTGGGATCGATGCCGGTCGGGTTGTGGCAGCAACCGTGCAGAAGAATAATATCCCCTTTCGGGATGGTCTTGATCGACTCACACATAGCGTCGAAATCGAGCCCATTGGTTACGGGATCACGATAGTCGTATTTTTCGCAGGTAAGACCAGCCGCCGCGAAGATGGTGTTGTGGTTAGCCCAGGTCGGATTACTCAGCCATATTTTGGCCCCGGGATGCAGTGTGTGCAGGTAGTCGCCGGCCACTCGCAAAGCACCCGTGCCGCCGGGGCATTGTGCCGTCGCGGCACGTTTGGTGGCGATGATTTCGTGCCCTTCACCAAACAGCAGTTCCTGAACCTGCGCGCAGTATGCCGGCTCACCGGTCATTGGCAGATAGCCCTTAGATTTTTCCTGTTCAAGGATTCTTTTTTCAGCCTCTTTCACCGTAGCCAGAACCGGAGTCTCGCCATTAGCATCTTGATAAACGCCGACGGTAAGATTGATCTTGTCAGGATTGGGGTCGGCCTTGAACATTTCGGTCAAACCGAGAATCGGATCGGGGGGAGCAATTTGTACCTTCTCGAACATTCCGGATAACCTCTCTTGATGGAGTCTAAAGAGCCAGGAGTCAACCTAACCCTTTGTTATTAGTGGAGCGGGAAACGGGATTCGAACCCGCGACCATCAGCTTGGGAAGCTGACACTCTACCACTGAGTTATTCCCGCAAACAGGGCGTGATTATAGGGCGTTAAAAATCGGGTTGTCAATCCATATTCTTATAATGACGAAGGAGCAGATTATGGGCTTCCCCCTCACTCTTGACCTCGCCTGAAATCTCAGCCTCTCTAACCAGAGAAAGAGCCCTCGTCATTTCAGGGCCATCCTGTATGCCTAATTCTGCACGCAACCAATGACCATTTACATAGTCATCCGGTGACTTTCCTTCTAAAGAATCAACGAAAGGAACCCACGAAGCGATTAAATCCATAGGATGATCAGATCCCAGAACAGCAAGGGTCAACAATAATAATTTGGGGTCAACACGAGTTTTGCAAGCCCACCGGGCAAAAGCGCGTCCACTATGATAGACACTAGCAAGACCATCCAAACTTCTGGCGTCAATTACGGCAAGCCCCCTGATATTTGTCTGGGCTCTTCGGCTCAACATCCACTCATCGGCAAGCCTGGCAGGCAAACTTTGATCGATTTTGGCAAGCATCAATGTCCACAAAATAAGGGTTTCACAACTCAGCCCCTGCTCAACTTCACTGGCAAGCCAGCCGTCAACAATGGGGCATTCTCGTTTTAAAGCCTGCCACCGAACACGACAGGACTCAAAGCGATCTACCACATCCTCAGTTACGGTTGAATAGTTTTTGCTAAACAGGTAGTTGCCAACCAGACTTGAAGAAAGAAGTCGAAGGCCCCGAGAAACATTTTTGCTGGCAAGAATGCCCCAAATCTCCTGCCTGATACGCTCATCGGCAATCCGATAGAGACCAGTCACCTCGCGCTGCATACTGCATAGAGTCTCTTGCTCCGGCTCGACACCAAGAACGGTTGCATGACGAATGCCTTTGATAATGCGCAAAGGATCACTTGTAAACGTCCTGCTGCCAACCATGCGCAGCACGTTATTTCGCAAATCATCCACTCCACATAAGGGGTCTACGAGTTCATTTTCTATGCAATCTGCTGTTAAAGAAATGGCCATCGCGTTGATAGTGAAGTCACGATCAAGCAGGTCCCGGCCAAGGGTTGGAGCTCGAAAAGGAGCAAAATCGAAATCAGGGCTGTTCACATCAGCATTGAAGACAACTCTACTTTGCCTACGGTCTTTATCCAGCCAAAACCAGCTGCCACTCAACTGCCTGGCAAAGCTCTTCGCAAGCTCGGTCGGGTCTTCAGGAAAGATAATGTCCACATCTTTAATCGGGTGTTCAAGCAGAGCGTCACGAATAGCTCCGCCAACAATATATGCGCCACGGTTCCGGCATAATGAAGCGAGCCTTTTGACGTGAGGCAAACCCAGCAGGGCGGCATGGACGTGATCGGCATCAACAAGCATATCGGCTCTCTGGCAGGCGTTGCTTTTGTGTGTTAGGGTCAATCACTATCAATGGTAAATTCGCAGAAGTTGACGAACCCACGTTTACCCTTTTCAGGTCATTATATATGCTTTTTGTACAAGTCATACTACCTGTTTTCCTGATCACAGCAGCAGGTTTTGTCTTTGCGCGAAAATCCGGCGCCGACCTGCAGTCGTTAGCCAACAGCGTACTCTACCTTTTTGCCCCGTCATTGGTTTTTTCTGCATTGATGAAAAGCCACGTCGAGAGTGGCCTGTTGGGTCGCCTGGCGCTCTTTATGGCTCTCTATACGGCACTTCTCTGCCTGCTGGCGTTTTTCACATCCCGATGGTGTAAATTCGACAGCGACACAACCCGCGCCTTCACCTTGACCACATCGATGGTGAACATCGGAAACTTTGGTTTGCCACTCGTCTTCTTTGCCTACGGAGAAGCCTCTCTCGATGTTTCCATAGTCTTGTTTGTTCTCTTCAATATCCCGCTGGGCACCCTGGCGATCCTGATTGCCCAGGGTCAAGGGGTCAAATGGCAGACAGCTCTCAACAACACCCTGAAAATACCAATTTTTTACGGTGTTGCTCTTGCGATCCTATGCAAGGTATTCCACTTGCAGCCACCGGAATTCATCCTGCGCACCACAGGGCTGCTAGGGCAGGCCGCCATACCTCTTATGCTGGTACTGCTCGGCATGCAACTTTCACGCGTAAAAATCCATGAGAACTGGGGCTTCTTCGGCCTTTCAACAGCCATTCGCCTGCTGATTGGCCCCCTGCTGGCTGTTGCTCTCGTCGGCCTTCTCGGACTCGACGGACTGACGCGCAAAATCGTAATCTTGCAGACCAGCACCCCCTCTGCGGTTTTACCGCTTCTCTACACCATCCGCTTCGGTACCCGTCCGGATTTGGTTTCGGGCACAATCCTTTTCAGCACACTCTGTAGCGCGTTCACCTTAACCGCTTTGCTTTACTGGTTGGCTTGAGGCTCTGCAACGAAATTAACGGACAACACTGGAGGCAACAGAGAGGGTCTGGAATGGGACATTGATGTTGTAACGATTGGCGGCTTTGAGATTGACAATAAACTCGACCTTGCGCGGTTTGTACATTTGTATCTCTTCAGCTTTTTTCCCTGCAAGGATAGCTTTCGCCATTTCAGCGACCTTCTCTCCTTGTTCAGCGGCACTGGTTTGCAGAACCATGAATGCACCAATTTTTGCAGCTCCTGCGCGTTGCGTAAACACCGGGATCTGAAGTTCATCTGCAAGACCTATGACGCGCTCAAAATAGGATTCACTATGTTCACTATCTGCGAGAAAAAGACCATCAACGCCTTCAGGCAAATTTTGTAATGTCGCGTCGTGGTCTTTAAAGTCAACCACTGGAAAAAACTTCACATTAACCCCTCTTTTCGCACCATAATCTTGCAGAATAATCTTCTGCCGATTGGCTTCGGGACTGGCATCATCGTAAAGGACAGCAAGGTTGTTCGCCTTGGTCGCTTCGAGAAAATATTTTAAAAGCGCCTGCAGAGGAGCGTCGCCCCGAACGCCAGTCATATTAAGGCCGGTCATCTTGTCAGCAGAAACGATTTCAAGGGCGACAGGATCGTAAACATCGGCGAAGAGTGTTGTAGTTGAGAGTGATTCAGCCTGCGCAGCAAGAGTTGCAGAAGGACCATAAGTGACAATCAGTTTGGCACCTAAGGCAACAGCCTTACGCACACTGTTACGCAAAGACATGGTGTCAGCATTGGGAGTTTGTACATAGATACGGCAATCAGAACCGCAGGCAGGCTGGAGAGATTCAGCAAAGGCGGAATGAACATCCTGATAACGTGGATGCGAATCCGTCATTATAACGGCGATCAGTCGTTCCTCTAGTGCAAGGGCTTCTGGAGCACTCAAAAGCCAACAACAAAGAACGATTATCCCAAGAGCAACAAAACGCTTCACGAAGTCCCCCCAGACTCGAAGTAGTGGAGCGAATGACATCATAGCAACTGATGCTGTTATAACCATTGCCAAGGTCCGCGATAAGACGAGAAACAGCGAAAAAGCAACGGTTAATATAAGCCCATGCAATAACCGTGTGAAAGCTACAATGGTTCCTGTGTTTTTCTAAAAAAGAGTTCCGAGCACAACACCAAGCGCAGAGAGAGGCCCCGTATCACTGAGGCCGTCAACCGACTTTTCAACCTTGTGCAAGGTCGTCTTGGCATCACGGTAGAGGTCGTCTTCGTTCACCAGGCGCCCCAGGGTGCCCTTCCCGTCGTCAATTTTAGCTGCAATGCTGTTGATCCGAGCCATACTATCACTGACATTGACATAGAGATCGTCATCATGAACAAGCTTGCCAAGCGTACCCTTCCCTTGATTAATTTTGCCTGAGATATTGTTAAGGTTACTCATGGTTTCGGTAACCTCTTCATACAGGCGATCATCAGCCAACAACTTCCCCAAAGTCCCCTGTCCTGAGTTGATCTGATCTGACAGTTCGACAAGGTTAATCATGGTGTGGTTGAGGTTATCGTACAAAGAGGGGTCGTTCATAAGCTTACCCAGGGTTCCCTCGCCATCATCGAGCCGCGACAAAAGCAGGTTCAGCTTAGCAGACACACCTGTTATTTCATCATAAAGAGCAGGATTGTTGACCAATCGCCCCAAAGTCCCCTCGCCTTCGTCAATCTTGGCCATGATACGTTCGAGGCGGTTGATCGCATCAGTCAATGGTTGCCGACTGTCCTCAACGATATCGCCTAATGGGCTTAAAATACGATCCTGGTTACGGTCTATATTCGTAATCAACTGGTCGATATTAGAATTCTCATCCGTAAGAACTTCACTGCCGGGTTCGAGAACTTTACTCTGAGCAGAACCAAAGTCCAGACCAAGAAAAGTTCCTCCCAGCATGTTCGTCTGTCTGATCTGCGCCCTGGAGTCTTCGCGGACGCTGTCAACACGATTGACATAGAAGTCAACGCGGACCTTTTGGCTGTCGATAACGATCAACTTGACCTTGCCGACATTAACCCCGGCAACCCGGACAGGATCTCCCGCCTTTAAGCCAACAACTGAGTCGAATCGCGCAACATAAGAGTATTGATCCTCAAAGGGACGCCAGTCCTCGACCAGCTCTATCATTACGGCCAGCAAGATCAGCGCTGCCAGAAAAAACAGCCCGACTTTCTGTTCGGTTGACATGCCCATACTAATCCCCTTCTCCCTGAATACCTTTGGTCGTTGTATAAATAAAATTTCGTACAATCGGATTCTGGCTCTTCTTGATCTCTTCAGGCGTGCCAAGAGCGATGACTTTACCATCGTGCATCATGGCAACGCGGTCGGAGAGATAGAGTGCAAAGTTAAGGTCATGACTGACTATGATAGTCGTCAGCTTGACCTTGTCCTTAAGTGACATGATAACCCGAGCCAATTCGTCCGAAGTCACCGGGTCGAGCTCAGCAGTGGGCTCATCATAAAGGATCAAGTCAGGGTTCATGGCCAGCGACCTCGCAATGGCCACCCTTTTCTTCATGCCACCGGAAAGTTCTGAGGTGCGCAGCTCTTCTTTCCCCTCCAGCCCAACCAGGCGCAACTTTTCCTGGATAATGCGCCGGATTCGAACTTCGGCACAGATACGCTTCTCACGCAACCAGAGGCCGACGTTCTCACCAACGGTCAATGAGTTAAAAAGCGCCGAGGACTGAAAGACCATACTATATCGAAAATCACTGGAACCATTTCTCGCCTCAGGATCTTCAATGTCGTGACCGTTGATGATAATCCGACCAGAGTCAGCCTCAATCAGTTTAACGATATGCTTGAGCAACAGACTTTTGCCGGTGCCGGAAGGACCGATAATCGAGAAAGTCTCCCCTGGTTTAATCGACAGGTCGATATCCTTAAGGACATGATGGTCACCGAAGGATTTGTTGAGCTTTTCGATTTCTATACTGACCCCATTTGAACCCTCATGGTAAATTTGGCAGGTTTCGCCTTCTATAATGGCGGGAGAGAACCCGTGGGCTACCTTCGTCCAGAAGTTTCCCAAAAAACTACCGTCACTTGATTTATCGTCAGAGAACATAGAATCTGGGTCCTTAAATCATGAATCGTGTCAGAAGGTAGTTGGCGATCATGATTAACAGAAAGGAGAGGACAACAGATCGAGTCGTCGACTCGCCGATGCCCCTGGCGCCACCACTCGTTTTGAATCCAACATAACACCCGACGTGAGCGATAATGCCACCGAAGACCATTGATTTAAAGAGACCTTTGACAATATCTTTATAGTTAATCGCGCGCGTCATGTTGTCGTAATAAACATTAAAGGGGACATCAATTTTCGGGTTAACCTCAGCGACAACACCACCCCCGATGATACCGACAACCATGGCGAAAGCAACCAGGGCAGGGACAGCGAAAAGGCAGGCAATCAGCCGCGGCATGGCCAGATAACGCACCGGGTTGATTTCCAGGGTCTTGAGGGCGTCAATCTCTTCGTAAACCTGCATTGCGCCGATCTCAGCTGCCATCGACGAGCCAACGCGTCCGGCAACCAGGAGGCTGGTCATCACCGGACCAAGCTCCTTAACCATGGAGAGGCCGACAATGGCGCCGATAGCCTCTTGCGTGCCGTAAAGCGCGAGCTCAGAGCCTGTTTGCACCGACAGAACCATACCGACAAAGAGAGCGACCAGCATCGCAATCGGCAAAGTCTCAATACCGACAATACTCATCTGACGGAAGATGCTGGTCAGGTTGCGGGGCGCTTCCTTGAAGAAGTAGAGCATCTCGCACAAAAGAGCGATCATCTCACCGACTGTCTGCCCTACATAAAGAACACTATTTCCTATGGGCTTTAGAATTTGCATTAAATGCGTCTCTTTGCTCGATATTTACAAACAGGCCAAAAGACTTAAGAGTCTCATCCTGCATCACGGCCCCATTGGATGCCCCATGGCAGATAAAAGAGGTTGAGCTTCTTGCCGTCAAGGTCTTTACGGTAGCGAACTAAGCCCTTAAGGAAGCTGATATCACTTTCAGCTTGCGAGTCCTTGCGGTACTGGATAACAGGGAAGAGCTCCCAGGCTAAACGATCACCCTGTTTCTCGCTCCAATAGAGATTCCAGAGCAAGCTGACAACACGATTTCCCTGCTGATCCCATTTCTGCTGATAAACACGCCACAATGGCGACCATAATCTTTCGATCGACTGGTTGTTGGGGAAAAACGGTTCAACCAGCGACAATACATGCAGATGGCTCACACCGTTGACGTTTTTATAACCGAAAAAAGGCCAGAAGTCGATTCGGCGCAATGAATCGCCCGTTTCATACTTAACTTCCCTCAGATCGGAGTAGAGGAAAAAAAGGACGCGATCCCGTCGTCGCATTATCAGTTCTGAATTCATCTCTTCGATTTTATATACCGGCCAAAGATACCATCTCTCTCTTTTAACATCCATGGTTTCATCGGAAAAGAAGGGCAGTATTTTAAGACCGTGATATTTGTCGCCCTTGGTCACGCGCACCAGTGGCCAGGGAGCGTTCCAGGTCACGTATTCTTTTTCACGGTTTTCTACTTTTGAAAAGAAAGGCCACAGAACTGTCCGGGAAGATTTCTTGGGAGAGTCTTTCCTGATATAGAATGGCCACGCCGCACGCACCTCTTGTGGATTATCAGTATTCAGTCTGAGCGACTCTGAAAAGAAGACCGGCCAGAGGAAAAACTTTTTGCGATAAACACCCTCTTTCTGACTTTGCCCATAAATTGGCCAGGCTTTGAAGCCAGATTCATTCTCACCGGAGATGCGCGCAAAAAAGGGCCAAAGGACATTGTCAATACGAGTCCCTTTGCGCTCGGTGCGACCATAGAGAGGAAAAAGGGTAAAGGATATGCGGTCGCGGCCAAACCAGTTATAGAGTGTCCCGTGAATGGGAAAGAAAGCCTTGTATTTGCCCTGCTCTTCTTCACCATAAAAGAAGAAAGGGAAAAGGTAAGAACGGTTGCGGCTACCCGATGCCGGGCTACCATGGTCAAAACTCAAAAGGCGCAGGACATGAAAACTGCTCGAGTCCTGTTCTTTTTTGAGGCCAAAGAGTGGATAAAGGACGTCCGTCTCAGAGACACCCTCATCGTCAACCGCTCGATAAAAGAGTGGTCGTAGTGCATATTCCGTTTCGAAACCCTTGGTTTCATACTTCAGTAACGGACCAAGCAGGTGGGTACTTTTATAGTCGGCAGCGTCAGAAGCACGATAATCCCATAGCGGCCACAGTGTGGACAGGGTGGCATCGTATGCCAACGCGGACGATGCACACCATAAAATGGTGAGCATTAAAAGAAATGAGAAGCCTTGTTTCATTTATAAAACCAGGTAGTTGGTTGCAAGCTGAAATAAGTTGCCAATCATAGCACGAGGAATGAAGAGGAACAACAACTAGAGAGCGTCATCAAAGACAGGAGGATAACATTTACGAATGCTCAGAATCATCCTCAGATGAAGAATTCCGCTTCCGGCTTGAGGAGACAAGATGCATGATGCCATGAACAACACCAAGGATCAGGATGATAAAAATGACATCGCCTAAACCAATATTTTGCATAAAAACTCCACGCCTTACGCGTTAAATATTCATTGCCTGCCTTAACAACGGTCAAGAGATTTGACCTTTAGACTGACTCAAGCACAACTCTGGCCTGGTCGTGTTCCGAGTCCATTTCCAGGGCCTGGCTCAAGGCATCAAAGGCTCCGGAGCTATCTTCCATCTTGAGACGACACATGCCCAGCAGACAGAGAAAATCTGCCGATTTAAGTTCAGACATGAAATAAGCGTCTTCTTCCAGACGCTCCAGCAACTCTGTCGCTAAAGCATAGTCCTCAGCCGAGTAAAGCTGCATCGCATGCCCGATACACTCCAGGTCATCCATCAATGGGTGATCCGGAAAGCCGATTTCGACGCATCTCTCGAGGCGAGCCTTTACCTTTGTGATTGTTGCTTCATCAGTAAGCAGATCCAAAAGCTTTCGCAGGCGGTTCATTGCGGTCGGATAATCACCGAACAGGATATCAATGTCTGCCAGCAAGCTGAGCGCCGCGGGATCCTCAGGGTTAAGTTTTAACAGATTCTGACCGAAGCGCATGGCATCAAGCAAATTGCGGCGAACTTGGGGGAGCTCAATAAAGGTTAATGCCAGAGCGTAAAACCCTTGCGCCAGTTGCCACACGAGTCCGGCATTGTCAGGCTCGAGCAGACGTAGAATCTTGAGATAGGTGAGCTTGCGAAAAACATAGGCAGGATCAACTTCTTTTTTATCAAGCATGACAACGTGAGCAGCCAGGTCGGCCAGAAAGTGCGAATAGCCGTCGCGCAGAAGCTCAGCATATTCCTGATTGTTGAGACACTCCGGAAATTGGCGGAGATAATCATAAACGCCCTCCCCTATGGCGTTGTCACCGGGCAGATTCTCTGCAGCGCCTAACGCCTCCATGTCTGCAATCTTGATCGGCAACGGAATCTGCGGCAAGGCAACAGGCTGCTGCTCGGGCCCGACATGAATCATGTGTCCTTCAGGCGGCAGCCAAAAAACAAATTGCTGCGGGTTGAGATTGTTTCTATCAAGTTCAGTCAAAATGTAGCTCCTGCAGGAAGGGCTGATGACTCTTAAATATCGATACGCCAAGTAAGTTTTACTAGAGAGGCTGGTGCAGGTCAATCAGGATTTAAGGAACTGTGAATAAGGGCAGAGGCAAGGAGCCAGCGGGCTTAAAAACAAAAACCCCGCAACTCTAAAGAGCTACGGGGTTCCTGAATGGTACGCCCTAGGGGATTCGAACCCCTGTCGCCGCCGTGAAAGGGCGGTGTCCTAGGCCAGGCTAGACGAAGAGCGCATATAAACTATGCTCTCACGGGGAAAATGTTCCCCTGTTGAATCTGTGGCTGGGGTGGGAGGATTTGAACCCCCGAATGACGGGATCAGAACCCGTTGCCTTACCACTTGGCGACACCCCACTGTAATGTAACCTTAATGCTATGTGGTCAAATGTGCCACCATGTGCAGCTCTCTCAATTTCAAGATCGCATCAGGTTGTACGTTATGATAAATCTCCGTCAATTGAGAGGCGTAACATACTAAAAGGAGTCCTGCCTTGGCAAGAGAAAAAATCAAATACTGACACTTTTTTTGCAACTCAAGCCATGAAGCCTAAAGCTCAGTCTTTCTGAGTGGTTGAAGTCAGAGAATGAGCAAGGGGATCAGGACTCTTTCGAACGACGAACGGTTACGGACTCCCCACCAATTCCCCAGCTGTCGGTATCGACTTCTTCGATAACAACCACCGTTGTCGCCGGGTTCTTGTCAAGGGTTTCGACCAGTAAATCAGTGACGCCCTTGATGAGCCGAGCCTTTTGTTCAGAAGTTGCTCCGTCTTTAGTAATCTTGATGTTTACAAAGGGCATCTTTTATTCCCTCCTCAGTCAGCATAGCAGTCTTGCCCTGCTGTTGATGAGTGTGCGTAACGAATCCCCCCCACCGACACGGCGGGGAGGAAGAAATTAAAATCCGCATGGGCTTAATCGAGGAACAGAAGGGCCTTATTCAGTCGTGCCATGACAGCGTCCTGACCCAGCACACTGACAACGTCATAGATACTTGGGCTGACAGTACCACCCGTAAGCGCGACACGTACGACCGGGCCAATCTTGCCCAGCTTCAATCCACTCTCTTCCATCAACGCTTTGAAAGCGGTCTCAACATCGGCCAACGCGAAAGACGACAGCGAACCCAGATGCTTGATCAGTAACTCCAAAACCGGTCGTTGCTCGAGGTTAAGGAACTTCTCTGCCGCGGCTTCTTCATAAGTCTCCGGAGCAACAAAATAGAAGTGAGCGCCCTCCGCCATCTCTACCAGCGTCTTGGCACGGTCCTGGAGGGTTTTAACAACAGCTGTCAAATCAGGGCCGTTTTCAATATCAACGCCCTGTTTCTCAATCAGTTCTGCGACCAAACCTGCAAGGCGCTGCGGATCACCGGTCTTGATATAATGCTCATTCAGCCACAACAGCTTGTCCGGGTTAAAAACTCCCGCTGATCGGCCAACGTTATCGAGGCTGAACTTTTCGATCAAGTCATCCATTGAGAAGATCTCTTCATCACCGAACGACCAGCCAAGGCGCACCAGGTAGTTAACCATAGCCTCGGGAAGAAAGCCCATCTCCCTGTAAACCATAACGGAGGTTGCACCATGTCGCTTGGAGAGACGTTTCTTGTCGGCCCCCAGGATCATCGGCACATGGGCAAACTCCGGGACTTCGTAGCCAAGAGCTTTATACATGGGAATCTGGCGTACTGTGTTGTTGACATGATCATCACCACGAATAACGAGGTTGATGCCCATCTCGGCATCATCGATCACCACAACGAAGTTATAGGTCGGGTTGCCATCGGTGCGCTGGATAATCAGATCATCAAGCTCATCGTTTTCAACCGAGATCGTGCCCTTGATACGATCGACAAAAGCAGTATTGCCATCACGAGGCGTTTTGAAACGAACAACAAAGGGGGCCTCAGGCTGATCAGTACGCTCGCGGCAGGTGCCGTCGTAACGCGGCTTGCCACCGGACTTCATTGCGGCTTCACGTTTGGCGTTCAATTCGTCGGAGCTGCAGTAACAACGATAAGCGAGCCCCTTGTTGAGCAGGTCAGAGACTTTACTCTTGTAGAGATCGTAACGTTCCGACTGGTAAAAAGGGCCCTCATCGTAACTGAGACCCAGCCAGTCCATAGCCTGCAAGATCGCATCGACAGATTCCTGGGTAGATCTTTCCACATCCGTGTCCTCGATCCTCAGCACGAAGGTGCCCTGCTCTTTCTTGGCCAGCAGGTAATTAAACAGGGCCGTCCGGGCGCCACCAATGTGCAGGTAACCGGTTGGACTCGGGGCAAAACGAACTCGCAAATCAGACATCAAAAACTCCTGAGACTATGAATTCAACGCGGAGACGCAGAGGCGCTGAAAAAAATTCCCGCAACTCCATGCCTCCGCGTTGATAATTTTCAAAATAAAGAGGCCACTTCTTAAGTGACCCGCTTTATACCGGAATTCATGGTGAGTGGCAAGCCTGTCACGACATTCAAAAGACACGCACGCCGGCATAGCCGACGACGGAAGACTGGTCTCCGGTCACATCACCGGAATTACTGTATGCAACCAACTCTGCTTGCGTGGCACCAAGAGCAAGCGCAGCCCTGAGCATAACGACTGTCGGCAAGACGCCGCACATGGAGATCTTGTTCTCGTATACGACCTCGTAAAGCCCTACAGGATCGAGAGCCAAAGCCCTTTCCAAAGCAAGGGAATCCTTCTTACGGGCAACCTCCCCTGCTTCGTAATGAGTCATATCAGTACTGGCCACAATCAGCGGGGGCTCCTCACAGGAGGAGATGACGCGTGCCAGACCATCGCCAAGGGCCAGAAGCGTATCCAGGGGCAGACGATCGATGCAAAGCGGAACAATTTGCAGACCGGGAGACGCGTATTGCAGGAAAGGAACTTGCACCTCGAGAGAATGTTCATCCATGTGAGCCGTAACATCATCAGCGGCCATAGAACATTCTGCCAACAAACGCCCGGCCAGAGGTGAAGCGATCTCCACTCGCCCGAGGGGAGTCTCCCAAGCGCCATTTGCGTAGACCGCAGCGGCATGTCCGCGACCGTGATGGTTGGGCCCGAGGAGGATGACTTGTTTAGGGACTTTCACATGTGAGAAGGTTTTGCCGGCCACGGCTCCAGAGTACACATAGCCAGCATGGGGTGACATCACCGCAATAGAGGGCTCGGGCGTCGCGGAGACCATCAAGGCTTCGACATCACTCAGAAGTCGTTCTTTATTTCCGGAGTAAAATTGCCCTGCAACAACAGCTGAACGTAACATGCGCTCTCCCGTCTTGGAGTTATGCAAACCATGCACGATAGATCATGCGCAAACCAACCATGACCAATAGACCCGCGAAGGCCTTAAGAAGTTTATCATGGGTTGTACGACTGGCAACACGGACACCGATACGCGCCATTCCAATCGTAAAAGGTGCAACCAGGGCCAGAACCAGGCAATTGACATAGCCAAGAGAGAATGGTGGTAAGAGGTTGGATTCCCAGCCATGGAACATGTACGACAGGGCTCCGAACAGAGAAGACACAACGATCAGAGCGCTCGAGTTGCCGACAGCAAGGTGAATCGGAAAGCACAAAGCTATAACCATGAGTGGCACGGCAATGACACCTCCGCCGACACCGAAAAAAGAGCTGAAGACGCCGCCGGCAAAACCGACCAGAGCCAAGGCCCAGCGTGAGACATGGTTACTTCGTTCCGGCGGGAGGCGTGGATTAAAAATCAGAAGTTGGACGGCAACCAGAATCTGCATCGTACCAAACAACCCTTTAAGCCATTCGCCACTGAGCAGTGAAGCCAGCCAGGCGCCACTGAGCGCACCAAGAGCCCCACCCAAGCAAAGAAAAGCGACCTGGTACCATTCGACATTGCCTCGTTTACGATGACCAAAGGTGCTGCTGAGGGCCGTTGGGATAATAATTGCGAGACTGGTACCAAAAGCGGTATGAACCATGATCTCCGGAGCGAAGCCCGAGGCGTCAAAGGCCCACAGAAAAAGAGGCACGAGAATGATGCCACCACCAATACCAAGAAGCCCGGCCAAAAAGCCTGCCAGACAACCCAGAACAACGAAGAGGACGATGGTCGCAATACTGAAGGTGCCCATAAACTAGCCGAAAACAAAACAGGCCAGCCGCAAAGCGACTGACCTGTTGATTTTGGAGGCTCCGACCAGATTCGAACTGGTGATGGAGATTTTGCAGACCTCTGCCTTACCACTTGGCGACGGAGCCATCAAAAAAAGAGTGTCTTGAATACCAAAGGGCACGTAATGTGTCAAGCTCAAATTCCTTATTGCAGAAGATCAGGAGTCGCTTTTCAGCTTATCCAGAACGGAATCAATCTTACCTTGCAAGCCATGACTCCCCTGGTCACGACGATCGTCAATTTTGATCAGCGTCGAAACCCGTTCGGCGCCTTGGTCAAAAGGGACTTCATGCATTTTGCGCAAGAGCGGGAAGAGCTCATCCATATCACCTTCAATGACCGTTCCCATGGGGGTCAGCTGGTAAACCAGACCCGAGGCAGTCACAAGCTCAACACAAGCTGCCACATAGCGGGAAACGCCAGGGGTCGCGGTACCAAGAGGTGCGACACTGATCTCAACAACAGCCATACACTGCTCCTTCTACAGGTTGGACAAAAGACCTAACGGGTCTTGTCTGACAGTTACTCTGTCTCGACTTTTATACGGACCGAAGAGCCGTTCTGTGCACTCCCCCTGCCCGCACCTAAAATCTCACGGCTCAGGCCATCCTGAGTCTGTACATGACCACCGAGCTCGTACCACGCACCCACAGGGGCATTGACCTTTGTTGCCAGTTCATGAAAAACAATTTGCTGTGGGTTGTCTCGATCAAAGAAAGCCATAAAAGGCCTGACTTCCATCTCTACCATGCCATTATACAAGGTCGGCAGGATTTCAAACCCTGTATCCACTTTCTCGTAGGAGGTCGTCGCAATAAAGCCTGGATGCTGCCTGCAGTAAGTCAGCATCTGGATTGTAAAGGGTACCGCGCGACCGACGCTGACAAGTGCAGGTTCGCCTTCCAGCACTGAGACAAATTGGCTGACCTGCCGGCTCTCACGGTAACGACTGTCAGTGCCACGAACCTTGAGTCGATTCTGACCGGAATCGACAATGATTGTCGAGCTGCCTGCAGGAGATTTATTTCCCGAAGGATCAAAAACAATACGACTATCGTCATTTTGAAGACGCCCGGAGGTGCTGACACCACGTTCATGACCTGAAAAGGTTTTGCCCTGTTCAATAGTGACACGAAGCATCTGTTTGGAACGATCATAAGAATCAACCAGACGAGCAACCTCATCAAGCGCCGAAGGTGACGCATTGACAACCAAAGTGTTTCGGTATGCAGCGACTCTGGCCTCCTCACCTAGCAAGTTGCGAACCATCTCTGCAAGTTCACCAACCGGACGGTGCTGAAGTTCAAAGAGGCGCATCTCAGCCGAGGCTGGATCAGGGAAGGCACCACAGGCGAACAAAGCAAAAAACAGGACAAGTAAGAGTTGCAACCGATATCGAACGATCATAACGGGAGTTAATGTCTCCATAAAAGTATGAACAAGCAGATTTTTCCCAAAGCACTGATAATAGAATACCAGAGAACTACCTGCAACGCCGAAGAGTTAAATCAGCAGTCCAACCACCGCTCCAGTCATGCAGGTTGCCATGGTGCCACTGAGAATCGACTTAAAGCCCAGCGAAACGATCTCTTCGCGCCGCTCCGGGGCCATCGACCCCAACCCTCCCAGCATGATCCCCAGGCTGCCAAGGTTCGCAAAGCCACAGAGTGCGTAGGTCATGATGAGCCGACTTCGTTCACTCAAATCTTCAATCCCGAGAGCTGACAAGTCCAGGTATGCGACCAGCTCATTGAGAATGGTTTTGGTACCAAGCAGACTGCCGGCAACCGCTGATTCGTGCCAGGGGATGCCAATAGCCCAGGCTAAAGGGGCAAAGATCCAGCCAAGAAGGCGCTGCAATGTAAGCGCTGCACCATCAACAAAAGGCAAGATGCCGAGACAGCTATTGACGATACTAACCATTGCAATAAAGACAATTAACAAAGAGATAATATTAAGTAAAAGCTTCAGACCTTCAAGTGTTCCATGAACAATTGCGTCCATGGAACTTTTCGCCTGAAGTGAGGGTTTCAGAGTGCCTGCGGTCAGCTCTCCGGAGTGAGGAACCATCAGCAAAGCGACGGACAGGGCAGCAGGTGCGCTGATCAGGGACGCCGTCAGAATATGTCCCAACGCATCCGGTATCACAGGCTGCAGGATTGAAGCATAAAGAACAAGTACGGTACCGGCGATTGTGCTCATACCACAGGTCATGACCGCAAACAGCTCTCCACGAGTCATCTGCAGAAGATAGGGCCTGACCAGCAATGGAGCCTCGACCATGCCGACAAAAACATTCGCTGCAGCGCTGACGCCAAGAGCCCCACCTATCCCTAGAGTCCTCTGTAACAGGGCGCTACAACCCTTAACAACCAACGGCAGAACCCGCCAGTAAAAAAGCAGAGAAGAGAGTGCGCTGATCACAAGAACCAGGGGCAAGGCCCGAAACGCAAGAACGAAAGAACTCCCCGGGAAGGGCTCCTCAAAAGGCAATGGTGCGCCGCCAAGGTAGCCAAAAACAACAGAGGTGCCGGCCATGGTTGCCTGTTCAATCGCCAACACACCATTGTTCAGCCATACAAAAAGCAACCGGCTGACCGGTAGCTCAACAAGGATCAAAGCCAGAACAAGCTGCAGGAGAAGGCCTGTGACCACCGTTCTCCAATTGATGTCCTTGCGGCTTTCAGAAAGACCCCATGCCAGGGCGACCAGAAAGAAGAGGCCGACAAGGCCTTGTAACTGCTGCATAGAAACGACTCCTCTACGACACTAGAACAAGTAAAAAGGGGTTGGCCCGTTCAGGCCAACCCCTCAGGGTGCGTATTACAAATCAACGGTGATCACGACTTAACCGGCAGACAGGTCTAACAATGCGGAAATATTTTCAACGGTTTCTTGTTATGGGTCTCACCATGGCACTAGCCACACTCTACCGGTTGCTGCGGAGTCGGGGTCACATCAAAAGGGTTGAATCAACCTGTGGCAAATGACGCTTGGCAGCAGAAACAAACCCTGGCTGGAAAAATCCAGCCAGGGCGATAAAAAAACAACTTTAAATTACAAGGCCTTAGCTCTTCTTGCTTACTTGGCAGGCCAGTTGTTGAGATCGTGAGCAACGTTATGGCACTCACCACATGTCGGGAAACGCTTGTGCATGCTGTCAGCGTGGGGCAGACCGTGGCAATCAGTACACTCAGGAACCGTCATGTGCTTGTCAGCGTGACAGGTAGCGCAAGAGATCTGGCTGTGCTTGGCCTGGCTCGCGGTAAGAGTTGCAAAAGCCGTGTCATGACAAGAGGCACAGAGCTGCGAATCAGTCGTTGCAGGATAAGTCAGACCAAGCGGTTTGTGGGCCTGGTGACAAGTGGCGCAATCAGCCTGAGTCATCAACTCGCTGTGAGGCTCGTGACAATCAACACAGTTCGGGATATTGCCGTGGGTGTCTGCATGGCAGAAGTTACAAGCGAAAGTTGCGTGCTTGCTCGGGCTTGCAACCATCTCCTGGTTAGGACCAGAGTGACAGGAAACGCAAACGACTTTGTGCTCGCCTTCCAAGGTCACGTTGAGAGGCTGATGCGGGTTGTGGCAGCTCAAGCAAGGAGTCACTATCTCATAGTGGTCACTTCCTTCATGGCAGTTACTACAAGCAGGGATGTTTTCAGGTGAGCTGGGACGATGTTCTTCATGACAGGCCTGGCAATCAATTTCCGTTTTATGCGACGCGCCATCTGCGGCGATTTGAGCTGGCTGCTCACTGTGGCACTTGACACAGTCAGACACGGAAAGAACAGCTTCTTGAGCAATGGCAACAGAGCCAAGACAGGCAACTATGGCCAAGGCAAAAGTTGCAACCAACAGTTTCTTCATCATCATTCTCCTCCTCAAAAGAAAAACCCTAAAGATATGTTTGAATACACAAACGGCATATAAATAAAATCAGATAAACAGAACTGCTTTTTTAACTTTTCGGGCCGTCGAGTGTCAATAACAAAATGGGACAAGCCAATCATTTTAAAAGCTGAATACCTTAATCAATTAGCGGGTTTCCAGAGGGATTGAAGCGTACCGATTCATTTTCAGAAGTGGGTTTTTTTCTGTTTGGATTGCAGACAAAATAAAAGCCCCATGGCTATGAAGCCATGGGGCATTATTTTATGGAGCGGGACACGAGATTCGAACTCGCGACTTCGACCTTGGCAAGGTCGCACTCTACCACTGAGTTAGTCCCGCAAAATTGTCGGCGGTCAGTGCCAACGGATGCACTTTATAGCAAAAGCCCTCCGAACAAGTCAACCGAAATTTTCAACCTTCTGAAAAAGATTAGCGAGCAAAGACACGGAAAAACTTCTGCAGGTAATCAATTCCGGACCAGAGGGTTAAGACAAAGGCAATCGCAAAGAAGAAAATACCGAAGTTATGCATATTTACGTGGAAGACCCCCCACTCCAGACCGAAGAACCAGTAGTAGTCGTAATGTAGCATCAGGCCGGGAATGGCGATCATCTGGTAAATCGTCTTGTACTTGCCGAGATCGCTGGCATCGATAACGATACCTTCTGACGAAGCGATTGAACGCAAGCCAGTAACAATCATTTCACGCGCAAGAATCACAAACACCGCCCATGCTGGAACCCGGTCAAGGGGAATCAGCATGATCAGGGCCGCCATAACAATCAGCTTGTCTGCGAGGGGGTCGAGAAATTTCCCGAGGACGGTAACAACTCCCCACTTGCGCGCCAGCCAGCCATCGATAAAATCGGTCACGGCAGCCAGCCCAAAGATTGCCGCCGCCCACATGCTGGAGAAACGACTATCTGAGAGTAACAGGATAACCAGAACCGGCACAGCGGCAACGCGTGCGAGGGTTAACAGGTTAGGCAGGTTAAGTAGGCCGGTGCGCAGATTCATAAGAGGGGGTCACCGGCTTGACGATAATAGTCAAGATAGCGCTTAACTTTTTTGACATATTTCTGGGTTTCATCGTAAGGAGGGATACCGCCGTAGCGCTTGACCGTGCTCGGTCCCGAGTTATAGGCAGCCAGGGCCAATTCAACATCATTATTAAACAGGTCAAGCATCATGCGCAGGTACTCACTTCCACCGCGGATGTTTTCATAAGGGTCGAAAGGGTTTGAGACCTTGAGATCCTTCGCTGTTTCCGGAATCAACTGCATCAGGCCCTGAGCACCCTTGCGGGAGACAACCCTCGGTTGGTAATCACTTTCGACCTTGATCACGGCCTTAACCAGGGCTTCTTCAAGTTGATACGACGTGGCGTGGCGACGAATAATATCAAGATAGGAACGATTGGAAGCTTTAACCGGGGCCTCTTCTTTCATGTACATATCATAGCGACCGTGAGTCGGCGTATCGGTAAAATGCACGCGACCACTGGCGTCCACATAACGATAAATGTCAGCATCAGCAGGTGGAATCACCACAAATAGCGACATGAGGAGCACCACAACTAAAGCTATGTTACGCACGAGAATCATCAAAAGGGACCTTTCATCACTCCTGTATATATGAAAAACCTCTGTATTTCAACAAGTTTAGGTCTTGACAGGGACCTGTTGCGCTCGGATAATGAGTTTCCCTGAAAAGAGCCGTGATTTAACATTATTGATTCACATTGCAAACCACAGGCCATCTCCCATATGAAGATAACATCTGATTTCCTCGTAGTCGGCAGCGGCATCGCCGGCCTCTGCTACGCCCTGACAGTAGCAGAACATGGCCAGGTTGCGTTGATTACAAAGAGGGATATCTCGACAACCGCAACCAGACTCGCTCAAGGCGGCATCGCAGCTGTATCCAATGCTGACGACTCTTTTGAGCAACATATTAAGGATACCATGGAAGCCGGAGCATGGCTCCCCGACGATGAAATCGTCCGCATGGTGGTCGAAAATGGTCCGAAAGCGATAGAAGACCTGATCAAATGGGGCGTCAACTTCTCCCGTAAAGAAGACCAGTCCTACGATTTGACCAGAGAAGGTGGTCACAGCCAACGACGCATCTACCACTCCAAGGACGAAACCGGCAAAGAGATCGAACGGGCCCTGGTAGAAGCGGTCCAGGCTCATCCGAACATCACGATCTACGAAAATCATGTCGCCGTAGATCTGATCACGGAAGCCAAGGTTACCAGGCGTCGCCTCAAGCCCGATCGCTGCCTGGGCGTTTATGCCCTCAACCGTGAATTGGGCCAGGTCGGAACCTTCGAGGCCCCCATAACAGTGCTTGCAACCGGAGGTGCTGGCAAAGTCTACCTCTACACCTGCAATCCTGACATTGCGACCGGTGATGGCATCGCCATGGCTTACCGGGCCGGTGCAACCATCGCCAACATGGAATTCATGCAGTTCCATCCCACGACCCTCTATCATCCTCACGCCAAGAGTTTTCTGATCTCAGAGGCGGTCAGGGGTGAAGGTGCCATCTTAAGGCGCAGCGACGGCACCGCCTTTATGGAGAACTACCACCCGCTGAAAGACCTGGCTCCGCGAGACATCGTCGCCCGGGCCATCGACCATGAGATGAAGGTCCACGGAGATGACTGCGCCTTCCTCGATATTACGCACATGGACCCGGAGTTCATCAAGGATCGTTTCCCGCATATCTACGAAACCTGTCTCTCCTATGGGATAGACATGACAAAAGAGGCGATCCCGGTGGTCCCTGCCGCTCATTATCTCTGCGGCGGTATCAAGGTGGATTCCTGGGGAGAAACCGATATCGACAATCTCTTTGCCATTGGCGAAGTTTCCTGCAGCGGCCTGCATGGAGCCAATCGGTTGGCCAGCAACAGCCTGCTGGAAGGGATTGTATTTGCCCAGCGTGCGGCAGAGAAGTCACTGGAGCTTGCCAGCAAGCCCATCCCCCCCTGCCCCACTATCGACCCATGGGACTCAGGGAGTGCAAAAGACAGCGATGAAGAGGTGGTAGTTGCCCACAACTGGGATGAAATTCGACTCTGTATGTGGAACTATGTCGGCATAGTACGCTCCGACAAGCGATTGATCAGGGCCCTGCGTCGCGTCCAGATGATTCAGGAAGAGATTACAGATTATTACTGGGACTTCCTGATTACTCCAGACCTTATCGAGTTGCGCAACATCGCCACAGTGGCCGAGCTGATCATCCGCTGTGCCTTGCGTCGCAAAGAAAGCCGCGGTCTGCACTACAATATCGACTACCTGGAAAAGGATGATATCCACTGGAAGCAGTACACCCTGATCCGTAAAACATTCTAGCCACTAATATTACCAATGGTTGAGAGTGCATAGAACGGGAGAAGATTGTGACAATTGACGATTACCGTAAGGAGATTAACCGGCTTGACGGCGAACTGCTGCGCATATTCAACGAGCGCGCGGCGCTGGCTTTAAAGATCGGTGAGATCAAAAAAGAGATGAGTATTCCGGTTTACGATCCGGCGAGAGAAAAGCGGATCTTTGATGCCATGTCCAAGGACAACCCCGGACCACTGGAAAACGAGGCCATCATCCGCCTTTTTGAACGTGTTATTGACGAGTCACGCCGCCTCGAGCGGATTCGCACGAAAGGTCTGTAAAATATGCTGATTGTCATGAGAAAAAATGCCCACGAGAGTGAACTTGAAGACGTGAAACAATACCTGGTCGATCACGACTTCGACTTCCATCAGTCGACCGGAGCTAACCGTACCATCATCGGAGTTATCGGCAACCCCGACACGGCCAACCGGGCAGAACTGGAAAGCAAGAGCGGTGTTCACGTGATTTTTAAAATTCCCGATGAAACGTAAAGGATGATTGCTGAACAGCTTCGCTGTCGCCGAAAGGCCGCCTCAAGTTGCTGGCAGAGTTTGGTTTTGTTTAGAGACAAAAAGCAAAACCGTCGGGGTTGCCCGACAGCAACGTCATTTTCTTTGTAGCGACAAAGACAACGGAGCAAAAGAAAGCTTGGCGCTGCGCTAGGCGTGTCTGGCTCGCTATCTCAGCAACCGCAATTCAGAGAAGTGGATCCGACAACCATGCAACAGATTCCCCCTTCTTGACGAGGCCCTTGAGAACCGCTACCTCGGCAATAGAACCGAAGCCTCTGCTGTTACGTTTTTTGCTACTGGAAAGCAACACAGACAGGCCCCCTGAAACGGGCCTGAATGCAATATCTTCTCCCTGTAAACAACTCAGAAAGATGGCAAAGGAATATGCCCTCCGCTTGGAGCTAGGCTTTTTTGCTTACTTTTGTCACCGTCTGGACAAAAGTAAGACGTTTGGCGGGACGCGACCCGCCGGTTTTGCCTTTAGCCTTTCAAAACACAAAAGGGCAGAGGTCAATCAGCCCACACTCTTAAAACCCTCTCAACAACATCCCTGCCCTGCTCCATAACTCGCTCTTTCCAAGCATCGTCATCGGGGTAGAACGCTCTCAAAAGGGCTTCTTTTATCTCATCGGCATGACGGGACCCTAAGTCACCATGATGATGCAGCCAGTTCTCCGCTCTAAGGGCTTTAAACACAGTCATCGTTGGCAAAGTTCCGAATTCAAGACCGACAGCAGTGACTTCAGAAGTTGGCAGCATATCGACAAAGGCCTGGTTGATCGTACCAACCAGACGGCTTGACACTGAGGCCCCTGCAATCGTTGATTTGACTCGCTCAACGCCCCAGATTGAGACCGAGCGCCCAAACACAGGGTCATCCTCCGCAGCATCCACAACCACCTCGCCCTTGCCATACGACCCAAGGCCGGTATGCAGGTCAACGACCGTAACACGGGAGCAGTTTGTCAGATGCTTTTTTGTGAGACTACGCAGGAGCTGGTTCGACCAGACCTCAAAATGACCGCCGTAAAAAAGTCCCTGAGGGTGCGAGTACTGGCCATGCGTCACAGCGTGTTGCAACCTGGAGCGACCATGGCAGAGACGGTACCAGAGGATTTTCAGTTGAGCTGACAGTTCAGTGACACGGGAGATAGAGCGGGGAGCAATTGCCGTTGCCAGCTGGTCATAATCATAATTATTCGGTCCGGAGCTGGTATGATCGATAAAGTTTCGGTTTAAATCAACATTGTCTTCGTTAAACCTTCTCTTCTCGGCAAAGCCGTAAGGATTCAGGGCGTGGATTATGATGACTTTAACATCAGGACACAGTTGACGAAAAACTCCTTCAAGCAACAAACCTGTTTGAATACCGGAGCCGGCAAACCCTTCGACACCATGAGTGCCGGAGATCATGACCAAAGCGTTTACAGAATCGGCCTGGCCAAGGGCTGCGACGTCTGTAAAGAGTTCCTCACCTTTTTCTGAAAGTGCCGGAGCCATAAAACTCTCTATTTCAGCACCGCAAGCGTGAGCCGCAGCGAGAAAAGATTGTCGTGCAGAGCTATAATCAGGAGGGAAATATTGTGCTGCTTGCATAGCACTCTCATTTGCCAGGCATAAGATTGAACAAAAAAAACCGGGAGAAACATAGCGACCAAACTGTTTCAATCCCGGCCTTCAGCCCCGTGCTTTCAGATTTTCAGTGACTCATACTTCCGAATATATCTCTAACTTCCTGGTCAAGTTGTGAGCAGGGAGTTACCACAACCTCTTTCCCTGCCACATTGGTCTTGAAACGCTGTGCATCCATATTGTGCATGTACGCATCGCGAAGTTGATCATTCAACTTTTGAATCTGAGCTTGATCAAGGCCCTTCTCTTTGGCTGCAGCTATAAAACTCTTTACAGCACCATCCTGAATCATAGCGACACCAAACTTCTTCGGTGGTTTACCAATAAATACGTAGGCATGATCTTGCGCCGGGACAACTTCAAGTGGGTCTTTGACCTGCCCCATGAGGTCCTGCAACTGATCTTCAAATTCGTGAACTTGTTCAGCAGCAGGATTGCCCGAATCAAGCTTAGGGTACTCCAACTTCTTACTGAAAAATCCCATCATTAACTCCTTCCTTGAATTAACGGGGCTAACTACATGTTTTTAGACTAGCAGGGAATTGAGACAATTCAAGTTGCTGATAAATATAGCCTTTATCCTAAAAAAACGGGCTTGCAGCCGAAACAAAAGTTTAACGCAAAGGCGCAAACAGGTCGTGCTCCCTATTGTTCAGCTTATAGAGGCTCGGTTATTTCTTCAAAGGAAGCAGCCAGAAACTCATCTGGCCGTCCTGTTCCGTGACCTGCCCGGAGTAGCCAAAGGAGAGTGCTTTGGTCCCATCTGGAATTTCATAAGAACGCCTAAAAGTCACGGCCTCTTGCGTACTACCCCGAGATGATCGATCCAGAGGTTGCGTCAACAGGACCCGGGAATCATGATCCAGAAAAAAGATGTAGATATCCAATGAACGAACACGGTTATAAACCATTTTCTGGTGATCGCCCAGTTCTGTTTGACCTGAGATGTCTAGATTTTGACCGTTAACAACAAATTCGTAGGCAATCTTGAGATCGAAAGTTTCCCAGGTGCCCACCTGGGGGGCGTCTTTCCTCAATTCAACCTTTTCAGCCGTCACCTTGTTGCCGATATAAAGTTCCTGCGTCTGCAAACACCCGGAAACAAGCAAGACCAGAAGACATGAAAAAATCAATAGAGAAGTTCTCATAAATTTATTCATCGACAGGCTCCTTATCTTTTTGAGTCATTATAACGCAAAACGGGGATGCAGCACGCATCCCCGTTCAAGTAATCAAGATTATTTTTGATTTCAACCAACAACCTCAGTCCTCGTAAAAACAGACTTCAGGATCTGCCCCTGCGCTTCAATATTCTCACGAGCACCCTCCTCGCGATCAACCAGGGTAATAATACCCAACACCTCGAGACCTTCCTGCTGAGCGCGATCCACAGCTTTCAAGGACGAATCGCCTGTAGTCGTAACATCTTCAACAATCACAACTCGGGAGCCTGGCGGCAGGCTCTTGCGTCCTTCCAGCCATTGACCGGTGCCGTGCCCTTTGGGCTCTTTACGAATTATGAAGGCATGGACAGGCTGGCCATCGAGAGTCGCGGCGATAGACGTTGCCGTTGCGATCGGATCGGCACCCATGGTCAAGCCCCCGACGCCATGAATCGGCCCGTCAAAGGTTTTAACAATCTCCCAGAAAGCCTTACCCGTCAACAAACCACCTTTGCAATGAAGAGCCGTCTGCTTACCATCAAAATAAAAATTGCTCTTACGTCCGGAAGCCAGAGTCACTTCACGTTCCTCGTAAGACAGCTCACGTACAATCTGCATCAATTCATTACGTTCCTGCTCTGTCATCATTCTCTCCTTAAAACTTGTTTAACAGGTTCAAGGAAAAGGGTTATGGGCTCAAGGTTAACCCTTAACCCTGAACCTTTCTCCCTTAACCGTATATTTTTATCAAAAAAGTCCAAGCTGACTATCAGACTTTAACCTGGGGAACTTGACCGGATATTCGCCGCTGAAACAGGCGTCGCAAAAACGCTTGCCTTCACAGCCTTGCGGGACTCCCGCCGCAGACAACATGCCTTCTCGGCTCAGGTAGCCAATGGAATCAGCGGTAATGTATCGGGCAATCTCTTCAATGGTATGCGACGAGGAGATCAATTCCTTACGGGACGGCGTATCTATCCCGTAGTAGCAGGGAAAACTGGTCGGTGGACTGGAAAGGCGCACATGAACTTCTCGAGCACCTGCGTTGCGAATCATTTTGACGATCTTGCGCGCCGTGGTGCCGCGCACCAGAGAGTCGTCAACAACGACAACACGCTTACCCTCAATCACAGCACGGACAGGATTGAGCTTGAGCTTGACGCCGAAGTGGCGAATCGACTGCTGCGGCTCAATAAAGGTTCGACCGACGTAATGATTGCGAATCAACCCCAACTCGAAGGGGATTCCCGATTCTTCGGCATAACCCATTGTCGCCGGTACGCCGGAGTCCGGCACTGCAAGCACGACATCAGCGTCGACATGATGTTCGCGGGCCAGTTGGCGACCGAGCTCTTTACGGACCGTGTAGACCTGTTCACCAAAGATCGTGCTGTCCGGACGTGCAAAGTAGACAAATTCGAAGATACAGGGGGATGGCGCGGTTTCTTTAAAGGGCCGGTAAGACGTCATGCCGTCCTTATCAATAACAACCATCTCGCCCGGATCGATTTCACGGATAAACTCCGCCTCGATCAGGTCAAAGGCACAAGTCTCGGAGGCGACAACATAAGCACCGTTGAGTCGGCCGAGAGCAAGAGGACGGAAACCGTTCGGGTCACGAACTGCGACCATGCGCGTTTCAGTGAGAAAGACGATGCTGTAGGCTCCCTTAACCGACATTAAAGCTTCAGCAACACGTTCCGCTAATGAATCGCTCTGCGATTTTGCCAGCAAGTGAATCAGAACTTCCGTGTCAGAGGTCGTGGAGAAGATCGAGCCTGTATGCTCCAGACCATTCCTCACTTCCTGAGCGTCAACCAGGTTGCCGTTATGAGCAACGGCGATGCTACCGCGGGCATAATCAACCATGATCGGCTGAACATTTTTGAAGTCGCTGCTGCCTGCGGTTGAATAGCGCACATGGCCGATCGCGTTGCGGCCGGGCAATTCGTCAAAAATCGAGTCCCGTTTGAAGCGGTCGGACACCAGCCCCATACCTTTATAGGAGTGCAACCTCTTCCCATCGCCGGAGACAATGCCACAACTCTCCTGACCGCGATGCTGCAAAGCATAAAGACCGAGGTAGGTCAGGTTGGAGGCCTCCGGATGGCCGAAGATACCGAAGACACCGCATTCATCATGGAACTTGTCAGGCATGATTTAAAAATCTCCGCCGCTGGAGACCAGCGTTGTTTATTGCTTTTGGTTTTACCAGGTACCGCGTCCCACGAACTGCGCCCCTGGTCTTAAAGTAATTTCTCACGAATGTACTTGACTGCATTGATATAAAACCACAAACCCATACCCTCTTCCGGCAACTCTGGCTCCCGGGTCCAGCGGGGATGATGAGTTCTGTGAATATAAGCTTCCGGGTGCGGCATCAAGCCAAAGAGCCTGCCGGATTCGTCGCAGACACCGGCAATTGCGGCCACAGAACCGTTCGGATTCAACGGATACTCCATAACCGGTGCCCGGTAATCTGCGTTGCAGTATTTGACAACAGACAAGTGCTTTTCCTCAATCTGCTGCAACAGCTCGTCGTTCTCGACAACAAACTTGCCTTCACCGTGGCGCACCGGCAGATAAACGCCGTCGAGGCCGCGGGTAAAAACACAGGGCGACTCCTGGTCAACCTTGAGGTAGCACCAGCGATCTTCGAAGCGGCCGCCATCATTGAAGGTTAAGGTCGCCGACTGTCTCTGGTAATCTCCACCAATAGCCGGGAGCAAGCCCATCTTGGTCATCAACTGGAAACCGTTGCAGACGCCCATAACCAGCTTGCCGTCAGCAATAAAGCGCTGCAACTGATCGCTCAGGGTCTCCTCACTGCCTTTAACCGCGGCATGAGTCAACCGATTCGCTCCGGCCTTGGCGCTACCCAGGTCGTCGCCATCCAGAAAGCCGCCAGCCAGGTTGAGAAAATGATAATCATCCAGCCGGGCCCGGCCGGAGATCAGTTCGGCAACATGGACAATATCAACAACTTCAGCTCCAGCCACGCGGCAAGCGTTAGCGACTTCACGTTCACAGTTGGTGCCATTACCGGAGATGACAACAGCCCGTACTTGTTTAGACATCATTACATCTCCCGCAGCGGGCTCTGCCACGCTTCCTTGAGATCATCAATAGTGCTTCGAATCAGAACTTCACCCTGCAGACCTGTAATCGTCAGGTCCTCATCAGCAGTCACTTCGCCGATGCATGCGAAAATCTGGCCGGCGAAAAGCTTCTCGAACGGCTCACTGTTCTCTTCTTTAACCGTCACCAAGAGTCGACTGGCCGATTCACTGTAGAGCACCCGATCGTCTCTCATGGCGGCATCAACGGGGACATCGTGCAGATCAACGGAGATGCCGAAGCCACCGGCAAATGCGGTTTCCGCAAGAGCGACCGCGAGGCCACCGTCAGAGAGGTCGTGACAGGAAGCGACCAACCCCTCTTCCTGAGCAGCATTAAGTGTACGATAACGCTGCATGGCGCTCTCTGCGTCAACCTTCGGGACGTTGGCCCCGATCTGGTCATGCAGAGCATAATACTCGGAGCCACCGAGCTCGTTCCGGGTTTCACCAAGCAGGTAAACCAGGTCACCGGGTGCCTTGGCATCCATAGTGACCGCCTTGCGCAAGTCCTCGATTTTGCCAATCACGGAAAAAAGCACGGTCGGCGGAATCGAGATCTTGGTATCGCCGATCATGTAGTCGTTCTTCATGGAGTCTTTACCGGAGATCAGGGGAACGCCAAAAGCCAGGCAGTAATCGTAGAGAGCCTGGTTGGCGCGAACGAGCTGGGCTGCCTTGTATTCCCCGTCCGGCGTTTTGGCGCTGATCACAGGGTCGCACCAGCAGAAGTTGTCCAGGCCTGCCACATGCTCGATATTCCCCCCAACGGCCACGTAATTACGCAAGCCCTCATCCACCGCGTTGGCCATCATATGATAGGTATCGATATCGCTGTAACTCGGGCAGATTCCGTGGGCGACCACCACACCTTCGAAGGAGTCAAAGAGAGGCTTAACGACTGCAGCATCGGAAGGCCCGTCATTGGCTACACCAACCAGCGGCTTAATAACCGTTCCAGCCTGAACTTCGTGGTCGTAACGACGCACAACCGATTCCTTTGAGCAGATATCGAGACGGCCCAGCATCTGACGCAGGGTCGCATCCATATCAAGAGGCTGAGAAAAGTCAGGCTCCTGCAACAAAGGCGGTGTCCAGCGCGCCGGCAGGACCATCTGCGGCACTCCGTCGTGGATAAACTCCATCGGCAGATATGAGGCGGTTTCACCTTCGTAGAGACAGTGGAAATAACCGGAATCGGTAAACTGACCAAGATCGGTGATTTCAACACCCATTTCATCAGCCAGGGTTGAAAACTCTTCCAGCTTCTCAGGTGGCACAGCCATGGTCATGCGCTCCTGGGCTTCAGAGATCAGAATCTCCCAGGGTTGCAGGCCACTGTACTTGAGAGGCGCACGGTCGAGGTGCATCTCGAAGCCATTGGTGAATTCAGCCATCTCACCAACCGACGAAGAGAGACCGCCGGCGCCGTTGTCGGTAATCGCGTTATAAAGACCGCGATCACGGGCAATGATCAAGAAATCAAACATGCGGCGCTGGGTGATCGGATCACCGATCTGCACTGCGGTTACCGGTGAACCTTCGTGAAGCTCTTCCGAGGAGAAAGTGGCACCGTGAATGCCATCCTTGCCAACGCGGCCGCCAGCCATAACGATGCGGTCGCCAACTTTGGCTTCTTTCTCATGACCGGGCTGGCCATTGAGAACACGCGGCATAATCGCGCCCGTACCGCAGTAGACCAATGGCTTGCCGGCAAAGCGCTCATCAAAGACGAGCGAACCATTGACTGTGGGGATGCCGCTCTTGTTGCCGCCGTGCTCAACACCCTCAACAACACCTTCGAAAATCCGGCGAGGGTGAAGCAGGCGCGGAGGCAGAGGCTTGTCGTAAAAAGGAGAGGCAAAACAAAAAACATCGGTGTTAAACATCAGGCGAGCGCCCATGCCGGTGCCAAAGGGGTCCCGGTTGCAACCGACGATACCTGTCAGCGCGCCACCGTAAGGATCAAGGGCGCTCGGCGAGTTGTGCGTTTCAACCTTGAAGACCAGGCTCCAGTCATCGTTAAACTTGATGACTCCGGCGTTATCCTTGAAAACAGAGAGGCAGATATCGTCCTTGCCCCGTGCTTTACGAACATCAGCCGTCACCTGCATGATGTAGCTCTTGAAGAGCGAGTTGATGACTTCCTGGTTGCCCTGATCATCCTCGTACTCAATGCGCGCGGAGAAGATCTTGTGTTTGCAGTGCTCGCTCCAGGTCTGGGCCAGTGCTTCAAGTTCGACATCAGTGGGCATAGCGCCAAGGCCGACAGCCTTGCGCGAAGCGATCACATCGTCCTGGCGGAAGTAGGACTGGATCGCCAGCATCTCCTCGAGGGTCAAGGCAAGCATGCCGCTGCGGCTGATCTCTATCAGAGCGTCGTCACTGACTTCGAGGCTGATCGGCCTGACTGCCGGTTTCGCTGTACTGGTCACCTTGGGGACAGTCACCGCGACGCCCCTGCTGCCATCGAAATCGGCACGTGAGACAATGTCCCAACGTTGGATCAAGCCATTACCGAGAAAATCCTTGGCGATTCTCTCAGCGTCCTCAACAGAGATAGCGCCGGAGAGGAGGTACTGGACCGAGGTATAGACGCCCTCCTCCGAGGTAAAAACTCTCCCTGTCTGGTATTGGATCGCTTCACGTGCAGTTCGCCCAACATTATCGGTTACGCCAGGGCGATAACCAACCTCGACCAAAACGTCGAAGTCGTGAGCCAGAGGCTGGTTGATTGCATAGTCCTGGATCACCGGATCACTGAACGGCCCAGCGGCAGCAGCGGCAACCTCATCTTCTGAAAGTTGCGCGTCGACGGTATAAACATCAATCGTTCGCACCGATTGCAATTCAATACCGAGATGCTCACGAATCTCGCGCCGCACACGCTCACCTCGAGCATCACGAACATTCTCTTTGAGACCGACTACTATTCGCCAGGCCATGTACAAACTCCTTAAGAACTAACTTTAAGTTTTTAACCACGAAGAACACGAAGAACACGAAGAACACGAAGAACACGAAGAACAATCAGCCACCACTTTTAAACATAACTCTTAATCATGATGGACTACTGGAGCTAAAGCTAAAAACTCTATTTAAGGCTTAAAAACACTGCTGAGAAGAAACACAGACGTCACAATATCCTCTTCGTGCTCTTCTTGCTCAAAGCCTTACCTGGTTAAACTACGGCAGCAACTTCTATGCAGCCCAAAGTACCGGCAGATGCTGTTTGCCGAGGAGAACCTGCGGTTCACAAATATTTTGTTTCTCCAGGACCTCGCGAACAACCTCTACAGCGAGATCCGGTCGATTGTTGGTTTCACTCAGATGACCCAGGAAAACTGTTTCAAGCCCGTTCCAGAGGAGACTCTGCAACAAATTGCCAGCGGCGTTATTGGAGAGATGGCCGTGATTACTGCGTACACGTTGCTTCAACTTCCAGGGGTAAGGCCCGTCGCGCAAAAGTTCTTCGTCGTGATTGGTTTCAAGCACCAGAGCGCGGCACTCTTGCAGGCACTCAGTCACCAGGCGCGTCACAATCCCAAGGTCCGTGGCCACACCCACTTTGCCCCGTTCGCCGTCCAGCGTAAAGCCAACCGGAGCCACACAATCGTGTGTGATCGCAAAAGGCCTGATCGTCAGGTCTTTGATCGTAAATTCCTCGCCATCAACAAACTCCTGAACACAGTCAGGCTTGCCAACGTCCGGCAATTTCCTGGCCAGATCTGCTTGCAGATAGACCGGCAGGTCAAGTTGGCGGACCAGGGGGCCGAGACCGCGAACATGGTCGCCATGCTCATGAGTAATCAGCAGAGCGTCGAGGCTCTCTGCTTCGACACCAATGGAATCAAGACGTTTGCGCAACTCTCGAGCAGAAAGTCCGGCGTCTATCAAGAGCCGTGTTTTACCGCTTTCAACAAGGATCGAGTTGCCTTTGCTGCCACTGGCGAGAAGGCAGATTTTCATAGTTCACCTTCTGCCATGAATCGATGAATCTGATGGTGACCAAAGAATGTTTTTGTGGGCGGATACATAACGCAAGAGAGCCAATGATGCAAGTGGGAATATTCTAAGCATTCGGGTCAATCACAGGAAGCAGGATGTAGAAAGTACTCCCGGGCATTCTATCCGGATCGTGACCCGGGCTCTCCACCCAAACGGTCCCGCCGTGAAGATCAACGATTCCTTTCACGATACTCAAGCCCAGACCTGCACCACGACTCTGGAATGCCACCTTACCCGAGGAGTGCTCTGACACTTCGCCAACTTCGTGAAATTTGTCGAAGACAGCCTCCTGCTCCGTTTCAGCAATGCCAATACCTTTATCGCAGATAGAAATCTCTACGTAAGGGATCTGTCCATTGCTTAGACTGCAGGCGCCGTCAATTCCCCCGGAAGCGAACTTCTCAGCTTTGCGCGGGGTATGGACAAGCTTGGTCTGGACAATAATCGTGCCCCTGTCCGGCGTAAACTTGATGGCATTACCCAAAACATTACCAAGAGCCTGGATCATGCGATCAACGTCACACCTGACAAGGGGTAAGTCACTCGACAGTTCCAGTTTAAGATTTTGCTGGCGTTGCTTGATATGGGGTTCAGCCTTATCAAAAGCACGTTGCACCAGAATATTGACGTCAACGTCCTGGCTGATGAGGTCGATCGTCTGGCCGTCGATCAGAGAGACATCGACCATATCCCTGACGATTTCGGAGAGCCTGTCACTTGCCTTGGAGATATGACGAATCAGCCCGAGGGTATCTTCATCAAAAGGCTCTTCACGTTCCGAGAGCAATAGCTCTACATAGCCCATAATAATCGTCAAAGGAGTCTTCAGTTCGTGGGAGGCCAAACCAAGGAAGGAGTTTTTCATCTGGTTGAGGCGTTCCATCTCAGTTGCTGTGCGCTCGAGATTTTGCCTGATTTCCTCCTCTTTCGTCGCATCACGGATAACGATCTGAATCAGACGCTTGGACTTGCTGACAACAACTGAGTTGGTTGCTTTCCCCAGAATGATGCTTTGATCCGAGGCCCTCCAGAAGCGGAGGTTCGATTCCGTGGATTTCTGGGGTTGAGCTAACTGATGCTTCTCGAACTGTTCTTCAAGATTATGGCATTTGATCGACTGAAGGAACGAAAAGTAGTTCTTGTTCTCCATTCGCGACTTGGGAAGGCCAAAGAAGGCCTCGGCCGCTTTATTGGCGATGATCAGAGTATCACCTTCATCGCAAACGAGAATGGCATCGCTGGCGTCATCAAGTAGCGAACGATACATCTCGCGGCTACGCCCCAACTCGGCGCTGATATTTTCCAGATGCTCATAAGATGTTTTCAACTCGAGGTTGGTCGATTCCAGCTCTTGATAGTTGCGGCTTAATTCTTCGTCACGTTCTTGAAGAGACTTGGCCAAACCGGTCATCGTACTGCCCAGCATGTCCAGCTCACGAGTGTTCAGTTGAGGGGCCTTGGTCTCGAACCTGCCGGCAGCCAGAGCTTCTGCCATTCCACAAAGGCGACGGATCGGCAGGACCAGATCGTAACGGGTAAAAATCACAATCAGGGCAAAAGCCGCCACAAAAGCAGCAATCAGGACAAGGACGGTGGAACCGAGATGATCCAGAACCAGCTGATTGAGAATCTGGTCCTGAAAGCCGATTCGGACGCGCCCAACGACCTTGTCGTTATAATCGTAGAGGGGAGAGGCATGATCATAGATCTTGCCCATAGTTTTCGACTCAAGGATTGAAACCTCGGGAGAGAGGTTGCCTACATATGTAACTTCGCTTGTCTGTGGGTGTTCCTGATTATTGTAGAGGATGATTCCGGAGGAGTCTTCAACGAGACAATAGCTGATCTGATGGTCGTTGTTAACGATCTCCTGGCAACGCTCAGAAATGCCATCGATCTCGTCGAGGGGAAGGCCCAGAAGAACGACGGCCTCTACCTGGCTTTTCAAGGCGGCAGCAAAGGTATGTGCACGGTGAAGAATGCCGTCACGATAACTGCGCCGGAAACTTTCGACATTGAAGCCGGTATTTACAGCGATAGAGAGGGTCAGCGCCAACAAGCTGAAGACCAGGATGCGTCTTTCCAGAGAATTTTTCATATCTTTGTGGGAAAGCCCCCGAGCATCCATAAAATGGTAGGAAAACAAGGCTTTGATGTGTTGATTAGATGACACATGAAAGCCAGTTGTTTTTTTAACACAAATCTGCGCATCAGAGCAACTGACATTGTTCCTAAAACGATTAAAAACGGTTGACCCTCAGCAGTCGATTCGTTATCATCCCTGCGTCTAAAATATTTCTGCCTGAACGGCTCTCCGTCAGGCATCTTTCTTTTTTTAACAACATTATCGGGAGGACGAGTACATGTCGGTAAAAGTAGCTATTAACGGTTTCGGCCGCATCGGTCGGAACGTATTTCGTGCGGCACAAAGCTCATCAGAATTTGAGATCGTTGCAATCAACGACCTCACCAATCCACAGACCCTTGCACATCTGCTTAAATACGACTCGATTCACGGCATCCTCTCTGCCGACGTATCCGCTACGGATGACAGCATCCAGTGTGGTGGCAAGTCAATCAAGGTTTTCAGTGAGCGTGACCCTTCAGCCCTGCCATGGAAAGAGCTTAACGTCGATATCGTTATCGAGTCGACCGGTTTCTTCACCAACGGCAAGGACGCCGGCAAGCACATTCAAGCTGGAGCACGCAAGGTTATCATCAGTGCGCCGGGCAAAGACGTTGATCTGACCGTCTGCATGGGCGTTAACGACAACCTGTACGACGCCGCTCAGCACAACATCGTCTCGAACGCCTCCTGCACCACCAACTGCCTGGCTCCTGTCGCCAAGGTCATCATGGATAGTTTCGGTATCGTTAAAGGTCTGATGACCACAGTTCACGCTTACACCAACGACCAGAGCATCCTCGACCTGCCCCATAGCGACATGCGTCGCGCCCGTGCTGCAGCCCTGTCGATGATCCCGACAACCACCGGCGCTGCCAAGGCCGTTGCTTTGGTTCTGCCGGAACTGAAAGGCAAGCTCGACGGCTTGGCGGTACGCGTACCAACCCCGAACGTCTCCCTCGTTGACCTGGTCGTGGAAACCGAGAAGTCAACCAGCGTCGAAGACGTTAACGCTGCCTTGCAAGCGGCCGCTAACGGCCCGCTGAAAGGCATCCTCGACTACTGCGCAGTGCCTCTGGTCTCCTGTGACTTCAACGGCAACCCCGCATCATCAACGGTAGACGCTGCAACCACCACCGTCATAGGCGGCACCATGGTCAAGGTCATGAGCTGGTATGACAACGAATGGGGCTACTCAAACCGTATCGTTGACCTGGTTAAACTGATGGCTAAAAACTAAACGGATACATCAAGGGCAGGTTTATAACCTGCCCTGTTTTTTTAACGCAACAGCGCCATGAGAATCTGACAAAGACGCAGAGGGTAAAACGTGCCCCTTAAACAGTTTATTTCTCTTTAGCGTTAACCCTTATGCGGCTTTTGATCAGGGTGCCCAGTTAAGAAACCTCAGCGATTTCAGTAAGGCGAACAGATGTTAAATAAGCTCTCTATTAAAGATATCGATTTCCAAGGCAAGCGGGTTTTCTGTCGCGTCGACTTTAACGTCCCGCTCGACGACAAAAACCAGATCACCGATGATACTCGCATCAATGCATCGATGCCGACGATCCGTCACATCATCAACAACGGCGGCCGCCTGATTCTCGCGTCACACCTTGGTCGGCCCAAGAATGGTCCCGAGGCCAAGTTCAGCCTCGCATCCGTTGCTCCCTGTCTCTCGCAACATCTCGGCACCTCTGTAAAAATGGCGCCGGATTGCGTTGGCCCGGATGTAAAACGGATGGTCGACCAGATGAAGGATGGCGATGTTCTGTTGCTGGAGAACGTTCGCTTCCATGCCGGCGAGACCAAAAACGACCCTGAGTTTGCCAAAGAATTGGCCGCCAACGCTGATATCTACGTCAACAATGCCTTCGGCACAGCTCACCGAGCCCACGCATCGACGGTAGGCGTCACCAAGTATCTGCAACCTTCGGCCGCCGGCTTCCTGCTCGAAAAAGAGATCAAGTACCTGGGCCTGGCCCTTGCCTACCCTGACCATCCGTTTGTTGCTGTTATCGGCGGCGCCAAGGTCAGCGACAAGATTGCTGTCATTGAGAACCTGCTGGACAAGGTCGACACACTGATCATCGGTGGCGGTATGGCTTATACGTTTCTGCAGGCCAAAGGTCGTCCTACCGGAAAATCACTCGTTGAAGCCGACAAAATCAGCCTTGCAAAAGAACTGATCAAAAAAGCTGCAGAGAAGGGTGTCAACCTGCTCCTGCCACAAGACCACATCGTCGCCGCCGAGTTCAGTCCAACGGCCGACCACAGGGTCTGCAGCGACGCCAACTTCCCGGCTGACTGGATGGCCCTCGATATCGGCCCGGCAACAATCGCGACTTATACCGGCGCCTTGCGCAATGCCCGCATGGTGGTCTGGAACGGCCCCATGGGCGTGTTTGAGTTTGACAACTTCGCCAAAGGCACCATGGCGGTTGCCGAAACTTTGGCTGACTCAAAGGCCCGCTCGATTGTCGGTGGCGGTGATTCTGTTGCCGCGGTCAAGAAAGCCGGCGTCGAATCGAAGATGACTCACATATCGACCGGCGGTGGCGCATCTCTTGAGTTTCTTGAAGGCAAAGAGTTGCCAGGCCTTGCGGCACTGACGGATGCATAATCTTTAAACTTTCAGTTTAAAGATTAAAGCTGTAGAGCTATAAGCTGTAAAGCTGTAATGTTTAGAAGCTTCAAGCTCGTTGCCCTACAAACTTACAACCCTATAGCCTTACAGCCTTATAGCTTAGGAGATTGAAATGCGTAAACCAATGATCGCTGGCAACTGGAAACTGCATAAAACCATCAGCGAAGCAACCAGCCTGGTCTCAGAACTCATACCGGCTGTTGCCTCAAACCGAAACGTCGAAATTGTTGTTGCGCCTGTTTACACAGCCCTAGCCAAAGTGGCTGAAGCTCTCGCCGGCAGCAACATCAAACTCGCTGCCCAGAACTGCTACCCGGAGCCTCAGGGTGCATTTACCGGCGAAGTCTCTCCGCCGTTACTCAAAGACGCCGGCTGCGAATATGTCATCATAGGTCACTCCGAGCGTCGTCAACTCTTTGCGGAAACCGATGAGTCGGTCAACAGCAAAGCGCTGGCACTCGCAGAATCCGGCCTTGGTACCATTTTCTGCATTGGTGAAACCCTAGAAGAGCGGGAAAGCGGCAAGATGTTCGATGTTCTCCGTCAACAGGTTACCGCTGGCCTGAAGGACCTCACAGCCAGACAGATGCAAACTGTCGTGGTCGCTTACGAGCCTGTGTGGGCGATCGGCACCGGGAAAGTCGCAACCGACGAGCAGGCCCAGGAAGTCCACGCCTTCATCCGCGGACTCTTGGCTGAACTCTACGATCCTCAAACCGCGGCAGCAACGCGCATCCTCTATGGCGGCAGCGTGAAGCCCGGCAATGTTGACGGTCTTATGACTCAACCTGATGTCGACGGAGCCCTGGTTGGTGGTGCCAGCCTTAACGCTGATGATTTTGCCCGCATCGCTAACTTCGAAGCCGTTGCCTGAATCTTTGAGAAACATGTAATTTCAGGCTTTTCTCGCAAAAATTATTATGATAGAGTGCCGTTCTTCAAAAACAGAGATCGACACCTTAAGGGGACAACATGAATTTCATACTCTTGACAATACACATTCTGGTCTGCCTCTCGCTGATCGGCATCGTTCTGATTCAGGGCGGCAAAGGCGCTGAAGTTGGCGCAGCCTTCGGAGCCGGCGGCAGCGGCACTGTTTTCGGTGCAACGGGCGGCCAGTCCTTCCTGAGCAAATTGACCACAGGCGCAGCCGTTATCTTCATGCTGACCAGCCTTGCCCTGGCAATTTTCTGGGGCCAGCAAGGTTCATCCAGTGTCATGCCAGACCAGGTTACCCCGACCTCTGCACCGGCTTCCATGCCGGTACAAGATGCGGCACCTGCAGCACCTGCAGCAGCACCGGCAGAAGAAGCAAAATAACGCGTCAATTTTATTGACAGCGACGCCTCATATCAGTATAAATACATCGCTTGCCGAAGTGGTGGAATTGGTAGACACGCACGCTTGAGGGGCGTGTGTTCGAAAGGACGTGCGAGTTCGAGTCTCGCCTTCGGCACCAATACTTAGAACACTTGGTTTAACAGCTAGTTACAGAGTCACACAATCAGTTGGTACACCAGGTGGTACACCGATATAGAGCTCTAAGGCTAGTCCTTAGGGCTCTTTTCTATTAGTGCTAACCATCCTATACCCTCGCACATCCCTGTTCAACAAAAAGAGGAGCAGCCTAAGTGGCAACTCCTCTGGTAATGGTTGAGTAATAATAGGTTTGAAGAACCTCTTTAAAGGCACCATTCGTCAGGATCAAAATCCTCCGCAAAACTCATGTATGTTATTGAAGCACGACCGTACTTCATCGTATGCCCGTGAAGCAGCAAGTATTTGTACTTTCCCGCAGCTAGCATAGACAAAATCGAAGGGTATACATCAGCAGGTACCGATCCGTAATATTCAGAGTTACTTCCTCTTGAGGTAATCCCACCTACGGCTATAGGATCCTTCTCATAAACATCATCACTCGTCATGGCTAAAGCCTTCTGGCGATCAGCAAAGATCATTACGTCTATCTAGCGACCAGCTAACTTTTTAGGGCCAAGGAGCTGACCGTCTATTTTGAGTGTATTGTGTTCTGAGTATGGACCGATACTGAAGCGCCTATTCGTGTCGAGACCAATTGAATAGTTTGGTGTCCAGTTGAGTATCTTGATGAGATATGAGGAGTATTCCTGAACAGCTTTTGTGGTCTTTTTTTGAGGCATACTCACCTCACAATGCTTGTGTTTATCTCTGCTTTATCTTTCGCAAATAAGTCTGGTAAAGAAACTCTTTCTCGCCAAGAGAAACCTCTGATGAAACTACGCCATCGTACAACTCTTTACAAACTTGTCTTGCACGGGACAACCCTGATTCATACAAAAACCGACTAGCTGTAATTTCTCGCTTTTGAGGTGAGCCAAAAAAGCCATTGTTAAGCCATGACATAAGATACTCATCTTCAGGGGCAATGAGATTCACTCTTTCTACAGCTCTTGTAATCGCGACATAAAACAATCTGCGTTCTTGCTCAACACTGTCCTCGTCAGGCTTTTCATCTAAATGAGGGAATCTACCCTCTTCCAGCTTAGGTACAATGACCATAGGCCATTCACAGCCCTTGGCTTTGTGTACAGATGTAATCAAGACCGCATCTCTTTGGCCGTGTTCTGCACTCTTTGTGCTACTTAACTCATCATATAGTTTCGCAAGAGTAAGACCACGGCTTCTTGCATGCTCCATTAAAATCTCAATGGTCCTGACAGCATCGTTAGCTGCCTGCTTATTAATATGTCCTTTACGAACGCGTTCTTTAAAATCAGCAATATGGTTAATTTGCACTAGAGCTGAACAGGCGTCCATATCATCACATAGAGTATCGGCAAGAGATGTCCATTGTTTTGAGACAGCAAGGAGTTGTCCTTTTACTTTAGCTGTCACGCCCCCACTGGAAGCCGCTTCTTCAAGTATCAACTTATAAGAAGTGGGGTTCTCTGTCAGTAAGGATATCAGCTCTTTTCGTTGTGCTCTCTTCAGATAGAGTTCCACATACCTGAGCATTGACTTAAATAGATCGTTACGTCTATTCAAGTTGTCGATTGATGCTAACCCTTCAGGCAAAGCTAAGGCCATGAAACCAACAAGGGCCTGAATTTCAGGACGTGATTTATATGATTTATTTTTATCGCCCACAATACACGGGATACCAGCAGCAAGAAGTTCCATCTCGGGCTCAAGTGCCATAGCCCAACTCCGCACAAGAATAACAGACTCTTTATGCTTCCTACCCTTTTGTACCCATTGTCTAACAAGCTTTGTTATGAGGCCGTTACTATCACCATCAGGCTGTTGATAAAACTTCACTTTCGTTTGAGGTGTAGTATTCCAAGACAAGCAGAGTTTCTTTGTCCTCTTCTTGTTTTGATACATAACTGAATTAGCAACACAGGAAAGTGTGTGACCGAATCGGTATGTATTCGACAAGGTATATCGCTTGGCCCCCACAAAGAACTGTTCAAAAAGACCTGTCATATAGTCGGGACGCGAACCACGCCATTCATATATGCATTGGTCTTCATCCCCAACGGCCATGACCTCTGCTTTTGTTCCAGCGACACTTTGAAGCAGCTCCTGCTGAGACATGTTGATGTCTTGATATTCATCAATAAGAACATGCTGATAACGATTACCAACCCAATTATCTATACGTGGTGTCTCTCTTATCGCCATAGCAGGGTCATATATCATGTCTGCAAATGTTCTGAACCCATCTGCTAGCCGTAGTTCCTCAAAATATCGGTAAGCATCCTTAAAGACTTGGCGGATCTCTTCATAATCTACAGAGTTAACGACTTCTTTCGGATGTAGCAAGTCACCTTTCCAGCGGTCGATCAATCCCAGGAATTCAGAGATAAACTCGTTGTCTTTATAGGCAACTTCCTTATCTTCACTATCCTCTGCAGCCTTTTCTAAGGCATGCATCAAATGATTACGGTAAAGAAGGTTGTCAGTCCTATAAACTGCGCGTTCAAGGTCCCCTCGCTCAACCAACCGATCACAGATACTTTTACCAAGCCCATGGTAGGTAAATACTTTAGGAGGGACAAACCCGTAAGGTTTACAAGCTTTTTCAAGTCGAGCAGAAAAGCTTTCCTTGATGTCTCGGTTGTACATAACAACCAGAATCTTGTCCTTGTTGACACCATCATTAAGAAGATACAGGACTCTTTGGATGAGTGTTTGAGTTTTACCAGAGCCCGCTACAGCAGAAACTAGTGCATGACCTTTTTTATGGGTGACAACAGCACGTTGTTCTTTGCTAAGCGGATCAAGAATCGAAATTAGGTTTTTTGTAGATGACATCAGGACCTATGTATGGAGAAATCGCGGCAACGAAAAGCTTCGCTTGAAGTTATTTTTTTGTGATGTTTATTACATCGGAGATGGCCTTGAGTGCTTAATGGCTGAGACTCAACACAGACAATACAATTCCGAAGTTGAACACCATCATTGATGGCTGCTATCAAAAAAGACTTAAATTCTAGATGAGTATTATCTCTTTCCCTACAGGGCGCTGAATAAACTACTGCCTCTCCAGTGACATCTCGCACCAAATTAGCAGGAGTTGAGCTTATAATTGATGCTCGGCCTTTACGGTCTACAACAAAGTAGTTAAAAGTGTGCTCGCAGCTTCCCTTACAAAGATCTCCAAGCTTAGGTTTTGGATTGAAATTTAATATTTCAACACCTGGAGTGCTGTCAGTAAGAGATGTCTTTTTAAGTATTGGAACATCGTCTTCTGTCTCAAGTAGATATTCAATAATCCTACGCCCACTTCCAATTTTCTCCTCAGATGATTTGTGGAACACAGCTATCTCTATATATAGAGCATCACCGGTCGTACTCGAGCTAAGCAGGACGTCCGGGCGGAAGCCATCGTGCCACATCTCTTCTTCGACCTTATCGAAATACCTAGTAAGGTCGTATTCCTCGACTTGACTATAGCGGCATGGATAACCTAAGAAGTCTTGATAATGTGTGCACTCAAAATTCGTTTCTAATGCGACAATAAAAGGTTTCTTTGCCTTGATGCAATTTGTATAAGTTTCTATGAACACACGCTTTCCAAGGCGATGTAGGTAGGTTTCGCCACCACAGCCCTCGCCCGATACGTGAGCAAAGTGTTTAATATTCTTTTGTCCAAGTCTGGAGACAAGAGATGCCCCACAACCCACACATAAAAAAGGACCAAGGTCTGAGACGTTGGCCTTTTCCATCAAGGTGACATCCTGAACATCACCGAATCTATTAAATGCGTATCTATATGTAGCTGGCATAGTAAGGACTTATAGCGTTTATTTGTATGATAAAAGTTTACTCGTGATAATCATCGAATCAAATGGGCAGGCTCTGTTACGGCACGGTGCCAAAGGATATTTACATTCTGTAGGTCTATCTCGTTATTGACACATTCATCTCTGAGCGTCATAACATTCTGCATTATTCGTCCAATATCACCATCACCATAAATCAGTAATATCGCGACTGCGTAGCCTGCATAATTTGTGAAAGCAGACAGAGTTTCTAGGTCCTTTTTGATACCCGCCCTTGTAGCTATAATCGGTTTCACTTCTATAACAGCAAAATTGCCTCCCATATCACCAGGGATATGAACTAAAAAGTCTGGTTTTGTATTATCTAAACCGTTGTCCCTAATTAATGGATGACCTGCCTTGTCGACTTCTCCACTCAATGTAAAGTGGCTCTGAGGAGGCCATAAAGACCTCATCTGATGATAGAGCTCATAACAATAAACACGCTCTCGATATAGAGGCTCCTCAGCACCATCAATAGGAAGCTGAAAATATTCTTCAGGTACATTTCTTGTGGCTTGAATCAATATCTCTTGAAACTCATCCATGAGCTATGCCTTCCCCAATTCCTGCATGAGTGACGAATGCCATCCATCTATCTTGTCATTGCGGATTTGGTCAAAGAAGCCAACATAGTCTTCTGGAGAGAGGAAATAAAAATGGTACTGCCAAGGCTTCCCTGCTTCAACCAATGCTGCATTGAGTGCTTTAAAGTGTGCCATTCCATCACGGAACTTAGCCTTATTGCGATTGCCATCATCACCCTCTTGCTTAATTTCAACGATGAGAATTATTTTCGAATCCTTTAATTGGATTGCAAAGTCAGGGTTGAACTGTTCATTCACGGTATGTGTCTTGCCAGTTTTTGCTGGTTTATACGAATAAGGAAATGAGTACACACCCCTATCAGGGATCTTAGTAAACCTCTCGACAAGCTCACTGTTCTCAAATAGAAGATCACTGAACTTACGTTCTGGTTCATGGCTGGCGTAGTGAATGTTGTTTGGTGACTTATACTTCGCAGCATCTATTTGATGGATGCGCTTAGCAATTTCACGTGCGCTATCGTTTAGACCGCTCTCATCTATCTGAGCTATTTGCACCCATTTACTGTATTGATCCCAAAGAAGTGATTCATCCTTATCAAAAGAGTTATCATCTCCAGTCACATGATAAACAGCACCGTGCTCCTTCATTCGGCTCTCAGAGAAAGACTGACGAGGTGCATTGCGGTAATCCACATCAACTAACTCTTTTGCGACTTGCGTCATCCTAGGATGCTCACGACCTACAGGACGGAACAAAGGGCCAAAGGCTTGCTGGACCAACGTTAGATTCTCTCGGCTCAAATAATCCGTGTCATAACCGCCTTTTTTAAGAGCATCTTCGATAAACTTCTTGATCTTACTTTTAGGCCATTTAGTAGCTAGAACCTCATCCTTGTCACGAATGAACAATCGCAACATGCGAACAGCATCATCAATCGCAACTAAATTATTATGTGTAATTTCGACGGCTAATTTACCGGTTTCTGAGAAGGTCGCATATTCAGTACTCTTCCGGCTCTGAGGCTTGAGAGTCAACGTAATCTTTGTCGCCTTCTCTTTCTTTGTCTCAACTGTTTGCTGAGCAGGCTCGTATTTCAGATTGTGCAATGGAATAACAAACTCTTCACGACGGCTGTCATAACCCCAAGAGAGCGTATTTTCAACTTCAAGGACCTCCTTAATGAGATTGGCTATCTCCTCTGACCATGCTTCGTGGTTAGTGATTTTAACAAGTGGCTGTACGTCCAGCTCAGAGGGAACTCGAAGTCCACGACCGAGCACTTGAGATATAAGTAGTTTTGACGCAAAGGCTCGAGATTCATGTGGGACAATTTGAAATACATTTTTTACGTCCCATCCTTCAGTTAGCATGCTTACTGAAACGATCCACTCCACAGAGCTAGAAGGTTCGTCGACTTTCTTTAACGCTGCCAGGTTTTCCTTTCTACGCTTATCAGGGGAGTCTTTGTCACCACGAGGTTCGTATGCTGATTCGACTCGCGCCTTGGCTGCTTTAGCTGAAGGGATTCCTGAAGTTACCCAAATTGCCTTTTCCTCTGCTTCTTCAGGGCTGATTTTTTCTTTCTTAACAAGATAATCAATTAGCTCTTTCCAGACTTCTACACAGCCAGCAATGTCTTGAGTGATGATAATAGAAATTGGGCGAAGCTTTGTACCGTAATCTTTCCAGTTTTGTTGATGGACAGCGTAGGTCTTATCCCAGCTCTGCGCCTTATGTGTATCTTCAGTAACATAGTCAGGCTTTTTAACAACTTTCAATTCAATAGCCTGTTTGATCCCAAAGCGATAGATCACATCAGGAAAGTATTCATCACCTGCATATGGAGTACCAGTTACATGGATCATGTAACGAAAATCATACTCAGTATTAACAAGAAACTTTAACCACTCCTTCATAGAGGATTCACCACTGTCACTTGGGCTAAACAAGTGATGTGCCTCGTCGTTCAAAACTAAGGTTCGACTTCCATTGCCTTTGAAACTATCAGCTATAGATGAGCCTGTTTTTGCGTAAACAGCATGGATGTTTTCGACACAGATATCTCCTGGCTGAATTGTTTCAGTCCCTCTCTTAATTGCTGGTATAGGAACTTGAGCATCGAGTTCTTTTAAAATCTCTGCAAGTTTTGAATCCCCTGCTAGTGATGTGAATTTTCCAAGTAGCCCTTCCTCTATAGTAAGAGATGGGCAAAGAACTAAAACCCTATCAACCAATCCTTCAGCTAGCGCAATGGCAGCAATGCCATACATAACAAAGCTTTTCCCCGCACCTGTTGCAAGGTCAAGTGATGCAGCCTTACAATCCTTCAGAGGCATCTTTTCAAGAAAAGAATCTATATTGTCATGCCGATGGGACAGTGCATTGTTGTTGCTCCAGTTTTCACGAGCAAGACGTTCTAGGTCAGAATATTTTGGAGAGATCAAAAACCTAAAAGACTCTCGAATAGCATCCCTTTGGAAAGAGTAAGTCCCGCTTGATAGCAAATTAAGAAACGCATCATATTTATGCACAAGAGCTTCAACATCATCACTATTGTCATCAACTTTTAGGAGCTGATCAGTAATACGAAATTGCAAACTCATTTAAAGTCCCCCTTCTCAAACACGAGCGTTTTCTCATTACCGTAGCGATCGCAGAGGATAATCATCATTTTATTACCTTTGAAGTCATCCTCTGGGATACGGATTTCAAGCGTTTCAGCTTTATCTAAGCCACCTGCTGTTTTAAGCATGTCTTCTCCCCAGAAGAAACTGTCAAGACGGAAGATATCTCCATCGTAATCGAGGTCAACCATCGCCATAGAAAACGTTTCAAAATTATCAAAGTCTTCGGGATCTGTAGTGAGTGTCTGTGATCTGAATTCTTGTACCTCGACGACTAGTTCTTTAAAAAGCTCACCTTCACGATTCTTGCGCCTCGCCTTGTACCTAACTATAGGTTGAGAGATAAAATCAAAACCCACCGCATCAATTACTTCATTCACATCAGCTTCGCGCACTGGCTGTTTAAGCGCTCCAGGTTCCCCTTGCTCCAGCAAACGAAGTAAGACTGATAGAGGCACCTTAAGAAAAGCATAGGTAGCGCCTCCACAAACAACTTCATCTTCCGCAAAATCCATGGCAACAACGGGTGCAATTATATAGAAACGATCACCCTTCTTGCCACGCAAAGTCTGGTGTAAGTCTTCCACATAACCATAATCAAGCGTGAGATTTGAATAGTCAGGGTAATTCCAAACCAATACAGAATTTGTCCCAAGATAACCATCGAGCTGTAGACCATAACGAAGGTGATATTCTTCTCTGACACCAAACAACCTAAGAACAAAAGGACAATATTCTTGCCATGGAAGTTGGCGCAAAGATTCCATGTCATAAAGACCGGCACGATATAGGGCAAATTCCTTAGGTTGTAGGGGTAGTACTTTTTCAGGTTTCTCTTTAGGTGCAATTAGAGATATTCGGAACTCCTGTCCATCGACGCTAACAGTCTTATAACCGGGGCCATTATCTTGAACCGTCTGTAAATGGTCAGAAGGGATAAGAAGCTTTTCTTTTGGGCACGCTATAGAAAAAGGAACACCTTTTTTCAGTAAGCTGAACTTAGACACAAGCCCTGCAAGGCCGGCCAGCAGGTCGAGTGAAACCTCGCATTCCCCCTTTCTTGCTTTTTCAGTAATAAGCAACAAGCCTGGGTGCTTTTGTAAATGTTCTTCCCAATCTGTAACTCGTTCACTTGCAAGACGATTATCTGTTTTAGGTGTACCAATGAATGTAGAAAGAGAATAAAGCCTTTTTTGAGTTGTATAAATTGCAAGCTTGCCGCAATCCATAGCAATCCAACGTCTCCCAAGTTTTTCAGCCACTGCCGCAGTTGTACCACCACCACAAAACGCGTCTAATACGATATCTCCTTCTTTCGAAGAGGCTTCTATTATTCGCTCAATCAACAATTCTGGCTTTTGTGTTGGATATCCGTGAGATTGTGCCGATCCACCAGCTATATAAGGTATATCAGTCCATACATCTGAGAGGGGAACGCCTGGCATTTCATCAAGAAACATTATTCGACATCGGCGGATAGGCTTACCATTCCTACCTAACTTTATACGGCCGTGGCTATTAGGGACCTCTGTTTGAGGTGCATTCCAAAGGTCAGCCATTCCATCTGGCCCAGTTCGCCATCGAGCAACTGTCCCATGGAAATCAAACTCTTTCATGGATTTTCGAGGATCCAACATATTCTCTGACTTCCACCATCTACCATTAGGAAGACGGTTCCACTCAGCAGAGATATATTCGGACGAATATGGAGTGTAGATTTTATTTAGAATGGTGTCTTCACTCTTACTGTAATATAGAATGGTATCCTTCACCCTTCCAAAACGTGTATGAGCGTCGTTGTGAGACGAAGCTCTTGCCCAAGAGATGTCATTTCTGAAATTTTCTTCGCCAAAGACTTCATCAAGAACAGCCTTAAGGTAGTGGACCTTTTTCCAATCAAGATGAACATATATACTGCCATCATCAGCAAGCAATTCACGAAGGATGATAAGTCGCCGTCGAAGGAATTCTATAAATTGAGAGCCAAAGACCTTATCCCTGTAAGCCTTTTCCTTATCCTTCATAAAGTCTTGTTTGGTGGCAAAAGGAGGATCGATATAGATTAGTTTTATCTTGTTACGTGTCCCGAATAAATTAGGACCCTTTTGATCTTCGAGAAGCTCGCGCAAGGCAAGAAGGTTATCTCCCCACACCAAAAGGTTACGCCAGCCATCACCATGAGGATGATCCTCTGCAAAATGACGGACAAGCTGCCATGGTGCTGCAGGTGTCTCAGCTAAAACCTGCTCACGCTTCATCTTCCCCGCATAGTTAAGCTGATATTCCTTACCAACCTGAACCGTTCGTGATTCTCTAGGAAAAATCCTGCCTCGCCAATGGGCTGGGATTGCCTCACCAGCTTTCAATAATTCAATCAGCTGGCTGCGTTCCTCTTTACTTAAGTCTTTCATGTTTACTCACTAACTAGGAGATAGTTGACATACAAAGTTACTTGTCTGAAGAACATGTAACTAGAATGCATCGTCCATGGTCTTCGCATTAATTAAAAGGTCTAGAGAGGTATAACGTGAAGCCTGTGGTGCCTTTACTCGCCCCTTTGCGACTAATTTGATAGGGCCAATAGTTTTTGCTGGTTCTTCAAAAATCAACTTGTACTTGTTGGTATCCTTGTACTGCTCTATAGATTTAACTTTGGCAATATGTGTAATCGCAGACACTGGCGCTACCTGATATGCAGCAATATTTTTAACCTTGTTAAGCATGCTGCTGTGTATTCGAATTTGGTACCAACAATTCTCCCCTATAAACACATCCTTAAAGCCATCTTCTCGAGCGGGAACAACAATGGTGTCAATCTCTGCTGGATCTAACTGAGTCTCCTTGGGCCCCTCAAAGGAAACACTAGATACATCACTAAGAAATGGCTCGAATTTATAGAGCCGAGCCCCCTGATCAGTCTTATACCTTCCAAGAGTCAGGATCTCTACTGGGAACTTAAATTTGCTTATTAAGACAGTTTCAAGTTCATCAGGAATCTCGTCAATGATTACCAAAGCATTGAAGGAATCATCTCGATAAATGATACGTTCTAGAAGATAGTCGACATTTTCGTAACCATTTTCCTGCGCGTATTGAGCACACATTGAAAATGCAGAAGTATCAGCGGAGATTGCATCCTTTAGAATGCGCTTAACTGTTTGAGGGGTTGTTTCATAGGAAAGTGAAAAACTCAGGATCTGTATTGCAATATGCTTTAGGGGATCATGCTTTGCGAGCTCATTTTCGACGACGTAAAGCTTAGGCTCTTTTTTACTCGTTAGGTCAATCAGGTATGCATCTGGGATGTTTTGCGTTTTACCTTTTTTCCCTATCTTCTTTTTTGTCTCAAGGTAAATACGCTCGTTCCCAAAGAGAGCTCCCTTAACCTCTTGAATTGCAGTTTCTAGATCAGCCTCAAGTTCAAATGGCTCATCTGAGTATTGATTACTTTTAGACCAGAGCATTCTGTCCTCCTGTACAATTTTGCAATGTACCTTTACTTTGAGGTTTGGTACTCACCCAATAAAACAAATCAATAACCGCCGACAATACTTAATGTCTGTCCTACGTAAGCGGATAATTCGTTCTCATCAATGGGCGTAGTATCTGGCTCGCCGGCTAAACCATGATGTGACTCTCTGGAATACTCATTCAGTGAGTTCAAGTCGGCAACTAATTCACTCACATGAGCAAGAGGACTATCAACATCTGCTGATTCGATCTTTCGAATCATTCCACCCAAAGTGTCTGTCTCTTGAAATTGTCCAGGGAAACGATACTTGAACCAACTCTCAAGAACTGTTCTTGTTTTTGACTTAATTTCTTTTGGATCACCACTTCTCATACGCGCATACTCAACCAAGGCTTCATGGTCTTTGAAATAACCTGCCTTTATTTCCTCATCAATATCCCACTGGTTTATCGTCGATGGCGCATCTTGCCCAGCACTCGTCAATTGAAGTTTAGAGCACCCACCCAGGCCAGCAATTCTCTGATTAACGTTATGCAAAAACAAAGGATCATGAGAAAAGACGATGACTTGTTTAGCTTTCTGTCCCATCTCCTTAATCAATGTACAAGTGTAGTTTCTGCGAAAACGATCCTGACTGGTGAAGGGGTCATCAAAAACTATGACTTTTTCTGTGAGTCTAGAGTCACTTTCAATCTGGGCAATAAAAAATGCAAAAGCTAATGCACTCTTGTCGCCAGAGCTGAGAGTATTTTTAAAAGATGGAGCTCCCCTATCACCTTCTAGGCTTATAACCGATCCATTAATTTCTATTTGATATGTTGAACGAGGCAAGCGACCAACATAATCCTTTTTTGTATCTCTTATTCTAAAACCTGTTCCGAACCACCCTAACAACTCATTTATACGTTTTTCATAGTTTGAAAGAATATCTTCATCATAATCATCAAGGGCTTGCTTGGCGGTAATTTTAGCTCTGTCGCAATCACGCTTCTCTTGTAACGCCTCAGTATATTCAGTGCAGGCAGTAGTCGCCCCTACTTCGTATCTGGCCTTTTGAAGTTTCAGCACCTTCAGTGCAACAACTTCATTGTCCAAATTCCCAGTTGAGACTGCTTGCTTTTTACCGTCAATCAATTGATTCAGTTCGTTGATCTTTAAATTGTAATTTGTAACGACATCTTGAGTAGCACTAACCGCTTTCTCTGCAGCAAGAAAGACTGAGTCCAGTTCGATCTTATCAAGTGGTTTTTGCTGTTTTGCTTTTGCTAGAGATATGGCCGCATCTCTAAGAGCAACTAATGGTGTATATATCGCTTTTTTGAAATCTACTTGAGGACATTCCTCCTCCTTCACAAAAGCAGACCAATATTCCCAAAGTTTTTCGTTTGACTGGATGACCTGCTGTACTTCAAAAATTAATTGATCTGCAAGATCTGTTGAGACATCTTGAGTCAATGAATTCACAATATCTTTATGATCTTGGTATGCTTGGTTGAAATAAGTTCGATAGGCAGACACCATGTCATTGACCTTTACGTCCTGCGCACAAAATGGGCAAGAGTCCTGAACGACATGGTCTAAACCTGTTTGTAGCCAGCCCTCTTCTTCAAGTCCGTGCTTTTCCAAATGCTGACGCACGATATTTTCAGCATCACCAATTACACCTTCAACGGTGTTACTTAGCGTGTCTGCAAAATCAGTTGGCAACTTTGGGAGATCTTTGAGCTCACGCATTTTCGAGGTGGTCTTAATTTTTTCAGAGTCATTAAGAATTCGGATTTCTTCTTCTTTATTTGTAATTTTCTCATCTACGTCATCATCCTTGGAGAGAGCCACAAAATTATCCAGAGTCAAGCCTTGCAGCTCTTTTGGGATATAACCTTTGGCGGTGGCCTGCTTGGTGTTTAATTGGGTTTGAGCAGTTGTAATAGCTGTATCTGCTTCCTCAACAGCATGGGCAAGCTGAACCCCATCGTGACCCACAATAACTCTGTATAAATTACGACGATGATCAGTTGTAACGGCATCACCTATGTAGACGTTGTTATGTACAAATGAAATGTCGAAAATAGCTAGATCAGGATAAGCAGCATCCCATGCTCCATCTTTGAATTTACAAGCGCCATCTACATGCTCAATTCGAGCACTAGGTGGTGCATCAGATCCAATAGTCTTTCTTTCTAACAAGATTTCAGGATTGTCTTCTTGAAGAGATCTCAGGATTGAGCAAATGGTTGTCTTTCCCAAACCGTTAGGTCCAAAAATCAAGTTGTATTTTTTAAGCTGAAGATCCCCCCTCGCCTCATATGCATGAAACTTCCCAACATTACGAATGAAATGGATTTTTTTCAGCATGATATTCCCTCTTCAACAACCTGTGAGGCATCTTGGATAATATGAAGTATCTAAATTTGTGTAGGGCAACATAAAAACTTTATGTTCAGAGAGGCTTTGGAACTTTTACGACAGTAAAAGCATGTCGCTTAATTGCGCAATTAAGCGGTGAGCGCAGCGAGCGAAACGTGCAAAGCCGAGCGACTACACAAAACATCTGTTCTTAAACTTGGTCTTGTGCCAAGTAAGCATCTCAATAAAGATTCTAAAAGAATGACGAATACGAACCATCATCAGATGGTGAGCATCTGGAAAGACAATGAACCGGCGTCATAATCCAGCCAAGAGCTGCCAAATACTGACTTATTGGTAGGGGATATTACTGAATTATCAGCCCCCTCCCCTGAAGCATCAAACTTTTATACCATATTAAAATTCTTAACTTTTTTCCATAACTAAATACCTAAATAAGACCTCGGTCAGCTAAGGAAACATATCCATCAGTTCCTACGATGACTGAATCCAAAAGTCTGATACCAATAAGCTCACAACATTCCTTTAGTCTGGATGACAGCTCTAGATCCTCACTGCTCGGTTCTGGATTTCCACTTGGATGGTTATGCAGTACCAGGATAGCTGCAGCAGAGCTTAAGAGTGTCGACTTCAAGACCTCACGTGGATGCACAACTGCAGCACTCAAAGATCCGGTACTTACCCTGTCAATACAGAGGATCTTGTTCTTGGAATCAAGGTGGATTGCAATGAAGTGCTCCTTCGTCTCTTTAGTCAGAAAACCGAACAGATGATATACGTCAGCAGATGACTTGATGGTTTTCTTCCTGAGGTACTCAGGTAGTGCTTCTTCTTTGATGACAAGGTTCTCGAATACTGGGCGTATCACCTTAAGCCGTATAGTCTTATTGGTCGTAATAGTATCTATTGTGAATGTCATAGTATTGCTCCTTTTCAGCAAAAGAAAAGAGGCCATGTCTTAATGACAAAGCCTCTTACGCATAGTGAATATATTGTTTAGGTATTATTGGTTAACTACTTGTTTCTCTGTTTCTTTCTTTTCAACCAACTCTGTCAGATAAGAGTAAGCTCGTTCAGCCGTAGAAGCTGCAGACCAAAGCACGGAGGGATTCTCCTTCAGCACTGATATCCACTCCCCCAGATACTCAGCGTGTTGTATTTTCTCCAGTGGAACATGAAGATGTGAACACAGGAAAGCAGAGCCTATCTCTGCGACCAGCTCAGCATAACAATACTGACGATCACCAAAACTCTCTCCTTGAGGCACGTTCAGCCTCTTCTCTCCCATAGCCCAATGATTCAGTTCATGCAGGATAGTTCCCGCCCATTCTTCACCACTGACAAACTCTTCAACTTTAGGCATCTGGATATAGTCGTGTTTGATGTGATATGCAGGTGTACATTTAGGACGGATAGAGATACGTGCACCAGTATTGCGAACGAATTCATCAACCATGGGATTCTTGTCTTTTGGATTGATTGCTTTCTTGTAGGAAGACTTGGGTGGTGCGTCTATGCCTTTGCACTGCTCGATATTGAAGACGGTATAGCATCTACGGATAAAAGTGGGCTTGATCTCCCCTGTCTCTGTGTCTACCTGTTCCTCATCACCATCCTTAGGCCCCCAGTAAATGACTGTAGTGCCTTTCTCTCCGGCTTTGACATGTGCTCCCTCGAACATCTGGCATTGCTTGTATGTGATGAAGTAAGGTTCTGACCATCCATTACGGTTCATAGCGTCCCAAAGGATCAGCGTATTCAGGCCTTTGTACCTGCGCCTGCTGTATCTGTTCTTTGGTAGCGACATGACATCACCACCCTCGTAAGGTTTGATCCAGGGAGCAGTTCCCTTCTCCAGTTCATCAATGAAGCCTTGAACGATACCGTTCAGCTTGTTCTGTACGAAGTTACTCATGGTGTTACTCCTTTCAACGTTATGGGTTTAAGTGCTGTACTTGGCCAAGTACGTTGAAATAAAAAAAATAGGGATACACAGCCGAGAGGAGGCCATATATCCCTAAATCGAAGGGGTGCGGTTGCATATACCCAGAGAACCCCATCCAACTATTCAAATAGTCTCTGGATATCTCTGTATGTAAACAGAAAGCTTGGTGTGTGCTTATCTGGCTAATAGGGGAAAGTTCTTACATTGATACGTACGTACTGATATCAGTGGTCAGCACAAATAGAACACTGAAGGCAATGCCGTCAGGCAATTGCCGACAGTACACGGTAGAGATGCGTACGTGATCACTTCATCACGTCAGTGGTGCGAGTGGTACGAGTGTAGTCTTTTCAGTAAAGTCTCTTACGTTTCTTTTTATATGGAAGTTTCTTGAAATACACACCACTCATGCCACAAGTCTCACTATTCTGTACGTAATTTTACCTTCTCGGTGCGCACATCGATGTCTAACCAATAGATTCCATCATTGAGAGTTTTCTCAATGAAGCCTCTCTGTAAAAGCTCAGAACGCAAAGCCTTTACCGCTAGTGGCTTTGCTCCGTACTCGTAACAGTGCACTTTGTACTTCTCATAAAACGGAGTCTTTTTGATACGTAAGCCTGGAGAGCTAACGCAACACGTATCGATGAAGTCCGTCAGTACATCCATCTCCGATCTGTACTGCTTAACAGCATCTTCCATTATCTGAGGTGAACACAGGCCTTCGCGTTGCCAGAGAAGACAACCTTCTACAGCCCAGTTCAATATACCGTCGATCTCTCCGAGCAGCTTTTTATCAAGCTCCATGTCCTTCCTATTTTCCGCTATTCTCACGCTAAACGGTATCAAGCGCAGTCTCCTCCAGATACCATGATCTGCACCACGTATCTCTGGCTTGTAATTCGTAGCCAGATACACTTTGAACTCAGGCATGAACTCGAAGTTTTCCTGACGTAGAAAACGAGCCGTTACTGGATCACCACCCGTTATCTGCTTAATCAATGCCTCATCCAGAACATGCCCTCGTTTCCCCTCAGAGGAGGTCACGAAGCGACGCCCTTTAAGGCGAGCAATATCATTTCTGATACCTTCGTACTTTTTAGCCATCAAAGAATCAGCCTGCATATTTGCACCATAATCACCCAGCAAGTAGAGCACGGTCTTCAAAAAAGTAGACTTGCCGTTCGCGCCCCCACCAAACAGAATAAACATGCATTGCTCTGACGTGCTCCCAGTCAGTGCATAACCAATGGCTTTCTGGAGGTACTTGATGAGTTCCTTGTTGCCTCCCATGATTTCATTTAGGAATTTTAGCCACTGAGGGCACTGAGATTGCGGTTGGTAGGATGCTGGGAGAATATTACTGAGCCACAAATCCTTATTATGCGGAAGCAACTCTCCAGTTCGCAGGTCTATGACTCCATTTTGGACATTAAGCAACCACTGGTGACTATCCAAGTCCGACATACAGATGGGCATTAACGGTTCTGCCATTGTCAGCAGGCTGCTAATACGATAGCTACTCAGACTTTTGCTCGCCCAGTCACTAAGCTCTTTGCATCTAACTAAATCCTTGTGATTTCGTGCCTCATCGTACAATCCCTTAATAGCCTCTACCGCGAGATTGTGTACCTGGTTAGTGGAATCAACTTTCCACTGTTTTCCGTTCCAGATCATCCACTGCTTGACCTCAGAACAGTAACGGACCTTATCGCTACATCGCTCTCGAAAGAGTTCTGCATTGCCTTGATCCGTTAGTTTGTATTCAGTTGTTTTTTCTTGTTTCATTTTTTCTCCTTATAAAATTCCAGCCCTTAAAACAGCCATTGGAATTTTAATTGTGGGCCGTTTAGACCCCCCAAATTCATTTAATGTTATTTATTTTCAAATAATGAAAGTGAATATCCCGCAAAACCTAGTTTTTATGGGCTTCTAAAGCCTTTTTTGCTTCATAGAAAACACTAGAGCAAATTGAATATTATGTTTTGCACGTAAGCCCCCTTCTTTGCCGGCTTTGCGAGACATTTCCTCTCAAAATGACGAAGCGCTCATAAGATTTACTTTTACAATGACTTTGAACGCTTCTTTGTTAAACGCTTATGCTCTTTTAAAGCCTCTCCATAGGTCTCACTGACAAAGACCGGCACACCATAATGATGTACACCAGGCAAAAAATTGGTTCGTGCGCAGTCACGATAATCAAGTTCCTGAATGACACGGTGCAACTTTTCATCAGGCCTCGAAACAATGATCAAGCTCATGGTCATACTCCTCCTTTGATAAAATTTAAGAGCCCCAGACGCATCTATAGCGGCCAGGGCTCTTTTGTCTTCTAGATATTCAATTGTGATGTTGGCTAGTCGAAGTAAACTGAAACGTCTTCTTTCGGTAGATAACGCTCAACATGATCCTGCCAACGCTTCTTGCATTCTGCAGCAATTTCCTCCTGAGTAGGAGCAACATAAACTCCTGTTGCCTTCTCACGTTTTGATGCAAGGCCCGAAAGAGACTTCTTAACGTTAGTAAGAATCTGACGTTTAATAGTCACCTCATCGCGTTTCTTGCCTTTAAGGTTAATGTTCTGGGCTTCAGCCTGTGTGTTTTGATCAACGTTCATTGTATTTACCTCCTCTGGGTGTGTTTTGAACGCAAAAAAGCGCAGACCTTTACGGCCTACGCTTTAGTTAAATTTCGCAGATAGCATCTCTGCGTTTTTATTTATGCCGCATACTATCAGGCGACAATCCTGTTTACTTCATCACTGAGTCAAGCACGTACCCTATCTTCTAAACTTCCACTTCATGGCGGGAAGAGCCAACTTTCGCAGATAGCAATTTATACTTGATGCTTCAGTGACGACAGCGTCCCAAGATAGCAATCACATATGCTATCAGTGAAACGATATCCCCCTCTCAGCAAGGTTTTATCCTTAACAGAATACTGTCAGGCCAGCAATGCTATCTACGCCCACTTCATGGCTGGGTAACCAGACTTCATAGATAGCATTTGCCTTAACCTTACGGGAATACTGTCAGGCATGTATCCAAACTTACAGACTGTGGTCATTTTACAGTCCGTAAATAGCAGTTCAGCATTTAGTTTTATCCGTGTTTCTTCTCAATCCTTTTGAAACGCTGTCATCTCGCATTTCATTGATAGCATACGAGTAGGATATCCCTAGAAAACGATTCTATTCATTTCACAGACAGAAGGAACGTGAGATAATCTATCCAGAAAAGCTTCTTATCATAGCTAGCAACTTTTAACAGGACATTTATCTTATAAATACCTGTTGTTTCGACTTATATTATCTTTTTAGGTAATGTTTTTTCTGGGGGAAAAGAGGTGTATTCAGGGGGAAACCAAGTCATTCAAAAGAACCTTACTCATACCTGCTTGCTTATGGCTATGCCATGCCTTGTTCGCTCCGACATCAATCCTTAAAGAGAAGACACCCTTTACATCAACGTTCTCACCCTTACGGCTGATAACCGGATAACGATCATTGAATCTATACGATTTACCATAAGGTTGAGCGACTTCATAACCTTTGGAGCGAAAGACATCTTCAATATATGACGCTATCGCACTGTCATTCTTACGATAGAAGCTACCGACCGTCTTGGCATTTAACACATACATGATAGTTCCAACCACATCACCTCGACGACATGTCACTACATCACAACACAAGAGCCCATTCTTAGCCAGTTGATCAACAATGTCCTTAAGGCTTACGTCTTTGGCTTTAGCAATACGAGCTAAGAGCTCAGGCGCGATAGAGAGTTTGGCATCTACCGTTTTCCATAGCGTGGCTTTGCTGGTATCGCTCACCTTCTCTAGGTCATAATCAAAGGCAAAAGCACGATAAGGATCAATGATCTTTTCACGTGGGTCTCTGTAGAGATAGGCAGCAAGCAGCAGCCTTACTGCTTCATCTTTATGTTGTCGAAGACGTGAAAGGGTCTTAAGCGGGACCTTTAAAACACCCTTGACACTTTTTGTTTTGGCTCCACTGATAAGTTCATTCGGTAGTTTGATCTGTGCAGAGGTGTACTCATCGAAGTTATTCAAGACGTATCTTGCGGCTTCCCCGTATTGTTCCGCTTTATTCTTGATCACTGGTTGAGACTTGAGGAGGTAAGGCTTAGCCACATCAGATGAAAAATCACTGCCAGCTGACATGTTCCAATCCCTGACAGAGTACAGCAACCTCTCTCCGTCTTTTGTAAACAGAGAACAGAGACTTTCTATAATCTCCTTAGCCTTATGTCGACGTATTCCAACGTATTTTTCAACAGCCTTAGCAGACGCAGAGGTCAACCTTATTGAGTTAGTTCGTACAATGTCTTCAGTGGGTATGTACCTTTCCACATAGCGACCCTCATCGCCATATTTCTCCTCAAACTCACCTATACGATAGATACGAGTATCGCCTTCCAGCTTTGGATTAAGTCTTCTGACCTTAACTTTACGTTTGAGTTTGGTTGACTCAGTTGACTCTCCGTAAGCAAACCTCGCCAACACCAGATATACCAATATCTGTTCAGCACTGATATCGACATTAAGTAGCCTATCAACGACTTTTCTGCTTACACAGAAGTAATTCTTCACTCCTGACTTTTCTATATCTGACATCATCACCAATCAGTATCCAACGTATAGTCCAGCTGCCTCAACGCCTCCAATAGTACGCCAGGACGATACCTTTTTCCATATCTACCTGTAGTGATTGAACTATTTGAATGACCAAGGATCTCAGCAATGATTGCCTCATCAACTCCTTTTTGCTTAAGGGTATCTGCGACCGTATGCCGGAAGGAATGAAATACTTTCTTCGGATCCTGAGTAACATGTCTGCGGTTAAACCTGCCATACCAGTTCCCAAGCTTCTTCCCCCATGATCCATATTTGTTAGGTTCCAGATTCTCCCAAAGCTTAGCTGAGCCAGTCGCTACCCTACCCTTAAGATAATCCCTGAAACCAATATCCAGTAGCAGTGGATGTACAGGTATAAGCCTCTTACTCCCTTTTGTCTTAACCTTACGCTCACCACCATCGTTAATATCGAAACACAGGATATCATCTACTTCCTTGATATCCTCAACATGCAACTGACAACACTCATCAAGACGCATTCCAGAGTGCATGGCTATCAGTGGTATCCAGAACTTTTCAGGAGTATCAATGTTACGGGGTAGATTCGTAGCAATACGCTTTAGATCGTTCAGATTATAGGCCTTACGCTGTTCATGAGCTGCAGTCTCCTGAGGCAAGCTCAACCCTTCAGCGATATTAGACGTCATAATTCCATTCATTACGCACCACTTGAATAATGAGCTCAATAGCACCAGATACTTATTGATCGTTTTAGCCGTCAGAGTCTCTTCCGCTCCTGCCTCCAATATCTGTTTAACAGACATATCCTTATACTGGCCTTTGTTACGCAGGTTAGATGGCAGACGCATCAACTTGGCTCGACAATCAAGACCATCAGCACGTGTAAACAAGCTCAGGTCCTTATTTCCGAGAAGCACAACCAGCATGTCAAACATGCACTCAAACTCAAGTTTGGTCTTGGTCGTCCACCTCGGACTCTTATCAGCAACAAAAAGACGAATAGCCTCTGTAAGGTTAACTTTTGACGTATCCCTATACACGGTAGCCACAACCTTAAGTCGTTGCTTACGCGGTAAATATGAAGCAATAAGTGCAGGTATTTGTTCATCTTCTATCACTCCTGCTCTTAACAGACCGAACAGAGACTGAATTTTAGCGTTAACACTTGCAGCAAGTAGCTTAGCGGCATCCAAGTTCCTTGTCTTCAGTGACAGCTTAATCTCTTTGGAAGGAATCAGATGGGTCAGATCAGTGGGGATCTTGATACGGTAATAGTAGGTTTGATTTCGTTTAACGAGGTAATTTATTGCCATGCCCTGTCTCCTCTTTATGACAGTTTGGTACACAAAGTGGTACACCAATCTGCCTTAGTTGGGGCATATCAACTAATGTGAAGAAGCAACCTATGGAGCAGATGCTTTTCTATAAATAGCTGTAATCATTGCCGAAGTGGTGGAATTGGTAGACACGCACGCTTGAGGGGCGTGTGTTCGAAAGGACGTGCGAGTTCGAGTCTCGCCTTCGGCACCATGTAAATAATAAGGACCGCAATCAATTGATTGCGGTCCTTTTCTTTTATCCAGCTCAAATTAATGTGTTTAGAGTTGCGCCATGAGAACAAGGTTCATGTCCTACGGTTTCTTCTGCCCTAGAGTCGCTCTATACACGCCTCTCCATCATTCCTTGAATTGTTCACATAAGTCGACACCGGATGCATCTCCAGCACCTCTTCTTTAGGTGCAATCAAGATATCCTGCAATACGTCCGTATCGTTAAACTCAGGATCAAGCCAGGTATCATAGTTCTCACTCTCTAGGACAACGGGCATACGGTCATGGATTTGTGCCATCTGCTGCGTAGCGGAGGTCGTGATGATCGTGCAACTCTCTATAGCATCACCGGTAATATTGTTTTCCCAGAGATCCCACAGGCCGGCAAAGGCGAGAGGCCGCTTATCTGCTCTATAGATGTAGTAGGCCTGCTTCTTGCCACCCTGCTTCTGCCATTCGTAAAAGCCGCTGGCAAGGACCAGGCATCTTTTGGATTTGATTGCGTCGCGAAAGAGTGGCTTGTGTGCAACGGTTTCTGCACGGGCATTAAAGGCCGCGGTTATGATGTTTATATCTTTGACCCAGTGAGGGATGAGTCCCCATCTGAAAGCTTTAAGCTTTCGTATGTCGCCTTGTTCTATGATGACGGGGATCTGGAGTGTCGGCACAATGTTGTAGCTCAGTGTAAAAGGGAATGCACTGTCTACACCGAAGTGAGTCTTTAAGGAGTCTGCTGATAAGCCTGCTGTTGAGATACGTCCACACATATTTGCACCATAACACAAATGGAGGACAATAGAAGGACACTTCTGTTCGTGCCCCAGCATCTACACAATCCGGATGATGAAATCAGGGCAAGCCGCCGCGCAGTAACCGCACAGAATATAATCCTCACGCTAGATCTTGGCTTTGCCGTTTTGAAGATAGATCCCGCGGGTGTTTTCAACCGAAGCGATAGAGCCGCTTTCCAGCACGATAAAGTTCCACCGGACCGTCTTCAGAGACCTTGACCACCTGGCCAAAGTGTGAGGCCGCATTTGCGGCTGTGGTGCGGCCGCCGCCGGTGACCAGGCCCTTGACCTGCGAGGTATCGACGATAACCCCGGTATCAAGCAGTTCTCCCTTGCGGTTGATCACCGTCAGTCCGTCCGAGGAGAGGATTCGGTTTAACTCGCCGGAGCGTTTCAGAACCCCCAGCTTGCTGCCGCGCACATGTTCCACCAGCGCCCGGCTCAAAGAATCCCGTCCGCCGACCGAGCCCATACGCAAGGCGTCAAGATCGGTCCCGTCATCGGCGATCAGCACCACCGTGCCGTGTCGCGACTTCGACAAGGCATAGATAGTTCCAACCAGGTCATCGACCGAGCGTTTGTCCAACTTGCCGATAAAAAATTCACGGAAGATATCAGGATCGTAGACCCCCCAGGCCCCCTTGCGCCAGACCAAGAATCGCCCGCCATCAAGCACGACCTCGACTTCCGAAACCTCATTGACAAAGATCGCAAAAGCCGCCTCTCCGGCCTTGCCGAGCAGGGCCTGGGTGTCACTCCAAGCGAGCTGTTCGACGGACTTGCGCGGACGCGGCGAGCCGGTTTGAATGGTCCCCTTAACATTCATTTGGATGTCGCAGACAAAGAGAGCCCGCAGGCCGTCAACGAAACGGTAGGTCAGCGGGTTACGGAAAAAATCGGCATTGATGCGTTTCCGCTCTTTACCCAGATCGAGCCAGTTGTAAGGAGAGACTTTGAGCGAATCGATAAAATCGTCGAGTTGAGAGCGATAAACCAGAAATCCGGTCGTCGCCGGTGTTCCCTCATAGCGCTGATAGGATAGGTTTTTCAGCAGTTGGATCAGGCTCTCTACCGGCCAGAAGACACCCTTACGATCACCACGCAGGTAGCGGGCCACGGCGATGTCGGTGAGTGAGGTCAGTAAGGCGGTGCGAAAATGCGCAGCGTAGCCCTTCGCAGAAAAGCCGCCGTACAGACCTTCGAAGGCAGCAAGCAACTCCTGGACAAAACTGATCTCGGTGTTGGTGAAAGCCAGTTTGTCCCGAGTGGCCTTGAACAAAAAGGGGGCAGCGTCGAACTGCAACGGCACCAGAATTTCGCGGCGGTCTTCCGCCTCGGGAACATCTTCCCCCTTCTTGACTTCGACCAGAGAGACTCCGGCCCCGCCGAGGAAGGAGCTGATACTGTTTTCGATGGCATGAAAGGCTGTTTTCGGCATGGGTTTATGATGCCTTAATGCTGATAGCTGTACAAGCAACTTCGGCGCTTATCGAGAATGAGCTTTAGTGGCCATTCGCATAGCTGTTTTATGTGCGCCGATTCCGCACTCATGGCGACGTTTCCGCATGAAGGAGTGCAGCGCGAAGATCTTCGACGCGCTGCCGATTGGCACCAAAATCGTAATACCCGGTTCGCGAAGCGGAACGTACGGCAATAACGCCTTGTTCAGCGCGTAACTGGAACTCCAGGTCATCAACAAACCCAAACACCGCACTGCGACACTCCACGTGAAGATAGCCAGGTTTTTCAGCGACAACGACCGTGCGCGGCAGCTTTACAACCTGGGTCTTCAGCAATGTCCAGGCGTCTGCAACAGGCAACGAAAACGTCAGTGGAGCAATATGGTGCTTCTCGTCTTGAGCATCACTGGAGACGCAGTTGGGCGAATCCGGGCAAGCTTTTAACCCGGCCTCGGGCAGCACCGGGCTCACCGCCTTCTCTGCAGCACAGGACGTAGAGACAAGGCCACAGCAAAGAATGACAGTCAACAGGTATTTATGTCTACAAATCAGCATCTTAAGTCCTACTCAATAAGAAAGTCTTGCAAGTTGGTTTTCCCATAACGAACATCCGGGTTGGAATCTTTAATCTGCTTGGCAAGCGTCGCCATGATCATTTTCACGCCAGGGGTTTTTGCCGGATCCGTGAGTGGCAGAAGCCTGACCGTCAGACTCGCTTTTTTTTGTGACAGTTCAACAAAGAAACTCTGATTGGTGTTGTTTTCAATGGCCAGAGATTCTACCAGCACTTTATTTTGGCCAGAATTTATGTAGGTGTCTGTCACTTTGAGAATGCCACCGTCGATCCTGGTTGTAAACGGAACAATGCTCTCTAAAACCTCTGCGACCGAATTGATATTTTCCAAAACAACATGGGGCATCTTGTTCCTCCGCAATCATTACAGGGTCAGTGTTAAAGCTTCGATTGAATCCAATGATACCATCTGTTTACCGTCAGTCACTATTTAACGATGACCATTTTATAATATGGGCCAATTGAGAGACGTGAAAGGGGCACTCTCTTTTGAGTGTTCCCCGATACCTGTCCGTCCATTCCCCGTCTCTGACATGCTGATCCGTCTCTATCTTGAAGAAAGGGTTTGTCGCAGTATACTTCTCACACACAGTTCATCCACTTGGGACACATTGCTTACACAGCCCAAAAATCATGAGTTTTGGGATCCCGCTCTCGAGCTGCCAAAGGAGAAGACCATGCGCTATCTATCAATCTTGATTGCATTGACCTTGACAATGTTGTTCACCAGCGCTTGTCAGGATGAGTCTCAAACGGTTGCAAATGAGGCTCCGCCAAAGGTCATGAAAGAGGCCAAGGAGGACGTCGCCTCAGCGGTGGAGACGGCCGAGGAGAAAACCGAAAAAGTGATGGAGCATATCAAAGAAGAATCGCACAAATCTATGGAACATGCCCAGGCAGAAGCCCATAAGGCGATGGACGCGGCTCACGAGAAAATGGATGAAATGCATCACGGCACGACGCCGGCGACCTTCAGCGAGGAGACGCTTGCAACGGGTAAGATGGTTTACGAACAGACCTGCGCCGCCTGCCACGCTACAGGACTCGTCGGTGCGCAGAAGATAGGCGACAAGGAGGCCTGGAGCGCCCATATCGAGCATGGCCTGGACCACATGGTGGAATCGGTCATCAAAGGCAAAGGGGCGATGCCGGCCAAAGGTGGTAATGCCAGTTTGAGCGATGACGAGGTCAAAGCTGCAGTGAGCTACATTTTTGAACAGAGTCGTTAGTCTTCACTTGGAAATCGGGGACACACAAATTGTGTGCCCCCGATTTCCGGTCTTGTTTACGATGAACGGCTCTCGACCCTGGCCATCGCTGCTTCGGCGATGGTGGCCACTTTTCCAGGCTCTTTGCTGCACCTCAGAAGCACACTCTTGCACTTCTCCGTACCCACGTAACCGAGCGACTGTATAGCCCCTTCACGCAGGTGACCGGAGAGTGCTGATTCCTTCCCCCCAAATCCGAAACGTCGCTTCGGGCGAGCGAGATCGAGCAGCGCTTCTTCAACGCCGGACTCTGTAAAGGGCAGCGGCTTCAGCTTGTTGAGGGTACTAACCACCTGCAGGGCCATTGCTTCACCATCGTTCTTGCCATCTTGCAGCAGCTCTGCCAGGCGGCCGATCGTCGCAGGAAGGTTGATACCTGTCACAGCCAGGGCGCCAACGGCACGCTGGCGAACATCGGATTCTTTGTCATCGAGGAGTCCGGCAACCGCACCCTCACCTGCCGGCCCGGAGAGTTTCGCCAAGGCCTGGACCGACTCAATGCGAATATGAGCCTGCGGATGCACCAGGCATCGTTGAAACAGCTTTTCCACCTTGGGTCCGCCCGCACCGATCCTGCTCAGCAGCACCAGCATATTGCGCAAGAAATGCCAGCCTTGCTTCTCCTTGAGAGCCTCAAAGAGAACCGGCACAGCAGCCTGCCCCCTCTCCGCCAGCGCTTCCAGACCGAGTCGCCGCAACGAGCGGTTGTCGTTATCGGCAAGGGAGACCAGGATCTGCAGGCCAGTACGATCGAGGGTGGCAATGGTTAAAAGCATCTCGCCAATACCCTCTCGCCCCTCTTCCTGGGCCCTCAGGGTGATACAGCGACGTAGTCGTTCAACGAGGGGCGGACGGTTACTCACGTCAAAGGTCGGACCGTAGCGGCCGGCGAAAGCCACCACCTGCCGGGCAACGAGATCGTGGCCCTGGCGTATCAGCTCCGGCAACATCTCCAGCAGGAGCCAGAGACGGTTCTCCAGCATCTTCGGTGACTGGATCTGCTCGATCTCTGCGAAGTACTTCTGATGGTTTTCGAGCAGCCGGTTAACAGCCTGCAGTTCAGAGATCTTTTCCCGCAGCTCCGGCGGAATCTCCTCGTAGACGTAGACCTTGCAATTGACCAGCGCATGGAAAAGGGCCGCATCGGCGGCCTCGTCCTCGATCATCGTTTCACCCAGGCGGCGCGTCACCCAGCGGACGTTCTCGACCCTGTCACGTAACACCGTATCGTCATTGTTCTTCTCATACGCGCCCATCAGGTCAGCGAGTTCTTTGACCACAAGGTTACAGACGATTGGCAGAAAGGCTGGGGAAAGATGGTCCAGGATCGTCAAAACCAGTGTGTCGCGGTCGAAATCGTGAAGGGTTTCGACGATCAGGTCGATATTGATCAGCAGATCGCGAATCAGCATCACATCAGAGAGCGGGGCAACAATCTCCTGGAATACCTGCTGCCGCACCCGGCTGATCTCCTCAGCGTCAAAATGACGATAGAGGGGCAGCATGTTCAAGTCGCGCCTGAGCCGTGACAAGGTCGCGACAACCCGCCAGGGGAGCTGACGCCCATGGCCGACCAGGTCATCAAGGAAGACCACCGAAACATTAACGATCTCTTTGGCCACCAGCGCCTTCGACATCCTTTCGCAGGCGTCTACACGGGCGTCTTCGAGCCAGCCGGACTGGGTCATAATGTCGATAAAGGAGTCAAATTCGTAGCGGGTAATGCCGTGCCGCAGCGAGAAGGAAGAAAGGCTCTTGCGCCGGAAAAAGTCGAGCAGCTTGGGCAGGAACATGTCGGCCATGTTGCGCGCCATGACCCTGCGCATCGACAGGTAATCGTGCGCGACGCCACCGACCAGGACTTCCTCTTTTTCTTCTTCGGTATTGGCCAGGAAGGTGATTTCGGGATGGCTGTAAAACATCGAGGTCACAGCCTCATAGAGACCCTCACGCGCTTTATCCGTTTCAGGATGGCCCGGCTGGTAGTAGCCTGACTTCAGGAATGCCTGGATAAGCAGCAAGACCGTTTTGGCAACGTCGCTGCTTATGGGGGGCTGAGAAGAACTCATGGAGGCCTCATGCTTTTGGATGACATGGTTTCAAACCCATGTTGCCATGAAAGCAAAAGATTGCATAGACCCAACCGCAAACAACGGATCTTTTTTTCAATGAATACGTGTTGTTGTCTCAGGATGAGGATGACAGGGGCAGATAAAGGTTGGTGACTTTGGAGGCAGAGATCGGGGACGCACAAAACCTGTGTTCCAGGCTCACAGCAATTCACCGGTTATCCGTTGCTACGACACTGGCAGCTCATTGCTCAATCAAGTGGGCTGTCAGCCAGCCGATCTCTGCAATCATTGTTAATGCAGCTTTTCTCGCAGCTTGATCAGAATCTCTTTGCGCTCCTTGAGAAACACCCGATAATCGTGCGAATCGGTATGGGAGATTTCATCTTGCAGCCTGCCAAGATTCGAGTCCAGAGCATCAGCCAAAACTTTTTCTTCCGTATCACTCAACTCTAATCGCATCATTTTGACCTCCGTTCTTCGGTTGTCACTGCTCTTTGATACTATTTTATCTCAATGCGACCTCAAAGCAATGCAGGTGTGAAGGGAAACTTTGAATAACGAAGGCCACCATCTCAATTGATGGCAGCCTTCGTATTTAGCAAGTTGGGTTGTTCCCTGTCGAGGGCTGACCCCGTTAGTCTCGCGCCTGCTTGCCGCGCATCAAAACCTGGCCATGGCCTCTTCGCGGGCGTCGTCGATCTCCCGCATGATGAGGTCTTCGTCGACCGCTGTCTCGATGGGTTTAAACTGACCGGTTAAGTGCATTCCCGGCTGCAGGTCGCCGGTTTCGTAGAGGTGCCAGATCTCGGCGGCAAAGTCCGTTACGAGGAGTTCAAGCGCGAACTGTCCGAAATAGGTGGCGAGGTTGTCGACGTCCCGCGTGAAGAGCCGCTTGGCGTTGTTGTTGGCGGCGGCGTCGATGACCTGGGGAAGATCGATGATCACCGGCCCGTCGCCGGCAAGCAATATATTGAATTCGGAGAGGTCGCCGTGAATGAGTCCGGCGCAGAGCATGAGCACAACTTGGTCGATCAGCAAATGATGATACTCGCGGGCCAGCGTTTCAGACAGGCCCAGATCGTTGAGACGCGGGGCGACAGCGCCGTCACCATCAACGACCAGCTCCATGATCAGGACCCCTTCAGAAAAGCCATAGGTTGCAGGCACACGCACCCCGGCGGCGGCCAAAGTACGAAGGGCATCCCCCTCGGCGTTTTGCCAGACCTCCTCCTGTTCCTTGCGTCCGAACCGCGAGTGTTTTCCCATGGCGCGACTGCGGCGACTGTTACGAACCTTGCGACCTTCAGTGTATTGGGTCTGCTTGTGAAAACTGCGATGCTGGATCTCTTTGTAAACTTTGGCGCATCGGGTTTCGCGACCACAACGCACAAGGAAAACCTCGGACTCTTTGCCGCTCATCAATTGACCAAGAACCTCGTCGATCAGTCCATCATGAAGCAGGGGTTCTAACCTTTTTGGGACTTTCATTAAATATTCTTCTCTCCGGTTTTGCTACGCAAGAGGCTGTCCAATCAACAGGAGCCGCCTGCGCAACGCATAAATAACGGCCTGAAATCATGCTTATTTCAGGCCGACATATTTGTCTATCATGCTTTTAGTTGGAGCTTTTACAGGCTCACGCCCTTGCTCATAATATCTGACTTCTGCGCCACCCTTAGAAAGCTTGCCCGACACAGAACAATTTACAGAGTAACACGTTTGGCTTTTTGGCGTTTTTAAAGTTCACCCTCAGGAAAGGTGTTCTCTGCCCCGATTCTTGTGAAAAAGGCAAGAAAACAACCTATCAGGCCGAATCAACTCGGGACACGACTTTAGTCGAGCCCCTCAGGTGAAATTTTGCGAGACACGCTGTTGCCCGTAAATGTTGTATAATTTAATCAAAGTTCTGGCAACCAGTTCATTGGGTGTCCGACAGGCTGCATGGAGGTGATTTTATGTACACCAACAAACTGCGTGGTTCATGGGACCAGGCCAAAGGTTTCAGTCGGGAGCTCTGGGGTGAGATTACCGGTGATTATCATGTCTTCTCCGATGGATTGCGAGAGCGCATGATCGGTAGGCTGGAAAGCCGCTGCGACATGCCCCACGACGCTGCTGAAAAACACATCGACCAGCTGATCCAGTAGGGAGCAAGCCGTCATGACGGGCGTCGTACAGGTCGAATGTTACGCGGGCTATCGCGGCGAGGAGACTCCACGGCGCTTTCACCTCGATCAACAATGCATCGAGATCGTAGAAGTGCTCGATCGATGGCTGGCACCGGACCATCGCTACTTCAAGGTTTTAGACGAAGACGGACATGAGTATATTCTACGTCATGATGCAGAGACCCATCATTGGGAGCTGACTAACACAATAGATTGAAATTGATGACAGTGACCTCTTTTCTTTGTACAAAAGGTTAATGGGGTCACTGTCACCGATTTATCCGCAGCAAAGCGCACCGGGGGAACCACCATGGCTGACACAGATGAAACAATGAAGAATGATTTGCCGAACGGGTTTGTCGAAGAAATAGAAAAAAATTCGTCTCTCCGGTTTCCAGTGCAAACGAAGGACGACATCGCCACCCTCGCCCACTACTACCGTGGGGAAATGGCGCGCATGATGAGCTGGCGAGATCGGCTCGACCGCACCACCAACTGGGCGATTGGCGCCGTGGCCGCCATGCTCTCTATTTCCCTGGCCACGGCCAGCGCCCACCACGTCGTTCTTATCTTCTCAATGGTCATGGTCTTCCTTCTCCTGCAGATCGAGTCGCGACGCTATCGCTTTTTCCACCTGTTTCGAACCCGTGTACGCCTGTTGGAACGCAACTACTACAGTCAGTTTTTCGACCCGGAGAAGTCTCCCGAGACTCTCGACTGGTCCGCTCAACTTTCAGAAACCTTGCGGAATCCAAGGTTCACGATCGGTCGACGCCAGGCCATGGCGCGCCGCCTGACCAGGAACTACGTCTGGATTTTCCTGATTCTGCTGGCGGCGTGGCTGCTGAAGACCACCACAGCTGTGCTGCAAGCCCGCACAGGCGAAGCGGAGTTTATCCACTCGATCGATGAGTTCCTGCACAATACAGCGATCGGCTACATCCCGGGAGCAGTCGTCCTTGCGGCCGTGTTGTTCTTCTATGGCTGGTTGTTCTACATCATGATCCGGCATCGGACGAACGAAGGAGAGTTGACCTTCGGCGAGGTGCATGTCTGATCAGCGGCACTCAAAAGGGACACTCACTTTCGAGTGTCCCCGGCTCCCTTACGCCAAGGAATCTTTCTGGCTTGAATTCGGTGATACTTTACCAAGGTGTCACCGAATTCTTATTTTGAGTATCCCTTCTGAACCTCATCAACCTTAAGTTACAAACCTCCATTCAAATGATGTGTTGAATAAAAATCCAACTTAACGCCAATTTACGATTCGTGCGATTAAGAGATAATGGAGTCTTTGATACATTCTATCAGTTTCATAAACAGGCTTTACCTTTACATGCCGTCACTTCAGGCATGGGCCTTGTCTTCCAGTATCCCCACGCACACCAGTTGTCATTAACCAGAAACAAAACGTAGAGGAGGCGCCTATAAATCTCCAGGTATGTTGTTATCCACCGCTTGCACATCAAGAAGGCCCTCAGCGGGAGAGACTTAAAAGATAGGACTGCAACAATTACACATTGGGTTTATTGGAAGGAGTAGAAATGATGACTTTCAAGCGCGAAAAGAATCGAAGAAGAGTTTATATAATGATCAACAGCTTCATGTTCTCTGCCCTGGCGGTGATGGCAATCTGGGTGCCGAGCGCGATGGCCAACGCAACCTTTGAGGGCTGTGCGTCTTGTCACACGTCGATCGCCAACGAAGGCCCCGGGCACAGCGCACATTCCTCAGGCCTTGCGTGCGATCTCTGCCATGTCAACGACATCCTTAACAATCCTCCAATAGGTGTCAACTGCACCCAATGTCACGGCCGTGTTCAAGATGCCGGTGGCGACACCCTCTCTGCGGGAGAGGGGCGCGGGCTGCGATTGCACCATCAGAACGCAGGGGTCACCTGTTCTCCGTGCCACTCTGATTCTGGTGCCGGGGCCCCTGCTGGCGTGGCTGAAAACATTCTACCCGCCTTTTACCCGGGGCCCAGCAATCTCAACCCCTGTGATGGCTCCGAAGAAAACTTTCCATCGAATAGCGTCAGCCTCGACAACGATGGCGATCTTCTCACCGATGGGGCAGATCCGGACTGCGCGCCGCCCACAGAAATCTGCACGGACGGCATCGATAATGATAACGATGGCGATGTCGACTGCGCCGATACCGATTGCAGTGTCGATCCTGCCTGCCAGCCGGAAGCCAACTGCAGCGACACCATAGACAACGACAACGACGGGGCGATTGACTGTGCTGATACAGACTGCAGCGCCGACCCTGCCTGTCTGCCGGAAGCCGATTGCAACGACGGCGTGGATAACGACAGCGATGGCTTGACCGACTGTGATGACCAGGACTGCGCGAGCGATCCGGCCTGCCAGGCACCGTCGATGGAGATGGAGTGCGCCGATGGTGTAGATAATGACAACGACAACATGATTGACTGTGCCGATCCGGACTGTGCTGATGATCCGGCCTGTCAGCCGGTCTCAGAAGACTGTAACGACGGTATCGATAATGACGGCGACGGCATGATCGACTGTGATGATTCAGACTGTGCCGAAGCGGCCAACTGTCAGCCACCCACCATTGAGAATTGTACCGACGGCGTGGATAACGACGGCGACGGCATGATCGACTGTGATGACCAGGACTGTGCTGATGACCCCACCTGTCAGCAACCGGTGATAGAAGACTGTGACGACGGTGTGGACAACGACAACGACGGCTTCATTGACTGCGCAGATCCGGACTGCAGCTCAGACCCGGCCTGTGAAACAGCTGAGACTTGTCCCTCGTTCAACCCGCCGGCAAACCACAGCGAGCGCAAGGAGGCCGACGGCTGTGAAGCCTTTCATGCCCCCGGTTACGAGCAGCCCTACAGCAACAGTTGCACCTCATGTCACGGCAGCTTGTTGACCGGCCCCGACTCCGGTGGTTCCGCCCCGTCCTGCTACACCTGTCATGGCGAGGTATGGGATGAGATGCCCCCCGACAACGGCGGTGAACCAGTTGACCATACAGTCAAGAGGGGAAGTGCCTTTCACAAAACCGGCCATAAATACCCCTTTATCAACGACTGCACCAGCTGTCACGGCGAAGACCTCATGGGCGGCACCGGTCCCTCGTGCTACACCTGCCATAAGATGAAGTGGAAAGACGAAGGCCGCTTCGATGCGCCCGCCGATCACACCGTCAAGAGAGGCGACAATTACCATAAAACTGGCATTAAATACCCTTACGACAAGGGCTGCAACGATTGTCACGGCAGCGAGTTGACCGGTGAGGCGTCCGGTGGGTCTGCGCCGTCCTGTTTCTTATGTCACAAACAGAAATGGAAAGACGACAGCAATAAAAAACACAAGTCCTATCGAGGGCATGATGGCGACGATGACGATGATCGTAGGGGGTTCTCAAATGGGTTTAAGGGAAAGTCTTCACGAGGTCATTATGATGACTAACCACGGGCACTGAAGCCCTGACCAGCGAAGACCTTATCTCATCAGATACGAGGAGGACTCTGAGATCGGGGACACTTAAAAGGGACACTTGAAAACAAGTGTCCCCAGTTCAATGTGCCTCCGACCTTGGCGATTCAACGCCAGGTAATCGACGGTGTTTTCCGCTCGGGCATTCGATGATATCGAAACTTCGGGTAACCGAGCATCATCGCGCCGTAGCACTGGTGCCATTCCTGCAAGCCCAGCGCCTGCTGCATCGGCGGGAAGGTACTGGCAGCTGTGTTGAAGTAGCCCGCCCAGCAGCCACCGAGCTCCATAGCGGTTGCGGCCAGCTCCAGGGTGGTCAAAGCGATCGTACAGCTGGACTGGGCCATAGGATCTTCCTTGGCGGCGTGGGCCACCACAAGCACCGGAGCGCCACGCAAAACGACGTCGTCGCCCTCTTCCAGCCTCGCCAGAGCTTTATCCATATGAAACGACAAAGCGAACTCTTTCATATTCGCCAGCATCCAGCGCATCCACTGGCCAACGATCTGCACCAGCTTGTCTAAATCCTCACGATCGCTCAGCACCAGCCATTCGACACTCTGGGTGTTGTGTCCGGTCGGCGCATAGCGCGCCAGCTCGATGAGCTCTTGCAGAGTCTCCCGGGGCACGGCTTTATCGCGGTAGTTGCGGATCGAGCGCCGGCTTCTGAGAAACTGCTCGCACTGTTCAGGGTTCAAAAACAGCTCGGGTTGAATCTTCGGGCAGTTGGCCAGGGGTATCTCGGCATGAAGCAAGCTGCTGGACGGGCAAATCGCAACACAGTGCCCGCAACGGATGCACAGTTCTTCCGCCTCGGCAATCGGGGTGGGATATGCGCCCGGGGAGAAGTTGATCAGTTTGGCCGGGCAGACAGCACTGCAGAGGCCATCCTGGCTGCAGGTCTGCTGGTTCGCTTCGATGAAAGTCATAGTTTCCTCCTGGAAATTTCAATCGGCATAGACAACAGGCAACGGGGACACAGGATTAAGGTGTCCCCGATCTAACAGTTATAAACCCATACCTCTAATCAACCCTGCATATTGTGGATCCGGTCTCCGAAAGCCTCAACCTGGTCCCAATCGGTATAATCCACCACAGTATCGGGCGCGGTCGGACCTTTGGTCATCCACATGATCAAACGTATCATCTGACGGTCAAGGTAGCGACACCCTGGATAATCAAGGTTGCCACCAAAGACCTCCAGATGTTTCGGCTGCCACGCAATCTGGCCGAGAAACTTCTTTAAATATGGATTAGTATCAGGCTGGTTTTTCTCAGGTTTTCGAGCAACAACATTGACCGAGAAAAAAGCGTTCGGTTTCCTGTCAAGATGCTGTTGGTTCTTTTTGACAAAGTCGTAGATCAACTTACTATGTTTCCCATAGCGGACACTCGCCCCAACAACGATCTTGTCGAAGGGCGTCAAATCCGGATGCGGTTCATCAATCTGCAGCAACTGCACCTGGCTGCCCTGCTCTTCGATTACCTGCTGCAGTCGCTCGCAGATTTTCCGTGTGTGACCATCGGTGCTTGCGTAAACAATCAGAATATTATTCATAGGGTTTCCGTATTGGTTGGGTCGACATGACCAGAGGGCATCATACCAGATCTAAGCTTATGCGGGTGGCTTTGATAGAATTCGGTGATACATTACGAACGTGCCACCGATTTATGGGGAGACACAATTTCCCTGTCACCGAGGCGTGTCCTTGCATCGCTCGACACGGTTCACAACAGGGCCTGCCCATTTAAGGCACAATAAGAACCATGCGATCCATGACTTGAAGTACCTTGTGACTGACGCTGCCAAGAGCCATGCCCGCGATATTCGAAAGACCCCTTGTGCCCATAACGATGAGCTCGCACTTCTGGTTACTCGCCGCCTCGGTAATGGCCTGAGCAGGGTCACCTTCGAGAATCAACACCTCGTGGTCAATCCCCTTGTCCTCAAGCATCACCTGCAGCGGTGCCGTTGCCTGCTCGGCGGCGTGCATATAATGATTGAAAAGGTTTTGATAAAAAGGTTCACCGAGGACATCTGGAACCTTCTGGCGTATGTGCACAAGGATTATCTTTGCATGAAAAAGCCCCGCTATCTCTGCGGCTCTTTCCACAACCTTGATGGAGCGTTGAGACTCGTCTACAGCCACTAAAATTCGCTTGACCCTTTTGCTTTCCATACTCACCTCACATCTCACTGATCAAGGAAAAAGAGGACATCGCTTCACTGCTACAAACGGTTTCGACCGCGTTGATCAATTAGATTATACCAGCTTAGTTTGGCTTGGTGAGTTTTCCCTAAGGATTTAAGGGGGAAATCTTTGACTATTGGGGACACTTAAAAAGGACACTCTATTCTGAATGCCCTTAGCTCCCCACTTGCTCTCAAAGGAACGCATAGAATATCATGACCTTTATCGTCATGATTCACACAAAAACAGTAAGTTTGCGAGGTTTCGATGTTTGAAGTACTTTTTTACCTGGGATCCATAGTCGTTGCCAATCTGCTGGTCATGAATTTTGGTATTATTCAGGTGGCGGGACTTTCTTTTCCCGCCGGGGCAGTGGCGGTCGGTTTCACTTTCACAGCAAGAGACCTTGTTCAGAGAAGATTCGGGAAATGGGGCTGCTGGATTTGGATGTTCGTCGCATCCTGGATCTCCGCAGTCTTTTCTCCCACCCTGGCCCTGGCGAGCCTGGGTGCTTTTGTTGTTGCAGAAGGATTGGATTGGGCTGTCTTTACAGCATCCCCCCTTTCTTTTCGAGGGCGCGCCATCGTCAGTAACATTGTTGGAACCCCCCTGGACTCCGTCGTCTTCGTTTACTTGGCTTTCGGGCCGATCTGGGATGCGATGTGGGGACAGACAATCATTAAACTGGCAAGCAGCCTTTTAATTGTCTTCATGATAAGGAACGTACAGGAGACAGGTTTGAAATCAACGGGGCTTAAAGGCGGGGTTGCATAGCACCTCTCAATCAATACCGACACCAAACAGACACTCAGTCAGGAATTCGGGATTTTAAGTTTGACAGGTTTTGTTGTCGGGTCGAAGGAAAGAGCAGACAATGCTGTTGAATCATTCAGCCGCGACGGGGGAACCGGGCGATGTCGACGCAAACCACGAAAAGCAACTCACGATCACTCGTTATTGTTGATGACAAGATCCCCTATATCAAAGGCGCCCTCGAACCCTTCGCGGAGGTGATCTACCTGCCGGGAGAAGAGTTGACAGCGGCAATCGTCAGGGATGCCGACGCCCTCATAACCAGAACCCGAACCCTCTGCAGCGCGGAGCTGCTTGAAGGCTCTTCGGTAAAATTCATCGCCTCGGCAACCATAGGGTTTGATCATATTGATACAGCCTACTGCAGACGACAGGGTATTGCCTGGGCCAATGCTCCGGGGTGCAATGCCGGGAGCGTCAACCAGTACCTTGCCTCGGCATTGTTGACCTACGCGTGCAAAAAGAGAATCAAGCTTCGCGATCTCACCGTCGGCATTGTCGGTGTTGGAAATGTGGGCAGAAAAACAGCAGACTTGTGCCACGCCATTGGCATGCAGGTTCTGCTTAACGATCCGCCCAGGCAAAGAGCGGAAGGCAGCGGCAATTTTACCAGTCTTGCCCGAATCCGGGAGCAAGCCGATATCATCACCTTCCACGTCCCCTTGCAGTCCGCAGGAGAGTTTGCCACCCATCACATGGTTGACGACAGCTTTTTAAAAGACCTGGAGAAAAGCCCCCTGCTGGTCAATACCTGTCGGGGAGAGGTCTTTGACAGCGGCGCAGTAAAAAACGCACGGGACTCCAGCTTTATCTCGGGCCTGATCATCGATTGCTGGGAAAACGAACCTGAGATCGACCTGGAACTGCTTGAAAAAGCAGATTTGGGCACGGCCCATATCGCCGGTTATTCCAGGGACGGCAAAGCCATTGGCACAATGATGAGCATCCGTGCGGTCAGCCGCTTTTTCAAGCTCGGCATCGATGACTGGCAACCGACGGAGGTTGAGTTGCCGGAGCAAACGCTCATTCAACTCGACGGTCACAAAAAAGACGAAGAAAGTGTCCTGGCAGAAGCGGTGTTGGCAACCTATGACATCCTTGCGGATGATAAAAGGCTCCGGGCTGCTGCACCCGGGTCTTTTGAACGCCTCAGAGGTGAGTACCCGGTCAGAAGGGAATTCCACAACTACCGAATTGAAGCCAGGAATGTCCATAAAAGTACGGTATCGGCTTTAAAAAGGATGGGGTTTCAACTCCCATAGTTGCGGAAACTGGCTCCTTTGGCTTTTTAAAAGGTGTCTGTCCCCATTCCGTTAAGATGGTGTATAATAGAAGTGTGGAGTCAACGGTTGGTTTGTTGACCGCACAAAGGAGGCGCCTATCGAAACAGACTCTGATTATTGGGTAGTTTGCACCAGACGTGGGCAATCCGAGATTGCCTGCTAAGCCCGTGATAAGGGCGCGAAGAGAATCCATTAAGAAGGCCCGGCGACAAGTGCGGGCCTTCCACTGTTTAGGCGCTTGGGGTCACTCAAAAGGTGCTCTCTTTATTCTCTGTCCCCAGCGACCACTGTGTATACTGGCCCAGTTTTGAAACCATCCTCGAGGAGACAGACGTGTCATCATTCCGCCCCACCCTCATCTCTCTGTTCATGGTCCTTTGCCTGCTGGTTAACATGGGCCATGCCACTGATTTGCAACAGGCCCGGTCAACCATGGATCGTTACCTGACCGAGCAGAGCCATTGGCAAGACAACCTGGCCGCGTTGCTGATTAAAAACAAGCCGCAATTCACTGCGACCGCCAATGCCCAGCGCGACCACCAGCACGCCTTGATCGCACTTAAGCGTGCCCGCTTCAACTATCTCATCGCCCATCACCCAGAGCGCCTTGATACCGGTGAGCTTGGACGTTTCTCCAACTTCACCTGGACCGAAGCCGACACAGAATCTGCCAAGACGAGTGATGCAGGCTACAAAGCGCTTGAAGAGCAGGTTGCTCGCAGCCGGGCTATCAACGACGAGCAGCCGGACTGGGAGGCCTTTCGGCAGTACTTCCGCACCGAGGTTGCACCGTCTGAAGAGTTTAAGCTGGAGTTATCGCGTTTTCAGGCGGAGCTGGAGGAGATCAAGCGGGATGGAGGAATGAAATAAAACGTAAAAGGGAATCGCGGACACTTAAAAGGGACACTCAAAATTGAGGGTCCCAGATGCTGTACCTATCCCCTAGGGCACAATCAGTACCATGCACTTGGCTGAGTGCAACACCTTGGTGCTGACACTCCCCAAAGTTAAGCCCAGGATGTTCGACAAACCTCTTGATCCCATCACGATCAGATCGCTTTTCATAACGCGCGCCGTTTCGATGATCATTTCTGCAGGGTCGCCTTCGAGGATCAACACTTCAAAATCAACCCCACTCTTCTCAAGATGCGTTTTGTGATGAGCAACCGCATGTTCTGCGTTCTCTAAGTACTTGTTGAGAACTTCTTGGTAGTAAGGCTGACCAAGCTCCAGAACCTTGGGATGGACATACACCAGAAAAATCTTCGCCTGAAAAGAGTCTGCCATCGCAATGGCCCTCTCGGCAACCAGGTCCGAGTGACTCGATTCATCCACGGCCAATAGAATCCGCTCGATTACTTTCATGTTCACCCCCGCACAGCTGTCGTCGTTTTAAAGCGCTCTCATCCTACCTGAACTAGTAACGTACGACGCAGTTTTGTCAACTTCATCGAGGATAAACGTTTGAAGAGACAGTTAGATAGCCGGATTCAAAAACTCTTCAAATGTATTTTTGGGGATACTCAAAAGGGACACTCAATTTTGAGTGTCCCCGGCTAGCGATACCCCTGAGCCTGTAGCGAAAAAAGATAAGCGTACTGGCCTCCCAGCTCCATCAACTGTTCGTGGCTGCCCTGTTCGATGATGCGGCCCTTATCGATGACGACGATCTGGTCAGCCATACGCACGGTTGAGAAACGATGGGAAATCAGAACCGTCATCTTGCCTCGGCTTAACTCACGAAAATGCTCAAAGATGGCCGCCTCAGCGGCTGCATCCATCGTGGCGGTCGGTTCGTCGAGCACCAGCAGGTCTGCCTTGGTGCGCATAAAGGCGCGGGCCAGAGCAATCTTCTGCCACTGTCCGCCGGAGAGCTCGCGTCCGTCTTTGAACCATTTACCGAGTTGGGTATCATATTGTTGCGGCAGCTTCTCTATGAACTCACTCGCCATCCCCATCTCAGCGGCTTTATGCCAGCGTTGACGATCTTCGAAGTGGCTCATATCGCCGGCGCCGATATTTTCCCCGACCAGAAACTGGTAACGGCCAAAATCTTGAAATATGACCCCGATCCGCTGCCGCAAAGAATCAGCATCCCATAACTGTAAATCGAGACCGTCGAGCAGGATGCGTCCGGCATCAGGTTGATAGAGGCGGGTCAGCAACTTGATCAGGGTGGTTTTTCCGGAACCGTTTTCGCCGACCAGGGCCAGGCTGTCTCCCGGCTTAAGATGCAGACAGACCTGACGCAAGGCCGGTTCTTCGCTCCCTGGATAGGAGAAGCTGACATCTTCAAAACGCACGCCGTCACCCGGCTGCGGGCCCTGCTGTAACTTGCCTGCCACTATTGGCGTCGGTTGCTCCAGGTACTCGTACAAGTTCGATAAGTAGAGGTTGTCTTCGTACATACCACTGATCGCCGAAAGACTGGCCGAAACGGCCGATTGCCCCTGTTTGAAAAGCAGCAGGTACATCGTCATCTGCCCCAGACTGATCATGCCCTTGATGGCCGCAAGGGCAATCCAGGCGTAAGCGCTATAAAAGGCGGCAGTCCCGATCAGTCCAAGGACGAATCCCCAGCTATCGCGGCGCAGCGTCAGTTTGCGATCCTCGGCAAACAGCTTCGTAAAGATCGCTCGATATCGTTCCAGCAACTTTGGTCCCAAACGGAACAGCTTGACCTCTTTGGCGTAATCCTCCCGGGCCAGCACTGTCTCCAGATACATCTGCATCCGCGTCTCTGGCGAACGCCAACGGAACAGGCGAAACTTGTCACCGGAGAATTTAGCCTCGGCGATAAATTCAGGGATGCCGCCAGCCACCAGGATCAGAACCGCCCATGGTGAGAATTGCACCAGAAGGATGGCGTAACTGGTCAGTGATATTGCATTCTGCACCAGGCCAAAGGTTCGCGTTACCAGGCTTAAGGGCCTGGTCGAGGCCTCTCGCCGGGCACGGGTCAGCTTGTCATAGAATTCCGAATCTTCGAAATTTGCCAGTTTGAGGGTTAAGGCTTTTTCCAGAATCATCAGATTGATACGCTGCCCCATCAGCGCACGCAGCAGCGCCTGGCACGTCGAGATGCCACGTTGCGCACCGGCAATCAAAGCCACCAGACCTGCTTCAGCAGCAACAAACAGGAGCACAAAGGTGGTATCGGCACTGCCGCTCTGTTGCTGCTGACCCATCGCAGTAACCACACCATCGACGATCAGCTGGCCAACCCAGGCCACGGCGGCGGGCAACACCCCGGCCACCAGCGTTAAGGAAGCAAAGACCAGGGCCAGCCTTGAGCTCGTCGACCAGACCAGTTCAAGGGCGCGACGGCTGTAAATAAAAACGTCAAACAAACTCTTGGGCGGCGGGTTGTTGTCTGTGGCCAGGGGTGGGTATTTCAAGTCAGATCCTGTCGATTTCAGAGAAGCACAGCAAACTATACCGAGTATGCCTTGCAATTATTAGGCAGCAGACATAATCAAAGGCGGTGCCTTATCCAATGAAGCCGTGCACTTAATGCTCCTAACCGCTGCCGATGGCGGCTGCAACGCCTGGCCAGAAGCGGAGACACTCAAATAAAATATTCTATCTTGAGTGTTCCCAATCTCATAGAAAAACACGCTGTCAGTATACTCATTTCATTATCGTGTGTTTAAATGAGAAGGTGGCCAACCAGCACGCTGAGCCACCGGGTTTGAACAGATCGCTACGGAAGGGAAAGTCGATGTTTGTTGAAAAAGAGAAAACCGCCAGTTTCGACGTCGACCCGCAACGCGGTTTCACGCCTTTATGCCCGAAGGAACTGCCGATCGCCGGGGGTGATGAGATCGCCGGTGAGCTTAACGAGCAGGCGAACTACGCCAGCTGCCGGCTGGTCAGCAAAGACCAACACCCCGTCGAAGCTCTCTGGGTGACCGATGACCCGAACCAGGTGCTGACCCCGGTTGAAGGAGATTATCCGAACCTTGATGTCAAGTGGCCAGCCCACTGCGTAGCCGGCACCGAGGGCAACAGGCTGATCCCCGGCCTGCCCGATGAAGACGCCTATGACTTGGTGGTGCATAAGGGTATTGATCCGGAGAAGCACCCCTACGGGGCCTGCTACCACGACCTGGCCAGCAGTGAGTCGACCGGGGTGATCGAGTGGCTGCAGCAACGGAACATTGAGACAGTGATCGTTGGCGGCCTGGCCACCGATTACTGCATGAAGACCACGGCGCTACAGCTTAAAGCCGCCGGATTCAAGGTCATCGTCAACCTCGGCGCTTGTCGCAGCGTCAACCCGGCGACTCTCGATGCAGACCAGGCAGAGATGCGCCGCGCCGGGATCGACATCATCCAGAGCGCAAGCGAACTGCAGTCCTCACCCTGATCTCTCTCGCCGATGCCCCCGGAGGCCCTAGTGCCACAAGAGCCACTCATCACTTCGCTGCTCGACACCGACCTGTACAAGTTGACGATGATGCAAGCGTTCTACCACGCTCCCGAATTCTCCGGGGTTGAGGCCGAGTGGAAATTCAACTGCCGCAACCGGACCGGCAACGGCACCGACCTGACCCGGATCCTCCCTGAGATCGTGAGACAGCTCGACCTGGTCTGCACACTCCGCTTCGAGGAAGACGAACTCGCCTATCTCGCCACCCTGCCGTTTTTCAAAAAAGACTTCCTGGACTACCTGCGCACTTTCCAGCTTGAGCGAAAACACATCTTTGCCCGGCCGCTCGCAGACGGCGACATCGACCTGCGCTTCCGCGGGCCGATCGTGGCCATCTGTCTCTTTGAGATCCATGCCCTGGCAATCATCAGCGAGCTCAACACCTTTCAACTCGAGTCCGGTTTCGATACGAACCTTGCTCGCCAGCGACTGGCAAACAAACTCCGCATGCTGACTGATCACAGTGTCCTGGCCGGAGTCAGGATCGCCGACTTTTCAACACGGCGACGGGCCTCGAAAGCCTGGCAGTACGAGATGGTCGAGATCTTCCGTGGTACGGCTCGGCAACACCTCGCCGGCACCAGCAACCTCTACCTGGCCTGGAAACTTGAGCTCACGCCCATCGGCACCATGGCCCACGAGTGGCTGCAAGCCTGGCAGGGCGTGGTCGCTCTTGCCGAAGCGCAGCGGGCCGCCTTGAATGGCTGGGTCCGCGAGTACCACGGCTCCCTCGGTATCGCCCTGACCGACAACTACAGCATGGACGCCTTCTGCCGCGACTTTTCCCCGGCCCTGGCCCGGTCCTTCAGCGGTTTGCGCCACGACAGCGGCGACCCCTTCAACTGGGGAGAACAGGCGATCGAACTCTACAGCCGTAGCGGTATCGATCCTTTGTCCCGCACCCTGATCTTCAGCGACAGCCTTGATTTTCCGCGCATGATCAAGATCTACGAGCATTTCCGTGGCCGGGTCCAGATGTCCTTCGGTATCGGCACCAACCTCGGCAATGATGTCGGCATAAAGGCGCTGAATATCATCATCAAGCTCGTTCGCGTCAATGGTCAGCCGGTGGCGAAGGTCTCCGATGAACCGGGGAAGAGCATGTGTGAGGATGAGAATTATTTACGCGAGGTGGCAAAGGCCTACGGAATCACGCTTTCAGGGGCAGTTGGAGGAGATTAAGCGAAATGGTGTGATCAAATAAAACGTCAACCGGCATCTGGGACACTCAATTTTGAGTGTCCCTTTTAAGTGTCCCCGGCTCTGGGGCGGCTGACGTCGCCATGATTCATAAAAAGCCCCTTAAGGCCTCCCCCACTCTACGTTATTCACAGGGATATGCAGGATAGGCAGGATAAAATCTCACAGAGGTTACAATGCTTGGATTTTTTCTAAAAGTTAAGAAACCAACGTTAAGGCCTTTGGCTCGGGTTTTATCCTATACATCCTGGACATCCCTGTTAAATATTGCCTTGGGTGCAACAAGCCCAGTCAACCATGGGGACACTACAGGGACACTTCCGGAAGTGTCCTCAATGCTAAAAGGACTCTCTGCAATTCCATGCAGATGACCTCAAACGTTGAAGAGGAAGTGGCAGATATCACCGTCCTCAATCGTGTAGTCTTTACCGTTTAGCTGCATCTTACCCGCCTTCTTGACAGCCTGTTCAGAACCGGCGGCCATCAGGTCGTCGAATTTCATGACCTCAACCCGGATAAAGCCTCGTTCGATGTCACTGTGGATCTTGCCACCGGCCATTGGCGCGCTGGAGCCTTTGCGGATGGTCCAGGCGCGGCACTCATCTTTACCAGAGGTGTAGAAGCTCATGAGGCCAAGCGCGTCGTAAAGAGCGGCGTTAATCCGGTCGAGGCTCGGTTCGGTGATGCCCATTGCCTCCATGAATTCTTTACGCTCCCCTTCGTCATTGATAGCCGCGATTTCGCTCTCGATCGCACAGGAGATAGTAAAGACGCCAGGCCCGAAATCTTTGCCGATATCATCCTCGGAGACGTTGTAGGCAAAAAGCAGCGGCGTACGAGTGATCAGCTCGAGGCTTTTGATCGCATGTTCTTCGTCAGGAGCAAGTTCTACAGTGCTTAAGAAGCGTTCCTCCTCCAGGGCCGTGTTTAAGCGTTGCAGGACTTCTTCTTCCAGAGCTTGCTCTGTCGTCTGACCTTTCTTCTTGTCTTTGGCGAGGCGCTGCAGGCGCGTCTCCACCAACTGCATGTCGGCCAGCAATAGCTCTGTTTCGATCGTGGCCCGATCACGCTCTGGATCCACCGATCCGGCGGGGTGAAAAACATCCGGTGAGTCGAAGGATCTGATCAGCAGGCAGAGAAGATCACAGCGCTGGGCAGGGTCCATCCAGAGGCGCGAGGTGCCGCTAGCGGTAATATCAGGGCAGAGTACGAACTGGTTCTCTGCATAAGTGGTCTTTTCAGGGTTGTAAAAATCGCGTAAAGCATCTACACGGCTGTCTTTGATTGTTGCACTACCTTCGATGGCCTCACCGGGTTTAACAGTCGGGGGTATGGATCGTCCGGTCAACAGCGTGAAGAGGGTTTTCTTGCCCGTCTGGGCCAGACCCAATATTGCGATCTTCATAAAGTTATCCTTTTTGACGGTTGGTGTTGTTCTGAACTGCGCTATGAGATGTCAACCAAGACAGTATACTGGTGACGAAGTCCGAAAGGTAGCTGGGACGAGAGAGGGACACTTCCGGGAGTGTCCCCGAGGCTCAAAAAGGGACACTCAAAAGGGACACTAAATATTGAGTGGCCCTGACTGACTGCCAGGTTAAATGTCAGTGTCGCGCCCATACTGGCGGAATTCACCCAGGTTGCTGAACTCCCCCCATTCAAGATGCTGGTTCGGTGCATTAACAAAGTGGAAGACGTTTTCAAGAATATTGAAGTGCCTGTGTTCCTCAGCAGCAATCTTAAGCAGCAGGGCTTTTACCTCGGCATCCTCTTCCTTTTCGGCAGCCTCTTCGTAGAAACGGAAACTCTCGGCTTCAAGCTTCATGGCGTGTTGGTAAGATGGCAGTGGCCCGTTGATCTCCTCTAAAACCTGCTTACCGCGTGGCAGCAACAAAAAGACATTCTTGGCCGTCTCGAGAGTTTTTGACTCCGGCAGCTTTTGATCTCGCCGCCCCTCTTTCAGAGCGCGAAAAATTTCCAGGTGTTTCTTTTCATCTTCGGCCAGGTCAGTAAAGATCGTCTTCAGCCCCGGCACTGTGGCTGCTTTCGCCAGACCAGTGTAATAGTCGTAACCGTTGTCTTCCATTTGCATTGCAAAATCAAATACGTTCATAAAGTTTCTCCAAAGTGGTTGTAAGGTGATTCTCTCAACTTTAGTAGAGGTGACACTGGTGTCAAGCCTGGGAGGCAACAGACGACACGAGAGGGACACTTCTAGTAGTGCCCCAGGTCAAGAGTCCCCGGTTCAGTGCAACCCTGCACCCTGGTCATGGCTGAAACGTCGTACGATCGCCTTTTTAAACGGCACGGTGGAAAACCCCAGCACCAGGGCCAACGCGAGCTTGTTATCTGGAGGAATTCCCAGCCTGGCAGACAAAACCTTATTGCGCTGCAAAATGGGCGGTGCACCACCGATTACGCAGCTGCCCAGGCCGAGCGACTCGGCGGCCAGCATGGCGTAGGTACAGGCGATCACAGCGTCTGGCTCTCCGGCGTAGGCGGAGTAATGGAATAACAACACCGCCGGAGCACCCCAAAATACCGTGTCCCGCCCTTCTTCCCAAGTCTCGACGTATTTGTTCGCCAAAGGCACGATAAAGTCGCTAAACTGATCATTTTTCACCTGGCCCATGACTGGTCGCATCATCTTGAGTACACCTGGCCGGAAGAGCTTAAGCATCCCACGGTAGCCCTGCACCACCTCCCCGGCCAGCTCTCGAACCGCGTCAAAACCATTAATTGTGACCACGCCCACATCCCACGGAGGAATCCCCATAGGCGCAGACGACGCCATGGCAATCACCTGTTCGATCAGTTCAGGCTCAACTGTTCGGTCACTAAATTTACGGACGCTGCGGCGCGCAACAAACAGGTTTTTAAGTGCCTCGGCATCGGCCCGCGCTTCCTGCGGCGGCAGTGGCTGAAGATCTTCGGCGGAGAGGTTGCGACCGCTGATTGTAAGACAACCTTGCGGGCACACCATCATGCAGTGGCCGCAGGCGATGCAGCCGAAACCGGCATCAACCTGCTGAACGGCCTTATCCTTGATTTGCAGCACCTCGACCCCGCAATTCTTCACACACACCCCGCAGAGCGTGCAGTATTCCCTGTCGACCGAGAGTTTGCCAGTTTCGTGGTACAAGCTGTGTTTGACGGCCATGTTCCACCTGCCTTTCAAAGACTTTCCATCGTTTCGATATCGACTTCGCCCCTATTTTAAGGCCACGGGCCGCGACCTTTAAAGAATCGTGGTCAGAATAAATTATACATTCCATCAATCCTCTTGCCACAAACTGCGCAACAAAGTCAGCAGAGCAAAGCCGGGCAGCAGCAATTGAATAAAAAAACCAAAGGGACACGCTATTTTGCGTCTCCCCAGCTCCAGCAACTTGACTTGGTCCAACCTCGGACACTGGCACCGACAGGCTCGTGCAGGTGGCCTGCGAGAATGCCCCTTTGCGATATAATTGGCAGAAATACCAAACAGCGAGGGTTGGTCATGATCAAAGGTGTGTTACTCGACCTGAGCGGGACGATTTATGTTGATAATCAGGTTCTGCCCCGGGCATTAGAAGCAGTGCAAAAGCTGCAGGCAGAGAAAATCCCCATGTGCTACCTAACGAATAGCTCTCGTAGTTCTCGCAAGGAAATACTGCAAAAGCTAATAGGTATGGGCTTTGCCGTCAATGAAGAGGAAATATTCACAGCCCCCCTGGCCGTCCAGGGTTACCTGCGAGAGCATGAGCTCTCTCCCTGGTTGCTTGTTCACCCTGCGATTGAAGAAGAATTCAAAGAGTTCTCCGGTGGAACTCCCGACGCAGTTGTGCTCTGTGATGCCGCCGAAGCCTTGTCCTATGAGAATCTTAACCAGGCTTTCCGGCTCTTGATCAAGGGGGCTCGTCTGTTGGCTGTTGGTGACAATCGTTTCTTCAAAGAGGCCGGCGGTATGAGTTTGGATGCCGGGCCTTTTATCCGTGCCCTGGAGTATGCCGCCGATTGTGAGGCAATTGTCCTCGGCAAACCGTCTCCGGCCTTTTTTCATTCAGCGGTTGCCCAACTCGGCTGCCGACCAAGAGAGACTTTGATGGTTGGCGACGATGTTTTCGCAGATGTTAATGGTGCGCTGAAAGCCGGGTTAAAGGCGGCACTGGTAAAAACAGGGAAATACCAGCCGGGAGACGAACAGAAAATTGCTGCACCTGGGGCATGTGTCTGCAACGACCTGTTCGATGCGGTGGATGGAATTTTGGAGAACTAAGAAGTAAAGCAATTGAATGGGGGCACTTAAAAGGGACATTCGAAATGAAACCGACCTTCCTCAAACCGGATCTGACACGATATACGCAACGTCCTTTTCCGTCCTACCGGTACCTGCCTTACCAAAAGGATAATCCCCTTCCCCATCCGCGCACAGATCCGGCCGGTCACTCCTACAATGATGAAGACGACTACCTTCTTCACTTTTCACCAAATGATTGGCGCACCTGCTAATCATACCTGTACGGCATCGACCTCTTCAACCATGGTTACTGGTGGGAAGCGCACGAAGCACTGGAAACGGTGTGGATCGCTGCAGGTCATAAATCAACAGATTGTGGCGTTTTCGTACAGGGCTTGATCCAATTGGCTGGGGCGCAGTTAAAGCGATTTAGCAACGAACCCCGCGGTGCGCAGTCACTCACCCGGTCCGGCATTGAAAAGATAAGTTTTGCAGAGGGTGTTTATCTTGGCATCGAGGTAGTTGCTTTGGTTGAGGATGTGGAACGATGTTTAAAGGAAAATTGTGGTGTGTATCCGCGGATTGAGTTGAGATTTTGATAACTTGAGGGGACACGAGAGGGACACCTCAGGAAGTGTCCCCGATACCCATGCGCCTGAATCCTGTCATTACCGCTTAACTTATCCACTTTGGTTTAAAAATGGGGTTTCGAAGGCCTAAGAATGGGCACTTTGAAGAGATATTTCTCTTGATTGCAGTTACTTAGTTTGGTCCGACCCCAATGTCGCACCCCAATGTCGCCGGTGTCACACACTCAATATTAAAGACCTGACCCCGCAGACAAATTAACTGATACCCGCTTCTTCCTGCAGTAGAGACACCCAGGCGTCCAGGCGCTGCTCTGTAAGCTGGTCCTGATTTTCAACATCAAGAGGCAGACCGAGGAAATAATCCCCTTCAACCGCGGCGGAGGCAGAGTAATCGTAGCCTTTATCCGGCCATTTGCCTATGATGGTCGCTCCGGCCGCCACCGCAAGATCATGCAGTGCCTTCATCCCGTCGACAAAGGCATCAGGGTAACCGACCTGATCTCCGACCCCGTACAAAGCGACCTTTGCCCCCTCCAACTGTGCCTCGCACAGGCAGTCATAGGCGTCGTTCCAGTCGATTTGCAGACGATCCCCCTCACCGCGCCAGCTTGAAGTGCCGAGAATCAGCAGATCACAGCCTTCAAGATCCGCACGGGTTGCGTTGGCAATGGGATAAAGGCGTGCGGTAGAGATTCGCTCCGCAAGACATTGAGCGATTAAGGCGGTATTGCCAGTGCTGCCGCCGTAAAATATTCCGATTTTCATGATGCCTCCTTTATCGACGAAGATAAAATCAATTTAAAACGGTAACCAGTTTGACATGTTAGCATATCAGCGCGGTCAGAGTGGAGTGGGGTCTTGAACTTTGAATTTACTCAAGATTAAAGAACTTAATTACACCCACCACTTTCCAAGCTACTGCCCAAAAAGTGGCAAAGCATGCCCATTCACCAGCAACTGACCACCATTAAACGAAGCATTACTTCTGATTTTATCTCCATCACGCACAATAAGATTCTGCGCAATATATATTTCCAGTTGCTCCCCCAGCTGCTGCTCGACCATAACATCGATCTCTGCATCGCTCATTTCGACCTCTACCCCGCTCGCGCGAACAGCTTCGAGTTCAAGCTCGAGAGAACTCTTTATATTGCTGGCCAGAAGAGCTCGAAGCAGACTCTCATCGACCGACAGTTCTGCTGATGATTCGAGATACTGAAGGTAGTCGAAGATGGCGGCAAGATTATCGGGAGCTTCCCCCGGTAGATTATCGAGTTTCAGTTTGAAAGTTCCGTCGGCCTCGCCCATCGGCGTGTTGACATAGAACCGATTGATATTGAATTCCGGGCTGCCGGTCATCATCGCCATCGCCAGATCGGTGTACAAGGGCAAGAGCTCTGCAAGCAAGGCATCCTGATCGTATATGTCGGCTTCACGATAGATGTCCATAACTTTTACCTGATAATCACTGAACGCATGGCCATCCATATTCTTCAGCTCCATATCGATGACCAGAGGCCCGTAGCTCTCACCGTCAAAGCTCGCCCCGTCGAAGGTCATGTTCTGGGTGACCTGTACAAGTTGGCCATCGAAGCTGCTATCTGTGACAGCCTTGAACCCTTTCAACTGTAAGACGGTCCTCTCTTCGCTATCTTCCTCGTCACCACCTTTCTCTATAAAGGCCAGCTCCATGCCTCCGGACACCATCTGAGTGGTTCCGACAAAGAGCATCGGCAAGGTCTCCACCAGATCGAAATCACCACGGATTACGCTCCAACTCAGAGTGCCATCATCAAAATGGATTTCTACTTTTGGCATATCGAGCGTTCCAACCAGCGTGCCAGCACCAGGGGCATAGTCCGTAGTCGCTATAAAGCCACCCCAGACAAACTCAACGCCCTCTTCATGCTTTTCAAATGGTGGGATTTCGATCTTGCCATTCGTGCTGCCATCGAAACCTAAACGAAGATGGAGGAAGGATTCTTTCAATTCCGGGATGTTTTGCAGTAGCTCCTCAAGGGCCTGGTCTTCGGGAGAGAAGAGCAGCATACGGGTATCGACCAGAGCCAGAGCAGGCGAGAACGAAACCTGGCCGTCAACGATCGGCAAAGGGCCATGATGCAGGGTGTGTTCAAAGACCAGCTCCACCGTCTCCATGGTGGGCTCCTCGCCTTCTTCAACGGGTATTTGGGGAACCTTTATCTCCAGAAGCATCTCAGCTTTAGAGCTAAAGAATCCACGTTGATAGCTCTTACTGGTCAAGGTTATCGGACCCCAGTGAGAATTCTGCTGCAGCAGGTTAAAATATTGATCCTCAACCTTGCTGCCTACGATATAAGTTGCGCCAGCCCAACCGACGACACAGAACAGAATGATTACGACAATAATGACTAATTTTTTCATACTTCTCCTAAACTGCTGTTCGGGGGACATAATACCTGTTCTAATCTCACCCCTACCTCTTCTCTTCCGACCGAAAAACAACAATCGTCTCTTTATTTCCTCTCCACAACCGCACCATCTTCATATTGTAACCATCAAACCCTTTATAATGATGCGGCGTCCTGTCCTGCCTTACAAACTTGATCTCATTGCGACCGGTAGCAATTTCAGCAACAGAAGCTGGCCAGAACTTGCCAAAGTAACCAGTACGTATGAAACCTTGCGCTCGTAGATCTGCCTCCAAATCTTTGAGAGAGTTGTAACGCACTCCTATCGCCAGGCGACTCTTTGTAACAAGAGCAGACGCTTGAGGCTCGCGAGTTAACGGCGGCCGTGAAGCGGTTCTGGGTTGTATAGGAGCGACAGCCACCGGCTCGTTGTAACTGGAATCGAGATCAACCTTCTCCACCGAACTTGAATCGAAGTAAAGAGCAACGATTAAGGCGATGACGAGGAAAGGTAGAAAGTATTTTGTTACCCAGTTGGTCATAAAATCCGAAACGCGTGGTGCGGTAGGTGGAACGCGAGTAAATAATCACCCAAGCATGCGACATATCTTTTCACGCAAACAATACATGCTTAGGCTCAAAGATCTCTCACAACGAGCAGATCGGATTCGATTTGAGCTAACAACTTGTCTTTGGGGGTGGCAACAAAAGGATATCAATAATTTCAATCATCTGGAACTATTTATTCTGGCTTTTATCTTAAACCTGGCATTGAAAAATTCTTTTTCCAGCTAAAGTCAGTGCTCAACGATTTAAGATCAAGGTCCTACCGCAAGCGCTGTCGATCTTCGAGGGTCGGCAGCGCCATTAAATAAACCTTTATCAATCAAAATAGATTGGCTAGCACCCATGGCTGATTTCTGTTTAACCTTATGCCCTTTTTCGCGAAGGATTCTGACAGTGTCTGGACTAAGCCCTTCTTCAATCCGCAATTCATCGGGTAACCATTGATGATGGATTCTGGGAGCAGCTACAGCACTTAGAATATTAAGATTGTGATCGATAACATTCATGACCACCTGCAGTGTCGTAGTAATGATGCGTGAACCACCGGGACTGCCTGTAACTAAAAAGTTTTTCCCTTGTTTCTTAACTATGGTCGGCGACATGGAGCTCAGCATACGCTTGCCTGGCTCAATCTTGTTTGCCTCGCCGCCGATCAGGCCATAGGCATTCGGTACTCCTGGTTTTGCCGAGAAATCGTCCATCTCATTATTCAGTAAAAACCCGGCCCCCTCTACGACAACTCCAGAACCATAGCTGAAGTTAATTGTATAAGTGTTTGAGACGGCATTGCCAAACTTGTCCACAATAGAAAAGTGGGTCGTTTCATTGCTTTCGTAGGGCAAGAACTCGCCAGGGCGAATGCGATGACTCGGAGTTGCTTTCTCGTCATCAATTTTATTTCGAAGGGTTGCTGCATATTCTTTCGAAGTGAGCTTTTTCATAGGAACTTGTACAAAATCCTCGTCCCCAAGGAACTGCGAGCGGTCTGCATAGGCCAGCTTCATAGCCTCTGCCATAAGATGGATGTTTCTTGCCGAATTATGACCCTCTTTAGCGACCGGGTAACCTTCAAGAATATTGAGAATCTGGATCAAGTGTACGCCACCGGAACTGGGCGGAGGCATTGAGTAGACATCATAGCCACGATAGGTCCCATGCACCGGCGTCCTTATCACCGGAGAATAGTTTTTCATGTCCTCCAGGCTAATCAGACCGCCATGTTTGTCCATCTCGGCGACCAGACGTTTTGCAGTCTCCCCTTCGTAAAATTCTCTGGCACCGTTTTCCGCTATGCGGCTTAAGGTTGCTGCGAGATCTTTCTGTTTAAACAGGTCGCCAGGCTCGTAATAACCATCATCTTTCTTGTAGAAGACCCGGGCAGATGAATCCCATTTTTTCAACAAATCTTCTTTATCTTTAAGGCCATTGCTAAACCTTTGAGTGACGATAAAACCTTCATCAGCAAGTTTAATTGCCGGTTTCATGGCTTCTGAAAGGCTAATAGTGCCGTATTTTTCCAAAGCCATAGCCAAGCCTGCAACTGTTCCAGGCACCCCAGTGGCCAGATAGGAATAACGCGACAAGTCACTATCGGCATTGCCGTCTTTATCAAGGAACATGTCGACAGTTGCTTTGCTTGGGGCTTTTTCTCGATAGTCGATAGCAACGACATCATTCTGCTTTTCAGAGGAGATCATCATAAAGCCACCTCCCCCAATATTTCCCGACCTTGGTTGAGTGACCGCCAACACAAAGGCTGCTGTCACCGCAGCGTCAATTGCATTGCCCCCTTCTTTCAAGACCTTTTGCGCCGATTCACTCGCAATAAAATGACTTGTTGCCACCATCCCTTCATCACCCAGAACGGGGGACATCCTTTCACCCCCAATAATTACGTCTGAATAAGCTGTTTGAGATATAAAAAGGATTAGGCTGCACAGCAGCACACATACACGCAAAACATTATCTGGCAGACAGTTTCTCCGAGTCATAACAACCCCTTTAGAACAATTTGACGTTTCTTCAATCAGCTTACATGCAAGTCAAACGAAGTAAAGAGATTGACTGACAACAAAATTGGGGGCACTTAAAAACAAGTGTCCCCAGCTCTGTGAGATGCTGAATTAATGGTACACTTATGAAAAACAAGACCAAAGGCTTTGTGGTGCAAGGTGAATATATTAAGGAGTGCACGGCAAGCTTTAGAACAAGTTGAGTCAATCTCAAGGCATGAGTGTTGGTAATTTACCCCTAAATTAATTTCTCAAATTGCCTCCTCTTTTGTCAGGAAGAATCTAAGGTCAACCTAACCCTGAGCTGGAGACAGCAGTGGCTAATCAAGGGATCGTTTGTATCATAGAAAATGATGCACAGAGGTTTAAGGCTCTGCAAAAGATCCTGGAAAAAAACAATTACATAGTTATTAAGGTTGCAGCTAACGAAGAATCATCCTCAAACATTGTGGATGCTAGCCCCGACCTGGTCCTGCTTAGTGCACACATTACGGAAATTGATCTGTATGAGCTTATCGACAAGCTGAAATCAGATAAGCAGACCATTGATCTCCCCTTTATTTTCACAACAATCCCAGAAGATCTGGAGACCCGCTCAAAAGTCATCAAATCAAGCGATGATCTGGTACTTGAGCCATTTGATGAGCGTGAAGTTATTGCGCGCATCGAACGCCAAGTAACCGTTTCAAAAGTGCGTATGGCTCTGCGCGAGTCTGAGGCGAAGTTCCAGTCGGTCATGGAATCAGCCATCGATGCGATCATATCGGCTGATGCCGAAGGCAAAACCCTTTCCTGGAACAAGGCCGCCACCTCGATGTTTGGTCACACTGAAGCTGAGGTGCTTGGCAAATCCATAGAAATCATCATCCCCGAACGTTTCCGAACGGCCCATGCTGAGGGGATAAAAAGAGTTAGTTCGGGAGGGGCGACCCACGCGATCGGCAAAACCGTGGAACTTGCCGCCATCTGCAAAAGTGGCGATGAAATTCCGGTCGAGCTGTCGTTGGCAACCTGGTTTCTTGACGAGAAGCGCTATTACACCGGGATCATCCGAGATATCGGGGAGCGCAAACAGGCGGAACAGAAGTTCCGTTCAGTAACCGAATCGGCCATTGATGCCATCATTTCTGCCAACAATAAGGGAGAGATTATCAGCTGGAATCAAGCTGCCACCAAAATTCTCGGATTTAGTGAGGAGGAAGCAGTAGGTCAGTGGGTTGAGATCATTATCCCGGAACGATTCCATAAGGCCCATCGCAATGGTATGGATCGATTCAGCAAGACTGGAGAAGCACATGCTATTGGTAAGACGGTCGAGCTGGCGGCGAGAAATAAAAGCGGCGACGAAATACCGATTGAGTTATCTCTTTCGACCTGGATGGTTCGCAATGAACGGTACTACACCGGAATTATTCGCGACATAGGAGAACGTAAGCGTGCTGAAGAAGCGCTTCGCCAAAGCGAAAAAGAGCTGCGGAGAAAATCCCTGGAGATGAAGGAAAAGAACCAGGAGCTAGAAGCCACCTTGAAACAGATTAATGAGATGCACAATCAAATGATCATACAGGAGAAGATGGCCTCCCTGGGTAAGCTCAGCGCGGGCATGGCCCATGAACTGAACAACCCCGCTTCAGCAGCTCAGCGTAGCGCGGCTCATTTGCAGAGCATATTGTTGAAGCTACAGGAAGTACTAGCCCGAATCGGTTCAATTCCTTTCGAAGAGCGGCAGATAAAAATGTTTGCCGTGCTCGACGTGTTGGCCAGGGAGCGCTCGCATGAACCTGTAGAGTTGAACGTTCTTACTCGCACGGATAGAGAAATCGCCCTTGAAGAATGGTTGCGTGGTCAAGGCTGTCGGGATCACGGCGAAGTCGTGCCGGCCCTTGTTAACGTCGGTTTCGTGAAGGAAGATCTCGACGAACTTATGAAACCATTCACCGGGGAACAAGTCCCTGTCGTCATCAGGTGGTTTGGCCTCAAGCTCACGATCTATAGCTTGGTCGAGGAGATCGGCTTGGCCACCGGTCGGATTGTAACCCTGGTTAAGGCTCTAAAAACCTATACCTACATGGACCAGGCACCCGTTCAATCGATTGATCTTCGTAAAGAACTGGATAACACGCTCATCATTCTGCGCAGCAAACTGAAAAAGGGCGTTGAAGTTGTTCGTGAATATGCCGAGGACCTTCCTGCGATCGAGGCTTATGCCAGTGAGCTAAACCAGGTTTGGACGAATCTCATTGACAACGGGATTGACGCCATGGAGGGGTCTGGAACCTTGATTATCCGAGCAAAACGGGAAGATCCTTGGCTCGTGGTCGAAATAGAGGACAGTGGCCCGGGCATCCCCCCTGAACATCTGCCGAAGATTTTCGATCCCTTCTTCACGACCAAACCTCCGGGTGAGGGGACGGGACTCGGCCTGAATATAAGCCGAAACCTCATTGTCAAGAAGCATCATGGGGAGATGTCCGTGATGTCGAAGCCCGGCTCAACTTGTTTTACAGTTCATTTGCCGATGGACTTCCGACCTGCCGAAAAATTAGACACGTCAAGGAGCTCGTGAAATGAATAAACCAATTATTCTTGCCATTGATGATGAGCCTCAAGTGCTAAATGCCGTTTCCAGAGACTTACAGGCGCAATACCAGAACGAATATCAAGTGATGAGAGCCTCCTCGGGGCAAGAGGCCATCGAAGCGGTGAAGGAACTTAAACGAAGAAATCTTGCCATTGCGCTTTTCCTGGTTGACCAGCGCATGCCGACGATGACAGGCATCGAGTTTCTATCAAAGGCTGCAAAACTTTATCCAGAGACAAAAAAAGTTCTGTTGACGGCCTATGCTGATACCGATGTTGCCATCTCCAGTATCAACTCAATCAACCTTGATTACTACCTGATGAAACCCTGGGACCCGCCTGAGGAGAGACTCTATCCTGTGCTTGACGATTTGTTGAGCGATTGGTTGAACACTGTACCGATACCTTATGGCGGAATTCGGGTCGTCGGTACGCTATATTCCGCCAAATCACACTACATAAAAGATTTTCTTGCCCGGAGCCAAGTGCCCTATAAGTGGCTGGATTTCGAGAAAGACGAAGAGGCAAAAAAACTTCTTCAATTGGATTCCGCTGAAGATTTCAGGTTGCCGACGCTGTTCTTTCCGGATGGCAGCAGTTTGGTTGATCCGGAGCTATCAACTTTGGCAGACAAGGTGGGGATGACGACCCATGCAAAAAAACCATATTACGATCTTATTATTATCGGGGCAGGTCCAGCAGGACTTACTGCAGCGGTATACGCGGCATCCGAGGGCTTGAAGGCGATTGTCATAGAACGGAATGCAGCAGGTGGACAAGCCGGCATGAGTGCCCGTATCGAAAATTATCTCGGCTTTCCTCAAGGTATCAGCGGAGCCGACTTGACTCGCAGGGCGATCACCCAGGCCAAGCGTCTGGGTGCAGAGATTCTAACCACTCAGGAGGTTAGTAGCATGCGCGCTGAGGGGCCCTACCGCTATGTCAGCCTGAAGAACGGAACCGAGTTGAGTTGTAAAGCTCTCCTGCTTTCGACAGGTGTGGCTACCAGGCAGATTAATCTTCCAGGAATCGATAAGCTGATCGGTGTTTCAGTCTATTACGGAGCTGCAAGCTCGGAAGCAGTTCATTACAAAGGAAAAAAAGTTTATGTGATCGGCGGAGCCAACTCCGCCGGACAGGGTGCCATGTTTTTATCCCGCTTTGCCCGTGAAGTCGTTTTGGTTTACCGGGGCAAATCCCTTCGAAAGAGCATGTCGACCTACCTCATCGATCAAATAAGTCAAACAGACAATATTACGACTCTCCGCAATACAGAATTAACCGCTGTTGAAGGCGCCGCAAAGTTAGAAACCATTACTTTAACAAATAATGACAGTGGAGAATCCATATCTGAAGCGGCCGATGCCGTTTTTATTTTTACCGGCGCTGTCCCAGCCACGGAATTAACCGGTGACCTCATTCAAAAGGACGAGAATAATTATATTTACACCGGACCTGATTTGTTTATTGACGGCAATCGACCCAAGAATTGGACCTTGCCAAGAGATCCTTTTATCCTCGAAACCAACGTTCCAGGCATCTTTGCTGCTGGCGATGTAAGGCATGGCGCGATTAGACGAGTGGCTTCCGCCGTGGGACAAGGAGCTGTAGCTGTTGAGCTGATTCATAAATATCTGGAGACGGTTTGATTCCTGGTCGCCCCTATAAGGTGCCCTGAAAAGATTTTCTTTAATGGAATCACCTTCTGTGCTGGGTGGTTTTTCCTTTCGGGAGAATAATCATGACAACCAACAACAAGTTTCCGAATCTAATTAATCGGGACGCCCCCCTGGAAATGCATGGAGAAGAATTTCGAGAGTTGGGGCATCAACTTATAGAGGATATTGCAGAATTTCTCGATGATCTCCCACAACGACCTGTCACTACCAACGAGTCCTTTCTAAAAATACGCCAGTTGCTTGGCAACGACAATCTTCCCGAAAGAGGGACTTCCGCAAAAGAATTGTTTGCAGAAGTAACAAATCAACTCTTCGACCACTCACTATTTAACGGACATCCTAGGTTCTGGGGATATATTACATCCTCTGCAGCTCCAATCGGAGTACTGGCCGACCTGCTAGCCTCGGCATTAAACCAGAACGTGGGGGCCGCTATACTGTCGCCAATCGCAAGCGAAATAGAGGCTCAGACGATTCGCTGGGTCGCAGACTTGATTGGCTACCCCAGGACCTGTGGCGGACTTCTAGTTAGTGGCGGGAATATGGCAAACTTTGTCTGTTTTCTGGCTGCTCGCAAGATAAAAGCAGATTCGGATTTTAACGAAGAAGGCCTATCCACAAGTAACCGACCTCTTGTTGCTTATGTTTCAAGAGAAACCCACACTTGGATAGACAAGGCCGCCGAGCTGTTCGGCTTGGGGGCCAAGCATGTACGTTGGATTGAAACAGATTCAGATCAAAAAATGGACATGGAAGCCCTGGAAAAACAAATCAAATCAGACTTATCTGACAACTATCTTCCTTTTCTAGTCGTTGGCTCGGCCGGGACAGTCAGTACGGGGGCCATTGACCCACTGCCCACGATTGCAACCATCTGCAAAAAATACAATTTATGGTTCCACGTCGATGGCGCCTACGGTGCACCGGCAGCCGGGCTACCGGACGCACCTGAGCACCTGCTGGGATTAGTACAGGCGGATTCACTCGCACTTGACCCTCACAAATGGCTATACAGTCCGCTGGAAGCAGGCTGTGCTCTGGTTCGTGAGCAACAGCATCTGATTGAAACCTTCAGCCATCATCCCACTTATTATAATTTTGACGGAACAAAAGAAGACCCGCCAATCAATTACCTCGATTTCGGCTTACAAAACTCTCGTGGTTTCCGCGCATTGAAGGTATGGCTGGGCCTCCGCCAGGTTGGCCGGGCAGGCTATCTTCAAATGATCGGCGACGACATCGCTCTTGCGAGGCATCTCCACATAGAAGTTGGTAGATATCCGGAATTACAAGAGGCAACTCAAAACTTGAGCATTACGACCTTCAGGTTCATACCTCAGAGCTTGAACAAGGAATCAGCAACTGCAGAGGATTACTTGAATAAATTGAACGAGGAGCTTGTCAACCGGTTGCAAAAAAGCGGAGAGGTCTTCATTTCAAATGCTGTCATTGGAGGCAAGTATCTTCTGCGTGCCTGCATTGTTAACTTCAGGACAACCTCATCTGATGTTGAAGCCTTACCGAAAATCGTCCTCAGTTATGGCAAAGAGCTTGATGCCGAGATAAGACCCGAAGCGTTAAGGTCTGACTAGAAGAAGCATTACATTCGCATTTGTTTCCAATTACTTACATGGCCTTTGCTGCGGGAGGATATTTATTAATCCTCCCACAATGTGTTGTCGATAACTTTTGTTAAATTAGCCCCCCCTTGACTCCAGAACTAACAGGAGAGGATAATAAATTTAACAGGTCTCGATAAAACCAAACCTGCTGAAAAGCGGGGACGGAAAGCGGCGGATCTCACCTCCTTTCACTACAAGATGGCCGAGCTACCGAAGGACAAATTCTAACGGTAAGCTCGGCTTTTTTACTTTAGTGTGAGCGGAGCGGAAAGGGATCAGCCATGAAAAAAATCTGCCTATGGGGATTGGTCGTTCTCCTCAGTTCTCTTTCAGGAGTAGCCCTTGCCCATGAAAATCATTCGGAAGCGCAGGCATCAGGTCCTGCGAACATTTACGGTGACCAGTTAGGTACCGTGATCCTACCTTTTTCCTGTAACGAAACAGCCAGCAAATCAGCAGAACGCGGACTCGCTCTGCTGCACCACATGACCTACGTAGGAGCCCGCGCAGCCTTTACTGAGACGGTCGAAACCGATCCAGACAGCGCCATAGGCTACTGGGGCCAATCGATGAGCTATATTCATCCACTCTGGTCAGACCCGCCTGACGAAGCTGAGTTTGCGAGAGGCAAAGAACTGGCATCGGAAGCCGCAAAACGGGCCAGGAATGAGCAGGAAAGAGCCTATATCGCGACGTTGGAAAGTTACTATTCCCAAGAACGAAATATTAGCGAAAAGGTAAATTTGGCCGCATACGCTGAAGCATGGCGCAAGGTTTATGAACAGTTCCCGAAAGACATTGAGGCTGCCAGCTTCTACGCTCTCGCTAATTTGGCAACTGTCGATCCAGGCGACAAGAGCTATTCAAAACAGAAACAAAGCGCCAGGATCACCAAGCAGGTCCTCGAAAGTGTTCCCGATCACCCTGGAGCACATCATTACACCATCCACGCCCTGGACTACCCGACCCTGGCCATAGAGGCACTTGAAGTCGCACGCAACTACGGCAAAATTGCCCCGGCGGTTCCCCATGCGCTGCACATGCCGGCCCACATCTTCACCAGGCTCGGGCTATGGGATGAATCGATCGACATGAACCGTCGCTCAGCAAACGCTGCCCTCAAACATCCGGCAGACGGAAAGATTTCATTGCACTATCTCCATGCCTTGGACTACCTGGTCTACGCCTACCTGCAAAGGGGTGAAGATGCCAAGGCCGAAGAAGTTCTTAACGAGCTGATGGCTGTTAAAGGACCATATCAGACTCACGTGGCATCCGCTTACAGCTTCGCCGCTGTTCCGGCACGCATGGCTCTCGAACGACAGCAATGGGCAACTGCGGCAAACCTCGAAGCACAAACTCCAAGCAACTATCCTTGGCAAGTCAATCCCGCCATGGAGGCGATCACCTACTTTAGCAATGGTCTCGGAGCGGCTCGCATAGGCGACACTGTGAAGGCACGTGAAGCGATCGAGCACCTCAAAACACTCGAAAAGCAGGTGGTTAAATCCTCTGCTTACTGGGCCAAGCAGGTCAAGATTCAAAGGTTATCTGTCGAAGCTTGGCTTGATTATGCAGGAGGCGAAAAGGATGCGGCCCTAAAAACCATGCGCGAAGCCACGGCATTAGAAGCCACCACAGAGAAGCACCCGGTTACACCAGGCGAAGTTTTGCCTGCTCATGAGTTGCTGGCCGACATGCTGTTAGATTTGAAACAATACCAAGAGGCACAGCAGTACTACGAGGCGACCCTGGAACGGAGCCCCAACCGCTTTAACAGCCTTTATGGAGCTGGCCGCACTGCTGAACTTGCGGGAGACAAAAAAACAGCGGCACGTCATTACGGCATGCTCAACGAAGTTGCAGCGACAGACTCAAAGCTAAAAAGGTTGGAGAAGTCGAGAGCTTTTTGCGGGGAAAGTAATACTCTTTATCAAATATGCTCTGCACTCTGAAAATTGATCTCCCCTATAAGGGGTGAGTTAAGTGCCGGTGACACTTGCCGGGAAGGCTAACGCGCAAGTGTCACCAAAATGAATGCATCCCAAGCATCAACTTCATCTGTTGGCTTACACTCTACCCTCTTCTGTGTGTCGAACGTTTTACAGGTTTCTTAGCAACCTTCTGTCTGACCGGACCAAGAACGATTATATCTGGCTCTAAGTAGCTTAAGATATTCGATATTATTAGGCACACTATCATTAGCAAACACCCTATTTGCACTTCTATCAAATATCACATTTGCGTCCTATTGATAGCTTTCAATAACAAAACAATCCCAGCTTTTGCCTCAAAGCTGGGATCTCATTGACCAACAGCCCCAAAAGCTTTGGCAATATGTTCAGCCAGAGAATCAACAATACAATTGTCAGTTGCCGGGTTGCGATGCAACAGGAAATATACACTCGGCAACAATGGTACCCCCTCTTCGGGCAGCAACTGACGCATCCCCGGCGGGATAATGCTTAAGCTTGTCGCCGTTACAGCCAAGCCTGCAATAACCGCTGACTGCAAGCCCATATTACTTGGGCTGCTATAAGCGACCCGATAAGCAATCTCTGCATTCTCCAAAGCCTCAATCGCCCAGGTTCGGTAAATACAATCATTGGGAAACAAGGCTAGGGGCAACGGGGTTTCTTCGTGAGGTCGATGCTGCTCCGAGGTAGCCCACACCACCGCTTCTTGACTCAACAGCAAGGTGTTCTCTTCATCAGGAACAGCCGAGGTCGTCATTGCCAGATCCAGCTCCTGGCGCTTCATGCGCTGGCGCAACTGGGTGCTGGGCTCGCAAATAACCTCAACCTGCACCCGCGGGTGAGTACGCGAGAACCCAGCGAGGATCTCGGGGAGAAAACGGGTCGCGTAATCATCGGGCAGACCAATACGCACCCAACCGGAGAGCTCTGGCCGGGTCAGAAGCGAAACCGCTTCTTCATTCAGCTTCAGAATTCGCCGCGCATAGTCGAGCAGAGTCAGGCCATCCGAGGTCAAGCTCGAATGTCGACTGTCACGTTTCAGAAGTGGTTTCTCAACCAACTCTTCCAAACGCTTGATCTGCATACTGACAGCAGACTGGGTGCGATGCACCAGCTCTGCAGCCTGGCTGAAATTTCCGGTATCAGCAATAGCAACAAAGGTTCGCAACAAATCGGTCGGCAGGTTCATCGCCATAAGGCCTCCATGCATCAATAATATTGATAGCTAGCATAAATACAATTCGTTTGATTGATCAAGTTTTATTTCGCTATAGTCGATTCAAACAGAACACAAACAATAAAAGGAGACAGATCATGATCCTGGAAAGATGCCCCACCCCATGTATAGAGCGCCCGACAAATGGCTTCTGGCAAGACCTCGGCAGCATCCTCAAGCGTATTGGCAACACCATCATACGTTGGGATCAACTGTCTGAACAACGTCGGCAATTGGCCGAGATGGATGATCGGTTGCTCTCTGATATCGGGCTGAGCCGGGCCGATGTCAGCAGAATGACCAACAGGAGATTCTGGGATGATCCGGTAAGTCGTGGAGAAAGGGTCGATGAGCGTTATCGCACCTCAGATCAGGTGCCAAAAATCTAAGCAAACCGTTCAGAACTGAAGTTCAGAATGGTGCCAACGGCGATCAAAACTCGAGCCGTTCAACGCTTTCCACGGCCTCCAGCAACAACTCTTCGAGGCCGTCGATGTTGGCTTCGAATTGCTTGACCAGGTCGAGAACACCACGCGTCTCGGGGTGTGGGGCAATCATGAAGGAGCAGCAGTCTGGATAGGGTTCGATCGAATGTTCGTAGGTTCCAATCTGTTTGGCAATCAGAATCGTTTCATCCTTGTTCATGCCCACCAGCGGCGAGAGGACTGGCAGCTGCGAGGCCTCTTGGATGCACTGCAGGTTGCTCAAGGTCTGTGAGGCCACCTGGCCAACCGCATCGCCCGTGACAATCGCCTTGGCCTGGTCTTTGGCGGCCAGCTGGTTGAGGATGCGCATCATGCAGCGGCGGTAGATAATCATGCGGTAATCCGCAGGAACAAAGGCGATGATGCGGCGCTGCAGGTCGCCGAAGGGCACCTGGTAGAGGGTGGAATGCAGCTGGTAGCGGGTCAGCACCTCGACCAGCTTTTCGATCTTATCGGAAACCGCGCCGGAGAACTGGGTTTCGTTACGAATATGGGTAAAGATCGCCCGACAGCCACGCTTCATCAGCATGTAAGCGGCGACCGGACTGTCGATGCCGCCAGAGAGCGAAACCATCACATCGCCGCTGCTGCCGACCGGCAAGCCACCCGGGCCGAGATACTTATCGGTAAAGAGGGTCGCCTCTTTGCCGGTTAGCTCGATATAGAGCCAAAGATCCGGAGCGCGCAGATCGACCTGCTTGCCTTTTAGCCCGCGCAGTATCGAGGCACCGACCGCACGGCTGATCTCTTCAGAGGTCATCGGAAACTGCTTGTCGGTGCGCTTGGTCTTGACGCCGAACGTCGTAAACTCCATCCCTGCCAGCAGGTTGACCGCCCGCCCACCAATCGACTTAACATCCTTCGGCGCACTGTGACCGAGAGAGAAGTTGACGATTCCCGGGATGCAGGAAAGGATCTCGCGCACGCGCTGCGGATCAGCCTGGGGATTCGGCTTGCACACCAGCCGACCCTGCTGCTTGCGCACTTCGCTGACCAGGGAGCCCAAGGCGGCACGCACATGGCGTATTAATGCATCTTCGAACTGGCGGCGGTTCTTGCCTTTCAGGGCGATTTCACTGTAGTGGATAACGATACGGTTCACAGGAGGACCCTTCTACCAAAAGAGGTGTCCATACATTATGACGTATCTTGAGTTTTTTGTTCAAACCGAAGTATTTTTCATCAGAAGAGACGGTTCGCCAAAACAGCAGCCAGCGACTCGTAAAAACAGGCTCTGGGGACAGGCCCCTTTTTACAAGATTAAACCGAAAAAAACCAGGTTGCTCTCACATACCTGGTGATTTTAATTGCGGCGCCCAGACCTGTAAAGGCTAGATTTCAGAACTGATTACGGGGACATACAATTTGCGTGTCCCGACCTAAAGGGAATCGGGGATCTGCGGAACTTTTGTCACAGGCGTGAGACTAAGGATCACTTTTGTAGGTGTAACTTCAACACCGAAAAGGTCTTCACCAAGGCTTAATGTTACATACTGTTAACGACTGATATCATTCGTTTCATTCATTACTTCGACCTCAATATTTTTCGTAGTCGTTATCGTAGACATCAGCCGTTTTACTAGCATTTACTGGCTTAACCGACACTAAGTCTGTATCAGACTGACTGATTCCGGGTTGTCTCTTGTCTTGAATCTTAGCCATCTTGAAAAAAGTGACCATCTCTTCAAGTTGCTCTGCCTGAGTCGACAACTCTTCGGCCGTAGCGGCCATCTCTTCTGCGGAAGCAGAGTTCTGCTGAATGACCTTGTCGAGGGCTTGTATACTTTGCGTGATCTGCTCTGCCCCGGAATTTTGCTCTTTGCTTGCGGCACTGATCTCCTGAACCAACTCAGAAGTCTTCTGGATGTTCGGGACAATCACATCTAGAAGGCTTCCGGCTTTTTCTGCCACATCCACACTGCGAGTCGAAAGTTCATTGATCTCCCCTGCGGCAACCTGACTACGTTCAGCCAGTTTACGGACCTCAGCAGCAACCACGGCAAACCCTTTACCGTGTTCTCCTGCACGGGCAGCTTCAATCGCGGCGTTTAAAGCCAACAGATTGGTCTGGCGCGCAATCTCTTCAATAATGACGATCTTTTCTGCAATATCCTTCATAACAACAACAGTATCTTTGACGGCGCTGCCACCTTCAACAGCATCTTCGGCAACCTGACTGGCTATCTTCTCAGTTTCTAATGCATTATCGGCATTCTGACGAATGTTTGCTGTCATCTCCTCGATACTAGAAGAGGCCTCTTCTACAGACGCGGCCTGGTTGGCGGCTCCCTCGGTCATATACTGGGCGGCAATATTCATCGATTGGCTGCCTGAAGTAACATTCGCTGACGAGGTTTTGACTTGGCTGATAACCGTTGACAACATTTTCAGCATTTTTTGTAACGACAAACCCAAGGCATCAGATTCCGATGCCAGAGTCACTTGTGCATCGAGATCACCATCAGCAATCTGCTCCGCGAGTTGCGACTTTTCCGCCAGAGCATCCGCCATACTGTCGAGTTCACGGGCAAGGTCGCCAATCTCGTCACGGCTTCGGGACATGATCCTGTCACTATCAGAGACTTCACCCCTGGCAAGAGTTTTAACCATATTTTGAATCTGGTTGATCGGTTTGATCAGAACCCTATTTGCAATGGTGCGGATAATAATAACCGAGAGAACAATCACCACACCAAACAGGATGAGAAGAAAGGAGGTGTTTGACCCAGCCGTGTTTTTTTCCTGTTCTATGCCGCTTTCCACCGCAGAGATAAGCGTTTTCGAGTTTTTCTCAAAACGTTCAAGCAACTCAGCATAACTTAAGCCAATGGTCTGGACCTGAACCTGAAGAGTATCAAAATCTTCTCCATTGACCAAACGCTCATAGGTGTCCCCTGCCATGTGTGCATACACATCATAATCTTGAACAAGAGGCGCCATCTGTGAACCGGAGCTGTTCTCACTACTTATTTCGAGCTTGGCCATCTCCTGCAGCAAGGAGCTGATAGTCTCTGTCAGCTCCTTACCGCTCACGACAGCCTCTTCATCGGCCAAGAGAAAAGCTTCTTCAAAAAACTTTGACTGTTTTTTAAAGAGACTCACCACTTCAGTGCCTTTTAAAGCGAGAGGAAAGGCGACATTACGAATTTCAGTCAGTTTTACCGAAAAACGACTGTTCGCCTGATAGGTGAAAATCGTAGCGATAAGGAAGCCTGCAAAAGCAACCCCAACACATAGCCAGATTTTTACATTGATACTGCGAAACAGTTTCATGGGTTCCCCCCCCCGCAAGGTTATTCTACGCTCAGCTTCTTGACCGAGTCGTCTAGTTCGGATTTGAGTATGTATCCGACGGCTCCGTTCTTCGCAGCAACAATCTTCTTCATTTGCTCACTGTTCTCAACTTCGACAGGTGGCGTGCCCTTGCCAGTAAACACAGCCTTGCGCCAGAACATGTAAAACTGCTGAGACGATTTCTTGACAAACTTTTTGGCAAAAGGATCGGTAACTGCAGAGTCCTTCTGGGTAAAAGGGGTGACCGTGCTGCCATCACTCCAACCGGTTTTTTTGCCAAGGAACATGTTCTTGGCATCGGTTGCCGTAAGACTCGACACCGGATTTAATTTGTTGGTAATCAGGATCACGTCTGCTGCATAACCGGCCGTGCAGCAGAACAGGATCATGAGTGCGATCAATAGACTTATGCGTTTCATGAGAAAACCTCCGTTAATAACGTTACAGACCGATTAAAAGTTGAACGACGTCTTGACGATGAAATAGCTCCAGTCATCATCCAGGCCATCACTGTTGACGAGGTCCATGTTCAGGGCGGCCCCGTCGATGGTGTGCCATTCCGCTTTTACCAACCAGTTCTGGTTGATGTCGTAGCGCGCGCCGATCCCTAAATCCTTGCGGTAGTTATTAGGATTATCTTCACTCTTGTCGTCTTTATCGAGGTAGAACTCCTCGTAGGATGCAGACAGTGCCAAACCTTCAACCTGTGGGATCTGAATCGTACCGAGAATGTACCAGCCCATGGACGTATCGGGGACGAATTGCTCACCAATACCTTCTGCCGTTATTTCATTGTCTCGTTCCATATACTCAGCGCTGAGGGTAAACAGGGGATGTGCATATTCAGCGGAGAGGACATACATCGGATCGTAATTAGCTGTAATATCTAAATCCAAATCATTGAGGGCAGCCAAAGCTGGGTCGAGAGCAGCCAACGGGTTATCCAGTGAAACATCAAACTTGCCCTCAGACTTGAAATAGCTCGCACCAAGACGTAACCCATCCAGAGGAGCATTGTAGATCAATGAAAGAGCATAGGTCTTGTCAGCATCGTATTTCATGCTGTCAACACCGGCCGCACCCATCGTAGCTCCTCTGAGTTGGGCATTGATCCCCTGATTATTAAGACCCTCATCAACAAGGAAAGAATCTTCATCAATATCAATCTGGCCATAAAACACCTGGTAGTCAAAATCGCCAAATTCCCCGACTGGTACATTTCCATAGAGAGAGCCACCGTAACCAGCTGTCATAAAACCGCGCTGCATTTCGTCGTAAACACTCTGTGGCAGGAATGCCATAGGACGCAGGAAATCATTGTCGCGGGTTTCATTATAAAGGCCAATCGGGAGCTTAAGCTTGCCAGCCCGAACACCGAACCAGTCGGTTACGCGGTAATCACCGAAAGCCCAATCCAGCTCGATATCGTTATTGCCGTCTTCGCCAAGGTCGCGAGAGAGGATTTGGGCACCGATGCGCAGCTTGTCAGACACCGTAGCATTAAAAGTCAGGCCTGCTTCGTTGATTTCAAAGGTGCCATCCTCACTGCCAGCATCAAGGAAATTGTTTCCGCTGCTTTCCATGTACCCCTGAGAGACGAAACCGTTGATCTGGAGTTTGCCGAGTTCAAGGGCTAACAGGCTGCATGGCAGCAAGAGAAGGACTGTCGTGATGCTCATAATACTGATCTTTTTCATCTTTTTTTACCTCCATTGTTGTTTATGGTTGTCGGAATAAGCGCACAATAAATTCATCGAAAAATTTGAGCATTTTGGCATTTTTTTTGAGTAAGTCAGGGGCAGACCCTTATAGAAAAAAACACATCACATTACATGAGGTACGGCACACCCGTTTTTACACAGTGATTAAGTGATACAAGGCAGAGCAGAGATCATGCCAAAGCTTTCAACCAGTAACAACGTACTGATATTACTAACTTTTTATGGAGAAAACTGGATTGCAGGCCTGGCAACGGTGGGCAATTTGTACTCCCTGTCACACATTTTTTACTTGTTGTCACACTAATGTGTCGGAGCCTTTGACCCGATTTTTTCTGTAAAGACTCAGAAAATAAAACGAAAACCGGGATGCTCTGACATACCCTGGTGATTTTAATTGCGGCGCCCAGACCTATACAGGCTGGATTTCGGCACGACAATGCAGTTTCAAGGACAAACGCAGACGTTTTTCAAGGGGTGAGTTTATTGATTACCGTGAGTTGTGTGGCTCCGACTCCAGGGGCAACCAAGCAGCGCCTGCAAAACTTTTCAAGGTTGATAGAATGATGGTGAAGGGCGTGGAGGCCAAAACATGCAACCGGTCCAGGATCTGCTCAACCGTATCCGCTGGGATGAAGTGTTCGCCACCGCCGATTTTGAGATTGGCTATTATGATCGGATCGAGGATCAGATCATCCAGGTCAAATACGCGGACCTTTTCTTCCCGCCAGACGATCACTTTGCCTTCGAGTTGCTGGATGATGAAGGCACTGTCCACCGAATCCCCTACCACCGAATCCGGCGGATTACACGCAATGGCCACTGCCTCTGGAGCCGTTCTCCCCATTAAGAATAGACGTCCGAAGACGTCGGGAGGTCAAGATGAAAGTCGGCAATTTTTGCAACCGCGATGTGGTTATCACCGATCGCGATACAAGTATTTTGGACGCGGCCAAGTTGATGCGTCACCACCACGTCGGCGATATTGTCGTGGTCGATAACCTAAGCAAAGGCAACATTCCGATCGGCATCATCACCGACCGGGATATTGTGGTCGAACTGCTGGCCGACGAAATCAATTTGAGCCAGGTTACGGTCGGCGATGCTATGGGTCTCGATCTGTATGCGGTCAAGGAAGATGATGATCTTCTGGAAACGGCCCATCTCATGCGCCGGCACGGCATCCGCAGGGTGCCTGTGATTGGCACGGCTGGCGAGTTGGTCGGCATCATCACACTCGACGACATGATCGAGGTGATCGCCGAACAGCTCTCGACCCTCACCTTGATATCCGGCCGCGAGCACCAAATCGAAGTTGAGCGCAGAGCTTAAGCATCGATGCGATTAAAAGGGAACACTCTCTTTTGAGTGTTCCCGGCTGAATATGCAGTTGGGACAGGGAAATCCGCCAAGAGGAAAAGGTTGGAAGAGAAGATCTTGTGCTTCGGATGTACAAGCCTCCTTCGCTAGAATAGATCTGTACGATTGTGCTGCTATGAACGACCTATCAACAACTCACTTTCCGCCTTGGGCAAGGCCGATTGACCCTGGCTTGAAGCCTTGAGCCAGAACGCCCATAAGCCTGTAACCTCTTCCTTGGCAATCAACCCCCAAAGCCCACCATTGCCTGTTGCTCCTCGTCATACAGATGCAAACGGACACACTGCAGGCTATCGCGCAAGCTCATCGGTTTGATGGTCTTCAATACCGGGATCGCTTCATGACAGGCTTGCAGGTTGTAATTGGGGATCGCGGGGCGGACATGATGGAGGTGGTGAAAACCGATGTTGCCGGTGGCCCACTGCAAAAACTTCGGCAGGCAATAAAACGAGGCCCCTTCCATCGCCACCCGCAACGGATCCCACGCCTCGCTGCGTGCCCAATAGACACCCTGGAACTGGTGCTGCACATAGAAGAGCCAGAGGCCGGCGCTACCGGCGATCTGGATGACGGGCAACTGCACCAACAGGTAAGCCTTGAGACCAACGGTCAGGCTCGCAATCACGACGATCAGAATAACCGCCAGGTTCGTGTAGACCACGCTCATCAGATCGCGTTTGTTGGCACCCTTGCTGGGGAAACGGTTAACCAGCAGAAAGGAGAAGATCGGCCCCAGGCCGAACAGCACCAGGGGATGGCGATAGAGGCGGTAAGCCAGGCGCCGCAGCCATGTGGCCGAGCGATATTCGTCGACAGTCATGATCCAGATGTCGCCGGTGCCGCGCCGATCGAGATCGCCGGCCCGGATGTGGTGACCGACGTGCGTCCGGCGCCAGTCGGCGAAGGCGGTCATAGTAATAATGCCGCAGAGGTAGCCTATGTTGCGGTTCCAGCAGGGGGAATTGACGAAGGCGCCGTGCACGCAATCGTGAAAGATTATGAAGATGCGTACGTAAAAGACCGCGGCGACCAGAGCCAGGGCCAGGGTGATGAGGTAGGAGTAGCCGTTGAGCACGGTGAAGAACATCAGGGCCAGGAGCAGCAGGTAAGGAAGCACCGAGTTAGCCAGCTGCCAGTATGAGCGGCGGAGCTGCGGGCGGGCATAGGAAGCGGTCTGCGGGTACCACTCGGGCCTGGCCCCCTTGGCGACGATCAAGACAGGGTTAAAAGTCATGACAGCCTCCTTTCAAACAGATGATACGAAGGGCTTGTCTCTATTTTACCAAGCAAACAGGGAAATTTCAGGCTGATTTGATCAAAGATATCATGATTGCTGTTCCGCAAAGCGATCCCAGGGCCTTATCACATTAGAGCTTGGCACGCTCATACTGCACCGGCCAGGGGTAATCAACCTTAAGCTCACCGGCAGCATGAATTGGCCAGTAAGGATTACGCAGCATTTCGCGGGCCAGCAGCACCACGTCGGCACAACCGGTGGCAATGATCTGCTCGGCCTGGACCGCGGCAGTGATCAGGCCGACAGCACCGGTGGCGATGCCCACCTCCTTGCGGATCGCAGCGGCAAAAGGGGTCTGGAAGCCCGGCGCCGCCGGAATCACGGCATCGGGCACCAGGCCGGCGGTGGAGCAATCGATCAGGTCCACGTCCAGCGCTTTGAGCTGTTTGCACAACTCCAGGGACTGGGGGAGATCCCAGCCGCCTTCGACCCAGTCGGTGGCGGAAAGACGCACCATGACCGGCAGATCCTCAGGCCAGAGTGCGCGAACCCGGCGCACGACCTCGAGGGGCAGACGCATGCGGTTTTCCAGGCTGCCGCCGTAACTGTCGCTGCGCCGGTTGCTGAGCGGCGAGAGGAACTGGTGCAATAGGTAACCGTGCGCCATGTGCACCTCGACCACCTTAAAACCCGCCTGCAAGGCACGAGCTGCCGCGGCCTCAAATTGTGTAACGATGCGTTCCAGGTCGGCTTGATCCATCTCGCGCGGCTGAGGCGAACCCGGCCCAAAGGCGAAGGGGCTGGGCGCGATCGGCTGCCAACCTCCAGCGTCGGCGGTTGCCGCGGCTCCACCCTGCCAGGGCGGACGCACCGAAGCCTTGCGGCCGGCGTGCGCCAACTGCACAGCAGGCACAGCACCCTGCTCGGCGATAAAAGCGACGATCGGCGTAAAGGCTTCGGCCTGGGCGTCGTTCCAGAGCCCGCAGTCACTCGGACTGATGCGCCCTTGCGGTTCCACCGCGGTCGCTTCGACGATCACCATGGCGGCGCCGCCAACGGCCCGGCTGCCGAGGTGGACCATGTGCCAATTGTTGGGCAGGCCGTCAACGCTGGAATACTGGCACATCGGCGCAACGAAGATACGGTTGCGCAGCGTCAATGAGCGCATTTGCAAAGGAGTAAAGAGCTGACTCATTTGGACCTCCTTGAACCTTTGAACCAGTGACCGGTGACCGGTGACCAGTTATCAGTGACCGGTGACCGGTGACCGGTGATCAGTTATCAGTATTTTAGCTTTTCCCCATCCTGCTTATCCTGCTCATCCCTGTGAATAATGTTTAGAGTTCAGTTTACATAAGTTTTGACGGGCGACAGTCAAATTCGCCACGTAAGCAAATCGATCATTTCTCCAGCCGCACGATAAAAGCATCGGCTTCACGGATCGCCGCTTCCATCTCGCGGATCAGTGCCGAGACGTCTCCTTCAACACGCCCCAACTCGCTCTGTAACGAAGCAATCGCCTGGGCGTTAAGGTTATGTTTGAGGTAGAGTACCTGGTCGCGCAGCGGCGTCAAAACCGGCTCAATCTTTGCCTCGGCTCTTTGCATCGCTGTCATCAGGCTCTGATAGTGGCTGCGCGTCTCTTTCAGTTTCTGGGCGCTGGAGCGACGCAGGCTGTCACTCGAATAGAGCTTGAGCTCATCTTCCCATTCATCGAAGAGGGCCTCGGCGACATCCTCAACCTTGTCGATCCGGTCCCGTACATCTTTAGCGCGATTCTCGCTCTCTTCCAGTACGGAATTCAGCTTCTTGTACTTCTCTTCCAGAGTGCCACCCTGAAAATTCAACACGGCGCTGAATTCCTCCAGCGCATTGGCAAACTGTTCCTTGGCTTGCTGCTGACTGTCACGAGCATCCTCGACCCGATCAACCAGGATTTCACGTTTGTGAATACCGAACTTCTCCATAACCGCAAACTGAGTGCTGCTGCAGGCGGAGAGCAGAAACGGCACGGCGAGGAGCGCAACCAGAAGCAGAGGTCGAAACAGAGAGTTAAGCATGGTGATTCTCCTAAAAACGGAACGCGGGACGAGGCACGCGACAAACCAAAAGACTAACGGCTTTAGAGCACAACTTATTGATGGACAGCTCTTACCTCGAAACGGATCTGTTCTTCTTGTTGACAGGCATGCAGAAGTTCGATGAAATTCTTTAATGTTGGGTTGCCTTTGGGGCCCAGCATACGGCGAAGGCTTTTATCGTCTTTCTTCAAGGAGCGCGCTATACGCGGGGTCGCGTTTGTCGCGTTCAGATAATCTCGTAGCAAACTCTTACCTGTATCGATATCCCCATCCAGAAAAGCAGAGGTCGCCTCACTAATCATCTCAGTTCTAAATTCGGGGTCATTTTGAGCCCGGGCCATGACTGTTTCCCGGAATGAACGTGACAATGGCATCCTAAACCTCCTTTCCTGATACTTTTCGCTGTTTGTAATCGGCCCAACATTGTTTAGCCAACAGGATGTACCTGTTTTGGGTTTTCTTGGTACCACCGCCCAACAACAGAATCAAAACATCCCCATCACGACCGAAATAGACTCTGTATCCTGGGCCAAAGGTCATCTTGTACTCAAAGATTCCACCAAGGCCTTTTGTGTTGGTCAGGTTGCCTTGTTCAATGCGGTTTAGCGCAACAGTTACTTTGACTGCGGCCCGAGCATCCAGTTTATTGAACCACCTGGAGAACGGACTTCGTCGCTCTGCAGTCAGATACTCTCGTACCTCCATAGCCCCTCCCTAAATCACATAACATAACGGCATGGTAACATACATGACACCACTGTCAACAATCCGTAACGCGTACGGCCTAGTTTAGAGACAAGCGACATATTTAGTCGCAGCCACTCTACATACTAAAACTCACAGAAGTCTCACAAGCAGTAGAACATAAAGAAGCAACGCTTTTTAAGAATGGGACCTGGGACGAGATATGGGGTAGGCGAAAAGCTTTAAACCAGCGTGCGGCACCAATGCAGGGTCAGACATCGAGTGTCAAAGCCGTTGTTGAACGGAGATACTCAATTTTGAGTGTCCCCGCTTTCAAGGAGTTATGTTGCGTGTTTTGGATGGTTAATAAGTGACAGTGTCGCTGGTCTCTCCAGTCGGGGTCGAACTATAGCCGGTCTTCACCGTTTCCTTGAGGGTAAAGGTGTAAACCGTGCCACTTGCTGGATCCCTGAGTTCAGAGGAGCTGAAAACAACCTGGCCGTTTGTGCCGGTGGTAGAAGAAACCACACTGGTTGACGAATCACCCCAATAGCCATAAACGACAACCCCATCAACCGGACCTGATGCATCACTGATGCTCACCGTTGCATTCGCACTAACGAATGTTTTTTTGCGGTTCGCCCGCTCGCTAAGACTCATGTCGATCGATGCTGTCAAGGTGTCGACAACAGGAGTAACAGAAACTGTAATAGCGGCCTCGTCGCTGTCGGTCAAACCACCAACATCAGTGACAGTAAGTTTTGCCGTGTACCCCCCGGCGGCCGCATAACTGTGGCTGGTTGTTGGCTCTGTTGCATCCGTGCCATCACCAAACTCCCAGACATAGGTCGCGATGCCATCGTCAATATCGTAAGACCCCGCGGCGCTGAAACTGACTGCCTGGCCAACCTGGGCTGATTGATCCGCACCGGCGTCGGCGACAGGAGGATCGTTGACTTCATTGATAGTAAGCGCTGCAGAGGCCGGGGCTGAGTCGACTTTACCGTCGTTGACAACCAGAGTGACGGTATAGTTTCCGCCCGCGGTGTAACTATGGGTCGCGCTGGCCCCTGCTGCAGTGGTGCCATCACCAAAGTTCCACTGGTAGGTCAAAGGGTCGCTGTCGTCATCAGTGGAGTTTAAACCGTCAAGATTGATGGCGATATCCTCGGTCCCTGAGACAGGACCGTTGATAACGGCCATCGGCACCTGGTTCGGCACGGCATCGTAGTTGAGAGCTGCAGCGGCGTCGAGGATTCCCCAGCCATAATTCGGGTCCCACCCGGAAGCGCCTTTGTCCTTGGCGGTCGCTTGCAGGATTGACCTGATCTCAGCAGGGGTTCTCGTCGCATCTTGAGCCAGGAGAAGAGCGACTACGCCGCTGACATGGGGCGTGGCCATAGAGGTTCCCTGGTAGAAATAGTAGCCAAAATCGGTCGGGCTGCTGCCGAAGGTCTGTTGCAACACGCCATCGACATAACCGTCACCGTTTTGATCAACGCTGGTATCCCCACCCGGCGCGGTCAAATCCAGTGAGGCGCCCCGATTGGAATAACCGGCGACGGCTTCGTCATAACGGGTTGCGCCAACGGCAATACAATAAGCATCGTATGCGGCAGGATAGCTGACCGTGGTGGCCGAGCCATCGTTACCAGAGGCACAGACGAGGGTCACACCGAGACCATGCGCATAGGCCAGCGCATTCACCAGCGTGGTCGAGCCGCTACTGCCTCCCAGGCTCATGCTGATGACATCGGCACCATTATCTGCCGCGTAATAGATGCCGTTGGCAATGGCCGCATAAGAACCTGAGCCACTGCTATCCAGTACTTTAACCGGCATAATCGAGGTGTTAAAAGCAACGCCGGCCACACCGATACCATTGTTGGTGCTTTGCGCAATGGTTCCGGTGACGTGGGTGCCATGCCCCTCGTCATCATTGGGGTGGTCATCATTGTTGATAAAGTCGTAGCCGTCGACAAAGTTGGTGCTGGCCAGATCAGGGGCTTTTTGATAGGTCACGGTCGAGGTTCGACGTTTACCTATCGTCACAGTCTGCTGGTAATCCTCGTAGGCGACACCGGTGTCGACCACGGCAACAACCACACCTTGGTTACCGGTTGTTACATCCCAGGCCGCTTCCATGTTAATGCCACCGTAGTCAGGATTATCAAGATGCCACTGGTAAGGTGCGTAATAGAAATCGTTGGGGGTAAGGAAGGCATGGGCGATGAAATTCGGCTCGGCATACTCCACGTTCGGATTTTGGCTGTAAATGGCCACCATCTCGGCAACCGTTTTACGTGGTGGGATCTTGAGCCGCTTAAAACCGGCATAAGGACTGGTTGAGATTTCGGTTGCGCCATGCCTGGAGTTGATGTTCGCAATCTCTCCACCACTGACTCCGGGCTTGAACTTGACCAGGATCTCGCTGGCCACCATCGCAGGACCTTGCGGTGCTGCGACATTTTCCTTGACGAGAAAGACTTGAGACAATGCGTTTCCGGTTAAAGCGATGACGAAAACAACTGACAAGGTTACTGTTATTATTGAGTTTAATCTGTTCATGTGCACCCACCTTTGAACAAGCTGTTCGTTGTCATTAAAGTTCACCTTTTAAATATAACAGCTTTAGTCATGTTTGTCATTTAAGCTTAAATAGGTGGTTCGAAAGACGGAGGAGAGGATATTTTTTTGCCATCGTCTGCGGCGCAAAAGCAAAAACTGCTCTACACATTTCATCTTAAGAATGTGCTTTCCTTTGCAAAACAACCTCAAGACGAGTGTCATATTTTGTCGCAGTCACTCGACATACTAAAACTCACAGAAGTCTCACAAGCAGCAGAACAAAGAAGGAAGGTGTTTATGCAATCGCAATGGGAATCATTCATGGAAACGTTTTTGAACACGGCCTCAGGCTTTGCCATTTCGTGGCTTGTAACAACCTGGGTTTTACCAATCTACGGCTTTGCGGTATCGGCGGGACAAGGATTCCAGATCACCTGCATTTTTACAGTGATCTCGATCCTGCGGTCTTACCTGTGGCGGCGAACCTTTAACATGATTGCCTTAAGGCGTTAACCGATGGGTCTATGGGATCGAGGATCCATGCATTGGGGCCCCTTGGAACATAAAGTGCGCCATTCAATACTTGCGTGAGTCGTATGCCCAGTGAAGAACAGCTTGCCGTTGTTTGCGACGACAATTCAAGTCTCCCTCCAGGCAGTTGTTTTTGATCTGGGTAATGTGCCTGCGCATCCCCAGCCACCTCTTGATCTGACGTTCATCATCCCTGCAGCGCCGCCCCATGTAATAGCGGCAATACCACTGGAACCAGCCACGTGGATCGTCCTCGTAGATCCAGCCTTTCTCTTGCCAAACAGATAAGGGTTGTGAGGCATTCACGCCAAAGAAATTCAGCGCCGGATCATGCCGTTCGGCACAGAGCTTGGCATTTTTGAACCATTCGGCAGGGAATTCATCCTGGCAATCGGTCATGTATTTACCACCGAACACCCCCAGTTCAAGCATCTCTTGGGGTGTCAACTCGGGGCGAAAGTCTGGATGGTAATTCTTCCCGACCGGTTCGGTGCGCTCATACTTGTAATTTGTCTGCATCAAATCATTGACCTGAACGATAACGGTGGCCATAAAAACCTCCTTTAACATTTTCTGGTTATCGACTTCACTCAACTAATTTATCGAGGTCAGCAGACAACCATTTTATCCTTAAAAATAAAGAGGCTTTAAGGTCAAAAGAAATATTAATAACAGGGATAGGCAGGATAAGAAGGATAAAGTCAAAATCTTCGGAGTGTGGAGAAATCACTCATGTTTGGTTCTTATGGTTTTATCCTATACATCCTGTATATCCCTGTTCAAAAAGAGTTTAAGACCCTGCGGCTATTGGTGGAGCGAAGTAGATAACCAGATAACATTTTAACTTAAGTGATCGATTTGTCACAGTTCAGAAATAATCATCTCCATTGGTACCCATATATTTGCTGGCGCTCACTTGAGAGCGGTGACTCAGACCGTGTGGGTAAACGGAATCAGGTAAAGCGGAACTCCCTGATTCTGCTATGATATTAGCAAGGGTTAGATTCAGCGCACGAATAACAGGAGCCGGCCATCATCATGATGAAAGATCCCTGGCATAGAGTCCTGCTGCTGACGTTTCTGGTACTGGTTATTAATGGCTTGTTTGTGTACATGTTTCCCCCTGTCACTCGAGAGCCAGTTATCGAGATCGCCTACAGTCGCTTCAAGGATGAAGTTCGGCTGGACCATGTTGCCGCAGTCACCATACAGGGCGAAGTCCTGACCGGGCGTTTCACGGAACAACTCGCCACCTTTTATGAAGAAGCCCCCACGGACAAGTCCGGGGAGCCTCGTGCCTACCACCAGTTTCGCACCAACCTTCCGCCGATCGACGACCCGGATTTAATGCCCCTACTTGAACGCTACCAGGTCGTGGTTAATGTCGAGCCGCCCGAGGAAAGATCAGACTTGATCACCTTGCTGGCGAACCTGCTGCCCTGGATCATGATTTTCGGCATTTGGTGGTTCATCTACCAGCGCACCCGCCAGCAAGGCGGACTGGGCGGCGGTTTAATGAACCGCTTCAGCAAATCGGGGGCCAGCCTCTTCCTGCGGCAAGACTCGAGTAAAACCTTTCAGGACGTGGCTGGTCTGGAGGAGGCAAAACAGGAATTGCAGGAGGTGATCGAATACCTGCGCGAGCCGCAAAAATTTTACAAGCTCGGCGGCAAGATGCCTCGGGGGGTTCTGCTGGTCGGTCCACCAGGGACCGGCAAAACCCTGATGGCCCGCGCCGTGGCCGGCGAAGCCGATGTCCCCTTCTACAGCATCTCGGCCTCCCAGTTCGTCGAAATGTTCGTCGGCGTCGGTGCCAGCAGGGTCCGTGACCTGTTCACAAACGCCAAGCAGAATGCGCCAAGTATTATCTTCATCGATGAACTGGATGCGGTCGGCCGGGCGCGCGGCGCTGGCTTGGGGGGAGGCAACGATGAGCGGGAGCAGACTCTGAACCAGATGCTGTCGGAGCTGGACGGGTTCGAACCCCACGATGAAGTGATCGTAATGGCCGCGACCAATCGGCCGGATGTGCTTGATTCGGCCCTGCTGCGCCCGGGTCGCTTCGACCGCCAAGTGGTGATCGATCGCCCCGATTGGCGTGATCGGGTCAAGATTCTCGAAGTTCACACCAGAGACGTGCCCCTGGCGGAGGACGTCGACCTGGCGATCATCGCCAAAGGGACCCCTGGCATGGTCGGGGCCGATCTGCAAGGGCTGGTCAATGAAGCCGCCCTGATCGCCGCCCGCGAAAATGCCGATCAGGTCTGCCTCTATCATCTGGAGCAGGCGAAAGACCGCCAGCTCATGGGCATGGAGCGCAAACTCTACCTGACCGATCAGGAGAAACGGATCACCGCTATCCACGAATCGGGGCATGCCCTGGTTGCCAGGTGCCTGCCGAACACCGATCCGATCCACAAGGTGACGATCATCCCTCGCGGACAAGCACTCGGCATGACCCAACAGCTGCCGGAGGACGATTGCTATCATTACCAGCGCAGCGGTCTCCTGGCACGGCTGGCAGTGGCCCTGGGCGGCAGAGCCGCGGAGAAACTCATCTTCGGCGAGTATTCGACCGGCGCCCAGAATGATCTCAAGCAGGACATGGCCCTCGCCGAGAAGATGGTCTGTCAGTGGGGCATGAGCGAAAAAATCGGCCCCTTAAGTTTCGACCGGGGCGAAGAGCATCCGTTCCTCGGTCTCAAGCTGGCCACGGAAAAGACCTTCAGCGAGAAGACCGCCTGGATCATCGACCAGGAGATCGAAAAGCTGGTCCATATCGCCCAGGAGTGTGCCGAGCTGGTCCTGGCTGAGAATCGTGATGTTCTGGAAGCGCTTGCTGAGAGTTTGTTCGAGGAAGAGACCCTGGATGAGGAGCGTTTGAAGGAGTTTTTCCAGGACAGAAGGCTGCAACTTCCGGACAAGGCCCGTGCCGCCCTTTATGCGTCGGCTTGAGAGGGCAAGAAACAACAGCGGACAGGGGCCATGAGCAGAGCTTTGCCATCGCCCTGCCCGCTCCAGAAAACGCCGCACAGGTTTACCTGGCGAGCTCGCCGATCATAGCCTCCAGCCCCTTGACGACCCTGGCCAGCGCCTCATAATTGATCTTGTCCGGGGTATCTCTGACAGAATGATAGTAGGGATACCGGAAGAGCGCCGTATCTGTGACCATGATGGCGGGACAATCGATTTTCCAGAACGACCAGTGATCGGACCAGTCGACCCCGAGCAGCCACCCTGGTGCGACGATCCCTTCCGACGGGAAAGAGCCACGCTGACGAAAAGCTTTAACGCTGCGTTTCAACAAGGGACCGGAGCGAAGGTTGCCAACCAGGGCGACAAAATCTCCACGCTCCGGGTAGAAGTAGCGCAGCAGAGGCAGAGGGTACTTCTGGCTTAACGGCTCACGCGTATAGTAGCCGATGGTTTCCAGAGAAATCATGGCGGCGATGCGATCTCCGCTTTGCAGCGCCTGTTTTGCATAGACCAGGCTGCCCATTCGAGAGGTTTTGAAAAACGGTGGCTCCTCGTTGACAAAAGCGACCAGGCGCACTGTTTTGCGCGGCTTGCTCTGTTTGAGAAGGCCGGCCAGTTCAAGCAAGGCCGCGACGCCCGTGGCGTTGTCGTTGGCCCCCGAGGTACCGGCCAGTGAATCGTAATGTGCGCCCACGATAATCGTTCCCGAGGAGGCTTCAAGGCCAGGGATCTCGGCCTCGATATTGGCGACCTGTTTACCCACAGACTCGTAAGCAAGCAGGCGCGTCGTTAAGCCGGAGCGCCTGAAGGACGCCTCAACATAGTCAGCCGCTCGCTGCAGGTTGTCGTATTGCCAGACATTTCTCTCCCCGATCTTATCGGCCAGCATGTCGACATGGCCATACAAACTCTCCTTGAGTAGCGTTTCGGCGACGGACAACTCGGGCAAGGGCCCGGAAACAGAGCGACCCGGCATCCGGCTCATATAATAACCGCACAGAAACAGCAGGACGATGAGTATCAGGCCAAAGACAATCAGGTTCGTCATGAAGCGACTCTTTATTTGCGGAGGCTCAACCATGGCCTGAAGTGACTCTGAACGTTTGTTGACATAGGCTCTCCCTGAAGGACCCGGCAACCATAATTGCAGGACAACTATCAATAGGGTTTAGCCTGTGACATCAACTATCAATTTTCAATAATACCCTATTGATAGACACGGACTAGCGACAGGTTTTCCTTTGCAACCTTAAAGCCAGGCGACGTCTTCTCACCCTCGTCAGGACTCTCCAGCAGGCGAATCCATCGAACAACCGCAACGGAAGCAACAGCATTGCCGTATCTATAATCGAACAGTCGGTGTAGGATGGTGAGAAACCAAAACCACTCACCTCCGGGCGTTTGCAGCCAGCCCCCCGGAAAACCGAAAGAGATAACCATGGAAACCTGCAGTCTGTGTCAAGAACAAGCCAAGAAAACCCACCGCGGCAAGCCCCATCATTGCCTGATCAAGGTCAGTGAAGCCCGCATCTTTACAGGGGCAAAACCTCGAGGTTATGAAGAGCAAGACTACAAATGCCTGGACTGCAACGCCAGGTTCACCCAGAGCACCGGCAAAAATGATCTGGCCTGGACCTTATGGCAAGGCTGAGGCTCGGGGGCAGATCTTGATCTTTGAATTGAATTCAAGAGTCAAGACCTTCCCCTAAGCAGATTATCTCCTTCTCTTTTCAGCATAACTCTCGGCGAGGGTGCCGACCGCAACAGCAAAAGAATTTGATCGATTCCAGCGTCGCAGCGCCCGGAAATTATTGTAAACAAGGTAGGCAGGACCGGATGGGCCATCGGGAATAATCAACGAGGCCTGCAGGTCACGACGCGGCAACGCGCCGCCGTTGCTGCGCCGCACACCGAGAGCCTGCCAGCGCGACAATGGCAAACGGGTCTCTAATCCGATCTGCGAAGCATCAAGCTTTTGCGTCAGTTTGACCGCCCTTCCCCAGGTTTGATCGTCCTTCCAGCCCGCTTTGGCAAGGTAATTGGCCGCAGAGGCCAGCGCATCGGGAACCGACCCCCAGATGTTGATGCGACCATCGCCATCGGCATCGACTGCATAGTGGCGATAAGAGGACGGCATAAACTGGAACGGCCCCATCGCCCCCGCCCAGGAGCCTTTCATACGCGACAGCGAGACATGGCCTTCATCGAGGATTTTCAGCGCCGCGAGCAACTCCTTGCGAAAATACTCGCCGCGCCGCGTATCGTAGGCCAGGGTCACCAGTGCCGGAATGACAGGCTGTTTGCCGGTGTGCCGGCCGTAGCTGCTCTCAATCCCCCAGAGGGCCACAATGAAGCGCCTTTGCACCTTATACTTTCGCTCGACCCGGCCCAACCAGGTGGGATAGCGTTGCAGCATCAGGCGCCCTTCAGCGATACGCTCCTGACTGACCCGGGCAGCCACATAATCCTCCAGCGCCTCGGTCGTTTCCGGCTGTTTTTGATCGAGCTCTATCACCCGTGGTTCGGGTGCCTCAAGATCAGCCAGTGCTGCAGCTAAGGTCTTTTCAGAGATCCCTGCAGAACGAGCGTCCTCTCGCAGCAACTCAAGCCAGACCGAAAAATCATCTCTCTCCTCTTGCGCCATGACGATTGGCGAAAACAACAAAAAGAGACAGCCCAATAACAAAAACAGTTGTCCGATTTTTTTCATGGACAAACTATAGCACCAGATTTTCAAAATGATATCAGACGCTCATGATCAACGGGGCAGCAACGGGCTGCAAGGATGGGATGAAAAGCGTCCACAGCCTGAACCTACGGCTATCCCATGCCCCCTTTGGGTTCACGGATTTGGATAATATAACCCTGCTCAATCGCATATCGACGCCCTGTTTCGGAGAGGCTAAATTTTTGGCCAAGCAAGGTGGAGATACTGACGTGGATGAGCTCCCGGCGATGCAGGGATTTGAGAGTCTTGTGGAGTACGGCCGCGCCCAGCAGCAAAGGGGCGTTCAGCTGTTTTCGAGAAAGAGCCTTGCCGCCAGCCTGTGCGAGCCGCCGGATCACGATAATTTCAAAGTCATTCAATTGACGTGAGCTTCGAGACTCTGCAAAAATTTCTGCATGCACATCATCGAGGCGTGTGCCAATGAGCTCTTTCCGTTGAGCGGCAGAGCGGAGCAGTTTGCGGAGGCTCACTGCAGCTTTCTGAATGGCCGGGTTAATGCCGATCAGAACGAAAACTGCCAAAAATAGAATGACCAGAAGACGCATGGGCATATCGGAAAGGGGCATAGCAACTCCTTCGCCGATTGGATACAGTCAACAATAAGCTTGCTTACCTTGATACGTTAGACCAGCGGGCGCTAATGTCAACAGGCGTGTCTGTTCCCGAGGCCTGTTACAAATTCAATTCTCGTTTCACCCGGGCAAAGGCCTCGATTGCGAATTCCAGGTCGGCCGGTGTAAGAGCGGCCGACATCTGGGTTCGGATACGGGCTTGTCCTTTTGGCACCACCGGGTAAGAAAAAGCCACCACGTAGATGCCATACTTGAGGATGGCGTCGGCAAAGCGGGTCGCGATTATGGCATCGTGCAGCATGATCGGGACAATGGGATGCTCGCCCGGCAGCAACGCGAAGCCATGCTGTTCCAGGCCGGCGCGGAAGATCGCTGTATTTTCCTGCAACTGGTCACGCAGGAGACTCGATTGACTCACCAGCTCCAAGGCCTTTAAAGCTCCGGCTACGGCCGGCGGCGCCACGGAGTTGGAAAAGAGATAAGGACGAGAGCGCTGCCGCAGCAAATCGACCACGTCTTTGCGGGCGCTGGTAAAACCGCCACTGGCACCACCCAGGGCTTTGCCCAGAGTGCCCGTGATGATATCCACCCTGCCCACACACCCTCGATGCTCGTGGGTGCCTCGGCCGCTATTGCCGACAAAGCCTGTAGCATGGGAATCGTCGACATGGACAAGGGCATTATAGCGTTCCGCCAGGTTGCAGATATCATCGATTCTGGTGATAGTGCCGTCCATGGAGAAGACCCCGTCGGTGGTGATCAGCTTGAAGCGCGCACCGGCTGCATCAGCAGCCTTGAGTTGGTCTTCGAGATCGGCCATGTGGTTATTGCGATAGCGGTAGCGCCGTGCCTTGCACAAACGCACCCCGTCGATAATGCTGGCGTGGTTGAGTTCATCAGAGATTACTGCATCCTCTTCGCCCAGCAAGACTTCGAAGAGGCCGCCGTTGGCATCGAAGCAGGAGGGATAGAGGATGGTATCTTGCATCCCCAGAAACGCGCTGAGCTTCTCTTCAAGCTCTTTATGCAGAGTCTGAGTGCCACAGATAAAACGCACCGAGGCCATACCGAAGCCCCACTCTTCCAGCCCCTGCCGCGCGGCAGCGTTGACCTCCGGGTGCTGGGCCAGCCCCAGGTAGTTGTTGGCGCAGAGGTTAAGCATCGCGCCGCTGCTGACACCCACATGAGCCCCCTGTGGGGTGGTAATCAGACGTTCTTTCTTGTACAAACCGGCAGCAACGATGCCGTCCAGCTCGCTTCTTAGATGTTGGTGAAATTTACCATCCACAATATTTCTCCATAAACAGCCCGCGCGATGGCGAGCCCGTTAATGTCAAGAGTCCCAGTTAAGGATGACCTTGCAGGCGTCACCGGCCTGCATGGCGGTAAAGCCCTCTGCGAATTCCGTATAATGCAAACGATGCGTAATGACCGGCGTAATATCCAGACCTGACTCGACCATAACCGCCATCTTGTACCAAGTTTCGTACATCTCGCGGCCATAGATCCCCTTCAGCGTCAGCATATTGAAAATCACCGTGTTCCAGTCGACCGTCATGTTTTTGTCCGGTATGCCGAGCATGGCGATCTTGCCGCCATGTTTCATGTTAGCCAGCATCTCCCCGAAGGCTGCCGGGCTGCCTGACATCTCCAAGCCGACATCAAAGCCCTCCGACATCCCCAGTTGCCGTTGAACAGAGCCGATCTTCTCCCGGCTCACGTCAACTGTGCAGGTCGCTCCCATTTTTTCAGCCAACCTCAGGCGGCCAGGAAGGATGTCTGTGACCACGACGTGACGAGCCCCGGCGTGTCGGCAGACTGCTGCCGCCATAATGCCAATAGGTCCAGCACCGGTAATCAGCACATCCTCACCAAGAAGGTCGTATTGCAATGCCGTATGCACCGCGTTGCCCAGCGGATCGAACAGAGTCGCCACATCCAGGTCGATCTCCGGCCGATGCACCCAGACGTTAGACATCGGCAACGACAGATACTCGGCAAAGGCTCCGGGCCGATTCACCCCGACTCCGCTGGTGCTTGCGCAGAGGTGGCGCTTTCCGGCCATGCAGTTGCGACAGCGGCCGCAGACCACGTGTCCTTCACCGGACACAACCTGCCCCAGGGTGAAATCGATGACGTTAGTGCCAACGGCTGCGACCTCACCGACGAACTCGTGGCCGATCACCATCGGCACAGGAATGGTTTTTTCAGCCCAGGCATCCCAGTTGTAGATATGCAGATCTGTGCCGCAGATGGCAGTGCGCTTGACCTTAATCAGAACATCGTTGATGCCAATCTCAGGTTCTGGCCACTCTTCCAGGCTCAAGCCGGGGGCGGCCTCTTTTTTTACCAACGCCTTCATCGCGTAACTCTCCCTCTTTTCATAGAATTCTTGGAAACAACATCATAATTACCAACAGCTTAAACGCATAATCAGAATTGACAACAGATCGATGGTATTTGTCGTCAGGAAATTTGCCCTTTCAGCCTGGAAACCAAAAAAAACTCTCAAAAACAACCCTCATCCAGACCTCTAAAACTTGCTGATTGCCGTGACTAATTTATAGTTCTAGGGAAGGGAGGAGACTATGCCCTGGAATTATAGTGACAAGGTCCTCAAGCTGTTCATGGACGCCGTCAAGGGTGAAGCCGGGACCCACATGGGTGAGCTTGAAAACCCCGACGGTTTCGGCGAACATGGCTCGATCGTCTGCGGAGACGCCCTGCGCTTCAGCTTTCGCGTCGAGCGCCACCCGACCGATCCCACCCGCGACATAATCACCCAGGCCCGCTACCTGACCTTTGGCTGTACCTCGGCGATCGCCGCTTCGGAAGCACTCTGCACTCTCCTGGAAGAACAAGGGAAAACTCCGATCGAGGCTTTGCAGGTATCCAACCAGGACCTGATCGATTTCCTTGATGGTTTGCCCGAGCAAAAGATCCACTGTTCTGTGATGGGCGCCGAAGCTTTGCAGAAGGCCGTCGCAGACTGGGCTAGCAAGCGAGGCGTAGACCTGGCCGAACTGTTGCCGGAGCTGGCCCACGGCGATGAGGATGAAGGCCGCATTGTCTGCAACTGTTTCTCGGTGACCGAACCTTACCTGCGCCGCAAGATTAAGGAGCTCGGACTGCGCAGTATCGCCGAGATCACCAATGCCCTCAAAGCCGGCGGCGGCTGCACTGTCTGTCACCATGCCCCGGGCGGCCTCCAGGACCTGCTCGATGAGATCTGGGGTGTAAAACCGGCGGAACAAGTCGAGGTCGCAGCGTCCCAAGCAGTCGAGCAACTATCACCCTACCGGTTGGGGCAGAAGGTCGAAACCGCGATCGAGGCGGTCGTGCGGCCCTTGCTGCAAGGCGAAGGCGGCGACATCGAACTGGTCGATATCAAGGGCGACAAGATCTACTGCCGGCTGACCCTGGCCCCCGGTCAAAACGCCTCTGCAGAGCAGACCTTCAAGCTGCTGGTTGAGCAACAACTGAAGGAGCAGGTCGATGATTGTTTACAGGTAATCGCAGTGTGACAGAGCGAGGTTTGAGATGAAGAATGTTTATGTCGACAACAACGCGACAACCGCCATTGCCCCGGAGGTGTTGGCGGCGATGCAACCATACTTGACCTCCGACTACTTCAACCCGAGCTCCATGTACTACGTGGCGCGGTCTTCGGCAGAAGCGATTGAGGGCGCCCGGAGAACAATCGCCCGATGTCTGGGCGACATCGATCCGGATCAGATTATCTTTACCGGCTCGGCAACAGAGAGCAACAATGCCGCCCTGTTCGGCACAGTGCAGGCGAATCCGGAGCGCCGCCATGTCATCACCACCACGATTGAACACCCTTCGGTACTGGAGATCGGCAAGGAGTTGGAGCGCCGCGGTCAGGAGGTCACCTTTTTGTCGGTGGATCGCAACGGCGAGTTGGTGCTTGATGACTACGTCAGGGCGCTGCGCAACGATACCCTGGTGGTGAGCATTATGATGGCGAACAATGAGACGGGGGTCTGCTACCCTGTCGCCGAGATGGCGCGAATAGCCAAGGAGACAGATGCGGAGATCGTGGTGCATACCGACGCCACCCAGGCGCTCGGCAAGTTGCCGGTCGATCTGCAGGGCGATCTGCAGCACGTCGACCTGCTCTCTTTCTCCGGGCACAAGATCCATGCCCCGAAGGGAGTTGGTTGCCTGTTCGTGCGGCGCGGCACGCGCTGGCGTCCTTTCATTCTCGGTGGTCACCAGGAGAAGGGGCGCCGGGCCGGCACCGAGAATGTTCCCTATATCGTTGGCCTCGCCAAAGCATGCGAACTGGCGATAGCCGGTGTCGCCGATGAGCAGGGCCGCGTGCGTAATCTCCGTGACCGTCTACAAAAGGCCCTAATCGAGCGCATCCCGGCCGTAGAGGTGAATGGTAAAGAAGCCGCTGTGCGCCTGCCGAACACCCTGAACCTTGCGTTCCACGGTATTGAGGGAGAAGCCATACTCTTCGAGTTGAGCCGCCACGGCATCTGCGCCTCGAGCGGTTCGGCCTGCACCTCCGGCACACTTGACCCGTCCCATGTTCTTAAGGCAATGCAGGTGCCTTTTACCGCGATCCACGGCTCGGTGCGTATCAGCTTGAGCCGTTACAATAACGAAGAGGATATCGAGCGGATCATTGAGGTCCTGCCGGATATTATTGCCCGCTTGCGCAAACTCTCGCCTTACTGGAATGATGAGCGCAACTGCCTGGAGATATCATCATGAAAAAGATATTGGAAGAAGCCAAGCGCCTGATCAAGGCCGACAAGGTCCTGGCGGAGTTCACGATATCCGCAGAGGGCGATGAACTACACCTGCTTAAAGGGGATGAGAGTTTCGCCCGCTTGATCCGCGTCGATGATAACGCCCAGTGGCGTATCGAATATTTCCACAACCTGAAACGCTGGGAACGGATCGATTTCACCGGTTCATTGGCCACTTGCCTGGACCTTCTCTCCGAATCGCCACACTACCTCTACTGGGATCGCTGAGCTATCTGAATTAACCTTGCGACAGATAAATCCACAGAAAATGGGGACCACTCAAATGGAACACACCAAATTCAGCGACCCCAACTCCTGAGAGGCAATCTTGGTTGCCTTCTGACTTTACTTGTCAGGAACAACCCCGGATTCATGGCGTTCCGCTAACTGGTTAATAAACAGTTGTTATTTGTCCGTTGCGGAGCACTTGGTTGTGAAAAATAGTGATACAATTGAAAAGAAGATGGATAGGCTACGGGAAAGGAGGAGATCATGAAAAAAGACACCCGAAAATATGGCATCAGCAGCAAGCGTGGACGCCAACCAACCAACCTTGACCCATTCAAGCCTGAGGAAGCACTGAAAGAACCGTCACTGTGCACGACCTGTAAAACGGTTTACCAACTGCAGCGCTGGTCACTTGATCAAGAAGAGTATCGTAAACTGGAGAATGACCCCAAAACAAACTGGATCACCTGCCCGGCGTGCCAGAAGATCGCCGCGGGTTACCCTGAAGGGATCGTGACCTTAAGTGGCAGTTACCTGTGGAAACATGAAGAGGAAATCCAGCAGATTCTTAAAAACGAAGAACACAAAGCTCTTGAGAAAAACCCTTTTGAGAGGGTTATTCGTAAGATCCGTGACGATGACAAGCTTGTCATCGAGACCACCGACAAGAAACTGGCCGAGCACCTGGGTCGTGTTCTTCACAAGGCCCATCGGGGCAAACTCGACATCTCCTGGGTGGGAGACCCCGATCTCTGCCGGGTGAGCTGGGAAAGGATGCTCTAGCTTCAGGAACAGGGTGGACGACCTGGGGCAGACGCGTTAACGCCCCAGGTGGTTCGTAGATTGCCACCACCCTGGGGGTGCTTATGCAGATACGGCGTGAATCGGCTTATAGCGGCGTTCTTATGCTCTGCCTGGTTTTGCTCTTATGCTTTGGTGCAGTCGCCTCAAGCGAACGCGGAGAAGATCGCGAGACCATGGTTAAAGAGCAGATTCTTGCGCGCGGAGTCAAGGACCCAACAACACTGGCAGCCATGCGCACAGTGCCCCGTCACCTCTTTGTGCCAGGGGCCATGTCCCTCCAGGCTTATCAGGATCGGCCGTTGCCGATCGGTCATGGGCAGACCATTTCACAGCCGTTCATCGTCGCTTTTATGACCGAGATCATCAAGCCCGGCCCAGGGCGCAAAATCCTCGAGATCGGCACCGGCTCAGGCTACCAGGCCGCGATACTGGCAGCCACAGGGGCGCAAGTTTACTCCATAGAGATTATCCCGCAATTGGCGGATTCTGCTGCTGTGCTCTTAAAGCAACTGGGCTTCACCAATGTCGAAGCCAGGTCTGCCGACGGTTATTACGGCTGGAAGGAGCATGCGCCTTTCGATGCGATTATTGTTACGGCAGCCGCTGAGTTTATTCCCCCGCCACTGATCGAGCAGTTGGCTGAATCCGGGCTGATGGTCATCCCGGTGGGTTCGCCTTTCTTTGTGCAAACCTTGATGCTCATCCAGAAAAGAGGTGGCAAGACAATCTCAACCAGCCTGATGCCGGTAAGATTCGTTCCTTTCAAGAGGGCCGATGAAGAATGATCGGGCTGTGTAACCGCAAACACCTGTCACTGGCCCTGGTCTCTGCCGCCCTGCTCGCCTTTCAGATAGCGCTGCTGCAAATCCTGGCCACCAGTCAATGGCACCATTTCGCCTACCTGGTTATTTCGATCGCCCTGCTCGGCTTCGGCGCTGCCGGCACCCTCCTCGCCCTGACACGACGCTGGATGACAGCACGACAGGCGCAACTGCTGCCGCTTCTGCTCTGTTGCTGCGCTGTGACATTGGCAGGCTCGCTGGCCATGACACAGAGTTTGTTTGGCGGGTTTGATTCATTCCTGATGTTTGTCGATATCGGCGAAGTCTTAAAACTGGCTGCGGTAGCTCTTCTTCTGCTGCTTCCGTTTACCTGCGGGGCTCTGACCATCGGCTTGATCTTCACCCTCGAAACCGAACGCATCGGCAGCTACTATTTTGCCAACATGTTCGGTTCCGGTCTCGGTTGTTTGCTCGGTCTGGCAGGTCTCTCGCTGCTGCTGCCACAGCACTTGCCTCCCTGCTTCGGGTTTTTGGTTCTGGCAGCAGCGGCGCTGCTGTTGCCGGGCAGCAGGCCAGCTACACGCGTCTTCCTGGTGGTCAGCCTGGTGCTGGTGACGATCTTCCTGGTGCAGGCGACGGAACTGGAACTTTCGCAGTATAAAGATTTACGTCGCGCACTCGATCTGCCAGAGGCCACTATCCTGGCCAACCAACCTGCCGCGGCCGGTCAAATCCATATTGTGGACGCTCCGGTGCTGCGTGGCGCAGAGGGCGTCAGCTTAAACTGGTCGGGTGAAATGCCGCAAGCGCCGGCCGTCTTTATCAACGGCGACAGCATCGGCAGCCTGCCCCAGGCCGCGGGGGGGGACAGCCCCCGCAACGCATCAACCTTCGCCTTGCCCTATGCCCTGGGCATCCCTCGCAGAGTGCTGGTGCTCGACGCCGGCACCGGCGTCGATGTGGCCATGGCAATCGAGCAGGGAGCTGAAACAGTTGTTGCGGTTGAAGCGCATAAGCCCCTGGTTGAGCTGTTGCGCACAACAGCACCGACCCGCGTCAGTCGAATATTCAACAACCCCAGGGTCACTTGGCAAACACTGGTTTCGCGAACCTGGCTCGCCCGCGATCAGCAGCAATACGACCTGATCATCCTGCCGAAAGTCGGCGGCTTTGGCGGCAATGCCGGGCTCTTTGCCCTGCACGAGCAGCCCCTGCTAACCCGCGAAGCCTTGCAGCAGGCCTGGAGCAAGCTCAGCCCTCAGGGGCTGCTGACCGTAACGAGTTGGGTCGATTATCCGGTACGCACACCGCTGCGTCTGCTGGCGACCCTGGTGGAAACCCTTGAAGAGGCGGGGGTCACAACTCCACACGACCGGATTGCTGCTGTCCGTAGCTGGGGAACCTTGACGTTTAATATCAAGCGGACGCCCTACACCAAGGTTGAGTTGGCCGCGATCAGGTCGTTTGCAAAGCGCTGGGCCTTTGATCCGGCCCTCTTGCCCGACCTCCGCCCGGAGGAGCGCCAGCACTTCAACCGTTTACAAGATGACTCCCTGTTCCAGCTTTTTGATGCGGTTCTGGGGTCCGAAAGAGCACAGCTCTACAACAACTATGCGTTCCGGATCAAACCGGTTGACGATGATCAGCCATTCTTCTCCCAGTTCCTGCGTTGGAGCCAACTCAATGCGCTGACCAGCCTCTACGGACAGCGCAACCTGCCCTTCATCGAACTGGGGATGCTGGTCGCTGTTCTGGCCGCCGGGGTGCTGTCGCTGCTGGCCACTTTGCTGATTCTGTTGCCATTGACCCGGCTGCCAAAGGGGAGTGGCACGCATTGGCAGGTGCTGATTTATTTTGGAGGGCTGGGCGTCGGTTATATGTGGACAGAGTTAGCCCTGATTCATTGCTTCGTTCTTTATCTCGGCCATCCGGTTTATGCGACGGCGCTGGTGGTTGCCGTTCTTCTGATCGGTTCAGCGACCGGCAGCGCACTGACAGGACGGTTCCGTGTTTGTCGCCCCTGGCGATGGACAGCCGCGACAAGCAGCATCCTGCTGCTCTATGTAATGCTGCTTGGGATGCTCTTGGAGACGACGCTGCCGCTGGCAATGCCGCTACGTACGGCCCTGGCGGTCTTGGTGCTGGCACCGGCCGCAGTGATCATGGGCATGCCTTTCCCGCTCGGGCTGAGGCTTCTCAACCAGGCGCACCGGGCCGAGGTCCCCTGGGCCTGGGGAATCAACAGCTGTCTCTCGGTGGTAGGTGCAGTGCTTGCAACCCTTCTCGCCGTTGAGTTCGGCTACAGCCTTTTACTGCTGCTTGCAGCGACGGCCTATCTGTTGCCGACAACGATTCGCTTCCGGGTTTCCTAGCAGGCAGGTGATTGATTGTCCCACAGGCTGCTCGCAGAGGTGTGATTAAAATCAGAGGGCAGCTGTTGATTGCCGCAGCCAAAAGCGTGCGTTACCCCTCCCCATGAGTGATCGACGAATCATGAGCCTCGTCCATCATTGGCACGAAAGCGACGTCGAGAATTTTCCGACTGTGGAATTTGCCGCCGATGCCTTTTTCGACCAGCATCAGTTCCTGCGTCATATGAGGCCGCCCGAAAGGAACAACCAGTCGGCCGCCTGGCTTCAACTGGTCGAGCAGTGCGAGCGACAGGTAGGTCGCGGCGGCCGTTATGATGATGCCGTCATAGGGGGCGTGTTCGGGCCAGCCGATGTGGCCGTTGCCGGTCTTAACACTGATGTTGGCATAACCCAGCCGGGCGAGCAAAGCGGCCGCCTCGACAGCCAGCAAAGGGATGATTTCCAGGCTGTAGACATGTTGCACCAGTTGCGCAAGGATGGCGGCCTGGTAGCCGGAACCGGTACCGACTTCGAGAACAGTTTGGTTTGATCGCGGTTCTAGCAGATCGGTCATTAAGGCGACAATATAGGGCTGCGAAATGGTCTGTCCCCGACCGATCGGCAGAGGTCTGTTATCATAGGCATAGTCAATCAATTCCGGCGGTACAAAAGCTGTACGCGGTACTTGTTCAAACGCCTCCATGACCCGGGGGGCGAAACTCGAACGGCCCGTCAGAAAAGCTGTGGCTCGGGCCTCTGCGTCAATGGTGCGCAACATCTCTTCAAGTCTGTCAACTTTCATGCGACCCGCTCGAACCCTCAACGGAAACAAGTTGAAGGCCTCTCATCACAGCTTACCATTTTAAAATCTTGTTGCAGGGGCTTGGAGTAGCGGACGTGAAGGTCAACAACCTGCTGTTATCGGCCGCGCTCAACATTGATTGTTGCGATCTGTGGAGAAGATTCTACTATTGTACTAAGGTTTAATGCACTTCAGGAGGGCAACAGATGACCCAGCAACCCCTTTACCATATCGGTTTCGGCAAACATGACCTCGGGGCGGTAGCGCCGACCGCCGCGCTGCTCTGCGGCGACCCGGAGCGGGCACAACGCATCGCAAAAGAGACCGACGGTGTCAGCTGCCTGGCGACCCTCTCAGAAAACCGTGGACTACACAGCTACCTGTGTGAAAGGACCGATGGCGGCAAGTTTATCGCATCGACCAGCGGCATGGGGGCACCATCACTGTCGATCGTTGTCAACGAACTGGTGTCAGTCGGCATCCGCACCATCATCAGGGTCGGCACCAGCGGCGGCATCGCAACAGAGGTCAAGGCCGGTGACCTGGTGATTTCGAACGCCGCGCTCTGCCGACAAGGTGCCGCCTTGGATATCGCGCCGGTCGAGTTCCCTGCCGCTGCCGACCCCTATGTCACCCTGGCGCTGGCCGGAGCGGCGAAAAAACTCGACATCAGATCGCATTTGGGCGTTACGGCAAGCGTCGACACCTTCTACGAAGGCCAGGAACGCAGCGACTCGGCCAACCCGTTCCTGTTGCGTTCCCTGAAGGGAATCAGCGAGGAGTACCGGCAGCTGAAGATCCTCAATTACGAGATGGAGGCCGGAACCCTTTTCAAAATGGGCCTGGTTTATGGCTTTGCCGCAGGCTGCGTCTGCGCGGTTCTGGCTGAAAGGCTGGTCGCCGAGTCCGTCGACCTGGCTGTTAAGCAACAAGCCGAGCGAGATGCGGTGCGGGTTGCGCTGGCGGCGCTTCAGGGTTTGTGCAGTGACTGACGAACCTAATGGGAATGGGACTCCATGCAAGAGCTAGGGCTGTTCCGTTATCTGCAAGCGAGCTTTTTCTCCGGCTTGATCGATGATCCGGTCATGCTCATCAATATCCGGCCAACCGGTCGTGGCATCCTGCTCGACTGCGGTCAACTCCACCACCTGGCGAAACGGGTATTGCGCTCGATTGATGCCCTTTTTATCAGCCACGCCCACATGGACCACCTGATGGGCTTCGATCACCTCCTGCGACACGCCCTGGTTGCACCACGAACCATAAAGATCCACGGGCCGCCCGGTATTGCCGAACGGATCAGTCACAAGCTCGCAGGCTACGACTGGAACCTGACCGAGGAACACTGGTGTACCTTCGAGGTTAATGAAGTTCACCCGCAACAGATCAAGCAATTTGAGTTTGCCGGCAGTCGAGGATTCACATTACAACACCGGCAAAGCCTTCCACGGCATGATCGAGTCATTTACCAGGCCCGTCATCTGAAGGTCGAAGCCGAGATCTGCGATCACAAGATACCGGTGCTGATCTTCCGGGTCACCGAAGCGCCGTCTTTCCTGATCGACAGGCAGCGCCTCGATGAAGAGAAGCTCTTGCCAGGGCCATGGCTCAAGGATCTGGAGAAGCGTTTTTATGCCGACGGCTGCGGCAACGGGCCTATTGACATATGGAAAGGCACGGCCGAGGGCCACAGGGTTGAGACGGTCGATAATGCAGAAGCTCTCTATCGAAAAATCTGTCGAGACGTGTCGCCTGCCAGCATCGGCTACATGACCGACATCGGCATGACACAGGAGAACCTGAGCCAGGTCTATGAGCTTATGAGGGACGTCACGCTGCTGGTCTCGGAGTGCACTTTTCTTGCGGAAGACGAAGAAAAGGCCCGCATTTCTGCTCACCTCTGCTCAACCGACCTGAACCGGATCAGTCGACGCATCAAGCCCGTCCTTCTAATGCCGATGCATCTGAGCAAAGCATACATCAGCGACACGCAACGCCTCTATGCGGAGCTTGATCCACCTAACGGAACACAACTCCTGCAGTTGCCGGATTACATGACACCGCGCCCCCTGCTACCAAGCGAACTGCCAAGCCCCATCCTTCGACGGTGAAGATTTCCGCCAAAGAATCCGCGGAGAACTATACGGAGGTATGATGCCCCCCCGATTCTTTATTATCCAAAAAGATCGCGAACAAGAAACTAAAGTTGGCCACACAAAGCAATCTATTTATTTCCCAAAAACGGTACCTTACGGGGATTGTCTGACAGTTTGGATTATGCCAGAATGTGCACCCCTAAATAAACATTTGAAGCCCGTTTTTTGCCGTTGCCGACCAACGGAGACAGGGAATTAATGGCTGCTGTCGCTTTCACATCTTCCAGACAAGTTACTCTTGAATGCCACTGCTGCGAGCGGCCTTTTCTCTACAACATCGCCGAACTGAAAGCTGGCGGCACGATACTCTGCCCCAATTGCAGGGTTAACTTCCCCTGCCGTTCCAAAGAGCTTTTTACTGCATTTAAACATATCGACCGCATGTCCGGCTAAACAGGGAAGGAATCGTCATGGACCACGAATTATTAGAGAAGACAAGATCCCGGAAATGGCAACAGATGTCTATCGAAGAAAGACGGCAGGAACTCGAGATGCTTAGCAAGAGCGGCTATTCCAAGCTGCTTTCAATCATCATACTTCAGCAAAAACTCAAAGATATCATCTAAGCCTTATGCCACTGGCCGCTTTGCTTTAGGCAGTCCCTGCAGAACGAGGTCGTAGGAATCGTCTATCATGCTGTAGATTTCTGCATCGGCGATGGTGTCGTCGAGAACGACCGTGTTCCAGTGACGCTTGTTCATATGGTATCCGGGCAAAACTGCCGGGTGTTGTTGGCGCAGGAACTCCGCCTTTATCGGGTCACACTTGAGGTTGATGCGTAGAGGGTCGTTATTGATACCGACCAGGGCAAACATTTTGCCGCTGACCTTGACGACCAGGGTCACGTTATCGAAAGGAAAATCCTCTGTGGCACCAGGCTTTTGCAGCAGGTAGCTCAGCAGGGTTTCGAAATTCATGGGTCGCCCTTTCTGCCCTGGTGAGACATTAACAAGGTGTCACCCCACTCATGTCGCCGGATACATAGCTGGGAAACAAAACTATGCGGACACCAATTAAGTCCTTATTGGGGCAAAGGACAGGTCTCGTGCTGCATAAATGAGGTCAGGTTGTCAGCGGATTGCGGTGGCGAGAAATAAAAGCCCTGGATTTCGCTGCAGCGGGACGCGTAGAGATAATTAAACTGTTTGCGCGTCTCGACGCCCTCGGCGATCACTTCGAGATTGAGACTGCAGGCTAGGCCTATAATCGCCTCGACGATGGCCATATCTTCGGTATCGTCGGGAATGTCCTGAACAAATTCCTGGGCAATCTTGATGCGATCGAAAGGGAATTTCTTCAAATACAGCAGCGAAGAATAACCGGTTCCGAAATCATCAATGGCCAGTTTGATATGGCGGACCTTGAGGTCTGTCAGTCGCTCGAGACCCTGCTCGATATCTTCCATAACCAGACTTTCCGTCAACTCAATCTCAAGATAGTTCGGATCGAGCCCGGAATCTTCCAGAATGCCCTCGACCATTTCGATAAAATCGTGCCGCCGAAACTGGGTCGCGGAGACATTGACGGCCATACGAACCTTTGGAAGGCCAGCATCATGCCAGGTTTTGGCTTGAGCACACGCTGTTGAGAGGACCCATTCACCAAGGGAGTAGATCAACCCGCTCTCTTCGGCGACCTTGATGAATTCTGTCGGTGGGATCAGGCCATGTTCAGGATCCCGCCAACGGGCCAGAGCTTCATAACCACACACTTTCCGGGTACGAATGTCAAACTGAGGTTGATACTCAAGAAAGAAGGCCCCCTCCTTAAAAGATTTGCGCATACGATTTTCCATACCGAGCTTGGCGAGAACCCGCTCATTCATATCTCCGGAATAAAACTGGTAGGTATTGCGGCCGAGATTTTTGGCGGCATACATGGCGGTATCGGCATTTCGCAGCAGGGTGTCAACATCCTTGCCGTCCATAGGATAAATAGCAATGCCGATACTGGCACTATTGAAGACCTCTACCCCCTCAAGGGTGACCGGTTGTGCCAGGGCCTCGAGGAAACGTTGGGCAAAATGCGGCGGTTCATCATCGGAATCGAATCCATAGAGAACGATGACAAATTCATCGCCACCGATCCGCGCCACCGTGTCACCCTGACGCACACAGCGCTGCAGTTTACTGGCAACCTTTTTAAGCAGCTGGTCGCCACAGGCATGGCCGAGCGTATCATTGACCCATTTGAAGCGATCCAGGTCGACAAAGAGCACCCCGACCTCATTTTCGTCACGTTGCGCCTGACTCAGAGCGTGTTGCAGTCGTTCTTCAAGCAAAAAGCGGTTCGGCTGCCCGGTGAGAATATCGTAGTGGGCGAGACGTTGCACCTCTTCTTCCGCCTTTTTGCGTTCCGTCACATCAACGATTCCCGCCATGCTGTAGAGAAAGTTTCCCTCCTCATCGCGTACGGATTTGGCAGAGATCAAAACATCAATAGCCTCACCGTTCTTTTTAAGCATCTGGTAAGGGATGTCGACAACCGAACCCGCTTTGAAAAAATGTGGCAGGATGGTCTCTTCGGCGAAGATTTTGGACTCCTCTGTAAAAAAATCGGTCAGTTTTTTACCAATAACTTCATCACGGCTGTACTCAAGTTTTTCCAACCAGCTATTACTGACGCTGAGCAGAGACCCATTGACATCGATCGAGTGCATCATCATCGGAGTATTCTGATAAAGAGACTGGAAATCTTGGGGTAGCTGGGGAAAGCTTTTGCGTGAGCCATTCATCGGCGACTCCTGACACAAGCTGACACTCCTGAAGGGATTGCATCGAACCGGCAAAGGGTACCTATGAAATTTGACAGAAAATCCTGACGTGTCAAATCAACGCTAAGCAGAGGGTGATAATTTGTAATAAGCCAGACTAGATCTAACACCCATTGTCAGATTTAGTTGCGTTCCGTAGAGAAAATTGTCGCCATTTTCTCCATTAGGGTTTGCAATAATTCAGCATTTCTGACCAATATTCCGATCCAAAACAATGCGAGAGGACAAATATAACGATTGCACTTTTACTTTTCTAGAAACTACCAAAGACAATGGGGCTAACGGTTTCGTTAGCCCCTTAACAACTTTAAAGAGTGTTTATGGAGGAGGCGACACTACTTCTTTTTTGCCTTGCCCTTAGCCGCTCTTGCCTTGGCTAACCCACCAGCCAGATCACGATCAATAGCCATCTGCTTTCTGCACTCAGAGTATGCCTTAGAAGCCAGAGGCGTTCCTGCAGGAATGTCAAACTGGTTACGATATTCCTTAGCGGTCATATCGTGAGCAGCAGCAAGATGCCGCTTGAGAGTGGTAAAACCCTTTCCACAGATCATGCAGAATATCTGGTTTTTTCCAAAGGCTTTACGCTTTGATACTACAGGAGAGTTATCCTCTTGAACCTTTTCCGTCGTTGCTACATCCTCACCTTTTTCAAGTGCTGACAAAGTCGCATAGACTTCTTGGATCTCTGCTAAAATATCTTCCTTTGACATAGTTGTAGATGAAGCATGTGCCGCTACTATTTCAGCGGCCATTTCAAGAACATTTGCCATAATTGTCTCCTTATTATTTTATAAATTATTAGGGGGATGTGAAAAATAAATTTTTGTGAATTCGATGTCAACAATTATTACTGTAATCATTTTATTAGGGGTGTGTTTAAAGACTTCTTCAGTTCATAAATGCTATTAAATAAAATGAATTTTACCACTTAACAATAATTGTCTCTTTTCTTTTTTATCACGACATATAAGACGAAAATCGGCTTCTTATTGATAGAGGTATTCAGGAAGCTTCTTAATACACAAAACTATGGCCACCAGGGATCAAACCCTAGTGGCCGTTTTTGTTTTCATGTATCTGTTGACATACTTGACGAAATCGGCAAGACATTAACTGAAGAACATAGTTCTTCACGTTCTGCCTCCTAAGCAAAACCCATAGAACCCGTTGCCCCAAAGTCCCTCCTGGCTGTAGGTTTTTTTATTGCAAGTCAGGGGCAACAAGAAATTACATTTCTGGCGATTTGAAAACATCGAAACAATGCGAATGGATATTTAGGAAAATTCTTTACCTGACGTCTCTGTTGCCTTAGATTAGCAAAGTCTTATCCAACATATTCCTTGAGGGATTGAGATGAACGGCTGGGGGACAAGAGAAAAATGAGCAAACCTCATAAATTGTTGCCGACAGCACGATGCTGATCAACTGATTTTTGTGTTCAAAAAATGACTGGAAAACTAGGGGCGGTTCACATGTCAGTACACAAAGAGCATTTCTTAATTCAATATTTTCTTGGCGACCAGGATTCTTTTCCTCTAGAAAAACGCGTTCTCAATGCTTTAATTTTGGCTTCTAGTCTTTTGTCTACTTTGTTAGTAATTGAGGCCGTAGCTTTTGATTATTTAAGCGCTTTGATGCTGTCCTCTATGGCTGCTGCCATATTTTGGACACTTTATTTTTTTAGTAGATCAGCTGCAAATCGCGATTGGCCGTTGTGGTCCTATATTACGTCCATTGGGTTTGTGGTTTTTGCTGATTGGTTTTTCGTGGGCGGACAAACGGGGCTAGCATTGTTAGTTCTTGTAGCTGTCGCCACAACCATTCCTCTAATCACTCGGAAAGAACAGCTTAAAATCAGTTCTTTTCTTTTTGTATTAACATACGGTGGCATATGTATTCTTACCGCATTTTATTGGCATAAAATCCCAATATCTACTCCGACTAGATTAGGATTTGTGGTGCAACTCATCGAAGTTGGTATTCTTCTTTCTTGTCTCTATGCCGTAGCTTCTCTTGCAATAACTTCATATCGTCGAGAGAAAAGTTTGATCTCCACTTTAAACGTAGAACTTTATCGTAAAAATGACTCCCTAGAAAAAATCAACCATGAGCTTGAAATGGCTAACAAACAAATAAAAACTCTTCGAGGCATTCTTGCCACTTGTTCATATTGCAATAACATTCGCCCAGACAATATAGGGCCGAAGGAGGCAATATCGTGGCTCCCTATTGAAAAATTCATAGAACAAAATAGTGATGCAAAATTCAGTCATGGTATATGTCCTGACTGTCTGAAAGAGCACTTCGGAGAAGATATATTTAAAAAAGTTTTTAATAATTGAATAGCCCCTAGCTTACAGGACATGTTTGAGCTAGTTATATTCCCAAAAGCCACGATTTGTGAGACGAAAATCAGCTTCTTATTGATAGAGGTATTCAGTAAGCTCTTTAACACACAAAATTATGGCCACCAGGGTTCGTTCCTTGGTGGCCTTTCTTTATAATGCAGGACCTGCAAGGATCTCTCATTGCAGACAAACTGAATACACAAAACACTATCAGGATTCATAAGAAAACGAGCGACCACGTGAAAGTCGCTCGTTTAGATTAAGGTTTGTAGGTCTTGCTTAGGAAGTCTAGAAGAATCACCTTCTCTTCTTCTGTTAGCTTTGCACCTTTTCCCATCATTCTATTGACAGTAGTCTCCCATTGTTCAGGGGTTTTTTGCTTTGATTTTGGCCTAGATGACGGGTGGCAAACAGTGCATCGCTCCTCAAGCAAGTTTGCACCCTCTGTCTCTGCGTAAACAATTGCTGTTGGGAGAGTTGACAGAACAAACCCCATGACTACAACTAAGAGAAGCAGCTTTTTCATTTTTTCCTCCATGTAATTAAGGACAAATAAGAAGCTGGATGACTGGAACAATCCAGCCCAACTTTTGAAATGAGCGTCTAGCCAACTGAAACCACAAGGGATAATAGTAACATGGTAAATGCGGGCAATGACTTTTGCAATGAGTCTTTAACTTTGACATGCATTGATACAGCTCCAATCATCAGAAAAGCCATTGCCATTGCCGCTGGTTTGACTAACAAAGGAAGCCATATTCCGATAATTAGGCAGATGGCCAAAAAGATTTTTGCTGCACCTATAAAAACCATAAACCCACCAGGCAATCCATAAGCAGCAAATTCTTCTTTCATATTTTTAGCTTCGCCGCCGCGCCAGTTGGTTTCTTTGCCATAGCGTATAATCCAAACATTGAATATGCCAAGCGCAATGATGATCTGACATAGAACAATAAAATTCTGCATTTTGACCACCTTTCTTGAGACTAGCATCAATTAAAGTTTTGCAAGTATATATTAGTTCTCATACTTAGCCAGCTTGTACTATCAGTTTATCTTCACTTTCTTCTTAAGAAAACCAGCCAAAAAACACGACCGTCTGGATACTTTAGCCGTTCCAGGAATGCAGGATCTAGTATTAATTGTTCCAATCAATGCACCATTACTAAAGCGATTCTATTAACTGTTATACTGATTTCAAAGAGGGCTGATTAACTCAATTCCAGTAAGAAAAGCTGTCACTGATATAACTTGTTTAAGATCCTCTACTGGTGAATTAGTTGAACATCTACTTTTTGACTATGTTGGGATCTTTGTTGATGTTGGCCGAAATTTCAAAGGAACAGAGGAATAAATCTGATGCCTCGCTTTAATTACGAATCTATTATCGGTGCACCTGCAAATCTTGTATTTGACTGGCACCACGATCCAGCAGCCATCGAAAAACTCACCCCACCATGGGAGCCTGTGAAGGTGGTGGGTACGCCGGCCAGCATTGACGAGACTGGTTCCCGCACCACTCTGGAACTAAGCATGTTCGGTGTCATGCGCTTGCACTGGGTAGCGGAACACCGCAACTACAAACTAGGTAAGTCTTTTCAGGATGTACAAATCAGTGGCCCCTTTGCCAGCTGGTGCCATACCCATGAGGTGGAAGCGATTGATGACAACAGCTGTCTGTATAAGGACAGCATAGATTATCAATTGCCACTTGGTAAACTGGGAGAATTGTTTGGTGGCTGGTTTGTACGCCGCAAGCTGAAGAAAATGTTTTGCTATCGTCACCAACTGGTCAAACAGGAATGTGAGGGATTTGCCGCTGCCAACAACCACGGCAACGGTGCATCGGCCGGGATAAAGCAATAGCGTCGGTCGGAGGCATCCAAATGTTGGCAGCCTGGGTCAAGGATATGGTGGGTGAGATTTTTCAATCACATCAGAATCATCATTGTTATGACAGGCTCTTCAAGAGCCAAGGATAATAGGGTCTGTTTACTCTTCAATCCTGGGCGCCCCGGACAGGGCATTCTCCACCGCCTTAAGAAGCATCTTGCTGCTCGTTGTGGCCTTGGTAATGGCATCTACCGCCGGACTTTGATTGTTCAAAACCCTACTGATCACACCCTCGGCATAACGGTCGTAAGGCGAGGCGCGGTTTGATACGACCGTGACCGCGACAATGGTTTTTCCTTTGACCTTAACATCCACCTCGTAGGTAAAGGACCCTTCAATGGCGACACCACGGTAGACACCATCGCGTATAAAGGCCGGTTCAACATGGCTGATCTGCATCTGCCGAAAACTTCTCAGCTGGACCGATTCCATCAAGATTGCGGCAACGCCCCCTGCTGCTAGCATCAGAATGACCACGCGGATGATAATGGTAGTGCGGCGCGATGGCAGCCTTTTCTGCAACTGACCGAAGGGCTTATACACCGAGAGTAACAACAGGATTACGCCCATGCCGATAACCAGAGACGCTGTTGTGGCCGCTTGGCGAAACAGGGCACTGTACCGTTCACCTGCATCGGGAATCGAGTAAAGACCATCCGACAGTGCCACCATCCCGTCCACGGCCGGGACTAGCCATTTGGCGCTGCACAGCACAATTATGGCCAGTCCAACCCATTTGAGGACGATCCAAATGTGCCGTAAAAACCCCCAGCGACTAAACAGTGAGAAAACCATAAATGAGCCCAGCAGACCGTAGAGAGACCACGTGAAAAGACCGTTGACCAAGGTCGCCTGGAACAGGTCCGCGGTCAGGTGGTCGAGGTTGTCTCCCCGCGTGTACATGAGCCGGAGGCTCACCAGGACCCCGGCGGCGGTACCCATGACAAGCCCCAGGCAAATGAGATGCAAGGCGGTAAGGATTTTCAAAGCCTTCGGAGGTAGATTGGCGGTCAGTCCATCAGAGGGCATTAGACCATCTCCTTTGAGATCCGAGAGGAATTATGCAGTTGCTCATCCTATCCGGAATCTGATTGATAAATCCATGCTGCTGTCAAAATCGACCTCAACGTCACGTTTTCAGGTAAAAAAATTTGATTATCCGCTGCACGGTGTTTAGAATCAAGATGTTGTTATCCTCTTCCCTTGGAGTCATCCAGACAAAACAGGCAAGGCACATCCCCTCGGACGGGGTCTGAAGCCTTGGCAAGGAGGTATATGATGAGAAGAAAACTGGTTTTCATTCTGGCCGCCGCACTCATCCTGGTGGCCTCGCCGGTGCTGGCCCTGTCCGTGGGCGACCAAGCGCCGAATTTCACGTCACAGACCAACCAGGGCAAGGTGTCGCTGGCAGATTACCTAGGGAAAAAGAATGTCATCCTGACGTTTTACTTCGCTATTTACACCCCTGCTTGAAAAACCACTACGCTGGGCTTTCAGAGGGACATGGCGACCCTGGAAGCTCTCAATACCCAGGTCATGGGTATCAGTGGAGACAGCATGGACACGGTCAAACGTTTCGCTGCTGAGTTTGCCATCACCTACCCTTTGGTCAGTGACTCAGGAGGAGCGATCAAGAAACTCTATTCCGGAGAACGTATCAATTACCTGATAGACAAGACTGGCAGGATCCGTTTGATCGTCAGAGGGGTTCCTGACAACAGCCTGATTATCGACAAAATCAAAGCACTCGGCCTTGATAACTAAAACGTTAAAGCCGATTCGCAAGACAATTCCTCTATTTTCAATGACACATAGAATAAAGAATGGCCCGTCCTTATTGGATGGGCCATTCTTGTATTCCAAGGTATTCAGGAATCGGCCAGATCCGCAGGATTTGACTCTCAATAGTTGCTGACACAACTTTTGATACATCCTAACATTCGATAACTCTGGTAGGTTGACGAGTGTGTCAGTTTTTTTTGTGACCGATATTTTTAGGTTAATTATGGCTGATAGCTACAAGTCCTCCTTAAAGCTGAGGGTGACTTTTTTGTCTTGCTTACAACTTCGATCAGGAAGAAGATCTTGTGCATCGAACATCCCTCCAAATGAACAAATAAATACCCTTTCATTAAGACACTTGTCTGCTCAGGTTTATAATGTTAAATTAACACCCAACCACTTAAGTTTAAGAAGCTCCGATAATAGCAAAACCGATGCGAGTCGGTGACGCAAAGCCACGGGTCCCTTGAGGATAGCCGGGTTACCGAAGAGTGAGTAACTTCATTGCTACCAACTTTGCTCGCCTCGGTATTTGAGAGCGAGTTTTTTTGTTTTTTAACTTACAAACATAACGAAAACTCTCAACCTACTGAAAAAAGTGGTTTTCGTTTATTCTACACTTGCGTTGCATCTATTACGGGGAAGGTTACGATGACAATCGGCATGACAATCAAGGCCCGCTTTTTTCTGACGATTATCGTCGTGGCCGTACTAAGCAGCGTTTGCATGGGAATCTATTCCTACCAGAACCAATCCGCGCAACTGTTGCAACGGTTCGAGAATCTGGCTGACCAGGAGAACCAATTGCTCAGGACGATCTTGGATGCTGATGCCGAAGGGTTACGTCGCGCAACCTCGGGTCTCAGCCGCCTGGAAGCGTTCCTCACCCCGCTCGCGGCCGAGGACCGGGAGGCCCTACTGACGGTTGCTAGGCCCATTTTTGACGAACTCAAGGCCAAACACTCCATCACCCATATGTATTTCATTGCTCCTGATGGCAAGGTTCTGCTGCGTGTGCACATGCCGGAGCAGCATGGAGACAGCCTGGAGCGGGCCACTTTCCTGCAGGCAGTGGCAACCAAAGAGACGGCCAGCGGACTTGAAATGGGGAAGAATTTCTTTTCACTGCGCTGCGTCACTCCAATCCTGGCTGACGGTGAGCTGCTCGGCTACCTGGAGGTGGCCGAGGAGATCGACCATGTTTTCGTGCGGATGAAGGAAATTACAGGACACGACGTTGCCCTGTTCCTTCCGATAGAATATATCGAGAGGTTCGACACCGACCTAGAGGTCCTAGACGGCAGCGATTTCACCGTGCTCTATCCGAGCAGCCCACAGCTAGTCATTTCGTCCGACCCACAGAGAAACGATTTTCTGCCGTCGGGGCTGAAGACTTTTGTAGTGAAAGCTGTCGAGCTCGACGAAAAACACTATGTCGTCGGTGCAGGGCCGATCAAGGATGCCTTTGGAGAAACAGCCGGGGTACTCTTATCCCAGAAGAATGTCACCCGACACTATGATTCAATCTGGCATGGAGTGGTGACCAGCCTGACGGTTTTTATTGTAATCCTGCTCAGCGGCAATCTGCTCCTCTGGCTTTCCATGAAGAAGAGCATGAATTTCTTTCTTGCGGTACGTAGCCACATCCAGAAGGTGACCCGCACCTGGGACGTTGACCAGAGGCTGGAGGTGGTCACTACCGATGAGATCGGCGAACTTGCCGAAGATCTTAACCGAATGCAGGTTGAGATCGGCAAGCTAAGAAACTCGCTGGTGAATCAAGCCGATGAACTAATGATGGCCAACCAGGAACTGGAATCGTTCAGCTATACCCTTTCCCATGATCTGCGGACACCGCTGACTCGCGCCTATGCGGCAGCCGATATTCTCGTGGAGAGCTATGGCGACAGCCTCGATGAAACCGGACGTTTGCTCCTCGACAACATCTGTAAGGGGTGTGAGGGAATGGAGGGTCTGATCGAGGCGATCCTGGTCCTATCCAACATCGTTCGCAAAGAGCTTCACAGTGAGACCCTCGATTTCGCCGTCATGGCACGGGATATTGTCGAGGAGTTGACGATGGCTGAACCGGAGCGCAAGGTGGTCACTGTTATCCCTGAAACGCTGGTTTGCACGGGTGACCAGCAACTGTTGAGGGTGGCGCTGAGAAATCTCTTGGAAAACGCCTGGAAATACTCCCGGGGCGAGGCGGAAGCGAAGATCGAACTCGGCATGATCGAGCAGCAGGGGAAATCGGTCTTCTACGTCCGAGATAACGGCGTCGGGTTCAATATGCAGCACGCTGCAAATCTCTTCACCACTTTCAAGCGATTGCATGATGCCAGCGAGTACCCAGGAACCGGCATCGGCCTGGCCACAGTGCAGAAGATCATCCAGCGGCATGGCGGCACTATCTGGGGCGTTGGCAAAGAAGGCGAGGGAGCTACCTTTTTCTTTACCTTGCCCTGAAAGGACTTTCGTCTGGCAATACCCACAAAGCTTGGTTGTCATCGTAGTGCCGTGTTGATTCTCATAAGTCACTATTTACAGTAAATATTTCCTCTCCCTGGTTCTAAGGATTTGAGCATTCCTACAAGTATTGCTGCAACTCTTTCTTACATTACCCGGGGATGTTTAGTATGCAGGTGGCAAGGTGCAAAACTAGGCACTGTCTGTCAGATTAAGGCTGAGCTACTACAGATAATTAAAGCGGGGGACACATGACTTATGTGCCCCCCGCTTCGTGCCGGTCTGTCCTATGATCGAACGCCTCTATTCCTAAAGCTTCTGGTGCCAATCAAGTGAGAAGTGCCAATTCCTGCAGACAAGCTTGCGAACATCTCTCTTAATTTGGAAACGTCCAACCATCCTCCCCTTCATCCAGCCACAGGTAATCGGTGATATCCCTGGTCACACTCTGTCGATCGACGCGTGAGACAACTTCCGGTAACAAAACACGGTAGCTGATCTCAGCTTGCTCGAGCATCTGCGTTGGGATACCAAATTTCCAGGCATGCCCGCTGCCGGCCAACACCACCACCCGATATTCCGGATTCTTCTCCAGGAACTCGACCAGGTTACGTGCCATCATGGTATCCCAGAGCATCTGGGCTTCGCAGAAATGGAGATATTGATCGCCGTGACCGCCATAGCCACCCATCGCCTGACGGATATAGTCGCTGTAAGCAGGAGTGACCACACACTGGACATTGCCGAGCATCTGCCGCTCCTCTTCGGGAAGCGCTTTAAAACCATTGCGAAGCACTTTGCTGGTAATGCTGCGCGGTATATTCAGCCCGACCATCTTCACTTCTTCGTTTCGGGCATGCATGAAAATCTCCCGGTACTCCTCCCACATGCTCCAGTTGTCTTTATAAACCGACAGAAATTTCAAAAACGGCAGGTCGTTTGCGGTCCAGCGATCGAGGGTTTCCTGACTGTCTTTGCGGAACATTTCGAGACCGATCGCCAGCGGTCGTTCATCGTCATCGAGGGCATCAATGATCGTCAACTGGGCGCGATGATGTCCGACATGATCATGAAATTCCCCCAGGAAGATGACTTGGGCGCGACGCAGGTCTTCGAGCAAAGCCTGCGGGGAGATTTCAGTCTTCTCTGCGGCATCGATGATATGTGGGTGGGCTTGGGTCGTTACCGGAAGAAACAGGGTGAACACGGCAACGAAAACCAACAAAATCAATTTGCGTAAAAACTTCATGGCACAGCGTCCTTTGTAAAAAGCCTCTTCAGCGGCGAGCCTACAGGGTCCCAGGTCGTTTTGACCTGGTTGTGGCCCTTGTGGAAGACGAGAGTGCTGTAGCGGCCGTAATGAGAGATACGCCGGGCCGTGTCACGGGCCGCGGTGAGCGAACCAGGCAAAAAATACCCAGTGACGCGATTTTCTTCATGGCCGGGCAAGACAAGGAACAGCACATCGTCAGCCTCTGAGTAGAGTTTATCACCGATCGTAACCTGCTGCCCGGCGACCGTGAAACCATCCGGAAGGTTGAGTCGCAGCTCCGGGCTCTTCGGCCAGCCAAGGACAAGCAGATCCTTGTTGGTTGGCCGTTGATCAAGATAATCGTCCTCGTTCATCACCGGGGCCTGTTGCCATTGCAGGCCACGCAAAAGATCCCCTGAGGAGTCGAGCAAGGCTTCGGAGCCGCGGGCGACGACAACCAGCGGCATTCTTGATGCGCGCAGGTCATTGACCGTGGCCGGCAATTCTTCCGGGTAAAGCTTGCGAAACAGATCGCTCTTCGGGTCGACGCTGAGACTGAGCGGACGTTCTGTGATGGTAAAGAGAAAGCAGTTTTGGCGTTCATCAAGGCCGATTGACTGGTTGTATTTGCGCGTTGCAGTTTCCAGCTGCAGGGGCACGGCAAGGTCGTAGAATGGCGCATCCTGAAGAATGGTCCCTGAGACCTGCCAGCCATCATCGACAGACATGACAGCGACGTCCGTCAATTGCAGTTGCGGCGCTCCGGTCCGCAAAGTCCACTGGCGGAAGAAGGTTTCGAGATCCATGTCGGAGGTCGCCTCGAAATGTCGCTGCAAATCGCTCCAGGCGTAGCGTTTGCCGATGCCGTCGCCTGCAGCGGCTTTCAGCCCTGCCCAGAAGGCCTCATCGTCGATCAGGTTGCGCAGCATATGGAAGACCATGGCCGCCTTGCCGTAGCCAACCGCCTGGTCGCGCTTTGACATGCGGCTGCGAAAAGCGCTCAACGGCAGATCGTCACCAACATCGATCAGGGCTGCATAATCGCGCAGAATCTTGCGTCGATATTCGAGCGCTTCGGCAGGCGCGTGCAACTCTTTCAGGTAGTAATCGGCAACATAGGTGGCCAGGCCCTCGCCCCAGTTGCCGGACGAATAATCGATCTCAACCGCATTCCCCCACCAGGTGTGGGCGATCTCATGGGGCAGACTGGTAGTAAGGATAAAGGGAAGCCTGATTACGCTGCTGCCGAGCAAGGTCCAGCCGGGAAAGCCATAACCAGTCGGGTAAAAGTTTTCGACTACGGCAAATTTGTCGTAAGGATAGGGACCAAACAATTCCTGGTAAAGCTGCAGGTATTCTCGGCTCGACTGAAGATAGTCCGAAGCGAGTGTGGCATTTCCGGCGCCGAAAAAAGCCAGAAGCTGGGTCTCGCCAAGTCTGTCACGCTCGACCTGGTAATACCCCGCAGCCAGCGCCAAGGCTGACTGGGGTCGTTGCGTCTGCCAGATCGTCTCTGATCCGGCTGCGCTGGTCTCAAGACCGACCAGGCGGCCTGAGGTCACTCCGAGCAATCCTGTCGGTCCGGTAATCGTCAAGCGGAATCGACTATTCGCATCGACCGGAAGCGGATGCCAAGCGGAAGCGGCCGAAAGAAAAGTGCCTTGCGGCATGATCGTCGCCGAAACACCCAAAGACGGATCCTCGATGCCGACATGATCCTGCGCGACCGGATCATCGAAGCGGATGCGATAAACAATGGTCAGGGTGTCCGCAGCGTTTTTCATTGAGATCTGCAGGCGCCCGTTAGCGAAGGTAAAGGGCACCGGCTTGTCGTCCACAGTCACCGCATCGATATCAGCCTGGGCCGCCAGACGAAACTCCGCCGTCCAATCTGCGCGCTGATCAACGAGCGTCAAGACCGCCTTGCCTTCAAGGAGATGTTCTTCGGGGACAATCCGGATGAAGAGTTCCTGGTTGATCAGACTATCCGCGCCGGCAGCCACCGGAGCGGAGAGCAGAATAAAGGCAAACGGTATGAGTAGCAGAATCCTTAACATGACTCTGATTATATCATCCAGTATTGCCTGCAGCGCAAATGCAGGACTAAAAAAAAGAGCTGTTCGTCGGACGCAGGTCGCCTTAAGGGGGCCTGCTCAGAAAAAACCCTTCAGGAACTAGTTCAGCGTTTCCGCCAAAAACTCCACGAAACGCTGCCACGATTTAGCGTCGGCATCAGCACGATAACGATCTGAACCGAACACGGTGAACGCATGCGGCGCGCCGCCGTAGGTGATCATCTCATGGGCCACGCCCTGCTGTTCGAGCTCAGTCGCCAGGTCCGCAAAATCCTGCAGGGTGATGTTGCTGTCAGCGCTGCCGTGCATGATCAGTAATTTGCCCTTGGCCTGACTGTAGTCCTGTCCTTCCGGTGTGCTCAAGCCACCGTGGAAGGTGGCAAAACCTTTCAGATTAGCACCGGAGCGGACCTGCTCGAGCACTGCGGCCCCGCCAAAGCAGTAGCCCATCGACACTGCGTTGGTCACATCCCCGCCCTGTTCTTTGGCCGCATCGAGAGAGCCCTGTAGCAACGCCCGCAACTTCGCTCGATCCTTGTACAACGCGCCCGTATGTTGGCGCTTATCGACCATCTCGGTCGGACGGATGCCCTTGCCGAAAAGGTCGGCGGCAAAGACCGCGTAGCCGAGCTTGGCGAGCATCTCCGCACGTTTGACTTCATAATCCGTCAGTCCATCCCAGTCGTGTACGAGCAGGACCAAAGGCGCCCCTTTCGTGTTGCTGATGTAATATCCCTCGTAGGTCTGGTTGTTGACCTGATAATCGACGGTAATACCGGCCGCGCAAGCGCTGCTTGCCAGAAAAAGAGCAAAGAGTAATGTCATTATGGTTTTCATCGTGTCCTCCATGAGTGGTGATTGAGTTTTGTTCGGATTGAATTTTATCAGGTTTTTTCAGAGTTGCTCAGGTTGAGGCAAAAGGGTCTCTCTAACAAGAGTGTCTTCGGCTCGCGATTTTATTTTATCAGTCGTCGTCAAGCACCTTACGCACTGTCAGTGCCAAAGCCTGCTTGGTCAAAGGTTTCATGACAAACTGCTTGATTCCAACCGCCTTGGCTGTCTCGTCGGAGGTGGTCGCACTGAACCCGGTACAAAGGATAATTGGAATATCCGGCCTGACCTTAAGGATCTGCTCAGACAATTGCATTCCGGTGATGATTGGCATGGTCTGATCCGTGAAGATCAGATCAAAGGCTTGTGGATCGGAGCGAAACAACCCCAATGCATCCACACCGCTTGTCGCGATTGTGACTTCATAACCAAGCGATGCCAGGATTTTCTGGCCCAGGCTAACCAGAGCCTCTTCATCATCGACAAAAAGTATGCGCTCCTTGCCCTTGGGTAGCGTCTCCGGTTCAGGAACCTCTCGAACCACTTCATTAAAAAGTCGAGGCAGGTAAACCGTGAACATAGTCCCCTGCCCCGGTGTTGCCTCCACGGTTATTGCCCCACCATGGCCCATGATGATGCCATGCACCACGGAGAGCCCCAGCCCACTGCCTTCACCAAACTTCTTAGTCGTGAAATAGGGCTCGAAAATATGTTCAAGTGTAGCCTGTCCCATACCGTGGCCTGTGTCAGAAATGGCAAGACGAACATAGGCCCCTTCATTAAGCTCTGGCGAGGAGGACGCGAGTTCAGCGTCCACATGAAGATTGTCCAGGGTCACCTTGAGAGTTCCGCCATTTTCCTGCATAGCGTGGCAGGCATTGGTCCCCAGGTTCATAATGACCTGGTGAATCTGGGTTGGGTCAGCGAGTACCGGGTCGGCATCTTCGTTGATCTCCAGGCAAATCTTGATTGTCTTCGGGATGGTTGCACGCAGCAGTTCAAGAGCCTCCTTGATGATCGGGTTGATCAAGGTCGGCGTACGATCTTGCTCCGTCTGTTGACCAAACATCAGAATCTTCTGTACCAACTCTTTGGCGCGGTGGGCGGCCTTCAAAACTTCTCTCAAGGGAGACTGGTTCTGTGAGCCACCCGGCAGATCAGACATGGCGAATTCTGTATAACCGATTACAGCCGTCAGGATGTTGTTAAAGTCATGGGCGATGCCGCCTGCGAGCGTTCCAACAGCCTCAATTCTCTGGCTCTGTCGGAGCTGTTTTTCCAGTGATCTCTGCTCTGTAATATCGGCATAAATGCCGAGTATGCCAACCACCTCTCCGGCTTCGTTGCGCAGAGGAACCTTGCTGGTCAACAAGATGGCGTTTCTGCCATCAGCCTGAAGTTGCGGTTCTTCGATATCGAGTAACGGTTCACCACTCTCCATAACGTCCTGATCGCATTGACGGTAAAATTCGGCCTCTTTTTTTTCCCAGGCCAGATCAAAGTCAGTTTTGCCAACAATGTTTTCCGGCGTGCCGATCCCTGCCACTTTAGCAAAATTCAGATTGCAGCCCTGGAATACGCAATTACGGTCCTTCCAGAAAACATAATGAGGGATATTATTAAGGATGTTCGCCAACAGGACATTCTTGTCTGAGAGTCTTCGTTGAGCTGTTTTGCGTTCGCTGATGTCCCGGATTGATTCAATGGCACCAACGTAATTGCCCTCTTGATCAAGCAGGGGTGAAGCGGTGGCCCATAAATTGGCGTTTTTGCCGCTAGAGGAGAGGGTTAGAGTCGTTTCAGCAAAAAGGGTGACGCCATTTTTTTCCAAATAATCATAGTGCCCGCTGGTTTTAGAAATGTCACTATAAACAGCATCGATCAACATGGGGCACCGCTTACCGTAGAACGCCATGGAGTATTCGTAGCTGCCTTTGCCGAGGACGGCATCTTTATGCACAGAGGTCATTTCCTCCATGGCACGGTTCCATGCCACGACCTTGCCGTCCCGGTCGATAACGAAGGTCGCATCAGGCAAGAATTCAACAATGTCCAGTAATTGCCTGTGGGCAATTCGAAGTTCTTTTTCGGCCTTGCGCTGCTGAGCCGATGCCCGTTTCGATTGAAAACCGAAGAACACCGAAGCCAGCAACACTCCAGTACCGACCAGGAACAGGAAAACCGATGACTTATGGATGAGATTATCCAGGGCCGCCTTGCGTTCGGTGATGTTGTAATCGATCTCAACCGCACCGACAAATTGCCCGGCGCGCCTGATCGGTACGCAGGTCTGTACCACAGAGGCCTTCGCAGGGTTCCCTTCCGGGGAGAGATAGGAGAGATAACTCACTTTGGTGTAAGTCCCTCCCTTGGCGACCTTTTCGACGAAAAAGGCCTGACGATTGATCCGGTTGATCTCCTCGCTGGCCGTTGAAAAGGTAATATGCCCATCCGCGGAGAAGATTCTGAGGTTCACCAGACCAAAGGTACGCTTTACCTCGTGCATCTCTCTGACCAGGTCACCGAAAGCAGGCTCTTCCAGCGGCATTCCCTCAATCTCCGGAAAAACAAAAGACGAGATATACAGGGCGATCCGGGTGGTATCCTGCTCCGTTGCCGCGATCAGCATCCGGTAGACTGCCGGTTGTAGGTTGAAAATATTATAAGCCGGCAGCATGACCCCGGCCGAGGCGGCAATGAGCAGTGCAATGGCCAATAATTTTGTTTTTTGCATGATCATTCTTCTATTCTCATGTACTCGGTATTAGAATGATTTCTCAAACACTGACGGTTTGAGATATGAGTTTTGCGCATAGACTATCGTACAGGCCCCGGGAAGGTAAAGTTGCTTGTTCACTCACACCGGGAACAGATTGTCCAGCCAATCAAGCTCTCTTTTTCACGAACCTGAGATTCTCACGTTCAACAGGTTATCCAAGGCATTGCCAAATATGGCGAAATAATTAACGCACAGTGTATACAAGATATGCCTTATGGCAACCAGCGAGGCCTGGGGACATCCAAGACTAAGTAACAAAAAGGTAAAACTGAAATTTTACTTCAACTCACAGATCTGATTCACCGGGATCGGGATGGCTCCCCAGCGTGTCCCCGAGGCCAATACAACCTGATGGTCGCGGTGACCTTGAGCATCAGGACTCTTGCGATATACTTCATAGACAAAATCACTTTTGCTTCTCCAACCTTGATCATTTGCACTTTTCCCCCAAGGAGATTCCATTGCCTGACAATCCAAACACCAGGGTCGTCTATCGTTTTTTAGGCCATCTCACTCGTGACACATTAGCACTGGTATTAGCAGGCGGACGGGGCACCAGGCTGCACGAGTTGACCGATTTAAGGGCCAAACCTGCCGTTCACTTCGGCGGCAAGTACCGCATTATCGACTTTCCGCTCTCCAACTGTGTTAACTCGGGAATTCGTAAGATCGGCGTGCTGACTCAATACAAATCGCACTCGCTGATCCGGCACCTGGTGCGTGGCTGGAGTCATTTCAAGATGGAGCTTGGCGAATACATCGAAATATTGCCGGCCTCCCAGCAATCCTCTGATAACTGGTACCAGGGCACCGCGGATGCGGTCTATCAGAACATCGGGTTCATCCGTGAGACAAGGCCCAAGTATGTCATGATTCTATCCGGTGATCACATCTACAAGATGGACTATCGGCCCATGCTGCTGGCTCACGTGGAAAAGGGCTCAGACCTCACAGTCTCTTGCCTCGAAGTACCGATCGAAGAAGCGGCCGGCGAGTTCGGCGTGATGACCGTCGATGACAGCAACCGGATCATACAGTTTGATGAAAAACCAAAGCAGCCGAACCCCCTCCCCGGAAAGCCTGACAAGACCCTGGCCTCCATGGGCAACTACATCTTCAACACCGATTTCCTCCTGGAGATTCTTGAAAGAGACGGCAAGAGTCCTGATTCCGAACATGATTTTGGCAAAAACATTATTCCGAACATTCTCGAGGACCATAATGTCTACGCCTACCCGTTTCTTGATCCAGAAACCGACGCGTTGGCCTACTGGCGAGATGTGGGTTCGTTGGACGCCTTCTGGGAAGCTAACATGGAATTGATTTCGCCAGACCCGGAGCTCAATCTTTATGATCAGAACTGGCCGATCTGGACCTACCAGAGGCAACTGGCCCCGGCGAAATTTGTCTTTGATGATGACGGACGACGGGGCATGGCCGTTGATTCTGCGGTTTCGGGCGGCTGTATCATCTCCGGCTCCCACCTCAGAAGAACTCTGCTGTTTTCAGACGTCAGGATCCATTCTTACTCGAAAATCGAGGAAACCATCGTCTTGCCGGGGAGCACCATCAATCGGCATTGCAAAATCAAGCGCGCGGTCATCGATAGCGCCTGCATTGTTCCGGAGGGTTCCGTGATCGGCTATGATGCCGAGCTGGACAGAGCCAATGGTTTCCGTGTTTCAGCAAAAGGAGTGGTTCTGGTAACCCGTGAGATGTTGGGACAGTAAAACGGGGGCAGCTTTTATCTTTGAGCTGAGGCAAGAGTCACGAACTGGCCCCAGGCAAAAGAGCTTTGTTGCAGCCGTTCTTTGTACCCATAGCTTCCCCTTTGTCATACATGAGAATCGATATTTTGTTCCCAACTCAGAGTCCATCTCGGTTCAGACCTTCCCCACCGGCGCCAGGTAGAGCGTAAATTCGTGCTCTCCGTCAACCTGTAAAAGCGCATCCATCTTCTCCTGATGATAAGCTGCAATAGCACAGGTCCCGGCTTGGATCGCCTCGCAGGCCAGGTAGAGGTTCTGGCAGACGTGACCGGCATCTATGGCGATCACACGGTGCGCTGCGAGGTCATAGCGCCATTCCATGCGATACGGAAGCACGGTCCAGGCAAAGATCACCGGAGCTGTGGCGATGAATTCCTGGCCGAGGGTCGCCTCTGTGAGTAGGATTTTCTGATTCTCCAGAGCATGTTCAAAAACCAGTGCGTGCTCAACCGGCAGATAACGGTAGACACCGCGTTCAAGGGTTGCGACGTTGTTCACCACAAGGTAGCTTTCAAAAGCATGCCGGCAACCGGCCGAAGGCACGTTTCGCAAGGCGCTGCCGTGGGCCAAGACTTCACTGATGCCCTGAGAGGCCCAAAGCAGAAAAGAGAGTTCAGCCAGCGATAAAGGCAGTGGTTGATAGTGGCGATGACTGCGACGCCGCCCAATCGCATCGACCAGATCAGTACCGGCAAAGGCGTTGAATGATTGCGGGTCGGTCAGCAGGATCAATTCCTGCCCTTCTAAAGGCGGTTTCTGGATGGCTGGCGGCGCAATGCCACGGTTCTGATCCGTTTGCCGGAAATCGATCTGCAGACGCAAAGTATCCTTTAAAAAAGCCCGGTGGGCGGCGAACTTGTTTTGATCCATAGGATGTTAACCTCTGTTGGCATGAGTGTATTGATAGTCTACCAGAAGTCAGCAGGTGGAGTGTTTTTTGAGACATCAATCAAAAGCAACAGACCCTTTATGTGTCACCCTTTCCCTTGAGCGCATCTTGCCCCGGGCGTAAGAGCCGTGCGACAATCAAAAAATGATAGCAGATGCCCCCAAACAACAGGCCAAGCTCTCCCTGGCCGCGCTGAATTTCGACAACGCCTTCGTCCGTGAGCTACCCGCCGACCCGGACCGCAGCAATCGCGTGCGCCAGGTCTACGGTGCCTGTTACTCGCGCGTTCAGCCGACGCCGGTGGCTGCACCGCAGCTGGTCGCCTACGCCGCAGAGGTTGCCGAATTGCTAGATTTGCAGCCAGCGAGCTGTACAGGAGAAGAATTCGCCCAGACCTTTGTAGGCAACCGCCTGCAACCTGGCATGGATCCCTACGCCTGCTGCTACGGTGGTCATCAGTTCGGCAACTGGGCCGGTCAGTTGGGTGATGGTCGGGCCATCAACCTGGGGGAGATCATCAACCAGCGCGGTCAACGCTGGGCGCTGCAACTCAAAGGTGCGGGGCTCACGCCCTACTCACGGCGCGGTGACGGCCTGGCGGTGCTGCGCTCCTCGGTGCGCGAATTCCTCTGCAGCGAAGCGATGTACCATCTCGGCGTGCCAACCACCCGTGCCTTGAGTGTGCTGCTCACCGGCGAGCAGGTCACCCGTGACATGTTCTACGACGGCCATCCCAAACAGGAACCGGGCGCCGTGGTCTGCCGGGTCGCGCCCTCCTTCACCCGTTTCGGCAGCTTTCAGATTTTCAGCTCACGCAACGAAATTGAGCCATTGCGCCAGCTGCTCGACTATACCATCCGCACCGACTTCCCCCACCTGGGCGAGCCCTCGGTGGCCGTTTACCTGCAGTGGTTCGAAGAGCTCTGCCGTAGTACCGCGGCGATGATCGTGCACTGGATGCGCGTCGGCTTTGTTCACGGCGTGATGAACACCGACAACATGTCGATCCTCGGCCTGACCATCGACTATGGCCCCTACGGCTGGATCGATGATTACAATCCAGACTGGACACCCAACACGACAGACGCCGCCGGTGGTCGCTACCGTTTCGGCAACCAGCCCCACATTGCCCTCTGGAACCTCGCCCAGCTGGCCAACGCCATCTATCCGCTGATCGAGCAGGCAGAGCCGCTGGAGGCGGCGCTGCAGATTTATGGAGAAAGTTACAAGCAGGCCTGGCAGGCGATGATGGCACAAAAACTTGGCCTGAAGAGTTTCGAGACGAAGACCGATCTGCCTTTGATCACCGAGATGGAAAGAGTGCTGCAGCTGGTGGAAACCGACATGACGATTTTCTTCCGCAAGTTGGCTGACCTGGCCCCGACAGAAGACCAGGATGAAGCCAGTTTACTCGCCCCGCTGCGCGAGGCTTATTACCAGCCGGAGGCCTTAACCGGGCAGAACCAACAGCAAATCGCTGCCTGGCTGCGCAGCTACCTGCAGCGGGTCGCAAAAGACGGATCCGACAGCGATAAGCGCCGGCAGCGCATGCAGGCGGTCAACCCCAAGTACGTAATGCGCAACTACCTGGCGCAAATGGCGATCGACAAGGCCGAGACGGGAGATCACAGCCTGGTCAATGAGCTGCTGCAGGTGATGCGGCAGCCCTATGCGGAGCAACCGGAATACGAGGAGTTTGCCGGCAAGCGGCCAGAATGGGCGCGCCACCGGGCGGGTTGTTCGATGCTTTCCTGCAGTTCTTAGTCAAGCGTGCCAAAATGCTCACAACAGCCGCTTGACTCAAAAGGGACACAACAGCGCGTGTCCCCGGCCCCTAGCTAGATATCCAGCTCAGGTTGCCTGTCCAATGGATGAGGGTTATGATGAAGCATGAAAGGTATCGAGACCATTATGCGATTTTTAATCCTCTCTCTTATGGCGATTTGGATTCTCAACCTGGTCTCCCCTCCGGCAGCTATTGCAGAGCCCTTCTCGTCTCCATTTGCCAAGCATGGCGTCTATGATCCACGCATCGCCGCCTATATGCCCCCTTTCAAGAAAAAGCTCCCTCCTCTCCACTGGCGACACGGTGCTTACCTATTCCCCTACAACTGTTCAGATAATTGCACCAAACATGAGAAAAAGAGTGCGAGGCTTCCCAAAAAAAACACTTATAAGGAACCTCTTGTTCTTAACCCGGAGATTTTCAACCCTACACCCAAAACACCACTCACCCTCGTGATCGAGGATGGCATCGTTGTGAATCGTTATCGCGGCTATGAAAAGCAGACAGACTTTGAGTAATCATTTTTAACTGAAGACCGCCTTTAGCAACCCTAACCCTATCTATTGGAACCATTATGAAAAAAACTTTTAAAATGACCCACCCAAAGATCAAAGTGCCAAGGCTTGTCGAAGCCATCAAATACGAAGTTAAAAAGTATATAAAGAGAGAACGCAGGAAGCCGCTTCCGGACAACGTAGATTTTTGGGATTTTGACTGCCGCTACGGGGCTGATGAAGCAAGCAGTGAGGTTATTCATCTGTCTGCCATTAACAAGTCTATTTCTCAGGCCGAAGCAGAACAGCTTGAGTCCTTTTACCTGGAAATTTTGGCCAAACCTGGCATTCGAAGAAAGAGACCCAAGACAGAGCAAGAAGCCAACGGGAAAGATTCTTTAGCTCAGGACAAAGAGATCGAAGAGTAAAAAACAGGGGAATGTCGAAATCGGGGACAGGTTACCAATGTTTCCCCGATCTCAGTGAAACAAGAAAAAGCCTCAATCAGTGGGTAAAAGCCCACTCATTGCACTGTCGGCGGGTCGGATCAGGCGAGCGAAAGCGGCTTCTTCGAGAGAGGCCATCTCACCGAGCGTGATCGTCTGCAAGGTGTCTAACTCGCTTTTACAGGTATTGTAGGTTGTGTTGTAGAAGGCCATACGCTTATCTTTTTCCAGCCCCATCAGAAGCAACTGCTGCGAAGCGCGCTGGATCAATTTCATCTTGTCATAAAGATCGTCAAGGTCTTTAACCGTCCAGACGCCCAGGTAAATCGGGCTGCTGACGTTCCTGACATCTCCAACAAGCTCACCACGTATCAGATCATCCTTTTTGCGCCCGAGATATGGAACGAAGTCCAGGTGTTCGGCGAGTGTGCGGTCTGTGGTGAAAAAATGGCCGTTGTCGGGATCAAGTGTAAAAATCATGGTGCGCTCTGAAGCCTGACCGTAGCTTTGGAAGAGGACATCCTTGTAATCATCAAATGGCACATTCCTCATGATGCAGGTTTCAAACTTGTTAATGCGCCTGGTAATCCCCAGCAGCCATGACCTGATTGAGCTGTTGTCGATACGGCACTTGCCCAACTCTTCCTTCAGGAAATCGAAGGAGTGGTCACCATAACGGTACAGCAAAATGCTTTGAAAAATGTCGCGGATATTGTTGTACCGGCTGAAATGGTAAATAAGGTCAAAGCTGAGCAGCTCCATTTGCCGAAGCTGCCAGATGAAGATCGTAATATCGTTCCTGCTGGTGTCTTTGGTGAGTTTGGCTTTCTGCGTAGACTTGATCAGCCTCACGTAGCGGGTGCTCAGGTCTGCCAGCAGTACCGTATCCTTGGTGGTGCTCTTCTTCAGAGCAATGGTCCAGCGCGTGAACTGACCCTCCTCGCTGGTCACCTCGATGTGGTCAGCCCCGAAGGTGTCGTAGGTTTGCAGTGTCCCGACCCCCTTACCGGCCTCGGTGCCCTTGGTTGACTTGCCGACGAACAAGGGCACCTGGTCAGATCCCTTTTGCAGCCTCTGCGCGGCGATTCCTGTGCCATTGTCGGTAATGGCCAGGGTCACGGTATCGCCACTTTGCTCGAGCAGAAATTCTATCTGCCCTCTCCTCCCCGCCGAAGTAATGGCATCCAGGGCGTTGGAGACAATATTGATCAGGGCCCTGCTGTAACTGATGTAGCTGCCACTCACCGGTTCAATCTTTGACTTGAGGACCAGCGTCACCTCACAGGAGCTGTCGACCGCTTCGATGAAGGGAATGACGCGTTCCGTGATCAGGTCCTTGAGAGAGACCTTGTGCGATAGATGGATTTTGTCTTCGTACATGTTCAGAGTGTTGAGCAGTGCGGTGGTTTCCCTGTTGATGTCCTCGGCAACCTTGTTAAAGTTGCCGACCGACAACATGGCTGTCATGTCGAAAAGCACCTTTAACGACTTTTTCACGTCGTGCCGCACCTTCGACAGTTCCTCAACAGCGGTTACATCCTGACGTTTTGCTGTCACAGCTGCGCTTCTGAGCGTCTCGGCTGTCACTGACATCAGGTGGAACTTCATCTTTCGGAAGACCACCAGGTCGGCGATGCTGAACCCCCGGGTTATGAAAAAATCGATGGAGCTTAAGAGCTTCTCCCAGACATAGAGATAGATATGGGAGTCGGGGTCCACCGTGTGGGCAAGGTAGCGAAGAAAGGCGGAGCCGATACCTTTACCCCGGCCGAAGGGGTTGGTGACCAGTTTGTAAATATGGAATGTTTTCCGGTCCGGTGTTGCATAGACCAGCAGATAGCCAAGCAGTTCGCCCTTTTCGTCCCACACGTAACTGTGTTCGTAATCGATATCGATTGTTTTATCGAGGACATAGGGAGAAGGGATCAACAGGGAATCGATATTGAGGAGGGGGGATTGTCGAATCGCTTTTTCGTATTCGGGGGTCAGGCTTTTTATGTAAGGAGATTGAATCGCTTTCCATTCCATAATTTAGATTGCACCTTGGTTAGCGCTGCAAAAAGTTTCATTCAGTCGTTATTATTCTAAGGGGAGACGCCGAGGGGTTGTCAATTAAAATCCCCGAACGACTCAAGATAATGAGAACAGCACTAAACTATCTCATTTCAGAATAGAGGCCCCAAAAGCACTTTGAACAATCTTCAAAGATTAAATTCATTTTGCAGCCACGGCATAAAGTTCTACTCCATACCTGCCGGGTGCTTTAGCCAGTTCCGGCGCGTTCTGCCAGCCGACATCGTGCAGATAAGCGTCCAGTTCATCGGGACGAACACTCCAGACCCATGGCTCGCCGACCGCTTTTTGCAACCACAGCATCAAACCTGTCCAGCGACCGGCATCAGGTCGTCCATCTGATCCCGTTGGGATATAGCTGAAAGCGATTCGGCTACCGTGACCGACCATTTGGGCACACTGGCAAAAGAGTTTGAAAACGGCTTCGGGCAACAGGTACATGACAAGACCTTCGGCAAGGATCACGGTCCGGGCATTTGCATCCCACAGCCTGTGTTCAGACAGCACATCAACGAGCTGCTTATCTCCCAAGTCCTCGGCAAGCAAATACAGATTGTCCGGGCAGCCCATCGTAGCAATACCTTTCGCTTTCAGACGGGCTGTCGCCGGATGGTCAATCTCAAAAAAGTTTACATCTGGGAACTCGGGAGCCAATCTCCAACCGAGCGTATCGTACCCTGCCCCGAGAACAAGGACCTGTGTGGCACCGCTCTCCAACCCCTCTCTAACCTGGCGTTCAAAGAAAGTTTTTCTGTAGGCAAAAGCCTCAAATTGGCCTGGCAACATCCAATCGAACGCCTCGTACAGAGACACCGCTCGTCTGGAACCGGCCCAGCGTATGGTTCTGGGCCCCACCGCACCGGAAGCAAGCAGCACCTCTCGCGAAGCCTGGACAATGCCGGGCGGAAGCAAGTCTTCCATTCCGGGCTTGGCCCCCAAGGTCACAACAGCCAGTGCGACCTTTAAAGCCGTTCTGCTTGGCCGGTCTTTCCTCATCTATCACTCTCACTAAACAAGAACAGAAGCATTGCAACGGTTTTAGTTACAATCGCAACTTGAATTTTGTTCTCCAGAAGCGGTCGATAGAAGGATCCCTATTTCCTCATCCCATTTATGCGCTGCACCCTTTCTCACCATCTTGCCAACCTGAACAGCGTCTTTGATCTCGGCGTCGGTCACGCCAACTTCGCGAGCCTTGGCAAAATGATATTGGATACAGGGGATACAGTTCGCGGTAACAGAGGCCCCGATGGCAATCATTTCCTTTAGTTTCTCGTCCATGGGAAAGCATCCTTTCATTGAAACTTCTTTTGTTTAACTCAAAGTCACCCTTCTGTTTTCTTCGTTGAGATTGGAACGACCCGACAGTCTTCAAAGGAAATGTTGCAGGGCAAGCTGAACTTCATTTTTGCATTCATAAATCCGACGACTTCCATGCCCTGGATGACTTTAAAGTCTTTTGCTTCAACTAACTCACGCACTGTTTCAGTCGCAGAGTCGCAGCCCAGAACGATCGCAGAGTCATACTTTTCAATCTCTCGCTTCAGCTTCTTTCGGCGGCCTGAAGTCCACATGCAAAGAAACCATTGATGAATAAAATGGCTCTTAAAGACTTTCGTCTCTACGCCCTTTGCAGATAAAACGGATTGGATGTTTTGGATGTGATCCTCAAAAGGTGGTGACTTCAGAAAATGACTCAAGAGTTGAAGGAAGGGCTTTTTTTCTCTTGCGGCGACAGTTACGGCAGGACACATATAGCAGGGAATGATTAAAGTAGAACGCAGTCCTTCAGCTTCTGCAGCCACATCCAAATCATTAAGGTGGATTGGCATTTGTCGCTCCTTTCTTCGAAGAAGTCAGCATAGGTTTTGTTAACATGCTAACAAACAGGAGAGACATGGCAATGCCAGAAGGCAAATCCCAGTTTTCTTCTTAAGCCTGGCATAGAAAAGCCCAACGACCTTGCGAACGTTGGGCGGTTTCTGAACCCCAACTTCTTTCTAAAACCTGGGTTTGATTGGTAAGGCTAATTTTCTGTTATATGTTAGCCCTGCCCTGGCTAATCAATACCTATTCGTTGCCTAACCTCTCCTCTCGATTTTTTTCTTGAGCAACAACTTTCAACTAGCTTTCGAAGCTTTTTACATCTTAAATATCCTAAGGAGCTCCAGAAATGAGTTGCAGTAATACAAATAAGAAAACCCCTACTTGGTAAAACCGGTAGGGGCTAATTTGTACTGTAAATGGTGAATTTTGAGAAAGAGCATAGTAATGGTCTAGCTGATCTATAAAAAAATATTCTTCTGCCCAAAAGAGGCTCTTCATAGTTTTTAAAAAATGAAGCTCAAACTTCAGATGTCAGTCAGGAATATCTTTGCTTCATAAAACCTCGAAACTCCCTTCCACATGCCTCTTCATTCGAACTGCACAAGGATAATATCCTCAGAGCCATAGGGTATACCGTAGAATTTATTATCAACAATATCTCCCATGACCCATTTTCCTTTTGAGGTGTTCCCCACGCCATCAATCGCAACGCGAGAAGCGGATCCTGCCTCCGGGTCTATAATCAACATATCGGATGCGGTGTACGGAACGGCATGGATTTTGTCATCTGGGCCCAGAATTGCCTCTGACCATCCTGCTCCAAGTAAATTCGCGCCCATGGTGCTGAGAGAAGCCGTATTGGACTCCGGCTCAATAATAAGTATCGCAGGGGAATCGGTATATGGGATTGCGTAAATCTTCCCATTTGGTGCGAAGATTCCATCAGCATATTTATGGCTGCTTGTAAGATCAGCCCCCATATTGCTTCGTGAAGCAGTCCCTGACGCAGGGTTAATGATAAGGATGTCTAGGGAATTGCGAGGAACGCCATAAATCTTACCATTTGAAGCAAGTATTCCTCCGGACCACTTATTGGATCCGGCAAGATTCGCTCCCATATTGCTTCGTGAAGCAGTCCCTGACGCAGGATCGATGATAAGGATATTTGTTGAGTCCCGAGGGATGCAGTAAATTTTGTTATCCGTACCCAGAACCGCTCCTGCCCACTTGGCGGTATCGGTGAGATTCAGACCGAAATTAGTGCGAATGGCAGTTTCAGTTACCGGGTCAATGATCAAAACGTCTGGCGCATTGTAAGGAACGCAATAGATCTTGCCATCTGACCCCAAACAGCCGCTGGCCCATTTGCTAGGACCGGAAATATTTGCCCCAAGAGTGCTGCGAATTGCGGTATTGGTAGCCGGGTCAATGATTAGGATATCATCAGCACCATATGGAATACCGTAGATCTTGTCGTCTTGACCCTTTACGCCGCCCCACCACTTGGAGTTGGTTCCAGAGATGTCGGCACCAAACTTTCCAATCGAGATGGAGTAGTTAAACGTTAATGCCGTGACAATCACGGTGTCAGCGGCACTTGCAACCCACCCATCGTCAACATTCAAGCTGACCACATAAACTCCTACAAGATCGGCTGTGAATGTTGGATTGACTACTGAAGTGTTGTTTAAAACTGCTTTACTTCCAATGGGGGCAGACTGAATTGTCCAAGAATATGTTAAAGCATCCCCGTTTTCATCAGAACTGCCACTACCATCTAGTCGCACTATAGTTCCAAACGCGATGCTCTGATCTTTACCAGCGTTGGCTATAGGTGCTGAGTTTGTTACTGTATTCGTTGTGTCACTATTAGAGGTGCTGTCGCTATCCCCTCCACTGCCACCGCAGGAAGCAAGGACTCCCAATATTAATAGCAATCCTAGTGGTATGACCCAAATAATGTTTATTCGCTCCATGACACACACTTTTATGCTAAGCACATGATTAAAGGTTTTTTTTACAAGACACGATAATGGCTTCTTTTGTTAGATTTATATCAAGGATATGACGGGTTACAACATATCAAATTGGAATCTTATGGTTTTTGCCTCTTCAAAAGGACGTTATCTTTCTTCCAGTTGGAAGTTTATGGAAGATCTTAGAAGTCCTGCAATGTAAGAAAAGGCCACCAAGGAACAGATCCTGGTGGCCATAATTATGTGTGTTAAAGAGCTTACTGAATACTTTTATCAATAAGAAGCTGATCTTCGTCTCGGGAGTCGTGATCCCCGCGACTCTGATTGCTATCTCAGAAGTCACACAAAACTGGTTTCTATTCAATTTTGTACTTCGTCTTCTTGGTTAAGAGGCACGTTGACAAAGCCATACAGTGCCATAAGATTATACTAATTTTGCGATCCTAGGAGTGGACAGATTTGTCTCATTCTTATTATTGAATTAATTTGGCCCCTCAACAAAAACGTAATATTTAAGTACGGCTTCCTTGAACGCTCTTTTTTGCGGCATCGAAAAGAAGGGGAAAATGAAACCTGCGATCATACTCTCAGCTAACACTGCGTCTCTTGGAGTTGTCCGGGCGCTTAGCAAAATGGGTGTCCCGGTGGTGGTGGTCCATTATGACCCACGGGATATGGCCCAGTATTCTCAATACGTGGCAGAAAGAGTTGTGGCTCCACATCCGAAGGAGGACGAGGAGAATTTCATCGCAACTCTCCTAGAGCTCAGCGAACGTTGGCAGGGTGCAGTCCTAATGCCAGTGTCTGATGAGACCCTGCTCATTGCGTCCCGCCACAAAGAACTACTAGGAAGACACTTTCTGGTCGCCTGCCCCGATTATGCAACCGTAGTTAAGGTGATCGACAAACGCAAGACTTACACAATTGCCAATCTAGCGGGCATTCCTGTGCCTCAGACGTTGCTGCCCGTTTCGGCTGCAGAAGCGAAAGAGTTCTCGCAAATGGTTGGCTTCCCTTGTCTGCTTAAACCAGCACAGAGCCATATGTTTTTAGAACATTTCAGAAAAAAAATGTTTGTCGCCGACAACCCTTCCGAGATTATCGACTACTATCTACAAGCTTCTGATGCCGGATTGGATATGATGATCCAAGAGATCATCCCTGGAAATGATCGGGAGGTTGTCAACTACAACTGTTACACCATCTCCGGCACGCCGCTGGTCGAATTTATGGCAAGCCACTTAAGGAATGCACCACCCTGTTACGGATCGCCTCGTGTAGCCTGCAGCAAATGGCAGCCGGAACTGCTCGAACCGGGCCGTCAACTCTTGGAATCTATATCTTTCTCAGGTTTTGCTTGTGTCGAATTCAAGAGGGATAGTCGGGATGGTATTTTCAAACTGATAGAGGTAAATGGTCGTCATAATCTGTCAACTCTTCTAGCGGTGCGATGCGGCATTAATTTCCCATGGCTGGAGTATCGGCATCTTGCGTATGGAACGATTCCGCAACAAAAGCCCTACGAGTCCAACATCTATTGGATCGATATGGCTAAGGACATTGCCTGCAATTTTCGCCACCTCCTCAACGAGCGATATTCCTTGGCGGAATATCTGCGACCTTACGGGGGCTCCAAAGTTTGGGCGATATTTGACTGGTCCGACCCTTTTCCTTTTATAAGGCGTATTATTTCTCAGGCAGGTTTATTCATATCCGATAGAGCCAATCGGGTCTATCATAAATTACGCACGTTCTAGGCAGACATCTAAATTCCTATAAGTCCTGCTACAATGATTGAAGTGAGTGCGATTGGCAGAAACGCCCATTAAACGTTGACGACAATCCCTCCCAAAGCTGAGCTAACGTCTTTAGTTAAGTTAACGTTCAACCGCAACTTTCATCTTGACGCTGCGATACCACTAGAAGAATGACAGCTGCTCTGTGTCGGGCTCGCGTGTTGGCTTGCGCTCTACCCTCTTCGGCTTATCGACAGGCTTTTTCTGGACCTTTTTACGCGTTTTCTTTGCTGTCGTATGGTTTTTGAGAATTCGGTAAACACTCGCGACGCCGATCCCAAGTTGGTCGGCGATCTTTTGCCGGGTCAGGCCTTGGGCATTCAGTGCTAACACCTCATCAGTCTTCACCATTGCAGTCGGCTTTCGGCCCTTATAGCGCCCGGCCTGTTTGGCCTTGGCAATCCCCATGGCTTGACGTTCCCGTACGACCTGTCGCTCGAAGTCTGTAATTGCAGCGAGTAACAGACGAAAGACCTCCCCTTGAGGTGTCGAAGTGTCGATACCCTTATCGATGACCTTGAATATCGCCCCGACAGAGTTAAGGGATTCAACCACCTCCAGGAGGTGCCTGGTGTTGTGCGCGATACGGTCGAGACTGGTCACCATCACGGTATCACCAACCCGGACATCGGCTATCAGGTTGTCTAACTGCGACCTGTTGTGTTTTGTACCGGCAGGCTTTTCCTGGACGATTTTGATCGCTCCGGCTGCTTTGAGCTGATCGAACTGCGACTGAACGTTTTGGCCGTCAATGTCTGGCCTTAAGTATCCAATAATATTTGGCATTAAACTTCTCACTATCAATAGGGTAGGCCTACATCAAAACTATCATAAGACAATTGACATTCTATTGATAGACTTATGATGAAAGTGGTTTATATCAATAACAAACATTCTTTTGATAGCAATAACAGGGGTAATGTCAGAGTTTATCTGAAAGCTTGGTTTTTGCAGAAGTTCGGCTATATTTTCTTAAAACAAGAAAGGAGGTTTCATGAAAAAAGCTAACCAGGAAATCGCTCTCAAGGTCGGCGATCAAGCACCCGACTTCAGCGTGCCATCCACAAAAGGCAAGATCGTGCTCAGTCAGCTGGTTGAGCAGGGCCCGGTGGTACTGGCCCTCTACCCTAAAGACTTCACCCCTGGCTGAACCATCGAAATGAAGGCTTTTCAAAGTGATATTTCTGACTTTGCAAAGCTTGACGCCCAGGTTCTGGGCGTAAGTGCAGACACTCTGGAAACCCACCACGAATTCGCCGCAGAACTCGATTTAAGTTTTCCACTGCTCGTCGATGACGGCTCGATCAGCGCACGATACGGCAGCGGGCGCGTCACCTACCTGATCGACCGAACCTCTATTATAAGAATGATCTGTGAGGGGATGCCCGACAACGCCGCCCTGGCCGGTGAGATCGGTAAGCTGTAATCGATTGCGGGACAAGAGTCGAGGCAAGTGTTGGAAAAGAGATTTAGACGGCTGCAGTCTCTCTGCGTGACTTGCGAAAGCTGCTCATGAACAAAACGATTAACACGATCAGGCCCACAAGATGAACCCACACTGGCGCCGGCCAGAGGAGAGCGACGGCGCAGCCGACTGACAGCAAGCGCACCGGCAGGTTGACGCGTGCTTCCATGAAGCCTTCCAGTGCAGCAGCAAAGGCATATAAGCCGAACAGGGCAAAGAAGAAGATCGTGAAGTCGTCGACCCAGGAACCGCCGATGAAGGGTGTGTAAGCAAACAGCAGCGGGATAATGTATAAACCCTTAGCGAGCTTCCAGGACTGTAAACCGGTGGCCATCGGCTTGGTACCGGCGATTGCGGCGCCAGTGAAAGCAGCGAGCGCGACCGGCGGCGTCACGTTGGAATCCTGGCTCAGCCAGAAGACGATCAGGTGTGCGGAGAGCAGCGCATAGGTCAGCGCATGTGGCGTGAGGACCGCTTCACGGACCATACCGGCCATATCAACCGGCACCGCATCGACGATCGCCCGGGCGGCTGCGGTGGTCATCGGGTTGCCAATTTCTGCCAGTTTGTCCGGTGCAACGAGCATAAAAATCGCCTTGGCCGCTTCCGGAATCTGGCCGTTGGCCAGCGCGTCGACCAGTAGACCGTCAGCGATCAGGGCTTGCAGGGCCGGCGCCGAGAGGGTTCCGAGGACGATATAGGCGGCGGTGACCGGAAGCCCCATGCCGAGTACAAGTGAAGCCAGGGCGATCAGGGCTATGGCGATGACCAGGCTATGCCCGGCCCACTCGTTGATCATCAATGAGAAAGTGTTGCCGACTCCTGCCGTGGCGATGACATTAACGATCAGGCCGACCGCACAGAGCAGGATGGCGGTCATGACCATGTTCTTCGCGCCCATGGCCATGGCTTCGATGATCGCCTTGGGTCCCATCTTGTTAGCCGAGAACCAGGAGGAGACGATAACAGCGAGGATACTGAGGCCAGCGGCATAAGTGGGGGTAAAACCGTAGATCAAGAGGCCGATCAGCACACCAATCGGCAGAAGGAAGACGATGCCGCCTTTCTTGAAAACCTCGATTGCCGAGACTTCTTCGGTATCCATTGCATGGACATGACTGCGTTTCGCCTCGATCCGGACGAAGAAACCGACCGCGGCAAAATAAAGAATTGCCGGCAGGATGCTGACAACGATGATGGTGTTGTAAGAAATCTGTGTGTAGGTGGCCATGACGAAGGCCCCGGCACCCATGATCGGCGGCATCAACTGGCCACCGGTCGAGGCCGCTGCTTCGACCCCGGCAGCGAACTTGGCCGGGAAGCCGGCACGCTTCATCAACGGGATAGTGATAACGCCGGTCGAAGCGGTATTGGCAACAGCCGAACCGGAGATGGTGCCCATCAGCCCGGAGGCCATGACCGCCACCAGCCCGGGTCCGCCAACCATACGCCCGGCGACGGCGCGGGCCAGGTCGATGACGAACTCACCGGCACCGGAACGGAGCAGAAAGGCACCGAAGAGGATAAACATGAACACATAGGTGGACGAGATGCCGGCAATGGTACCGAACAGGGCATCATCACCGTAGACACTGCGAAAAAGGATGGTTTCAGGGCTCAGGCCGGCAAATCTGAAGACCCCGTCAATCTTTGCCCCCCACCAGCCAACGTAACTCAAGGCGATCATGATCAGCACCGGGATAAACCAGCCGGCGACCCGCCGGGTGAATTCCAGGGCGCAGAGAATCAGTATGATACCGGCCACCCATTCGGCGGGGACCATGCGCACGCCTCGCGCGTAGATAGCGTCTTCCATAGCTATCAGGTAGAGAGCCGACCCGGCGGCGATAAGCCCCAACAGGATGTCCAGGGCTCGCCAGGCGATGGTTGGGTTCCTGCGCAACGGGTAGACCAGCGAGGCCATCAGCGCAAAGCCGGCAAAATGCAGCGAGTTTTGCCAGAGTGAGGACAGCACTGTCACGACGTTGAACCAGATGTGCATCAAAGAAATAGCGACACCGAGAATGATGAGGGAGCGGTTCAGATGGGTCGTAGGTTCGGTAGCAGGATCTGTCATCACCTCTCCTCAGAGAAGAAAAAACACCCCGGCCGCAGCCATGGCGGCCGGGGATTGCACTTAACTTATTGAGCCAGCAACCTGGCGGGAATGGTGATGCCGACTTCCTGGTAATACTTGGCCGCACCGGGGTGAAGCGGCATCGGCAGTCCGGCGATCGCTTTTTCAATCGCCATGGCCTTGGTGGCCCCGTGGATGGCGTTCAAAAAAGGCAGGTTCTCGTAAATAGTCTTGGTGATCTGATAGACGGCATCCTCGTCCACATCGGCACGAACCGAGAGGAAATTCGGCTGGGCGATAGTCTTGATCTCTTTCGCCTGACCCGGGTAGGTTTCAGCCGGGATGACATAGCGGGTCCAAAGCTCCATGCCGCCATCGGCCTGCTTCATCTGCTCATCGGTGAAATCGAGGACAACGACATCGTCACCCATGTTCGCCATCGCCTTGGTCACGGCACTGACCGGGGCCCCGGCCGGGGTGCTCATGCCGCCTGCCTGGCCATTCTGCATGGCGTCAGCTGATGGTCCATAGCCAACATAGATCAAGTTATAGTCCTTTTCGACATCGGCCCCAAGATTGGCCAGCAGCACCGTGTTGGAGCCAAGGGTACCGGAATTCTTTTTCCCCAGCGACAAGGTTTCGCCCTTCATCGCGACCATGTCTGAAACGGTACCGCTTTTGGCGAATTTCTTGTTGACAGCAAAATGCTCGACGTTCTGCCAGAGCATGGTCACCGCGCGCAGGTTTTTCTGCGGCCCTTCACTTTCGATGGGTCCGGTCCCCTTCCAGGCATAAGCGCCATAGAGACCCTGAAGAATGGCGAACTGGACTTCGTTATCGCGCAGCAACTTGATATTTTCACCGGAACCGGCGGAGTTGATGGCCGACATGCCGATCTTCTGCTTCGGCTGCAGTTTGACCTTGACCAGGGTAGACAGGGCGACACCGACCGGGTAGTAGGTCCCACCGGTGGAGGCAGTGGCCATCAGGTAACTGCGATCATCCGCAGCCTGAACCGTGGTGATAGAACCGCACAGCAAGGTGACTGCCGCGACGACAAACATAAGCTGTCTGATCCGCATTTTCATTGTTTCCTCCTATAAGGTTAGTGGGATTGCTTCTCTCGAAACCGTTGCCCTCATCTATTGAGAACAAAGAGTTGATTGTGTTCATGATTAAAACTGTTTCCTCATTAAACTTACTGGAAAGTAGTCAAGTTGCAAGTATGGCTATCAAACCAGCATAGTTTTACGCCTCTCGAAGTTCCAGGATCAATAGCCCTTGACCATGCCGCCATCAACCATAAGAGTACTGCCGGTCACGTAGGAACTGGCCCCGGAAGCGAGAAAACAGACCACCCTGGCAAACTCCTCGGTCTCGCCGTAACGTTTCAAGGGGATGTTCTGCAGCGATTCGGCAACCACCTGCTCCTTGCCGATTCCCCGTTTGTCTGCCTTGAGCTGGTCCAGGTAGTTTGTGCGGTCGGTCGCAATCCGTCCCGGAGCGACGGTGTTGACCAGAATGTTGTAGGGGGCCAGTTCGTCGGCCAGGCTTTTTGCCAGACCGAGAATCCCCATGCGGAAAGCGTTGGAGAGAATCAGCCCTGGAATCGGCTGCTTGATCGAGGAGGAGGTGACATTGATAATCCGCCCGCCCTTCTGCTTCATATCGGGCAGGACTTCACGGATCAAGCGAACATAGCTGAGCAGATTCAGCTCGAAGGCCTCCTGCCAGGCGGCATCATCAACCTGGTCAAATCCGCCACCCGGCGGGCCTCCGGCATTGTTGATCAGAATATCGACGGGGCCCAGCCGCTCGCGGGTCTCTGCGACCAGTTTTTGAATGTCGTCAAGGTTGGTGATATCGCAGGGGCAGCACTCCACCCTGCCATTGGCGCTCGGCAAGAGATGCTGCCGTGCCACGGCCAGTTGCCCGGCGCTGCGGCTGGTCAGCATAACATCGCAGCCTTCTTCGGCTAGTTGCTTGGCGATCGCTTTACCCAGTCCCTTGCTTGACGCCACGATCAGGGCAATTTTACCGGTCAACTGCAGGTCCATATCAGACTCCTTTGGGGATGATCGCTTTTAATCGTCGTTGTTTTCGTTTGTTGTGCTGTTCTGTCCTCGGCATTTATCCAGGATCATAAAGTGCACATTAAAAATTGTAGCTGTGGCGTCAATGTCCCCGATGCTTCATGGCGCCAATCGCTCGATCACCCACTGGTCATTATCGATACGCCGATAACGCAGTCGGTCATGTAGTCGGTGCTCTCCTTCCTGCCAGAACTCCAACGTCTCCGGGAGAAGCCGATAGCCGCCCCAATGGGCGGGACGCGGTATCTCCTGACCGGCAAACATCTGAGTAAAGGTCTTAAACTGCTCTTCCAGGAACCCGCGGTCTTTGATGACCTGGCTCTGGGACGAAGCATGGGCTTCAAGCTGATGCCCCCTGGGGCGACTGGCAAAATACCGGTCAGATTCATCGCTGGCCACCCTTTCCACGGCGCCTTCAACCCGAACCTGGCGTGACAAGGGTTGCCAATAGAACACCAGGGCAGCAAAGGGATTTTCCTTTAGTTCCCGGGCCTTTCGGCCCTGATAGTTTGTGTAAAAGACAAAGCCGCTCGCATCGACTTCTTTCAACAACACCATCCGCGCCGAAGGCTTGCCTGCACGGCTTGCCGTGGCGAGGGTCATCGCATTGTGCAAAGGCAGTTCAGCCTGCTCCGCGTCTGCAAACCAGCGCGCAAACTGTTTGAAAGGATCGGGATCGAGTTGTTGGTTCTCGGTCATCGGTTGCTCCCCTCCTCGGGGTCAGGTTTAAATCTTGGTACGCGGGACATGGTCCGTGGTACGAGGAAAACCTTGGTACTAAAGCCTCTAGATAAACGTTAAGAGACAAACAAAGACATCGGCAAAAAGAAACAGGCATTTTTGCAATGTCTTGTTACGGTTATTCCCGCCATTCCGGGCTGAAGCCGCCCAGGCCGGGGTGATACATCTCATCGCCCGCATGCTGGGTGAAGACTACATTCAAACGCTCAGCGCTCAGACCGAGAATATCGATGCAATCCTTGGACAGGGTTTTAGCCACATCCAGGCGAAGCTGTTCAGACCGGCCGCGCCGGATATCGCACATCAACACCGCAGCAGGCCGAGGTTCACCATCGATGGTCCGCCACAGACCGCCTTCGCCAAGTTCACGGATGGCGATACTGATGCGGCCAACGTCAACGTCCAGCATGCCTGAGTAGGTTTCACTCAATTTTGTGACCAGGCGTTTCTTCACTTCGACCGGGTAATGACCATTCACATCGAGCTGAAGGTAGGGCATCTTGAGTGTCCTCCATAGATGAATGAAGCTTAGACCATCCTCTCGGCTGTCAACAAGAATAACAGTCCCTGAAAGGAAGTTTAATGGCTAGAAGACTCTTGGCAAACAGAAACAGGCCCAGGTCCTGTTCAGCCCCCCTTTCAGGCTTTGCTAGGGAAATCAAGGTAAGTATCGACACCATTAAGAAACAGGTCGTACTGGGTTTCCATGCCATCCTTGATGACGCTTGCCGGGAATCCCCTGACCAGATTGCAGCGTAGACCGATCCAGCCAATGGCATCGAGAGCCCCCAGGCTAACCAGGTAACCTTTTTCCTGGTAACGGTAAGTTTGCGGTTTTTTCCCGCCACCAAGCCGAACAATATTGCGAGCGACCAACTTGCCTTTTCTGACCGCTGCCTGAGCGGTCAGGTAATTCAGCCCCGAAGAGTCAAATTTGGAGCAATCCCCGGCTGACAAAATATTCTCCAGCGTTCTCCCGCTGCTCATGATCTGCCCGTAAGCATTGGTTTTCAGTGTTGAGGGGGTAGCAGACACCCCGGGAAACAGTAAAGTCTGCTGGGAAGGCAAGGAGTATTCTCGCCCTGTCGCCAGCTCAGCCAATTGGATCTTTTCATCAGTATGACCGAGGTAGTTTGTGCCGGGAAGATAGTCTATCCCGCCCCGCCGCAGTTTCTTGGCAATGTACTTGTGCACCCCTTCGGGAAGGTTTGGTACCAGGCGTTGGTTCTGATCGATGAGCCGTAGCTTGCAGGGCACCCGTTTTCTCCGTAACTGTTCGTGCAGTTCGAACAACACCTGGACCCCGGTGGCCCCGCCGCCGACCAATGAAAGCTGCAGCGGTTCTGCCGCACCAGTTTCCAGTAAATCTTCCAGCAGCGCTTTTCCTTTGCCAAGGCGCAGCTCGTTTTGGCCGAAGCTACCCGGCCCGGAATGAAGCGGTATCGGCAAGGCGCCGGTCGCGACCACCAGCCAGTCGAACGGCAGCTCTTTCTGAGCTAAAGGAAGTTTCTGCTGCCGCTGCCAACGAGCAAGATCCTGCTCAGAGAAATCAAGCCTGTGCTGATGAAACGTGAAATTGAATTTCTTCGCCAACTCAGCGTAGCTGACGGTGAACTTTTCCAGCTCATGCTGGAAGGTTTTGTGCAGGTTGGTTATTTTGCAGTGGTCCGCACCTGCATCCAGCAGATGAAGCTCCAGGCTCTTGTCGTTTTTGCTCAGTTCGATCAGACATGCCAGCCCTGCGTAACCGCCTCCCAAAACAACAACTCTAGGCATTTGCCTTTCCTCCCTTTGCCGCTCAGAGATTTAAACCGGACCCCGTAAACAACCGGTTGATCTCGGCGGAAATCCGCTTTTGATCGGCCAACTGGTCAAAGAATTCAGCTATTGTAGCAGCATTTATCAGTCCCAGGACGACACCCAGCACTGCACCGCGATGAACATTATCCCCGCCGAGGTTTGTGTTGATCAGTAGCGCCTGTTTCGGCTCGGCCGCATATTTGTAGGCCAGGTAAAGAACACTCGGCCAGGAACCGCTGATGTAGCAGGCTGTAGAAAAAAGACTCCCGACCACATACCTGTCATCGTGTTTTTTTTCGACCAGTGCCGGCAGATCGAGCCCGATGCTGGCTTTCGCAGCCCGGGCAAGCAATTCGTGAGGCGACTGAGCCTGGTCGCGAAACAGCAAGGCATCGAGCAGTTCGACATAAACCGCGCAGATATAACCCAGCTCTTTATCCGGATGAGTCAGGAAAAGATGCTCCAGGCAGTGTTTCTGAACCTCGGTCAGTGGAAGACCTTGTAATCTTTCGCTCAGCACAAGCGGTGCGATGGTCACCAACCCTCCAATCGAGGGGGTATCGTGGGTGACCGCACCACAGCGATCTTTCTCTTTGCCGCTTTCCAGGTTGGCAAAAAACCCGCGATGATAAGATTCGGCATAAGTGTCGGGGTGACGGGGCGGATCAGCGGTCATAAAATCGATGTAGTCATCAAGAAAGCTCTGCTTGTCGTAACGTCCGGCGTTGGCCTGCAAGGTTCGCATGACAACTCTCGCGCAATGGGCGTTGAGGGTATTCTCTCCCGCCTGCATCTGCCGGTGATAATGCTGGTGAATGACACCCCAGTACTTCCGTCGGCCCTTAAGAATCACTTCACCGACAATCTCTCGTTGTCTCCCATGAGACGCTTGCACTCCCCGTCCACCTTTGGCCGTGGAGTGGAGTGACATGATCGATGCAGGATGATATTCAGGAGCCGCCTCCAACTGAGAGATTCCACCGGGAAAGGCTTTTTCGATATCAAGCGGATTGTAATACCAGTGCACCGGCATCGCCAGGGCGTCAGCAACAAATAAACTTTTGAGTGCGGCGCTCGCTCTTCGTTGTTGCAGTTTCATTTCTATATCCTTGCTTTTATGTTTCCATCTCTTTACTTGTCGAGCGCCAGACGGGCGATCCGATTGGCCGCCCGACGGCAGATCAGAGCGTAAGGGAAAGCCACAAAAGGCAGTTCAAAAATAAGCTCGCAGCTGTTTTCGGTCAGTTTTTTCAAATGATGCCCGGTCGCCGTAACCCCGGAAATTTTCCAGCCCCAGGAAACAGGTGCTTCGCAGCTAGTGATTTCGAAGGTCACCCAGATGCCAACGGCTGTTTTGAGCCGTCCCTGCAAACCCGAACAAATGTAACGCTGGGGGCACTCGACACAACGGACTGAGGGTCCCCAAGCCGGCCACTGCCAGGTGTCAGTCAGGATGTTCCAGACTCTTTCAAGTGGGGCATTAATGATTTTTTTAACCTGCATTCAGGACTTTTCCTCTTCGAAATATTTCAACATCCGCACCGCCAGGTCGGCGCCGCTCTGCCAGGCATCCTCAACCCGCCGGCCGAGACACCAGTCACCACAGACACCTAAACTCAATTCAGCATCCCACAAGCAGGGCCTACCTAAAGGTGTTTCGGTGAAAGCATAGCGCCAGCGGTGGCTGAACAAGGTTTCGCTGCGACCCTCGCTGGAAACCAGCTGATCGAAGCGCTTTTGCAATTGATTGCCGACGTTCACGGCAGTCTCTTCGAGATGCGAAAGCGACCAGCTTTTGGTCGCCTGAACCAGGTAAACGTTGGTGTTCAGTCGCCCTGGTTTAGCGCTGTTGTGAACGATCCGACGGATCATCGAATCCTGGTAGACCGAAACATCGGCTTGACCCGTCAAACTGGTCTTGGAGCGGACTGCGGTAACCCAGCAGGGCTCCATTGTGACGGCACTGATTGCTTCGGCCAGCGGCGGTTGGTCCCGCAGCAAAGCCAACGCCTGGGGCGCTGGAACCGCGATCACAACCTGCGGCCAGCAACCCAGCAACGACTCTCCATCGTTGAACAGCTGCCAGCCGTCAGCAGAGGCGGCCAGCCGGGCAATCCGGGTTGAAGGTTGGAAGCGTAAGTCACCGAGCAGACCACGGGTTATTGCGCTGCTGCGTGGAACTCCGATCGAGTGGAGCTGCTCATCAGCCCCCAGCGTACCCATGACGTGTGGCTGCCAGAGCTGAAGGTTTTCGGCGGGAAGATGGGTGCGCAAGAACTCCGAAAATCCAGGTTGCTCGGAGGAGAAATAGGGCGCACCATGATCGATCCAGCCGCCTTCGAAAGAGCGGCTGGAAAGCCGGCCGCCCGTTCCTTTACTTTTATCGAAAACCGTAACAATGGCACCCGCAGCCTCCAATATCCTGGCAGCGGTCAAGCCCGCCATTCCTGAGCCAATAACTGCGACGTTCATAACTCACCTCACAATTCACGGGAATTGCTTTTGTTGACACACTCTTCACGTTTTTTTTCTCAACAGCGTCAGTGCCGATAACAGCAGGCAGCCCGCTGAGAGATAATCGGCCCATTGCTGATGCAGCAGCTTAAAATAGAAGGCCAGCGCCAGAAAAAAAAGCAACCAGCCGAGCTTGCGCAGATATTTCCCGAGCCGTTCCAGCAGGTACTCGCGGTCTGCGGTTGCCATGCGCACCACCAGGTCACCCTGCTCTGCCAGTTCGATCACTTTTCGTGCTTTGATCGCTGTTATTGGCAGTTGGAGCAGTTCATACTTGAGCTTATCCAGTGGTAAACGATCTTCGCCGAGGGCACGTGGCAAGTTCTCTTTTAGAATCGGTAGGATATCTTTGATGCCGTTGAAATTATCGATGTACTGGGTACCCAGACCTTCGACCAGGGAGCTGACCCGCATCACGTAGATCACATCCTGCGGCAGCTTAAATGGCTGATCGTGCAGAACATCGAGAATCCCAAAGGCCAGTTCCTGCATGCTGGAGGCATCGAGGTGATCACTGTCAAAAACTTCGAACAGGCTTTCGGCGACACTGTTCAATGCTCCGAAATCAGAGTCTTCGGTGAAAACCCCCATCTTCCGGGTCGCGCTGACCAGAAGCTCGAAATCCCTTTCATAAGCGGCTTTGACGGCGTAGATCATGGCCTGACGCATCTGTTGAGGAATCCGGCTGACCATGCCGAAATCGAGCAGGATCAATTCACCGGCCGGGCTGACCAGCAGGTTGCCCGGATGTGGATCGGCGTGAAAGTACCCCTTGACCAGCATCTGCTCGGTATAAAAAAGTACCAGCCGCTGCATCAACTCATCAAATGAGACATCGAGCCTGGAGACCGCTTCAACATCATCGAAACGTGCTCCTTCTTCAAAACTCATCACCAGGGCCGTATCAGAACAATACTGCGGGTAAGGTTGCGGAAAACGGATCCCTGATTCGGCGTAGACCTGGCTAAAATGTTCCAGGTTGGCCAACTCCTGCAGCATGCTCACTTCCTGCAGAATCACCCGGCTGAACGCTTGCAGAACCGATTCGATGGAATGTCGGGTCTGATCAGTAAAAAGCGGTCGCAAGATTCTCAAAAACAGGTTGAGCAAAAGGATGTCTATGCGAACCTTGAACTGGATGTTTTCGCGTAGCAGTTTGACGGCAACGACTTCTCCGGTTTGTTTCAGTTGGGCTTTGTGGACTTGGCCGATGGAAGCACTGGCGATGGGTTGCTCATCGAACGAGGCAAAAACCTCTGGATCGGGGAAGGCACGTCGGAAAACACGCTCGCGATTTTTATCAGTCATCGCCGGCATTTTGTCGTGCAACTGACGTAAAGCCTGCAAGTATTCCTGATCGAAAAAATCGGCGCGGGTGGCCAACACCTGTGCCAACTTGAGAAAGCTGGCGCCGAGAGAACGGATATTTTCAAGCAGGGCCTCCGGGCCCAAAGGTTTCCAGAGCAACCAGCGGCGGCGCCTGCGGAACAGGAGAAAAACCGTTACCAGGAACCTGAAGACCGCATAACTGCGTTGCGGCCGACAGTAATATATTGAGATGAACAGACGACGGAGCAAACTACTTTGCCAGTTCCTGTTTCAGCTTTTCCAGATCGTCTTTGGTCGCTAGGTTTAGCTCAGAGACCACCTCTTTGAGGATATCTTTGAGCCTCTCCTTGAACTGGTCCTTTTCCTCTTCGCCCCGCTGGGCCATCTCGTCTAAAAAAATCCGCGCCTTCTCTTCGCTCTTTTCCTGGCAGGCTTTGATCTCATCATTATTGGTTTCGATCTTTTCCTTAACGGCCAGGGCACCACCAAGAGCAGCATAAAAGAGTTGTTCGAGTTTTTTATCCATTTGTATTCTCCATAATCAAAGTCTAAATTTTGACTTGATTTATATTGTTTTTTATATAATATTCACAACATTACCCTTTTGTCTAGGACAAACAATGACGATTCAGCAATTGAGCAAGGAAATCGGTATCGGCATTGATACACTGAGGATCTGGGAGCGCCGATACGGCTACCCGATTCCCACTCGCAGCGCGCGCGGTCACCGCAGTTATTCCGCTGACCAGGTTGGCGAATTGCGGATCGTTAAAAAACTGCAGAGCCTTGGCTACCGACCGGGGAAGATCTTTACATTGAGTTCAGCCGAACGGCGGGAACTGCTGATGGCAGCTGCAGAACAGGAGCGACCGCCCAACCGGGCTCTGCAATCATTGACAAAAGACTTCTCACCCGGTCAGATCGATGGAGAACTTCGTGAACAACTACAGAAACTCGGGCTGATCAGCTTTATTCACCAGTATGCCCTGCCCTTGCTGCAAGCGCTCGATCAGGGCTGGACCGAAGGCAGCCTCAGCATTGCTCGCGAACATCTGATTTCCGACCGACTGGAACAACTGCTGCGGGAACAACTGGCCACTGAACGACCAGCAAATAACCAAAAGCAGTTGTTGTTCCTCACCCTGAGCGGCGAAAGACATAAGCTGGGGCTGCTGTTGGCAGCGGCTCTCTTCCATGCCGAGGGGATCAAATGCATTCTCCTCAATCAGGAATTACCGCTCTCGGAGGTTCCGCTGCTGGCCAGCGATCTACAGGTCGATGGCGTTGCACTCTCCTTTAGCTTCCACTATTCAACACGACAGGCTAAAAATGACTTGGCGAGCCTGAGAAATCAACTCGCTCCCCAGTTCAAGCTGATCGCTGGCGGACAAGCGGTCCAAGGCGGGATACAGATGCAGAACCTGACAATCTGCACTGCTTTGGAGCAGATCCCAGAGGTCTGCCGTAAACTTTTTGTGTAATTCAAAAAGAGCATTCCCCGCCCCCATGTCATTCAATCCCGACCAGCGCCTTGATATATTGCATCCTCTCGTAATCTTCAGGGTCCTCACTGCGAGCCTGGCTCAACTGTCCACGGAAATCCGCCGGGCTCTGGAACCCATGACCCTGCATCCACTCCTGAAGATGGTCGAGGATCAGGCCGATCTGGCTGAGTCCGTTGCGGTAAAGGGTTGAGCAAACCTGGACCACTGTTGCCCCTGCCAAGAGTTGCTTGATCATGTCGCTCCCATCGTGCACTCCGGTGGTAGCTGCCAGGTCGCAAGCCACTCGACCAGCCAGCAGGGAAATCCAGCGTAACGAAACGTGGAGTTCTTCAGACGTGCTATATGGGTTGCCTCCGGAAGGCTGCAGCTTGTCGAGATCAATATCAAAACGATAAAATCGATTGAACAACACCAGCGCATCTGCCCCCTGCCAGGTAACTTTCTTGTCGTTTTCTCCTGGACCGCACCAGCCCACGGTAAATGGTGGTCCGGTCATCCGGTCATTGCCGAGCTGTTTCGCCAGGTGCGCCAATGATGAGAAATATGGCCCGATCTTTAAAGCAACGGGAAGCGACACCTTAGTCCGCACTGCAGATAGAATATTGAGATAACGTTCTTCAACGTCAACGCCGCTGATTGCGGAGTCATTCGGCAGAAAGCCGATGTTTAACTCCAGGCCATCAGCGCCAGCAGCGGCGAGTTTCCCGGCGTATTCGGTCCAACGCTCGGCGGTGACACAATTAACACTGGCGATAATCGGTACGGAAACAGCGGCTTTGGCATCGCTTACCAACTGCAGATACTCCCTGGGTCCGAAGGTCCGACCAAAGCCGTACAGGTAATCGTAGGTTTCGGTGTGTCCAGAATGCTGCGATTGTCGAGCCAGTTCCTCTGTTTCGGCGTCTATCTGCTCCTCGAATAACGATTTCAGGACGATCGCCCCAGCACCTGCTTCGGCCGCCTGCTGTACCCCTTGCACTGTTTTGGTGAGTCCGCAGCTTGAAACGACAAGGGGGTTTTTGAGTTCCAGACCCATGTATCTTGTAGAGAGATTGCTCATCATCAGGCTCCTCTAGCAGGCCGCAAGATCAGACCGTGAAGGTTGCGGTAGTGATTATCGTCGCTGTCAAATCAGAAAACATAAAGACCTTTGTCATATGAAAGTTTATCACAGGGACCGAGATGTACTATATCCGGGTCAGCTTTACTCCTCAGGAGATTGCCGAAATGAGCTCTTGTGATACGGTTAAGCTTTACACTCAAAGAAGAAAGGTTCCTGTCATGGCAAATGAAACGAAAAACTTCTGCAAGGATATCGTAAGTCACCATGTTCATCTCTGTACTCTCTCCGAAGAAGGCCGCGAGGATATGGTCGCCTGTCTTTCAGGACGCGCCGAATTCAAGTGTGGCAACTGTGGAGTGAAGGCTAATTTTGCGACTAACGTCTGTGATCCGGTTCAGCTCCCCGAGATCGATTGGTTGGGCGATGGTGCTGATAACATCAACCTGACCGGGCACAGTCGATAAGCAGGAACAAAGACAACCTTTGTCAAAAACTGGAGGTTAACCGCGCTATTTTAACTGCGTGAAATTTTTTTGCGGTTAACAGGGGTGGCTAATATGTCAAAAATTGCCTTAATTACAGGGTGTAGCGGCTCGCTCGGCGCGGCTGTTGCTCAACGACTGGCCACATCTGGCTACCGCTTGGTGATGACCGGCAGGGATGAAGAAAAGCTCAACGCGAACCCCATAGCCGATGGGTTGAAGTTCTCCGCAGATCTTTCCTGTTCGGAAGCAGTCGATCAGCTCTTTCATACGATCAACAGCCAATACGGTGAGCCCCCCACTCTGCTTGCTCACTGCGCGGGCAGTATCATAATCAGACCGATGCACCGCACGACACAGGAACAGTACCGATCCTGCCTGCAGAATAATCTGGACAGCGCCTTCTTCACCCTGCAGAAATTCATCCAGGGACTGTTAGATCATAAAACTAGAGGATCTGCTGTTTTGGTCAGTTCCATTGCCGGACGCATTGGGATTGGCAACCATGCGGCGATCGCAGCTGCAAAAGCAGGAGTGGAAGGGCTGATCCGAAGTGCTGCTGCTGATTATGCCGGTCGAGGAATACGCATTAACGGGATCGCTCCCGGCTTGATTCGCAGTGCGGCAACTGAAGGGTTTTTTAAAGGAGCAAAGGCCGAAGAACAGCTTGCTGCTCAATATCCACTTGGCCGGTATGGTCATGTCGATGATGCGGCTAAGGCCATCTGCTGGTTACTCTCCAATGAGTCGGAATGGGTAACCGGCCAGGTTTTGGCTGTTGACGGCGGCTTTAGCTCTATACGACCATTGGTCAAGACTTGAGCTACATCCGTACTTAGTAGAAATTCAGAACAAAAGGGGAGGAACACCTCAATCAGTGACAGGGTGCAGGTCTCCACATTCCACAAAACTTTCTTTTAAAGGAGCTGTTTCAGCTCCGCGACAAAGTGCTCAATTTCCCCAACTGTATTGTAGTAATGCGGCGAGACACGCAGCAAGGCCGGGTGGTGAAGCTTTTCAGAGCTGACAGGGTTGGCAGAGAAAGGCACGGTTGAGGTGTTGATCTGCCGAAGTGCCAGCTGTTGCTGCAACTGATCGGCAGGCATCTGTGCACAAGAGAAGGTGACGATAGCACACGGCCCGAGCCCCTGATCAGCAATGGTCACCCCATCGATATCGGCGAGTTTTTGGCGCAGTGTTGCAGCAAGGAATCTGACCCGCTCGCTGATAGCTCCGAGTCCCCAGGCGAGGGCATAGTCAATGGCGACACCGAGGGCAAGCTGAGCGGCATAGCTGCGTTCCCAACATTCAAAGCGTTTTGCATCGCTGCGGAGCTGGTAGTTGTTGGCAGACAGTAATGGTGCAGCGTGATGGTTGAGTTGGTTGGGTTCGAGTTGTTCGAGCAGGATTTTACGCACATAAAGCAGGCCGGTGCCGCGCGGGCCACGTAGAAACTTGCGACCGGTACCGCACAGAAGATCACAGCCGAGCTGATCGACATCGACCGGCATCTGACCAAGAGCCTGGCAAGCATCCAGCAGGTAAGGGATGCCTGCCGCTTTTGCGACCTTGCCGACCTCTGCAGCAGGGTTGACCAAACCGCTACCTGAGGGGACCTGGGTGAGACAGATCAATTTGACCCGCTTGTCGATCTGGCTCTCAAGGCTGTTGATGTCGATCTGGCCCGTGGGGTCATCCGGCACCCAGGAGATCTCGGCCCCAAGGCGCTTTGCCTGGTGCAGAAGGGCCACCAAACTACTGCCATACTCGGCGCTGCTGGCGAGGATTTGGTCTCCCGGTTGAAAATCGAAGGCGTAGAAAGCGGCGTTCCAAGCCCGGGTGGCGCTGTCGGCAAAGGCGATTTCATCGGCCGAACAGTTGAGCAGCTGCGCGGCAGCGGTGTAAAAATGGTCCAGTTCCGCAGCACGCCGGGCCATGACTTCGTAGCCACCCTGCTCTTCCTCCTCGCGCAAATAGTCGTAGAGAGCATCGGCCACCGGAATTGGCGGCAGAGAGGCACCGGCGTTGTTGAAATGAATACGCTCTTCACAACCACGGGTTTCGCGGCGGGCTCGCTCAATATCAAAGGGGGGCGTCATCAGGAGATTCTCTCCCAGACGCTCAACTGCGAGATCGTATGTTGGAACTTGCGCGCCGTTTCGCGGATCACGAATTCGACATCACGCGGTTCTTCGAGCATGCGGAAATGGCTGCCCAGTTGTTGCGTCAACCCATCCAGGGTGGTGAAGGGCTCACCAGCGAGGCGGATTCCGCCAACCCAGTTTTCTTTCTTGGTAAATTCTTCCAGCCAGGTATAGGGCGAAGCTAGCACCAGCAGCCCGCCGGGATTGATCCGCTCATGAATGCTCGACAGGAAATGTGACGGATCGTAGAGCCGATCAAGCAGATTGGCCGCCAGCACCAGGTCGTAACCGGTGAACTGCGGCTTCAGGTTATGGGCATCGCCTTGTACAAATTCAATCCTATCGAGATTTTCGGAGAGGCCGAAGTCACTCAGACGCGTCTCGTGGAAAGAAACAATCTCACCTTCTTCCGGGAGCTGGTAATGGGTCACGCCCTTTTCCTGCAACTGGTGGGCGATGCGGATGAAGCGCGCAGAGAAGTCGATGCCTGTGACAAAGTTGAAATGCCTGGCCAACTCAAAGCTGGAGCGACCCACCGCGCAGCCAAGATCAAGGGCGCGGTTTTTCGGCCGTTCTGCCATGACTTCCAGGCAGATCTTCACCAACTGGGCAGAGAAGTTAGGCACACCGAATTTCACCGGGCCGAAATGAGCGTCACAGTACTGGGCGACGGAATCGTCGGTCTCGTACATCGCTTCGGTGCCTTCCAGTTCCTGCTCAGCGGCAACATAGCGGAAGCCCGCATGTTGAAAGAAGTGCCGGCGAAAAGCGTAACGCGCATCGCGGGTCGCCTCGTTGCCGGTGGATATCCATGAGCCGCCCTTGATCAGGTTGTGTTGGGTGTCAAAGGTCGGCGTAGAAAAATCGTCGTACCAGGGGTGCACCTCGAAGCCGGTAAACCCGGAAATCGGTGTTTCAGTCCACTGCCAGGCGTTGCCGATCAGATCAAAAAATTCGCCAAAGGAGAAGCGGTTCACCGGACAGGAAGAGGCCCAGTACTCCAGGTTGATATTGCCCGGAGCTTGCTGCCAGTAGGGCTGATCGGGGATCTCATGCTGGTCGTGCAGCCGATACCATTCATCCTCGGTCGGCAAGCGGATCGGCAGACCGCTTTCTTTGGCCTTCCAGTTGCAGAAAGCCTTGGCTTCGAGGTAGTTGACCTCAACCGGCCAGTCCCAGGGCATGGCGATCTCCCGGGCCATAGTGCGCAAACGATAGCTGCTTCCGCTTTTGACCCAGAAGAGCGGTTGTTCGGCTTCGCTGAAACCAAGCCACCGCCAGCCTTCCTTGGTCCAACAGGTCTCGTTTCGGTAGCCGCCAGCCTCGACAAAAGCCATGAATTCCCGGTTTGATACCAGGTACTTGCTGGCCTCGAAATCGTCCACATGAAACTGATGCCGACCAAACTCGTTGTCCCAGCCGTACAGTGCGTGGTCTTTGCCCTTGCCGAGAGTGACAGTGCCGCCGGCAACCGGCAAAAGTTGGTTTTGCGGAGCCACACCCGATTCCTCGCAGATCTCCCAGAGCGGCAACGGCCGCACCTGATCAAGGGGCAGACGGCGGATAATGACAGAAGAGGTTTCCAGATGGATGCGTGAATGTTCGATCCCCATCATGATCGCCCAAAAAGGGTTGTCCCAATCAATGGGCAGCGCGAAGGGGAGCGTCTCGATCACATGATCAACCATTGCCCGAACCTGGTCGCGGTAGGCCTTGACCTCGGCGACACTTGGCCAGTCATAGTTGTCGTCATTCAGATCATCCCACGACATCTCGTCGACGCCGATGGAAAACAGCGCCTCATAGTGGGGGTTGATGCGTTCCTCGATGATCTTGGCGACGATCAGCTTGTTGACGTAAAAGACCGCGGTGTGACCCAAATAGAAAATCAGCGGATGGCGCAGCGGCTCGGCACGCAGGTAGAAAGCCTGGTCGTTGGCCAGCGTTTCGTAAAGCCGCTCATCGATCGTGAAGGATTTCTGGAAATAATCACGGATTTCGGCACGCTTGTCTTCAACAGAGCCTTCGTTGAGGATAGTGGTGCGAGTGTTACGGAGATCCATAGCGCCCCTTTATTTGCTCATTGTATTTGCCAACCTCATTATAACAAAGCCACAAACAATTACTGTATGGCCTGAATAATTGTATCGGGTCACCTACTTTACTCAAGTTGAGACCTTAGTCACTGGGGCGTAACTATTTGCTTAACGAAAAGCTTAACGCAAAGACGCAAAGGATAAAATAAAGTCGCAAAGAAAATATCTTTTCAGGAAAACATTTTTATTTTGCGTCCTGCTTGCCCTCTCTGCGTCTTACCTGCCCCCTTTGCGTCTTGAGTGAGTGCAACGAACGGGCGTTAAGATTTGTTCGTCTTGCTTACCCTCTCTGCGCCTTGCCAGCCCTCTTCGCGTCTTGAGTGAGTAAAACGAACGGGCGTTAAACAGGCGATAAGATTAATGTCCAGAAATTTTGCGTTGAACCGGCAAAGTTAGCTATCATGTAAACACAGTTGGTGATTCTAACCACTGCATCCCAACAATGGATCCATACGATCATGAACCAGGCCGTCACCTCACCCTTCCAGATTCCCAACGTTCGGCTGTTCATTATCTTTCGGGTTTTGTTCAACGCGCGTTTCTATTACCCGGTCTTCTCGATCCTGTTCCTCGATTTTGGTCTCACCCTTTCCCAATTTGCTATTTTGAATGCGGTGTGGGCGGCAACCATCGTGCTTTGCGAGGTCCCCTCAGGGGCCCTGGCCGACAGCTTCGGTCGCCGCAATCTGCTTGTCTTTGCCGGCAGCCTGATGGTGGTCGAGATCGCCCTCTGGGCCTTCGTGCCGCGCGGCAATCTGGATCTCTTGTTCTGGGCTTTTGTCGTCAACCGGATTCTCAGCGGCATGGCAGAGGCAGCGGCCAGCGGCGCCGACGAAGCCCTGGCCTACGACAGTTTGCAACAACAGGGTGACAGTGCCGATTGGGGTCGGGTGCTGGAACGACAGATCCAGATTCAATCGGCCGGCTTCGTCATCGCCATGACCCTCGGCGGCTTGCTTTACGACCCGGTTTTGCTGCAGCGACTCATCAGCCTGGCTGGGCTTTCCTGGCAGATCACCGCCGACACCACGCTGCGGCTGCCGATCTACTTCACCCTCGGCACCGCGCTGTTGACCTTGTTGACGACCTTGAGGATGCGAGAAGTGACAACGGCAGGGCTCGCTCCAGGCAGCAGTAAAGAGACAACCAGGCAGGCCTTCCGGCTGGTCTGGCAGGCAAGCCGCTGGATTTTTCGCACCCCGTTTGTGCTGATGTTGCTGCTGTGTGGTCTGCTTGGAGACAGCGTGATCCGCATGCTGCTGACCATGGCGAGCCAGTATTACCGACTGATCGAGATCCCCGAAGCCTTGTTTGGAGTGTTCGGCTCGCTTCTGGCGATGGGCGGTTTTGTCATGCCGGCGCTGGCGCGAAGACTGACGGAACGACGCACGCCTCTCTTTAACCTGCTCTTCACCGCAACCTTGATTCTGCTCGGTCTGAGCGGAATGTGTTTCGTCTGGCCCTGGGTCGGGCTGCTGCCGGCGCTGCTGCTCTTCAGCTGCATGTATCTGATGGGGTTTTTCCTCAGTCATTACCTGAACCAGGCCACCAGCTCGGATCAGCGCGCTACGGTCTTAAGCTTCAAGGGTCTGTTCCTCAACCTGGGCTACGGTGGCATAGGTCTGCTCTATGCGCTGCTGCTTGCCTTTCTACGCGAGCAGACGATCCAGTCCCAACCGGGGCTGCTTGAAGCAGCACTGAAAAACCAGGTCTTTATCAACTCCCTGCCCTGGTTTGTTGGTTACTTTACACTCTTGTTGCTCCTGCTCTTGTTGGTCATGAGGGTGACGTTGCGTCAATCCGGAGCAGGAAGAACTTGATCTTCTGGTCCATGGCTCGAAAGCTCGGAGGGACAGGTATGCAAAGTGATCACGGAAAGCTTTCATGTTACCTTAGGAAGACAGCTCCAACGTGTTGTATATGCAGGTGAAACATTCGCCTGCCTCATAAACCAATCCTTTTTCGGCCGTTGTCCGCCAAACCATATGTTGCCCTGGCCACCGTGGTTAATGGTGTCGATCACCTTCATTAAGGCCTCATTCTCTGAACGGCCTTTTTGACTGTCGAAGAGGCTGAGCTGAATATCGTTCGGCGAACAGAAGTCCCCCAACATCACCCCTGCTTTGGCATAGCGATAGCCGTCTCGCCAAACCATATCGAACAGTCGGATGGCCAGATCCAGGATCTTTCGCGTATCGGAGCTTGACTGGGTAAGTGTACCCGTCGCCGTGTTGGAGTAACCAGGCCCCGTCTTATCGAAGGGGCTGGTGCGGATAAAAACGTTCACCATCATAGCCAGTTGCTTATCTCGACGCAGCTTTTCGGCCGCCCTTGCAGCAAACTCACAGACGGACTCTTTCAGATCAGAGTATTGCGTCAACTTTTCACCGAACGATCGAGAACAGATGATCTGTTGCCTTGGCTGCCATGCCTCATCGAGTTCCAGGCAGCTTTCTCCGTTCAATTCGCTAATGGTCCTCTCCAGGACCACAGAGTGGCGTTGTCGGGCATAACGAGGCTCCATCTGGGCCAAACGCAAGGCCGTGTCAACGCCGATCTTTTGCAGACTTTCGGTCAGTTTACGACCAACGCCCCAGACCTCGGAGACCGGCGTAATCTGCATAAGGCGTTTTTGGCGCTCCGGGTCGGTGAGATCAACAACACCCCGGGTTGCCTTGAACTTCTTGGCCGCATTATTAGCCAGCTTGGAGAGTGTTTTGGTTGGTGCGATACCGACACAAACAGGGACGCCGACATGTTGCATGACAATGGAGCGGATTAATTGGCCATGATCGCTCAAGGCACGGATGCCGGAGACATCCAGGAAGGCTTCATCGATAGAGTAGACTTCGACATGGGGGCTGAATTGCTCCAGCGTTTGCATGACCCGGGCAGAGATGTCGCCGTAGAGGGTGTAGTTGGAGGAAAAAACCTGAATGCCATGCCTCTCGATCTCGTCTTTCGCTTTGAAAAGAGGCGTGCCCATCTTGATGCCAAGGGCCTTGACCTCCTGACTGCGCGCAACGATACAGCCATCGTTATTGGAGAGAACCACTAGCGGGGTATTTTTCAAGTCTGGACGAAACAAGCGTTCGCAGCTTGCATAGAAATTATTGCAATCGACCAGGGCAAAGGTGGTGCTCATGGCTTACGAAGGCTATGGATCACATTTGTAGCGACACCAAAGATTTCCAGATCTGCGCCCTCGGGAATAACGATCGGTGCATGCTGACTGTTCATGGGGACGAGCCTGGTTTGAGGCTTCGTCTCCAACAGCTTAACTGTTAGCTCACCGTTCACAGCAGCGATCACGATATCTCCATGTGACGCGTCGATCGACCGGTCTATGACCAGAACATCACCGGGGAAGATGCCCGCGTCAATCATGGAATCGCCCTGTGCACGCACAAAATAGGTCGCAGCCGGTTTTTGAATACAGAGTTCGTTAAGATCCAGCTTGCGTTCACAATAATCTGTTGCCGGGCTGGGAAAGCCCGCCGCTACGGCATCTGAAAACAGGGGAATGCCGAGCTGCGTAAATTCACCACTCTCACCGATATTTGCAACCATCTACGTATCTCCTGGGGGGATCAATCAAGACTGAGCACAGCACTCATCATAGCCGCGATCCCCGGTTAGGTTGAGGCAACATCCGAACTCAGAGCTTAACCCTAAGCACTAGTTACCATAAAGTAACAGAGTGAATGAATAAGCGCTATATTTATCAATAGGTCAACCGAATCCAGGCAGATAATACTTATCCCAAGGTTCGAGAACGGGAACCAGGTCAGGCAGCCTTAGGGCACAGCATTCGGCACGTGACAGCCCTAAAACCACCCGAAACAAGGCTTTTCAGAGGCAGATTCTTGATTCAGGGATCCGTAACTGTACCTGTCTGCGAATTCCGAAAAAACATACGACCGCCCCACCTTTACCCTGAAACCTTATTGATGATAGGATTAGTCATACTTCAACCCCTTTTAACATGACGCGATCCTATCAGTGATCACGTCACTTCAGCGTGAGCATAAAATGCAAACAAAACCAAAATCCTCTGCCCTGACCAATCAGAACCAGGAGCGTCTCGATAAATGCAAGCGCTCATCAATCACCACCTTGCAGCTCGAGCTCTTCAACGAAGGCGTTGTTTCACGCAGCCTCCTCGATGCCGTGCCCAACCCGCTGCTGATCATAAACGAAAAATGGCAGGTTGTTTATGCCAATCCAGCAGTACGTGAACTCATCGACAAGGACGGAGGAAAACCTTTGCTGGGCCTTTCCGAGGGCGAGGCGTTTCACTGTGTACATGCGCGGCACAACCTTCAGGATGCCGGCAAACATGAGTGCTGTCGTATCTGTGTCGTTGCCAAGGTGCTTTCACTTTCCCTTAAAGGCAAAGCCTCGAGTGAAGACTGTCGCCTCAACTGTGAACTCACCGGCACAGCATCGAATCTCGATCTGCGTGTCTGGGCAACGCCGCTGGAGTTCCATGGAGAAAGGTTTTCCATTCTCAGTCTGGTTGATATCAGCGACAAGTATAAACGCGAGATGCTTGAAAACATCTGTTTCCATGACCTGCTCAACACCCTCTCAAGCATCAAGGGCTTCCTCAGCATCATGAAAGATGGGGATTTCGAAGACCAGGATGAGATCTGCGCACTGCTTGAAAGAACCACCCAGAATTCGATCGACGAGATCATCGCCATGCGCATGCTCGAGCAAGCCACCCACGATGAACTCGAAGTCAAAGCAGAACCACTCGAGACCTTGGATTTTATGGAAGTCATGCTCAAGACAGTGCAACGGCATCAAGCTGCCGAAGGGAAAAAGATCCAATTGTCCGAATCCAATTCCAGAGACTTTAACGCCGACCCCCTGCTGTTGCGCAGGGTCCTCAGCAATATGCTGATCAATGCTCTCGAAGCAACTCCCGACGGCGGCACTGTCACGCTCGGCTGCAAGGCAGACCATGCTGTCTTGCGCTTCTGGGTACACAACGACCAGCTCATCAGCAACAAGGTTCGCAAGCAGATTTTCAAACGGTCGGTTTCGGACAAGGGACATGGCCGGGGCAACGGGACCTATAGCATCAAACATTTAAGCGAGTTGCTGGGTGGGGATGCGTCCTTCACCAGTACTGATAGTGACGGTACGGTTTTTTCTTTGTTGTTGAGGTTGGATGATCAAGATACAGGTGCGTAATCCAAAGTTCTGAATGCGGGACGTGGTTTGTGGTTTGTGGTTTGTGGTTTGTGGTTTGTGGTTTGTGGTTTGTGGTTTGTGCCCTAAGGGGCGACCCCTTTTAGCCCCCTGCATCCTTGTTAAACATTTTATAGCGGAACACATCTTATCTGATGTGCACGTCACCACCGGAGTGCATCCCGTACCCTGCAATCCATATCCCAGCGGGCCCAAAAGTTATTCCTTCCAAACCTTTACAAATAAATTTGAACCTGTAGCTGTGTGCATAAACTGTTGCATAGACATGCAATCGCTGAAAAAACAGGTATTATTAGAATATATGGGCTGTATTGGCTGCTTGCTATTCGACGCAAGAAAGGGAGGTGTTTATGAGTAATACCACGGCATTGTTTGCAGAGGGTCTCTTTAAAGGTTTGGCTCCAGACGAAACAACAGCTTTTTTGCGCCAGTGTCAGGAGAAAACCTACAAAGATGGCACCCGGTTGTTCATGGAGCAGTCAGAGGCCAAAAAGCTTTACCTGATCTTAAGCGGAGGGATCAGCCTCCACTTTGAGATGCCGCAGAGGGAGAACGCCGACACGACCATCGCGTCACTCAAACCCGGGTCAACCGTCGGTTGGTCGATGATTGTGCCGCCATATCAGTACCGGCTCTCCGGCTATTGCAACGGCGAAACCAGACTGCTTGAAATCGACCGGGAAACTCTCGAGAAGCTCTTCGAAACCAACTACCACCTGGCCTATATCTTCATGCGCAACATCGCTGCACTCACAGCTCAACGCTTGAACCAGGTTCAGGACAAATTGGCCATTGTCCTTGCCAACGAAGCGGCCACGGGCTGGTAGTAGAGATGCCACATATTGTTTTAAAGGGGCGCAATAAAATTAATTATTGTGCCCTTTATTCGAGGGAGAACCTATGAGCGAAGAGATTCACAGGGTCACGATAACTGATGAGTTCAAGATTTGCCCTTTATGCGGCTACAAAGATGGTTTTCATTCCGCCTTCAGAAAGGAACAGGACACCACCAAGTGGCTCTTTGTCTGTCCATCCTGTCAGGCTGTTTTTGATGTTGGTTATTCAGTGTGAGACTTTATTACAACTTTTAATCTGTTGCACTTTTGTTGAATTTTACCGGGCTTAAGGATAGGAGCTAAATCGACGGGTCGCGTCCCGTCTGACGCCATACTCTTTTGAAGCCCCAAAAGAGTATGCAGAAAATGGCTGCGCTGCGCTTGGCATGTTTTGCGCGAGGTGGTCTACTGGTAAAAATCTAAGTAACAAGATTTTAGTGGCCTACGCTTCCCCCGTTAGCCCCGAGGCCCTTGAGGTCCTCTTCAGCAGTGTTTGCTTGCACGTTTGGTGTTGTTTATTTTCTTGCTGTAAAAAAGCAGTACTGAGAGGCCCCCCTGAAACGGGCCGGATTCCATTCTCTTCATTTTATAGAAACCACTGAAATCAGGCGAAAGAATATGCCCTCCGCTAGGAGACGGCACTTTTGCTTACTTTTGCTGCCGGGCAAAAGTACGGCGTCTGGCGGGACGCAACCCGCCGGTTTCACTCTTGTCCTTAAAAATGCAAGATCCAACAATAAAACGCGACAGAATAATGATCTGCGGCACATAGGTCTTGCAACTTCAACAATTCTCCCCATCTTGAAAAAAATGCCAACAATCACTTCTATCCTACCGTCAGAACGAGCTTTTTTTGACACATAAGCCTGCCTTGATATGATTGAAGAATGCTAAAGCCTGTCTACCTCAGCAGCCTGGTGATCCTGGTGCTGTTAAGCACAGGATTACTGCTCAAGGCCGAAGAAATCACTGTCCCTGGGACTATCAGAGTGGTGCGTGTCGCCGGGGTCATCAACCCGGTACTGGCCGACTTCATCAGTGTCGAACTGGATGAAGCCAATAATGGCAGCGCGCAGGCCTTTCTGATTGAACTCGACACGCCAGGCGGGCTCGACAGTTCGATGCGCGTCATTATCCAGAAGATCCTCGCTTCTAAAATTCCGGTCATCGTTTACGTTTACCCTTCGGGAGCCCGGGCAGCCTCAGCCGGGGCCCTGATCACCCTTGCCTCGGACTTTGCGGCAATGGCTCCCGGCACCAATATCGGAGCGGCTCATCCGGTATCGATAGGCGTTGGTGGAACCGGTGACAGCGAACAGGGCAAGACCGTGATGGAAAAGGTGGTAAACGATGCGGTCGCCTACGCTCGAAGTCTCGCAGAGCAACGAGGTAGAAATCGTGATTGGGCCGAGCAGATCGTACGCGATTCAATCTCAACCGCGGCTCAAGAGGCGCTTCAACTCAAGGCGATCGACCTGATCGCAACAAATGAACAAGAACTCCTTAAAAAACTCAACGACAGAACTTATCTGCGCAACGGCCAGGCCCGGAAACTGGTCACCCGTGGAGCAGTGCTCAGCTACGCTGAGATGACCTGGCGACAGGAAATATTCAACACCTTGAGCGACCCGAATGTTGCTTACATGCTTCTGATGCTCGGCATCCTCGGTATCTTCTTCGAAATCTCCCAGCCGGGCGTAATTTTACCCGGAGCCATCGGCTCCCTCGCACTGCTGCTCGCCTTTCTCGGTTTCCAGACCCTTCCGGTTAACTATATTGGCGTTCTGCTGATTCTGCTCGCCATCATCCTCTTTATCCTCGAGATCAAGGTGGTCTCCTACGGCATGCTCACAGTCGGCGGCCTGATCGCGCTGACCTTCGGCTCACTGATCCTGGTCGACAGCCCTGAGCCTTACCTGCAGATCTCACGTTCGGTCATCGCTGCAACAGTGTTGACCTGTGCCAGTGTCATCAGCCTGGTCCTCTTTTTCGTCGTACGCGTGCAGAAGACCCGTTTCGTCTCCGGACTCGAAGGAATGATCGGAGAACGCGGCCAGGCGGTCACGGCGTTGAATCCACGCGGTCGGGTCTATGTGCATGGTGAATATTGGGACGCCCATGCCGATGAACGGATCGCTTCCGGCAGCGAAATCGAAATCGTACGCAGCGAAGCCAACCTGAGACTGCTGGTCCGTGCTGTCCAAGACAACTCCACAGACTCTACGGCAAAGGAGAAAGACTATGATTCCGACTGATCTGATTGGCTGGGCGATTATCCTGGTGTTTATCATCAGCATTATCAGCAGTGCCGTGCGCGTTCTCTTCGAATACCAGCGCGGTGTCGTGTTCCGTCTTGGTCGTTTCGCCATGGTCAAGGGCCCGGGATTACGCTTTGTCATTCCTGTGATCGACAAAATCATCAAAGTCAGCCTGCGTACCGTAGCCATGGATGTTCCGCCGCAGGATGTAATCACCAAGGACAACGTCTCGGTCAAGGTCAACGCGGTCCTTTACTTTCGTGTTGTGGAGCCCGAAAAAGCTTTGATCGAGGTCGAAGACTACCTCTATGCCACCAGCCAACTGGCCCAGACCTCTTTGCGCAGCGTGCTGGGCCAGTGCGAACTCGACGAGCTGCTCTCACACCGCGACCGCATTAACCTGCAGTTGCAGGAAATCCTTGACCGCCAGACAGATCCCTGGGGGGTGAAGATCTCCAACGTTGAGATCAAGCACGTTGACCTGCCGCAGGAGATGCAGCGCGCCATGGCCCGCCAGGCCGAGGCCGAGCGTGAGCGACGGGCCAAAGTCATCCACGCTGAAGGTGAATTCCAAGCCTCACAGAAACTTGCCGACGCCGCCGGGGTGATCTCCAAAGAGAGCGGTGCTCTGCAACTGCGCTTCTTGCAAACACTGACCGAGATCGCCACCGAGAAAAATTCAACGATCATCTTCCCGGTACCGCTCGACTTGCTTAAACCGTTTCTGGATATGGAGAAAAAAGGTTAAAAAAGGAGGCGTTAAGAACCGGGACGCTTTACCAGAGACACGCAACGCGGCAAGTAATGCAACCTAACGCCTTGACTCTAAAACCATGGCAGCGTCACATTGACTTATCTTCGCCCTGGCTCTTCAGATCAATACTTTTTTTTCATGACGAGAGACAGGACAGACTCCATAGGGTAAATTTAACAACAGAGTCACCGACTCATATTTTTGGTGGTAAAGTTTCCACTTAATATAAAGGAAAAACAATGGACGCTAAGACGTTACAACACAAATTCGACGCAAGCCTGACTGACCTACCCTCTCTCGGCATGGACGTGCATAGCATGGTGGAGGATTTTCGTCGCTACTATACCCACACCCTGGGCCGTGACCGCCACTCGCGGTCGTCACACTACGCCTACCAAGCCTTGGTGTTGAGCCTACGAGACCGGCTGATGGAGCGCTGGAAGAACACCCGCTACGCCTACGAAGCCGCTGATTCCAGCCATGCCTACTACCTGTCATTGGAATTCCTGATGGGACGCACCCTGGGTAATGCCGCCCTGAACATCGGGCTCGATGAAACGGCAGAGTTGGCCATGCGCTGCCTGGGATTAGAGCTGGAGGAACTGGCCGAGAACGAACACGATGCCGGGCTTGGCAACGGTGGCCTGGGCCGTCTGGCAGCCTGTTTCCTCGACAGCTGCGCCACTTTGCAGCTGCCGGTCACAGGCTACGGCATCCGCTACGAGTACGGCATGTTCCGCCAGCTGATCAACGGTGGTGAGCAGGTTGAAGAACCCGACCACTGGTTGCGCGAGGGCAACCCCTGGGAGTTGGAGCGGCCCGAGTATACCCAGCGAGTGCGCTTTGAAGGACGCACGGAGTGGGCACGTACCAACGGCAGCAGTCGGCCGCGCTGGGTGGAGACCCATGATGTGCTGGCGGTTCCCTACGACGTGCCGATCCCGGGTTACCACAACGGCACCGTTAACACCTTAAGGCTCTGGAAAGCCTGTTCAACAGACGAATTCGACCTCGGTGAGTTCAACGCCGGCCTCTATCCCGAATCGGTGGCGGCAAAAAACTCGGCCGAACTGATTACCCTGGTCCTTTATCCCAACGACTCCAGTGAGAGCGGCAAGGAGCTGCGCCTGCGCCAGCAGTATTTTCTCGCCTCGGCCAGTCTGCAGGACATCCTCGCCCGCTGGGTCGGCACTCACGGAGAAGACTTTACCGACTTTGCCGAGAAGAACCGCTTCCAGCTCAACGACACCCATCCGAGTTGCGCTGTGCCCGAACTGATGCGCCTGCTCATGGACGAGCATGGACTGGTGTGGGAGGACGCCTGGAAGATCACCAGCGCCACCATGGCCTACACCAACCACACCTTGTTGCCCGAAGCCCTTGAGCGCTGGCCTGTGGCGACTTTCGCCCGGCTGCTGCCGCGTTTGCTTGACATCATCTTTGAAATCAACGCTGCCTTCCTGGCCAAGGTTGCCCGGCGCTGGCCCGGTGACGCCGAAAGGCAACGCCGCATGTCGATCATAGAGGAAGGCAAAGAACCACAGGTGCGCATGGCCTACCTCGCCATCGTTGCCAGCTTCTCCGTTAACGGTGTCGCAGCCCTCCACTCACAGCTGCTCATAGAAGGCCTGTTTAAGGACTTTTACGCGCTCTGGCCGGAGAAGTTCAACAACAAGACCAACGGCGTTACCCCACGTCGCTGGCTCTCCCTATGCAACCCGGACCTCTCCCAACTGATCACGGAGACGATTGGTGATGACTGGACCTCCAACCTCTCCCGACTGACCCGCCTGGCTCAGTTCATTAACGAAGAGAATTTCTGTAACCGCTGGCGGGAGGTGAAGCAGGAGAACAAGCGGCGACTGGCGAAGATGGTCGAGACCGAATGCGGCGTCACCTTCAACCTTGAGGCGATTTTTGATGTACAGGTCAAGCGTATTCATGAGTACAAGCGTCAATTACTCAACGTCCTGCACGTCATTCACCTCTATGACCGTCTTAAGCGGGGAGATGACAGCAACTGGACACCCCGCTGCGTTCTCATAGGTGGTAAGGCTGCACCCGGCTACTATATGGCCAAGCGCATTATCAAGCTGATCAACAACGTCGCTGCCGTAATCAACAACGATGCGGTCACCAGCGACCGGTTGCGACTTGCCTTTCTGCCCAACTACCGGGTGACAACCATGGAGATCATCACCCCGGGAGCTGACCTCTCGGAGCAGGTTTCCACCGCCGGCAAAGAGGCCTCCGGAACCGGCAACATGAAGTTCATGATGAACGGCGCTTTAACTATCGGCACCCTTGACGGCGCCAACATCGAGATTCGTGAGGAGGTGGGAGCGGAGAACTTCTTCCTCTTCGGTCTCTCAGCAGAAGAAGTAGACGAGCTGCGTGGTCATTTTGACCCCGCGGCAATCATCGCAGCCGACGAAGATCTGCACCGGGTGGTACAACTGATCAAGAGTGGTCACTTTAACCAATTCGAGCCCGGCATCTTCGACCCGATTCTGCATGCAATCACCAGCCCGGACGACCCGTGGATGACAACAGTCGACTTCCGCAGCTACATCGATGCGCAGAAACAGGTCTCGGAGGCCTATAAAGACCAGAAACAATGGACCCGCATGAGCATCCTCAACACTGCCGCCAGCGGCCGGTTTTCCTCGGACCGCACGATTGCCGAGTATAATCAGGAGATCTGGAAACTGAAATCGCTGCCGCCAGTCGCAGGAGATTAATGATTCTTTCGGCTCAGGGATGAAGATTTACGATAAAGACAAACAATCAGCGGGGACACACAAATTGTGTGTCCCCGTTTTCCATCATCACTACTCGAGCCCAGTCAGTGGTATCAGTACCAGATCGAATTGCCCCTCCCCTGCATTTTTAACAGGATAATGCTGTGTCACCATCGGCTTAAAGCCTTCGGCTGACACCCTGATATGAATATGCGGGCGGCGACTGCCAAACTCGGTTGCGGCATGACTCGTAAAATAGTAAGTGCCGTTCTTGGCGCTAAAGAGAGTGGCCCACCATTCATCTCCATACTGACCTTCCGGTCCAGTCATCCAGAGTTCAATCATCGCAGCGGAGACCGGCTTGCAATCCACTGCCGACTTGACCGTACCAAACAACAGGTAGCCCGTACCGACGCTATGACGATAAGGCGCTCCAGGCTTATAGAAGGGGCCCATTTCATCTTCCAGAGTCGGAGCGCATGCAAAGGGTTGTTCTGCAGCAGACAAAGGTGCCAAGCAAAGGGTGACAAGGGATATGATGAGGAGGAGGATGGGGATCTTTATGAAGAGTTGTTCAAAGGAGATCATCAGTTTTTGCCGCCATGATAAAGTCATTGGCATGTAACCCGGCGATCTTGTGAGTCCACCAGGTCACGGTCACCTTGCCCCACTCTGTCAGTATGGCCGGGTGATGATTTTCTGCTTCGGCGATTGCTCCGACCTGGTTGGTAAACTTTAGCGCCTGTGCGAAGTTTTTAAAGCTATAGACTTTTTGTAAATGATTAACACCGGCAACCTCAAGCATTTGCCAGCCAGCGAGTTGAGACATATATTCGGCGATCTCCTGCCGGGTCGCCAGAGGGGCACCTAACCTGCAGACTTCACAGTGTTTAACAGATAAAGAAGCCATCACTACTCCCAGTGATTGCCACGGCGTCGCTGCAGTTCGATATCGAGTGATTCGACTCGGCCCCGATCGCTGACAAACGAACTGAGCAGCAAGCTGACCAGGCTGATGATCAGGGAACCGAACAGGGCGGAAGCAAATCCGTCCACCACGAGACCGCCAATAACGCCCGAAGTCATCAACAGCAACACAGCATTAATCACAAACGTGAAGAGACCCAGGGATAACACATTAATCGGTAGAGTCAGGATGAACAGAATCGGTCGGAAAAACGCATTCAGAATCCCCAGCACTAGAGCGGCAAAGAGCGCGGAACCGAAACCGCTGACATGAATTCCGGGGAACAGATAGGCGGCTGTCATAATGGCCAAGGTGAGAATAAGCCATCTAAGCAAAAGACCTCTCATTCGTTAACCTCCATGCTTATTATAACGCTTGAAACGAGTTACACAATTTATGTGCTCCCGTTTTGCTGTCTTTAATCTTCGGACCTATCACAAAAAAAAGGCAAGTAAACTGGGACTATTTATTAACGCAAAGACGCGGAGGAGCAGAGAGCAATAATCAGAACTAAAGCATTCTTAAACGTTTAAAGGGTTTTCCCTCTGCGTTCTTTCCGACTCTGCATTAAACATTTTTTTGGGGTTATAGAACCATAAAGCTTCCTATGCCCTACGCTTTCTGGTTATGAGTCCAAACAGAGGAGAGACCAGATAACCCATGGCCGGGACAAAGGAGAGGATGAGGGGCACGGTATAGTGATCACGATGGACGCCCAGGGCCAAAAGGAAAAGAAACACGCCGAGGAAAAGTACCCGCACGACTTTGGGAATTTTCGGCAATATGGAACGACCGAAGTGGGCATAAGGAACCCGGGAGACCATCAGCAGAGCGGTTATGACAATGATAATGCCGCTGGTCGCATCGTTGGCAATTAACACACAGGTCGTGCCCACGACCAGCGCGGCGGCGGGTGACGGCAAGCCCGAGAAGGTGGTGACTCCACCGAGGATGCCTTCTTTTCTTTTTTCGACGACAAAGCGAATCAGGCGATACACCGTAGCAGCAACGTACACACACCCCAGCACAATTCCGACCCACGTGTGACTAAACGATGCGGCGGCGATCAGACCGGTGGTGAGACCGAAGCTCGTCCCGTCGGCGACATCGTCGAAGATCTCCCCTTTAGGAGTAGACCCCCACCTTTCTGCAGCACGGCCGTCGAAGAGATCAAGAAACTGTCCCAGGAACACCAGGCCGAGGGCGTAGACCAGGGGATGGCCGGCGAGCACCACCCAACAACCTGCGAGGCCACAGAGCAGATTCATAATGCTCAGGATATTGGCATACCAGTAATTAGGGACAAGCTTGAAGGCCGTGGAGCAAAAGGCGAGGCCTGTGCAAATACCTAAAAGCGGCAGGATCGTGCGGCCGAGGAACGGCAGCGGACCATAGATCCAAACGAGACCAACGACAATCAGGAGCACGACCACAAGAAACGTCTTGGCTTTACCGAACAGGTTCGCCGCCTTGATCTTAGTGAAACGCCTGGAGACCTGGCCGGTGATATCAAAAGCCAGAAACAGGGACACCAGCACCGGATCCAGCCATCCTCGCCAGGCCAGGTAGACCAGCATGGGAGAGTACATCAGTTTATCGGAGAAGGGGTCTATCGACTCCCCCTCTTCGGTGTGCAGGTCGCACTTGCGGGCGATATCGCCATCGGTGATATCGGTGATCATCCAGAAGGTGAAGAAGAGAAAACAAAGCCGCGGATAGCCCATATGCAGGAACATGACGGAGATAAATCCCATGGGGTAACGGGCCCGGCTGATGGCGTTGGGATGGAGCCAGGAGCGGCTGCGGACCCAAGCGATCTGTTTGGGTGTGCGGAGAAAACGGACCACGGCGAAGCGTTCCAGGCCCAGCATCAGCAGAACAGGAATCGCGATCTCAATAAGAATTGAATTGTAGGGGATCATGTAGTCTCGAAGAAATTGTTAAATTGGGGTTCACGATTCAATAGTTGCTGCTAATATACGGGCATCATACACGACAATCCGCAGCAGGGAGAGGATATTTTAGTGCTTCGTTGCAGCTTTTCTCTACACCCACACCGACTCGATTCCACTACTGTTCAGTGCCAAGATCGGGGCGCATACCGTTGACAACTTTATAGATGTTTTCCCTGGAACCTTCATTGATACCGGAGAAGGTCACATAATATTCTTTGTCATCGACAGCGACTTCATAGTTAATCGGCAAATAATACTTTTTTATAAGCATCAACCTGGCGGTACACATTCTTCCTTCCTCGGTGATTTTGACGGTTTCAATGTCTTTAAAATCTAAAGAATTATAAAATCTGCGCTGATCACCACCTTGAGCAATATCGCGATACAAAGCGCCTTTAACACCCGCCAGAACGGTCTCATTGTCGCATTTTGGCGAAACGTTATCTTCCGAACAAGAGGCCAGCAAGCACATAAGGCTCAGGGCAATGGCCCTAACCAGTAAATTTGAATCCATTCTTTATCTTTCTTATTGGGTCATTTTATCCGTCAAACAAATCCACGGAAACAGCTAAAGCCACTAACTCAACATCTGCAACTGTGTATAGGCCAAAAAGCCCGCGAGAATGATTACAGCGATAAAGATGATAAACATAACCTGCTTTGGCATTTTTTCTCCCTATCCAAGAGTTGGAATTGGGGCAATCCGATATTGGTACCCCTCCCCTGTTTCTACTCTCACATTAAACTAAATAATTACCAGATCTTCAATCAAAGTATTGAAGACCTTTGCTTTTAAAGATATAAACTGATGGTGAATAATTGTTTGCCTCTTTTAAGGACTCGGAATGAAAGACCTCTTTTTTGCTGCAGACCTTTTGACAGTGTTTCGACGCGACACATATTACGGCGATTATAAGAACATATCCGTCGCATTGCGTAAAGTTAGCTTAACAGCCGTCGACCGCACCGACAGCATCGAACAAATGCTTCACGCATTGGTTGTTCATATCATGGACCAACGTGGTGAAACAGAGCCGTTCCTCGCAGGAACATTCATTTACCCGGAAGCTGTCGTTGAGCTGCTCAAAGAACATGGTTTGCCTGTTCCTGCCACTCTGCAGCCTGCGAGCACAGGAAAAAGCAACAGCAAAGAATCGATCGATCAGGCTCAGCTCGAACAATACTTCGATATTGTCTGCCGCAACTGCGGGACGGTCACCGACCCTCTCGCCACATCCTATCGCACCCCGATTGGGCGATTAATTTTTCGCACCTTCTTGGAGACGCGCCAGAACCTGAGCATCAACGCCACGGGAAGGTACGTACTCGAACATCTCACGGAGTTTGATACCGACAAGATCGTCACAGCTGTCAACGAAGACTCGGTGACCTGGTTATGCGATGAATCAAAAGAGAAATTAACATCGGTTGAGACCATTGCGAAGTTTGTTTTAAATTTCAATCGCCAGCTTGAAACCCTCTTGTGATCGCCATGAACTGGCATAAAAAAAGGGGCCCACTATCTTGAGAGCCCCCAGGTCCTTATATACAATGCCCAACAGACAACATGAAGCAGTACTGCAAGATTCACATTTCTGACGAAACAAGCAAACTCACTTTACCAACAGAGAGCCAATAACCATCCGCTGAATCTCACTGGTCCCCTCGTAAATTTCCGTGATTTTGGCATCGCGCATCATGCGCTCTACAGGAAATTCTCGGGTGTAACCATAACCACCATGAATCTGTACCGCCTGAGTCGTCACCTTCATCGCCGTTTCACTGGCAAAGAGCTTGGCCATCGCTGACTCTTTTGAATAGCTGAGCCCATGACTGGCCCGGTAGGCGGCATTGTAAACAACCAACCTCGCCGCTTCGACCTGGGTCGCCATATCGGCCAATTGAAACTGCACACCCTGAAAAGCCGCTATTGGAGTATCGAACTGTTTGCGTTCTTTTGAGTAGACTAAAGACGCATCCAGGGCCCCTTGAGCAATGCCAAGAGCCTGTGCCGCAATGCCGACACGGCCCCCATCAAGGGTCTTCATGGCGATCCGGAAGCCCTGTCCCTCTTCACCAAGCAAAGCCTCTTTGGCAATTCGGCAATTTTCAAAAACCAATTCCAGGGTGGGAGAAGAACGAATCCCCATCTTCTTCTCTTTTTTGCCGAAAGAGAATCCAGGCGCGCCTTTCTCGATGATAAAAGCACTGATACCGTGATGCTTTTCAGCCTCTTTATCGGTCCGGGCAAAGACAATATAGGTGTCTGCATCACCGCCATTGGTGGTGAAGATTTTACTACCGTTGATGAGCCACTCATCACCATCGAGAACCGCGGTGGTTTTGGTGCCGCCTGCATCAGAACCTGCGGAGGGCTCGGTGAGAGCAAAAGCTCCAAGCTTAGAACCCTCGGCCAGAGGCAACAGGTACGTTTGCTTTTGCTGGTCGTTACCAAAGATATAGATGGGGTTGGCGCAGAGGGAAAGATGTGCGGAGAGAGTTACGCCTGTAGAAGCACAGACCCGGGAGAGCTCCTCAATAGCAATAGCGTAACTGATGTAATCGGCACCGGCGCCGCCGAATTGCTCGGGGATGATCATCCCAGCCAGGCCAAGCTCACCGAGTTTGTCGAACATCAACTCACGATCAAAACGTTCTTCTTCATCACGTTCTGCAGCGCTCTGCAAAACCTCCTGCTCGGCAAAACTACGCACCATATTGCGAATCAGGTTTTGTTCTTCACTAAGCTGAAAATCCATCAATCCCTCCCCGGCAGCTTTATATGTAACAATCAACAGGATAACTACTTAAAGTATTATAGCGGATAGAATCAGAGATGCCTTCAACTATGATAAATCACCATAGGATCGCACCCTTTAAAGCTCGGCAAGTTTTTATGTGGAAACAATCAGCCAATCTTTATTATGATAAGAAATCACGTCAATCTTCCTCGAGGACTCTATGAAGAAATTTTTTTTGATATCAGCCTTCATTCTGCTGTCGACTTCTGTTAATGCTAAAATTTACAAATGGGTCGATGAAAACGGATCCGTTCACTTTAGTGACAAGCCCTACTCACAAGAGGCAAAAGAAGTGAAGGTACAAGGGACCGGCATATCGGTTCAGAAATCGGAAGCAGTACTTAAAGCAGAGAAAGCTCGCGAGGAAAAACGGCAGAAAGAGATGCTGAAGCAGAAAACAGCAACTCAAACCAAACCTGAGCCGGCAAAGGATCAATCGGACGTTGAAAAGGATATCACAGAAGCAGACTATCGGATCTCTTCAAGCGTTGGGAAACTGGGCGCTGACATCATGAGTATCTCTGGTCGAATCAGCTCAGGCCCACGCTGTAAGGACATGTCTGTTACAGCCACGGCTACGAATGACAATGGACTGAAAGCGACCATTACAGATAATGTAAGCAAAACCAACTCATTCGGTTCTACGACCTTTGAGGGTAATGCAAGGGTCTCCGGGAGTGCCGAAGACTACGGTTTCTGGAAGGTTGATTCTGTGATTGTGCGTTGTAATGACTAACAACTTTCAATCACTCCCCTGTTTCACGCAGGGTGTTTATCAAAGGGCTGCAGTCAAACGCACAAATACTCTGTTACTCGTATAGTCATTGTCGTCAAGGTTGGAGTCGCGTTCTTCATATTCATAGCCGACACTGGCATTCAGCCAACGGGTGACGGTATAACCGACGGCGGCAACAAAACCATAACTATCATCTTCGCGTTTGTTGGCTTCAATACCAACAAGAATATTATCTTTATAATCATTGTTCACATACTTGAAAGCCATTTCCCCGCGCAATTTGGGCGTGAAGCGCTGCCGGTAGCCAAGCTGAGTACGGTAGGTGAGGATACTGTTTGTGCCTATGGAATCACTCACGATTAATCCGCGACTACCCCTCAGGTAGAAGGATGTTTTGGGAGTAAAAAAATAATCCAAGCGGGCCTCAGCCAGCAATTCATTCCGATCATCCAGATTGTTGTCATCATAGTCCATGCCACCATAACCAAGCTTTACTCGGCCACGCAATTTTTTAGAGGTTCTCATTTGGGCACCAATGAAATAATTCATCACATCGCTATCACTGTTGATGTCTTCATCATAATCGATAGAGATATATTCGGCTTGAATGAAAACTGAAGTTTTGGGTGTCAGGTCGTAAAAAAGATATGCTGAGACGCTGTTATCTGTGCGATTGCGATATTGGTTCCGATCTTTATCGTAATCAAGGTAGTAGTTGCCATAATCTAACCGCAACGAAGTTTTCGGTGTGAACTGATAGACAAGAATAGTCTGATAAAGGTTTGCATCGAACTTATCAAGCCTACGGTCAGGCGTTCCACCCGTTCCATAGGGGTCTCTGTTGATTTCGTAGACATCAAGCATCTCCAGAGAGAGACCGCCTCTGAGGTTAACCTTAAAAGACCCTTCAGCACGGTGGTCGGTTCGGTCATCATCTGAGTATTTATCATGTTTGCGAATATCAGCGCGGTAAAGAGCATAACCTTGAAAGCGTCGAGAGCCTTCTGTACGAAAGCGACTCAAGGCAAGCCCACCAGGGGCCGTGTTCATAGTGTCGACTTCTATCAACTTCTGTCGCATTTCCGGCAAAGCAAACCAAATACCGGGAGTGATAATTGCTACGTTGTCTGACTTCTTGTTCCCGTCCGTCTCGAATAAATTGTCGGTGTAGAATCCACCAACTGACAAGAAGGGATGGACATACCCTGTGCGGGCACCAAGGACCTCTCCAGAAACAATCCGGTCACTTCTCACAGGAGATCCATATCCTTCTGTACCTATGCCTATTGTATCCACCACATCAATTGGCGGAACGGCTGCGTCTGTTGCCTCTACCGTCGCGTCGCTCAAGACCGCAGTTTCGGTTTCCTGACACCACGCATTTCCCGTTGACAACACCAAAACCATGATAAGCATACATAGAGTAGACAAACGCATGATTCTCCTCCTTACTTGATGATAACAACTATTCAAGTGAATCAATCTCATCGTCGATTTTGTTCGAAAACAAAAAAAGCCCAAACTTGGGTTACACTTCAATCCAGTCAAAAGTTGGTGGATTTAATAACGCTTCAATGCTATCAGTTAGGTTACGTTTGTCAAATTTGTTTTAGGCCTTTTTCTCAATGGTTAAAGGTATTTGTATGACTTTTTGTTTGGTGTGACTCGTGCTTTCAGTTCAGAAATTAGTCGGTGACAATATTAATCCTCCTGGCAATAGAGAAGTGAATATGCAAGAGATCAGCATATCGATTCAAAGATCGGAAGAAGATCTCAAAGAAGATCGTACTCAATAAAAAAAAGAGGGAAAAGCAGATAGCGAAAAAAACCATTACCGAAGCGGTCTATAGAACATACGAGTGAAGAACTAACGCTCCCCTAGGCTAAATTCCAGACTCTTCAGTCCCCTAAAAGGGGGCTGTTAAATTATAGCTAATTTAACAGCTCAACAATATTTGAAGGAAACACGAAGGTTCATAAAGAGCAGATTATTAAGACTTCTGGAACAGCTATTTTTTTAAACATATCAGTAAAATGCAATCATCAATCTAGTGTAAGTTGGCCATTCCAGATAAGTGGGCCGGTGCGGAAACGGCCAACTTAAGTCGGCTTGTTACACCGAACTTCTTAAAGAGATGATTACAATGTGACTTGACTGTCTGCTCACAGATATACAACTTGTTAGCGATTTCCTTGTTCGTTAAACCTTCACAGATGCATTCCAAAATCTCAACTTCTTTCTTCGTCAGCTGAACTTTCTGACTTACCTGCTTACTACTAAAGACCTCTTTCAGTGTCTGGCGATCAATCCAAAGCTCCCCTTCGTTAAGCTTCTTTATGGCCTTTCTGAACAATCGGCTATCCGACTCTCTTGGTAAAAGACCACCAAGCCCCTCTGCAATCATCAATCGAAGATCACCACCGTCGAGAGAAATTTCTTTATCGTTTAGGAGTAGGACGCACTTTCTTTCTGTGCCAGGCAACAAATCTATAACTTTTTTGCAGTTTTCCAGGTCGGCCACGATGATATCTGGATGCATACCGATTAAGCTCTCAAGGCCACCGTTTTCGGTAGAAACTCCTAAAACGTTAATTTCGTCATCTTCTTCTAAAAGTTTGCAAATACCTTCAGCATATAAATGGACTTGACAACAGATAGCGACGCTTACTTCCATAGCCTCCTCCCATCTCCCACGTAACACCCACTCTCCTCAAAGCCTCAGGATGGGCTCCTTGAAACCTACTGACATGATTCCATTGTTAAAACCTATCATCAAATATTATTGGCGCAAGCAAATGACGGCTAAATTAATGTTTTTGCGTTATTTTTTTTCGATTTCAGCTTTTCTCGGCCGACGTTTATGTATTTAAAATCTCCTACAACGTTAGGATCAATGTGACGATAACGCGTTCCATAAAACTTTAGTTTTATGGCTGATCTTTTGTGTGTGGCTATTGTGCGTACTAAAGGTGACAAATAAAACACACCTCAAGTTTGAGGAAAATTTCAGCCCTTGTTGAAGAAGAAAAACAACACCAGACCGAAAGTTTTTATTGGTTGAATAATTCCGGCAAGTTGAGCCTATCAAACCAATGAAAAACATACCCCAACTAAAGGCTTGGCATGTAACCTGCTAAATAATAAAAGAAATATTTTCGAAAAAGGCAAAACCAGGGAGACCTGGTGACGCAAAGCCATGGGCCCAAGTTCAACGGGTAGCCAGGCTGCCGAATGATTTAAGTGTGATTTAAAACGCTCATCTCTGCCGGCGAGATGAGCGTTTTTTTGCGTTTAGGACATAACCAAAAACCGGTTGTAACCACATAGACATCCAGATGCTTACCGAATCAGGCAAATTTCAAGCTTCAAATGGAGAACAAAGAATGAAGAACTTGGCATGTAACAACACAAAACAGAAGCTATCGACAATGATCATTGGCCTCACCCTACTCCTTATGAGTGTTGCAAATATTTCATTTGCAAAAGATGTCACACTGGCCTGGGACGCAAATCAGGAGTCAGATGTAGCCGGGTATAAAGTTTACTACGGAACAAATCCAGGAACCTACACTGGGGCTGAAGCAATGGAAGGCCCCTCGCCAGTCGAAATGGGCAACGGAACCAGCGCAACCTTTGTGGGTCTTGACGACACCAAGACACATTATTTCACTGTAACCGCTTTTAACTTTAACGGAGAAGAGAGCGCATACGCAAACGAAGTCAACGCCCCAGCTCGGTCAAATGAAGATTCCGATGGGGACGGCTATGTTTATTCCGTTGACTGCGACGACTACAATGCTGCGATCAACCCGGGTGCGTCTGAAATCCCCGGCAATGGCATCGACGAGAACTGCAACGGCATGGCAGATGATGTTGTTACCACCGCCCCTGCAGGTGCCATAGAAGCGGAAAGCGGCTCCCTGACGGCACCGATGCAAATTGTTGCCGACAGTGCAGCGGCAGGCGGACGTTATATCCAGACAACCACCTTTAGCGCGGGCTCCGCGGTTTACAACTTCAATGTTCCCACGGCCGGTCAGTACAAGTTCGTCGCCAGGACCATGGCCCTCGACGGAACTTCGGACTCGTTCTTTATCAATGTTGATGGTGCGGGCGATGTTCGATGGAAAGTCCCCGGCGCATATAATGTCTGGAGCGAAGGCGAAGTGACCACGATGGAACTTGCCGCAGGCGCTCATACAATCAGCTTCAACGGCCGCGAGACGAATACCAAGCTCGACTATTTCTACGTGGTCAAAGTCGGTGATGTAACTCCCACGACCGATGCCGATCAAGACGGTTACGATGTTAACGGCGACTGCAACGACAATAATCCAGCAATCAACCCCGGCGCTCAGGAAATCACCTACAATGGTGTTGACGAGAACTGCAACGGCATGGCCGACGATGACGACCTGGACCTGGATGGCTACAGCTTTGCACAAGAGTGCAACGACCAGGATGCCAGCATCAACCCGGGTGCGACTGAAATCCCCGGCAATGGCATTGATGAAAACTGCAACGGTATGGACGATGATGTTGTCACCAACGCCCCTGCAGGTGCCATAGAAGCGGAAAGCGGCTCCCTGACGGCACCGATGCAAATTGTTGCCGACAGTGCAGCGGCAGGCGGACGTTATATCCAGACAACCACCTTTAGCGCGGGCTCCGCGGTTTACAACTTCAATGTTCCCACGGCCGGTCAGTACAAGTTCGTCGCCAGGACCATGGCCCTCGACGGAACTTCGGACTCGTTCTTTATCAATGTTGATGGTGCGGGCGATGTTCGATGGAAAGTCCCCGGCGCATATAATGTCTGGAGCGAAGGCGAAGTGACCACGATGGAACTTGCCGCAGGCGCTCATACAATCAGCTTCAACGGCCGCGAGACGAACACCAAGCTCGACTATTTCTACATGGTCAAAGTCGGTGATGTCACTGTGTTGGATGCCGACAAAGACGGTTACGACGTCAATAGCGACTGCAACGATAATAATCCAGAGATCAACCCCGGCGCTCAGGAAGTCACTTATAATGGTGTTGACGAGAACTGTAACGGCATGACCGACGATGACGACCTGGACATGGATGGCTACAGCCTTGCACAAGAGTGCAACGATCAGGATGCCAGCATCAACCCGGATGCGACTGAAATCCCCGGCAATGGCATCGACGAGAACTGCAACGGCATGGCCGATGATGCAGCGGTAGACACAGTTGCTCCAACGATTACCAGCATCAACCCTGCCGACGGCACCCAACTCAAGGGACGCTGGTGCACGATTCAAGTCGAGGCGACTGACGATGTAATTGTTATGAAGATTGAAATTTACATCGACGGAACACTTGCACTGGAAGAACCGGGGAATATTGCGCAAATGCCGCTGGACCTTAAAACAATATCTAAAGGAAACCACACCATCTCAGCGAAAGCTTACGATCAGGCCGGGAATGTGGATACGCATACCATTACTGTAGTAAAGTAAACAAGAAAAGAAAAACTAGGGGTAGGGGTTGCTTTTTGCCCCTCCCCAACCCTAAAAATAAAAAAAGTCCGAGTTAAATCTCAAGGAGACTAGTAATGATTATAAAAACAATAACAACAAAAATGAAAAGAACCTTATTTTCAACCTTATCCATGAAACGCTACTTAATCACTTTCGCACTCGCATTGAGTGTAGTCACATCAATGTCGGGACTTGCATATGCCCTTCCAGCATTCCCTGGCGCAGAAGGATTTGGATCAACCACTATAGGTGGACGGGGCGGTAGGGTTATCCATGTTACTAATCTCAATAATAGCGGGCCAGGGAGTTTCCGCGCAGCAGTTGAAGCTTCTGGTCCTCGAATCATTGTTTTTGATGTTGCTGGCTATATAGATATAACACGAGGGGATGAAATTGTAATTGACGAACCTTATATAACCATAGCAGGGCAAACAGCACCTGGTGATGGCATAACATTCAGAGGCGAATCCATAGCCATTAAGACACACGATGTTATCTTAAGGGGTGTTAGGATTCGTGCTGGGCTTGGGGCGAGTGACGTATTACATGTATTGCCTCGTAATATTCCAGGTGCTGTAGAAGTTTATAACGTTATTATCGATCATTGTTCCTTGAGTTGGTCACCGGATGAAAACTTCGGTGTTTGGTATGATGCTCATGATATTACCCTCCAAAGAAACATAATAAGCGAAGGTCTAGGTGGAACTGAGCAAACCCCCCAAGGGAAAGGTGCATTATTCGGTAGCGAGGATGCACCCGGTGGCTTACCTAGCAACATCTCCTTTCACCACAATCTTATGGCGCACAATGCCGATAGAAGTATTAGGACAAGCGTATATACAGAAGTTGAGATGATCAATAACCTCATTTATGGGTGGAACTATTGGGCAACCAGAGCCGGTGCAGCTATGAATATTATTGGCAACCACTATATAAAGTCTCCGGCAACAGGAGGTGGTGAGCCTGTACGTGTTAATGAAGCTGGCCCTAATACCATTTATGTTCTTAACAATATAGGCCCTGGTAGACCGACTAACACAGGTGATGAGTGGGATATTGCTAGGGCGAGTGAGAGTTCCGCACAAGCAAGTTCCCCGACATTCCCTTTATCGAACGTAACCATTAATAACGTTAAAGATGTCTATGATAATATTCTTGCAGATGTTGGTGTGACTGCCCCTGCACAGGATGATGTCGATATCAGAATTATCAATGATGTTATTAACAAAACTGGGACATGGGACATTGATAATCCAAATCAGGTTGGTGGCTATCCTACCTTAGATGCAGGAACGAACCCAAAGGACACCGATAATGATGGAATGCCGGATAGTTGGGAGATTGCTAGAGGACTAAATCCATCAAGCGCATCAGATGTAAATGGTGACGATGATGGGGATGGCTACACCAATATTGAGGAATATATAAATAGCTTTTATGCTACGCTTGGAGGTGACAGGCCGTCACCACCCAGAAACCTCAAAATCACCAGTCTAAATCAATGATGGTCAGATCCTGAATAGTCCTTTCAGAGGCCCCTTGCCGCTGCAGTCCTACTTGGCAGAAGCAAGGGGCCTCTGGGTGAACCGGGTAGAGTAAAAAATCTTTCGCTTTTTTTGTCCGCGCCCCAATCGGTTTAACCTGCGTCCGCCTCCAGCATTTGTTCTAAATCCCGCTCTTTGAGCAGATCCGTATTCAGATAGCGTTTCTGGCTCCATTTGGTTCAAGCAATGTGACGCAGCCTGGCCGCGCACAGCACCAAGACGGAATGCCCGCCAGGGAAAGCGCCAACCACTTTGGTGCGACGGCGGATTTCCTTCACAATCCGCTCCAAAGCGTTATTGGTTCGAATCCGGCTGTGATGGCTGCGTGGAAAATCGTAGTACGTCAGGGACTCACAATCCTTGTCCACGGCAGTGTTCTCCATGCGGTTAGGGTTTACGCAATTTAACCTCTTGAAGCACTGCCGTGTCTTTCAAAAAAGCGAAAAATATTTTACGTTATCTTTTTTATCAGTAATGTAAACATATTGTCTCAGTCTGAAACCGGGAAAAAGGTCGGAGTCCATCGGCTCTCTCTGGCAAAAAAGTCCTTGCTGCCAACTGCCAGTCCCTCCAGCAAAAGTTAGCGGCTCTCCCTGGAGAAGCACTAGAGGGCTAATCCGGGGCCAGAAGCCGAAACTTTTCACTGTTTCCTCAATTTCCAAACTGTTTCAGGCAAAGCGGTTGAGTTCCGTCATAAGGCCCTCGCACAGGGTTCTGACGGCGGGTGTAATCTCTGGATAAACGTTTTTTGAAATGGAGTCTGGGTGAATAAATCGATAAATGCTTGAATCGGGCCTCAGACCGGAAAATTCAAACAGATGGTTGAAGAACTCATTGGGTTTGGTTGCGATATCCTCATATTTGGTGAGAATGAGATTGGGAACAGAGTATAATTTCTGTTCGATGAATATCCTGTTACGCACCCACCAGGCCAGGCACAAAAGATCAAATTCAGACAGGTGGGGGGAGTAGATCTCTCTCACGATTTCGGCGGACTCTGTTGATACGCCCTCCTGAAACCATCCCCCCCCTGTCTGGCCAGTGCAGACGATCCTAATGGCGCGGGTCGCATGGGGAAACTTTTTAAGGGCGGAGTTTGCAACATCCCGATAATCCCTGTATATCCATATAAAACATCCCTGGGGGAACCGGGCAATGAACTCCGTAGCCAGATGACTGTCGGCTATCGGCTTGAAACATACAAACGTAAACCGACTCTGTTGCACCAACTCTTCAACAACTTCGAAACTCCGAATTCGATGGTTTCGAAATGCCCGACTGTTGCGGTTTTCATCAAAGATCTCAATATCTCGATGAAGATGAAATGCATTCATGAGCATGGTCGTGCCGGACCGTTGTCTTCCAAATACGAAAACAGGTATAGTTTCACGAGGCTGTCTCAACAGATAAATTGCTTTTTTACTTGCTATTGAAAAATACTTGTTTCGTTTCTGTTTATCTAAAATCGCACTGATCTTCATGTAAAGCTCCCTTTTTTAGAGCCAGCAATCATGAACGTCTATATGCGCCACCCATCCCCAAAAAACCAGGTTCATAGAAGAGGGGCACTGCCGTGTCTTTCAAAAAAGCGAAAAATATTTTACGTTATCGTGAATCGGAGAAACATAAACATTGGCCTCGAAAGAAAGCGTTTTACAATTCATTAGGCAGCGGTGAGCTTACCCAGGATCAACGAAAAACAGTTCGTCAAAAATCGAGAAATTATATTATTGGGAAAAATACAATTTCCTGCTTGTTTTTCAACGGCCTTCCAGGGAGGCCCGATACAGTAGGTGATTCAAAATCATTGAAAGATAGCGTGGATATGATCGGCGATCAGTCAAAGCACCATAGGATTTTCTTGAAAAACTGAACCCTCCATCTGCACTCTGGTGCGTAAGAGCATGCTCAAAACATCGCTCACTTTTTTTCAAATAGTCTCCTAGGCCCAACTGATGGGCTTGGCGAAGGGCAGCTGCTAAAGCAGTTGTCCAGTAGTTGACTTCTGGGAATATTTTAAAACAGTTAAAGCGACAATGACCCTTTTCGGTCACACCTGAGGAAAGGAATCGGGCAAGTTTTTCCAAGATCGACCTGACAACAGAATCGCTGGTAAATGTATAATAATTTGCCAGGTCCATAAACTGAAATGCGTTGTATTGGTAGCACATAAAGTGGATACGCTCAAGTTCGTAGGGCAATTCGCCACTTTCAAGCTGACTGTCGGCAATAAAACGAATCATTTTTTCATTGTATTCTAGATACTTAGGATCGCCGGAAACCTGGAAGAGTTCTTCCGCCAACCAAATCACCTTGGTCGTGACGTTCGGAACCTTCACAGTCGAATGCGAATAATAGTTCGCCGCCAAACCCGCGCCGACGTGCTGAAATCCCGATTGATTAATTTGGTAGTCGAACCACTTCTGCGCCGCCTCCAAATATGAAAGCTTACCTGTTTTTTTGAAGGCAGAGATGAGACCTAGGCCAGCCCACGACCCTTCCACAGTTGAAATAAAGCCCTTTCTGAATCGAATGGGTGGATGCAGCCACGCCCCGCTATCAAGCTGATCTTCGACAATATAGTCTGCACAGCGATTGATCATATCCATGCACGACTCTTTTCCTGTCAATTCAGCTAATGCAATATTATTTCTAATCCAGTAAGCTTGTGCCTGAAGGTATCGGTAACGATCATCAAATGGTAGCCAAGACAAATAGCTTCTTGCAAAACGAGTAACGCGCCAATGGATCTTCCCGACAGGATCAGGCCCCGTTAATACATGGCCATCCCAGTGATTATCCTCAATGTAGCTGTAAAGTTTCTTGGCGGTTTCAATATACTTATTGTTCTGGGAACTCATCAGGGTCTCCATATGAAAAAGTGAGGGAGCTTGCCATAGGGAAAAGGGCTTCAATTTGGAGCGGATTTGTCGAAATCATGATCTTGCATACATATTCGATGGACCTCAAGTTGCCGCTGTACCATGACATCCAACCCAAAATTCTTCTCCAGCCTCAAACGACCAGCCTCACCCATTCGGTGAGCCACCGTTTGATTTTCGAGCAACGAGGTAATACTTTTCGCCATCCCGCCTATGTCACCAGGATCTAAAACATATCCAGTTTCACCATCTACCACCAGTTCCTCTGTTCCACCTCCACGTGTCACCACAACTGGCTTCCCTCCAGCCATATATTCCATGATCGAGTTGGAGATGCCTTCCCTGGGCGTTGAGAGAACTCCAACAGTCAGAACACTGACAATTGATTCGACATCATCACGTCGGCCTGCAAACAGTATCCGGTCAACAAAGACAGGGTCTACTTCGGACTCACACGCGGTCCTTTTTTCACCATCCCCAACGAACAGGAATGTCACATTGTTTCGTTGTCTAAGAATATGGTGGGCAGCCTTGATCAGAGCACTCTGATCCTTGAGAGCTGTAAATGATGCAACCATTCCAATTACGTATTGCGATTCAATTCCGAGCTCTTGCCGAATTATGGCAGGGTCTTTAAGATTCTTCATACGCTTAAAATCAAATCCGTTGTACACACAATATGTTTTATGCCGAGGAGGATTAAAGAAGTTTATTCCAGCCTGGGAATTACTGATAATAATATCGGAAAACGGAAACGTAATACGTGGGAAGGTCCAGCGCCTGAACCAGGGTCCCGCTCTTGACCCAGCGTTTCGGATAATATTGTTGATTAGCTTGATGCCCAACAACTTCACAACGGGAATCGCGTAAAAGGTGCACATTGATTCGCAACTGTGGACTATGTCTGGGCGATAGGCTCTGCATATCTTGAAAAGACGAAAAAATATAGTTGGGTCCTTCTTGATATGGCGCTTAAGCACACAAATATCGATAGCAAGATCGTCCAATTCTGGATATTCATTACAATCTGACAACATGACAAGCTTGTAAGAAATCTCAGGATATGCTTTCAGTCCCTTCAAAAATTCTAGCAATTGACGTTGCCGGCCGCCAGCCTTGAAACCGTCTGTGATAAAGAGAATTTTCATGGCCTGCCTCGCAATATGTAGAGTTAGTAATGATGTTCTAGGGACGATTATTTATATCTGATCGCTAAAACCATCCCACAATATAAAGATCAGGTGGAGGGCACTGTGTCTCACAGTTTGATCAATAAATAGAAGGCTTGGAACCCATTTATGTTTAAATGATATCGTCAAAAACCAAAATAACGACATGGAGTTCCAAGCCATGGCACATTGTTACACTAACTTTCCAGTCATCCCTTAATTACCTTTCCTAGTGATAACAAATGCATTAAAAATGAAATATAAATTCATAACAACACCCGATATTGAGAATAACAAGACTGTATATAGGGCATCATGAAAAATTAAATAACCTAAATAAAGCGAGAACAACCTAACAATAATAAGAAGATAATTAAAATACATTAAAAATCTGAGCTTTTGCTTAACTATATAAATTTGATTTGATGGCCGATTAATTAGCGCTATAAATAACCAAGGAGCCAAGACCTGAGCATACAATCCCGCCTCTGCCCAATTTATTCCGAAAATATATCCAAATATCCACTTCCCACCCAAAGTCAAAAGAAAAAACGGCAAAAATCCTATTGCAACGAGTCCAAGAGTGGTTTTTTTAAGACTGATATATAAGTCTCCACCCTGATTTTGTATTTCAGAAGATTTTTGTAAAAAAACTTTACCAAGAGATTGTGACATCAAACTTACAGGCCTTTTTAAAATTAGGCTTGCAAGCCCATAAAATCCCACGACTTCATTTGAATAAAAAAAGGTCAGTAAAAAAACAGGTAACGATTGAGAAATGTTATTAACGAAATTTGTTGGCATATTATATTGGGGAAACCTGCGGTAATTCCTTGCTACAATTTTCATATTTGCTAGATTTACATTATTTTTAATTTCTGGGAAAAGACCAACAATAAAATAAACAAGAAACATCGCAGCGGCAATAGAACCTAAAGCATTTCCAACAATAAGCCAGAAAGCTGATGCTGTAAATAAAAGAGCTGCGATAATTTTGGTGGATGCTGTTACAAAAGGAACAAGAAAGGTTGAAATAGCGATTATTCTAAATTTTTTCAGTCTTGTATGAAAGTAAACAAGAACATCTTTAACACTTGAACAAGCCACTACTAATGGGATAAATAGTAAGTAATTTTTGTATCCTTGGAAGCCAGTAATATTTGCAATTGGATCAATAAATAGCAGAATAAAAAGCATAAGAAGTGACGACGTAATAATAACTGTAAACATTGACAGTATGAATAAATTGTATCCCTCACTATCCTCTTTAGGCAGTACAATCGCACTACGATAACGAAAACACGCAATAACGGAAAAGGCTCCTGCAACAGCTTGGATAAAAACCATTATTCCAAATTGTTCTGGAGAATAAAGTCTTGTAATAACAGGAGCAGCAAGTAAACCAATAAATTGTGCAGCAACATTTCCAGTAAGCATAGTGGCTACACTCCTGATAAAGTTGCTTTCAATCAATCGCCTAACGACAGAATAACTAGAAAACATATTTCCATATAATTTCAAGATTCTACCTAATTGAAGATGTTATTTTTCCAAATCAATACTAATAAAAATGCCATTTCAACTAAATATAGTCATACTAAACCAACCAATTACAACAATTTATAATATTACTGAAAAACAACTCTTAATCATATCCACTCCATATTTTAATTACTGTAATACAAAAGTTTATTGAATAATTATGATGAGTGTTTGGATAAAATTGTATTATATAATCGTTCAAAGCGCCCGGCGGCTTGAGAAGCTAGGAAATTCTCCGTGGCATATGAGTGATTCGCATTTGAAATTTTTTTATATAGATCTTCATCAAGTAGCAGTTTCTCAATTAAACCTGCAATTTTTTTTGGTTTTTTACTCGCGGTTAAAAACCCATGCTTCCCATCAAGAAAAAAGTCAGGAATACCACCTACGGGCCTTGTCACTATCGGCAAACCAAAGGCCATGGCCTCGACAATTGAATTAGGTAAACCTTCATTATGATAGGTCGGGAAACAGAAAATGTGACATTTCGTCAGAATTGTGTTTTTTTCTTCATCACGGACATCTCCAGTAAATGTTATGTCAGAGATAGATTTTTCAAAAACATATTTTTTTGCACTTTGCAATTCTGGACCATCGCCTGCAATGACAAGCTCAAGCCTAGGATACTTAGCTTTTAAAATATTAAAAGCTTCGATGATTTCATATATCCCTTTTTGTTTAAATATTCTAGAAAGAAAAAGTATTCGCCAACATTTTGAGTTGATACGGGTTTCAATTGAATGATCGATGTCAAACATATCGAGACAATTATCATCTAGAACCGTATTTTCTTTATAAATAGCCTGAGAACAACCCCAGCCCTTGAGGGTACGCACAAAACCATCAGATAGCACAATAAAGGCGTCTGTCTTACCGTACAAGGCCCTCAATAACCATAAATAATGGTTATTAATTTTTCCTTCAAACCCCTTATCCCACCCACGAAAAAAAGTTATAGTTTTCTTTTTTTTAAATTTGGCTAAAACGACAAAAAGACCCTCACGGACAAAACTTTTAAATTCAAAAGATGGATTTACCTGAACAATGTCAATGTTACAATTGCTTAAAGTATTCAGAAATGAAAAATAATCCTTAAAAAGTCGGTAAATCTTTAAAAAATGTCCTCTCTCTCCCGGTCTCCTGCCAATGGTAAAATGTTGCACAGGAACAGAGTAGTGCTTCCACATTTTAGTGTAATAACACTCAATGCCACCAAGGCGCCTCAAGTCAGGATGTAAAATAAGTACATTCATTATTCAACTCCAAAATATAATTGAATAAGCGTCTTGATTTTTTATTAACATTGATAATTTTAAAATTTGTTCTTTTAGTCATCACTATATTATTAAAAGCCTTCTATCATAAACAAGAAAACCACATTTCATAATTTAGATATGGTATATCTATATTTACCACTAACCCTGTTCGTTTCAATTTTATCTAAATAATTAATTATTATACTAGAACTACTATCAAGGACTTCCAAACATTCTTTTATGATTTTTTTTTCGTTGTGCTTGTCAAATTCTGGCCCACAAACGAGATTAACACTAAAATATTCCAGGGATTCTTGAACAAACTGAAATGATTTAACTCCTTTCATTCCATAAAAAATATGTGTGAAATATTCACCGTGTATAATTCTTCCTGTAGCAGTTTTAATTGAATCAGAGGATCTACCAACAATCTTATCAAGAAGATAACCTTGAATCCCACATTCACAGTGACCCTCAGAAAACACACCCAAATCTCCTATTTCATACCGAATAATTGGCATGGCATAGTTGTTTAAAGATGTAACCAATATCCTACCTTCTTCATCAAAAACCTGTCGATTCTGATCGTCAACAACCTCAACAATGTGATCATACATATGCAAATGCAGGCCATTCTTCTTTTGACACTCTGTGGCAATACAACCAACTTCTCGGCTCCCATATCTATTTAATACGTTAGCATTAAAAACACTTTCTATTTCATCTCGCATATGTGGAAATAAAATTTCTGCTGAACTGATAATTCCTCGTAATCTAGTTTTAATATTTAAATTATTTTCTTTAATAAACTTAGCTAGAATATAAATAGATGAAGCGTATGCAATTATAACTTCGGGTTTTATTTTATTAATCGTTTCAACCATTTCAGTCATTTCATTTTCACCCATATCAAATGAGTCAAGCCACGTTAAGTTCTTTAACCACATTCTAAATTGCGCCCGAGGTCCCTTAATAAGGCTGAAATCTTTTGGGGCGCCCCATAAACGAACCTCCCTACACCCCTGGTACCATCCCTGCATCCGATCTGAAACAAACTTGGTTGCCCTACTCTGCATGTAGTAATTTTCATCTTGCCAAATGTTAACTGGAATCCCAGTAGACCCTCCACTAGAGTTCATGTAGACTCTCTTTGCTTTTGTATTTAAAAGAGAATCAAACTTTTCTTGAATTTCACTTTTTTGCAAAATCGGGAAATTTGATATATATTTTTCGATATCAAAGTTTGTATTTTTAGGAATCCCGACTCGCTTTATAATGTCACCGTAAACATCATTCTTTAGGTGAACCTCAAGAAGCTTTAATAAGTTTACTTTTTGCAATTCTAGAAGGCTGCATTTATCAATACCGTACAAGTATTTTTCTTTTTGTTGACTAATTTTCAATATATCAACATTACTTTTTTTAAATTTATTACGATAAAAAGGATAATATAATCTCTTAGAAACGCAATCCCTAACCATACCAAATCTCCATTAACAACTTATATAAAACTACTGATGCCAAATAATTTTTATAACGAACTTTCTTTAAATTATTTTTGCTTATATTATCGAAATGATTTGCACAAGCCAGATTTGACGTTAAATATTTTTACTTTCGCAATAACCTTTTTATATATTTCGAGATAAATAATTAGGCATGTATTTATTCAAAATAATATCTCAGCTATTAATTTATATACCCTGATTCTTTCTTTTAATTTTACATAAATAAGATTACTAGTTGTGGCAGATCAGCAGGGTTATTATTTTTAAGAAATATTCGATACAGATTTAAATACTTTTTCATATTCATCAACTAGACCATCAATAGTTAAATTATTATTATAAAACTCCTGTATTCTAAGTGGTGAAAAGACAATTTTATTATTAACTATACTGTCAACGGCGTTAATCATTTCATCGAAACTTTTAACAGAAATACCGAGTCGATTTCTTGATATTAATGAATCAGGATCAACAAAAGAAACAACAGGAAGACCTTTTTGCCACGCCTGCAGAAAGCTATTCGGAAAACCTTCATAACTAGAAGTATTTACAAACAGTTTTGCTCTAAGAAAAAATTGTTCAACTTTTCCAATTGGAAGATATCCATAGAAATTGAGATTTGGAATCTGCCTAGCCTCCTCGGCAATAACATTAAAGTCTTCCTGCTCCGGCCTACCACCTATCATGATAAATTGACAATTAGGTAGACTTCTTGCGAGATTTAAAAAAAGTTTTGGATTTTTAGATTTCCTAAAATTTGCAACCCACAATACTCCTTCTGAAAAAGATGAGAGTGATTTTGAACGAAAATAACCATTATGGATAATTCGTACGTTGACACCTGACCTCATTAATGCAGTTTTTTTTTGAATATTATTCTGCGCAATAATAAAATCACACCTTTTTAATGCCCAAAAATAAGCAATCTTGTCTCTATAGTGTGGAAGTTTAATTTTACTTGGATCGAAATTCGTATCATTAGCTCCACAAAAAACTACTTTTTTATTATACAATTTTGCATATACAACTAAGGGAGCTAAATAAAATCCGGCACCACGTATGTAGTATATATCTGCATTTACCTTAACAAGAGCAAGCCAAACCTTAAAAAGTCTAGGATAGATAAATCGTAAAACAGGAAAACCATCTTTCTGTCTAAATGTCGGAACTATATTGAACTGCGGGTATGCCCATTGGCATTTACTGTCTGGTGATAAAGTTATAAATGATATTTTATAGCCCCGCACAACCATCTCTTTTGCAATTATTAGTTGTTGTAGTTCAGCTCCCCCCAAGACCTCAGTATTACTATCACGGAGAAGTGATGTAAGTAGGTTAAACGAAAAAAAGCACACTTTTGGCTTCATAATTCCTCTTTAAGCGACACAGAGGTAGTTAAATTTGCAACGGAAACAGTCATCCCCAGCACGATCCAAAAGAGAAAATTACTAAGCCTTGGGAAAAAACAAGAACCTGACATCCCCGCAAGAAGAAAGGTCATTATAGATATAAGTAACATTCCCCTTAGCTCAGCTTGGTGGTTAAATAAAGAAGATGTTTTATTCTTAAAGAGTGTCCAAAAAAATGAAAAAATCCTTGGCACAATAAGAAAAAAACCTATTAAACCTATATCAAAAATTAGTTCTAAATACATATTATGAACGTTAAAAACATTCAGGATTATATTTCTTTTCATTGCATCGGATGAAGCTATAGCATACCTTCCTTCACCAAAAATAAGCTTCTCAGGGCTATCTATAAATTCTAAAACTAATGGCTTCCAAATATTATCAATCCTGCCAGAGGAAACTTCATTAGCATTAATCCCATTACTATCGAGTCCAGTTAACAATCGATCACTCACTATGGAATTAAAGGAAAACATACTGACAACAAAAATTATTATCGCAAGAGAAATTAATTTATTATTCTTAATTATAAATAAGTATGCTGCTATAAATAAAAACAAGGCAGCATAACCAGTCCTTGAAAAAAGAATAGCGATAGCGAATATATTTAACAGAAGCAAAACAATACTCAACCAGCTTTTCGATATATGGTATTTATAAACCAAAAGGGGAAATCCGACAATAAAATATGATGCAATTTGATTTCTATGCATCCCAAAAAACTCAGCATAAATCGTTGAAATTCCCCTGAATTCTGTATAAAAATTACTTTTCATAAAGAATAAATATATTAGGCATAAAGAAATCAAGGACAAGGAAATAGAGATGGCATCAGTTAGTAAATCAATATCTTTCTGACCCTTTATACATTTTATAACCAAAATAAATGGCATGAAAAAAACAAGCGGTTTTAAATAGTGTGAAAGCAGGTAACCACTTAATGATAATTCTAAAACTGAGAATTTCTGAATTTCATGTAAGTTTGGTAGAGATCGAAAAATAGAAAGAGTAAATATTCCAATAAATATTAATACAAAAACTCTACTATTTTTTGGCATAGGAACTTTTTTATTTTCACTTAAAATAAAAACTATCAAAGCATAGACAGCAATTATAATTAAAGGCTTTGCCCCAGGAATATCTACAACCCTTTCCCGTAAAAATTCCGTTTCGGCAAACGGGACAATTAATACCATTAAGCTTACAGCCCTCAACGGTTCTTTATAACTCCAATAAACGATCGGTATCAAAAACAATATTAAAATACTTATGTAGGATGAATAAACTACAATCGCACCAGTTACTATTGAACAAAAAATAGTAAATATTATCATAGTGGCGCTTGACAGAGAATCGTATCTATTATCAATATAACTTTTCACAAAAAGCCCCATAGTAAGCAATATGAATTATTTTATTATTTTCAAAACCTTAAAATAACTACGTAATATTGATTCTATCGAAACTATTCTATCTATCAGGAAAAATACTACTATAATGAATCATATGCAGTTATAAGACGTTTTTTTTGGTGTACCCAACTAAGTTGTTCTTCAACCCTTCGACTACCCACCTCCCCCATAGTTCTACATAATTCTGGATTATCTATAAGCTTTACTATTTTCTTCGCAAAATCTTCCTCATCATTCTTTTTGGCATAAAGGGCCGCACCTTGTGCTGAATACCTTCCTTCTGTTGTTTCAAACTGAACAATTGGTTTACCTAAGGCCATATATTCCATAATTTTAATCATTGTTGATTTATCATTCATTTCATTTACTGCATCTGGGTTTACACAAACATCTGCAGTATTCAGTATTTCTATCATTTCACTATCTGGAATGTAGCCCGTGAAAGTCACAAACTCAGCAACGTTAATTTCCTTAGCATAATTCTTTAGACAAGGAATCTCGTCGCCAGAACCTATCAAACAAAAATGGATATCAGTTCGCTCTAATCCATTAACGATATAGCTCACTACACGTAACAATCCATCAATCCCTTCTTGCTTACTCATGAGGCCTACATAACCCACTAGGAAATCACGACCATTTTTGAGTGCATGATTCGGGGCCATTGCCTTAATTCGCCCCGGGTCAGGCCCGTTTCTAACAATATGTATTTTCGAAAGGTCTACACCCCCACGCTCATGGGCTATTTTTTTATATGACTCATTTGTCGATATAACTATATCGCATGTCTTAAATGTGAATTTTTCAAACGCCAGCAGAAGCTTGTAGATATATCTCTTCTTTCCGAACTTCATCTCAAATAATTCAGGACTTATATCATGATGGTCAAAAACAAATTTAACGCCCAAAAGCTTAAAAGGGAGAGCAACTAAAAAGATATTGTCTGGTGGATTACTGGCGTGGATTACGTCAAATCCATTTTTGATGTACACATATATGGAGAAAAAAAACTCATAAAACAGGGAAATCCCATACTCACCTAAGTAACCAAACACTGAACGCCCTCGAAAAGGAAGCGGATGCCGAAATATATGGACTCCATGAAGAATCTCCTTCCCAGGTGTCTGATTGGCGGCTTGGTCAACAGGGCATATAATCGAAACCAAAAACCCTAAATCCCTCAACGCACAGGCCTCCTGCCAAACACGCGGATCTTTTGGAATTACGGAATTTTGCAAAATTATTAATACTTTTTTTGTGCTACCAGCAGATTCCTTCATAAAGCTCTTCTCCCCTTAATTCTTCGTCAAGTCTGACAAGGTCAAAAATATTTTTTGTGTTATTTATTTTAGACAAAGGCAAGAGATAATCATTTGAACTGCTACTTATTACGACAGTATCTCCGTGATTAATTACTTCTTCAATTGTATTAACCATCAAATTAGAAATATGTGGAATAGTATTCAAAATATAATCTTTATTTGCTCCAAATATTTTTGCCAAATTTACACATCTATCGTACAACCGCAAATCGTAGCCCTTGCCGATTAGATGCTCTACTATAGCTACGGTAGGACTTTCTCTCAAATCGTCAGTTTCATCTTTGAAACTTATGCCAAGAAAACCAACCTTCTTAGATCCAAGATCCTCTATTATATTTATTGCTCTGTTTATTTGAGATTTATTACTTGGCATAATCGAGTTAAGCAAAGGAAGTTCTATGTCAAGGGTCTTACCAAGGTAAACTAGAGCATTAAGATCCTTCGGAAGGCAAGACCCTCCGAAAGCAAAGCCTGGTTTAAGGTAAGCGGTTGAAATGTTCAGCTTCATATCTGAACAGAAAATATCCATAAGGACATGACTGTCTATTCCATTGGCTTTGCTTATGGCACCAATTTCATTAGCAAAAGCAACTTTTAAAGCATGCCAAGAGTTATCTGCATACTTCACCATCTCCGCTGTCTGCATGTCTGTCATAAACAGAGGGGCATCGATACCTTTGTAGAGTTGAGCTAAACACTTGCCACTTTTTGAGTCATTTTGGCCTATAACAGTTTTGGGCGGATGGTTGTAGTCATGGACTGCGGTGCCCTCTCGCAAAAACTCTGGATTGTTACATACACCAAAATCTTCACCAGCTTTCTTTCCAGAATATTTTTCTAAAGTTGGGATTACTAATTCCTTCATTGTTCCTGGCAAGACAGTACTTCGTAGAACCACTACATGGTATTTTGACTTTGTTGATAAAGATGATCCGATTTCTTCACAGACTCGACCTACAAACCCGATGTTCAAGCTTCCATTTTTTTTGCATGGAGTACCAACGCAAATTAATGATATGTCTGTCTCACTTATGGCCTTTTGCACATCTTCAGTCGCTTTCAAATTGCCCGAGGACTTCCCCCGTTTGATCAGGTCAGCCAATCCCGGTTCGATAATCGGGCTATGCCCACTTTCGATCATATCGATCTTTGTTTTCTGATTATCCACCCCAACGACATAATGCCCATCACTTGAAAGGCAACCAGCGGAAACCACACCAACATACCCAAGACCAAAAATGCTAACTCTCATGTCATGTCCTCTCAGAATACGTTTAGCCATTACAACCAATGGATAGTTGCTTTCTTAAAGTAGGGGAATGCGAACCTTTATCTCTCACCATTAGCTATTTCGTGACATTCCTTGCTTCTTGCCATCTCATAAGTCGCATATCTTTTAATTAAATAAGCCGAAAGCTCCTCATACCCAAGCAGTCTATGAACCCAAAGAGCAGGTGTATTGTCTTTTAAAAAATACCCGTAAGCCTTTTTAATTCCACGCTCCTTTAGCTCACCCAAGACAAGGCTCATAAATGTAGTCGCTGTAGCCCGACCTCTTTTGTCTTGTGCTAAATAAAGATCAAACATATAGACTTCATCAGGCATGAGATCTATTTGGAATAAATTTAGATCTTTATGTTTTGCCGTTGTCGATGATCCATCTACATACCAGACATCTGCCAAGACAAAGTCTTGATCTAGCAGGGCGTAGGATTTAATTCCTTTTTTTAAGTTATAATTAGCCTTTTGCCCCCTGCTTTTCAGTGGATAATGCAATCGTAGCGATTTTATTGTTTCTAGTGATATTTCTACTAACCTTAAGCTGTCTCCAAGGTCGAATGATTTCAAATCCTTCAAGGTTGACAGATCTTTGCACACCGGAATCGCTTCCTTGTTCTCATAAAGGCACGCTTTCAACGTTGGCCAAAGACCATTACTTTTACTTAGTTCAGCGATTTGATTCGACCTGATCCGTAATTTTTCGATCATTTTTATTCTCCCCTGGAAAAAGTTTGAGGGGGTTGCTGCTTGCGACCTTGATTAGTGAGTCCTCGGGATTAATGACTGATTGTTGTAAGGCGCACCACATCTTAAGCATTTCTATCCACTGCTTCTCATAAAGGGTGTCGGACCCAAAACAAATCCTGTCGGTATTGATGTTCTTGAAGACAAGCGAAAGCAAATCGACCTCTAGTGCGGAGGTATCGACGACAAGGTTTTCGTAATGGGACAATAGCCTATTCAGGGAGGGAAGAACGTCTCGACTGACTTCTGCCGGGCTATGTCCATAGGAGCCTGCGTGTGCAATGACAACAGTCTCAGAAGTTATTGACCAGTCAATGTGTTGAAGATTACTGACTGCACCGTACGCGACGGCGTGAGCATCCTTACAATCCAGGCTCAGGCCGCCATGAATGATAACTTTCAAGCTTTCCTCTTTTGCTGCGGCAAGGATACTCTCTATTCTGTCTTTCCCTTCTGTTCTTGACGGGTTAATACCCTGCAAACTCGGATGAATTTTCAAGACCTCCACATTGTATTCGTTGACGACCCGCTTGATTTTTCCAGAAATTTCGTTGACTGAAATATCGTTGGGGACACAATAGCCAAGCAAAAATCTGTCATCGCCACCAAACATATCGGACAGCAGACGCAACTGTTGGTCGCCATATTCGTCTTTCGCCATGACTGGAAGAAGGACGACCTTGTCGACTCCGGACAATTTCATCTGATCGCAAAACACCTTAGGTCCGTTATGCGCGTAGATTCGCCTTCTGTTCAGCTGCAACATCTTGTTTAATATTTTTTTATCGTGGTAGTCGCCGACTAGCTTTTCTTTTTTCTTTAGATCTAAATCGGATATTTCCGGCATGACATATTCTGCTGCCACAGAGCTATATAACCCGTAACAAGTCGACGAGCGGACATAGTTGATTGCTCCATCCATAACTTCGAATGGATGAACATGGACATCATAAAAAGTATAGGAACCCTTGATATCCCTGATTAAGTCCAATGCATACTCAACATTTTTTCTGTCCATATTAATTCCAGCCATATTGTTCTGCGGGGCTAGTTGTAACAACAAATCGCACGGAAACTAAGAATCAATGTGCATGTTCAAGTCGTCATATTTTATTTTCCCACGGTTGCAGCGCGGGATCCTATCCAGCTGAATAAATCGCTTTGGGATCATATAAACAGGTAAATAATTTTTTAATCGATTGAGTTCCCTCAAGTCAGTCGAAGGGCCTGAAGCCTCGACGAATGCAATGATCCCCGTTGCTCCCTCGTAAAGTTTTGATTGATGCAGAATCACCGCTGCGTCGCTAATCCCGTCCAGGGACAAAATTGCATGTTCGACCTCACCTGCCTCTATGCGATATCCCATAAACTTCAACTGTCTGTCTTTCCTGCCGATGAATTGATAATTGCCGCAAGGCAACAAAACAGCAAGATCTCCGGTTTTGTAAATTCTTTCGTTTGCTCCAATAGCGTCATTGAAAACGAAAACTGCGTCCGTCTTTACCTGGTCATTCAGATACCCCTTCGATAAACCCAGACCGGCAAGACACAATTCGCCAACCTCTCCGATATTGACCGGAGTATTATCTTCCGCGAGAAGAGTGACATATGTCCCTTCACAAGGGATTCCGATCGGTATTTTTTCTTGTGGATTTTTCGGCACCTGCTCCACTCGATAGCATAAGGAAATGCCGGTTGCCTCTGTTGGTCCATAGCCGTTGTAAAAAATTTTCTCCGGGTACTCGTTCATCCACTTCAATAAATATTTCGTGGGGAAAGGCTCGCCGGCAAATATGATTTGCTTCAAGCTGCGCATACGGTTTTTTCCAATGACATTCGCCTTGGCCATATACAGGAGCAACGACGAAACACCTTTCCAGAGAGTGATTTCTTCTTTTTCAACAAAATCAACGAGTTTCTTTGGGAATAGTGTAGATTCTTCACTCGCAATACAAAGGGTGCCTCCGGCTTTCAACGAACAGTAGATGTCAAAAGTCGACATGTCGAAATGAAATGGCGCGGTCCCTAAAATCCTATCCTTTTCATTAATTTGAAAGTAATTGACTGCCCAATTTATATAGTTACTGATATTTTGATGCGAAATCATCACACCCTTCGGCTTACCTGTTGAACCGGAGGTGTAAAGGATGTAGGCAATATCCGACTCATTATTGTGATAACTCGGTTGATGATCTCTATATTTTCCGGTCCGGCTATTGATCGAATCCCATCCAAAACCAGCCCCATCAAGATTGCATTCGGGATCAAGCTGCAAAATTGGCGTCACAGACCCTAGTTTATCTATTAGCTGCACAGTTTCGCTTCTGTTCCGGCTATCGCATACCACCGCTGTCGGCGAGCAGTCAGCCAGAATATCTTGCCAGCGATCAAGCGGGGCTTTACAGTCGATCGGTACGTATATGGCATCAGCTTTAAGGATCCCTAAAATAACAACCAGAACTTCGACCGACCGATTTAGACAAAAGGCAACGCGGTCTTGCCTTTTAACTCCGCAAGCGATCAATCCATTTGCGAGTCGGTTCGAATACAGTTCCAGATCACGATAACTGAGAGTCGTCCTCCCATCAGTTACGGCGACATTTGACTGTTTCTCGCATGTCGCAAGATCAAGATATTGCTGAACAAGTAGTGTCTTCAACGCTACAATCCTAAGAATTTAGAAATAATGTTCTGTTGGATTTCTGATGTCCCTGAATAAATTGTAGATGCAATGCTATCTCGCAGATCTCTTTCTACCTCATATTCTTTAATGTATCCGTATCCACCGTGTATTTGAACTGCATCCAAGCTTGCTTGCTTCAAACTTTCACTTATGAAAAGTTTACATATAGATGACTCAAGAGTTGCTCTCTTTTCTTTATCTTTTAATACAGAACAGCTCCAAAGAATTCTTTTTCCAAGTTCAACATTAACCTTCATACGGCTTAATTTGTTTGAGATTGACTGATAACTTCCTATTGTATTTCCGAAGGCTTTGCGTTCTTTTGCATATTTTACTGATGTTTCAAGTATTCGCTCCATTGTCCCCAGATGTGCAGCCGGAAGCAGACTTCTCTCCCACTCCATAGATTCATTGAAGATGATCCCTCCCTGGCCTTCTTTGCCAAGAATGTTTGCACTGGGTACCATGCAGTTATCGAAAAACAACTCACCATTCTGTAAAGTGGTCAGCCCCATTTTCTCCAGAGGCTTACCTTTTACAAAGCCCTCTAAACCTTCATCAACGATAAAGCAGGAAACCCGACCAAGTGACTTTCTCTCCGGATCGGTAACGGCGAAGACAATGGCCACATTGGCCAAGGGACCATTGGTGATAAAAGTCTTACTGCCATTCAGGAGATAGTTCCCCCTTTCCCTCACAGCCCTGGTCCGCATTGATAGAGCATCCGAACCTGTATCAGGCTCGGTTATTGCCTGGGCAAAAACCTTTTCACCACGGCAAAGAGCTGGTAGATACCTGGTCTTCAACTCGTCACTGCCAAAAAGATGGATCTGCAAACCGCACAATAGCTGTGTGGCGATAGCATGAACCAACCCCGCATCTTTACATGCGTACCCAAATGCCTTCAGGAACAGGGTTGTGGTAAGAAGATCCACCCCGCACCCTCCGTATTTTTCTGGGATCGGCACAGCCATAAAATTCATTTCTGCACACTTTTTCCATGCCTCCCAGGGAAACTCGCCACTTTTTTCATAGCAGTCGATGCTATATGTGAGCTCCTGCCGACAAAAATTGACGACGGTATCTGTTAAGATTTTCTGCTCATCAGTCAATTGAAGATCCATGTCAGGCCTCTGGCTGACCGGCACACTTTTGTGCGATCAATGCGGAAATGGAGGCAATTGATTCAAAATTTTCCGGAAGTAAATCGTCTGCTGAGACCTGAACAGAGAATTTATCCTCCAGGAACCCCAGCAAAGACATGATTCCAAATGAATCAACAATACCAGTTTCAAGAAGCAGATCGGTGTCAGACAAATGAGTACCATCAGTGTCAACAATTAACTCCGAGGTGATAAAAGAACGAATAATATCTCTGGTCGTCATCTCAGTCCTCCTCTCCTTACTCAAGAGCCCTTAATCAGAATTAGAATGTCGACCTCAAATATTTGGTCAAATCTTTAGGCAGCGCCATCCAATACTGACCCCGATAACACTCAATGAGATGTTTTAAAAAATCAGAATAGAAGCTGGAAGGATAGAATTCGGCTTTTCTCGGGCAATTATGAAAGGCAAGATAGTCAGGATGTACATTCAAAACCACAGCCCCACCATTGCAAGCAACCCAAGCGAGCTTTTCTTTCCAAAGGTCAATTGTCTTATGTTTAAGAAGAATAAAGAGACAGAAATCTTGCGGAAGCGTGTAAGGAATCTCCAAGTATTTTTGCCCTGATGGCCCATTCACCCAAAAAGGGAAAATAGTGTTAGTGCCGTCTGAGTACGGTTCAAACGGATCGGTATCAAAAGTTGAAGAATCATATTCAATGTTCAGTTCGTGTAACCATTCCAGATTATGATGCATAGAAGGCGACCTAAACCCAACCGCGCCCCACTCTTTTAAATAATGATTGATCTTGGCTGCTCGCTCTAAAAATATGCGCCTGGAATTATATAACTTGCCATCATGATTCAACCCATGCACGCCTATCTCAAACCCGTTCTCCATCAGGTCCTCAAAGATTTCAGCAGAAACGTCATAACGTTCTGGGACAAAATTAAAACTCGATCTAAATCCTAGTCTTTGCTCTAGATCTTTCAGCTTGATACAGTTTTCCTGGCCAGTAGCAGTATCAACATCGTGGGTCAAAACCAGAGCAAAGCTCTTTCCTTCAGGCCACCCAGGCCAGCCATCAGGCTTCTTTCCGCTTGTTGGGTCAATCGGCCAGCGGTCCAAGACTCTCTTAAGCTGCAGTTCAGCAACAAATTGTCGCATCGAAATCTGCACCGACCTGGGAATTGCCGGTTTCATATAGTAATAGAGTCTGTTACCCAACATGTCTGTAGAGTACCCCACCTAGAAAGTTTGAAACTGTCACAGGAGCGGCCTTAAAAAAGCCTGTACTGAGTGATCCTGGCCCCTTCTCTTTCACGACGAACTTATTATCTTTGATCTTGTATCTGTAGTAACTGATTGATTTTTGTTCTGGAGCCCAGCCGTTTTTATATCTCACCAATCCAGCATTATTTTTTTCCGTTCTTCCCAAGCTAAGACTTGTATAGTTTCTTTTAGATAACCATTTTATTGCTTCCCACATCACCAAGTTGTTGGCTCTCAAATAGCCTTCTTCTTTTTTTGACGCCCCGTATTTGTAAATTGCACTTTTCCCGAAAAGGAAATAAATTGATCCGGCAACAACCTCTCCACGCTTTTTAGCAGTCACAATGATGCCTTTTCCATCGCTGATTACATACTTATATAGGTTTTCAAAGAATCTATATGGCTGTGATGGAATGCCATGCCTCTTCCTGGTAATAGAATTCAAGTGGTAGAATTCATCGACTGATTCCATATCATGGCGAATCTCAATTTCTACACCCTCCCTAATTGCCTTTTTTATATTCCTTCTATTGTTGTTACTAAATTGAGAAAACATTTGATCAGCGTCTTCCATTAGCCGAATATCATGCTGATAAAAACTATCGTAAACGCTTCCTATCGCCTGGTCACCGACATCTCCGCGCAAATCGATGTGCTGCCAATGGGACTTTTTTGCATGTTCAATCAACTCTTGCCAAAGTTGTTGCAGCTCCTCTGGTCTTGATACAATGGGCCGAACGTAGTCAGTAAAGGGTAACGACACACCACGTCGTCCGGTGAAAAGGCTCTTTATTTCCATTATTGGCAGCAGAAAGCACAACTTATCTTCAGCAAAAATCGAAAAGTATCGTGGCTCATAGCCATAGGTATCGCTCAGCAACTTAGCCCAAGATTGGGAGTGAAAAAAAGTTGCGTCCTGATGGCAGGAGATAAGGCTATCCCAATTTTCGATATTCAATGGATTAAGAACCTTGTAGCTCATGCTAGAACACTCCATCGTATCTCATTAAAAAGTTTCCCTAACATGATGTGATACATACTCTATCTGTTCCACGCTCAATTCTGGGCACATAGGCAGAGAAACGAATTCTTTTGCACAACTTTCCGCAACAGGATAACTCCCCTGAGCACAGCCTAACCCCGCGTAAGCTCTTTGCGTATGAACAGGATTTGGATAATGAATCCCACATGAAATATCCTTGCTCGTTAGAGATGCCATAAACTCAGTTCGGTTTGGGACTCGGACAGAATAAATATGATAAACGTGTTTATTGTGCACTTTTGAACTTGGCACCCTCAGCTCTTTAATATCAGACAAAAAACTGTTGTAGTGGCTGGCGTTGTCTCTGCGAGATTGATTCCACCCTGCCAGTCGCTTTAGTTTCACACTTAAAACGGCTGCCTGGATTCCATCCATACGGCCATTCCAACCGATAACACTGTGGTCATACTTTTTACTCTGACCATGATCACGTAAGAGATGAATCATCTGAGCAACTTTTGGGTTATTTGTCGTCACTGCACCAGCCTCACCAAAGGCGCCAAGATTCTTGCCAGGATAAAAGCTGAAACAGCCCGCATCCCCAATTGAGCCAGCAGTCCGCTGCTTATATTCAGCGCCATGTGCCTGACAAGCATCCTCCACAACAAAAAGCCCATATTCCTTTGCGATGGTCATAATGGAGTCCATATCAGCCATCTGTCCAAATATGTGCACAGGAACAATTGCTTTGGTCTTGGGAGTGATGGCGGCTTCAATTAACTCCGGATTGATCGTGTAGCTATGATCATCAATGTCAACGAATACTGGTTTAGCACCGCAAAAACTGATCGCTTCAGCCGTTGCGATAAAAGTATTGGGGGCTGTAATGACTTCGTCACCTTCACCTATTCCGAGTGCCATCAGGGCCATCCATAAAGCCTCGGTACCACTCCCCACGCCGACGGCATAATCACACTGGGTGAATGCAGCAAACTGCTTCTCAAAAGTTTCTACAAACGGGCCACCGGAAAAAGCACAGCTTGCAATAACCTCATTAATCGATGTTTGAATTTCATCATTTATGGAAGCGTGCAGAGCCTTGAGGTCCATAAAAGGGACTTTCATAGTCTCCTCCCTATTGTTGTTTCATAACTCTGGCAGGATTGCCGGCGACAACGGAATTAGCTGCGACATCTTTGGTAACGACGCTACCAGCGCCAACAATTGCGTTCTCACCTACGGTGACACCACACAATAAAGTCGCACTGGAACCAATAGACGCGCCCTGTTTAATCAGTGTTGGGACACAGGCCCAATCGTCCTCAGTCTGTAGTTCTCCATCTTCTGAAGTAGAACGCGGATACCTATCATTGATGAAGGTTACGTTATGACCAACAAAGACCCCGGCCTCTATAGTAACTCCTTCACAAATGAATGTATGGCTGGAGATCTTACAGTTATTGCCGATAACAGCCCCTTTCTGGATTTCGACAAAGGTTCCTATTTTCGAGTTATCGCCAATTGTACAGCCGTACAAATTGACAAAATCGTAGATTTTCACATCAACTCCAAGTTGAACGTCAGGAGCAATATTTTTCATGGACCAAGCCTCCAATGAGTTAACCTAAATTACCGATAGAAACAGCGGCACCATTCTGTTTAAGGGATTCTGAAGCTGCCGAAAGGATCTGGACGACTTTCAGTCCTTCGAGTCCGCCGGAGATGGATTTACATTTGGTCTTTATGCAATCTATGAAATGCTGGCACTCTTCTTTTAAGGGTTCAAATTGCTTAAGATATGGCGAATACATGTCACCATAATGGTAGGAATAATGGAATTCAGCAAAGGTGTCATAATGAGGAGGCTTTTCAACTCTTTTGTCATATATTTTAATTTTCTCAATCGGCTCTAAATCGTTATAAACAAGCATTCTTTTTTCACCAACAAAGGTCATTTCACGAATTTTATTAGGGTCAAGCCAACTACTCTGAATCGTACAAAACCCCCCATTGGCAAAATTAATCGTCATATTACAAACGTCCTCGACCCCTTTGGAAACGTGGGCCTTCCCCTGACAGTTAACCGATACAGGTTGATCATTTAAGACGTACAAGATAATGGCGATATCGTGTGGGGCAAGATCCCAGGAAACGTTAATATCCTTCTGGTAGAGCCCCAGGTTCAAACGCCGCGAACTGACGTATTGGATGCCTCCAAGGTCACCAGAATCGACCAATTCCTTAATTTTTCTGACTGGCGGTGAATATATAAACGTATGCCCAACCATCAAGGTCAATCCTTGTTCGTGAGCGAGAGCCAGCAACTCCCTGCACTGATCAACGGAGGAAGCCATGGGCTTCTCTATAAAGGTGTGTTTTCCAGCCTGAAGACTCTTCATAGCCAGGTCATAATGAAATTTAACGGGTGTTGCTATTGCGACCGCATCAATCGTTTTATCACTAAAAACTTCGTCCGCATCGGTTACTATTTTTAAGTGAGGATATAGCTTTTGCATATGTGACAACCGGTCATCGCAAGCATCGCAGACTGTTGTAACATCGCACTCGGATAATGAATTGAAATTACGCACTAAATTCGGACCCCAATAACCACAACCTATGACCGCCACGTTCAACATCATCAGACCCCTTCCTCAATACTCGATTTTTTGTTTTTCAAACTGTCCCTAAGTTGCTCGAAGATCGCCAGCGGAGTTCTAAACAGAATTTTAATATCTACCCATAATGAACGCTCTCTGGTGTATCGAATGTCCAGCCTCACCATTTCTCTGAAGGAAAGTTTGTTTTTACCGCTGACCTGCCATAGACCCGTCATGCCTGGGAGTGCATTAAAACGCCCCCTATGCCAGGGGTGATATTCCTTTACCTCATAGGGGATCGGCGGACGAGGACCGACCAGGCTCATTTCTCCACGCAACACATTGAATAATTGAGGGAGTTCATCCAGACACGATTTTCGTAACAGACCTCCACACGGAATAATCTGGGGGTCATGATCCAGCTTGGCCATTGGCACTTCTGAACCATTTTCATCAGAGGATCCATTGATTAATAAGGCAAGGTAATCCTGATGTTCCTGAGTCTCCGCGTTGAGACGCATAGTGCGAAACTTCAAGAAAGTAAATGGTTGGCCAGCATAACCAATCCGTTCCTGTTTATAAAAAACCGGCCCGGGGGAGACAATCTTGATGAGGGCGGCAATGGCTAAAAAAAGAGGGGAGAATATCAATAAGAAGGCTGTAGCACCGAAAACATCTAAGCCGCGTTTTAAGAGTCTTTTTGAAAGGAAAAACATATAATCAACATTTCGTTGTGTTTTACTTAAGAACCTTTTATGCCCAGCAGACATGCTGTTGATTTTAAGATCATCCTTTCCAGACAACACATAAAGAGGAATTTTTTGTGGGTCGGTTAATTTCTCGGAAGGATAGGTAAAGATTTCGTAACTCAGCTTAGCCTTAACGGTGAGGGTCTCTTGAGAGATTTTACGTGCAAACAAGTGTGCACCCGCGGAGTTCGTTTCAGGCAGCAGAATGCCTACATGCTGTATGTCAAGCCAACCAATGGCATCAATTGATCTTACGCGTGGAGAGAGTGTGTCATTCAGAAGCGCAAGGGTCTCCTGTTTCTTTCCATTGTCTTGCAGCACGAAAACAACCAGCGAAAAGACTTCTCCTGTCCTATTGGCCCGGTCTCGTTCCCGATTTATGATCTTGCGAAAGATCTCTTTCGGCAGGAACAATCCCTCAAAGTCTTCCTGGTCTGAAGATTTTTTCACCAGGTGCTTTACTCTTTCTGTGATAGTCATCTCAGCACCTCCGTTTACTTCTATAAACGTCTGTAAATACAATCAGGGATTGGGTAGGTCCGGTTATTGAGTATCACTCCCAAAACATTCCCTCCCTGAGCGGTAAGTTCCCTCTTTTGCCTTTCTGCAATCGGCCAACGTGTCTTACCTGCATCAACAACCATCACAACGCCATCAACATGGGGCGAAAAAAGCACTGGTTTCGGGGGAACCGATACAGACCATGAGTCAACCAATACGAGATCAAAAGATTTTTTTAACTGCGCCATAAACTCTTCGTTATGTGTGGGTTCCAAATCAACGGGAAGCAGTCCTGGTTCCATAGAAAGGCGACTTACGGAGAGTAAGTTTTTCGAATCGTTGTTGCCCCGATCATTTTTCAAGCCGTTAATCCATTCGACCCTTGATTGTTGGTTGAAAAAATCAAAACTGATTGGCAACTGAGGGTTTGAATCCAACAAAAGAACGGATTTCTTAAGAACACTGGATGACACTTTGGCAAAGGCTCGGATTAATTTAGAACATTCAGACCCTTTACCGGATTCAACAAACTGAATAATTCGACCATCAGAACCAGGCACAGCGTTAAAAATAGTTCTATACAGGCCAATCAAAGTTTCCGTTAGCTCCGGAGTGACAGCATTATCCTTCTTGATTACTTGAGGAAGTGTAATCGGTTGTGCAGCTTCTCCGGAAGACTCAGATCCTCCGGAATGCTCAAGGTCAAACTGCTCAAGGGCTTCATATATTCTAGTCATTCGCTGCACCTCCTAAAATGATCGTGCAGGGAGTTCACCTCCCCATGATACATAAGCGCTAGAAACTCAAGGTTCTATGGCAGGAAAATATATAATTTGATCAATTTGAATTTGATCCATGTTGGCAATATGTGGGTTGTGACTCTTGATCCATTCAAGGGCTCGTGTGTTATAAAAGCCATATTTTTCCAGGAAAAGTTTTGATACGGTGTCACCCTTTTGTGCAACTCTCAAGGATGTCGATTGCTTAGAGGGAATGTATCGCTCTGTAGGTCTGGAGGAATAAGATCCTTCTTCCGACCGCACGTTTTTGTCTTCAGCCGCACCGATCGTTGACTGCTCTCTCAATATCTCAGGCAAGTTAGCTAAAGTTAGCGTTTCTACTGGCTGGGGAGATAAGGTTTTAGCAGGAAGCTTGCTTGAGCCAGAGTCATCAGTGTCCCGTATCTCTTGCGCACTGGGCGCTATAACTGTTTCGAGTACAACCGGTTTCACAACATTTTTGCTTGAAGGAATCTCCCCTTCGTTACTCGTATCCGATTGAAGCGGAGCCTCTGGGAGGACTCTGATTGAGGCCTGCTCTTCTACAGGTGAGTTGGCCCGGGAGGGAAGATATGAGGCAACCAGGAATGCCGTTAACAAGACAACCAGAACACTGCCCGTGACGTTTCTGAGCTGAAAGTGTTTAGGCAGACGTTTCCCCTCATATTCATCTATGACCTGTTTCACAAGTTTCAACGAAACAGGTTTTTTTTGTGACCCATAGCCAGCAACGAGGGAGTTTTCACAAAGGATATTGATGACCCTTGGGATCCCCTTTGAATGTTCAACGATACGCCTGATTGCACTTGCCGTAAAAGCAGGTGTCTTGCCGATAGCAGATAATGACAGCCTGTGGTGAAGGTAATTCATACTGTCTTTTATTGATAAAGGCGTAATCAAAGCGCGGTAGGCAATCCTTTGACGGAGTTGCCTCAACTCGTGAAGATCAAGCTTCTTTTGCAATTCCGGTTGACCGACGAGAACTATCTGAATGAGCTTGGCTTTTGCCGTCTCAAAGTTTGAAAGGATGCAAAGGCTTCCCAGTGTCTCTACAGGCATATTCTGCGCTTCATCAATAATCAAGACGAGGTTCTTGCCCTCTCTCGTTTTTTCCAGCATCGCGTTATAAGCCAACCGCACCATATCGTTGACGTTATACTTTTCCTGAATGGCATCAACATCAAGGCCGATTTCAGACAGAAAAGTTTTCATGAGCTCAGCAAAGGTGATTTTTGAATTGAAAATAAAAATTGGCAGAATTTTATTGCGACCTGCCTTATGCAAAAAAGACCTTATAATAGTTGTTTTCCCGGTACCCACCTCTCCTACAATTGAAACAAATCCTTCTCGCTCTCTTATGCCGTAGACAATTGCTCCCAAAGCGTCTTTGTGCTGTTGGCTCAAGAAAAGAAACTCTGGGTCCGGAGCCAGGCTGAAAGGTTTTTTATGTAATTGATAGAAATTCAAATACATGATTTAAACCACCTTGCAAGGAATACTAGCCAACACTGGCAGGCCCAGTTTCTCTTCGACATCCACTGTGTCCTTGATACTGGAATCGAAATACTCACGGAAAAATGCCAGACCTAGTCCACCAACCACACCGAGCAGCAAGCCAAGAAGTAGGTTTAAAGTTTTACGTGGCTTTATCGGAACTTGGGAAAAGCTCGGTGGCTGCATGATGCTGACATTGGAAATTCGACCGGAGTCAAGATCTGCATCTGCCTTTGCCCGTTGCAGGTTCTCCTGGTATCTCTGATATTCGCTGTTTGCGATATCTATTTCACGCTGGATACCCTTTAGTTTCATTTCGTGATTTGACATCTCTAACAGAGCTGCCTTGCGCTCTTTGAGCTGCTGCCCAAGGATGTTCTGACGAGCCTTCAGTGCCTGCAGTTGGGCCAGCTCATTCGTAAGACTTAGTTGTAATGCTTGGTAGTGTGTATCAATACCTTGAGTAACCACGGTGAGCGTTTCACTCTCCCGGTTTAATTGTTCTTCAGTCAGACGAATTTTATCTCGCAAGTTGATAAGACCCCTGTCAGTATCAGGGTAATGAGCGGCTAGATCAGCTTCCTGAGATTGAAGCTCAAAAAGTCGATCTTGTATATTATTTGGCCGACCAACAACACGACTCAGTTCTCGATTAGGAGAACGCCCCTGAAGACTACTTTTGATCGATTCGATTTTGGCACTGGAAGCACCTATCAAGCTGACAACCTGATCGTTTTCCTTCTGGAGAAGACTGAACTGCTCTAAGATTTCTCCCTTTTGTGCATCCAATGAAGAGATAAAATTCTGTGCTTTATAGTTTTTAAGCAGATCTTCTTTATGTTCTAAAGTCGCCCTCAAATGCTCTGCTCTTTTTTCAATAAATTGAAGTGGGGCTTGTGACTGATGCATTTCAATGTGTCGGTCACGATATCGATCAATCACGGTATTCAGTAAGTTTCGAGCCAACTCTGGACTCCCTGTCTGATAACTAAGAGCTATGATATGACTACCCTTTTCTACTCCTACAGACAGGTTCTTCATCACTTTATTTGTGGCTATATCACTGGTTGGTATTGACTTCTTCAGGCCAAGCTTCACCAACAAACTTTTTATTGAATTAGTCGATTGAAAATTAGTACCATTTGTCGCTTCAATTTCAGGCGTGTTCAGAATTGTATTTGGCCCCATGCCTTCTACAACTTGTTCGGCGAGGGCTCGACTCTTAAGAGCTGCAACCTCCGAATTAAGTTCACTTTCTCGATCAGGCCTTACCGATGATGTTGGGCCCACGACAGAAGGATCAACTGACATAGATTCACGTCCCAATTGGATAAAAAGTTTGGCATCTGACTGATAAACCTCAGGAGAGATAAAGGTAAAGACGACAACAGATATAAACGTTGAAATAAAAAACCCGAGAACATAGAACTTTTGTCGGAATAGAATGCTCAAAAGAGTACGAAAAGAACTAGAGCCCTCATGAAAAGTAGCTATTTGTTGATTAAATTCTGCATTTGCGGGCAAGTTGTTATTATTTTTCATTGTCCACACCCCTAGAAATAATAATTACTTACTGTTGCTGATTAGTGAATATGACCAATTATTATCGTCAATATTCCCCTGAGCACTTAGGCGCTAAAAGTCTAATTCGTTAAGCCAAATCACTGCCCAGATTGGCTACGTGCTTTCTATGAAAATGAACCAAAAACCAAAAGCCGTTAGGTTTCTCATCAGAAAAAACTTTCAGGGACAACCATTACGTCTTCTGGCATAAGTTTTTCATGGAGAGAGACGTTCTCAAGGACTTGCTCTTTGCCATTGGCCGTGCGAATAATCGTCACCTTCCCCTGTGATGCTAGTTCAGTGAATCCTCCAGCCATGGCTATTGCCTTAAGTACAGTTGTTCCTGTATCAAGGTTGTAGGCGTCAGGCCGTTTAACCTGCCCTGTCAAGTAAATCATTGGTTTTGATAATGAAACGACAATGACAGTAATCTCTGGAGATTTAAGCTTTGTCGAATAAAGTTCAGTAAGGTGCTTATCCAGCCCTTCAGGTGTCAAGCCCTCAGCCATTACCTCTTCAACCATCTGTAAAGTTATTTTTCCATCAGGTCGTATAGTTTGCTGATAATCCAACTCAGGCGTAAATCTGAATTTCACGTCAATGACATCACCTGGAGAAAGCACAACTTCAGGGGGTGAAGAGGCAATTTCATTTTGAATACTTGCAGCAGGAGGGGATACATTGGAGGGAGGAGCGCAAGCCGATAGGGACAAGACAACAATGATAGCGAGCAACCTAAAAATCATAGTCCAAGCCTCCTTTTTTACTTAACGCCAGAAACCGAGTTAATGAAACAAAATGAGCACAAATGATTGACTTATAAACACTTTTAACTCGGATACATAAGAATTCAAGAGACCAAAACTTAATATTATTTTTTACAATCTTTTGTTGAAAAGCTTTGGTATACAAAAGTTGTAACTAACAATTTTAGGGTGCTAGTCCTAGGAATGAGTTTCTTTACCACGTTTTGGATTTACGCCAATATGAATGATGTCAGATAAGGAAGCATTGTTCATACTTCGTCTCTGAACAACAGATGCAATTGTAGTTTGACCTCTTTTTTGAATTGCACAACATCTTGCTCCGGCACAGCGAGATGCGTTTCATAACTTCTGAGGAAAGGTGTTATGGACAAGAAAAGACCTAACGAATAAGGCTAAAGAAATGAAGAGGACAAACCAGGCAACTAACTAATTTTCCGGGCCAGGTCTTCCGCTTTTAAGTATCAGTTCCGCAATAACCGGGAAATGATCCGATCCACCCGATTCATGAAGGGTCAAAGCCTTTTGCGTAATAAAGTGATTACTATGGAATATGTGATCAATACGGACTAGAGGAGGTAATGATATTTTTTTCAAAAAATTGACGGCAGGGGTCGGGTAAGTAAAGCCAAGCCCCCACCCTGCTTGCCAATGGGCATTTTTAAGTATGGTGCTAAACAATCGATAGGTTTGCGACTGGTCAGTCGTATTGAAATCTCCGCCTAAGATTACTGGGCTGTCTTCACCAGCAATATCATCTGCAATCAAATTAATCATTTGTTTGTGCCTTCGCTGCCATCTCCCACGAAAGGGGTGAACGTTGAGAACGGTTATTGCCCCCCCAGGTGTCGAGGCAATCGCTTTCTGAGCCCTCCCCTTTTCATGCCCGGCATCAACTCGCTTCAAGGGGAAAGAACTGATCATGGCCTGAAGCTTAGGTTCTTCAAAAGTCACATAGGTTTCATTGGGATATAAATCATCGAGTTCTGCAATCAATGCTCTTAACTTGTCGAGATGTATCTCCTGAAGAAGAATCAAATCCGGTTTTTGCTTACGAATTACCTCAGCAATTGCATGGATATTTGAATTTTCTCGCCACACATTGTAGCTCATTACTTTTAACTTAAATCCACCTTGGGGCCTCTCATGCCCCGGAAGAAAAAGAGGCGCATAAGTTACGATGATAAACAGAGTCGGTGCTACTAAGAGCAGAGCCAACGAGTGACGACCAGTTAACAAAGAAGCACCTATTCCTACTGCAGTCCCAATAAGAAGCCAGGGCATCAGGTAGTTGCACAATCGCACTGGAAGCAAATGGTCTCCATACCACCAGCGCAGCCCCCCAACAAGAATCAAGCCTATGCCAAAAGCCCATACGCCAATCCAAAACAAAAAAGTCAAGGAGGCAAATAAACCTTTAGGGATTTGAAGAGTTTGCATAATATGATCTATTCACAACATCTACACACGAAACGGCAAAAGAAGAAAATACCTAGCGACAAGTTAAAAGAATAAGACGCTACCTATACTTGTCAATATACGATTTTAAAACGCCACAAAACATTCCTTAAAAAATCTCTTTAGATAATATCCGCTCCAAACCTCTTGAAACACTGCCACAGCATGGTGTTTTGTATTTAAGCTAAAACTAAGGCCACTACCGATGGATGTTAGTGAAAACTGTACCAACCGTCTGGTCAGTTTGCCGGGGTCAATAATGGCAAGATTTATCCAAGGGCTGAAAATATTACAGAGGGGCACAACCCGCCAGGCAATGCAGAAATCAACAGATTTCAGAATTTCATTGAAACCAATAACGCAATAAGGCCACCCATTTCTGAGTGGCCTTATTGATGAATAATTTGGTCGGGCTGAGAGGATTTGAACCTCCGACACCTTGACCCCCAGTCAAGTGCGCTACCAGACTGCGCTACAGCCCGACGGATTCGAATTATTGTTTATAAACACCCTTTATGTCAAGCAATAATCATAGCTCTAAAAAGATTCAAAATAATTATAAAAAACAGACAGTTAGAATAAGTTTATTTATTCCTTTTGTCGATGATTCGGTTAGCCTTACCTTCATGCCTCGGCATGGCTGAAGGCTCAACAAGTTTTATCTTGGCATGCAGCCCAATATTGGTTGCAAGACGTTTTTCGAGCATCTCTACAAAGGCGCGCTGCTTCCTCATTTCATCGAAGAAGATGTTTTCGTTGACCTCAACCTGAACTTCCAGGGTATCGAGAGTTCCCTCCCTTTCAACAATCAATTGATAGTGCGGTTCACAGCCTTCAACCTGGAACAGGACCTCTTCTATCTGGGTGGGGAAGACATTCACTCCCTTGATGATCAGCATGTCATCACTACGGCCCATGGTCTTCTCCATACGCACCATAGTTCGCCCGCAATCGCATTTATCATAATGGAGGCGGGTAATATCTCGCGTTCGATACCGAATCAGGGGAATTGCCTCCTGAACAATATTGGTCAGAACGAGCTCGCCCTTCTCACCGTGAGGCAATACCTTGCCCGTTTCAGGATCGATGATTTCCGGGATAAAGTGATCTTCAAAGATATGCATGCCTTTTTTACAAAGGCATTCACCCGCAACGCCGGGCCCGACAATTTCAGAGAGGCCGTAATTATCAGTTGCGACAATATTCAGGCGTTCCTCTATCTCACGACGCAGTCCTTCGCTCCAGGGTTCTCCACCAAACAAGCCAACCTTCAAACTGAGGTAAGTCCGTGGATCGTGTCCCATTTTTTCAATACGGTCAGCAAGCGTAAGGGCATAAGAGGGCGTGCAAACAAGAGCCGTGGCTTCATAATCCTTGAGAATCATGATTTGCCGTTCGGTGTTGCCGCCGGACATGGGAATAACGGCAGAGCCAATCAGTTCTGCACCATAATGCAAACCGAACGCACCGGTAAAGAGACCATAACCAAAGGCTATATGGACGATATCATCAGGCAAAACACCGGCAGCGGTCATGAAACGGGCAACCAGACCAGACCAGTCGTCCAGATCTTTGCGGGAGTAGCCAACGACGGTGGGCTTACCTGTGGTACCCGAGGAGGAATGGATTCTGACGACATCTCTCATCGGTACAGCAAACATGCCGTAAGGATAGTTCTGCCGCAGATCTTCCTTGGTAGTAAATGGCAGCTTAGCCATATCGTCAAGGGAGTGAATATCACCAGGGGAAATGCCTGACTCTGAAAATTTATCTTTGTAGCATGGCACCTTGGCTACGCGCTCCAGGGTAGAACGTAACCGTTCTAACTGCAGTCGTTCAAGGTCCTTGCGCTCCAGACATTCGTGGAGAGGATCCCAAATATTATGGTTCAAAATAGATACCGTTAAAGTTTATTTGTCACATTAACACTAAGCTCTAAGTAGCTGTCTAAAGACTGTAAAGCTTCTCTCCGGACAGAATACTAACACCCTTTTCGTTCAACACGGCTATTGCATTATCAACGTCGTCAAAACGGAAAATGATAACGGCATTACCGGCATTGCGTTCTACAAAAGCATACATGTACTCAACGTTGACTTGTGCATCGTCGAGCACCTGTAGGATATTGCAGAGACCGCCCGGCTCATCCGGAACCTCAACTGCAACGACTTCTGTTTTATTAACTGTGAAGCCATTTTCTTTTAAAGTCGTTTGGGCAATATCCGTATTGTCGACAAGCAGTCGGAGGATGCCGAAATCTGAAGTATCAGCCAGAGAGAGTGCGCGGATATTCACGCCCTTCTCGCCCAAAACCCTGGCCACCTCAGCGAGTCGACCGGACTTATTTTCAATAAAAATGGAAATCTGTTCAACTTTCATAATCATCCCTCACTTTTACTATTTCGGTCGGTTATCGATAACCCGCTGTGCTTTTCCCTCACTGCGGGCAATGGTTTTGGGTTCGACCAGTCGAATACGGCAACTGATGCCGAGAAGATCCTTGATCTCTTTTTCGATGCGACGGGACAGCCCCTGCAGCACCTTAATCTCATCAGAGAAGGTTTGCTCGTTGACTTCAACCTGAACCTCCAGGGTGTCAAGAGTTCCTTCACGGTCAACGATAAGCATATAGTGCGGCTCAACGCCCTCGATATCCATGAGAACGCTTTCAATCTGAGACGGATACACATTAACGCCCCGAATAATCAGCATATCATCCGAACGGCCACACATACGTTCCAGACGACGGTGAGTTCGACCGCAGATGCATGGTTCAGCAATAATTCTGGTAATGTCCCGGGTACGATAACGGATCATCGGAATACCCTCTTTAGTGATCGTCGTAATCACCAACTCTCCCTGTTCACCGTCAGGAAGGGACTCACCACTGATCGGATCGATAATCTCCGGGATAAAATGATCCTCCCAGATATGCAGGCCACTTTGGGCCTCGATACATTCGACGCCGACGCCGGGTCCCAGAATCTCAGAAAGGCCGTAGATATCGATGGCTTTGATACCGACCTTCTCTTCAATTTCGTTGCGCAGTTTTTCTGACCATGGCTCTGCACCGAGGATACCGATACGTAGCTTGAACTTGCGAATATCGAGACCTTCTTCCGCAGCCGCTTCGGCCAGGTAGAGACTATAGGATGGTGTACAGGTGAGGACGGTAGAACCGAAGTCCTGCATGATCATCAACTGCTTTTTGGTGTTGCCACCAGACATGGGGATGACCGAAGCACCTATCTTTTCAGCACCATAATGAGCACCAAGACCTCCGGTGAAGAGTCCATAGCCATAGGCGTTATGCAGGATGTCACCGCGATTGGCCCCGGCTGCGGTAAAGGAGCGAGCCATCAACTCTGTCCAGTTTTCAATGTCTCGTTTCGTGTAACCAACCACAGTCGGCTTGCCTGTTGTTCCCGAGGAGGCGTGAATCCGAACAATCTGATCAAGGGGCTTGGCAAAGAGACCGTAAGGATAGTTGTCCCGCATATCCTGCTTGAGCGTAAAAGGCAGGCGCCGCAGGTCATCAAGAGATTTGATTTTCTCCGGTTTCACGCCGGCCTTGTCAAACTGCTGCTTGTAAAAAGGGACCGTGGCATAAACACGTTCAGCGACCTGCTGCAAACGTTTGGCCTGAAGGGATTCGAGAGCTTCTCGGGGCAGTCTTTCAAACTCGTCGTTCCAGATCATGGTTTAAGTCCTTATGCTTTTTGAGAAAAGAGGTTGATCAAACCTAAAGATTAAAGCGTAACGCAATGTCGCAAAGCTAAGCTAAGAAAGGCGCAAAGGCAATAAAAACTCAGAGAAAAACAGGGTCTATAAACTCTAACGTTTCTTCTTTCTTTTAACCTTTGCGTCTTTGGGTTAAAAGCTTATCGCCTTTGCTTCCAGAGGAACTAACAAACCTGCCGACCCAGCTCAAAAGCTTTCAAGTTAACATCGAGGAATCGCTCAGGGACCAAGCTCTTGATCGCGGCTATCCACTGCTCATGAGTAGGCTCGAGGGTATTGGAGAGAGCACCTAACAATACGGTGTTAACCGTTCTCGAATTGCCTGCCTGTTCGGCAAGCTGAAGGCCGTCTACAACATGGACGTTGGCGACCAACTCTTTCAGCTTAGCAGCGACATCTGTTGGGTAATCCCTTTTGCCAAGGGCGACTGACGGCGGCGCTATCTTCAGGTTGTTCACCACAACGGCTCCCAATTCTTTGACCAGCGGGAGATAACGGTAGGTCTCAAGGAGTTCGAAACCAAAGAGGACATCCACCTCTCCTTCCGGGATGATTGACGAAAACACCTTCTTGCCAAAACGAACGTGGGAGACGACACTGCCACCGCGTTGAGCCATACCATGCACTTCAGCCTTTTTAACATCATAGCCAGCCTGCATAAGGACTTCGGAAAGGATTTCACTGGCCAGCAGGGTTCCCTGCCCGCCGACACCGGCCATCAATATATTGGTAACGTTATTGTCAGTCATCGCACACTCCGAAAGCATCGAATTTACATAATTGCATACAAACCTGGCAGCCATTACAAAGTAAACGATCGACCTTGCAATTCCCCTTTGAACCGTCTTTGCCCGTCTCCCATTCAATCGCCGGACAACCGATCGTCAGGCAGGCCTTGCAGGCAACGCATTTATCGGTCTTGACATATAGAGGAGGTAGATCCTCCACAACGTTTTCATGCTTGATCAACACACAGGGACGACGCGTAATGACGACCGAAACCTCGGGGCGCTCCATGGCTTCTTTGATAACCTTGCGAGTTGTATCCATCTGGGCCGGATCGACTGTTTCAACATGCTTGACACCCAGGGCTCGGCAGAGCGCTTCTAAATCAACCTGATCAGCAAGCTGACCATCCAGAGTGAAGCCGGTTGACGGGTTATCCTGACGACCTGTCATGCCAGTAGTACTGTTATCCAGTATCAATACGGTGGCCGTCGATTTATTGTAAACCATATCCATCAGGCCGTTGATACCGGTATGCAGGAAAGTGGAATCTCCGATAACAGCAACAACCTTCTTACGATCCTCTTCGTTCAGGACCTTGCTCAACCCGGTGGCATTACCAATACTGGCACCCATGCAGATACAAGTGTCCATTGCGGAGAGAGGCGGCATAAAGCCGAGGGTGTAGCAGCCTATATCACCAGTCACGTAAGCCTTGAGACGGTTTAGTGCGTGAAACACGCCACGATGAGGGCAACCCGGACACATGTTGGGCGGTCTTGGCGGTAAATCTTCTTTGATTGGCGGCAGATTCGGAGGATTTAGATCAAAAGCCTGGCGTAAACGACCGGGAGACAGTTCGCCGCAGATAGGAACTTTTTCTTTGCCAATGACGTTAATACCCATGGCCTTGACCTGTTCTTCGATAAAGGGGTCGAGCTCCTCAATCACGTAGAGAGTGTCAAAGCGTGCGGCAAAGTCACGGATCATCTGTTTTGGCAGAGGGTAGACCAAACCAAGCTTAAGGATGTCGGCGTCCGGGAAAACTTCACGGGCGTATTGATAGGCGACACCTGAGGTGATGATGCCAAGCTTACCGTCACCAGCTTCAATACGATTAAACCCCTGGGTGCACGCCCATTCGGACATCTCCTCAAGGCGTTTTTCGACCAGGGGATGACGAATCCTGGCATTGCCAGGCAGCATCACAAACTTGCTGGGGTCGCGAACCAGCCCTGTTTCAGGAAGCTCCATAAGAGGCTCACCCAACTCAACGATCGATTTGGAGTGAGAGATGCGAGTCGTACTACGAACCATAATTGGCGCGTCAAACTGTTCACTCACCTCAAAAGCCAGGCGGGTAAAATCTAGAGCCTCCTGGCTATCAGCAGGTTCAAACATCGGCACCTTGGCAAAGCGCGCGTAGTGGCGGCTATCCTGCTCGTCCTGTGATGAGTGCATCTCGGGGTCGTCCGCAACCACCAGGACCATCCCACCACGAACCCCCGTGTAGGAGAAAGTAAACAGCGGGTCGGCAGCGACGTTGACACCAACATGCTTCATCGTCACGATCGTTCTGGCGCCACCGATACTTGCGCCGATCCCAACTTCCAAAGCGACCTTCTCATTTGGCGCCCAGGAGGCGTCAATACGCTCATATTGAGTTATGTTTTCCAGGATTTCAGTAGAAGGGGTTCCCGGGTAAGCAGAGGCAACGGTAACACCCGCCTCGTAGGCGGCACGGGCGAAAGCCTCATTGCCTGACAAAATCGTTTTTTGCATAGACTAAACCTCTGAAATGTTTTGATGTGTTGCCATCACAGCTAACGTTTCAAGCTGTGGGCAAAAGGGCCTTGATAATAGCGGAGACTGAGCAGAATTGTCAACGAAATGGCTTCGTTATTCTGAGCTTTCAAGTGAAAGCAGAAGGCCTTCCAGTATACCGAAATCGCTGACCGTTAAAGACGTGTTATTCAGCAGCTGCGTCACACCCAGAATGATCTCAATTCCCGCAAGAATCAGGTCACCGCGGCCAGCCTCCATGCCCGGCAAGCATTCACGCTGGAGGGGTGACAAAGGTGTCAGGAGTTCTTGCCAATACTGAATTTTTGATGGAGCCATGACGTAGTTATTAATCTGCCTCCAGTCATACTCAGTCATTTGTTGATCAAGAGCAGCGAGCGTCGTTACTGTCCCTGCGGTTCCAACGAGAGCAACAGAATCAATATCAACATTATTGGACACACAAACGCTTTCCAATTCGACGTTAAGCTGTGCAAGAGTTTGTGCAATGAAATGCAGCCTGGCCTCCGAACTCTCATGCCCTTCTATAAGACGCACGACGCCTAAAGGCAAACTGCGGGCCCAAAGGACCTTCTGTTTCGCACAAAGCACGAACTCAGTGCTACCTCCGCCGATATCGACAATCAAGGCATAATCAGGGACCGGGTCGAGGGCACAGAGGACGCCTGCCGCCATCGTTTCTGCTTCCTCTTCTCCGGAGATAATATTAAGAGGCAGATGAGTTGCAGAGCGGACTTTGCTCACAAACTTTGCACCGTTTATGGCTTGACGAAATGCCGCTGTACCAACCGCCCTCACCTTCTTGACATTGTTCTTTTCACAAACGCCTGCAAACTGTAGAAAAGCAAAGAGGGTTCTCTCCATCGCTTCAGGAGATAAACCCTCTTCATCTTTGAAACCACCAGCCAGGCGGCAGATCCGACGTTCGTAAAGTAACGGGACAACTTTGCCGTTCTCAACCTTACCAATCAGCAAGCGCAGGGTGTTGCTCCCGGCATCAATCGCGGCCAACATTATTTTATACCGACAACAGCTTTTGCAAAGTTGTAGGTATGGTCACCAATTTTTTCAAAGTTGTGCAGCATATCGATAAAGATCAGACCGGAGTTAACCGTACACTCTCCTGTATTCAGGCGCTTGATATGGTTGTTTCTCAGGCGTTCTTCCATATCGTCGATACCGTCTTCCAACCTGTGAGCTTCATCGAAAATTCCTGTGTTTTTGTCTTCGAGCGCTTGAATGATTGTCGCCAGGAACTCACGGGTCAGCTTTGAAATTTCAAAAATTTCATTCATCGCAATTTCTGAGAAAGTAATTTTCTGATCCAGCTTTCTCTGGTTCAGGGTCCAAAGGTTTTCACAGTGATCGCCGACACGTTCAAGGTCGTTGACCATATTCATCATCGAAGCAACTTCCTGGGAAGATTCTTGTGTTATTGATTTTTGTGACAACTTGACCAGGAAATCGGTAATCTCTTTCTGCAAAACATCCGTAAGATCCTCTTTTTTCTCCAAACCGGGAATCTTCTTCAAATCATTGTCCTGCAAAAAGAGCAGAGTCTCATCGACCATCTCTCCTGCAACCTTAGCCATGCGACGGGTTTCTGAACGCGCCTGAGCCAAAGCGATAGGAGGGGTGCTGAGAACCCTGTTGTCGAGATACTTAAGGTGAAATTCAACCTCTTCATCAATGCCCCGTATAACGATCGTGCTAATTTTCGCCAATAGTCCAACCAGAGGCAGGAAGATAATTGTGTTGACGATGTTGAACATGGTGTGGGTGTTCGCGATATGCCTTGCGATAAAAGGTTTGTCTCCAAGCTCACCGCCCATTCGAGCGACCTGGTCTTGAGTCTGTATAACAAAATCAGCATCACCGGGAGTCATCGATGAAATAAAGCTCAGGAAGAATGGGAAAAAGAGCAGCATGTAACAGACACCGAGTGAATTAAAGAGGAAATGAGCAAAGGCGGTCCGACGTGCAGCCAGATTGGTACCAATGGCCGCCAGGTTGGCAGTAATCGTCGTGCCGATGTTTTCACCGAGAATCAGTGCAACACTTGCGTCAAAGGAAAGAATACCACTGGTTGCCAGGGCAATGGTAATACCGATCGTTGCACTGCTGCTCTGTACGATCATTGTTAAAATCGCGCCGATCATGACACCAACAAGATGGTTGTCGCCAACGATCATGAAGAGTTGGCGGAACTCATCACTTGTCTTCAGTGGGTCAAAGGCATGCTTCATAACTGAGAGCCCAAAAAACAGCAGGCCAAAGCCGAGTAGGATTTCGCCCAAATAGCTCCATTTCTTGTTTTTTGTGAAAAGCTTGAAGCCTGCGCCAATACCAATTGCCGGCAAGGCGTATTTGGTGATTTTAAAAGCAATCAACTGGGCCGTGACCGTGGTGCCGATATTGGCGCCAAGGATGATACCAATCGACTGAACCAGTGACATCAAACCCGCATTAACAAAGCCGACTACCATAACAGTAGTGGCGCTTGAGGATTGGATCATTGCGGTCACCGCAATACCAACCAGGGTACCAACAATACGGTTGCTGGTCAGGGCACTGAGGATCTTTCTCATTCGGCTGCCGGCGATTTTTTGCAGGCCTTCCGACATGATTTTCATGCCGAACAAGAACAGGCCCAGACCACCCATCAGCCCAAAGATCAGTTTCTGATTTAATATGAGTTCCAGCATTATTGGCCCCGGAGAAAAAAATTTCTTCCAGCAAAAAAGCCCCCGTTAACGGAGGCGAAAAGACTGTACAGTGAATTACTTTTTAATGGCAAAGGGGAATTTAAGCAGTGGTTCTCCAGAAGCCTCCTGGTCTGGGAAGATCAGGAGCTCGGCATAGTCCGTTCTCTCAAGATCGGCAATAAAGTAAACCAGGCCAGAGGCATTCGATTTTTTGAGCAGGGGTTCTTCAGTAAGAGCGCGAGTAAATATGTCCTGGGGGTGGTATTCAGCATAGAAAGGCAATGAACTGGAGAAGGTGTCCTGGTAAGCGACTCTTGCCTGGTCCTCAAGGTAGTAGTAGCCAACATAAGGATAAGGAATCAGATAAACAGAATCCTTACTAACAATCTCCCGGACTCTCTCCGGCGTTATTGAACGATACTGCCGACCGTTGCCGTCTTTAAGGAGAAAAGCACTGGAGGGAAAAGAGACCTGGCTCTCGGTCTGATTGTTTATGTTGACATGAAACGAGGTGATGTTATCGACCTGTTGATATGGACCAAAACTCAGTTGATCCAGCTTGACAGTAAAAGACACACCATCATGGGTTTCTGTCAGGGAATTGTCTTCAGGGTTGATTATGCCTGTAGGTGTGGCTATCGGCGAGACGCTAACAGAACAGGCAGAACAAAGAAGAAGGATTGAAACAACCAGGATGAATTTCGTCGGCATGGTCGCACTCCGCATATTTTTCATGGTTTCTGCATCGACCAGATCAGCATGTCTCGGTACTCCTCGCTTGACTCCCGCACACGCTCACTGAAGACCTTGACAATATTACTTACCACTTTTAAAGCCAATGTAGCATCTTCGCTGCCAAGTCGCTCCAGATCTTTCTTTTTGAAGCTAATAAGCTCGGCATTCTCTGCAACACGAGCCGTAGCAGAACGGGGCAAGCCATCAATCACAGCCATCTCTCCAAAGACATCCTCAGGGCCAAGCACGACAAGAGTTTTCTCATCACCTTCTGCAAACATTTTGGAAATACGTATCGAACCTTTAGTAATTAAAAAGAGTGCTTCCCCAGGCATGTTTTCTATGAAGACAGTCGTCCCTTCATTCATTGTGCGCATTTCACAATAGGGAGCGAGTCCGGCTAGATCTTGATCTGAAAGATCTTGAAGAAGCCTGCTGTTTTTAACCGTAATAAAGTCCTTGGCTGTTACCATGGCGCCGTTACTTTCTGTATGTGTTCAGTATAAACATGATGACATAATGCTGGAATCATAACATATTCAATAATTCTGTTGCTTCATATTATTGATTTTTCAAGTCAACCTGAGAGACGGACGCAGAAACGGCCGTTGTTTCGACACCAATTTTTTCCATTATGGCCTGCTCGATCATAAGTGCATCGATAACCGGTGGTTGCGCTGGAGAGACTTGGGTTAGATCAGGGGACATCTCTGCGTCACGACTCTTTTGGAGCTGGCTGTAGCCGCGCTTCAAATCACCGTCAACCGTATCCTTTGACTGAGATAGCTTTAAGGAGAGTCCGGGGTCGACGCTTCTACGCCATTGACTGTAACCGCGATCCAGATCATCTTTTTCAACAGGTTTTTCCTGACTCAGCCCTGGTGAAGGCTTTTCGTTATCTGAATCTAATTTGTCTGTAACCTCCTTGTTCAGATTTCCAACTTTCGAGCGTATTGCCTGGTCCACGCGATAAGAGTCAATCTCCTGGTCCATATGAGTAGTTTTTGCGGAACGGTTCGGAGCAGGGATAACTCCCTTATTCGTGTCGAAAATTTTTTCTTTTTTCATTATGACCGGTATAACATAGGAAACGATTTCGACACGTCTTTCCTTAGCATGGTCGTCAGAATCAGCACGTAAATCGCCATAACCAGTCAGAGCGACTTCAGTAGCCAAACCCATTGATTCTATGATGTCGGCAACAGAACGTGCCCGGAAGAAAGAAAGGATAAAATTCTTCTCTTGATCACCTTCATTGCTTGAGAAGCCTTCAACGCGGATCATGCGACCATTATTCTGGATTTGCCGCAACTGCTGGGCAGTCGAGGTTAAACGCTCTCTGTCAGTTTTCGACAATTCCTCAGCGTTGACTTTAAAATAAAGGGTCTCAACAACTTCACGGCTTTTGACAAAAGCCTCAAATGGATTTGAAGCGAGACTAAAGGCCGGAAGTGCGAGCATGCCCATGGTCAATATTGTAAATAAAAGTATTCGCAAAACACCCCCCATTTGGTTGGTTTTAAATCGACTTTCACTGTGACCTCTCTACGCGACCGAAGGCCCCGGCCGGCTTTGTAATATCTGAACCGATTTTTTCCATAATGGCTTGTTCTATTGCCAAAGGGTCAATGATTGGTTCTTGTTGCAGCGACGCGCTTTCATAGCCTTGCGAGTTTCTGTCTTCGACGTCCATAGTAATGCCCTCATAACCTTCAGGAACCAGAATGAGGAGTTCTACTCGGCGGTTCAGTGCGCGGCCCTCGGCCCTCTCATTGTCTTCAATTGGTCGACTTTCGCCATGTCCTTTGACAAATATTCGTGTCGGGTCGAAGCCGTCACGAAGAACCAAATGCGTTGCAGCTGCAACAGCTCGTTTAAAAGACAGAACCTGATTATAATTGGCAGAGCCTACATCATCAGTATGCCCTTCTATACTAACAATGAAAAATTGGTTATCTTTGCGAAGCTCCTCAGCAACAAGTGAGATGGATTTACGCCCTGCCTCTGAGAGTTCCCACTGATTCAAAGAAAAAGTCAATTCAGGAAAGCGGAAAAGACGACGAACTTTAGCCGGGAACGGCTCGTTAGGTAATGAAGTTGTGCTGACTTTAGACAGTGAAACCATTGGGCTGATTGCTGTAGCACCAAGAGGTTGAATACCTGGGGAGCTAAGTCGATCAGAAGGATTTATGATCAGGGTTTGGTTTGGATCCGCTACCGGCACCTCCAGGTGACTTGTCGGAGAATCTGGAATAGCTCTCTTGCTCAGGAGAGGTGTCAACAACCTGATTTTGGTCAGCTTAACAGGTTTTTCAGGCTCATCAGTAAGATCTTCCGGGTCTATGAGCTTAGGAACAGGTCTATTAAATGTGCCAACGCCCTGACAAGTGGTCAATCCGGCAAGAATACGCCAGTCCGGGCTTGCGTCAGAAAGCCCGGCAGAGACACCAAGGTTCATTGTCAGGTGAGGAGTGACATAGTACTGCAACCCCACAGTGACCTCGGATGGGGACTCCTGCCCGGAAATTCTTTCAGACTCGTAGGAGAACTCTGTGATCATGCGCAAACGGGTTGCCAGGGAATATTCGACACCACCACCAAGCAGCATTTGATCCTCGTAGTCAACCGTGGCAGGTGAATCATTAAAAGCATAACCAATATTGAAGTGAAAACCCCAACGATCTGTTTTGAACGAGGCAATCAAGCGACTGACGTAATCATTGAGGCCATCAAAATCAGGATTATCAGAAACAGACAGGCGGCCCTGGAGGTCTAAGGCTAAACGGAAACGGTCAGAACGCTTGCCGAGAATACGGGCCTTGAACCCTGCATTGGCAAAGCCACGGGCGCTGCTATCTTCGTCGCCATTGAAAGATAAGTTCGGGTAGGATCCATAGGCCTCCAGAAAAGTACCAAGACCTAGGGTGATCGTTGCTGGAAGGATCAGGCTGCCGTCACCGGCGTTCGTTTCAGGAGTGTTTATCCCATCCGAGCAATTCGCCCAGAGACCGACACAGATATTGCCCTCATTAAGCGTCTGGGCTGTTGGCTGCGAGATCAAGCCAGTGTCGCCATATTGACCAGAAGTCGCAGTGGAATCAGAGACAGTCAAGGTCAAAAAAGATACTAAAAAACAGAGATAGAAAGCAAAACGAGGCATAAAACCTGTAACACCTTTGAGGGGGTCAATAAATCTTGCTTTTCTACCATCTGAAAAGGACAAAATCAACCAATCCTTTCCACCTGAGTACGATAATCTTCCTGATATTCAAGATATCGGCCGGCGACAGAATGGATATTCTCGCGCTCTTCCTCGGTCAGGACCCTTTTCACACGCCCGGGTCGGCCCATAACCAATGAATGCGGTGGAAATTTTGTTCCCGGTGCCACAACCGTGCCTGCAGCAACCAGCGAGGACGTTCCAATTTCGGCGCCGTCAAGAATAATAGCACCAATGCCAATCAGACAATTGTCGTGTACGTTGCAGCCATGCAGGATGACCCCGTGGCCTACAGAAACATCATTACCGACAATGGTTGGATGAGTATCACGAGTCACATGGACAATCGCACCGTCCTGAATGTTAGTCCGATCGCCAATGTGGATAGAGTTGACATCACCGCGTACAACCACGTTGAACCAAAGGCTTGACTCCTCACCAATATGGACATCGCCAATAACGCAAGCGCCAGGGGCGAGAAAGGCCGTCTGCGCAATCTGTGGTGTCGATCCTTTGTGTTTGAGTATCATAATAATGCAAAAACACCTTTGAGTTCAGTTGGTTAGCTTAGTAAAGGAATGCAACTATTGTGCCATTGTCAGAGTTTTTCAAAAAAAAACAGACCGAAATAAATCTTTAAATACAGGCACTTGGAGTTACTACTTAAGGGTTGCCAAAAGACCAACACGCAACAAACAAAAATGGCCGGGAAAACACTGAGTGCTCCCCGGCCATCATAGTGGTATCACACAGCAAGGAACGTCAGTCCTTACCGTTAACCTTGTCGCGCAGCTCCTTGCCAACTTTGAAGAATGGTAATTTTTTGGGCTTAACCTGAATGACTTCACCGGTCTTTGGATTTCGCCCCATATAGGCTTGATAATCCTTTACGACAAAACTGCCAAAGCCCCGGATTTCTATTCTGCCGCCCTCAGTAAGAGTGTCTGCCATTGAATCAAAGATGATATTAACGATCTCCTCTGATTTTTTATATGTCAAAGCGTTACGAGCCGCCAAAGCCTCGACCAGTTCAGACTTATTCATGTATTCCTCCAATAACAAGGCACTTGTTTAAGGCTGGCACCAAAGAGTGATTAACTTTCTGCAGCAACCAAGTAAATTATATTCATATTACTGTGCCATTGTGCGCTGTCAAGCCCAACAACCTGTATTTTCAGATGGTTGTGGGATTTAAGTGGAGGAAGGGAGGAATGATGATCAGATTGTCGTAAAGGGTGACAGGGTCCAGATGATCCGTGCGTCATTATCTCCGACGTTATCCCAGCGGTGAGGAAGGTGAGATTTAAAAGACAGGCTATCGCCGGCAGAAAGGCTGTATTCCTCGGACGCTATGGTTACTTTGAGTTGACCTTCAAGCAAAACGATAAGCTCGTCTCCCGGATGATACATATTCTGCTGGCCGCTGGTACCACCGACGGGAACCGTGCAGAGGAAAGACATGAACTGCGGATCTCGAAGCCCTGATGTATAGGACTCGGTATGCATATTGTTTTCATCATCATACACCGTGGTGTCCCGTTGCCCCGGCAAAGAAAAAACAATTTCGTGGCTTGTAGAAACCTCCTCAACGAAGTAATTGATACTCTTATCAAAAACCGCAGCAAGCTTCATCAAAATTTCCACAGACGGGATTGTCAAGCCCCGCTCCACCCTGGAGATCATATTCGAAGAGACGTTGGATTGAGACGCCAGCTCCTGGATGGTCATATCGTTCTTGAGGCGAATAGCTTTAAGTTTTTTGCCTACGATTTTCTTCAATTTCATAACAGAATTCTCTTAATCCCAGATAGTTACAAGTAAAAGCTCAGTTCAGGCTCGGCGCCGGCGAGACAACCCACAGGACGTTGGTTTTACCTTGATGTAAATTACGCCAACGGTGAGGAAGAGAGGCCTTGAAAACGATTGAATCACCCTCCTCCAGAACAAACCTCTCATCATCGATAATAAACTCCAGGGCCCCTTCCACAACCAGCGCAAACTCCTCACCGGAATGGATCATTCCCCCATCTCCGCTACCGCAGTTCGGCTCTATGGTGTCAAAAAAGACAGTAAAGTTAGGATCGCGCAAGCCTTGAGTCAGACTGATGATTTGATGCTTGTCTTCAAAGAAGAAGATAGGCTCACCCTGCCCCTTCTTGGTATGAACAATCGTTGACCCCTTCTCCGCCTCTTCAACGAAATAATTAATACTCATCCCGAAGGAGTTTGCCAGTCTGACTATGATCTCAACGGAAGGCGTAGTCAGTCCACGTTCTATTCGTGAAATCATGTTTGAAGAGACATTTGAGCTTACAGCAAGTTCCTGTATTGTCATGTCATTACGGAGTCTTGTAGCTTTTAACTTTTTACCAATTAATTTTTTCACCATGTGATTAAAGCCTTATAAATATTAAAAATGAAATAACGTTCTATCATTCAGCTTATTTCAAGTCAACGAAATATGTACCATAAATAACATAAGTAGTACACATGAGGTTGTTAACCACATTGACGGCAAGGTTGACAATCCACGTTTCATCATTGATAATCCGGGCTCCAAATAAGGCCACCGGAGGATTAAACATGCATTATTGGCAAAGCATACAAGAGCTAGCTGAACGAGTCTCACAGGGAGAAACGCTAACAACGTCGGAAGGACTTAAAATTCTTCACTCCCATGGCGCTGAGTACACAGCCTATATGGCCGGCGCTCATCACCTAAAAGAGCTTGCCTACGGTGACACAGCACAACTCTGCTCGATCATCAACGCTAAGTCTGGTCGTTGTATGGAGAATTGTTCCTTCTGTGCCCAATCAGCACATCACCAATCATCACCACCCGTCTACCCTCTAAAATCACGTGAGGAGATCATCGAAGGAGCGCGGATAGCACAAGAAGAAGGGTCTCATTGTTACGGTATTGTAACAAGTGGAACGCAACCCTCCTTTGGAGATGAATTTGACACGGTTTTATCTTCCATAACAGAAATAAGAGACCGTTTTGATGTCGAACCTTCAGCATCGCTGGGTTTATTGAACGAAGAACTTGCGGAAGCTCTTGCCGGTGCGGGTTGCGTGACCTACCATCACAACCTGGAGACGGCTCGGTCGTTTTTTCCTGAGATTTGCAACACTCACGATTATGAAGAAGATGTCAAAACGGTCAAGGTCGCGAAAGCCGCCGGGATGAAGGTTTGCTGTGGTGGAATTTTTGGCCTTGGAGAGTCCCAAGCACAACGGGTAGAGCTCGCATCCACCCTGCGCGAGCTTGATGTTGACTCAATCCCCTTGAACTTTCTCAACCCTATTGCAGGAACACCCCTGGAGAATCACAAGTCTATTTCTGCCATGGACTGCGCCAGGGCCATCACCATGTTTCGTTATTTTCTCCCGAAAAAACCGATCAGCGTATGCGGCGGACGTGAGACAAACTTACGCGAACTGCAATCGTGGATTTTTATGGCAGGAGCCAGCGGCACAATGATCGGCAATTACCTGACGACCTCCGGACGTAATCGTGAGATCGACTTGCAAATGTTTAAAGATATCGAGGTGACAACACGTGGCTGCTAACAAATCATGTCCAGGCATTTTCGTAACAGGCACAGACACAGGCGTTGGAAAAACAATAGTCACAGCAGCCCTGGCCCGTCATTTTACCGCAAAAGGGCTCAAGGTTGGCGTTATGAAACCGATTGAAACGGGCGTCGCCTACACTCAAGCGCCGGGAGCAGACGCTTCCTTGTTGCGCTGGTCCTGCAACGCGACGGACCCTGAAGAAATCATCGCACCTTATCGTTACGAGAAACCTCTGGCACCCTGTCAAGCGGCAGCTGCTGCAAATGACCCGATCGATGTCAAAAAAATTATCGACGCACAGGAAACATTGCGCGTTGGCAAAGACCTTGTCCTTATTGAGGGGGCCGGTGGCTTGATGGTACCGATTCGAGGTGGCTACATCATGTCTGATCTTGCCGGGCAGTTGAACATGCCTCTTCTCATCATCACTCACCCGCGCCTTGGCACACTCAACCACACTTTACTGACGACCTTTGCGGCGCGAGCGATGGAACTGGAAATCAGTGGCTACCTGATCAACCAGATGCCTGAGCATCCCGGTGAAGCTGAAAAGCAGGCGCCGCACCTCTTGTCCTCTTTAGCTTCCGCAGACTTACTTGGTGTCCTGCCTGAAGTCGAGGGATCAGACCAGGACAAGGTTATCGCCCTGGCCGAAGAGATAGAGAAACTTCCCGCCTACCAGTGGCTGCTGAATGCCCTGGGGATAATGCTCTAACCACCGACCCAGGACATCCTTTACCAAGTTACAGTTCAAACACTCGAAACGATTCAACAAAAAAAGCGGGAGAGCCTTTTAGGCCCTCCCGCTTTTGCGTCTAAATTGACCAGGAATGCAGAAGCTACTCTGCGCCCTTGCTGGCCATCTCTTTCTTCTGTTTATCAAGATCGAACAAGATGGCCATGGCCTCCTTGGCGTAAACATCTTTCAGAACAGACTCTATCAGTTTTTCCGTTGGATCCCGGTCTTTTTCGTCATCCTCTTCAGTGTCTTTTTTGTCATCATCATCCACAAGATCACCTTTGTCACCGTGTGGGGTTACGTCCAACCCCTGGAGATCATCCCTTTCCTTAACAACGTCAGCGAGAAGAAGAGATTGGCGGGTATCCCTGATACGCTCACCCATGGCTTCTGAGATGCGTACTATCTCAATAAAGTCTTCATTCTCAGCAACCCTGCCCTGGCTGTTTTTATCAAGGCTGGCACGATCCATTGGAGGCCATTCCTTATGCTCAACTTCGTCGATACGATCCCATGGCAGGCTGTTATCAAGATAACGCTCACCGTACTCATTATAACGACTGCGGTCGGGCAGGATGATGTCCGGAACAACACCTCGATACTGGGTTGAGTCACCCGTAACCCTGTAGAATTTCTGCGTGGTCATCTTAAGTGCGCCAAGAGGCATGTATTGACGCATATTCTTTAAAGTCAGGCTTTTGTCCAGATCCACAATGACCTGAACAGTCCCCTTGCCATGGGTATGGTCACTGCCGACGATTACGGCACGACCATAATCCTGAAGGGCCCCGGCAACAATCTCTGAGGCAGAAGCACTAAAACTATTGGTTAACACAACCATTGGACCATGATAGGCAATTTCCTTGCTGTAGCTATACAGAACCTTGGCGTCACCACCCCCATTGCGAACTTGCACAACAGGCCCTTCACCGAGAAACAAGCCGGCCACACCGACAGCATCAGTGAGGGCCCCACCACCGTTATTGCGAAGGTCTAAAATAAGCCCGGATATTTTCTTCTTATCAAAAGCATTCAGGGCAGCCTTGACGTCATCGGTAGAGTTACGGCCTTTACCGCCGTTACGGGTCGTTTCAAAGTCCCTGTAAAAGCTGGGAATCTTGACATAGCCATATTGATGGCCTGATTCAGGGTCTGCAACGACCGCTGATTTAACAAAGGACTCTTCAATAACAACAACATCTCGGACGATCGGCACAACGAAAGGTTTGAGCCCCTGTCGACGCAAAGTCAGACGTACTTCGGTACCTTTTTTGCCACGAATCAGGGCGACGGCATCACGGAGACGCATGTCGGTCACGTCAACGGGTTCATCCTTGCCTTGAGCGACAGCAAGAATAACATCGTCGGCATGTAATTGCCCTTGCCTGTCCGCTGCGCTCCCTGGAATCACCTTAACGACCTTGATATATCCATCCTCTTCACGCAAGGTCGCGCCGATCCCTTCGAGGGACCCTCGCATACTGATATCAAAATCCTCTTTCGACTGAGGAGGCATATAAGTCGTGTGAGGGTCGAAAGCACGAGAGAACGCGTTCAGGTAACGATCGTAATGGTCCTTGAGAGTTTCCTTTTTAAGGCGATCGAAGTAGGTACTGTACTGCTTGCGAACTTTTTCGCGTGCCTCAAGCTCCTTTTCCTTCTGTTCCTCTGGCGTGGCTTTGAGCGGATCTTCAACACCCGCATCTTCAAGCAGGCTAAGGTATCGGTTCAGGGTGCGGTATTTCAGGTCAAGACGCCAGCGTTCAGCTAAGGCTTCTTCAGTTTGACAGAAGTCAAGCTTCTCCGGATCCGTTTCATAGCCTTCGTCAACGTCAAAAGAGAAAGGCTCTGACAGTGCTTTTTCTGCCAGTAGCTCTGCACGGGAGATGCTGTTGGCAAGCAGACGGAAAGCGAGGGGAGCAAGGATGACCCGGCCGCTCTGCACTTCATCATCGATACGATCTTTGAATATTTCCAACTGGGAGACTTCTTCAGCAAGCAGTAGGCGTTTCTGATAATCCAATTGTTTGAGATAGAGCTCAAAAGCTGCAAACGAGAGAGTGTCATCGATTTCCTTGCCACTGAAATGGTTCTCCACCTGGCGCTTCAGAACATAGGTAAGAAGCCGCGTACGGTTCTGATCCATTTCATCAGGATTCGCCTCCGGAGTTGTTGCATTCATCTGTGCCGGAGCAATGAACAGACCTGTAAACAGCAAAGTCACACCGATCAGGAGTGCTCGAATCCATCGATTGTCTTTAAACATCTTCAATCCACCTTTTCATATATTTCAAAATTGTCTTCAGAGATTTGTTTATATCAATACAATGTAACCTAAATCCAATGGGTCTGGCAATCAACTTGACAATCATATTTGAACAAGTTATCAAAAAAGAAGAAAGGGCTCATGCTCAAAATGAATAAAGCACAGGAAGGCGACAAAGTCACAGTAACCTATCAGGGTGTCCTTGACGACGGCATGATTTTCGACGAGACGGAGGATAGCGCCCCTTTGGTATTTATCCTGGGAGAGAATGAAGTCCTTCCGGGGATGGAGATCGCCGTATTGGGCATGGAAGTCGGGGATCGTAAAACCGTCACAATACCTCCGGAGCATGGCTATGGTGTGCGTCAACAGAAGCTCGTTGAAGAGGTCAGCATAGAGGCCCTTCCCCAGGATCTTCAGCTTGATCTGGGCGGTCAACTGGAGGTCATTGCGGCCGATGGAACAGCCCACCAACTGGTTGTTGTAGAGCTTGGGGAGCAGAAAGTCACGCTCGATGGCAATCATCCTCTTGCCGGCAAGTCCCTGATATTACAGATTGAGCTTGTCTCCATAGACAGGCCAACAATCAACTGAACTGACAGGTAACTTTACAATAATATACGCCCTTGAAAAAAGTCACCGTGTTTATGATATAATTAGCTCAAATTCAAAAACGTACGAGGTGCACCATGATGATCAGAGTGATGTACAGTGACGGCAGGTTCGACATGGTCAAGCCTGGCATGCTCGACAACCTTCTCGACCGTCAGGTTGTCACCAGCTTCAAGCGCAATTCGGGCTGGGCAGTCGTCGGCAGAGATTCGATCCGCAGCTCGAGTCGTGGCAATTATCGCGGAATGGAAAGACGCCTGCCACAATAACCACCTGCCAAGTTAGCGCCCACATCTTCGCGGAGTCATTCGCGTGTGTTTGTTGAGCCATCGAACTGGCCCGAAGGTTGCTCTTTCGCATAATGAGCCGCATCGGGCCATTCTTGATTTAGAGATGACAATTCACAGTTCAAGCTCTGCCCATCCATCGAAAAGAGGAAAGTAGAGCGCCGTACGGATCTGAACCTCAGGATAAAGCTGTGCGACAAGTCCCTGATAGATTTTTAGTTGACCTTGATAACGCTCCAACTCCTTCCGGACAAAGCGATCTGGGTCTTCCCTCTCACCCGGACTGCTCGTCTTATAGTCAACAATCCAGCGGACACTATCTTCATCCAGAAAGGTGCGATCAATTGTGGCACGGATCAACTGACCATCTATAATGCCATTTAAGGCAAGTTCACAGGAGGCGTCTTGCTGAGAGCTAAGCAGCCAACGGCCTCGTGGGCTGCCAACAGTGTTTAGCAGGCAATTCAAAACGATTAGGGCGCAAGCATCCAATCGTGACAGAGGGATCCCTTGTGTGTTCAGCTGCGTTTTGAAGTCCTCCAACCGGGCCTCAAGAGCAACAGTTGGCCACATATTGAGTCCATCGCAGGCGATCCGTTCCAGCCAGGCATGGACAAGAATGCCGACAACGCGTCCTTCCTCAGTGAGACGAGATCTGACCGTGTCATCAACATAATGGCCGTCAGCAGAAGCCCGACGTGTCATGCCCTGATTCAGGACAAGACGTTCCGTTAGCACCGGGGGCTGCCAGGTCAATGGCAACCTTTTGATTGTAAGAGCCGAGGGGGCTTCACTGCCGCAAGAATCTGCAGCAAAGGCCTCTTTAGAGAACTCTTCAGAACAAGCCGGCCAGAGCACAGACAGAAGTGACCTGGAAAGTGGCACAAGTTCTCCAGCGGAGTTCATCTTCGCATGTCCAAGCAGGTGCAAGTGCGACTTGGCTCTGGTGACCGCGACATACAAAAGACGCAAGGCTTCGAAATCATCTTTCTCTTGCAGAATCTGCCCTATTGCACGATAGGTCGGCTCATCCTGTTCACTGACAAGGGGTGGAATCGGAGCCAAAAGCAGTCCGCAATCGGGATGCTCCAGCCAACGCAGCAGAGCCTTATCTCGTGATCTCACTCCTCGGCCCAGTCCAGGCAGGATCACGGTGTCAAACTCCAGGCCCTTGGCTTTATGAATTGTCATCAGCTGCAGATTTGGCCCGGCTTGCGGATCAGGAGCAGCATAGAGTTTTCCCAGGCGTTCTTCCAGAACTTCCAGTGGCCCTTCCATCGCAAGATCTTCCAGCAAAGCGAAAAATTGCCTGACGTCAACCAGGTCGGAAGCCTCAACACAGGCCGGCCCATTCAGTGATAGCCAGGTTGACTCGACCAGTCTTCTCAAGCTGAGTTTCCCACTGTTTTGCAAGGCCCGCTTAAGAACAGGAAGGATTCTCGCCAGCCTCTGCCTTCCTACGGGACTGAGCTGCTCAAACATCTCTATTTGCCCAGCGGGTTGAGTCAATAACTTCCAGACAGTGGAACGCGGGTCCTTACCACACAGACGGGTGAGATCCTCAAGGGAAAGTCCGCACCAGGGGGCCCGGAGCAAAGACAGCCAGGCGACTCGATCAGCATGATGCTGCAGAGCCCTTGTCAGGGACAGAAGATCCTGAACGACGGGTCTGTCAATCAAAGGATCGATATCCTGAGCCTGGTAGCGCAAATTATTGTTCTTCAAGGCAGAGACAATCGCTTTGAGATGAATCCGGGAACGCACAAGAACAGCCACCGTACCATCCGGATTATCTTGCTGCGCCTTCCTGATCAGCTCAACAACCCTTCCTGCCTCATTTTCGTCCTGTCTATCGACGTAACCATGAGTCGAAACCAAGGGACGATCAGCAGAGGCATTAAATGCGATCGCAGGAGAGAAGCCAACGGCGCCGCGGAGTTCGTCTTCGTTCGACGGGAAGAGGCTGGCGAAGTTATCGTTGACCCAATCAACGAGTTTTGCCTGCGAACGAAAATTCGTATTCAGAACAATACGTTCAATAGGAAGATCGTTGAAACCGCTTTTGCAAACACGCAGGTATAGACCAACTTCTGCCTCTCGAAAGCGATAAATAGACTGCATGGGGTCGCCGACAAGAAAAAGCGTACGACCATCACCCGGTTCCCAGCCAGCAGTTAAACGACAAAGCAGATCATATTGAGCAAAGGAGGTGTCCTGAAACTCATCGACAAGAATGTGACGGATTCGGCTGTCAAGCTGCAGGAGAAGCTCTTCAGGCGCGACAACTGACCCGAGTGCAGCATTTGCCGCTCCGGCGATCTCAATAAAATCAACCTGCCCTTGTGAACGAAATGTTTCCTTGAGTTCGACGACAGCCAGAGGGAGCAACTCAATCAGGGCCTGCAGAATTTGCCATTGGCCCTGGTCATAGGTAGTTGCCGGCAAACGACGCACAGCCTGCAGCAGTTCGACCACAGGAGATAGCTGCAGATCATTTAGCAGCTCCAGAACACGGCGCTTCATCTCCTGCGCCCGTGTCGTTTTATCAGCAGGGAAACCAATCGATTTAGTAACGCTCTTGCGCAAGCCTCCTGCCGAGGTCAACAACAGGTTCGCAGCTGCCGACCAGAACTCAAGGCCTTCATAATCGACGGGGTCGCAAGCAGCGACCGCAAAACTGTAATCATCGTCCATATTGCTTGCTGCGAAGCAAAGGAGCTCCGAAAGCTCCTCACAACGCTCGCGACCAAAAGCGGCATGGACCTGGCTCAAAAAAGTTGTGACGTAAAGCTGCAACGAAGACTCAAGTAGTTGCCGAGGGTCCTGTTGGTAGTTTGTCATGAGGTGACGCAACCATTGGTCACGACGTCCGAGCATGGCGACCAAAAGTTCACGCAAAAGAATCAGGCGATTATCCAGGTGAACCAGAAGTCGTTCTATGGCTTCCTGGCCAGAACCACCATTTTCAACCCTTGAGAGAAGTGATTCAGAGGCTGACAAGTACAGCTCTGTGGGATCATCTGTCACCCTTGGCTGGTCGCCAAAGCGCGACATCCAGGGCATTCTGCGTGTTATCAGAGAGCAAAAGCTGTCGATCGTGGTTAATTGCAATCGGGTCGGATTATCCAGCAGCCCCCACCCTTTTTGACGGTCACGCTCCAGCACAGCGCGAGCACGCTGCCACGTCTCGAAAGCATGAGGCTTAGCAGGAGGGTCATCATCGCAGGCACTTTCAAGAGCTTGCAATAATCGCAGCTTCATTTCACCGGCGGCCTTACGAGTAAAGGTGATAGAGAGGATTTCTTCAGGAGCCTCAGCAATACTTAACAGCGCCAACAGCCGCTGAACCAATAACTCTGTTTTTCCTGAACCGGCCGGAGCCTGAACAATGCAGGAGCGTGTAATATCGACTGCTGTCTGTCGCTCTCGCCAATCCGCAGGCTGTTGTGATTGCGCCTTAATCATCGCTATCAACCTCCTGCAAATCTGCCCCTTTTTCCATGATTCGACACAAACCCTTCAAGTCACAATATTTACAGGCGAGATCAGGATCAACGGGATCGACAAGCGCCTCACCACGCGCAAAAGCATTCCCCAGCTCAGGCAAACTTTTCTGCCAGTGTGTCAAAACATCGTCGAAAGAAAGCCAACCATTCTCTTCAATTTTCGAGCTGAGTTTACGTGATTTAGATCCCGGCCAGCTTTCCAGGTCACGTGCCACGCCACGAAAGCCACATTCTTTCTCTTTGCTGCGAACCACGGCAAACATGACCGCGCCTATCTGATCTTGCGACATACCGAGGCAATAAGCAGGCAGCTGTGGCTCAGTCACCCGGTCATCAAGCCACTGCAGGGGATCGGCTTGGCCAGTCTTGTAATCAATGATTGCGCAGGAGCCATCTTCAAGTTCATCGACACGATCAATTCGGGTGCGAATCAACAAGTCACCAATTTTTATCTGGTGACTTTTTTCAGAAGCAACAACACGGAAAGGTTTGCGGCGGGACTCCTTCTCAAGCCAAAGTCTCGCCAGCAGGAATAAGCGGCGGCGTTCTATCTGCTTTTGCCTCGGCGGAAGATCGCAGCGACGTTCTTTTTCGAGCCTCTCCAGAGCGCCGGAGACAGCATCACGCAGAGAGCTTACCAGCGCTTCTTCCGTTAAAGAAAGAAGCGTCTGCTGATCGACCGTCTTGTCCCAGAAGAGCTCAAGGACAGTATGCACAAGACTGCCACGGGACATATTATCAATACCTATGTCCGGCTCATCAAGCTTCTCGGCGCGCAGGCGGTGATGGGCAAAAGCGCGAAAAGGACAAAGGGCCTGGTCTTTGATGAGACCGGTCCCACCAGAAAAAGGCTTGCGGGTTGAGATCGGCGGACCCTGATGGTCGGACAATTCCTCAAGTACAGGCCGGTCTCTCCAGTAGGCCAAGTCAGGAGCGCAGGAGTCTGCAAGAGCCATGGAACCTTCTTCAATGTGGCGAATAAACGGGCTGGGTCTCTGTTCTGCTCCATTTTCGTGTCGGGGCCAGCTCAGCACAATATCGGGAGCAGCAGAGAAGAGGCGCGAGACGACCTGCTCGGCAAATTTACTTTCCCGCTCCGAATCTGAACGCTTCATTTGATAACGTCGTTGAACGGGGATTGGAATAAATGGATTCGGACTGGGCGGTCGAGGCAATGCAGAGTCGTGAAGACCGAGTATCCAGAGGTGATCGAAGATCAGTCCGCTCGCCTCCAACTCACCAAGGACCTGTACGGTACTTGCACTTCCCTCTGGTTGGAAATTTGTCGAAGAGATCATCCGTAAAAGAATCTTGACTGCTTCCGAACGCTTCATTGGTTTTGAGACACTATCAAGACTGGCCAGTTCACCAAATGCATCGCGAAGGTGTTGAACTGCTTGGTATTCACGACTGGAGAGACCACGAGAACCGGGCCAACCGAGTTTATGCAGGAGGTTGGTAAAAGACTCCGCCCAGGATCCTGGCATTTTTCTGGAGGATTGACGAAGGCTCTCATTCACTGTGTCCAGCAGTGAGATAAATTCAGGAACCGCGACAGAGTGTTTACTGGAGAGAGCTTTGAGTGTTTTTGACAGGCGGGACGGTGACCAGTCAAAGCGCCTCAATCGGCGAAGCTCACGATCAACCCTGGCGCGATTATCAGCTTCTGACACCCCTCCCTGGAGATATGGACTACGCAAAAGCCAACTGATTTCGTCATGGCCAATTTCAAGGCCAAGACGCAACAGACGCAGGGCCGCATGGACAACCCCCTCCCTTTCCAGGTTATGCCCAAGTGAGATATTGAAGGTATCAGGCGTCTCAACGCCGGAAAGAAGCGCTTCAGGATCAAGCTCAGCAGAAAACATCTGTTCGATGAGTGGCTGGTAAGCTTCAAGTTGAGGCGCAACGACAGCAATCTTTGCTGATGGGTTTTTCTCCAAAAGACCTCTGACCCAACGTGCACAACGATTCACTTCATCAACAGGATCGTCCGCCGTTACCCGCTGGCGCCGTACATTCAGACACGGCTGGGGCTGCCATTTTTCAACCACAGTGCCTACCGATGCCATGACTTGGCATAGATGAGCTATATCTGGAGAGATCTCGTCAAAACCGGCCAGAATGATTTTCTTTGGCACGGTGAAGCGTTGCTCAACAACGGCCTTGGCGAGCAACCACGGCAACTCAACCGAATCATGCCGGCCCTGGGTCGCTGCTTGGCCCAGCCATGTCTGGCGCCAACGCAAAAAAGCCCTGTGGTCTTCTGAGGATTCATCAAAGCCAAAATTCGCAGAGTATCGAACCAGCAACTGGTGAGCCTGCAAGGCTCGACGAGCTGTCTGCGGCACTTGAAGTAAATAATTGCCGCTTCGCTCAACATCATCAGCAACGATCTGCTCCCAGACATACTGAAGTTGGACCTGATTGAGAAAGTTTGGAAGACCTGCGACTTGGGTTTGGCAACGTTTCAGCCACGCGGACAAACCCAGAATTTCGGGGCGCAGCCATGTCGCTGCACCTTGTTCCTGTTGAACCTGGTCATATTGCTGTGACAGGTTTCTCGACAAGCGGTCGTTAACAGTTAAGACCAGCGAGCCTTCGTTGGCAGCAAGATACAGAGCCTTATCCATTACTTTTGTCCGACCTTTCATCATTGCAACAGGATAACTTCTGTATATGACGGAATACGACACAGCAAATGCAGACACCAATAGCATCTGCGAAGAGGTCCAGCCACTCAGCGGTCCTGCCGGTCTGTGACAGGAGTTGCAGAATTTCCAGAAGTCCGCCGTAAACAACAGCGGTCGTCCATGCCAACCACCAGGGTTTGTTCATAGAAAATGGCGGGCAGAGGAAAGCTTGCGCCAGCAAAATTGACAAGAGGCCATAAGCACCGGCATGTAAGAGCTTATCCCAACCCAGGACGCCGGGGAGTTGCGGAGGTGAAGACGTTAACGAAAGCCAGAGAATGATGAGTGCCCAAAGGACAGGTATGGATAGGCGAAGAATATGTGCTGACTTACTTCCTGGGTTCATGATGGGCGGTAGAGTACCTTAATTCTGAGGATAAAAAAAGACTCAACCAGAGGTTGTTGAATGTGGCTTCGGTCTGAAGCAAACTGGGTATGCTGTGTATAAATTTTTGCTTGTATCGAAGGTTAAGAAAATCTTGGACTAGGAGGCTTGGCTTTATTGAAGTAAAGCCTGCCTGTTAAGGGATTTCACCAAGGGTTTGCCGAGATGAATGATAACACTTTCTTCTGTTGGACTTTGGTCTCGCTGCCATGTATATTTTAGCTCTCATTATTTACAAGCATCTATTCCCTTAGGAAATACCTCGAAGATCTGGAGACAACAATGGCAAGAATATTATTTTCGGTTTTAACTCTGATTCTGTTTTTATCAACGACTGGGCACTCTTACATTAGAGACTATTCCAAGGAAAAACATCAGTGGACTTCGCAAGAGAGTAGAGCCTACATTTCCGGCAGAGCTAAATTTGAAGACGGCACACAAGTCATCAATTTGTTTGTCGTTGATTTCGATAAAGGCCTTGAATGCAGCCCCATATTTAAAATTGCCTTTATGGATGATTATGAATACGGAGAGGTAGAAAAGACAGTCCCCATGGATGCCGGGACGATAAAACTGTATATCGACAATAAACTTAGCTACGATGGGCCGATTGTTAACATCATTTATTCAAATGGTATTGAGTTCGGAGCCGTAATATCGCCTGAGGTGTTAACAAGCCTCTCCAGTGGTGACTACCTGACGGTAGAATTAGTCGACAAGATGGATATCCTGTTTAATCTGAACAACGCAAAAGAACATATAGATTCAGCGCAAAAAAACTGTTCACAAGGATTAACAACTGAATAGATTAATTTTAGAGCCCCCTTGCGGGAAAACCAGGGGCCACGGGTAAGCAAACAGGTTCACTGGCAGAGAATTATCCCTCGATGACCAGGATCAACTGATTGAAGCCTGGTCGTACAAGGGTATGAGCTGAAAAAACGGGAGCCCTCTCCTGATTACAGGCCCCGCTCAGCAATCCAGATAGCATGGAGATCACCTTTATTGTCCTGTTCGGGGACGCGGGTTTGTTTTACCTTGAAGCCAACCTTCCGCAAACGCTCCATAAAGTTACGGCTCGTCGCAGCCGACCAGACGGCCAGGATCCCTTCCGGCCGCAGAGAATTATAAGCCTCTGTCAAACCATCGGTTGAATAGAGCCAGTCATTTTTCTTACGGGTCAAGCCATTTGGACCGTTATCGACATCAAGCAGGATCGCATCATAGCTTTTCTTTTGTGAGCGAATACGCTTGGCAACATCCCCCTCAAGGATTGTGGTTCGTTTATCCTGTAACGGATGCTCAGCGTATTGGCCAAGAACACCCTTGTTCCAGGCAACCACACCCGGCACCAGCTCAGCAACCACAACTTCTGCATCCTCCCCAAGATGACGCAACGCGGCTGCCAGCGTAAAACCCATACCAAGGCCACCGATCAGGACCCGTGGCTGAGTACGGCCTGAGATTTTGCGACAGGCAAGTTCAGCCAAGGCATCCTCAGATTGGTGCGCCCAGGTATTCATCAGGACTCCCGAGCCCTTGATGCTGATGGAGTATTCCTCATCGCACTTAAAAAGTTGGAGTTCACCACCATTGCCCGGGATCTCGGCCGTATCAACCAATTCCGCCGCATCCATTGTTTCATCGCTATCTATTAAAAGCATAAGAATAATCTACTAAATATTGAGAGAAGATTTCAGGGGCCTCTAAATGCAGAGGTTCAAACCTTGAGTTGGAGTAAAAAGCGACCATTTCGATTTCGATCACCCCGAAGGATGTTATAATCTAGCCATTAAAGTTTATCATTACCACATGGAGGCCTTATGTCTGAAGAAGTAAAAGACGAATGTAAAGATCCGGCGAGACACCATCTGCATCTCTGTGAGTTGAGGAAACAGGGGCTTAAAGAGGAAGTCGCAGCCCTTATGGTCGATCCGGGACATACCTGTCACAATTGCAATGGCGTCGCCAGGAATGCTCTGGACCTCTGCAACCCGAGCCCCTTTGCCAAGATATGACTTCAAGAATCAAACAGGATAGACGTCAAAACCCATAACAACAAACGATTGCACGAAAAGAGCCCCTGCACTCACGGGCTCTTTTTTGTTACCCACCAAAGGATTCAATGATATCCCGCGCCAGGCGCTCACTATAGGCATTCAGCTTCCAGTGTCCGGGGCTCCAGCCTTTCAGGAAACGATGAAAATCGGTCCAGGCCAGGGGGAAAAGAGTTCGCCACTCCTCCTCTACCGCTTTTGCTTCAACGGAGGGTTGTCGTCTTGCCAGTGCCTGCTTAAGCTCTGTGAAGTAGCTATCCAGCAACCAGGCTTCTTGTCGCTCACACTCCCCGTCAGCCAGGCAACTGCCGATGAAGTAGGCGATGTCCTTCATCCCGCAACCACCGCCAACATATTGGAAATCGACCGCAGCAACCTGTTCTCCGCTTTCAGAAAAACAGAAGTTGGCGAGCTTTGCATCACCGTGGACAAATGTCTGGTAGCGGCTTTCCCGCAAGAGTCGGTCGATCGCTTTCGCTGCTTGCTTCAGAGGAAGGTCAGCGAGAGCCTCAAGTTCATCAGGACGCGTATCGAGATGCCAATAAGTCCCTTGCTCCCACAAGCCATCCGGCTTGCAGCCCATGAAAGTTGCGTGAAAGTTGGCCAGCCAACGCAGACAGGCCAGAATTTCCTGTTCTCCAACACTCTGCCTGCGAACTAAAAAACCAGCTTCATCCAGATCTTCAAGAACCATGAAGGTTTCTTCGTCGCGAGTCTCAAGGGCCAGGCATTGGGGGATCCGGCACCCTTCATCGCATCGGTCACTCCAGCTGGCGTACCAGGCGCTCTCCACTTCGTAGGAGCGCAGCTTCCTCAAGTGTGACCGGTTGGTGTTCCATCCGCGGGGATGATCTCCCTGTTCGGCAACATGAACATGTTTGACCACGACCCGCTCGCGTTCTGCACCGGACAAACTGTAGCGGCGGATAGTCCCGTAGCCACTCCAAAGCTCCTGGATCACTACGATGAGTTCAATATCACTGGCGCCCGTGGCTTGCTTGATTATGTCGGGAAAATCTTTATGCATGGTCTATATGCGATTCGTTGGTGAATTTTGCGTTCAGTGTATTTCCAGATTTAAAGAAGTCAGGACTTTATATCATAAACAGGAGACCATATTTATCATCTCTTAAACAATGAGATTAAAGCTCACCTGTTATGCAGAAACCAGCAGAATTAAGTCTCTGTTATAATGACGTTGTTTGCTAACATCACCGAGCAACAGGATTACAATTCATGCAGGGAGCCATCTTATGTCAGCACATAAAAGAGTTTTTTATTTATTAATATTGGCTGTCCTGTCTACAGCTATCCTCTTTTCCGCGGCAATACCTTCACATGCAGAGCTTGAGCAATGTGGCGTGTTGGACCCTTCATATCGCCCTGATCCTGCTGCCATCGCAACACTACAACAGGTTGCGCAACCAACTGAGATTGTTGTCTTCTACGGGGCATGGTGTACAGACAGCCATCGTGAAATTCCACGTTTCCTTAAAATTATCGAAACAGTGGATAATCAGAAGATTACCGTAACAGACTACGGTGTTAACCGCCAAAAGCAGGACGAATTAGGCAAGTTTGAAATATACGGCATTGAGTTCGTGCCGACATTTATTGTAATTCGCAACGGCATTGAACTCGGGAGAATTGTTGAGCGTCCCGACAGATCTTTGGCAGAGGATCTTGCTGCGATCATGTCTTCTGAAAACTGATGTCGTTACAAGAAAAAAGGCCCTCAAAACAGAACGCCTTTTTTGAATACTCTTTTTAAGTGGTTAGCGACTCAAAACACGAACTTGCGAAAATTGACGATGACCTTCAGGCGAGCCATGGAATCCAAAGCCACTCTGTTTGGCACCAACCCATGGCGCTTCACCTGAGCCGCCCACCCCCTGGTTGACACCGATCATGCCTGTTTCCAACTGCTCAGCGACAGACACAGCCTCTTTACCACCAAAGACAACAGCCCCCAAACCATAAGTCGAGTTATTGGCTCTTTCTACTGCCTCCTCGATAGCTGCATACTTGCTTATAGCAACAACCGGACCGAAGGTTTCCCCTTGTTCCATCAGCATATCTGTCGTCATGTCACTGATGACGGTGGGGTTGATATAACGCTCCGGTTGTTCTGATCCACCCAAAAGCACCCTGGCGCCTTTTTGCTCTGCATCACGAAGATGTTCGATGATCTTGCGATGTTGGTCAGCATTGATGATGGGCCCGATGTTGACGTTCGCCATATCCCAGGGACCTGTCTGATAACGTGAAGCGAACTCGACCACGTGTTCCTCAAACGGGCCTGCAACCTTCTCATCGACATAAATACGCTCTGTCGAAATACACATTTGCCCGGCATTTTCAAAACTGCTCGCAACAGCAAAGCGGGCAGCAGCCGCAATGTCAGCGTCGTGCATAACAATCATCGGATCGTTGCCACCAAGTTCCATGACCAGGCGCTTCAACTGCCCTGAAGCACGGGCCATGATATCTTTACCAGCCGCTTGCGAACCGGTAAAGGCAATCATGTTGACATTGCTCTCAACCAGCGCCTTACCCTGTTCACCATCGCCATGGATAATTTGCAGGACGTGTTGCGGAAGAACAGTATTTAGCAGGTCGACAAGAGCCTGAGCGATAAGAGGCGTCTCTTCAGAGGGTTTGAACACCACTGTATTCCCGGCGACCAGCGCAGGAACCATGAGATTTTTAGCCATCGCCAAGGGATAATTCCAGGGGGAGATAACCACGACAACACCGAGTGGCTGATAATCAATCTGCGTGCCTCCACCAAGATCACGCGTCTTAAGAGCGTCCATTGCTGATTGTGCAAGGGAAACGCCCCCATACACAGTGCTGCCCACTTCACCGGTAGAGCGGCGAAGATCCTTACCCATTTCTTTGCTCATGAGCACAGCCAACTCATCCACATGTGGTTCAACCTGCGAAAAGGCCTTTTTAAGAAGATCAACACGAGAGACCATACTCAGTTTGCGCCAGCTTTTGTATGCCTCACGCGCCTGAGAGACGACAACATCAACGTCCTCCACGCTTGCAACCGGAAGCTCACCTAACAGTTCACCATTGCTGGGATCGTACGATGCCAATAGTTTTTCCATTCAAATCTCCTCACAGTCTGACATAAATCGGTGACACTTTACCAATGTGTCACCGATTTACTCAGATAAACTGTTTCATCATTTCTAAAGTAAAATCATCGACATTGTCTAAGGTGACACGATGTGCGGTACGCGCTTTTTCAGCATGATTGCGTAGCTCAGAATCGTGCAGGTCTTCTAGTTTTGAGAAGATGCCCGTACGTCTACCAACCATGTAGATCAACTGTTCTTCAGGCGGCATCGCAAGAAAAGTTCTGAGGGGTGCCGTCATCCGCCCCTGGTCTTCCGGTAAACGCCCCTCCACCTCCTGAAACAAGTTCAGGATATGATCACTTTTCACCGTACTGGTAATGCCGTTGAGGTTATCAAGTAACAGCAGGAGTTCTTCAGCCATCGGCACATCGCCTGGCTTGATAAATGCCCCCGACTGAAAATCTTTGTAGAGCTCAATATTTTCCGGAAGTCCCAGAGTTCGAATGCGAATAAAATCGGGATTGATCTGATTCAGGGCATCAGCTGTTTCCAGTGCATTTTTCCTTGATAATGTCACCCCTCCCAGGCCAGGCATGAAATATTCGGAAAGCTCAATGCCGGCACGTTTCACTTTTTGGCCGGCAATAATGTGCGTCTTTTTATCAACCCCTTTTTTCACAAAATCGAGCACCTCGTCACAAGCTGACTCCATACCGATGTGAATCCTGTTCAAGCCAGCAGCAGCGATACGAGCCATATCGTCATCACTGATACGGGCGATGGTATGAGAACGTGCGTAAGACGTGACCCTCTCCACCTGAGGAAAGGATTTCTGCACATGCTTGAGAATTTCAACAAGATCATCGGGTTGAATAATCAGAGTATTGGCGTCCTGTAGAAAGATCGATTGCATCCCCCCTTGGACCCAGATCAAAGCAGCATGCAAAGCCATCCGGTCGCTTTCTGGCTGCCCTGCCATAAGGTTCATGTACTGACGATGCGCTGCTCCGTCAGATTGAGCCATGATTTTTTGAATTTCATCGACATAATGACGAATCACATCGATGTCTTTGATAATGTGACTTACAGGGCGGAAGCTGAATTTCTGGCCCTTGTACAGGCCACAGAAGGTGCAATTGTTCCATGGGCAATTCCTGGTAATTCTGAGCATCAAGCTTTTTGCTTCACTAGGTGGTCGAATTGGCCCAAGTTCAAACCCTTCGTATTCCTCACAGGTTTTCATATGTTTGCTTCCTTTTCACCCTGCTCGTCCACATAAAGGTCAAAGACTTTGCACATACCATGTAAAGCAACCAGAGCTCGTCACCTTCCCCTCATCGTCCTTGACTGAGACATCAATGACGATGAGAGCGCGTCCTTTTTTCTTAAAATGTTGCATAAACTTAGTGACGGCCTTTTGGGACACTTCAGGGAATGCAGAAATACTTCTTTGGGCGGGGCTTTTAAACTTGAAACGCGAATCTCTCAATACAGGAAGTACCTTACCAACCAGTTCAGGGAAAAGCTGCTGCATGTAATCACCAGTGGCCAACTCTGCCAAAGAGTACTGGGCGCTCGCGGCAATCGTTTGCAGGTGGTTGTAGAGGCTTTCATCAAAGGTCAGCTCAAGAACCCCTGAATCAGACTTTTTTAAGCCGATAGTTCTTGCAAAGGGGATTTCTATGATTTCCATAAAAGCCTCTTTCTTATCTTTTCCTGCATCATCTCGTATTGAGCTCTTCCGAGTCAGGTCTTTTTTCAGTTCTACTGTCTTGCAACTCCCTGCAGTGAGATCTTGCCTTCTTTAACAACATGAATCCTCGGCCGGAAGCTGCCAATATCGAGTTTTGCATCAAGCTTGTAATCAAAAGTCTCCTGCTGTGATTGTAACAAACCAGCGAACAGACCGATGCTGTTGAGAAGATCAGCAGTCGCGATCAGGACAACATCACCTTCTCCATAGGCCTCAATCGTTGGCAGGTTGTTTGAGACCCCGGTCAGAACTTTGTGCCCTTCAAGGGTAACAGAGTAGACAAGGCCATCGAGCTTGAGAGAAGAACGGTTCGGGTTAACGATATGCAATCCAATCTCGAATTTAGGGACCGCTCCTTCTGAAGGGAGGACACGAAAAGAGGTGATCCCCACAGTCGGTGTTTCAAAGCCCGGCTCCAGGCTAACACAACCGATAGCGGTGATGAAGAGGGCTATACAGACGACAAGTTTGGAAAATCTGGTCATGATTATCTCCTTAGTGCCGCCCTGAGTAGACAGACATTGAGTCATAATAGCAATTGTAAGGCACTGAAACCACCATTGCCTACAAGAACAAGCATTATTGATGGCTCGGCAACCGGGAACAAAAAGGCTAAGCAGATAAAAGTGGTGAAAGAGATTCGTTGTGATAGACGGCCAAGCGGTCACTGGCACGGGTGATAGCGACATAAAGCAGGTTTTTCCCCAGGTCGGTTACCGGATAAGCCCGCTGCGTCGGATTCCAGAGGATCACTCCTGAGAACTCCAGGCCTTTCACCTGGTGCGCATTGGTGATGAGAATACCCGGTTCGAAAGAAAGATCTGCGGTCTGTAGCCGCACTCCCCGCAAATCTCTCAAGGCAGCGTAAACCGTTTCGGCCTCATGTTTAAATCGGCATATGATCGCGGTCAGACTGCTTTTTTCGCGTTCCAGCAACACGCCCACTGATCGCCGCAACTGGCTGAGTGCATCGAATTGAGTGGCAAAGTCATGAAAACGCGGTTCCGGCCCTTTGTTGACAACCTTACCTACGGGTCGTCCGGAGACCCTCGAAGCCAAGGCCATGATTTGACGTGTAGAGCGATAGCTGATATTCAGCTCACCCGAAGAAAGCCCGGCATTCTGCAATTCCATCTGAAAAGCAGAGAAACCGGCCGAGTCGACAAAATCGTGAATTTTTTGTTTTTCATCGGCGCAAACCGTCAGGCTTCGCCGCTGGGTGGTGGCAAACATGAGGGCGTGGAGTTCGACCAGCGAGAGATCCTGCGCCTCATCCACCAGCACATGATCATACCAACCAAGCGCATCGGCCAGTTCCATGCCCGGTTTACGTAGTTGGCCAAGAAGAATCAGCACTCCGGCATCGTCAAAAGCAATCTCTGTGCTGTCACCCGCTAAAAGTCTGCGTCCCTGTCGACCGAGCGCATCAAGATTTGATAAATCCCCATAGTGCCGTCGCCACAAAGCCGATTCGGCATAAAACGCGCCAAGGTCTTCGAGGAGCGAGTCCGGGCCAGGAGTCTTTACATAATCAAGTAGAGCAGCATAGATCCCAGAGCTTTTTTTCAAGGTGGTGAGCCCACCCTCACCCGTAGAGGTAAAGCTAACCTTGATACCAAGGGAGCGCATCGCTTTAACCGCCCAGGAATGGAAAGTCTCAACCGGCAGTTGATTGGTCAGTAGATCGACCGAGGTCTTCTTGACATAGTTGCGCAGCGACTTGTTAAACATCACCACCAGGCAGCGTTGCGCCCGGAAACGTTCTGGCTGGTTGAAAATCAGGAAAGAAAGCCGATGCAGAGCCACCGTCGTTTTGCCACAACCTGCGCCACCGGTCAGATAGAGGCAGCCTTCATTCTTGCGGGTGATCAGTGCAAACTGCTCCGGTGTAATCAGGGAGACAATATCGACCATGCGGTGATCACCGCAGATCTCCTTTTTAGCCACGCTGGAGTTTTGATGCGCTGGCTCACCCCAATCACCGTCTCGTTTTTCGAATGCGCCGGCCCCGGTCTGCAGGGAAAGCAACTCGCGCCTGGAAATGCCATAGGCAATCTTCTTTTCAATCGTTCCGCTGCGCTCCCGATCGCCGATATCGTCTTCGTACTCTTCCCCCTCCTCCCATTCGTAATAAAGTTTGGAGATCTGGGCTTTTCGCCAGTCGGTGACCATCACCTTTGAACCGACCATCAAGCTCTGCTTGCCGAGAAGTATATGCCTGCGGCCGATTTTGGGGTCGTCGTCGCAAATCGCGATGCCGGCCAGATAAGGCGACGCCATCTGCTCAAAGGGAATAAGGTATTTCGCTGGATCGTACTGGGAAAGGTTCTCTATCTCGAGCGTTATCTTATCTATTTCGCGGGGATTGTTGCTGTTGAGGCGATCGGCTTTTAAAACCCGTATTTTTTGATAATGGCTGCTTAATTGTTCCTTGCGCTCCCGTCCGTAACGGTCTGCCGCTGCACAAATCGCGACGAGTCGCTGCTCTTCTTCAGAGACAAAAGCCGTTATCGCGGAATCAAGGGTGTCTTGCATGTTGCTCTCGATAATTGGAAGGGATCACTCGCAAAAAAGAGCTTCGGAGAGTAGCTGTTTTGAATCGGAACTTCAACCACCTTATTAAACAACTGCAAAGAGGAAGGATTGGTGACGTTACCCTAGAAAGATCTCTGATATTTAGAGTTGTCGCCAGTTGATCAGCCTGTAACCCAGGGAGTTTAAAGATTCACCCACGGCACAGCTGTCGTAGTAGATTTCCAGGCCACCATTCAAAGTCACAGCGTCTCCAGACATGACGGCGCCGGTAATGTTCACCCCTGAGCCACCACCGTTGAAGGTGACAGTGCCGGTCACCACGACCAGTCCGGTCCAGGTAAAGCCGCCTCCAAGGGTCAGGTCGCCATCAATGATCAGAGTCCCAAAACCATCAACATCCGACATCTTCAATCCGCCAACATTCCCGGACGTTTCCGAATAGACGGTGACAAAGCTGGCCGCGCTGCCGTAAGTGTCTCCGTTGACATCAGCGGTCAGGGTGACCATCGATGAGGTGGATTCCTTGAGAGTATCGACGTAGTTACCGAGGTCAAGATCATCAACACCATGATCGACCACGCCAACCACATTTGCTCCACTGATCGACGAAGTCGCCGGGTCGAGCGTGTAGATGGCAGGCACGTCTGCCACGATACCACAATTATCAGCACCGGAGATGGTTGCCGAGTTGCCGTTTCCGCTTAAATCACCCTCGGAATAAATAGCTCCGACGACCGGAATGCCGGGGTTTCTGATCACTTCCGCTTCGGTGACATTCAAACTGTCGCCGTTGATGCCGTAGGTGGTGACAATTTCCACCGGGTGATGTTGCGTCGCGGTCGACGAAGTGAACTGCATGGCCTTAGCCTGCTGTGAGGGGTCGCCGTAGCCATAATAAATGACGTTCCCCCGAGACGCGTCAGTGTTGCCCAGAGTGGTGCCGTCGTTATCGAAATAATGAGGGTAACCGGTCGTATGGCCTGACTTCTCAGCGTCGTATTCGCGTTTGTGCCTGATCCGCACAAAGTAGCTAAGATCACTTTGCCTGCTATTAGGCTGTATCGTCGTATTTGTGAGGTTGCCGGAGATTGGGATGTAGTTTGTCAAGTCACTGTCGTAAAAGCGATCGTCAGCTGTCGACCATGTGTCAGAGGTCAGGAGATAGGCCGACCAGTTGGGAACGACGAGTCCCGCAGAATCACCCATATAATCCGGAGAGGAAGGGCTTACTTTAAGCCTTCTCATGGCCTCCGAGAGACCGGACTCTGCCGAAAAGAAAGATTGCAAGGCCGCTTTTTGTTTTCCCACTGCTTGCAACTCTGTGCTGGTGACCTTAAGCGCAATCATGCCGAAGATACTCAGCAATGACATGACAAGCAGGCAGATCAGGAGTATTGAACCGCGATCTCTGCCTGGAAGGTGGATTTCTTTATTCATAGGGGCAGGTTCCTGTATTCTTACTGGGGAAAGCTCGACTCATTGCTTAAGAGAATTGATGGTGAGGCTTTTACTCTCTCCCCTACTGTTCCACGTCACTGACAGACTGATCGTTTTCATTGCAGACAACGGGACATTTTCACGAACGGTCCATGAGACATTGTAGTTTGCAATGGGGTTTGGCCCATAAGGACTGGAGGCTTCATCCAGGTTCGCATCATCATAGGGAGAGCTCATCAACTTTTCCATCTGTGAGTGAGCAATCTCAGTCGCCTCGGTGATAAATCTCGCCGAAGAGTTGTGTTGAATAGCCGTATCCAACATCATTGCCACAGCCAGTAGGCCAACAGCAAAGATAGACACAGCGATCAAAACTTCAACAAGAGTAAAGCCCTTCTCACGACATAGGTCCAAACCATTCACAGGTTTCTGAGTTAAAGGCATTTCAACTCCCGACTCAATCATTGAGGTTACGGATGTGAACCTGGGACGTCAACAATCTGCGGCGATAACCGTCGTTCTGGGCGGGGAGGATTTCAGTCCCCTGCAGGTTTACATATGAATTTGTATTCGTATATGAAGGATCTTCCTCTTTTGTTCGACCGATGATGGCTATCTGCACCGAGCGAACATCTTCAATCCGCGAGGCAACCCCACCATCCTCGGTGAGATAAATAAAGTTAAGGATTTCGATGTTGTCACTCAAGGGGGTACCGTTCCTCTTCAGAACCATACCGCTAAGAGCGTAGGTTATCACTTCTTTTTCCCCACAAGCACTGCCATCACCATTCAGATCCTGAGAAAAGCTCAGTGAGCTCACTGTGGTTTCAAGGAACCCGACCGATTCCGCTTCCATCACGAGTAAGGTTGCAGCATTGTCAGCTTCATCTGTGGTTCCGTCACAATCATTATCGACACCGTCACTGGTCGCTCTAAGCTCTGTCAACCCGCCTGGGTTGTAACCTGTTTTCCGGATATCACGCTCCATGAGAGACATGCCAAAACGCAGGCCTCGCTGCAACTCCACGACCTGGTCCTGAGTCGCATAGGTTTTCGTTTGCGGTATAAAAATCGAATAGAGAGCTGACATGACTATCCCTGTAATGGTCAAGGCGATCAGCACCTCAATCAGGGTAAAGCCATGAGAGTGTTTTTTTGCATTATTCATGTCACCCACCTGTGCATTTCCGCCATGAGTCATACATATGGGTAGTGCTATAAGTGTGCCGTATGCATAGGCGCCGATCACTTAGGGACCGAGATGACGTTCCATTGGCCCTTTGCGAAACAAAGACACCTGGCTTCAAGTGTCCAGAACCCGGTTTCTTCTCAAAAATCATGCATTTATTGCAGATTGTTTCACGAGTTTTATGCACACCTTAAAGCAGGAAGCTCTTCGACAAGCATTAATCAACCTGCGGTGATTAGTTTAACTTGGCCGCGATAAACGCAGTGGTCCAGGCCGCCTGAAAATTATAGCCACCAGTGATACCGTCTACATCCATGACCTCTCCTGCAAAGTAGAGGTTTTTACACACCTTGCTCTGCATCGTCTTGAAGTCGACACTCTCCAGGCTCACCCCTCCGCAGGTCACAAACTCTTCCCGAAAATGAGTTCGTCCATTAACATCATAGACATCATTAGTCAGCACACGAGCGAGACTGTTCACTCCGCTCTTACCCAATTCTCCCCACTTTTTTGCAGGCGGCAAGCCACTTTTTGCGATCAGGTGAAGCCATAACCGTTCGGGTAAGGCAAAGGGCCTGACGTTGGACAAGATCTTTTTCCCATGCGCGTTGCAGAGCCCTTGAAGTTGGGCAAAGACCTCATCATAATTACGCACGTTAGTCCAGTTGACCTGGACTCTGAACAGGTAACCGACCTCGTGCAGCAACCTCGCGCCAAGCGCCGAAAGTTTCAAGATTGCCGGACCGCTCATCCCCCAATGAGTGAACAGGACGGGGCCATCGCTTTTGAGTTTGGTGCCCTGGATGCTGACAAGGGTCTTTTCAACAACAACCCCCATCAATTCGGCAACCTCTTCATCGGGCATTTTAAAGGTGAACAAGGAGGGAACAGGATCTTCAATTTTATGATGTAACTTTTCCAGCCACAGCAAACCGTCCCTGCGAGGAGAACCGCCGCTGGCCACGATCACCTTGTCAAAGCAGCGGGCTGACGTTTTTTCCCCAATAAAGGTCAGGTGTAATTTGCCACAGACTTCATCGATGGCTTTTACACCTCTACCGGGTTCAACCGCAATTCCCAATTCACGGGCTAGCTCCAGGAAGCAGTCAATGACGCTTTGAGAATTTTGCGAGCGGGGAAAAACGCAGCCATCCTCCTCGACAACCAAAGCGACGCCGCGAGACTCAAACCATTTCATCGTATCTTTGTTATCGAAAAGGTAGAACGCTCTTTTTAACGCTTTTCCTCCCCGGGGATAGGCCTCGGAGAGTTCTGCATTACCTGAGCAGTCGTTGGTGAGATTGCAGCGACCGCCACCGGAGACTTTAACCTTGGAGAGGACCTCCTTTGATTTCTCAAAGATGGTCACCTCAGCGTCCGGATAATTTTCCTTAACATTGATAGCCGCAAAAAAACCTGCCGCACCACCACCGACAACAGCTACATCCACATTGTGACCTCGTAACCTTTCAGCCCTACGGGTTTGGTTATCATTTGATTCATCTTAGTAAATAACCGAAATTTTTCCAACACATGGCTTCTTTACTTCCCCGCGCCGCCCTTGTCGTTTCTTCTTGCGATTTCTTTAAGTCTCTAAGGGCCTTACATCATTCGGACCGCAAAGGTTGCTTAGAATTCCGGAGCGAGAGCTCTATCTGAAAGAGACCGGCTCAAACCTTTACCTTCCCGATATTTAGAGTAGATTGTTATTATATCATCTCACACATGGCTGCACGGGGAAGACTCCAATGCTTACAGGACGTCTGCAGGCGACATTGTTCTTTCTTGCGTTATCAGTTAACACCAACCCCGCCTGGGCCGTACAGGCCCATGGTGGAGCCGAGGGTCTGCTTTCCCACCAGATTGGCCATCTCCTGTTTGCAACCGGTATGGGCTATTTGCTTTTCCGACTTCGCACCATGCGCCAATCAGGTAGAGGTTGGCTTGAGTTTAAAACGAGTATCTGGCTGCTCATTGCCTGGAACGTGGTGACCTTTACAGGTCACTGGATGAATGAATTCATAACCAAAGAGCAGTTCATCAAGGATCAAACAACCATCCTTTCTTTTACTATCGCAAACCTTCCTGATGCGATTTACTACCTGACAAGACTTGACCACTTGATCCTGGTCCCTTCTTTTACCTTCTTGCTTCTAGCGTTAAGAAAGAGGGGGATGCCGCAATGAATGCTCCGTGGAGCCTTGTCGTATTCGTTGATATTTTAGGTTCTGTTCTGATGCTGCTGGTTTCCTGGTGGTGTGCGCTATACGCCCGGCAGTTGATCAAAAATAAACCTGACGATGTTTTCCGAAACTATATCTTCCTCTTTACACTGGCCATGTTGTTTTTTGCCGTGTCTCGTTCTTTCGGTCATCTGGTCAAGCAAATCCTGCTTTTGAACGGCATGGAGAACATCTGGGCACAGATCGCTCCCTTTAGCGGTGCCGTAAATTCAACGACTTTCATTGTGATCTTTGCACTAAGTCTCTCTTTTTACCGCTTCCAGAAAGTTCATTCAGAGATTGAGTATTACAAAGACAACCTTGAAGTCAGGATCAAGATACGAACAGCAGAGCTTGAAAACTCGAAGAACACGCTTGAAAACATTCTCAACAACTCCAACCCCATTAATATTACATCCATAAACTTTGATCAATTACAAGCCAACAAGGCCTATTATTCGCTGTGGCCAAAAGATCGCAACAATGCAGATATAATTAAATGTTATGAGTCACGGCCAGGAGACCATTGCCATACAGATGATTGCCCTCTTAAGCTTATTATCGAGGGGAGCGAAGAAGTCGTTCAGGAGGTTTCAAAAAACCTCAATGGTGAGATCAAGAGCTTCATTGTTACGGCGAGACCCTTTTACGATGTTGATGGCAAATTAATCGGCATGGTTGAAAGTTTCCAGGACATAACCGAACGCAAGAGGGCGGAGAAAGCAATGCAGGATAGTGAAGAACGCTTTCGCCAAATATTCGAGTCCAACCCGGACCCGGTCATCCTGGCAAGGTTACAGGATGGTACAATCCTCGACGTTAACAAGGCCTTTGAGAATGCGACAGGGATCACAAGGGTTTCGGCGCTGGGCCACAACTCGGAAGACCTGGCCCTCTGGACAGATCAGAGTCAAAGGGAGTCCTTTCGAAAGGCACTGCAAACGCATGGTGAAGTCGACAACTATGAGGCCAGCTTTCGAGTCCATGGAGGACAGAATAGAACAGCTCTGGTTTCTGCCCGCATACTCAATCTCCACGACGATTCCTGCATCCTGCTTGTCATACGTGACATTACCACCGAAAAAGAAGCAGAGCGCGTTCTGATCGAAATGGATCAGATGAAGAGCGAATTGATAACAACAGCCGCACACGAACTGAACACGCCCCTGAGTGCCATAATGGGTTACACAGAACTACTGATAAGCCCGGAAATCTCCGGAGACCTGAGCAAGGAACAAAAGCTGGGTTTTCTCCACGAAATATACGACAAGGGAGACGCTCTCAGCCACATCATTGACAATCTCCTTGACATTGGCCGCATCGATTGCGGGCAGCCAGCAGCCCTGGACCTGCATGAAGCTGACTTCGTGGAAGTCTTGGGCAAAACGATTGCCTTCTTCCGCTTGCACGACAAGGAACACACTTACACCCTCGACATACCGAAGGAGCCTGTGAAGTCGACACTTATCATCGACCGCCATCGCATCAACCAGGTTCTCGAGAATCTGCTGAGTAATGCAATGAAGTACTCACCCAAAGGCACAGAAATCATGCTAAAGGGCAGGCTGCAAAAGGAGGGGTGGGAAGTTCGCGTCATGGACCAGGGTATCGGAATGGAACAGGAGCAACTCGACCAAATTTACGACAAGTTCTACCGCGCGGATTCATCAGATACCTCAATCGGCGGCCTCGGCCTCGGCATGAGCATCGCCAGGCAGATCATAGAGTCACATAGTGGAGAGATCAGAGTGGAAAGTGCCATGGGTGAAGGGACCACGGTTATATTTAACCTGCCTTTCTCTAAGAGCTGACTTGAGGTGTATCATCGAAGGGAAGATGTTAAGACTGATTTTTTTGAGTTAAAAGCCAAGGCCTCCAGGAAGTAATCCTGACGGCCTTGGCTTTATAGCAGTAAAGATCGTCCAATTGTCTGAATCAGTTAACTCCAGCAATAAAGCCGACAACACGACGGTTCTTCTGGCGGCCTGCTTCTGTATCATTAGGAGCAACGGGTGCAGCGGAGCCATACCAGAAGGTCGAGATTCGACTTGGATCAATGTTGAATTTTTTAACCAGGTAACGAGCAACAGCCTCGACTCGCTTGTGGGATAAAGCGAGATTGTATTCTTCTGTGCCGACGTTGTCCGTATGACCCGCCAGGACAATATAGCTGAGAGGGTTGCTCTGGAGGATTTCACCAACGGTATCCAGTTCCGCGCCGAACTCAACATTGATCTCTGCATCATCAAAACCAAACTTGATGCGGTCCAGGTTGAAACCAACAACCTCTTCCCGGGTTTCAGCCGTAACGATAAAAGTCTCTTCAAGGGCAAAGACCGAGCCAGAGAAGACCTCGGGTCGCTCTATCATGTCTTCAAAAGAATGTACCCTGGAGGCTTCGTTAATAGAGGCAACGGCCTCCATAAGCTTAACTTTGACCTCTTCATCAGTCGTGCTGATCACCTGGAAATCAACATCATGCTTGCTGGCAATTTTCCGCGCCAGCGTCAGAGGGCTGTCAGTAGCCCCTTCATCACTATGAGTTCCATCAGTAAACAAGAACACTACGGTATTGCCAGAGAGACCATCAAGAAAGCTTCCAAGCTTTCTCATGGCAGCAACCATCAGGGTCGGGCCACTTGCTTCTTTTGGCAGCTCATCGACAGCCTTCTGAAACTCAGCCTTTTTGAAGGGCTGCAGTTTATAGAATACGGTTCTTGGGTCCTCTTTGTTAGAAGGGGTGTATGAGTACAACCCGACTTTCAGCTCAGGATAAGAATCCGGCAGTAAATCAGCTCTCCGCTTCAGAATCGTTGTCGCTGCAGCCAGCTTCGACATGCCGCTATCGCCAAAGGGTTCACCCATAGATCCTGAACTATCGAACAAGATAATTACGTTGTCAGCAATACGTCTCAAAGTCTCAATTTTGTCAATTTTTTTAACGACTGAGGTTGCGACCACAGCCTCAAGTGCACGACTCTCCGGCACAAGGCCGCCGAGAACAAACGCCGTAGCAACGAAAATCATGACAGCAGTCTTTTTTTTAACCATCTTGTAACTCCTTATAAGTATTTGGTTTGGTGTTTACAATTTTTGACCGTGGACCTGTTTGCAAAAGTTATAGCAAAGACCTGCCGGATAGCAATGTAACGAAACACAATTCAATGGAAGTTCTTTTATCTTTAGCCGTGCTGTTTGCCCCCATTCCGCTGGAAACATAAGCAATAATCGTTGACCACACTCTTCATGAGAGGTTATTAGTTGTTTGTCTCTATGTTGGTCAAATGAGTCATGGAAGCCGTCTTTTTAACTGAGCCCCTGTTTACTTGAGGATATAAAATGAAAGTTAAGTCGCTCTTTCTTTACCTGGCCTTGGTCTTTTTATCCACAGAGGTTTGCGCAAACCCTATCGACGGCTTTGATGGTTTCAAATGGGGCACGACTAAAAACGAGATCGTAGAGGCCAGAGGCGATGAACCCATAATCTGGGGAGACTTTGAAGTCTGGCAGGCAAAAGACGGTGAAACCGTGAGCGGTTTCCCAATAAAGTTGATTGGTTATGAATTCAAGGATGGCTGCGATGAAAACAATGTGACTCGGTCAAGGCCCTGTTTCCTTGGAGGGGGAGCCTACCTTCTGGAAACAACTTCAACAGATGACATCGCTACACTCACAGGACTTCTCAGGGGTAAATATGGGAAAGACAGGATAACGCATGAAGTGGTGAAAAAAAGTCATCCGAGTGATGGTTTCCTCTATGCGAACATAAACAGCACTCGCCACATATGGCAACAGGCTGACAAATCTGCCATTGAGCTGTTTTATAAAAGTTACGACAGAGATTTTGTTGAGAATTTAAATGAAGTGAAAAAGGGCGTATTCAGAGTCGGAGTCAGATATTACAGCTCTGACTATATGAAGCAAACAGAAAGCACGAAAACCAGGAAAAAATCGTTCTAAGGTGAGTCGTCTTTTTTGAGTGTGTCGAACGCTAGAATGTCGATATTGAAAATTTTTATGCCCACCCAATTATTTGCTTATTCGATAATCAGGTTGGGTAGTTCATCGGTATCGTCAGCCTTAACAGGGAAATGCTCTGCGAGCAGTTGACCACAGCTCTCAATAGCTGCACAGAGAGCATTACAGGTGTCACCACGATGGATTCCTTCGGTGATAATCTGGACAACTGCATCCCAGAAGTTGGCAGGGACGACATCGTTAATCCCACGATCAGCCAGCACATGAACCCGGCGTTCGAAGAGAGAGATAAGAATAAGGATGCCGGTTTCGTCGCGGGTATGGTGCAGGCCCTGTTCAAGAAAGGAAATTATCGCTTTCTCCTCAACTTCGGCGCTGATCTCAACCGGGTGAATGAGACGTCGACGGAGAGTAGGAAGCTTGCGGATAAGGAGCTTGAAAGGAAAGTAGCAAAGAGCAAAGAGCCACAGGAAATGCCAGAGAGATTCGCCGAAAAAGCCCCAGCTGAGAGAGACTGCCGTCGCCAGTGAAAAAAGACCGGCGCCGAGGATTTCAGCTCGTGGGTAGTCATAAGACTCATCAACCACCATCGGCACAATTTCACCACTGGTTTGTATCTCAACCTGCTGCACTGCCGATTCAATGCGTTTTCTTTCTGCTTCGGTGAAGAGCTCTTTTGCTATCATTTGGGACCTTTGTCTCGTTCCAGATCAGTCATTAATCGCTGCCAGGTGCCGCGTACTATTACCAGCCGCCCGAAGAACCTCCACCACCAAAGCCGCCGCCTCCACCACCAAAGCCGCCGCCTCCACCACCAAAGCCGCCGCCTCCGCCACCCATACCGCCAATCCAGAAACCGCTGCCCCCACGTCGGCCACGCCGGCCGCCACCTTTACCGAGCAGCATAAGGCCAGGGCCAAGAAAAAGCAGCAGCGCCAACGAACCTAAGGGGTTGCGTTTTTTCTTACGAGACGTCGTCACGGTTCCCTGATATTCTCCACGAACCGCTTCGGCCATCCCTGTGATACCGGCGACAACACCACCTTCGTAATCACCAGCCTTGAAGTGTGGAGTGATGTCATTGTCAATAATGCGCCCGGCAAGCAGGTCGGTGAGTTTTCCTTCCAGACCGTACCCCACCTCGATACGAATCTTTCGCTCCTGTTTGGCGATCAACAGCAACGCACCGTTATCCTTGCCCTTCTGCCCTATGCCCCAGTTTTCGGCGACCTTCAGGCTGTATTCCTCCAGAACATCACCCTGCAGAGAATCGACGGTCAACACCACCAACTGGGTCGAATCGCTGGCCTCGAAGCCACGCAGAAAGTTTTCGATCTGCAGTTCCGTTGCCGACGAAATTAATCCCGCCAGGTCATTAACATAACCTGTGTGCTTTGGCACCTCAAGCGCCATAACATTTAGTGGTAAGAGAAGAAGCAGAATAAGCAAAACAAATCGACGCATCGACATGTTTAAAACTTAACCTTGGGTGCTGTTTCGGCACCGGCTTCTGCCTTAAAGGGTTCCTTGCGATCCAGGTTGAGCAGGAACTTGTTGGTCAGGTTGTTGGGAAAGGTCCGAATCGAACTATTGAAGGTTTGTACCGCCTTGTTGTAGCGCTGGCGAGCAACGTTGATACGGTTTTCGGTCCCTTCCAGCTGGTGTTGCAGATCAAGAAAATTCTGGTTTGCCTTCAAATCAGGGTAACGTTCGACAGTCACCAGCAATCTTGAAAGTGCACCGGAAAGAGCGCCCTGGGCCTGCTGGAATTTAGCCATAGCCGCAGGATCGCCGAGGTCGCCGGTTTTAATCTGGGTTTTGCCGACGCTGGCACGGGCTTCGGTAACGGCCTGTAGAGTCTCCTTCTCGTGCGAAGCATAAGCCTTGACTGTTTCAACCAGGTTGGGAATCAGGTCGCTGCGTCTCTGATAAGTTGCTTCAACATCAGCCCAGGCGGCAAAGACACCTTCTTCATTTTTCTGGATCTGGTTGTAGCCGCAACCGCTGAGAGCAGGCAAGGTAACAAGAGCGACGATCAGCAACAGGACAAAACGCTTCAACATGTGAAACTCCTTTTTCAGGGTCAAGTAGAAAGTTTGTATGCGGATTTTCACTATAGTCATCCACTTGGGGTTTTACAACCGGTCAAGACGTTATTGTTACGTTATTTCTCTAAAGCTGACGAAAGGCTAAAATACTTGTGATTCGCCCATTAAACGAGTTCATTTTACTTGGCGATCCTCAGCCACATCCCGTTGCCCATGGTTCAATTACGTTGGGTGTTCCCGGAACTCTGGGCTATGACATTTTTATAGGCTTTCAAGAAAACCGTAATACTCCTGGATACTACGCAGGGACTCCAACGTGAGCAGGTACAAAACCCAGCTAAGCAAAAGAATGCCGATGGTGAGGCCGAACTTCCATGCCAGGGTCGTTTGTGGCCGCCACCAGATCATGGGTAACGCCAGAGGGCCCACGCTACAAAGAGCGAGAACAATAAACGTGGTTCGGAAATACCAAGGCAATTTTTCTGTTTCGACACGTGGGGAAAAGGAGGGGTCCAAAAACTCACTGCAATGTTTCCACTTTATCGCCTCATCTTGAATGTCTTCAGCGCAGAAGAGACATTTTTTCATTGTCGTTTTTCCTTGTGGAACGGGTGACATGGGAGTTCAGTCCGACCCCAATGGCCCAACAGCCGACAACTCTGCTCTAAGAGCCTGCCTGGACGCTCTATCCACAAGCGTAAAGAGCCGGTCAACATCGTCCTTTTGTTTCGACGCCAGATGGCCGTGCACCTTCACCAATTCATAATCGAGCAGATCGGTCAGACGATAAAACTCCTGATACAGCTCATGGTTATTAAGCAGCCTGTTTTTGCTTGAGCGATAAGCCTTGCGATTCAGTTGTTCACGTCTGCCTGGCAAGTTGATGATATTCTGCGAATCCGTGTAAATAATCACCTTCCGCCCTGATACCTGAATATCACTCAACGCCCATAGCAATGACTGCAACTCGAGTTTTGTTGAAGAGGTTTGGGTGAAACGCTTAACACACACTTGTGCTATCAACGCCTCCAACGAAAGCCCGGGTTCAGGCACTGCGAGGTAAGCCCCATAGCCAATCTTGGACTGAGCATGCATACTGCCATCAGTAAGGAGAATCAAGTCTTTCATAAAAAAAGTCAGGTCTCGTTGTCAGCCTGTCGAACAAACAACGAACTGGCTGTTAGATGCCTCTTTGATATTGGGCGTTCGATGAGGGAGATATCGCTTTTGCAAGTTCTTCTCTTGCCTGTGGTTTTTCATTCAAAAGGTCCTCAAAAATCCTAATGACACGCGTTTCATTCATGGCGACTTTCGTTGCAGTTTTCACAGCCGTTAAATCGATGAAAAAGCTGGAGAACCGATCCGGCAAATCAGTCACTATATCTGCGTTCAAAAAGTTATGCTCGTTATAGATGCGATGATAACAACCTTTCGATTTATCAACAAACAGAGCACCATCTTTCAAGTTCTTAATGGAAGTAGACCTGTTGCATTCAAGTGTACACTCATCATCCACAATGCTTTTGGTACAGCCTTCAATCGTGTGAAGTAAACATTGTCGACTCGTCAGGAGCAAAACCGGATGATAAATGCTGTAGTAGAGTTTAAAATCTTTCGGTGGGATGATTTTCAAAATCTGCTTGCGGCTGATCTCATTTGACAGGAATGAACCGGAACAGTTGAGTTTCTCCTTTAAGCATAAAAGGCTGAAGGAATTAACGATATTCAAATAAGGGCCTGCGATCCAGGCAATCCCCTTCTTAGACGCCTCGTAAGCGATCCCGGTGTTGTTTGTTACAATCCGCTTGGGCTTTACCTGATCAAGGATATCAACTGCGGCAGTATAGTCCTTACCAATCAGAACCGGAGGGAACCACGGCGTTAAGATCTGGTTTTCCTGAAAAAGTTCTACCAACGCAGACGAGTCATCAGGAAAGCAACTAGGGAGATGGAAAAACAAATCAGCAGAGCTCTCGGAACACAGCTCCAGTTGTGCTATGGAAGAAATCAATACCGAGAGACGGGGTTTGTTTTTTAAAGTAGTCGGTTCTTCTAATCGCGGGATCTCGATCGGCTCAATCTCGTCTGTTGAGCCATTGAGGACAAAAAGCATGCTCTTCTTGATTGTAGTGAGCTCTTTAAGTGGCAGGAAAAGGCCCTTTTGCAGATTTTCGCATTCCAACTCGCCAAGAACATGTTCCGATTCATCGCCAGGTCCCAGCCGTTGATACAAACTCTCGTAATCCAGCCCTGCTCTGCTGCCCTGCACAGGGACTAACCTCGACACAGAAAGAATTTCGAACGGGGTGATGGAAATATCAGCACTCGTTATGAAGGCTTTCAGAACCCCGCCGAACTCACCGGAAACACAAATCTTCAAGGGAGTTTTCCCAACGTCCAAGAGGGCAATCTTTGCTTGTGCCTTGTTGATAATACCGGTTCTTATGTCGTGGAGTTCAGTCTTCGTCAGTCGGATATCTGTATCAGCGGAACGTCTATTTGCTTCATGGAAATAAAGGGCGGAATTATCTCTGGGATTGTCGATAAAGACTTCATTATTGAGGTTGTCCATCAGAAAAGCATTGGTGAAATCCCGGTTAAACACCTGATAAAGAGCGGTATCATCGCCGCTGGACTGATTATGACGATAGAAATTATCGAGCAGGCTTCGCCACGCATTCACAACCGTATAGACGTAATGAAACTTCTTCATCCGCCCTTCTATCTTTACAGAGTCAACGCCGGCGTCAGAGAGCGCTTTAAGATCATTAAAAGCAGAATTGTCTTTAAGGTTAAGGGGGAATTTTTTGCCCTTAGGGGTGGTCACGTACTGCTCCCGGCAGGATTGGTTGCAGCGACCGCGATTTGCCGATTTCCCTTCAAGGGCAGAACTTATATAGCAAATCCCCGAGAAAGAGAGGCAGTGGGATCCATGGACAAAGACTTCACTGAGAATGTTATTTTCATGCCCAACCCGCGTCAGAGTATGCAACTCATCAAGATTCAGCTCCCTGGATAAATTGACCCGGGTTGCAGAGATCTCACTTAGGAATTTTATCTGACCTTCGTTGTGCGTTGTCAGTTGAGTCGAGGCATGGATTTTAAGACTTTTAAAGTAGGTTGATAACAAATAAAGCAAGCCCAGGTCCTGAACAATCACGCCATCGATTTTGGTATTTACGAGTTTGTTCAGCAGGTTGATTAGAGCTCGAATTTCACTTTCAACGATCACAATGTTGATCGCTATAAAGATTTGGCAGCTGTTCCTGTGGGCAAGAGAGACGATACCGGCTAAGTCATCAAGTTCGATATTGGTTGCCCGCATCCTGGCGTTAAAAGTATTCAGGCCGAAGTATATCGCATCAGCACCGGCCACAATGGCAGCCTTTACAGATTCGATATCCCCGCCTGGTGCGAGCAGTTCAATTTTTCTTTTCATAGGATGATCGTAACTTAATTGGAGTAAAGGCGTGCAAAAAACACTCGCTAAGAATTGGGGCACTCAAAAGTGAGCGGCCCCAAAGCTTCTGACAGAGTTTAGTCTTGCTCCTATGATCTCGTCGAAAATAGAGAGGACAACAGATCGTTAATCTGATGTCCTTTAAGTCTTTGTTGAGAACCAAAAACAGAACCGGCGAGTCGCGTCTCGCCAGACGCCTTACTTTTGTCCAAGCGGCGACAAAAGTAAGCAAAAACGCCTAGCTCCTAGCGGAGGGCATATTCCTTTGCCAGGTTCCTGAGTTTTCTACTCGTAGAGGTTTTAGCATTCCGGCCCGTTTCAGGGGGACTGGCTGTAGTGTTTTCTAGTAGCAAGAAACATAAGAACACGAAACCCTGGTACTGAAACTAATGGAGAGGTCCTCAAGGGCCTCGTCAACTACGGGGGAACAGTAGCTTGATTGTCGGAAAATCTTTGCTGAATTGATGTTGCCGTGATAACGAGCCTGACATGCCAAGCGCAGCGCCAAGTTTTCTTTTGCTTCGTTTTCTTTGTCGCCACAAAGAAAATGACGTTGCTGTCGGGCAACCCCGACGGTTTTGCTTTTGTCTGTAGGGTTCAAAGTTCAACAATGAGAGCAACAGATTAACAATCTATTGGCTTGAGTCTCCCCTGCTCCAATAATCCTGCCAGAGTTGGCTGGCCACATCCCGACTAAACGCCTCCGGTTCTCCGCAGAGGCAGCCTTGTTCTTGCTCCAGAGTCTGTTTGTTTGGAATCAGCGCCAGACATTGGCAAGGCCGTTCAGCAACCGGGAAACGACAACCGTCAACCTCGAGAAACGAGCACCCAGAGGCCAATGACCGGGGAGCAGGAATCGGCACACCAGACTTCTCCCATAGCACCAGCCCCAACCCGGGTAAACGTTCGCGAAGTTGCTCAATCGTCAAATATTGGCCGGAGAAAAATATCGCAAAAAACCGTTCTGGATCGACCCAGACTCCAGGGCTTCCTTTACAGCAACGCCCTCCACATTCCCGGCAGAGAGGCAAATCCAGAGAGTCTCTTGTTTCTAACATCATCGGCGAAATTCTTGGTCAAAAGTCAGCGGCAATTTCCACACCCATAAAACTGGGCACTCAATTTTGAGTGCCCCCGATTTTCGATTCTGCACAAACTAGCGGACCTGAACCTGCGACTTATAGTCCTTTGGTGTTTGTTGAACAGCAGCCCCTTGTTGCTGAAATTTATCAAGGGGAATCTGCATCGCCAACATGCCGAAAGAGGTCACCGCCAGCAGGGCCAGAAAAGCCAGACCCATGCCGATCCGTTTCCCTGGAGTCACCGCATAGTAGCGAGCCTTTTCAACGGCTGAACGTTTGCTCGAACCATAGATTTGCAGACTGCCCATGATGATAATCAAGGCGATAATCGGAGACCAGGTCAGATAAAAGAGCCCGACCGCTCCGATCAGGCCGAGAACCCATAATTTAGGGCTGATAACCCCGATAATCCGGCCACCGTCGAGGGGGGAGATTGGCAACAGGTTGAAGAGATTAAGCAAGAAGCCGGTTGTCGCCAGCGCATACCAGAAGGGGTTGCCGGTTAGCATGCCGACTCCGGCACAGCCGATTGCGCCCAGGGTGCCAAGTAAAGGGCCGCCATAGGCCATCAGCGCTTCGGCAAAAGCATCTTTGGGCATCTGCTTCATACCAATAAATGCGCCCATAAAGGGGATAAACATAGGCGCCGTCGCCTTGATCCCCATCATCCTCAGGGCCACCACATGCCCCATTTCATGAATAAACAGCAACGCGACAAAGCCGACCGCGAAGGGCCACCCCCAGAACATAGCGTAGGCCCAAATGCTGATCAGCATGGTGATGAAGGTTTTGAACTTGCCGACCTGCAGGATTACCGCGAGGTATTTAAGTTTACCGAAAACAAAAAAGAGCAACAGGCCGATTGGCCCGAACTTGCTCAGTAAACCCTTTTTAGCCGGTGGTGGGGCAATCGGCTCAAAGGTAAATTGAACATCCTCTTTAGACTCTGACTGTGGATCACTCATTTACATATCCATATTCAATAAAGCGGGGGACTCAAAAAGGACACTCTATTTTGAGTGTCCCAGGTTCCAATGTCCAGGCCTCCAGGTGACGTGCCTTGTGAGGTCGGCCTTTAAAATTCAATCCGTCTCACACCACGACTTCACCCGACCAACCTGCCCATCTTCAAGCCGAACTTTGATGCCGTGAGAATGAAACGGGCTTTTGGTCAAAAGATCTTTAACCACACCCTGGGTCAGCTTACCGCTACGTTGATCTTTTTTCAGAATAATCATAACCGCCATCCCAGGCGTGATCTCTTCGCGATGTTGTCCATTCATAGGTTACTTCTTTGCAGCTTTCTTCTCTTGTTTTTCAGCCTTTTTTTCTTTCGGAGTTTTAGCCGAAGCTTTCTTTACCGCTTTCTTGCTGTCTTGACCCTTACCCATGGCTTTCGCTCCTTATTGTTTAAGATTATGGTGTGTATTCATCAACTAGCATCATACACTACAATCTGGAACGGGGAGTGGTTATTATAAAGCTTCATTGCAGCTGTTCCCTCCACCCTTAGCTCTGCAATGTCATACATATAGAATGGGACTTGATGTTTTCCAGTAACACACTACCTATGTGTCATCGAAATAAGCACTATCCTTAAGGCTGTCAGTTCTTCTATGGTGTCATAAGCACCTCTAAAAAAAGGAAAGGCGGTCATCCGTTGGCGCTACTACAAAAAACAAAGAAACCGAACAAGTTCAGGAAATCAGGAGGGATGACCATTCTCCACGAAGATAAGGATCTGCTCGTGGTCGAGAAACCTTCAGGACTGCTGACCGTCGGCACGGCACGGGACAAGGCGCGCACGGCCCACTACCTGCTTAATAATTATGTTCGCAAAGGCGACCCGAAGTCGCGCAACCGGGTGTACGTGGTTCATCGCCTCGACCAGGAGACCTCCGGGATTCTACTATTTGCCAAAAGTGAAAAGGCCAAGCAGTTCCTGCAGGAACACTGGGATGAAACCGACAAATACTATCTAGCCATAGTTCACGGCCGATTGACGCCTCCTGAGGGCAAAATCTCCACCTATCTCGCCGAAAACAAAGCTCACAATGTCTACTCAACCGGTGACGTTACCAAGGGCAAGCTCTCTCATACGGAGTACCGGGTTCTTCAGGAGACCAGGGAAAACAGCCTAGTAGAAGTTCATCTGCTCACAGGCCGCAAGCATCAAATCCGTGTGCATTTCGCAGAGCAGGGGCAACCTGTTTTGGGAGACCGGAAGTACGGCACCACCGCTCGGGCGGCGAAACGACTCGCTCTGCATGCCCGCACGATCAGCTTCCTTCACCCTTTTAACGGCAGGCGGATGAAATTTGATGCCGGGGTACCGGAGGATTTTGTCAGGATGTTAGGCTAAGGGTTTTCATATTCGTTGGCAAAGGCAAGCCGGTGCTTGTTACGAACAAAGCTAAAGAGTTACGGACTTATAAGTCAAACAACAGTTGTAAGTATTTAACGCAATTTACAAGGCTGAAGGGGATTAAGGGGTGGGGTCAATCTTAAAACTATCTGAACGCTGATTTTCACGGTGAATGCTGATCAAGCCAAAGGATAAATTCTCTTCTCTACGTGCTGAACTCCAAACAGCGGCTATACTTAGCCGAACGATCCTATTATCTGAGGAGTACATTTCTGTAAGGAGGACGACTCATGGACACTTTTGACGCTATTTACCAACGTCGCGCAATCAAGCATTTTGACCCTGAGCATCAATTGACTAATGAAGAAGAAAACAAAATTCTTGAGGCGGCCATTCAGGCCCCCACCAGTTTCAACATTCAACATTGGCGGTTTGTGATTATTCGCGACCCAGCCTTGCGACAGAGAATTCGCACTGAGTTTGGCAATGATCAAGCCCAGATGACCGATGCCTCCCTTCTTATCATTATGACTGCGGATACCATGGCCTGGGCTAAAGAGCCAGGCCGTTACTGGCAGAACGCGCCACAAGAGGTATGCGACCTGCTGGTAAACTGGATGGGCCCATTTCATGAAGGACGTGAGTGGTTGCAGCGTGACGAAGCACAGAGATCAATCGGCCTGGCGATGCAGACGATCATGCTCTCTGCGAAAGCAATGGGCTATGACTCCTGCCCAATGATCGGTTTTGACATTGATAAGGTCGCAGAATTAATCAACTTGCCAGACGACCATGTTATGGGCCCAATGGTGGCCATTGGTAAAAAAACCAAGGAGTCCTGGCCAAAGCCTGGTCAATTACCTCTCAACCAGTTAGTTTTTGAAAATTCTTTCTAGTGTCGTGCCAATGATGAAAAGACGTAAAGACAACGCCGTAGTTTTTTGTGCCAGCAAGGCATGTCTTGAGTCACATAGTTGTAACTACGTGGATTAAGACATAACGAAGCAGGCGCGGAAAGGAACAAGTTGGATGCGTCAGTTTGTCGTTGACGCGGCACTAGGTTGGCTTTTCTTTAAATGCATGGCCGCACGATACTGATCGTGCGGCCATGTTATTGAAGACCCCTCCCATTAAAAATATTACCGCCCCATCTCCGGCAATGTTCCCTTGCTAAATCACCGTCACCTTTTATCCTTTAGTAAAGGTTCCGGATCACTACTATTCCAAGAAGGAGTGCCTATGGTCGACCGATTGCAGATCACCAAAAACTGGTTACCGCGCTACACCGGAATGCCGCTCGATAACTTTGGCGAGTACATTTTGCTGACCAACTTCAGACACTATGTCGACATGTTCGCGGAAATGTTCTCCTGCGATATCCACGGTGAAAGTAAACCAATGCAGGCGGCAACCAACAGTGATGGCCTGACCATTGTCAACTTCGGCATAGGCTCAGCGAACGCTGCCACCATCATGGATCTGCTCAGCGCCATACAGCCCAAGGGAGTGCTGTTTCTCGGCAAATGTGGAGGATTGAAGAAATCATCGGAAATCGGTCACTTCATACTGCCGAATGCCGCAATTCGCGGGGAAGGGACCAGTAACGATTATTTCCCGGCCGAAGTACCGGCGCTGCCCTCGTTCAAACTACATAAATTTGTTTCCGAGAAAATTCTCGAACTCGGTCACGAGTACCGAACGGGCGTAGTTTACTCGACCAATCGACGTATCTGGGAACACGACCAGAATTTTATGGAAAAGTTGCAAAAGATGACCAGCATCGGCATCGACATGGAAACCGCGACGATCTTTATCGTCGGACACTACAATGTCATCGCTCGCGGTGCCCTGTTGCTGGTCTCGGATGTGCCCCTCACCCCCGAAGGCGTCAAAACCGAAGAGTCAGACCTGATGGTGACTCAACGATGGGCTGACAGCCACTTGAAGATAGGCATTGATGCAATGACCGAAATTGGGGAAAAGGGAGAGAAAATCAAGCACTTTCAGTATTAAAGACAAGAGACTCCCTATCGTTTTAAAGAGCCAGGGATCAAACGTGAGCCATCAGCGGCCCCTTCTTGTCCGGCTATGTTATTGTCGCCATGACCTGGTCAGCAATATGCTCTGCGATACTCAAAGAGGCCGTTGCTGCCGGTGAAGGAGCATTGAGAACGTGCACCATGCGCCCTTCCGTCTGGATGCAGAAATCATCGACCATCCTGCCCTCGTTATCAACGGCCTGGGCACGCACGCCGCTGCCACCTGACACCAGGTCACTTTCCCGGACTTCGGGCATAAGCCGCTGCAGGCTTTTCACGAACTGTTTTTTCGAGAAAGAACGTCTGTATTCCTCAATCCCCGTCTTCCAGAAACGGGCCGACAATTTCCAGAAACCAGCAAACGCAAAAGTGCCAGCCAGATCGGGCAATGAAATATCACTGCGTCGATAGCCTTCGCGCTGCCAAGCCAATACGGCGTTCGGCCCTGCTTCGACAGTGCCATCGATCATACGCGTAAAATGGACGCCGAGAAACGGCATCAACGGATCTGGCACCGGGTAGATCAAATGATTCACAAGCTTGCTGCGCTCCGGTTTGAATTCATAGTATTCACCGCGGAACGGGATGATCCTTAACTTTGGGCGGAGCCCGGCCAGACGAGCAATCTGATCTGCGTGCAGACCGGCACAATTCACCAGGCTGCGGGCTTCAAAGGTTTTGTGACCACTATGGATCAGGTAGCCATCCTGCTTCGTTTGAATCTTCGAGACCGGTGAGTTCAGGTGAACCACACCACCACGAGACTGAAAAAGTTCAGCGAGCTTCTGCGTAACACGAACATAGTCAACGATTCCGGTCTGTGGCACAAACAAGCCGGCAACTCCTCGAACATGCGGCTCATGCTCCTGCAATTGAGCCACTGAAAGCCTTTGCAAACCCTCAAGACCATTCGCTTTCCCTCGGCGTTCCAGCTCCTCCAACGCGGGCAATTCTGTATCATCAACAGCAACAACGACCTTGCCACAACGCTGATGAGGGATGTCATAGACATTGCAAAAGCGGTAAAGAGCCTCTCGCCCAGACGCGCAGGTTTCCGCTTTCATGGAACCAGGCTTGTAGTAGAGACCGGCGTGGATCACACCACTATTGTGGCCGGTTTGATGAGATGCCAGGCTTGCTTCTTTCTCTAATAGAGCTATTTTCAGATTGGGATTGCGGGAGCTGATCGCAAGTGCAGTGGCACAGCCTACGATGCCTCCGCCAATGACAACCAAGTCGATGTTTGTGCTCATATGACTGAAGACCTCACAAGTTAAAGTGTTGTATCAGAAGTTAACCACAAAACATTATTATTACAACGAAAGCGGGGAGCACTAATGATTAAGTGCCCCCCGTAAGAGTTTCGTTTCGATTTGATTGAATGTGAACAGGCTGACCTACTTAATCGTTTTCGTCCTGCTCAATCGGCGACCGACCTTGGGCGCAGGGGACTTGGTGTCAGCTTTACCCCGTCGACCTGTTGTGGTCTTGGTCGGAGACTTGGCTTTCGCAGGTTTTGCTGCGGCCTTTTTGGTCTTTGCAGGAGATTTCGCCTTGGCAGATTTTTGTTTAGATTTGGACGCGCCCTTGGCTTTTTTCCCGGGTTTCGCCTTGACTCCTCGCTTGACTGCAATCACGGGGAATTCGGCAATTGATTCCTGCGGAATGGCATATTCAAGCAGCTTTTCAATTTCCACCAGCCGTGCCTGCTCAGCAGGGCAAACCAGCGAAATCGCAACACCATCTTCCCCTGCCCGGCCGGTGCGACCGATCCTGTGTACGTAGTCTTCCGGGACCTGGGGCAACTCGTAATTAACAACGTAAGGCAGATTTGCAATATCAAGCCCGCGTGCGGCGACATCAGTTGCCACAAGCACACGTACTTCACCCTTCTTGAATTCTGCCAGGGTCCGCGTTCTGATCGACTGACTCTTGTTGCTGTGGATGGGGGCGGCCTTGATCCCGTCAAAGAGCAACTCGTCGGTCAACTTATCGGCACCATAGCGGGTGCGCGTGAAAACAAGAACCTGGCTCCAATTGCCCTTACGGATCAGATGCGAAAGCATTTCACGCTTGCGACTGCGCTCAACCGGATAGATCGCCTGGGTGATCGCATCAGCAGCGATGTTACGGCGTTCGACTTCGATCCTTCGTGGTTGATCGAGCAGTTCGTCAGCAAGCTGCTTGATGCTCTTTGAATATGTAGCCGAGAAGAGCAGGTTCTGTCGATCTCCCGGCAGGAATTCCGCCACCCGAAGGATGTCATCAATAAAGCCGAGGTCGAGCATGCGATCCGCTTCGTCCAGAACCAGGAATTCAATTTCGTTAAGTTTGATCGTGCCACGTTCAGCGTGATCCAGAAGCCTGCCTGGCGTTGCGACCACAATATCAACACCCCGGTCCAAACGCTCCATCTGCGGCCGGATGTTGACACCACCGTAGATCTTGATGGAACGCAAAGACAGACGACGACCGTAGTTCTGCATCTGCTCGCTGACCTGGGCGGCAAGCTCACGGGTAGGAACCAGAACCAGGGCCCTGGGATGCCGGCGCTTTTTGTAGGTGGTCGTTTCACTCAGCATCTGCACGATCGGCAAAGCAAATGCGGCTGTTTTGCCGGTACCGGTTTGAGCGCCGGCAAGCAAATCGCAACCTTCGAAGATGACCGGGATCGCCTGACTCTGGATCGGGGTCGGTGTTGTGTATCCTTGTGTTGCAATCGCGCTCAATAGTTCAGCGCGCAGACCGAGCGAAGAAAATGACATCAGAAAAGTCCTTACACCCCCCTTTACAGGAGTAGCGTCTTACTTATAAGAAAATAGAAAACAACAGTGACCGGGACATTAGCCGATTGACCCGACACTGTCAATTAAGCGATGTTCCATCAATTGCTAAGATCAATCTCGCCCTGCAGTGCAAGAAGTGTTAGTTTGTCCAGTCACAGAGAAAAGGCCAGTAAACCTGCTTGATTTTCAGATGATTTTTTTTTATAAATTTACTCCAAAAAAAATTTTCTCACTTAAAAAACAAGGGCTTGAACATGAATGAAATCCAGGCTGTTTTTTCTGATCTGTCGAATTCGTTAAGCACCCAGGTCCTCGGACAACCACACCTGATCGAGCGCCTGCTGATTGCCTTGCTGGCCGATGGCCACCTGCTCGTTGAAGGTGCTCCGGGGTTGGCCAAAACCCGTGCCATTCAGAAACTTGGCGAACATATAGAAGCAAATTTTCATCGCATCCAATTCACGCCGGATCTCCTGCCTGCAGACCTGACCGGTACCGACATTTTTCGACCACAGGACAGCAGCTTCGTGTTTCAACCCGGGCCGCTCTTTCACAACCTGATCCTGGCAGACGAGATCAATCGCGCCCCTGCCAAGGTCCAGTCTGCACTACTCGAAGCGATGGCCGAACGTCAGATTACCATCGGCCAGACCAGCTACCCACTCGACGATCCGTTTCTGGTTATGGCGACCCAGAACCCGATTGAGCAGGAAGGCACCTATCCGCTCCCTGAAGCGCAGCTCGACCGTTTTCTGCTGCATGTGATGGTCGGTTACCCGCAGGTTGCAACGGAACAACAAATCCTGAACCTGGCACGCAACGAAGCGAGAAACGGCAGAGCGGCAAAAGAGGAAAAAGCTGCGCAGCTCAGCAACAGGCAGTTACAAGAAGCCCGCTCACAGGTTCTGGATCTCTACCTGGCAGACAACCTCGAAGAATACTTATTGCAGCTGGTGCTGGCCACCCGACAGCCTGAACCTTACGGCGAGGATCTGGCCGGCTGGATCCAGTACGGTGCCAGCCCCCGGGCAAGCATTGCCCTCGATCGTTGCTCGCGGGCACGCGCATGGCTGGCAGGTCGGGATTTTGTTAGCCCGGAGGATATCCAGTCCCTCGCCTTTGACGTCCTGCGTCACCGGGTGCTGTTGACCTATGAGGCTGAAGCCGAAGGAGTTAACGTCGATCGCCTAGTTGCTGAACTGATTGCCCGGGTTCCGGTGCCCTGAGGACTTTGTCCGTGCAACACTCCCCGAAAATATCCAGACCGCCGGAAGTCAGTATCAACCTGGCCGATCTGATCGCCTTGCGCGGTAAAAGTCGCGGTTTTTCCCTGCGCCCCGGCCAGATCCGTGCTGCGCAGAACGGTGCCTATCTGAGTCGGGTGCGAGGACGCGGCATGGAGTTCGCTGAAGTGCGCGGCTACCAGCAAGGCGATGATGTACGCAGCATCGACTGGCGGGTCACGGCACGCCAGGGCAAGCCTCACACCAAGCTATTCCAGGAAGAACGTGAACGGGCGGTGTTGCTCGCCGTCGATTATCGACGTCCGATGTTTTTTGCCACCCGTGGTTCGTTCAAGGCGGTGCAGGCATCGAAACTGGCGGCACTCCTGGCCTGGCGATCCCTGCAACAGGGTGACCGGGTGGGTGCCTTTCTCTTCTCTGAAGAACGCCAGTGCGAACTACGCCCGCAGCTCGGCAAAGCCGGCGTGCTCACCTTGTTAAGGCAAATGGTGGCAGACCCGGCCTGGCAACGCCCCTTGCACCAGCCCTTTGAACCACAGCAGCGGCTCGCCCAGACCCTGATGCGCCTGCGTCGGGTCGCACGCCCAGGCAGCCTGATTTTACTGTTGAGTGATTTTTCCCAATGGGACGAACAGGTTGAGAAGCAACTAAGCCTGCTCAGTCGACATAACGACCTGGGTCTAATCTTCTGCCATGACCCACTCGAGGCAGAGCTGCCTCCTGCCGGCAGCTACCGGGTCAGCGACGGCAGAAATGATCTGACCATGAGCACCCTTGATCGTTCCGGCCGCGACCATTATCGCGACAAATTCGCACAGCACCTTGAGACTATTGAGCAGTTTTGCCGTCAGAGGCGCAGCCTGTTTCTGACCTGCGCCACCAACCAGGCCCCACTGGACTGTCTGCAGCAGGATTTACTTAAGCGAAGCGGAGGCTGAGATGCCATCAGTGCCCTTCTCCCCTGACACTCTGCCTTTACGCGATATTCACCTGCCACCGGCGATCTCATGGTGGCCCCCGGCTCCCGGATGGTGGCTGCTGTTGCTCGTACTGCTCCTGTTGATTGCCGCACTCTACGCCCTATTCCAACGACGACAGCGCAAACAGTTACAGCGTCTAGCGCTCTTTGAATTGGAAGAACTTCAACGCCAACACAGTAAGTTTGAGAACCCGCTGCAGCTGCTTGAGGGGTTGTCCCGTCTGCTTCGCCAAGCAGCAATCCTGCACTTCCCGCAGAACCACTGTGCAGGCCTGGTCGGTGAAGACTGGCTCCGTTTTCTTGATCAGCAGCTTGAGGACCGACTTTTCTCTCAAGGGCCAGGTCGACTCTTGGCCGAAGGCCCTTACCTGCCGCGGATCGAGCAGATGGACACTGAAGCACTGTTGGTCCTCTGTCGCAGATGGCTGCAACAGCTGCCACCGGCACCGAAACCGCAGGGGAGACGAAGATGATCGAGTTTGTCTGCCCCTGGGCGTTCCTGCTGCTGCCTCTGCCTTACCTGGTCCATCGCCTCTTCCCCCCGGCGCTGGCCGCTGAAGAAGCCGCTCTCTGGGTTCCTTCTTTACAACCATTTGTCGACAACCGTCATCAACGCAGTCGGCGGCGCTGGCCATGGTGGCTGCTGATACCGATGCTCTTCTGCTGGTTGCTGCTTGTAACGGCAACAGCTCAGCCGCAATGGCTCGGTGAGCCCTTGGAGTTGCCGGTCAGCGGCCGCGACCTGGTGATGGCGGTCGATCTTTCCGGCAGCATGAAAACTGCCGACTTTGTCCTTGAAGAAGAGACCGTCGACCGCTTGACAGCACTCAAAAAAGTGGCCGTTGAGTTCATTCGCCGTCGTCAGGGAGACAGAATCGGCTTAATCCTGTTTGCTGACCAGGCCTATGTACAAACCCCTTTGACCTTCGACCGGCAAACCATAGAAAAGCTACTGCTCGAAGCTGTGTTAGGACTGGCTGGAGAAAAAACGGCCATCGGTGATGCCATTGGTCTAGCCGTCAAACGCCTGCAAGAGGCAAAAGCAAAACAAAGGATTTTGATCCTGCTCACCGACGGCGCAAATACCGCTGGCCAGGTCAGTCCCATCAAGGCAGCGGAGCTTGCCGCAAGAGAGGGCCTGAAAATCTACACCATCGGCATCGGCGCAGACGAGATGACGGTGGGGTCCTTCTTCTTCAAACGCACCGTCAACCCTTCTGCCGATCTCGATGAGAAGAGCTTGCGCAAAATCGCCGAGCAAACCGGCGGCCGTTATTTCCGTGCCCGTGACACTGCTGAGTTGGAACAGATTTACGCCATGCTCGACGAACTGGAACCTGTGGAGAAAGACCAGGAAATATTTCGCCCGGTCACTGCGCTCTATTACTGGCCGCTCGGCCTGGCGCTGTGCGGTGCGTTGTTGCTTGGGCTGATCGATCAGGGACGACAGCGTTGGGGGTGGCGATGAACCAGTTTCATTTTCTACGCCCGGACTGGTTCTGGTTTCTGTTACCAGTGGCCTTGCTGCTGGTCTGGCTTTGGCGACAACAATTGCGTAGCCGCAACTGGCAGGCGGTCTGCGATCCTCAGCTGCTCCCTTACCTGCTGCTCGGTCGTTCCCAAAGACGCCGCAACTGGCCGCTTCACCTGATCATGATCGCGCTGTTACTGGCAATCATCGCCTTGGCAGGGCCGACCTGGGAGCGCCTGCCGCAGCCACTTTTTCGCCAGAATTCAGCCTTGGTGATTCTGTTCGACCTTTCAGCGTCCATGAATGCTGCTGATCTCAAGCCGAATCGACTGATACGGGCTCAGTTGAAGATCACCGACATCCTTCGTCAGCGTCGGGAGGGGCAAACCGCCCTGGTGGTCTTTGCCGGTGACGCCTTCATCGTGACTCCATTGACCGATGACAGCAAGACGATCGAAGCGCTGCTCGACAGCCTGGAGCCAGGCCTGATGCCAGTCCTTGGAAGTCGCCCTGACCTGGCCATCAAGCAGGGACAACGCTTGTTGCAACAAGCCGGGCTGGCAAAAGGAGCTCTGCTGCTGGTCACTGACGACGATCAAACAGGCAAAGCACTGGGTGTGGCCAAGCGCCTGCAGCAGAGCGGATACCGTCTGTCAGTCCTCGGAATCGGTACAGAAGCGGGCGCGCCGATCCCTCTCAAGGACGGTGGTTTTTTCAAAGACAGCAACGGGCAGGTTGTTTTGCCGCGCCTCAACCCTGCAGCGCTGCGCGAACTTGCACAAGCCGGTGGCGGTATTTACCAGACCATCCGGGTCGACAATCAGGATTTAAAACAGTTGCTGGCGGCCTCTTTACAAAGCAAGCTAGCAATCGACCAGCAGCGGAGTGAACAGCTTGGCGACCAGTGGAAAGAAGCCGGTGTCTTGCTGCTCTGGCCGTTGCTGTTACTGACCGCATGCGCTTTCCGACGCGGCTGGTTGACAATTTTCATCTTCTGCACCTTGCTGACTCAAACGGCGCAAGCGTTTGACTGGCAACAGCTCTGGCAGCGCTCTGATCAGCAGGGCGCTCAGGCTTTTGCAGAAAAAGACTATGCAAACGCAGCAGAGCAGTTCCAAGACCCGCGCTGGCAGGCCAGCGCTCAGTACCGGAACGGCAACTACGCTGAAGCCGCCAAGTTGCTGGAGCAGGCAGAGAGCGCAGATGACTGGTACAATCGGGGCAACGCGCTAGCCAGGAGCGGACAGTTGGCCGAAGCAATCAGCGCCTACGATGAAGCCTTAAAGCTCAACCCTAAAGACCAGGATGCATTGGCTAACAAGCATCTGGTCGAAGACGCTCTTGAGCAACAGCAACAACAGTCTTCATCTGAAAACAACGAGCTTTCATCGCAGAACGATGAATCGGCATCAAAAAACAGCGAATCGTCACCGCAGAACGGTGACTCCTCCTCAGAACAGTCGGAGTCCGGTTCTGATCAGAAGGATAAAGAGTCCGATGCTGATTCAACTCAGGAGGACGGAGCGCCATCATCTCCGAATCAGGAACAGAATCCTGCAGACTCAGACAATTCAGAGACTGAAGAATCCGGACAACAACAGCCGAAAGCTCAAACGGCACAGCAGGAACAGCAGAAATCTGAACAAGCGTCCCCAGAAGCGGCCGAGGAGATGGATAGCCAAGCCTCTACGGAGGAGCAGCGAGCGGCCCAGCAGTGGCTGCAACGCATTCCAGATGATCCGGGTGGACTGCTGCGCCGAAAATTTCTCTACCAATACCGCCAACGACAAGAGCGACAAACGAGTGACAAGCCATGGTAATGCGACACATATATTCTCTCCTGATCCTGTTACTTTTACTGGTACTGAGCCCGGCGTTAAGTCTTTCCGCCCAGCTTAAGGCTGTTCCTGACCGGACCCGGGTTGGGCTGGATGAAAGTTTCAACATGGAGCTGCGCGCAGACGGCAGCCTTGACGGCGATCCGGATTTAAGCGTACTGGATCAGAATTTCGAGCTACTGGGCCGCTCCCAGTCTTCGCAGATGCAAATTATCAACGGAGACTTCAGCCGCTCAACGGTCTGGAGCCTTACCCTAATGGCACGCAGCGCCGGCAGCAAAGAGATCCCGGCCCTCTGCGTTGGCAGCGATTGCAGCAAACCGATCAAAATTGAGGTCCTGCCAGCCGGAAAGAGCAACACCCTGGCCGGTGCGAATGATCTGCTTCTCGAAGTTGCCACCGAGCCAAACAAGGTATGGGTGCAATCACAGGTTCTCTATAAGGTCAAGCTGCTAACCCGTCTCAATTTCCTGCAGGCCAGCCTCAGTGAACCGGAGCCAGTCGGCATCGAAGCGGTGGTACAGAAGCTCGGCGAGGATCGCAACTATGAAACCGAGCGCGATGGCTTACTTTACCGAGTTTTCGAACGCGATTATCTTATTTTCCCGCAACAAAGTGGCCAGCTAAAAATTCCGCCGGCACGCTTTACTGCACAGGTCGCAGATGGTGGCCGACGCAGCCTTGACCCTTTTAACCAGAGAACCAGGCAGATCCGTAGGAGCTCTGAAGAAATCAACATTGAGGTGCTGCCGGCGGCAGAAGCCGAAGGACGCAGTTGGCTGCCGGCTAGAGAACTGCAACTGGAAGACGATTGGCAAAATCCTCCGCGGCTAACCGTTGGTGAACCGGCAACCAGAACGATTACCTTGAGCGCCATGGGCGTGCCCGCGGCACAACTGCCTGCTCTGAAAATTGACGTTCCTGACGGCTTTAGAAGCTATCCTGACCAGCCAAAACGAGAGGACCAGTTAAAAGAGAACGGTGTGCTCGGCATCCTGCAGGAGAAGCTGGCCCTCGTGCCGACCCGTCCAGGCACACTCCGCCTGCCTGAGATCAAGATCGACTGGTGGGACCTGGACGATGAGCGCTGGCATCAAGGGCGGTTACCGGCGCTGGACGTTGAGGTCCTGCCGGCAACAAACCAACCTGCTGTCACCGCCACTCCGCCTGCGGTTCCACAACAAGAGCCTTTGCCGCAAGAAGACAAACCACAGGTGGAGGTTCCCACCTTACCAACGTCCGAAGAACACGGGTTTTGGCCCTGGCTGAGTATGGCGCTCGGTGGCGGTTGGTTTTTGACGCTGCTGTTTATCGTCAAGGGGAAACTGGTGAAGCGCAATCAGGAGAACAAACAGGAGCAGCAAGAAGATAGACCGGACCTCAAGACAGCACGAAAGAGATTAGATCAAGCCCTTGCCTCGGGCAACCCGGCGCTCATTCGCAGTGCAATGCTCGATTGGGGGACTGCCCTCTTCCCGAAGCAGCGGCCCGGCAATCTGGAAGAGCTGGCGGCTCTCTGCGGCGAACCACTCAAGCAGAAACTGGAACTGTTCAGCAGAAGTCTTTACAGCCGCGAGAGCAACGATTGGGATAGCCATGGGCTGAGCGCAGCAGTGCAAGAGGTACAACAAAAGGCGACGAAAGCTGAGAACCACAAAAAGCTGCCACCACTGTATCCGCATTAGATCCCTGGACAAGAGCATGTCTTTAAACCCTGCATCAAGATAAGGAATTAAACTTAAATGGGGATTGCCAAACACCCATCACGCCTCAGCTTGCCCTTTATTGACAAGCCCTACCCTGCGATCCTGGAGTTCCTGATGCAAAGGTTCCCCAAGGTCGGCATGGCTGTGTGGGAAGAACGCATCCTCAACGGCAAAGTCCTTGACGATGCCGGAGCACCGATCACTTTAGAAACACCTTATGTCCCTCAGAAGAGACTGTTTTATTACCGGGAGGTCGCAGAGGAGCCACTGATTCCTTTACAGGAGAAGATCCTCTTTCAAAATGATGAGCTCCTGGTTGCCTGTAAACCGCCTTTTCTGCCCGTTACGCCATCAGGCCCTTATGTCAACGAATGCCTGCTCAATCGCTTGCGCCGCAAAACGGGCAACAGCAGCCTGGTCCCCTTGCACAGGATCGACCGTGAGACCTCGGGCCTGGTGCTGTTTTCCATGAACAAGGAAACACGTGGGCTCTACGGAGGACTTTTTCTGTCCAGAACAATTGAAAAGACTTATGAAGCGCTTTCCGAAGTATCTTTTTCCACGGAGAGGAAGGACTGGACTGTTGAGAACAGGCTGGTTGACGATGACATCTGGTTCCGCAGCAAGGTTGTTCCAGGCGTTGTGAACGCCAGGTCCAGAATCAAACGGGTGTCATACCGCGACAACAAAGCACATTTTCTACTCTACCCGATCACAGGCAAGAAACATCAGTTAAGGGTCCATATGAGCGGGCTGGGATTCCGTATCATGCACGACCGCTATTACCCCGAGCTGCTGGACAAACAGGAAGACGATCTGAGCAACCCTTTACAATTGATCGCCCGTCGGGTCAAGTTTACAGATCCCGTTTCCGGGGAAATCATGGAGTTTGAATCCGATCGTCAATTGCTCTTATAGAGGTTTCGGTATCTTTAACCCACAAAACTATGACCATCAAGGCAGTCCTTAATAGCCTTTCTCGTAAAACAGAGGTTGTAAGTAATTTCGCGATTCAGTCAACTGAGCGGCCAAAACAATGTGGGAGGACAAATAAGATTGTCACCTGTTTGACCTCTGCTAACTGTTTGGTATATTTGAGAACATGCAAGCGACACTGTTTCAATAGTGGCAGTAAGGACCTAAGGGGAAACATGAGAATGGAATCAATAATTAACAAGGTACTCGTAGTAGCTGTTCTGTTACTTACTCAGCCATTGACAACGACTCTCGTGACCGCTGATGAACTCCCCGACTTCTTACAGAGTAAGGGCGGTGTCATCTACCCAATCACAGGTGACTCAACACAAGAAGTTTTCCGCACTCCTCCCTTTGCCACGGATTACCTCAAGCCCGGAATGCTCATAGGCGTTTTACCTAACGACTGCAAATCTGCCAGCCGGGGAACGATTGGAGATTATTACATGTGTCATCATGATTTAGCTCTCAAGCCTGAGGAGCAGGAAGGCAAAACCGTCTACAGAGTAATCGAGGTCAATTGATTCTATTGTCGTTAGTAAATGCACTCCTCATAACTTACTATTAGCAATAATGCCTCAATCCATCCAGAACACTTCTTATTGATCACCTCGCAGCGAATCCCTGGATAGCCAAATCGAAGCAAGCTTTAAAGAAATTCTCCCTCTTCAGTATTTAACGGATAATTTCTCTTTATCTTTTGTCAGAACCTGACGCACACTACCCACTGTTTAGCCTGCGCATCCGAAAGGTCAAAAGAATGGTAAAAAGCGAACAGCGCCCCATGCTGCGTTTCCTGATCGTACAGACAACAGCCTCGGTCGTCGGCCTGCAGTGTTGGATGATCCTGTTCAACAACTTCGCCGTGGAAATTGCCGGCCTCGACGGTTTTCAGGTCGGAGTCATCGGTTCGGTGCGTGAAATTCCAGGTTTCCTGGCCCTGCTCGCTGTTTTCGTCATGCTGGTGATCCGTGAGCATCGCCTTTCAGCCCTCTCCGTTATTTTTCTCGGCGTCGGCACAGCTTTGACAGGGTTCTTCCCCAGCTTCACCGGGTTGATCATCACCACACTGATCATGAGCTTCGGCTTTCACTATTACGAAACAACCAACCAATCGCTGACGCTGCAGTATTTTGACAATGCCACATCACCTCTGATCTTCGGCAGGCTACGCAGCCTTGCCGCAGCGACCAGCATCCTTGTCGGTTTACTTCTGTTCCTGATGGGTCTCGCATTCAGTTACAAGGTCATGTTCTTGTTGGTGGGGAGTTTGGTCGCTGTTGCGGGGATATGGGGGTTGTTGCAGGATCCGACTCACCGGAACCTGGTGCCGCAGCATCGCAAGATGATCCTCCGGCGAAGATACTCTCTCTACTACTTTCTCACCTTTATGGCCGGCGCCAGGCGTCAGATCTTCATGGCCTTCTCGGTTTACCTGCTGGTGAAGGTTTTCGAGTGTACGGTCACCGAGATCACCCTGCTGTTCGTTGCCAACAACGCGGTCAACTTCTTTTTAAGCCCGCTTATCGGTCGCGCCATTGTCCGTTTCGGAGAACGTCGAGTGCTGTCGGTTGAGTATGGCGGTCTGATCGCCATCTTCCTGATTTATGCATTTATTGATATCAAGGGGGTGATTGTGGCGATGTACATCCTCGATCATATCCTGTTCAACTTCTCAATCGCGATCCGCACCTACTTCCAGAAGGTCGCAGACCCACAGGATATAGCGCCAAGCATGGCGGTGGGCTTCACCATCAACCACATCGCGGCCGTGGTCATGCCGGTTATCGGTGGCGCCCTATGGATGGTTGATTACCGCATACCTTTTGTCGTCGGGGCCATTTTCAGTATGGTTTCCCTGTTGGCCGTGCAGCGTATTCCCAACGCTCAAAGAGTTACCAGTGACTAGGTCTCGAAGGCGTCAACCTTCTCTATAAAAACCGCATCAAGACGTCTTGGCTTTCGCTTCTCATAATCAAAACAGATCAGCACAGTCTCCCCTTCGGCGGTCGCTTCGCCATCACGCTCTATCCGGTAGCACATTGTAAAAGACGAGCGGCTGACATTGGTGATCCTCGCCCCGATCAACAGCTCATCACCGAGGAACATTTCGGCCAGATACTTAACATGGGCTTCCGGAAGGATGATGCCGCAACCCTTGCCGATATCCATTTCCGAGTAATCGCCTAGGTTTTTCAGGTAAGCGATACGGGCATCCTGGAAAAAATTCAGCACGGCGGAGTTCGCAACGTGTGCGCCGTAGTTAACATCGACGACGCGAACGGTGTAAGGGATGATGAAATTGAATCCGTCCATGGAGACTCCGTCTTTGATTGTTTATAAGGTGCAGTTACTTTTGACAACTGGGGCAGTAAAAAGTTGAACGCTGCCCGAGTATGATCTGTTTGACGAGCGAACCACAAGCTTTGCACTTCTGCCCTGACCGCCCGTAAACTCGTAGTTCCTGCGTAAAATATCCCGGTTTACCTTCGCTGTTTGCGAAATCCTTGATCGTGGTGCCCCCTGCAGCAATGGCTTCAGAAAGAATGCCTGTAACGGCCTGAATCAAGCGTTCGTAGGCAGCCTTACTGACTTTACCAGCAGGTCGAGCGGGAGCAATGCAGGCGCGATAGAGCGCTTCACTGGCGTAGATATTTCCTACGCCGACCACAACATGAGCATCCATCAGAAACGGCTTGACCGCAACTTTTCGGTTACGTGACAGTTTATGGAGATAGGACGCATTGAATTTACTATCGAACGGTTCCGGACCCAGGGCCGACAAACGAATATGTTGCAACGGATCGGCAAGGGTCCAGAGGATGGAGCCAAAACGCCGTGGGTCGTTGTAACGCAAGGCAGTGCCATCGGTAAAAATGATTTCGACATGATCATGCTTACGTTTTTCTGTTTGCATGGAGTCGACCCGCAGATGTCCGGTCATGCCGAGGTGCACAATCAAGGTGCCTGACGAGAAGGCAAACAGCAGGTACTTGGAACGCCGGCCAACAGCACCAATTCTCTGGCCAGGCAAGAAGCTTATCAGTTCCCGGGGAACAGGCCAACGCAAGGAACCGTTGTAAATCAGAACCTGCGCGACGACCTTATTGGCTACCAGCGGCTCAATGCCGCGGCGGGTGGTTTCTACTTCTGGAAGTTCAGGCATAACAAACCGTAACGAGGGACGAGGAACGTGTGACGAGATAAATATTCAATAATTTCCTTCGACAACCTTGGCCAAGGCAGAAAGATAATCGCCAACCTCTGGAGAATTTTCTTTGGGCGCCCAGGGAGCGAAGTCCTTATCTGACATAGCGACATAGGGGCCGGGCTTGGTTTCGAAGAAGATGCTGCCCGGTTCAAGGACTACGATCGAATGCCACTCCCCGGCCGGCAGATCGATCGCCAGGGTGTCGCAGCCATCGCCGAAAGAGATAACCTGTTTGACCTCGCCGTCGTCATCAAAAACAACCATTGCCAGCTTGCCGCGTATAGCCATGAAGCATTCGGGTTTCGGTGGATCGGTGTGACGATGCGGGCGGATGTAGGTGCCGGGTTCCATGGCAATGAAAAGCCGTTGACAAGGATCGGCATAGTCATCATGCAGATTGAGGTTCTTGCGCAGGCGCTCTGATCCCGACGCTTCGAGACTTAATTGATCGAGAACCTTATGGCTGATGATTTTCACTTGCCGCCTCTTTAGAAAATCGTTGATGGATCACGCTTGGCGAAGTCGGAGAAGCTTATTGAATGCGGATCTTCGGGAAATTCATCTTGGGTCACCTTTTGTCCGCGATGATAACGCCAGGACATCTCTTCACGATGCAGCCAGGCAAGTTCAACAAATTGCTGCACGGCCCCCTGCACTTTCATCTCCATGAGAAAGATAACCTGGCCCTCGTCTGCACTCTCCTGTTCTTGCAAAACCTGACAACGGGTTATCTCATAATCCGCCCCCAGGCTAGCCTTACCGAATTCGAGATAATCATCACGATCAGGAAACTGACGACGAAAGTTTGATTCAGAATGGTAGGTGTCGAAGATAAAACCGAAATCACCACGCGCGAAGGCTTCGCTGCGGGCGATGATAAGGTCTGAGGGTGAGTATGTAGAAAGGTTGTTTTCAAACATTTTTGAAATCCTGCGAAAAGCGGGGGTTGGGTTTTAATCTTACCTCTTACCCCCTAAAACTAATCCTTTATCCTCGGGTCCATAGCGTCGCGAAGCCCCTCACCCAGGAGGTTGTAACCAAGCACTGTAATCAGAATCGCCATGCCGGGGAAAACGGAGAGCCACCATGCGGTGCCGAGGGTTTGTTTACCGGAAATCAGCATGTTGCCCCATGATGGTGTTGGCGGCTGCACACCGATACCGAGGAAAGAGAGTGCGCTCTCGGTCAGGATGGCACCTGCGACACCAAGCGTTGCTGAGACCAGTACGGGAGAAATCGCATTGGGGAGGATGTGGCGAAAAATAATCCGGGCATCTTTTGCCCCTATCGCTCTTGCCGCAAGAACAAAATCACGTTCACGCAGGGAAAGGAATTCAGCGCGCACCAGTCGCGCAACCCCCATCCAGCTGGTCAAGCCGATAATAATCATGATGTTCCAGATGGACGGTTTAAGGAAGGCAATGACCGCGAGAATCAGGAAGAAGGTCGGGAAGCAGAGCATGATATCGACAAATCGCATAATTAATGCGTCGATCCAGCGACCGTAATAACCAGCCATTGCGCCAAGCAGGATACCGATAAAGGTAGCGATACCGACAGCCACGAAACCGACTAACAGGGAGATTCTTGCACCATAAAGGATGCGGACCAGAACGTCTCGACCGAGGTCGTCGGTACCGAGAGGATAAGCGAGGCCAGGTGGCTGCAATCTGTGGGCAATATCGATAGCCCCTGGGTCACGGCCGATAACCGGCGCTAGAATGGCGAGAAAAAACATAGCCAGCACAATAGCTGCACCAGCCATGGCCATGCGGTTGCGCCTTAAGCGCAGCCAGAGAACTTCACGAAAAAAAGTGGACATTACAACCTCTGGGGTGCATCACATCAACTCGTCCAGATCTTCAGGACCAATTAAATCTCGATCAAGAAGAATGCGGACGAGGTTCTCATAACGATCTTCAAGTTTCTTCAGAGCTACCATGTAGTGGCCCATATCAGGGACAGGCGCCGCAGGTGGTACAATCGGTGCGGGTGCGGGTGCAGGTGCAAGTATCGTCTCAGGCTCCGGGATCGGCATTACAGGAACAACAGGTTGTGCAGGTTTAGGAGGTTCGGCAAGATCCTCCAGTGCGAAATCGAGTTCTTCCTGATCGTCCACCTCGGGTCCATAATACTTTTCTATGGCAGAGGTGATCGCTTCCTCGGAAGCAAGCGCCGGCTTGATTCGGCATCCCGTCATGAATTGCAGTGAATCTGTCACCATGAGATTCGTCGGATCAGTCATGGCGACGACAAGGTGTATGCTACCGTTTATTTCTTTTTGCTCGACTGGAAGGACATGAAACTCGCGGGCTTTTTCCTGAGGGATGTAAGCCAGAACAGCCTCGGGGATTTTTCGCCCGAAAAGTTCTATCTGCGGAAGGTCAAATTGTCGGGCGAGAAAGTCCTGGAGCTTATCTTCAGTGAGATAACCGAGCTTTATGAGCGACTCACCGAAACGCCCTCCCCAATGGCGTTGATAAGACAAAGCCGAATTCAGCTGGAAATCATCGATAACCCCTGCCTGTTTGAGGATTTCTCCAAGCTTGAGATTCTTGGTCAAAACAATCTCCTGAGTAACTTAGGTCAAAAATAGACTGACTTTAATAGCTTATAACTGATCATCGAGAAATACACCATAGTATAGTCTACCAAGTTCACCTGCGACCGATACCGAAATATTCGAAGCCCTCGTCTTTCAGGCTCTGCGGGTCGTACTGATTACGACCATCGAAGACAACCAACTGCTTCATCATCTCTTTCATCGCCCGGAGATCAGGATGGCGGAACGGCTTCCATTCGGTGACAAGGGCCATGGCATCGACATCTTCAAGAGCTTCGTACTGGTGACGAACCAGCGTGATGGAACCATTTGCGAACCATTGCTCTGGCAATTCGTTGCGGGCGGCTTCAAGTGCTTCCGGATCATAAGCTTTCACGCGCGCACCGGCTGCGAGAAGCTCTTCCATGAGAACGACCGCCGGAGCTTCGCGGATGTCGTCGGTGCCGGGTTTAAAGGCTACACCCCACAACCCGAAAGTCAGGCCGCTAAGGTCTTCACCGAATCGGGCCGTTATCTTTCTGAACAGGACGTGCTTCTGGTCCTCGTTACGCTCATGCACAGCCTGCAGAACCACTGACTTATAATCGTTCTCACCGGCCGTATGGATAAGAGCCCGGACATCTTTAGGGAAACAGGAACCACCATAGCCGCAACCGGGATAGATAAAAGAATAGCCGATACGGCTGTCGGAACCGATACCAAGACGAACGTTCTCGACATCGACACCGAGGCGATCACAGAGATTGGCAACTTCATTCATAAAAGAGATTTTGGTGGCCAGCATGGCATTGCCTGCGTACTTGGTCATTTCGGCATCTTTGACACCCATAAACAGAATCCGGTCATGGTTGCGACTGAAATCTTTGTAAAGCTCTCGCATAACCTCACGAGAACGGTCGGAAGCCACACCAACAACGATACGGTCCGGCTTCATAAAATCTTCGACTGCGGCGCCTTCTTTCAGAAACTCCGGGTTACTAACGACATCAAAGGGGACATCTACCCCGCGCTTGTCGAGAGCCTGGCTGAGTGCAGCATGAACCTTCTCTGCGGTACCCACCGGAACGGTTGATTTGGTTACAACGACAGCGTAGTCAGAGAGATTGGTGCCGATCTCATCGGCAACTCCGATGACATATTTTAAATCAGCAGAGCCATCTTCACCAGGGGGCGTTCCCACAGCGATAAAGACGATCTCCGTATCCACCATTGCCTCGGCAAGTGAAGTGGTAAAGAGCAGACGCCCTTCCTCATGGTTCCGCAGCACGATCGGTTTCAGGCCCGGCTCGTAAATCGGGATACAGCCTTCTTTGAGCTTGGCCACTTTTTCTGCATCAATATCGACGCATGTAACCCTGTGACCCATTTCAGCAAAACAGGCACCCGTCACAAGGCCGACATATCCGGTTCCAACAACAGCAAGTTTCATTTTTAACTCCGGGGCGCGTAACACGTAAAGCGTGGCGCGAAAAGAAAAAAGATCAAACCATTCAAGCTTCTAAATATGTGTCCCACGCTCCGCGCCACGCGCTACAAGCTTTTTCTCCCACTCCCAAGCCGTCTTCAGGATTGTCTCCAAATTATCATGGCGAGGTTGCCATTCGAGAACTTTACGTATTTTAGCACATCCGGCGATCAGTTCAGCGGGGTCACCTTCACGGCGGTTCGTCTCTTCGACAAGAAAATCGATACCGGTGACCTGCTTGGCCATATCAACCACATCAGTGACAGAGAAACCATGACCGTAGCCACAGTTAAAAATGGCAGAAGATTCGCCGTTAAAAAGGTACGACAGGGCATCCAGATGCGCCTGGGCCAGATCTGCTACATGGATATAATCACGGATACAGGTGCCATCTTCGGTAGGGTAGTCAGTACCGAAAACCTGCAACTTCGGAAAAACCCCCAGAGCGGTCTTTAACGCCCGTGTAATCAGGTGCGTCGGATTAGCATAGTCTTGGCCGAGGCGGGCCTGCGGATCAGCCCCGGCCACGTTGAAATAACGCAGGGCAACGTAGCGAAAGTCCTTGTCTGCCAGCGACAGATCCGCCAGAAAGTGCTCGGTCATCATTTTTGAGGTGCCATAGGGATTAATCGGCAGCAACGGCGTCTCTTCAACAACCGGCAACTCGGCAGGGTTGCCGTACACAGCTGCGGTCGAGGAGAAAATCATCTGACCGACACCTGTAATTCGGAGGGCCTCCAGGAGGTTCAAGGCATTCGCTGAATTGTTGCGATAGTACTTGAGCGGATTGGAAACGCTTTCACCAACCTCGATCGAAGCGGCAAAGTGCATCACTGCGTCCGGCTTGAAACCTGTCAGGGTCTTGACCAACAGCTCCTTGTCGTCCATATCACCGATAACCAAGTCCCCGTAGAGTACCGAATCTCGATTACCGGTCGACAGGTTATCGTAGGTCAGCACTTCATAGCCTGCCTCGCCGAGAGCGAGGACAACATGGCTGCCGATATAACCGGCCCCACCAGTTACGAAGATACGTTTCTTATGTTCAGCTTGCTGCAATGTGGATCCCTCCCTAAAAATCAATCTTTTAAAATATAAGCTTAACGCAAAGTCGCAATGAAAGGCGGTAAGACGCAAAGGAAAAACCCAAAAAGAAAAAGGATTGTTTCAGTCGCTATCTTTTCTCCGCGCCTTCGCGTCTCCGCGTTGAATCAGTTTTTGTCTTTAGCGTTAACCACCATTTGGCTTTAAGGGTTTTCTTTGCGTCTTGTCTTTCACCCTTTGCGTCTTTGCGTTAACTACTCGTACCCGAATTCCTTCATCATACGGCCGGAAGAAGTCCAGTTCTTCTGGACCCGGACAAAGAGCTGAAGGTGAACCTTGACGCCCAGCATACGCTCAATCTCTTTACGAGCGCCCTGGCCGATCTGCCGGAGCATGGTGCCGCCCTTGCCTATCAGGATGCCCTTTTGCGAATCGCGCTCAACATTGATGACAGCGTCGATACCGACCATGTTCTTGACCGGGTTTTCCTGAAAGCGCTCGACCAGGATTGCCACACCATAGGGGACTTCATCCTTGGTGCGCATGAGGATCTGCTCGCGAATCATTTCTGCAACGATAAAACGCTCGGGAACATCTGTAAGCTGGTCTTCAGGGTAGTAGCGCGGACCCTCGGGCAGCAGTTGCGGGATCTCGTTCATCAAGGCCTCGACGCCGTCCCCTTTCAAAGCAGAAATCGGTACGATCGAAGCAAATGGACAGATTTTGCTGTAAGCCGCGATCAAGGGGAGTAGCTTATCCTTGGGGATCGTATCGATCTTATTGATTACGAGCAGCACCGGCCGTGTACTTTTTTCCAGCAACTTGGGAATCATAGGGTCGGTATCAACGGGGCGGTCAGCCTCGACCAGCCAGAGCACCACGTCTACATCGAGGGCTGCTGAACGAGCCTGATCGACCATGTAGCGATTCAGCGGCGAATGTGCCTCATGAATGCCTGGCGTATCGACGAAGAGAACCTGGGCATTTTCAAGGTTCTGGATACCGAGGATACGATTGCGTGTCGTCTGGGGTTTTGGCGACGTGATCGCAATCTTCTGACCGACGATATGATTCAACAGCGTTGATTTGCCAACATTAGGACGACCGATAATAGCGACAAAACCGGAATGAAATTTTTCTTCTGCAGCCATTAGTGGCCTCCCTGGACGTTATGATCGAACAATTGCAAGTCGACGTCAGACGTCCTCAATGATTCTCGTGCGACGCTTTGATCAGCGCTAATAATTATATTCGGGTTGCTCTGTTTGAGCCATTCACGATTTTCACAGCGATGGCCAAGCGCATCGCTCAGGTCTGAAGGGTTAACGGTAAGATTATTACCATGCTTACCAGCATGACTGAGTGCGCGTCGCCATAACCGGGAACGAACCAGTTGCCCGAAAGCCGGATGATACGGACCAGCAAGCAAGTTCGCCTCCAGTTGCGGATCACTCTGCAACCCCAGGCGGATAATCGGCACACCATGTTTTCGGCAGAGCAGCAGCATATCGGCACAAAGGTCTATCGCCCGGTCCAGAGGCCAGGGCGTAAAGTCACCAGCCCTCCAGAGTTCGGCCAGTTCCGTGCCTTCAACAACAACTGTCGGATAGATGCGCAGAAATGACGGTTGCAGATCAATGGCCTGCTGCAACGATCGCATGGCTTCTGCACCATCACCTCCGGGCAAGCCGGGCATCAACTGAACACCGACCCGAAAGCCTGCAGCCTGGCAGGCCTGAACCGAGCTAAAGTTATCTACATCGGTATGCCCACGCCCGGAATTCGCCAAAACTGCGTCGTTAAAACTCTGGCAGCCGATTTCAACAGTTGTAACACCTGCGTCACTCAACCGCGCCAGGGTCCTGGCATCCAGCGCGTCCGGCCGGGTGGAAATCCGTACCCCGGAAACCCGGCCGGAGGCAATATGACAAGTGGCCGTGTCCAGGTAAAGAGTCTGCTGCTCTTCTGGCAACGAGGTAAAGGTGCCGCCGTAAAAGGCTATCTCACCGTCACCTTGCTCCGGCAATACCGTTTCAAGCCAAGCGCCAACAGTTTCGGCAGAAGGGACATCAGCGTGGCTGGTCGAACGATCCTGGGCACAGAAGAGACAACGGTGTGGACATCCCGCATGGGGAATAAAAACCGGGTAAATTTTCACGTTTCTTCACTCAGTGCAACCAATGCCAACTCTGCTGCAGCCTGCTCAGCGCTTTTTTTGGTGCGCCCCTGCCCTGAGCTGATGACAGTATCGTCAAGGATCACTTCAACAAGGAAAATACGTTCATGGTCTGGCCCGGAAGCATCTGCCACCTTATAAATCGGCAAAGCACGTTGCGAAGCCTGCAACATCTCCTGAAGGCGACTTTTAAAATCCTGACCTTCAACTTTCGAGGCTTCTTCCAGCATCGGCACAAAAAGCGGCAACACGACAGCCCTGGCCGCATCAAAGCCGCCATCGGTAAAGACAGCTCCGATCAGGGCCTCAACGGCATCTGCCAGCAAACTCGATTTTTCACGCCCTCCGCTACGTTCCTCACCCTTACCCAGGAGCATGGCAGAGCCTATATCGAGAGAAGATGCAATACGTGCCAAACCAGGCATGGAAACAACTTCGGCCCTGATGCGCGTCAGTTGACCTTCCGGAGCCTGCGGGAGCGTGGTCATCAGGTACTCGCTGGTGACCAGGTCAAGAACTGCGTCGCCAAGAAATTCAAGCCGTTCATTGTCCGGCAGGTTTTCTACTTGGTATTCATTGGCAAAAGATCGGTGCGTAAGCGCTTCGGTGAGCAGAGCTTTGTCATGAAAAGAGTGCCCCAGGGACGCTTCCAGTTTCGGCCAATACTTTTGTACTTCGCTCACAAACACCTTCATTCCAAACTCACTCGATCAGTTTTTTATCGTGATTAATTCACCGCAACAGGAGTATGAGACGACACCGCTATCACGGCTTTCCTCAAGACTAAAGAGCGGCTGTGATTCAAACAGCTTAAAAGCGAGACATACTACACTAACTACCTGCATATATCAATTGCGCCTGACCACAAATCACTATACTATAACGATTCTTTTTAAATCTTCGCACCGATGCCACTAATTTCAAGCTAAGTAGCTGTTTTATGTCTTTTTTTATAACTTTTGAAGGGATCGAAGGAAGCGGCAAAACAACCCAGTTGCGCCACCTTCACAAGCACCTTCAGGATCTGGGCTATCAGACGGTCGTCACCAGGGAGCCAGGAGGCTGTAGCATCTCTGACACCATCCGCGCCCTGCTCCTCGATCCGGAGAGCATCAATATGGCCTCGCGCACGGAGCTCCTGCTCTACAGTGCGGCACGTGCCCAGCATGTCGATGAATGCATACAGCCCGCATTGAAGGAAGGTAAAGTTGTCCTCTGCGACCGCTTTGCCGATGCAACCACCGTTTACCAGGGCGCCGGTCGTGGTCTTGACATGAAACAGCTCGAAGCGATCAACAACTTCGCAACCAATGGCTTGACTCCCGACTTGACGCTGCTGCTCGATTATCCCGTAGAAGAAGGCTTGCAGCGCGCCAGGAGTCGTAACTGCTCCGAGAGTATGGAGGCAGAAGGCCGCTTTGAGCTTGAAGCCCTCACCTTTCACCGTCGCATCCGCGAAGGGTATCTCGAATTGGCAAACAAAGAAGAGCGTTTTCATGTGATTGACGCCCTTGGCGATGTGGTCAATGTTTCCAAACGCATAAGAGCTGTCGTAGATCGTTTTCTTGCCATCAGGAGTTCCGCATGACTTTCGACCAGATTCTCGGCCACGAACGCCAGAAGGAGATCCTGAACCGAGCCCTGGCAAGCGGCCGACTGGCCCACGCCTACCTCTTTGCCGGCCCGGACGGTATCGGCAAACGTCTCATGGCAATGGCCCTGGCACGTGCCATCGTCTGCGAGGAACAGCGCGGCTGCGGCAACTGTCTCGCTTGTCGCAAAATAGATCACCAGAACCATCCCGACCTGCACATTCTTGAACCTGACGGCAAGGCAATCAAGATTGAGCAGATTCGTGCCTTTCAAAGAGAACTGAACTTCAAACCTCTGGAAGCACCGCGAAAAATCTGTATAATCGAACAGGCGGACACCATGACCGTCGGTGCAGCAAACGCCTTGCTCAAAACCCTGGAAGAGCCCCGTGGTGACACCTTATTAGTCCTGCTGAGTTCACAACCAAACCGACTCCTTGAAACGATCCGTTCTCGCTGCCAACCCCTACCCTTCAACCGCCACCCGAATAGCCGGATACAGGCGGAGTTGGAGAAACAATTAGGCATCGCGTCGGAAGAATCCCACGTTCTTGCCGCCCTTTCCGAAGGCAGTTTCAAAAAAGCCTTTGGTAAAGATCGAGATCTTTACCTGGAACAACGCCGCGTTCTGCTAAAAACCTTGACGGGGTTATCCTCAGGAAGTATCTTGCCAACTCTGGATTTTGCCGATCAATTAGCAGCAGACAAGACCATTTTGCCAGACATCCTGGAGATTTTTCAGGCGTTTTACCGTGACGTTCTCATGACCCTGCAAGGTCGTGGTGATGAAGAACTGGTCAACCTTGACCTCAGGGAAAAGATTCATAAAGTTTCAGCCCGTGAAGACGTTTCGACGATCCTCGCCAAACTCGATGCCTTAATCGAGGTTCGCCGCCAGCTGGACCGTAACGTCAATCGTCAACTGGCGATGGAAGTTTTACTCCTGAAATTGGCGGCTTGAACACCAACCTGTTCCTACTGAACAAGTCATAACAACTGACTATAGAGATCCCATGACACGTATCGTTCCACTGAAATTCCAGCAGGCTGGTCGCCAATACAAGTTCAACGCCCAGAGCCTTGAGCTTAAAGCTGGTGACAAGGTGATCGTCGAGACCGATCGTGGTCGCGCAATGGCCATTGTGGTTATCCCTCCGCGTGAAATCCCTGACAATGAAGCTCCGGAAGGTCTCAAGAACATTTTGCGCACCGCCACGGAAGAAGACCTGGCACTGGCAGAGACCAATACTTCCAGAGAGAAAGACGCCTATCGGCACTGCGTGGAGAGAATCAAATCCCGTAAGCTGGAGATGAAGCTGGTCCGTGCAGAGTACGCCTTCGACGGCTCAAAGATCATCTTCTACTTTACTGCTGATGGTCGTATCGACTTTCGAGAGCTGGTCAAAGACCTGGCCCACTACTTTCACACGCGCATAGAAATGCGTCAGATTGGTGTTCGCGACGAGGCGAAACTGGTTGGTGGCCTGGGAATTTGCGGCCGGGAGCTCTGCTGCTCAAGCTTCCTCACCCAGTTCAACCCAGTCTCTGTGAAAATGGCCAAGGAGCAAGGACTCGCTCTCAACCCGACTAAAATTTCCGGGCAGTGCGGCCGCCTGCTCTGCTGCCTTGGTTACGAGTTCGAGACTTACACTCAGCTAAAAAAAGGCATGCCGAAGCAGGGCAAAAAAGTTATGTGGCAAGATCGCGAATGCGAGGTCACACATCAGAACATTCTTCGTCAGCAGGTCACCTTACGCGACCGCGAAGGCAACAGTACCGTCGTGACGATGGAAGAGCTGCGTACCGGCCAGCCAAATCAGCCTGCAGAGACTGAAAAATCAGGAGAGTCGCATACCACCCGCCTGAACAAGGGCAAACCACAGGGGCAAAGATCACAAGGTCAGAAACCCCAGGATCAAAAAGCTCAGGGACAACGTTCTCAGGGTCAGCGGCCCCAGGGACAGAAATCACAGAGCCAACGGACTCAGGGTCAAAAGCCCAAAGGACAAGGCGGCCAGGAGCAATCGACCAGGAAGCAACCCAACAGGGGACAGAAACCGGCAAACAGACCGGCCAGTCCTGAAGCGCAAAAAGCGGAACAAGTCAGAAAGCCAGATGAGAAGCAGGATAAACAGAATTTAAGCGCGAATGAAACAGCTGGGAGCAAGCCATCAAGCAGACGTCGCAGGCGCGGCAGACGCAGGCCTCGTAGTGGCGGCAAACCTGACCCGAGCAAGCAGGGAGAATAGTCATGTCGGATGAGAAACACTTTTACCTGTCAACACCGATCTATTACGTCAATGACGTTCCCCATATCGGTCACGCCTACACAACTCTGGCTTGCGACGTGCTGGCTCGCTACAAGCGCGCACGCGGTTATGAGGTCAGTTTTCTGACCGGTACCGATGAGCACGGTCAGAAAGTCGAGAAAGCGGCTCAAGCCAAGGGAGAAACGCCCCTTGAGCTCGCCGATCGCGTGGTCAAACGCTTTCAATCGCTCTGGGACAAGCTCAACATCTCGAATACTGATTTCATCCGGACATCTCAAGAGCGCCACAAGCTGGCCGTTCAGGAGATCTTCCGCAACATTGAGGCCAAGGGAGATATTTACCTTGGTGAGTATGAAGATTGGTATTGCACACCATGCGAGACCTTCTGGACCGAGACCAACCTGCTCGACGGCAACTGTCCTGACTGCGGTCGGCCGACTGACAAACTCAAGGAGGAGTCCTATTTCTTCCGTATGAGCAAATACCAGGAGCAGCTCCTCGCGCATATCGAAGCCAACCCGGACTTCATTCAACCGAAGAGTCGTCGCAACGAGATATTAAGCTTTATCCGTGAAGGACTGCGTGATCTGTCTATCTCAAGGACAACCTTCTCCTGGGGAATCCCGGTCCCGGGCAATGACAAGCACGTCATTTACGTCTGGTTCGACGCCCTGACCAACTATATTAGTGCTCTTGGTTACCCGAATGACAATGAGGGTGAGTTCAGCAAGTTCTGGCCTTGCGACGTACACGTTATCGGCAAAGACATTCTGCGCTTTCACACTGTGTACTGGCCAACCTTCCTCATGGCGGCCGGTATCCCTTTACCGGAAAAGGTCTTTGCCCACGGCTGGTGGACGGTCGAAGGACAGAAGATGAGCAAGAGTCTGGCCAATGTGGTTGAGCCGAACATGCTGATCGACAAATATGGTGTTGACGCCATTCGCTACTTCCTGTTGCGCGAAGTGCCTTTTGGTCTGGACGGTGATTTCTCACATACCGCCCTCGTCCATCGCATCAACTCTGACCTCGCCAACGACCTCGGCAACCTGGTCAGCCGCTCCACGGCAATGCTCAACAAGTACTTTAAGGGTGAGCTTACAAGCCTAGGAGAAACAGAGGATATTGATAAAATCCTTCAGGACAAATTCACCAAGCAGGTCAAAGTGATTGACGGTCATATGGAAGCGCTCGCCTTCAACAAGGCGTTGCAAGCGATCTGGGAGCTGGTCAGCGCTGCCAACAAGTATATTGATGACTCAGCCCCCTGGACCCTGGCTAAAGATGAGGTACAACGAGAACGCCTCGGTTCGGTCATGTACAATCTTCTCGAAGCTGTCCGCATGATCGGCCTGCTGGTTACTCCATTCATGCCGGAAACCGGAGCCAATATAGGCAAAATCCTCGGCGTTGACCCAGCAGACCAATTACTTGAGGAACACGATTCCTGGGGTCTCCTGAAGCCAGGCACAATCATTGAGAAGGCCGCCCCACTCTTCCCCAGGATTGAAACTGAATAGAACCGGAACGCGCTACGTGGCACGAGGAACGCGGAAAAGCTTTTTGACTTCCTCGTCCCTCGTTCCGCGTCCCTCGTAACGGAAATTTTTCATGAATAAGTTAACTACCCCACTCGTTGATTCCCATGCCCACCTGGACGCCAAACCTTTCACCGAAGATCTGGATACAGTCATCGAACGTGCTCGCGAGAATGGTGTTGAGCACATTCTGACTGTTGGATGTGACCTGGAAAGTTCGCGATCCAGTGTAGACTTGGCTCTGCGCTATCCCAATATCTATGCCAGCGTCGGCATTCACCCTCATGACGCCAACACAGTCAATGACAGCGTCATGGATGAGCTCAGCCGCATGATCGAATCGGTGGGAAAGGTTGTTGCTGTCGGGGAGACGGGCCTCGACTTTTACCGCGACCATTCACCGCGAGAACAACAGAGAAGTTCGTTCCGCAGGCATATCCAGATGGCGAAAGAAGCAGGTAAACCGCTGATCATTCACGATCGTGATGCACACGACGAAGTCATTCAGATCATGCAGGAGGAGAATGCCGCAGTTGCAGGAGGTGTCCTTCACTGCTTCTCCGGAGATCTCGAGATGGCACGCAAATGCCTGGAGATGGGGTTTTACATCTCCTTTGCGGGTCCGTTGACCTACCCTAAGAACGAAGCTTTAAGAGCCATTGCGCAGGCCTTGCCGATCGACAGGATGCTGGTAGAGACCGATTGCCCTTACCTGTCGCCACAGGGATGGCGTGGTAAACGCTGTGAACCAGCTTACGTCAGGACCACGGCAGAAAAGCTTGCCGAGATTAAAGGTTTGACGATTGAGGATGTCGCCCGCATCACCAGCCTTAACGCCTGGCGACTCTTTGGCATAGGCAAAGTCGACCAAAGCACGCGCATTGCCTACGTGATTCGCAACAGTCTCTATCTCAACATCACCAACCGCTGCACCAACAGCTGCACCTTCTGTGCAAAGTTCAATGATTTTACCGTCAAAGGCCATCAACTCTGCCTGGAGAGGGAGCCGAGCGTGGAAGAGGTCATGAACGCTATCGGTGACCCTTCTCCCTACGACGAAGTTGTCTTTTGCGGCTACGGTGAGCCTTTGCTGCGGCTCGACCTGGTTAAGGAAGTCGCAGCTGCCATGAAGCAGAGCGGCGTCACCGTGCGCATCAACACCGACGGTCAGGCCAACCTGGTTCATCACCGCAACATCCTGCCGGAGCTTGCCGGACTGGTCGATTCGGTCAGCGTCTCACTGAATGCGCCCGATGCAGAAACCTACCAGAAGGTTTGCTGTTCAGCGTTTGGTGAGCAGGGTTATGCGGCACTCAAAGACTTTTTGCTTGAGGCCAAGAGACATATCCCTTCGGTTACGGCAACGGCTGTCACCCTGCCTGGCATAGACATCGAGGCCTGTCGTAAGGTTGCAGATGAGTTACAGGTGGAATTTCGCGAGAGGATTTACAACGAAGTCGGCTAAAATCAAATTTTCTTGAAAAGCAAAAATCAACGGGGGCTGCATTTAAAAATGCAGCCCCCGTTTTTATATATGACACACCGAAGGATGAATATTAATGACGCATCGGGGAGAAAAAATGGCAAACCTATGGTAAATAACCAGGAAGCATAGCCTACATTCAGCTACCAAGAACTTATGTATCGCCGTCCTGCAATTCGACTTTTTCAGGAGTCACCAGATCGCCAAGGAAGAGACTGCCATTATGCACAAAGAAGCAGCTCTGGAACCCTTCAGCCAACTCATCCAGACGCTCCGCGTAAGCGTCTTCTTCTCCTTCGTCAGGAGTCGCCAGACCTAGAAGAACAGCATCGGCCTTGCCACTTTCACGGTGCATGATATCAACAACACTTTCATCCTCATCTTTCACCGTGACTTCAACATCTGCCTGAATGCGAATTTCTGGGATCAATTGCGCGAGAAATCTTTCGGTCTGCGCTTTCATCAGTTCGTTGGAAGCAATACTCAGTATCCGAATCCGGGCATTACGCCAATCGGCATTACGGGTTAGGAGGTACGCGAGCAAGAGCAACAGGTCACCATTACGTTTAAGCCCACCCCACCAGACATGGATTTCCTGAACCTGACCTTCCCGGAAGTCATTCAAAGGACTGACCTTACCAAGGATCAGGCTTTGGTTAAGATGTTTGAGTGGTCTGAGCAAGCGCAGGAAGTTAACCAGTCGTTCACGATCATCAGGCCAACCGACCAACAACGTATTGCTTTCCATGCCAGCAATCCCATTGGATTGAGCAACCGTGAGAATGCCTCGAACCAGGTTCTGAACAATATTCACCTCACCAAAAGCTATGATGCGATGTTTTTTAAGAACATTATTAATTTCCTTTTGTCGCGCCCTGACATCGACGTCAAGATCTATAATATCTCCATGATAGAGTTCGCAGATAGAGACAACACCGCGGTTCTCTGCGAACCAGGCGCCGAAGCGAGCCAGGTCCAGACGCTTCTCAACGTTACTGACAAAAACCAGTATATGAGGACGCCAGTTGCGAACCGTCATAGGACGATCATTGAGTTTGACCAGAGCCCAGCGGATCAGCGATTCATAGAGATCACGTCTGACATCGCCCCAGGAGTCCTTACGAACACGTCTTTTCAAAAGAAGCCAAATCATCAGCTCTATCGTTACGGCAAAAATCGTTGCGGGCCAGTGAATCAACAACATCACTCCAAAACAACCGATACCGCCGACCAGGCTGAGAGCCCAGTGGATATTCATGGTTGGACGCCACGAAGGGTTACCGGAGAGGTATTCGAGTGCAGCGACCAGGTTGATCGTGCCATACACGCTCAAGAAGAACATGGTCGCAACCGTTGCGACCGTATTGAGATCACCCAGAAATACTGCTGCAAGGCTCAGGGCGAGAGTCAGGAACATTCCGGCCTTGGGCTCTGTTTTCTTCTTCGCAGAACCTGAGAACCAACGAGGCACAAGCCTGTCCATCGACAGGGCTTGCAGCGTACGGGGAGCACCCAGCATAGAACCAACGGCCGATGAAAAGATCGCCCCCCAGAGACCGGGCAGGATCAACCATGGGCCAAGGATGGCGATGCGGTTCCAAATTAATGGATCGGACGTCAAACTGGCAGCATCAGCACTGAAATAGAGAAGGACAGGAACGATCAGGTAAACCAGTAGACCGACCAGGGTTGCCGAAACAGTGCCACGAGGAATTGCACGGCGCGGATCAGCCAGATCACCAGAGAGGCTCAAGCCAGCCATGATGCCGGTGACGGCAGGGAAGAACACGGCAAAGACCAGCCAGAATCCTGCGGGAGGAAGAGTGATCACATGACTTGCTGGCGTGCTGACACCTTCTCCCCAGATCGTACCGGAGGCCAGCGCCAGCAAAGAGATGCCAATCAGAACCATGACCGGCACCTGCAAACGTAGTGCAAAGGCAGCCCCCTTTGAAGACAGCAAAGCAACCAGGACAATAATCAGGAAGGCGGCCATGGGGACAGGCAGGCCAGGCCAGACAAAGGTTAAAGACTCGGCAAGACCGAAGGCATAGAGGGTTACCGACAGGGCTTGGGAGATATAAAGAGGAAAACCGATAGCGCCGCCGACCTCGAGACCGAGGCTACGGGAGATCATATAATAAGCACCACCGACACCGACATGACTGTTGGTGGCAATGGCCGAAAGGCTCAGGGCTGTTAACAGCGTAATGCAATTGGCGAGCAAGACAATCAGGAGCGTTTTCAGCAGACCGACCTGACCGACCACCCAACCAAAGCGCAGGTACATGATGACGCCGAGGATCGTCAGTATGGTCGGGGTAAAGACGCCGAGAAAGGTCCCCAGTTTACCCGCACTGGACGGTGTCCCTTTGGGTAAGGAAAGCTTGTCAGCTGGTTTTGCCGTTGCCATGTAATCTTCTCCAAACAACAGTTAGCAGAAATGCCGAGCCTTAGCGACAGCGGGTCAGAAGATCAAAGATTCAATCTCAAGAGCTTTACCGCGGTTCTTTTTTTCCTCGACCGGCAAGACATCTTCACTCGGCCAGAGTCCGCTGATAAGAGTGTCAGCATAACCGTTCACCAGGCCGGCGTCGAGCATCGTTTGTCGTGTCTGTTCAGCAGGGTAACTCAGGCGATGCCATTCGCACTTGATCATATTATCGACAAGATCAATCACCAGGTACCAGCCATCCGTAGTGCCATCATTCGCCGGCAAGCCGATAACCCCGGCGTTAAGCCACGCCCTCCCCTCGATCATCTGGCCAAATGGGATACCGCAATGGCCTGTAAGCAAACCATCAATACCCTGGCTGAGAAGGCTCAATTCAGCAGCTTTCTCTGCCTCAGGCGTCGAAGCAAAGAGAAATTTGTTAATCGATTCAACACCGCCATGCACACATGAGAAACGTTGGGAACCAAGCTGAAAGGTCAACGAAACAGGCAGCTGACCCATCCACGACCTGTTGCCCTCGGATATTCTAGCATCGGCATAACGAAACCATTGCTCAGAAAGAGCAGAACAGGTACTCCCCGCTTCGAAGCCGCAACCACAATCAAGAGCCCGTGAAGCGAACGACTCTTCACAGTTTCCCAACACGACATGAACACCCCACTCACGAATCAGATTGACGGTTTCTTCCGGCTCGGCACAATAAGCCACCAGGTCGCCGGTGCAAACAATACGTTGTGGCGGGATAGCCAGTTTTACAGCGACGTCACGCAGTGCGCGTGTCGCAGCAAGGTTGCTGTACGGACCTCCGAAAATCAACAAAGGTCCTTCCAGCACGCCAAGGTTTTGAATACGGGGCAGATTCATGCTTTTACCCGACAGTTGGCGGCACGATTGATCAAGCCACCCAGCCAATAAGAAAGACAACCAAGGACAAGGATGGAAATACAGATATAGAGCAGCTTGGTATATTTATGGAGGTCACCCAGCAATGCCGAGTGTCCACTCGACTCGGTGAAATAGAGTGCTGCACCACTGAGAGCCAGGACAAAGGTAAAGAGATAACTCCAAACCGGGATATCACTTCTTCTGCCCCAAAGAGAAAAAAAGACCACTGGCGCCAGATACATCGATGCCGTGCCACTCACAGCAACTGCGCTGAACAGATCTTTATTGCCCGTGAACACCAGAAGGAGACCGAGAAGCATAAAAACAGCCATAACCATGCGGCCATTGCGGAGGCTCATACGAAGAACGCCCATGTCTGAAGCAACCAATTTGGCAGAACTGGAAAGAGTGCTATCGAGGGTCGACATCGCCGAAATAATCAGGCAACCACTGAAAACCAACATGGGCCACTCGCCGAGCAGTCGCATCAGAGCATCGTTCATCGATTCTCCACTTATGGCGTTGGCTCCCGCCAATACACCCATGCAACCGAAGGTCAAAATGCAGAGGAAACTGATCCAGCAGGCATGGAAAAAGCTGCGTCGGGTCGTTTCGCGATCGGCTAGAAAACCACGATCCATCATAACCGGATCGTGCATCGGGTAGCTCCAGATCTGCAGCAAAGCAACAACCATCAGAACAGGCCCGGGTTGAGTCATTTCGAAAGGCTTGAACCAGAGGTCATTAAAGGCAACAGCGTTACTGTTTATCACCAAAAAGACCAACATCACCAAGGTTCCGAGGAACAGGATCATCTGAAAAAGATCTGTTCTCAGCGATGCGCGCAAGCCACCCACCATCGAGTAAAAGAGCGTGACACCGGCAAAAGCGAGAATGGTCAGAGTGTAGCTATTCGATCCGGCGGCACCAAAAAGGATACCGATGACCAGGAGGTTGGCAAAGACCTCGCTGATCAACCTGACGCCAATCACGAAATTGTAGCATCCAGTTCCCCAGGTCCCGAAACGGGCAGCGAGGAAAGACTGAACACTGTGGAAGCCATGTTCAAAGCGCAGACAATCAACAATACGGCCTCCGGTCATAAAAGAGAAATAATAGAAGGCGTATGCCAGGGTCCCCCAGATTCCGTAGTAAAAGCCCAGGATTGCGGCGTTCAGAAGAGAGCGGGCAAATATCCAGGTCGTGACTTGGGAAAACACCAAGGTCAGCAAACCGGGCTGTTCACCAGAGGCACTCAAACCCTTGAAAAAAGAACCCTCTGTTTGCGCTTTTGGAGAGAGTAAAACCGAACTGATAGCAACAAAACCAGCCAAAGCGGGTAAGACGTAATCCAAGGTGACTCTCCTCAGTTAATCTGTATTTAGGACTCGTTAGTAAAGATTGAACCAACGAATATTACTTGAATTAAGTCATCGAGCAAGAGTTTAAATCATTATTTGCAGTCATCGTGACCTGATCTGTCACCCAAGATCAGTTCAGTTTGAACTCAGTGGGGGAGGCACTTATTCCACAAAGCATTGACCACCAGGGTCTCCTCCTTGGTGGTCATTTTATTTAATTTTTCCTATTGACATATCTGACCAAAATGGTATTCTATTAATCGGAACTTGATTCTTCATGTTCTACCTCCTAAGCAAAACCCATAGAAACCCGTTGCCCCACAGTCTCCCTCCTGAGCTGTGGGGCTTTTTTTCTTAAATATCAAAGTCAGAGGAAATATTACTTCTCTGCCAGGCTGTAATGCAAAATGATTGTACGAGAGTTATACTGGTTTCAGCTGTTTTTATTTGAGAACCCTACCAAAGGATACCGCTATGTTTAAAGCCAAAGCCTATTCAGCTTCCAGCGCCACCTCACCGTTGGCCCTCGACAGCATCCAGCGCCGCGAGCCCATCGAAAGTGATGTGCAGATCGAGATACTGTTCTGTGGCATTTGCCACTCTGATCTGCATACAGCACGTAACGAGTGGAGTAGCGTTATGCCCACGACCTATCCCTGCGTGCCGGGTCACGAAATTGTCGGACGGGTCATTAAAGTCGGCAGTAACGTCAAGAATTTCAAACCGGAAGAAATCGTCGGGGTCGGCTGTTTGGTCGATTCAGACCAGTCTTGTCCCGCGTGCCAGGCCAATGTCGAACAGTTCTGTCCCGACTCAACTTTCACTTACAACTCACCGGACAAACACCTCGGCGGTGTGACATACGGTGGTTACTCAGAGAGTATTGTTGTCGATGAGAAGTTTGTGCTCAAGGTTCCCGGCAACCTGAAACTGGCCGGGGTTGCGCCACTATTGTGTGCTGGGATCACAACTTATTCACCGATCCGTCGTTGGGGCGACATCAAAGGGAAGAAGGTCGGCGTGGTCGGTCTTGGTGGCCTCGGACATATGGGGGTCAAGTTCGCCAAGGCATTTGGAGCCCATGTGGTTGTCTTTACGACCTCACCGAGCAAAAAGGACGATGCTGTGCGTCTTGGTGCAGATGAAGTCATCATCTCTACCGATGCAGAACAAATGAAGAAACACGCCGGCAGCTTTGACTTCATTCTTGACACCATCTCGGCCGATCACGACATCAATGTTTACTTGGGTATGCTGACCATGGACGGTACAGTCACATTGGTCGGCGCACCTGAGAAGCCGTTAGCCGTCTCTGCTTTCGCCTTGATCTTCGGCCGCAAAAACCTCAATGGCTCGCTGATTGGCGGGATTAAGGAAACCCAGGAGATGCTTGATTTTTGCGGCGAACACAACATCACATCCGACGTCGAGGTTATTCCCATCCAAAAGGTCAACGAAGCCTATGAGCGTTTGGTCAAATCAGATGTGAAGTACCGCTTCTCCATCGATATGGCTTCTCTAAAAGCAGAGTAAACGAAAATGGCCACCTGGTTCAACTCCGGGTGGCCATCTTTATTTGTCAGGATCAACAAGAATTAGGTCTTTCAGCCAATCCCCTGACACCCTGGAACAATATAGAAATACAAACAAGAAACCTTCTTCTTTAACCTCGATCTATGAGTGTGTATACTTGGAAAGTTAATATTTATGTTGGATTATGGAATTCAGTTAAAAAGTCCGATGCCATCACAAAGGGTGCAGCCGTTTTCATAACAGGCGGAACGTCCATACAAAGATGTCGACCGACAGCTTTCCATAACGACAACAATCACAGAGGGCTTCCCAAAAAAATGGAGAAACAATGATGAAGAAATTGGCACTTGTCTTATTAGGCTGCTTTATTGCCACGGGGGCGCTTGCAGAGACCCAAGGTTTCCAATTGAGTTTAATTCCTGATGTCGCCATTCATGCTAAAACCACCCACATCAAGGGTGTCTCTCTCAGCATTTGGGGAGAAAATCCCCAAACTGCTTTAGCCCTCGGTGTTGCCAACGGATCCACCGGCGAAAGTTCAGGGATTTCTCTCGGCTTGTTAGCGAATTATGCAGAGAGCTATGAAGGAGCGCATCTCGCATGGATTGCGAATTACTCTTCTGTGAAGTTCACCGGCCTGCAACTGGCCGCATTCAACTATGCTGAGAGATTAAATGGTCTCCAACTTGGGTTTATAAATTTTGCAGCGTCCACTGACAAAGGAGTTCAAGTAGGATTGATCAACTTCATGAGAAGCACGCAAACATGGTTCACCAATTTCCCTGACGAGCTTGCGCCCGCTATGGTCTTTGTCAACTGGCGCTTCTAGTGCTCGGCGTTCATAAGTTTTTCCAAGGTAGACAATTATAAAATGGGGTCATGGTAGCAACCGTTACAAAACACTAAAGCCCTCGATCTTCGGACCGGGGGCGTAAGATAAAATCAGGTACTGCCTGCTAAGTCCCGAGTACCTCACATTATGCTTTATACAAAACAAAAAGGGCGCCCCGATAAGGGACGCCCATTTGTATTTGTCTGAATCAGAAGGTCTGGATTAGATCTTCTCGACGTTCGACGACTGAGGACCTTTATCGCCTTCGGTCACATCAAAGCTGACGCGATCGCCTTCGCCGAGAGTTTTGAAACCCGAGCCCTGGATCTGTGAAAAGTGGACAAAAACGTCAGGACCGTTGTCCTGCTCGATAAATCCAAAACCCTTAGCTTCGTTGAACCATTTTACTGTACCTTCAGCCATCTTGTAACTCCTTCGCTCCCTGTTGGGGAGATGTTCTGTTGTGCAAATTCGCCTGCTTAAAATAAAAAAGCACTCAGCCTAAACATAGGTCGTGAGTGATTTGTTTCAAACTGACTACCTTTAATCTGTCTGTCGAGCAATGGAATAAATACACAAACTTATTTAGATTGGCATTTCTAACACACCACACTAAGGCCGTCAACCTATTTATATAATTTTTAAACGTTTTTTATCAGTCGAAAGAAAAACAATCAGGGTCTCACAACAGCCTTGCGTGGAGAGACTCATCCTGCCAGCAAACGGCTTTGACCATGACACATTGTCCAGAAAGAGCTGCCTCTCCAGAGAACCGGATATCGAGATAATTTCGTGACACTCCCTTGAGGAGGCCCTCTTTCTCACCGGACTCAACAACGATTTCCAATTCTTCACCAATAAAACCTTCTGCGAAGGAACGGTGTTTTTCTGCCGCAAGCTGACGCAGCCGTTCGGCTCTTGCCTTGCTGACGTCGCCCGTCACCTGATCGGAATAACCGGCAGCCGGGGTTCCGGGACGTTTACTATAAGGGAAAACATGCAAACCCGTCATGGGTAAGCGAGAGATGAAGTTATAGGCGCTCTCAAATTCCTCTTCTGTCTCACCGGGAAACCCGGTAATCACATCAAGACAGATCGCTGCGTCAGGTATTGAAGCTCTGACTCTTTCGAGCAATTGTCCGAAAAATTCCGTGTTGTAGGTTCGCTTCATGCGCCGCAGAACATGGTCATTGCCTGCCTGTAAGGGGATGTGCAAGTGCTGGCAAATGACCTGTGAGGAAGCAACCGTTTCGAGTAACTCCTCTGTCAGTTCTGTGGGTTCAATTGAGCCCAACCTTAAACGACGGATACCTGTTTCGACTTCGATCCTGCGCACTAGATCGTTCAGGCTCATGGGAGTGTCCAGATCCGCGCCGTAGCCACCGATATGAATTCCGGTCAGAACGATCTCCTGGAAGCCGGCAGCAACCAGACCATCGATCTGCTGCAGAATCTCATCCGGAGGCGCTGAACGACTGGCACCACGGGCATAAGGAATGATGCAGTAGCTGCAAAAAGCATCGCAGCCATTCTGGATCTGTACAAAAGCACGACTACGACCCGAGAAAGTCGTCAAAGGAGGCAGACAGACTTTCTCGACCTGGCGGATATCAGAGACAACTACAGCTGTTGTCTCTTGATCTTCCGTGAGGTAATCAAGAAGACTCTGTTTCTCTTCATTGCCAATCACCAGGCTCACACCTGGGAGCTCTTGCAAGGCTTCCGGGTCGACCTGAGCATAACAACCGGTGACAACCACCCGACAGGCGCCGTTAAGCTTGCGGGCGCGACGAATCAGGTTGCGTGACTGGGCGTCGGTCGCGTTGGTCACCGTACAGGTATTGACGATAACCAGGTCCGCACCCTCATCAAAAGGGACAACCTGGTAGCCCGCAGACTGCAAAGACTCCTGCATCGACGCAGATTCAAACTGGTTGGTTTTGCATCCCAGGGTTGCGAAGGAAACGGTGGCGCGTGGCGTGTGGCGCGGGGCAGGATGTTCATTTTTGTCAATTGAGGACATATTTACTTGTCTATTGCATCAAAACAGAAAGATTTCTTTTGCTCTCTCTGCGTCTTTCAAGGGAGTTCTTAGCGTCTTTGCGTTACGTTTTTGCTTTAAGTTTTTCCTCGAACCACGATCCGCGTTCCTCGCCTTTCACGATTCAATACACCCACCACCCAGAACACGGTCACCATCATAAAAGACTGCGGCCTGACCAGGAGTGACTCCGCTCTGCGGCTCTTTGAAATCAACCCGAACGGAGCCATCATCCAGGAGTGTGATCAGTGACGGAACTTCTTGGTGTCTGTAACGGATACGGCAAGCCGCCTCAAGAGGCTCTTTGGGAACATCAATCAGCCAGTTGATATCAACAACGTGGCAGTGGGACATGGCAAGATGTTCTTTTTCACCAACGATGACTTTACGGTTCTCCGAGTCGATACCGACGACATAGAGTGGCTGCGGCCAGGAGAGGCCAAGACCGCGACGTTGACCGATCGTATAACGGTAGGTTCCCTGGTGCTGCCCCAACGTTTTGCCGCCGACATGAACGATATCGCCGTTCATGGCACCGGATCCTCGCTGTTCTTCTAAAAAACGGACATAATCGCCGTCCGGTACAAAACAGATATCTTGACTTTCCGCTTTCTCGGCGACTTTAAGCCCAAGTCGCGTAGCCTGGCCACGCACCTCATCCTTGGTCATGCCGCCCAGGGGAAAACGGACATACTGCATCTGCTCCTGAGTCAAGGTATAGAGAAAGTATGTTTGATCCTTGTTAAGGTCCTGCCCTTTCTTTAAGACCGGGCCATCGTCGCCCTCTACCAGTTGGGCATAATGACCCGTCACCAGGTAATCAGCCTGAAGTTCCAGAGCTCGACGCAGGAGTATTTCAAACTTGAGGACCTGGTTGCAGATGACACAGGGGTTAGGTGTCCGGCCATTAAAGTAATCATCGCAGAAACGATCAATAACCTGCTTTTCAAACTGTTTCTCGAAGTTGACAACATAGAAAGGGATATCGAGAGATTCAGCAACCCGACGCGCATCATATACATCGTCAAGGGAACAACAAGAGCCAAAACTCTCGCCATGTTCATCGGTAAACTTGGAATAGTCCCAGATCTGCATCGTCATACCGACCACCTCACAGCCCTGCTCTTTAAGCAAAGCCGCAGCGACCGACGAATCGACCCCGCCACTCATGGCAACGACAACTTTTTTTCCTGGCTCAATCATTATAAAATCCAGCTATAAGGCTGTAAGCTTTAAGCCGTAAGCAGTAAAGCAATAAGGCTGCAAGGCTGCAAGTTTAAACCTTACAGCTTACAGCCCTAAAGCCCTACAGTTAACAGCTTGTTTTCGGTTAACCATTCTCCGCTTTGTAGTTTTTTATCGCTTCGTGTAAAGCATCAGCGGCCAGGTTAGAGCAATGCATCTTCTGTGCAGGGAGACCATCGAGAGCCTCTGCTACAGCCTGGTTGCTCAGTTCAAGAGCCTCGTCAATGGTCTTGCCGATCGCCATCTCCGTCACCATCGAGGAGGTAGCAATGGCTGCACCGCAACCAAAGGTCTTGAACTTGACGTCCTGGATAATATTGTCTTCAACCTTGAGAAAGATCTTCATGATGTCGCCACAGGAAGCGTTACCAACCTCGCCGACCCCGTTAGCATTTTCAATCTCACCCACGTTACGCGGGTTGGTGAAGTGATCCATAACTTTATCTGTATACATATATTTTCTCCTTCAATAAATCGTGATAATAGTCTGATTAGATTCTGCGTACCGTTTCACAGGTCTCGCAACCTTCGGCAGTTCTTCCACAATTATATAACGGGCTCATATCGCGGAGACGCTGCACTGTCGCCGGCAGCACTTCCAGGACTTTATCAATTTCTTCTGCGGTGGTTTCAGGCCCGAGGCTGAAACGTGTGCTCGAATGGGCCAGAGTGACTTCTACGCACATCGCACCCATAACGTGGGAAGGTTCAAGAGAACCTGAGGTGCAGGCAGAGCCCGACGAGGCCGCGATACCGAACATATCGAGGTTGAGCAGGAGAGATTCCCCCTCGATGTAGGCAAAGCTGACGTTCAGCGTATTTGGCAAGCGATCATCACGATCAGGCGTACCGTTCAACTTGATATCCGGAACCTGGTTCAAGACACCGTCTTCCAGTCGATCACGCAGGGCGCGAACACGTTTGTAATAATCCTCTTGTTCAGCAGCGGCCATCTCACAGGCTTTCCCAAGACCAACGATTCCGGCAACATTCTGGGTTCCGGCGCGACGGTTGCGCTCCTGGTGACCACCGTGCATGAAGTTCTTCATGCGTGTGCCGCGGCGGATATAAATGGCTCCAACCCCCTTGGGGGCTCCGATCTTGTGTCCCGAGATCACCAGCAGGTCTACATTGGCTTTCTGCACATCAACAGGGATCTTGCCGACCGCTTGCACCGCGTCGGTATGGAAACGAATATTGTACTTTTTGGCGATTCTGCCGATCTCTTCGATCGGGTAAAGGTTACCGGTTTCGTTATTGGCCCACATGATCGAGATCAGAATGGTCTTGTCGGTAATCGCTTTTTCAAGATCGGCCAGATCGAGCTGTCCGTCTTTACTGACCGGCAGATAGGTCACATCGTAGCCATCCTTTTCCAGAGCCTGGCAGGTCTCCAGAACAGCTGGATGCTCAACCGACGTGGTAATGATGTGATTGCCTTTTTCTTTAAGAGGGTCAAGAGACCCTTTAATCGCCATGTTGTCCCCTTCGCTGCCACAGGAGACAAAAACAATCTCTGCCGGAGAAGCGTTGATCAGAGAAGCGACCTGCTCTCGGGCTTTTTCAAGAGCACCGGAGACTTGCCGACCCGCCCAATGGACGCTCGAAGGGTTGCCGAACTGTTCCTTATAAAAGGGCAGCATGACCTCAAGTACTTCGGGCCTCACTGGCGAGGTGGCATTATAATCCAAGTAAATCTGGTTCAACGGTCAATCCTCCGAAAGTTTAATGCTTTAGTTTACTCTTGGCCTCAGCGGTGAGGTCATCAAGAGTTATCGATGAGAGAAATTGTCGAATTTTTTCACCGAGGCCGTGCCAGACGTTGTGAGTGACGCACTGCTCATCACAGGCACAACCTTTTTGCTGATCCATGCAGGACACCGGCACCAGGGATTCCTCGACACTGTCAATGATTTCATCGACCTGAATGTCCTTCGCCGGTCGAGCCAGCAGGTAACCACCACCTGGGCCACGAACACTCTTGACGATCTGGCCGCGGCGTAGTTTAACGAAAAGTTGTTCAAGATAAGTCAGGGAAATACTTTCACGTAGTGAAATATCGCGCAAAGAGACAGGCTGGCCTTCTGAATGCAGGTTCAGGTTAACCATAGCCCTGACTGCGTATTGAGCTTTTGTTGACATGCGCATCTTGTTCTATGCCTCACTCTTCTCCGTTTTACGGGTACGAGTGGTTGTTGCTTTAGTCGTCGATTTCTTTGCAGGAGCCTTCGCTGTTGCCTTGGCAGCAGTACTTTTTGCCGTAGCCCGTTTCGCCGCAGGTTTTGATTCAGCCTTTTCCAATCGGCTGCTCAAAACCTCAACCTTCTTTTCAAGGGCACGGATCTGGTCAAAAAGACAACTGATCGCCTTGGCTTCGGGGTCGGGCATTTTGCCATGTTCAAGGTCGGGACGCGCCTCCTCAACCTTCTTCTCCTGCTGCATAACCACGCGGCCAGGGATACCGACAACGGAGGAGTTCTCCGGGACTTCTTTAACAACAACCGAGTTAGAGCCGATTTTGGAGTCTTTACCAACGGTAAAGGGGCCGAGAACCTTGGCACCTGAACCGATGACAACATTGTCGTCAATGGTTGGATGGCGCTTGACCTTATCCCAGGTTACGCCACCGAGGGTCACGCCATGATAAAGGGTGACGTTGTTACCGATTTCAGCTGTTTCACCGATGACCACGCCCATACCGTGGTCGATAAAGAATTTCTCGCCTATTTTTGCACCAGGATGAATTTCAATTCCGGTCAGGAAACGACCGATGTGGGAGGTAAACCGACCGAAGAAGTAGAGCTCATGGGTCCAGAACCAGTGAGCGACACGATAGAACCAAACTGCGTGCAGGCCTGGATAGCAGAAGATAATCTCGAGGACACTCCGTGCGGCAGGATCCCGATCGAATACTGAATAGATGTCTTCACGAATCTTGGCAAACACTTTAGGTACCTCCTCCACGTCCCGTTTCCTGTAAAAATACCGGCACATCTTCTGCCGGCTCAAGAGCATGGTTAACGGATAGCATACCTGAGTAAAACTGTCAATTACTTTTCTAGAGATATCAGAGGAATAGCAGGTAAGCCTGGTTGTCAGACTCCTCGACATAACGGTAGCCGAGATTGTCGAGAAAAGACTGCAATAGTGGCTCTTGACCAGGAGGAATCTCCAGGCCGACAAGCACTCTGCCGAAGTCACCACCCTGCGTGCGGTAGTGAAACAGGGAGATGTTCCAGTCAGCACCCATGGCGGTGAGAAAACGAGCTGTCGCTCCGGGTCGTTCGGGGAACCAGAAACGGAACAGGCGTTCACTGCAGGCATCTGTGGAGCGACCGCCAACCATGTAACGGACATGGGTCTTCGCCAGCTCATTATCTGTCAGGTCGACATTCACAAAGCCATGAGAGTCCAACTGTTTGCTAAAGAGCTGTCGCTGCTCATCGCCATCAACAGCAATACCGACAAAGATATAAGCGGATTCCCGCCCGGACAGGCGGTAATTGAACTCGGTAATATTTCTCTCGCCTACGACCTCGCGGCAGAAGCGGAACAAGGAGCCGGGCTCCTCTGGAATGGTGACTGCAAAGAGGGCTTCCTGTTTCTCACCACTCAGAGTACGTTCAGCCACGTAACGCAGGCGATCAAAGTTCATATTGGCGCCAGAGTTGATCGCGACCAGGGTCTGACCTTTGATCTCCCGCTCGCGGACATACTTTTTAAGGCCCGCCAAAGCTAGAGCACCGGCAGGTTCGACGATGGAACGGGTTGCCTGGTAGACACTTTTTATAGAGCTGCAAATCTCGTCGATATCGACACGGATGATTTCGTCAACATGATGACGACAAAGCTCGAAGGTCAACTTGCCGACTTCGCGAACGGCAACACCATCGGCAAAGATGCCGACAGAATCAAGCTTGACCCTGCGTCCGGCATCAAGAGACTGGCCCATGGCATCACTATCCACCGGTTCGACACCAATCACCTTAACGTCCGGGCAGAGCGCCTTGAGAAAGACCGCCATCCCGGCAAGCAAGCCACCGCCGCCGACAGGGATAAAGACCGCGTCCATATTCCCGGCGCTTTGCCTCAACAGTTCATTGGCAACGGTTCCCTGGCCGGCGATCACCAGCTCATCATCGAAGGGCGGAATAAAAATCATGCCTGACTGAGCTACGAGCAGGGCGCAGTGCTCAGCAGCTTCCGAGTAATTATCGCCATAGAGGACAACTGTCGCGCCATAGGATTTAACGGCAGAAATCTTGATGGCGGGGGTTGTCATCGGCATTACGATAGTCGTCTTTATCCCCAGCTTCTGCCCGGAGAAAGCCACGCCCTGAGCATGGTTCCCGGCTGAAGCGGTAATCACTCCCCTGCCCCGCTCCTCTACTGTGAGGTTAGCAATCCGGTTATAGGCCCCACGCAGCTTGAAGGAAAAAACCGGCTGCAGATCTTCTCGCTTGAGCAGGATGCGATTATTCAAAGCCTGTGAGAGAACAGCTGACTCCTCGAGCGGCGTCTCAATGGCGACTTCATAAACCTTGGAAGTCAGTATTTGTTTCAGCAGCTTTTGCATGTGTTTAAGTGCTCAGACTTGAGAAGTTATGTTTAGATTTGCCGACTGAGAATAAGCTTAACATCCGACGATTTCAAGAAAAAGGATTGTTTCGACAATTTACCTGTCATTTAAGCTCCAAACTTATGCTCCGACTTAACGTTAAACAACACTTAATTATCGACAATTGTATACAGTTTAGCTATACTTCCAATCGGTTTCCGTCCGGGGTCACAGCTTCCCGGAGAATATATTTCATGTCGTTCTAAAGGAGAGAAATCATGCCGGAATTTTTTTACCAGAACCCTCTTCCCGTTGAGGCGGACAAAACCACTTACTGCAAGATTGAAGGCTCGGAGAAGTATGTCAGCACCGTCAACTTTGACGGCAAGGACATTCTCAAAGTTGATCCGGAAGCAATCACAGTCCTCGCTAACGCGGCCATGAAGGACGTCTCCTTTCTGTTGCGCAAAGAGCATAATGACCAGGTTGGCAAAATCTTGACCGACCCCGAGGCCTCGCGCAACGACAAGGGTGTCGCTATGGCCTTCCTTAAGAACGCAATGGTCGCAGCCCAGTTCGACCTGCCAACTTGCCAGGACACAGGCACGGCCACTGTCGTCGCCAAGAAAGGTCAACAGGTCTGGACCGGCGTCAATGACGCCGAGTACATCTCCAAAGGCATCTACAAGACCTACACCGAAGAGAACCTGCGCTACAGCCAGACCGTAGCTCTAGATATGTACAAAGAGAAGAATACCGGCACCAACCTGCCGGCCCAGATCGACCTATTCGCCACGGAAGGTGACTCCTACAAGTTCCTCTTCATGGCTAAAGGCGGCGGTTCTGCGAACAAGACCATGCTTTTCCAGGAGACCAAGGCGCTGCTCACCCCTGAGAAACTCTTTGACTACCTGGTGGCCAAGATGAAAACGCTGGGCACAGCGGCCTGCCCTCCTTACCACCTTGCATTCGTCATCGGCGGCACCTCAGCCGACGCAGTCATGAAGACAGTCAAGCTGGCGACCGCCAAGGAACTTGACGGCCTGCCAACTGAAGGTAACGACCACGGTCAGGCCTTCCGTGACATCGAACTTGAAGAGAAGTTGCAGAAAGCTGCCCAGGAACTCGGCATTGGCGCCCAGTTCGGCGGCAAGTACTTTACTCACGATGTCCGCGTCATTCGCCTCCCTCGTCACGGCGCCTCCTGCCCTCTCGGCATGGCTGTTTCCTGCTCTGCAGACCGTAACATCAAAGCCAAGATCACCAGGGACGGTCTTTTTGTCGAAGAGATGGATCGCGATCCGGGTCGTCTGCTTCCCGAGCAGTACCGCATGGCCAAGCACGAGCATGGCACCAAGCTCGACCTGAACCAGCCAATGGAGAACATCCTTGCCGAGCTGACCAAACTCAAGTGCGGCGACGCTCTACTCCTCAATGGCACCATCGTGGTTGGGCGCGACATCGCTCACTCCAAGTTCAAGGAAATCCTTGATAGCGGGCAGCCACTCCCTGAGTACCTCAAGAAACACCCGATCTACTATGCTGGCCCGGCCAAGACTCCACCAGGACGCCCTTCCGGATCTTTCGGCCCCACCACCGCGGGACGTATGGACTCTTACGTTGGCCTGCTCCAGGAAAACGGCGGCTCTATGGTCATGATCGCCAAAGGCAACCGCTCTCAACAAGTTACTGATGCCTGTGCCAAGTTCGGTGGTTTCTACCTCGGCTCTATCGGTGGTCCGGCCGCCCTGCTCGCCGACGAGAACATCACCAAGGTCGAATGTATCGACTTCCCGGAACTCGGCATGGAAGCCGTCTGGAAGATTGAAGTCCAGAACTTCCCGGCTTACATTCTGGTTGATGACAAAGGGAATGACTTCTTCAAGCAGTTGGGTCTCTAAAGATTCACCTCATAACGACAAAAAAGCCCCGGACTCTCCGGGGCTTTTTTGTGTCTTCAGTTTTCAATTCACAACGGGTGGCACAGAATCACCAGTGCCCTGCAATCGCCATCAAAATTGGCAGCAGGAAGGTTGTCATCAAGCCATTCAAGCCTATCGCCAGGCCAGAAACAGCACCGGACAGGCGATCAACCTCAAGCATTCTTGCGGTACCGATACCATGAGCAGAGGTCCCAACGGCCAACCCGGTTGCCACCGGTGAGGTTATCCCTATACGCTTGCAGAATTCCGGGCCGCAAACAGCCCCTATGCAACCAGTCAGTACAACGAGAGCCGCAGTTAAAGGTGCAATGCCGCCGATCTTTTCCACGATACTGATCGCAATCGGTGTTGTTACAGATTTTGGTGCCAACGAGAGGATGACTTCGCGACTACCACCAAGAATCCAGGCGAGACCGCATGCAGACAAGATAGAGGCCAGCGAACCGGCAAAGACCCCCATCATGATCGGTCTCTTGCGTTTCCAGATCTCTTCACGGCGTTGATAAAGGGGAATCGCGAGAGCGACCACAGAGGGCCCAAGCAAGAAAACCAGGATATCGCCGCCACGTGCATAATCACGGTATTCTATTTTACAGAGCTGGAGCAGGAGGATAATCGCAACGATCGAAACCAGCACCGGATTAGCCCAGACCTTACCCACGCGTCGATAGAGTTTCTGCGATAGCAGATAGGTGACAAGAGTGAGAGTGATACCGAACAAGGGGGTCTCAAGCATCTTCTCCCCCATCATCGTCCGTTGAAGGCTCCAGCTTCTGGGCAATTTTTCCGGTGACCGCCATGACCACAAAGGTACTCAAAACAGTAGCAACGGTAATCGGCAACCATTCGGCAGCTATCAGATCGCCATAAACCATGACGCCGACACCGGCAGGCACAAAGAACAAAGCCATGTTTGACAACAGCAGTTCTGCGGCCTCTTCAAACCACTTGATATCAACCAGCTTTGTCGTCAAGCCCAGGAGGAGAAAACCCATACCCAGCACATTGCCGGGAATCGGCAAGTCAAAAAGACGACTAACGGCTTCACCACTGAACTGAAAAAGCAGCAGGAGTGTCAGACCACGCAGCATGCCTAGGACTCACCCTTCAGCCCATCGATCAGAGCGGAAACTTCCGCACAAATCTCTTGCGACGCCGGGCTTGTCTCAAGCTTGAGGAATTCCTTAAAACAGTGCACGGACTCCTGAACCTGTTCCTGATCAAGGCAGATATTACCAAGGGTCAGGTATGCAAAAGAGAACTCAGGGTCAAGGGTAACGGCACGGCGACAGTGCTTTTCGGCTTCCTGCAGATCGTCATTGTCGTAATGGTATTCCGCCAGGTTGAAATGGCCCTGAGGATCTTCGGGATCCAGAGCCAGCGCTTTTTCAAAACATTCACGGGCTTCATCATTACGCCCCGTGGCAAAACAGACATCGCCCAGAGAGTTCAAGGCAAACACTGACTCAGGACTCTGTTTCAACGCTTCTCGATAACACGCTTCGGCTTTATCCATACGCTCTTGATGGTAATGGATCAAGCCAAGACTGACCCTGGCATCAACCTGATCAGGAGCCCGTGAGACAACGCTTTCATAAACTTTGCAGGCATCGTCAGGCCGACCGAGCTCAAAATAAAGGTCACCAAGGTCATATTGCAGATCAAAATCATCCGGCAACTGGCCGGCAACGTCCTCGAGGACAGAAACAGCCTCTTCGAGGTGACCGGCTTCAATCAGGGCTTCACCAAGCAACGCCTTGGCATCACTGTTGTCACCCTGCTCCTGCAAAAACCTCTTTAAAATCCGCACAGCTTCTTCAGCTTCACCATTTTCAAGAGCTTGCTCGGCCCGGCTTAACGATATTTGTTCATCGGTCATTTATTTGCTCCTTATATTTTCAGTTCAAAAAGCTTAAACAATTTAACGCGGAGGCGCAAAGTGCTCAGAGAATAACAACATAATTTTACAGGATTCTCACCCAAGCTCCATACTTAAGGTGTCAAGCATATCCCAAAGGCCCCATGGGTCTGCAGCAAAAACTTCAGTCTGTTTATCGAAACGCTCTACAAGATCATCAATGCTCACGTCATCGAGGAAAACCTCTTCACCCTCTCGAAGCATGACATCAGGGATCATTAGAATGTCACCTAAGTCTTGTTCAGCCAGTTGAGCAAGTAAATCCTGACCAGTCAAAAGACCTGTAACAGTTACATGGCCACTAAAAAAATCGTTTTTGATAACATGCACACGCAAATCAAAGCCGCATTTGTCGGCAAGCCTTCTAGCAAAGGCTTTAATATCATCGGCTGCGGAGACCCCGGTCACCATACTGATGGGCGGGAGATCCAGGGGCTCTGCGATATCGAGGACCTCGTCGGCCTGTGATCTGAATTGTGGAATCAAACCAACGCCATTCTCAACCTGGGACAGCTCTTCGTACACAGAGAGGGAGGGGAAGTCTTTCTCAGCTTTCAGGTAAAGTTCGTCGGCAGCAAAGATGAAACGTGTACCAAGCATCTCAAGCAGGTGCCCCTGTGTGGCTTCAACCCATTCAACCAGATCAAGAGCTTCCTGACGCGTATGTGGTCGCAGTTCAGGAAGCCGCTGCCGGTGGCCGGTTAACCCGACAGGTACAACAGCAAGAGATTTCACACCGGGCGCAAGGGCAACCAACTCTCTGCAGGTTTGAGCCAGCTGTTCTCCATCATTGATCTGCGGGCAAACTACCACCTGGGTATGCACCTCGATGCCCCCTGCCACCAACTGTTGCAGAATCGGCATAACATCCGGTGCAGGGTTGCCCAGCAGCTTCTGTCGCAACATATGATCGGCGGCGTGGACAGAAACGTACAAGGGTGACAACTTTTTATTGAGGATTCTCTGCAGGTCTTGTTCAGACAGGTTGGTCAGCGTCACGTATGCGCCGTAAAGAAAGGAGAAGCGGTAATCCTCATCCTTGACGTAGAGGGTTCGACGCATGCCACGCGGTAGTTGATGGACAAAACAAAAGACACAATTATTACCGCACTGTTTAGGTTCCGGATGCGGAAGGACCAGGCCAAGAGGCTCCTCTGAATCGTGCTCGATATCAAGCACCCACGGATCCCCGGAGGCTCTTTTCAATGCGACATGGAGCGACTCTTTGGGTTCTTCGATCAGGTAATCGACCAGGTCGTTAACAGGCTCGCCATTAACTGCAACAAGACTGTCTCCAGCCTGAATTCCCAGTTCATTAGCAATACTGCCAGCTTCTACCGATAATATTTCAAGCATTGTTAGACCTGCTGTTTCAAATTATTTCACGAAAAGACAAAGGCCCCAGGCCAGAGCTTTCCGGCGAGGGACCTTTATTGTGTCTATCGACCAGATAAAAATCAGTCGCGACCACCATGAAGGCGGAAATTACCGTCTGCGGAGGTGATCGAAGTGATGGCATGTTTGTAAAGCAAGAGGTCACCGCTGCTGTCTACCAAAACACAAAAGCTGTCAAAAGACTTAATATGGCCCTTGAGTTTTTCGCCAGACATCATGGAAATTTCCACAACGACTCTCTCTTTACGTGCCTGATTAAGATATTGATCCTGGATATTGAATGGTGATTTTGCCATAACAACCGCTCCTTTTCTAAATGCAATAGAATTCATCAATCATTTTCCGAATTGTAACAAAGTCGACACAGGATTCAAGCCAAATCATTGATTTGTCTTTACGAAACCAGGTTAATTGTTGTTTTGCATAGCGTCTTGTTGCTTGCTGCAGACTATCGAGAGCCTCCTCATATGTCATCGTGCCACTCAACAGAGCGAAAGCCTGACGATAACCGATAGTACGCAAGGTCTTTAGAGCAGGATCATAGCCAGCTTTCAACAAGGACTCTGCTTCTTCCAGCAATCCCTCTTCAAACATGACTTTGGCTCGCTGGTTGATTCGCTGGTACAGGGCGTCTCGATCCATGTGTAAACAGATCTTGATGGTTCGATACGGCTGGCCTCTAAAGCCATGGTCATCCTGCAGAGACGATAAGGGCTTTCCTGACTGCTCATACACTTCCAGGGCACGGACAATCCTGATCAGATCATTGGGGTGCAAACGGGCGGCAGACTCAGGGTCCACCCTGGCAAGTTCTGCATGCAGCACCGAACGACCTTCTTTCTCAGCCCGCGCTTGCAGATGCTCACGAAACGCCTGATCAGCTGAAGGCGCATCCAGAAGCCCTTCCGTAAAAGCCTTGATATAGAGACCCGTACCGCCAACCAGGAAGGGCCGTTTATTCCTTTGTGTAATGTCTTTTACGAGAGGTTCAGCATGAGCCAAAAAGTGAGCAGCGTGAAACTCTTCATCCGGCCAGGCCACATCGATCAGGTGATGCCTGGCCCTTTGCTGTTCCTCAAGAGTCGGCTTTGCAGTGCCGATATCCATGAAGCGAAAGACCTGGCGGGAATCTGCAGAAATGATCTCACCGTCAAAGGCCTCTGCCAACTGCAGGGCGAGGACCGTTTTTCCCACAGCTGTCGGTCCGCATATAACAGGGAGCACCGGTCGCTTGTCAATTTCAGTCGACACCATTAGCCTCGATGGAAGAGTTTCTCAACTTCGCGTTTTGACAGACGATGCATAATCGGCCTCCCGTGTGGACAGCAGCTACCGAACTCAATGGCAGCGAGATCATGTAACAATTGTTGCATCTCACTCTGGGATAGAGCCTGATTGGCGCGCACCATACTGTGGCAGGCAAGGACGGCCAGAACACGCTCTATCTCATCATCAAGTTGAGCGGCACGACCGATCTCATTCAATTCAGCAGCCAGATCACGCACAAGACGTTCGACATCGACATCCGCAACCAGGGCAGGCACTGACTTCACCGTAAAAGATCGTCCTCCGAAGGCTTCAACCTCAAAGCCGAAGCGAGCGAAATCGTCGAGATTATCTGCCAAAACAGCCGCCTCACGGTGTTCCAGCTCAAGGACCATCGGGAAGAGCAAGGCCTGGCTCTCGATGCCATCAGATGCCAACTGCTTACGAAGCCTCTCAAAACCGATACGCTCATGAGCAGCGTGCTGATCGATCAGAACCAGCTCGTCGTCAGCCTGACACAACAGATAACTGTTCAGGTACTGTCCAATCAGGCGCCAACCTTCAGGTAGTGACTGCGTCTCCTGGCGGCCTGTCGACCAACCGTCAATTTCACCCTTAACCGTCGAAACCGCGGCAATAGTCGGTACGCTAGCGACTTTTTCGTTAAAGGCTGCCAGCGATTCCTGCACGCGCTCGCGATAAACCCGTTGTTCTGGCGTTTGCGGAGCAGAGGTAACGGGAGGGGGGCTAAAAGAAGAGGGTTGAAATGCACTCGAAACGCGAGCAGGTTCGAAAGAGACCTGCTGCAAGCGGTCACGCAGTGAAGTTACGATAAAATCATGCACCTGCTGCTGATTGCGAAAGCGGACCTCATGCTTGGTTGGATGGACGTTAACATCGACGGACTCAGGCGGCATGTCGATAAAGAGCACTGCGATCGGATAACGTCGTTTTTCCAGTAAAGACCGATAGGCTTCAAGAATGGCGTGTTGAACAACCCGGTCACGGACAAAACGACCGTTGATATATGTATAGATATTGTTTGTTGATGAGCGGCTGATACCAGGAGTTCCTAAAAGTCCGACCAGCATCTCGCCGTTTCCGGAATCCGCCTCTACCGTCAGCAAATCAGAAGCAACATTGCGCCCCAGCATGGCTGCCGCACGTTCTTCCAGACGGTTGTGACGATACGCCTCAAGAACATTGCGGCTATTATGCAAGAGGCGAAAATGAATATCCGGCCGCGACAAAGCCAACCTTGAGACGACATCCGCGATGTGGCCAAATTCAGTTTCATCTTTACGCAGGAATTTACGTCGTCCGGGCGTGTTGAAGAAAAGATTGCGAACTTCAACGACCGTACCGGGAGTGACACCGACGGCATCCGCCTGGCGGATTGTGCCACCTTCAGCGTAAATCTGCCAGCCGGTTTCATCATCAACAGAGCGGGTTGTAAGACGTAAGCGGGTCACAGATGCGATGGCCGGGAGAGCCTCACCACGAAAACCCATGGTGTGCAGAGCAAAGAGATCCACGGCACTGGAGACCTTGCTGGTGGCGTGACGCTCGAGGCAAAGGAAGGCATCATCCTTCTTCATGCCGTAACCGTTGTCAGTGACTTTGATCAGGGCTTTACCGCCCTTCTCTATCTCTACAAAGACTTCGCTGGCGGAGGCGTCAAGGGAGTTTTCTATCAACTCTTTCACAACCGAAGCCGGCCGCTCAACCACTTCACCGGCGGCGATCTGATTAGCGAGGTTTTCAGGTAATATCTGGATTCTGTTTTTCATATAAGACCCTTTCGTGAGAACAGAAAGGAAAAGCCGGTTCAGAGAACTGAACCGGCCGCATAGCTTAAGAACTAGGGTTATTGTTTTTGTTCGAGCTTGTCGAGCATGTTTTCAATTTCGGAAAGCTCATCTTTTATTATTGCTCGCGGTAGTTCCGAAAGAGGGTGCTGCAGGAGGCCGAGATCTCCGGCCACGCTATGAGCGATTCGGGAGTCGACTTTGTGCATTTTACGCAGATAGGCCTCAAAAAGACAGTTGTCACTGATGGTGTTAATCAGTCGAGGCACACCACCTGCGTAGCGATGAATCAGGGGAATGACCTCAGCATCATAGAGGACCTCCTTGGCACCAGCAACTTGAAGACGATGCTTGATATAAGAAGTCGTCGTTTCAACAGTCATTGACTTGAGGTGATATTTGACGGCGACTCTCTGGGCAAGTGGTTCATCAAGGGCCAGGCAATCTTCCAGCTCCGTCAAGCCGAAGAAAACAATATTAAGCAGCTTCTTGCCCGGAATCTCCAGGTTGAGCAAGCCACGGAATTCTTCCATCAGCTCACGACTTTGCAACATCTGCGCTTCATCAATCAGGACGACCGCGCGCCGCCCTTCATCCTCGATCTCAAGTAAACGCGTATAAAGTTGCTTGAGTAGCTTGAGACGATCACCAGCCGGTTCGTCGACTCCGAGCTGAAGCGCGATACGGGTCAGAATCCACTCAGGAGTGATCCCGGAGTGAACCATAACCAGCAGCGAAGATTCGTAACGATCTTCTGGCAAATTATCCAGCATACGTCGGGCCAGAGTTGTCTTGCCCGTGCCAACACCACCAACCAGGACGGCCAGCCCTTTGTTGGAGTCAACGGCATACATTAGTCGCAACAGCGCCTGACTGTGCAAGTCACTATTATAATAAAAACGTGCGTCGGGTGCGTTGGAGAAGGGCTCCCGATCCAATCCATAATGCTCCAGGTAACTCATAAGCTAACTACACGCTCCAGGTTAAACATAGGAAACACGATCACGATTCCCTTGTGGGCCGTCATCAATATCTTTTTCGTCAAGACCAAGCTCACGACGTAAGTTCTTGACAAGATCTGCAACATCTCTAAAGAAAGAATCTTTCTCCGCGACCAACTGGAAGAATTCAAGCGCCTCCAGCAGCTGACCGTTCATCTGGAGAAGCATGCCCAGCTCAAAGTGAAGAGACATGCGCCCTTCTTCAGAGAGGCCTTCATGAGCAAGACCGGCCTTGAATGCGTCCATTGCAGCGGCTGTTTCGCCTGCTTCCATATGACATTGGCCTGTCAGAGTAATGCAATCAAGGGCGCGGGACGATGAGCTCGCCGCTTTCTCAAATTCGGCAATAGCATCATCATAAAGGCCCATCTCTTTATAGGCAATACCGAGATTGAAGTGAGATTCCGTATCGGAAGAGTCGATCTCCGAAACCGTTTTCTGTAACAGCTCATCATCGGCGGCAGCATTGCCGCTGATGGAGTCGAGGAAGTCTGTTGCGGCAAGGAAATCATCATCCTGCAGGTCAGACATGATGTCGACAAAATCAATCGCTTCGGGTTCTGCTTCTGTAGCGAGACGACTCTGGTTGATTGCATCTATCTTCGACTGTAGTTCAGGCAACTCAGGGAGGTGCTCCATCAGGGGCTGCAAGACCCTCTCGGCATCATCGTACAATCCCTGCTGAAGGTAAAACTCGGCTTCTTCCAGCTCAGAAACAGTATTGATCCCTGAAACAAAAGCTACCCTTTCAGCAGGCGATGCAGCGGCAAGCGGTTCCACTTCTTCGAGCGGTTCAACATCCTCAAGGACATCGAGTTCCTCAACGTCTTCAAGGACCTCCAGTTCCTCAACCTCCTCGAGGACTTCGAGTTCTTCAATCTCGTCTAACTCTTCGAGCTCTTCCAGATCCTCGACCTCTTCGAGCTCTGCAGCAGTCTCGATTTCTTTCAGTTCGTCAAGGTCTTCAAGGATTTCAAGTTCGTCAGTATCATCCAGAGAGCCGACAGGTGCAGCGTCAAACGTACTGTCAAAGGGCTCAAGAGGCGCATCGCTTTCAACACCGTCAAATTCGGGATCAACGTCAAGTGAAAGTTCTTCCTCTTCTTTGGCAACCTCTTCTTCGGCGACCTCTTCTCCGAAGGAAAGCTCTTCGTCAAAGTCAAGATCCAGATCTCCCATGTCATCAAGATCGATCTCAACTTCTACTTCTAACTCATCGTCTTCCCCAACATCCGGAAGTGATACGTCAGCATCTTCAGTTGTGGCCCCCTCAAGTTCCAGTTCGGGACCGTCAAGGTCCAAATCCAGGTCCAGGTCGAGTTCAACGTTTTTAGCGGCAACCTTTTCTGCGGGCTGATCCTCGTCAGACTCGTCGGCGACAAGGTCGGGGACTTCGACATCATCGGGGACATCTTCACCGACCATATCGAGAGCTTCCACGTCGTCAATCGCCTCATCGGTCAAGGCCGAGTCAGCGATCTCCTCAGAAGCTTTAGACGTTTTTGACGACGTCTCTAGATCATCCAGCTTTGAGGTTTCACCAACAGCCTCATAAATAACAGCAAGCGTGTCAGTAACAACCGTATCACCGCCCATAAGGGCTTTCAGTTCTTCATAAAAACCTTGCAGAACAAAGACGCGTTCTGCTTGGAAGAAGGAATCTTTCCATTCTTCCAGGCGATCTCGAGCACTCTCAGGTTCGCCGGCATCAATGCAGAGACGAACGTAACTTTCACGAAGGTCAAGATCTTCACCGATGAGTTTCAGGAGATGTTTGAGAGTGAGACGTGCGTTGGAATGATCCCTGTTGGCAACATAGGCTTCCGCCAGGTAGCGATTAACAATAGTGTCTTCAGGAGACTTCTTAAGCAATCCCTTTAAAATCTGAATCGCCTTGTCTGCAGAACCGGTATTGATAAAAGCCAGTGCAAGGGGGATTCTTGAGCTGCCATCTTCGGGGCAGATGTCCAGAAAGCGTTCGTAGAGCTTGACGACCTTGAGATGTTCCCCTTTTTCACTGATAGGCTCAATGATCGACAGAAAACGTTTCAGGGCTTCATCATGTTGGCCCGAAGCCTTGTAGCACTCTGCAATTTTAGCCGCAAAGTTTAGATTCTCGGGGTCAAGCTCAAGCATCTTCTCAAGAACTTCGATCGATTCCCGGTACATCTGGTTCTTTTCGTAGAAAGAGATCAGATTGCGATACTCTGTCAGAGCATTACCGATCAACCCCTGATTTTCATTGAGTTCTGCCAGGCGGAGATAGATATCAACTCTGGAAGCGTCAATCTTCTGCATTTGTTTGAACAACGCGATGGCTTTAAGATAAAAGCCCGTCTCAGTGTAATGCTTCGCAACAACTTCATACTCAGCTAAGGCATCTTCGCTTTTGTTATCGCGACTAAGCAATTCGGCGAGCTTCTGCCGATTGCGCACGTCTTTAGGAAAAGTGTCGACAAGTTTTCTATACTCGCCGATTGCTTTTGGGAGTTGCCCCTTAGAAATGAATTTCTGGGCATTTGCGAGGAGTTTATCTTTATTAGCCAAGAGTTTTTCCGATTAGAAAAATAACAATTTACATAAGTTGTAACTCTAAACCAAAAAGGCTCAACATGTCAAGCTATGAGAGCCCTGTTAGAACATGAATTCTCTTTTGAAATCAGTTAAATAGACAATCAACCACAAGAAAGAATTCGCGGCTCAAGACGACCTTGGATTGACTTGAATTCTGCTGCCTTCTCATCGTACCCTTGTCGGCCCATTAGAGCGTAGGTGAAAAGCTTACCTTCTTCCACTCCGGGCTGATCGAGAGGGTCAACATCAAAAAGATAACCTGCGAAAAGAGTCTGCACTTCAAACAGGAACAGCAGTGCCCCAACAGTCTCCGGAGTGACCCCCGGAAGTCTGATCGTACAGTTTGACCGGCCGTTCCTGGTGAGAGCTGCGGCAGTCGCCTGTTGCTCCACGCCGATGAGTTCGCCAAGGGAATGACCTTCAAGGTAAGCCATCTGCGGTGAAGCCTCGTAACCCGGTAAAGGAAGATCCCGATCAAAGCTGTCAAGGGCAACAAAAGTGACGACCTTATCGAAAGGCCCTTCCATATAAAGCTGGACCTGGGAGTGCTGATCTGTTGAGCCAAGAGCATTCACTGGGGTGGGCCCGACATTTCGTAAAGTGCCGTCTGTACCGAATTTTTTACCAAGACTCTCCGCCCATAATTGCCGGAACCAGTCTGAAATATCTCTCAACCGGTCGCTGTATGGCATCAACACTGAGATCGTCAACCCTTTCTGATAGGCAAGATATTGAAGAGTTGCGTTCAGGTAAGCCGGATTTGTCTTCAGGTCATCGTGGCAGAGATGTTCTGAAAACTCACTCGCACCCTTGAGTAGCTGTCTGATATCAACACCAACACAGGCCAAAGGCAACAGGCCTACAGGCGTAAAAATGCTGAACCGGCCACCGACACCTGCCGGGATAGCGCAACTGCGATAGCCTTCTCGATCAGCCAATTCACGCAGGACGCCTTTTTTGGGGTCGGTAATCAGCACAAAGTGTTTGCGATAAGAGGCTCCGACAGCATTTTCAAGCCAGCGCCGAGCAACCAGAAACTGACTGGTTGTCTCCACAGTTGTGCCGGACTTGCTGATCACCAGGAAACAGGTTCGCGCTGGGTCACAGAGATCGAGATGCGCCGAAAAACCATCAGGGTCAACGTTGTCGAGAACAAACAGCCTCGGCAAATCACCTCGTTGCTCTTTGTCCTTCAGGTTGTGGCCGTAACAGAGTGCGTTAAAAACGGCCGTGGTACCGAGAGCAGACCCCCCTATTCCAAGCACCACAAGATTATCGAACTGCTCCTGGATCTCTTTGGCAAGGGAGAGCACTTCAGTAATCATGGCCTGATCATTCGGCAGGTCAAAGAAGGGCAACTCACCAGCATCGCGCCGTTTCTGGATCAGTTGATGAATGGCCTTGGTCTGAACGGACAGTTCGGCGAGTTCTTCGTCGTGGACACCGTAGTCTGAGCCAATGGCAACCTTCATCATATTGGTGTAATCAAGTGATATCGACATAATTTCCCCCTGCAAGCTGTCCATCCACCACAGATGAGCCTGCGTCAGACGCGCAGCCAGGTTCGCACGGCTGCCATGAACACGAAGTTAATTCCTATCCTTTTTTATTCAACCCCTGTAAACGCTTAACCTCTCGTTCAGAAAGCAGACGTTTCTGCCCGGGAGCAAGATTATCCAGAGTCAAAAAGGCGTAGCCAATACGGACCAGCCGACTGACTTGATACCCCAGGGCCTCACACATGCGACGGACCTGACGATTGCGACCTTCATGAATAATCAACTCAAACCAGCTGTGATTGCCACTGATCCGCAGATTGACAAGTTTAGCCGGCGACGACATGCCGTCCTCAAGTTCAACACCTTCTTCGAGCTGACGCTTTGAAGCGTTGGACAGTTGCCCACGCACCTTGACCAGGTAGCGTTTATCCACCTGGTGGCTCGGATGAGCCAAACGATTAGCCAAAGCACCATCGTTGGTTAACAGCAGTAAGCCAGAGGTGTTGATATCCAGGCGACCGACAGGAAAGAGACGTACGCCAAACTCTTTGACCAGTTCCGTGACTACAGGACGGCCCTCTGGATCACTTAAAGTTGTCACTGTTCCCAGAGGCTTATTGATCAGAACATAGACAAGTTTTTCAGCCGACTGCAGCGGTTTGTCATCAACCAGAATAACCGCAGCCTGGCCGTCTGCCTTTTCGCCGATAACTGCGACATGACCATCGACACGCACCCTGCCCGCCGCAATCAGTTCTTCAGCACGTCGACGGGAGCAATAGCCCGCTGCGGCGATTATTTTTTGCAGGCGTTGCTGCATAGTTTCAATTCAAACAAAAGCACATAAAGGTAGCATCTGGCTACGGGGACAAGAAGCATGGATTAGTGCTGCAGCGCAGCGAAGAGCAAACGATGCAGCACTTCGGAAAGCTCGGTGTTGTCCTCTCCCTTGCTGAACATCTCTGTCAGGTCTGAGAAGACACCACAATAGTGATTCACCAGGCGAGGCTTGTCAGTGGCCAGGTTAAACACCAGAGAATCTTGACCACTCAGGCTCAGAGTCGCGACTTCTTTGGCGTGATCCAGAGCGACAAGACCATTTTCGTAACGCAGTCGCGTGGTTTTATAGTTCTTGCCAAGAGTCCAGTTGGTATCAACCATGCCATAGGCAATATTATTCTGCTCAACAAAACTATAAACAGCCAGCCCCTGGACTTGGGAGCATGCCAATGAAGGGATAACGGTCATTCGACCATCCACCAATTCCATAGAATTCGGATCGATCAATCGGGACAGTGCGCTCAAGCCACTAATACCGCTATCCGACCAGGCGCCAGCCTTACCAACCGCGCCCAGGGTTAGCTTGCCATCAATGTAGTAGGGGTCGGCGAAACAAGTATCAAACCCAAGCAGGGCACCGAGATCAAAATTACGGGCGTCACGTTGTTCGCGCCACCAATCAACTTCACGGCCATAGGCAGGGTGAAAAGCAGTGTAGAGTGGCAGTTTACGCGTGCGTGCGGCTGTTAACAGAGCATCCATCTCGGACTGGCTGGTACAGATAGGCTTCTCCACAATCGCAATACGGTCAGATTCGATAACCCGCATGGCGACTTCGAAATGGCTGGGCGTCGGAGTCGAAACGAGGAATGCATCAGCCTTCGATTTGTTGAGCAACTTTTCCAGGTTGTCATGGAAATTAACACTCCCCGGCAATTCCTCGGCTTTATTCGCATCCAGATCATGCGCATCAACCAGTTTGATTCCCGGCGTATGGGTAATGGCCTGCATCTGGTAGTTGGCAATCTTACCGATTCCAATCAGCGCTATCTGCATAAGTTCATGCTCCTGTCTGTGTCATTCAATAACAATTCCGAATCAGCTTTATAGCATTTCCGGGGAATAAATTCGAGCCCCTGTTTTGCTCACAGCTCGCTTTAAAGACTCACTTACTTCAGCCAAGCAGAGAATCCAGGGCATCAAATTCAAAACGCTTGTCGGCAAGTTCCATAATCAGGTTAATTTTCTGAGTGTCCATGGCATTAAGTTTGGAAACGTCATCAGTGATGGTATTGAAGACATCTGCCGTTGTGCGGGTCGTCCTCATATAGGGGATGCCACTATTATCAAGAATTTTCTGTGTGATCGCACTGATTTTGGCAACACCGGGGATAACCAGCCCGGCAAGCAGGTGCCGATATTCGGGCAGGTTGTACATATTAGCCAGGGTCACCAATAATTCATCACGGCTGCTGGTCACCGTCACCAGAGAAGACTCCTTCAAAAGCTCCGTGACACGTTGTGTAGCAGCAGAACCGATCTGGACATGGTGGGCAATTTGTCCTGCAGCCTCCTGATTACCATGTAAGGGAACATCGAGGACCTGACTGATACGGCGAAGGGTCGGGTTGGCGAGAATTGGCTGGTAGTTAAAACCACCGACAACCTTGAACGTTTCCTTCGCAAAAGCGAGCTCCAGGTAGCGCAGCGTTTTTTCACGCTTCTCGGGAATAATTTTATTGACCAGAACCGCGCGAACATCAGCCTGCTCTTTCTCAAACAGAGCAAGGTTCATGTACGCTGAATCGACAACGTTGCCAACGCCACCACCAGTCACCATAACGACCGGTGCGTCAGCAATCTTGGCAACACGTGCGTTTGAGAAGCCCAGAACCGAGCCGACTCCGGTATGTCCGGCACCCTCTATAATCAGAAAATCATTTTTGCGGTCCAGTTCGTCTATGGCGTCGAACATTTTCCGCTCCATATCGGCGCCGGAGAGCTCACCCTCAAGTAATTTCTGGGTGTCGCCGGGGTGAAGGACCAGCGGTGACATCAAAGAGAGGTCATCCTCAAGACCAAAGACTTCAGCCATCAGGGCGGCGTCTTTATCCACAACCATGCCATTTCTGGCGATTGATGGCTTGGGACCAAAGGGTTTTATGAAACCGACCCTCCTGTATTTTTTACGTGCCATATACATGAGGGAAAGGCTGGTCGTGGTTTTACCACTATTCTGCCCAGTTGCAGCAACAAAGACCTTGCGGGCCATATAAGCTCCTAAAAATGTCGCGAATGGCGCTTGTCGAGAAAAAAACTATGTCGCTCGTGCTGTGCGCAAACCAAAGGCTAGTGTCGTGTCAACGATAAGCTGACGCGGCACTAACCTCTTTCCTTAACCAGCTTTGACACTGCACGGAACTGCTCGTGCGTTGATTCCTGGAGCATCTGGAACATAACTGTTTCGGCCGTAGTTACAACGGCACCGGCCTGTCCCGCGTTAGCCACTCCTGCGAGGTAATCCGTTTTGTTGCGTGAACAGATTGCATCTCGAATCAGATGGACATAGTAACCACCTTCAAGTAGACCCAGCACCGTCTGGTAGACGCAAACATGGGCCTCCATTCCGGTTATCAGCACCTGGCTGCGACCAGTATTCTTCAAGGCCTCAAGAAAGGTCGCTTCACCACAACAGCCGAAGCTGACTTTTTCAATGACTGTCTCATTGCAGGCGGCAGCCAATTCAGGGACAGTATGCCCAATTCCTTTAGGATACTGCTCGGTAGTGACAACCGGGAGATTAAGCAAACCGGCAACCTCAACCAGCATGGCAACAGTATTGCGCAAGCGCAGGTAAATATCCCCAGGCATCGCCGGTACCAGGCGCTCCTGAACATCAATCACCACCAGGACGGCTTTCTCCGCATCCAACTTGAATTTACCAAGGTCGTTCGACATAAAAGTTCCCTCGCTTAAAGTTTATTCCACAAAGAATTTGAGGTTGAATCTAAGGATACACGCGCATCACCTGTTCGGCAACGCACGCAGGCTTCTTCTCACCCTCAATCTCAATCGTCAGAAGGTAGACAATCTGCACACCATCGCGAACCTCTTCAACGGACTGGACTGTTGTCCGGGCGCGAATTTTAGAGCCACACAAAACCGGCGCGGGATAGCGAAGTTTGTTCAAGCCATAATTCACCCGCAGGCGCATACCTGGATAATTGTCAGTGAAGAACTCAGGGTGATTGCTCTGGGTCAGGTAAGGCAACAACGACAGGGTCAGGAAACCATGAGCAATTGTTGTTCCGTACGGGGACTCTTTTTCCGCACGCTGTGGGTCGACATGGATCCATTGCTCGTCGCCGGTCACCCGTGCAAAATCATCAATCCTCTGTTGGTCAATTTCAAACCATGGGCCGACATGAATCTCCTGGCCCAGAAGAGTCTGGTAACGTTCAATTAATTCAGTCTGAGCAGACATGATTAAATCCTTTCAAAACAACTGTCTCGATTATTGATAGATAACCCTATTACCTTTGCCCTGCAAGACAAATCGGTAAAATATAAGCTTCATAGCGTATACATTTAACTCAGATAAACCTTGAGCAAATTCAAACATTTCGAAATAATACAGAACAGAAACCTCTGCGCAGGAAAAAAATTCTGTGCTAAAGTGACCAGCAGTTAAAAACAGCTACTGTACTCGAGCAAATGGTTCGTAATTCTGGCAGACAAACAGGCAGGATTAAGACCATTTCTTAATGCATGAGGTCCAGCATGTCGAACAGCGACAAAAATAAACTTCGAGAAGACAGCCATCCAATGCGTCGGGCGACCGACAAGAGACCACAAAAGTACATGCTGACCATTAAGGATGTTGCCAAGCTCCTTCACCAGCGCAGCAGAATCGATGATGAACAGTATGAGATGATTCTCAAGCGGGGCGATGCCCAGGCTGCAAGGCTGAACAGTCATCTGCCCAAAAACCTGGCCAAGAAAGAGATCTACTTGCCTGAGCTGGCCTCTCCTGCCCAGGTGATCACCTCCTTTAGTCTGGAGATTCCTGCGACACAGAAGAAATTGACTGAAGATGCCATCACGGAGCTGATCGCCCAGGCGTCTGGCATGGAATATATCAAGATAGACCCCCTCAAGCTGGAACTTGATGTCGTCACCGACCAGATCCCCAGAGCCTTCGCTTTGAAGAACCTGGTGGTACCGATCGATGAGAAGGAAGGTGTCATCACAATTGCCGTAGCCGACCCATTCAATGTCCGACCGATTGAAGACTTGCAGCATGCGCTCGGCATCAAGATCAAAAGAATTTTTGCTTCCCGTAGCGACGTCCTGAAAATTCTCGAGGAGTTTTTCGGTTTTCAGGCCTCTGTCAGAGCAGCGCAAGTCGACATGGGCCTCAGCTCTGAACTCTCCAATCTCGAGCAGCTCTTCAAGATGCGCGGCCGTGACGAGGTTGAAAGTAGCGATCAACACATCATTTCTGCGGTGGAATTCCTGCTCAAATATGCCTTCGACCAGCGGGCCAGCGATATCCACATAGAACCGAAACGAGACAAGTCATCAATCCGCTTCAGGGTCGATGGTGTTCTGCACAACATCCACACCGTTCCTGGCAACCTCCATCCGGCGATTGTCTCTCGCCTGAAGTTGCTGTCACGTCTCGACGTCGCAGAGAAGCGCCGTCCACAAGACGGCCGCATCAAAACCGAACACATGGCCAAAGACATCGAGCTGCGTGTTTCCACCCTGCCGGTCGCTTTCGGTGAGAAGGTCGTTATTCGAATCTTCGATCCAGAAATTCTCATGCAGAAGCTCGACCGGATCGGTTTTTACGAACGTGAATACAAACTTTACAGTGAGTTCATCAGAAAGCCGAATGGCATTGTCCTGGTCACCGGGCCTACAGGTAGCGGTAAGACGACGACTCTTTACTCCTCGCTGAAAACTATCGCCTCACCGGAGATCAATATCATCACCATCGAAGATCCTATCGAGATGGTGATGGAAGACTTCAACCAGGTCGGCGTGCAAGCTGCAATCAATGTCACCTTCGGCACCGTCTTGCGGAACATCCTGCGACAAGACCCCGACGTCCTGATGATCGGCGAGATCCGCGATGCAGATACGGCCAGCAACGCGGTACAGGCAGCCCTGACCGGTCACCTGGTGCTCTCCACCTTGCATACCAATGATGCGCCGTCATCCATCACGCGTCTGCTTGATATCGGGATTCCGGCATTCCTGATCACCTCAACAATTAACGGCATTATCGCCCAGCGTCTGCTCCGATCCATCTGCCAGGAATGCAAATATGAAACAACCCTGACTGATGAAGAGATCACCTATCTTGACCTTGAGAAGAAAGACTATAAAGTTTGGGAAGGTAAAGGCTGTGATGAGTGTCGCGGCACAGGCTACAAGGGTCGAACCGGGATCTTTGAGGTCCTCGAATTCACTGAACGGCTAAAAGCGAAGATCACTGAGCACACAGACATGGCCGAAGTTTACGCAATTGCCAAGGCCGATGGAATGGTTTCTTTGCGTGAGTTAGCCATGCAGAAAATGTTTGAGGGACACACCACCTTCAAAGAGATTGTTTCCGTGACGGGTTAGCAACTTCAGGATTGCTTTCGCGGGGAAACTCTTAAGGAGACAGGCAATGAATCAAGGCTGTTCCTGGCAAGACGTTTCTATCGCAGTTTTTATCCTGCTTCTGTTCCAGAGCGTTATTATACCGCCGGCTTATGCCCAGATGGACTGGCTCAAGTCGGGTCAGGAACTTCTGGATACGGTCAACCAGACCCCTCAGGGACAAACCACACCCCAACTCTCCAATCTATCCGACAGCGACATCGCCAATGGTCTCAAAGACGCGCTTCGGGTTGGTACGGAAAGGGTCGTTGGACAACTCGGCAAAGCTGACGGCTTCAACGCGGATCCCGCAATCCACATCCCATTGCCTGATAGTATGTTACGGGTCAAACAAGCACTGGATGCGATAGGTCTGACAGCCATGATGGACGACCTGGAGCTCAAGTTGAACCGCGCGGCAGAAGCAGCGACCCCACCTGCAAAGAAAATCTTTTGGGATTCCATAGAATCGATGACGATGGATGATGTCACGGGCATTTACAATGGCCCTGATGATGCCGCCACTCGATATTTCCAAGACAAGATGTCTGCCCCTCTCGCAGAAGCGATGCAGCCCATCGTCGAACAAGCCATCAATCAGGTTGGTGCAGTTCAGGCTTACGATGCGGTCATGGGAGAGTACTCGAGCCTGCCCTTTATGCCAAACGTCAAAGCAGATCTGAACAGCTATGTTGTTACAGAAGGGATGAACGGAATTTTTCATTACATCGCAGCAGAAGAAACGGCAATTCGCCAGAACCCCGTTGCAAGGACCACGGATATTCTGAAAAAAGTGTTTGGCACTAAATAGTGCCTAGAGACTCGGGGGCTATCCCCCAGTTAGCTGAACAAACACATGCCATAACTAAGGGTTATAAACTATCTGCAACAAAGGCGAGACCATAACTTCATGGTTTCGCCTTTGTTTATCCAAAGAGTTGATCGTTAAAAATTTGTCGGCGACTAAGCCGTCTTCTCTTTCAGGCGCCTTAGATCTTCGATAACCTGGAGGCTGCCATTGCGACGCTCGTCCATTTCGTCAAAAATACGTTGCGCCATGTCACTGACACGTTCGACCGAACTCTCGATCTGTCGCGTATTTTCGGCCTGACGGGAGGTCGCTTTCACCATATCATCGGACATGGTCTGGACTTCCTCGACAGCAGAGACGATACTTCTGGCTCCATTGGCCTCTTCTCGTGAGGCCCTGGAAACCTGGGAAGACATTTCACCCAGCTCTTCAACCGAGTTACTCACTCCGATAACAGACTGAGAGATTTCCTGCGTCGATTTTCTGATATCGTGAGCCATTTCCATGGCCTGCTGAGAGCTGCCCAAGATCTGGGACAGGACATCTGACATCTCTTCACCCTGCTCCATGCCAACTTTGACCAGTCGGTGCGTGCTGCGAATATGGTCAACCGTATCTTTTGTATATTTCTGAATCTCTTCGATAATTTGATTAATTTGATCTGTTGATGAAGCGGCTTCTTGAGCGAGGCTTCTGACTTCATCAGCAACAACAGCGAAAGAACGTCCATGTTCACCGGCCTGGGCTGCGATGATGGCCGCGTTTAAAGCTAACAGGCTGGTTTTTTGTGTCAGATCTGTAACGACAGAGGTGATTGTGCCGACCTGCTCTCCCTTGAGAGAGAGATCATTGATTGTTCCCTCAGCCTGCTCAACCGCAGACACAATTCCGCGCATACCATCAAGAACCTGTTTTACGGTTTCAACACCGTGTTCAGCACGTTCCTTGACTGTTTCCGACATGGCATGAGAACGAGCGCTGCTCTCTTCGACAGCGCTTACGGTGTATTGGATCTCGGTCATTGATGCAATCGAGCTTTCCATAAATTCGTTAAGGGACTTGAGACTGTTAGAAACCTGATCGATTGAAACGGAGATCTGGCCGACAGCTGAACGCGTCGAGTTAACCGACTCCTGGATAACCCCGGCACCGCCGGAGATATCTGCTGTGGCAGTCGTTGTAGAAGAAGTCGCTAATCGTAAAGATGTTATTAATTCCGCATGTTCATCGCGATATTTAAGAAATTCATCAAAGGTGTGTTGCAACTGCTGAGTCAGTAATTCAACGGCATCAAGTAAGTTGATACGCATCATCGACGAGGAGACCTGGTCGGCGAACAACTTGACCGTATCGACATCGGTGTCAGAGAGCTTGGCCTTTTTGAACTTGTTATCAACGGCAATCAGGCCAACGGCCTGCCCACGAACGATGATTGGACAGAGGATGAAGTTCCGTGAGCGCAATTGCGGCACAGCATCACACGGGGGCTGCAGGTGATACTCCTCGGGCATCTTTGCAATATCATCAATCAACATCACCTTCCGATCATTAATTGACTTGTAAAGGCAGCCTGCCCGTTCATCAAGAGGAAGTCGGGTCTTGACATCGGCTTCGTCGAGGCCTCCCCCCCTGCTGGCCGCAAAGTAAAGTTGCTGAGATGCTTCATCGACCATCAGAATGTTAGCGCGATCAAAGCCGATGACTTTGTGCAAGCCCTCAGCCGAAAGGCGCATTATTTCCTGACGATCGACACTTTTTTGCAGGTCAGTATTGATGATATGGAAGTTCTTGATGCTACGGTCGAGATCGGTAAAACGTTGCTCGAAGGAAGCTTTCTGCTCGGCAACTTCTCGATTTAAAACATCCAGTTTCAAAGCCCTGTCATGAATCTGTTGGGAGGCCCTGCCAATAAAGAACCCGAATAAACCGAGAACAACCATGGTGCCACCACACATATAGGTATACATGTACCGACTCTGTTCAGTCCCTATTATGTCCTGCATAACCTGGCCAGAGAGAGACTGGCTATCATCCCAGAACAAGATCAATCGCAGGATAATCCAGCCGATCGGAGCCATGACACCAAGCAGCATGCCGCAAGCGGCATAGGCGACATCACGTTTTCCGCTGCGGCCATTCAATATTTCCGTTAAATCCACTCCACCCTCCTGCTACCTAAGCACCTGCGCGCCCAAGCATAATACCCAGAGCTTCGGCAGTGCGAACCAGATCACCATCTGGCTCTACGCGGTTAAGTGAATCGACCGCATCAATAATATCGACATCAGAAACTTGACGGCCCTGCAAAGAGACCATACGTCCATAGCGTTTCTGTTCGATCAACTCAACAGCTTTGACACCAAAACGCGAACCAAGAATCCGGTCAAACGGTGAAGGCGTCCCTCCACGTTGAACGTGACCCAAGACAACAACCCGGGTTTCAACCTGCAAACGACGGGAGATTTCATCAGCAACAAACGCGCCGATGCCACCGAGGCGTTCAACACCCAGGTTTTCAGAACCAGTCAATTGAACAACTTTTTGCCCGGCAATCGGAAAAGCCCCTTCGGCCGCGACCACGATTGAAAACTTGCTGCCACGGGCCTTACGTGCCTCGATAGCATCACAAACGGCAGTCATGTCGAAAGGAATCTCGGGAATCAGGATAACATCTGCAGAACCTGCCAGACCGGCCTCCAGGCCTATCCAACCGGCATCACGGCCCATGACCTCAACCACCATGACCCGCTGGTGACTCTCGGCAGTACTGTGGAGTCGATCCAGGGCTTCAGTGACGATATTCACAGCGGTGTTATAACCAAAGGTAACATCCGTGCCGCGCAGATCATTATCGATCGTTTTTGGCACACCGACCATCGGCACCCCCTTCTCCTGCAAGGCTCTGGCAATTTTCAGGGTCCCGTCACCGCCAACGGCAATCAGGGCCTCGACGCCAAGGTCATGTATGTTTTTGACAACTTCGTCGGAAACATCCACGAGGCGGGTTTTACCGTTTTCCACAACAGGATAAGCTAGAGGATTGCCGCGATTGCTTGTCCCCAGGATCGTGCCGCCGCGTGGCAGGATGCCACGCACAGAGGCGAGTGTCAGCTCTCGCCAACGAGGTGTGCCAACGAGTCCATCAAAACCGTCTTCAATACCAATAACACTCCAGTCGCGAGTCAGGGTGGCACTACGAACAACACCGCGAATGACGGCATTCAAACCGGGGCAGTCGCCGCCTCCGGTGAGGATCGCTATGGTTCGACTCATGAGATATTCTCCGGCTTAGTCATCAACAGAGACAGATTACTGATCACTTCTTTCGTTGTTCCGTTGCAATAGCCAGCTTGGTAAATCCGGCATCCCGGGCCAGGTCCATAAGAATAACAACCTTGCCGTGTCGCGATTCCTGATCCGCCAGCAACAAAACGGTTGTCTGCTTCGCATCAGCTTGATGTTCGGCGAGCAGGCTCCTGAAGTCATCTATGGAAATCTTCTTTTCACCGTGATAGATGTCGCCTTCCTGAGACAGGTAAACCTTGATCTCTTTCGGCTCACGGTCGATGGTCTGCGAGGAAGCCTCCGGTAGTTTGATAGAGATGCCGGGGCTTTCAACAAAAGTCGTGGAGATCATGAAGAAGATCAACAGGAGAAAAACCACGTCGACCATTGGTGTCAGGTCTATCCTCGGCTCCTCTCGTTGCTTGCGGTGAAAGCTCATTTACTCCTCCAGTAGATCAACCAGGCGAAGTGAATAATCTTCCATTTCAATGATCAGCTGGTCGAGACGACTCGTCAGGTAGCGGTGAGCAAGGATAACCGGGATTGCAACTGTCATTCCCGCTGCAGTTGTAATGAGTGCCTCTGAAATGCCGCCCCCCAGGGTTGCCGGAGTGCCCATTCCCTGGCTTGCAATCACATTAAAAGCGCGAATCATACCAAGAACAGTACCCAGCAGACCTAACAGTGGAGAGATCGTCGCGATGGTGCCCAGAAGGCCGAGAAAGCGCTGCAGTGGAGCTGATTCACGTCTGCCTGTTTCTTCAACGACCGCCTTGATCTGATCACGGCTACGGCCTGCAGCACGAAAAGCAGCGAGAAAAACCTGCGCCAGGGGCGTCCCTGCTTTATGACAGACGGCCACGGCCTCTTCGTGCCGGTCCTTGGCCACCAAAGGTTCCACCTGGTGAGCAAGCTCCCTGAATTCTCGACGAACCCTGACATAGGTCCAGAGCCGCTCCAGAAAAATGCCGAGAGCAAAAACAGAACAAAGGACAATCGGATACATAAGGTATCCGCCTTTTTGGATAATGAGCCACATATTGAACTAAACTCCCTGAAAGGTTAAGGCCTCGCCTGACAATACCATCGAGGGTCAAGGCATTAAGATTTGAGATAATTGAATCATCCAACCGATTTTATTGGTTTTCTCAAAGGAATACAACGAAAACCCTGTCTTATTTAAGATAGATTTCTGCTGGTCGGAAATCGAGCAAGGAATGCCAGGCAAAAGGTTAGAGCTCAGAAAAAGCTTTCGCCAAGAGTGTATAGGTTTTTTCAATGTGCTGTGGGATGACTCTGGTCTCAGCAAGAATCGGCATAAAATTGCTGTCACCGGTCCAGCGCGGGACGATATGCATATGGATATGATCGGCGATACCGGCGCCAGCAGTCCGGCCAAGGTTCCAGCCAACGTTAAAGCCCTGGGCGCCACACACCGCTAGCAGAACAGCCTGACTGTCAATTAACAGTTCATGGATTTCGAGAACTTCGTCCTCATCCAGAGCAGCCATATCGCCAAGGTGCCTGTACGGAGAAATCATCAAATGCCCGTTTGAATAGGGATAACGGTTCATCATGACGTAGCAGAACTTACGGCGTACCAGGATAAAGCGATCCGAGTCTGTAATAGACTCATCATTGACACAGAAGATACAAGCACCTTCTTCGGGGCCCTGAATATACTCGAGACGCCACGGCGCCCACAATTGATCCATATTCTCTCCGCTACATTAATCCAGACGAATAATCGTTCCACGTATATCGTCATCAACCTCCAGCAGACCGACAGAGTGATAGTCCATACTACGTCTGTCCGTTGCGCTGCCAGGATTAAAAAACAGGATACCATCATGATGGTGGCAAGCCGGTTGATGGCTATGACCATAGACCAGGCAGTCAAGTGAATTTTCTGCAAACTCATCTTGAACACGATCCTCCAGGCCGCAGACAGGCCCCCAGCCATGGATCAAACCGATAGTAAACCCACCGACATGAACCAATTTCTTGTGCGGCACCCCTTGAGTCGCAGGATCCATATTGCCGCGAACCGCATGGAAAGGATATTCGTAAAAAGCATCGAGCAGATTGGGGGACACCAGGTCTCCGGCATGAAGGATTAAGTCAACCGGCGCAAGAACTTCTTCTATCAGGGTGTGCAGGAAATCATAGGCATCTGCCGAGTCCGGGAGATGTGTATCGGAGAGGACCCCTATTCTGACAGGGGAATTCGCATCCATATTCATCAAAGCGCCCTATATTTTGAGTGTAGGTTACATCTATAACGACTAACGCCTGAAGAGCGTTCTGTCAAACAGATGGCCTGAAAACGCGTAATAACAGCCCATGATGGCCAATTTTAGCCATAATCTCTTATTACATAGTCAAAGTTTCAATGCAAAGAGGCTTGACGACATTGGGAAAAGCGATACTTTATAAGACGTTGCACCCTATTACACATAATCATAAATATTGGCATCAGCATTGCTGTATAAGCCCGGAGTTAGTCGTTAGAATACCGTTTTATCTTGACAAAAGTGCGCTATGAGCTTTATCTAGACTTTTTATTATTGCTAAAAAAATTTACTGAAACAAAAATCACCAACAAATTGGCTTCAAGGCAACAAGCCAAGGAGGACACAAAGAATGTCAAAAAGACAGGAAGCGCTTGATTATCACTCAATGGGTCGCAAAGGCAAGATTGAAGTTATCACGACAAAGCCGTGTGCTACGAGCAGGGACCTCGCACTGGCTTACAGCCCTGGCGTTGCTGAGCCTTGTCTTGAAATTGAAAAAAACCCCGATGATGCTTACAAATATACCGCAAAAGGCAACCTGGTCGCAGTCGTCTCCAATGGCACCGCAGTTCTCGGTCTTGGTGACATAGGTGCGCTGGCTGGCAAGCCAGTCATGGAGGGCAAAGGCGTCCTCTTCAAGAGCTTTGCTGACGTTGATGTTTTCGATATTGAACTCGACACCAAGGACTCCGACGAGTTGATCCGCACGGTGAAGCTGCTAGAGCCTACATTCGGCGGAATCAACCTGGAAGACATCAAGGGCCCTGAGTGTTTCTACATTGAAGAAGAGCTCCAGAAGATCATGAACATCCCGGTCTTCCATGATGACCAGCACGGCACCGCCATCATCTCAGCCGCTGGCATGCTCAACGCAGTTGAAATCGTCGGCAAGCAGATCGAGAAGTGCAAGATCGTTGTCAACGGTGCCGGTGCCGCAGGCATCGCCTGCGCCAACCTGGCTATCACCATGGGGATTGACAAGAACAACGTCATCCTCTGCGACACCAAAGGCGTCATTTACAAAGGCCGCACGAACGGCATGAACGACTACAAAGAGCGCTTGGCTGCAGAAACTGAAGCCCGCACCCTTGAAGACGCCATGGTCGACGCAGACATCTTCTTCGGCGTCTCTGCAAAAGGCGCTCTGACCAACGAAATGCTCAAGTCAATGGCCAAAGACCCGATCGTCTTTGCCATGGCCAACCCTGACCCGGAGATCACCCCGCCGGAAGCCAAGGCCGTTCGTGATGACGTCATTATCGGTACTGGCCGCTCTGACTACAACAACCAGGTCAACAACGTGCTCTGCTTCCCCTTCCTTTTCCGCGGTGCACTCGACACACACGCCAGCGCCATCAACGATGAGATGAAGTTGGCAGCTGTCAAAGCTCTTGCCGAACTCGCTAAAGAAGATGTGCCCGATTCGGTCCGTAAAGCCTACGCTGGAGAAGAGATCAAATTCGGCCGTGAGTATGTTATCCCCAAACCTTTTGATCCACGCGTGCTCTTGCACGTTGCTCCTGCAGTAGCCCAGGCAGCCATGGATTCAGGCGTTGCCCGCCGCCCGATCGAAGACATGGACGAGTACAAGGAACGCCTGGAAGCGATGCAGGGACGCTCCAAGCAGATCATGCGCACCTTGATTAACAAGGCCAAAGCCTGTCCGAAGCGCATTGTCTTCCCCGAAGGTGATGAAGAGAAGATTCTTCGCGCGGCCCAGATTCTGGTTGACGAAGGAATTGCCAAACCAATCCTGCTCGGCGACGAAGACGAGATCAAAGCCAACGCAGCCGCTGCAAACATCGACCTGACAGGCATCACCATTATCGACCCACCCAAGAGCGATATGGTGAAAGCATACACCGAAGAGTTCTACACCATGCGGCAGCGTAAAGGAGTCACCGAGTCTGAGGCAAAACGCACCATGCGCAAGAGCCGCAACCACTTTGGCTCGATGATGGTCCTTAAAGGTGACGCCGACTCACTCCTCTCAGGGATCAACCACCATTACCCTGAGACGATCCGCCCTGCCCTGGAAGTTATCGGCAAGCGTGAAGGACTCTCCAAAGTTCACGGCATGTACATGATGGTCACCAAGAAGGAAGCGACTTTCTTCGCTGACACCACAGTCGCCATCGAGCCAACAGCTGAAGAGCTGGCAGAGACAGCAATCCTGACCGCTCAGAAAGCCCAGCAGTTTGATTTCGAGCCAAAGGTCGCCATGCTCTCTTTCTCAAACTTCGGCAGTGCAGCGCATCCTCTGACTGTTAAAGTAAAACGTGCAACAGCCATGGTCAAAGCCCAGGCACCGGATCTGGTTGTTGAAGGTGAAATGCAGGCCAACGTCGCCCTCGATCCTGATCTGATCGAGAAGCAATATCCCTTCTCACAGCTTAAGGGCGACGCCAATGTCTTCATCTTCCCTGACCTGCAATCCGGCAACATCGCTTATAAACTGCTTCACAAGCTGGGCGGTGCCGAGCAGATCGGTCCCATTCTCATGGGCATGAAGAAGCCGGTTCACGTGCTGCAGCGTGGTGATGCTGTCGCGGACATCATCAACATGGCAGCTGTCGCTGTTGTTGATGCCCAGGAATATGCGGCCAACAACAAATAACAAGCCGCGGAACGAGTAACGCGGAACGCGAAAATCTTAGAGGGCCGCCCATACCGGGCAGCCCTCTAGTTTTTTGTGCAACGATGCTCTTGACTTTCTCGTCCCCAGCCCCCAGCCTCCAGTTCCCAGCCCCCAGACCCATTTCCTCTTTTCTGAAGAGGGAACTCCTGCTAGAATGCCCGGCCACAACACGAACATAAAGGACAAGAGACAATGAAATATCAAAGTACTCGTGGTCAGATCAGGGACATCCCTTTCAAGCAGGCCGTCATGATGGGTTTGGCCGAAGACGGCGGCTTACTGCTGCCGGAATCTATCCCGCAACTGACTCCTGGCGATCTTGATGCCCTGTCGAAACTCGCCTACCCTGAGCTTGCATTCCAGGTCATGAGCTACTTCATAGAAGATATCCCTGCCGCAGATTTGAAAAGCATGATCGACCGTGCCTATGCAAGCTTCACTCATCCGGACATTACTCCGGTCATACACGAGGACGGCCTCTTTATCCTGGAGCTCTTCCACGGCCCCACCCTCGCCTTCAAAGACGTTGCCCTGCAGTTTCTCGGCAACCTCTTTGAGTACCTGCTTGCAGAGTCCGATGAGCACATGAACATCCTCGGTGCGACTTCTGGAGACACAGGCAGCGCAGCCATTTATGGGGTACGGGGTAAAAAGAATATCAATATCTTTATCCTACATCCGAGCAAAAAGGTTTCGCCTGTACAGGAACTGCAGATGACTACGGTCACTGACGCAAACGTCTTCAACCTTGCCATCGAGGGCACGTTTGACGATGGTCAGCAAATCGTTAAAGAAACTTTTGGGGACCTTGATTTCAAAAAGAAGTACGCACTGGGCGCAGTCAACTCAATTAACTGGGCCCGCGTTCTCGCACAGGTCGTTTATTATTTCTACGCATGGGGGCAGGTCCGCAAGAAAACCGGTTCTCACAAAGTTTACTTCTCGGTGCCGACCGGTAACTTCGGTGATATCTTTGCAGGCTACATTGCAAAGAGAATGGGGCTGCCTGTTGAAAAGCTGGTGCTTGCGACCAACGCCAACAATATCCTCTCGCGTTTCGTCAACGATGGTGACTACTCGATTGGGGAAGTCCACCCGACTCACTCTCCATCGATGGACATCCAGAATGCAAGCAACCTGGAACGCTATCTCTTCTACCTTTTCAAAGAGGACTCAAAAGAACTTTCCTCAGCCATGCAGGAGTTCTCTTCGACTGGAAAGCTCTCCTTTACCACCGAGCAGATCGCAGAGATTAATGACATTTTTTTCTCCGCATCTGTAGACAATGAGCAGACCCTGGAAACGATCAAGAATTTTCACGAAGCCACCGGTTACGTCCTCGATCCACACACAGCAACCGGGGTCAAAGCCGGCAAGGACCTTTCTGGGGGAGAGTCTCCCGTCATCTGTCTGGCAACAGCACATCCGGCCAAATTTCCAGATGCCGTGCATCAGGCGATTGGCAAAGACCCCGAACGACCGGCAAGTTTGGATGGCCTCGAAAAGCGTGAGAAACGCTGCGAGATCATTGAAGCCAAGACCGCTACGGTCAAATCCTATCTGGCCCAAAATGCATTAACCTGAAGCCGTTGTCATTAACCAGAAAAAAAAACACGGAGCGTAGCTATCTACTCCGTGTTTTTTCTTTTCAGGGTATCTACTTCGCTCCACCAGTAACAATAGGGTCATAAACTTTTTTGAACAGGGATATACAGGATGTACAGGATAAAACCATAAGAACCAAATATTAGTGATTTATCCAAGCCCCGAAGATTTTGACTTTATCCTGCTTATCCTGCCTATCCCTGTTATTAATATTTCTTTTGACCTTAAAGCCTCTTGATTTGTAAAGATAAAATGGTTTTCTGCTAACCTCGATAAGTTAGTTGAGTGAAGAGGATAACCACATTTTCTTTTTGGGTCGTTTGACTCAAAGAGAGCCCTCCTGAGACAATGATTGTAAGGAGGTAAACATGAGACAACTCCTTACCCTGCTCATTTTTTCTATCTTCGCATCAGTCTGCCCACCAACAGCCTATTCTGATTGGGACTACTCCAAGCATAGCATAGAGATAAGTGAGATTCAGTCCGGAGGCCCTCCCCGCGATGGCATACCGGCGCTCTTCGAGCCCAAAACCCTGCCAGCCAAATGGGTTGATTTTCTCGATGATGATGACCGGGTCCTCGGAGTCGTTCACAATGGCATCGCCCGCGCTTACCCTATCCGGATCCTCTCCTGGCATGAACTGGTCAATGATGACTTCGGTGGAGCCCCCCTACTGGTCAGTTGGTGACCACTCGCATTTGCGGGAGCCGTGTTCTCCCGGGAGATAAACGACAAAACCTATCGATTCGGCGTCTCCGGTCAACTCTATAAATCCAACGTCCTGATGTATGATCAGCAAACTGAATCGCTTTGGTCCCAAGTCCTTCAGCGTGCAGTGACCGGCCCCATGACCGACACAAAACTTTCTCAACTACCTTCGACTCTGACAACCTGGAGCAAGTGGCGCAAGAAATATCCGGAGACAGATGTTCTAACACCAGCAACCGGTCACGTCCGCGACTACTCAAAAGACCCCTATGCAGATTATTACGAAAGCCGTAGTGGCATGTTTGGATTTCTTAAAGGTGGGCCAGGTGCGGAAGAAAAAGAGTTGGTGATTGGCATAGAGATTGGCAATACCGCCAAGGCATACAAACTTCAGGACCTCCGTTCCGTAAACCGGATCAAAGATAAAGTTGGTGCAACTGAGATTACGTTAAGATTCGATGATGAAACCGACACGCTGACCGTGAAAGACCTATCTGGCAACACTCTCGACCATCTGCTGCTTTATTGGTTCGTATGGAAAGAGATTCATCCTGAAGCGGAGGTGTATAGGAGTAAATAATCTTTCCTTTGACATGTGATATCAGACAGTTATACTTCCCAAGACAAAAGATCACAGGCTAGCAGACCACCGGTGCACCAATGCGCTGGCTGCCAGGAGAGAAGTCCCGTGAAGATTTTCAGGCAGTTTATTTCTTTTTCGGTCATCGGGGCCATCGGTACAGCTGGCCACTTTGCCGTTCTCATTATTTCTGTACAGATCCTCTCAACTGGCCCTGTTACAGGATCAATGGCCGGGTTTCTTGTCGGTGCCATTATTAATTACCTGCTCAACTACCATGTCACATTCAAAAGCGGGATCAGACATCTGGAAAGCTTTCCCAAGTTTTTCACCGTCGCTATAATCGGGCTCGTTCTAAACATTTTGATCATGTATATCATGACCCAATGGCTGCATTATCTCGTCAGCCAGGCAATAGCTACGGCCATCGTGCTGATTTGGAATTTTCTATGTAATCGTTTCTGGACATTCAGGGAGGAACACCTTGTCAAACAATGATGGAATCATTCTGTCTATATCAGTCGATGTGTCTGCAGTAAATGCCGATGACACCCGCTGAACAAGACGATCCTGGTGGAAGTGTCCCAGAGAGAGCATTGATGAGTGCCGAGAGAAACCCTCTTGTTGGGGCGCTGAACCGGCTCACCAAACCACCGTGGCTTACCGGAGCCCTCGCGCTCCTGGCCACACTGAGTATTGCAGTACTCGCATTTCACCTGGCAACCCTACCCCCGATAATGGGATCTGAAGGGAACCCGCAGACCGGGGACTTCCTCGCTTTCTACACCGGCGCCGCCACGATCGCCGGTGGCCACGGTGTGGCCCTTTATGACCTTGACGCACAGCGAACGCTACAAGCCGCGTTGGTCGGAGCCAAGGCAGCGAACTGGCAACCTTACGTTAACCCCCCTGGGTTGGCGATTCTCCTATCACCTTTTGTAAGCTTTGGTTACCACTGGGCGTTCTTCGCATTCGACGCAGCCGGGCTGTTCCTGTTCGCGCTCGCTGTACGGTATCTAGGCTCCGAGATTCCAGCGCTAACGCGCACCTCGGTCGCGGCGTGGACCACGTTTCTCGCAGTGGTCGCCCACCAGGCGGTAATCCACCCTCTGCTCGGCGGGCAGAACACAGGGATAACCTTGTCGCTGCTCGGGCTCGCCTACGTTGCGCACCGTCGCGACAAGCGGGTGTACTTGGGCCTTGTTCTTGGGCTTCTCACGTTCAAACCACAATACCTGCTGGTGCTCGGCCCGTTGATGCTGCTACGCGGGGAATTACTGGCTGTCGGTATCGCCGGTGCAGTCTCGATTGGACACTACGCACTCGGCGCTGTGTTCTGTGGCTGGGACTGGCCACTACGGATGCTTCATACACTGCAAACCTACGGGCCAATCGAGCAGGCCTCCCAAGGAATGAACCATTTCTCGCTTATAGCAACCGCTAGGCACGTGCTACCTGAGCCGTTCAGCGCGTGGGTCGCCGTATTAGGTGTGGGGCTGGTCCTTGCTGTCATGGCGGTACACCTACGTACGCTCGACCGGTCACACCCTGGCTTCCCAGTCGCGTGGGGGATGGTGGTGTCGGGAACGATGTTGGTGAGCCCGCACCTGAACTACTACGACGCCGGTGTACTGGTGCTCCCAGTGCTCTTGGGGCTTGACCATGTGATCGCCCGATACGGGGTGCCCGGCACAGTCTGGCGTGTCGCGCTAGTGGCGCTGTGGGCCAGCTATAACAGCTGGAAGCTAGGGCCGGCCCTAGGCTTCCAACCCCTTGTGCTGGTGCTCGCAGTCGTATTCATCGGTCTTGTTGTAATTCTGCAACGGACGATCCGATCCGAGCCGCACCCCGGCGGAGCCTGAAATCTCAAATTACCGCCAATCAGGTTTACATGAAATACACACTTTTGACTTTAATCTGATGTTGCACTAATTTGACAAGGGTTTATTGATGTATTGCTAGGGGGAGGATGACTTGATCAACACCCCAACAGTTCTAACCGACTGATAGCCCTCTTCTGTCGGCATATACTAACCGGCGATTATTTTTAGGGAAACGGATTGACTGGAAACTGGGGGGCAATTCAGATGGACGACCAGAAAAAATTTCCGACCCACTTAGCTTACCTAAGTTTTTTTATCTTATGCTTTTTCCTAACCATTCCTCCATTCCTGAATGGTTACTGGGTGGCAAACGACATTCTCTACCAACTCAACTGGAATGAGCTATTTCAACAACAACTCTTCGCCGGCGACCTGTATCCTCGTTGGCTGTTTGAATTGTACGGTGGTCGAGGCAGTCCGTCTTTCTACTTTGGTTGCCCTCTGCCATATTATGTATCGGCCTTTTTTGCACTTCTGATCCCGGGTGAACAGAGTTCCTGGTATTCACTTGGCGCATGTTATTGGTTTGCCCTTGCAGTCTCAGCAACTGGTCTGTTCCGTTTATTGACCTGCTATACCAGACCTGGTGCAGCGTACATGGTGACACTCTTTTATATACTGTATCCTTATCACTTAGTGGTCGATCTCTATATCAGGTTTGCCTTTACTGAATTCTTTGCCATTTTCATAGTGCCGTATTTGTTTCTATTCTCACACCAATTGGCAACTGGCAACCGGAGTGCCGCCCCTAAACTCAGTTTCGCCTATTGTCTTCTAATCCTCTCACACATCCCAACGACCTTACTGATATCTCCCTTTATCTGCATTCATTACTGGGTCGTCTCAACGGCGTCCAAAAAGGCATTTAGAATCTGCACCGCCCTTGCATATGGTGTCGGCCTTTCGGCATTCTATCTCGTTCCAGTGTTCTTTCTCAAAAAACACATTGCTATACCGCAATTGTTCTTTGGTCGCTACTATTATGAAAATGCCTTTTTATTGGTTGGAGGCAAACTCTTCCCCGATTGGGCCAACTTCTGGGCTTTGCTGAACAATCTGGCTATGATTTCTTTGGCTCTGGCAATTCTGACGATTGTTGTTCAATCGAAACCAAGCCGTCTGGCATGGTTCTTTTTCCTGACCTGCATCTTGTCCATCTACATGATGTATCCGGTTTCATCGATTGTCTGGCAAGCTCTGCCTCCTCTGCAAATCGTTCAATTCCCGTGGCGTTTTTTTATTGTTCTGAATTTTTTTCTATTCTTCAATCTTGCTTTGATTTACGGAAAACAACTGCCGAAAAGGAATGTTGTTAAAACATCGATGCAAAAATTACTGGTCGCGATTTTAATCGCACTCAGCCTCTTCTCCCTGGTCAGTTGTTATAGGTATTCAGCCACTTCCGTTTCCACTGAAGAAAAGACATACATTGATAAAGCACTAGCAACCGGAAATACGGGGGGGAGTGAAAACCTGCCGAGGGGTGTCTCCGCTACACTGGTTGATGACGTTAACAATAATACATTGACAAGGATTGATCGTCTTTTCGAGGTTACAGATGTCAGGCTAATACAAGCGCCCCGCCTGCAAAACGACAAGATTTACCTGGAAATCATGATGCCAGAACCAGGAGTTCTAAAGTTCAATCAGTTCTATTTTCCAACCTGGCAGTGCATCGATAAAATATCAGGCATTGAAAAGAAAATCGTTAAAACAGCAAAGGGTTTTATGGAGATTGAGCTGGAGGCCGGTGCTTACCACTTGGTTTTCAAGCACAGGATGACCGCTTCCGAAAAGTTCGGCATCGTGCTTTCATTACTGACAGCCGCGGCCCTCATTTGGAGGGCCAGAAGAGTCTGATGCTGCGAAACCTACGAGATGGCGGGATTGATGGTCGTGAGACAGACGAACTGACGATCACAGGCCAGACGGAGCAAAACGTAGGCCACATGAACTTATAGGTTCATCTGGAAAAGCGACCACCCTGAGTCATGAGTCTATTGATGAGTTCAAAAGACTTAAACAAGGCCAATTGACATGCAATATTAAGTATTTATACTTCTAACACCCAATTTTACATGGCTCATAAAGAAACGATACGAAATAACAGCCATGCCAGTGCCTTAATAATGTTATTCTAATTCCAATTTTTCATTTCATCATTTCATGAATTCGGGGAGTCCTGTCTTGCCAGACAATCAAGAATTGAAATTATCGGTTGTTATCCCTGCCTATAATGAAGAAGAAGTTTTGCCGGAGTTTCACAGACGTCTCACTTCCGTTCTGGAAGAGATTGAAGGCGCCTGCGAAATACTCTACGTCAATGACGGCAGCAGTGATCGGACGCTCGAAGTTTTAAATGCTTTCAAAGACCCCCGCGTGGCGATCATCGACCTGAGCCGTAACTTCGGCAAAGAGATAGCGCTAACAGCTGGACTCGACCACGCCAAAGGTGAAGCTGTTGTCGTTATCGATGCGGACTTGCAGGACCCCCCTGAGCTAATCCCAAAATTCATCGAGAAATGGCAGGAAGGTTACGATGTTGTCTATGCAAGACGAACCGCGCGAGACGGCGAAACATTCATCAAAAAGATAACAGCGAAGCTCTTTTATCGTCTGATTCAAGGTGTCAGTCGAGTCAAGATTCCTGAGGACACCGGCGACTATCGCCTGCTGAGTCGCCGATCAGTAGAGGCACTCAAACAGCTCCGCGAAACTCACCGTTTCATGAAAGGCCTGTTCGCCTGGATTGGTTATCCGCAGATTGCCGTCAACTATCGGCGCGACCCACGTTTCGCTGGCAGCACTAAGTGGAACTACTGGCATCTCTGGAACTTTGCCATCGAAGGGATCACATCGTTCACCATCAATCCCTTAAAACTTGCCAGCTACCTGGGATTAACGACTTCAATCGTTTCCTTCACCTACGCCTTGTTTGTTATATACAAAACGCTCGCCTTCGGGGAGCCGGTACAAGGCTACCCTACTCTTATGGTTGTCATCCTTTTTTTGGGTGGGGTTCAGTTGATGAGCCTTGGTGTAATAGGAGAATACCTCGGGCGGATGTTCAACGAGACCAAGCAAAGGCCGCTCTACTTTATAAACAACTTCAGGCCTGCATCATCAGAACTCAAATCGGACTAGTATTTTAAGGATTTCTTACCAGGCTTTTTTTCTCTTAACTTTAAGGTTATTTTTCCCCAAGTATACTAACTATGTCCAAATACCTTCCTGACTTCGCAGGCGCTTTTTGTCTGATGATCTTCCTAGCCTCGCTTGCTACGAAACGTGATGCCCTCTTTAGTGATGGTGACACATTCTGGCACATCAAGGCCGGGTCCATAATGTTGGAGAATCAAAGTCTGATCAACAGTGACACCCTTTCACATACAGCTTTTGGTACACCATGGACAGCACATGAGTGGCTGGCCGAAATCATTATGGCAAGCATACATAATGTTGCCGGACTGGAAGGCCTTCTATGTTTCTTTCTACTTATTTCTTCAATGGCTTTTTGGCTGCTGTTCAAAGCAACAGAAAAATGGGCTAATCAGTGGGTGACGTTAAGTTGCGTCGCTCTGGCTTTCACCTTCAGTCAAGGTCATTTATCGGCACGCCCCCACCTGTTTACCTGGCTATTCATGATGATTACATTGTCAATGCTCACAACTGGAGGGAAAAAACTGTACTGGCTGCCTGTGGTAACGATCGTATGGGCCAATCTCCACGGAGGCTTTATTCTTAGCCTTGTATTACAGATAATTTTCATTGTCGGGATAGTGATTGAAAGCCATTGGGGCATTAAAACCCCCTACCCTGAGACCCTGCGGCAACTGAAAATACCAATATCTGTTCTACTGCTCAGTGTCTTAGCCGTTGGCTTGAATCCTTTTGGATATGAACTTTTGTTATTTCCGTTTCAGGTCTCAAAAGGGGTCTTTTCGGTGATGATCAACGAGTGGAAAGCTCCCAACCTGCAAGAGATGTGGTCCTTTCGCTTTTACCTGGTCGCGCTTGTTTTTCTAATCTCTTTTACCAAAAGTACCGTTACTTGGACGGAACGACTTTTAATTGTTTTTTTCCTCAACGCGGCACTAACTCATATTCGCCACATTAGCCTGATGCTCATAGCTTTGACACCCTTCACTGCCAAGATGATCAACACCCATTTCGATACGTGGCGACTTAAACGAATTGAACACGAAGCAGGGGAACACCTCCAGTTGTCAGCAAAGACAGGCCCCCTGGCAACCATTGTTGTCGTTTTGGTACTTCTCATTTCTAGCTATATCGATCATCGTTCACTCATGTTCCTGACTCCGAAGAAAATGCTTAACATAGAAGCGGAACAGTTGAACCAGCTAGTTGGTTATCTTGACAAAAACCTGCCCACCGGAAACATGTACAACGAATATTCACTCGGAGGCTATTTACTTTATGCTCTCACCCCGCCCCCGAAAGTTTTTATTGACGGTCGAGCGGATATGTATGGTGAGAAGATCCTGTCAGACTATAGTTCAATCGTTTCTTCAAGTTCAAATCGTGACAATCTACTTGACCAATATGGTATTGATTGGGTCGTTTTTGAAGTAAATTCTCAACTGGTAAAGGATCTTATTCAGTCAGGTCGTTGGGAATCCACTTTTAGGAATACTCAGTATGTTGTCCTAGTCAGACACAACGAAGATACCGTTTTGTAAAGAATCGAGGACTTGTTTTTTTTAATACATTATTTCGAGACATCAACAGACAATGATTCTCACGTCTCAGGATTTATAGTGGCGCATTTTGACTACAAGAGAGAAATCTCACTTTTACTTTCACGCTTAGATCACGATGGTGGATTCTCAGAAATCCATGGCGGAGATTTTCGCCCTGATTCAACCGCGTGGGCTATTCTCTGCCTGGATGCTTACAATTCCCATAGTGATATGGCAATAATGGCGCGTGAAAGACTTCGTTCCACTCAAAAGTCCAATGGCAGCATCCCTCTGTCAGCAGACCACCCCGAGGCTTTTTGGCCTACGCTTTCTGGGGCTCTGGCGTTATCCGGCGATTCAGCAAGCAAAGGGGCGCATACAAAGGCTATCGAATTTCTCATATCTACAATCGGCCAACAGAGTCCTAACCTGGAAGATGACGCTACAGGACACGACACCATGCTCCAAGGCTGGCCCTGGATTGACCAGACTCATGCCTGGGTAGAACCGACAGCAATGGCAGTACGTGCTCTCACTGAGGTCGGCCTGACCAATCATGATCGCACTCGTGACGGCATTAAACTCTTGCTTAACCGTCAACTTGCAGATGGCGGCTGGAACTACGGCAACACGACAGTTTACGGACAACGACTCAATCCTATGCCTGGACCAACAGGAATGGCTCTTTGGGCTCTGGCTGACCACATTGAACGATCACAAGTTTCAGGAAGCCTTAAATATTTACAGGAACAACTGGGCAGACTTAAGACTCCTCTCTCCCTCGGTTGGGCACTTAAAGGCCTGTTCTCCTGGGATATTAAGGTTGAGAATGGATATGAGTTGGCTGTTGCCTGCCTGGATCGACAGCAAAAATATGGTTCATACGGCACCTCCCAAGTTGCCATCCTGCTCCTGGCATTGGCCATGCTTGATGTTCAGGAGGCCGCAAATGTTTGAATCGAACAGAGATGGAAACTGCCGTGGCATTACACGTCGCGACCTGCTCTGGGGTATCGCCGGGGGGGTTGCAATCGGGACTGGCATTCATTATCTGTTCCGCCGACCTTCCTTTCCCAATGCAGATGTCTTTATAACCAAGGCGGCAGACTACAACCTGGATCTGAGGAGTCTGATTGCACGTGGTCTTCATGAGCTTGGTGTCTCACCACAGGAAGTGCGTGGAAAGAGAATCTTGCTAAAACCGAATCTGGTTGAAGTGTCTCCTGGGCATGAACATATCAACACTCACCCATTGGTGGTTCGTGGGGCAATTGAAGCGTTTCTAGATCTAGGAGCAGCCAAAGTGTTGGTCGGTGAGGGCCCGGGACACGTCAGCGATACGCTTATGGTTCTTGAAGAAACCGGTCTGGCCGACGTTCTATTCGAAGATCGTATCCCGTTCATCGATCTGAATCATGACAATCTATTCAGTATCAACAACCAGACTGGCTTTAATTCTTTAAAGAAACTGACTTTCCCAGGGACTTTGAAAGATGTTGATTGGATCGTTTCTTTAGCCAAGATGAAGACGCATCACTGGGCAGGAGCAACCCTCTCCATGAAGAACCTTTTTGGTGTCATGCCAGGCGCAGTATATGGCTGGCCCAAAAATGTTCTACATCATCATGGTATTGATCGCTCGATCATAGATATTAACGCAACGTTGAAACCACACTTCGCTATTGTCGATGGAATTACAGGTATGCAAGGAGACGGCCCCATTATGGGAGATCCGATCCAAGCCGGAGTGTTAGTTATGGGAAGAAGCCTACCATCTGTAGATGCGACCTGCTGCCGTGTAATGGCACTCGACCCTAATCGTATTTCGTATCTAAAGGTTGCAGAAAACACGCTTGGCCCAATCCAAGTTCACAAGATCAAACAACGTGGTGAAATCATTGCTGATGTCATGACCGAATTCGCCCTAAGAAGTAATATCCCTGCGCTAAAGCGGTTGATGTGATTAACCACTAGGCAGAAACAGACCCACTCTTTTTGATTTAAAAAAAAACATCTTGGTCATTCTATAATCAAAATGTATATAAAACCCTTAGACCATTAAGGATGGACTCGAGCGACCACCGAAGACAAATAACAGACAACATCTTGTGGTATTATTATGACTAATGTTAAGCAATAAAAAATGGTCATCAAGTTCTCTCCAACCGTTAGCATAATGAACAAACACTAAAATGGTAAGGCACTAGAAAAGTGACATAATTAAAGTATAGTGTTTATATCCAGTCTTTAAAGCTCCTCCTAGCAGACTAAAGTCTTTACATGGAGGGGGTTTAAGTTCTGATTTTCTTAACAACCTTTGAGTTGAACCCGCCCTAGGGGAGCGCATGAATAGCATCAACAAGGAAAACCTGGAACGTGGAGCGATCATTGTAGAGTTCGCAATTCTCCTGCCTTTTTTTCTGCTCTTGGTGATTGGCATGATTGAATTCGGCTTGCTTTTTTACAACCAGCAAGTAATCACCAATGCCAGTCGGGAGGGCGCCCGTGCCGGTATTGCCCGCATTGCTAAAGACAGTGATGGAAATGACTTTGTATTAAATGAATCAGATATCGATGACATCATCGACAACTATTGCTATGAACGTATGATAACCTTTGCTGCGGTGTTGCCAGACCCAGAAACCTCTGCTCCCAACTTGGGGGGACTCCCAGGAGGCCCACTCACCGTAACCACAAAGGTTGAATATACTTTTTACTTCCCTGGGCTTCTCGGCTTCGACACAAGCATACAATTGGATGCGGAAACGACAATGGATATGGAGCTTAGCCTTTAGCACAACAACTAGTGTTCGTTACACAACTGAGACAAAGAGGAATCAACTTTGTTGGACAGGGTAAACACGGGATAAGCGAGTCTGAGATTCGTAGCGACGGCCATAAGCCACTGTTTAGAAGTGCCTAAACTAACGAACAATGAATACACTTTCGTGACAAACAATACAGGGGACCTCATGAAGGGGATACAACTTCGAGAAGAGCGCGGTGCAGCAACTGTTGAGTTCGCGGTGATCGCAGGAATCCTATTTTTGATTGTGTTCGGAATCATAGAATTTGGCCTACTTTTGTTTAACCAGCACATACTGACAAACGCCAGCCGAGAAGGCGCCCGTGCCGGAGTAGTGATGAGGTCGCCGCGTTTGAGTGACGAAAAGATTAGAGATGAAGTCAAACATTATGCACAAAATCATATGGTAACCTTTGCTCCACCAAATGTGGACTGGCCTAACGGAGACGATTTCTCGGTGTCACCGGCAACACGTGTTGGCAATATGTTCGGCCAGGAATTAACCGTCACCGTAAAGTACGAATTTGATTTTCTTTTTTTCCCGTGGAAACCAAAATTAGAAGCAACGACCCGTATGCGCATGGAGTAAAACCAGTTAACAACTGAGGGAGCTAAAGATGAGAAACGATCATAATGAACCTCTAAACCGTGCTAAATCAAGAGGCAGCGTACTGGTTCTGACAGCCTTTCTATTGACCTTTTTTATCGGAATGGCCGCATTGGCGATCGACATTGGCTACCTGAGCACGACCAAAAATGAGTTGCAGAATACAGCCGATGCCGCCGCTTTGGCAGGAGCGGGATACATAGGGAGAATTTACAGCTCCCTTCCCGTTGCTGACCAGGCAGGGCACACATTTACTAAAAATGCCATATACACTGTCGTCAATTCTGCGGCTTTGGAGAATAAGGCTGCCGGGTTAGATGTTACTATCATTAACGATGAGTTTGACGTCAAAATTGGCACATGGAATCAAAACTTGTGCAATCAATTTACAGATGATTGTTCAGGTGATCCAGCACTCTTTACTGGTGACATTGAACCTCTGCCACAAGACCCTGGTGCGACTTATACAACGCCCACTGCAGTCTCTGTGATTGCCCGCAGAGACACAAAAGCAGGTTCCGACAAACCAATTAGCACCTTTTTTGCCGGGGTACTGGGTATCAACGAACTGCCCACGTCAGCTATAGCCGTAGCATCGCTCAGCGGGCCGGGAACAATAGCCGAGGGAGAACTGATCCTCCCCTTTGCCCTCTCCGAACATGCGTTCCCTGATTATTGTAACGATTTTATTGAATTCTCTCCAACGACTGCGAGTTGCGCTGCCTGGCACAATTTTTTCGATCCGATCAATGCCTCCAACATGGAGAGTAAACTCTTGGGTTTCATTGAGGGAAACGGCGATGATGATGGTGGCTCTTGCGAACATTGCGGTGACTGTGAAACTTGCGGCCAAAGGATCCTGCCATCTGGGCCGGAGTGGCTGGCAACGAACTTTGATATCAATCCCGCTCAATATCCTGAAGAAGCAGTAACTCCCGCGGCTGAGGCAAGTGTAGATTCCTTTAATTTTCAGGGGGGCGATATCGCAGCACTCTTCAACGGCGGATACTTTGACGTGAATTATGACGGCGCAACCGGAACTGTTTTAGGTCAGGATAGTAAGCCGGCTCCGCTCTTTGCCTTGTTCGATTACTTTAGATATAGAGATGGTGATGATCATGATGACCGGTGGACGACAACTATTCCTGTATATCAAGATCTAACAGTACAAGATGAAAGTAACGATACGCCAGAGTGTGACAACGCAAACGACAACCGATTGATCGTTGGTTTTGCAACTATTATTGTGTATCAACCTTTTCCACCTCCAGCGACAAACATCAACGTATGGGTCGATTGTGAGTTTAAAGCTGTTGACGCCAGAGGAGGTGGAGGGACGTACGGCAATACAGTGGGAAGTGTCCCACAACTGGTCAAGTAAATTCGATGAAGAGTCTCTTGTTAAATTCAAGAGATTCATCTGACAAAAAAATTCCCCCCAAATAATAACACTTGGGGGGAATTTTTTATCCAATGAAAGCAAAAGGCCTACTGATTCAGGTTTTTGCATTTCGCTAAAGAGGAGATTTCGACTTAGCAGTCGAAGTAAAGCGCAAACTCTTCAGGGCAAGGCCGCATACGCACAGCGTCAACCTCTACTTCACGCTTGTAAGAAATCCACATATCAATAACATCCTTGGTGAAGACATCGCCCTTGAGCAGGAAGTCGTGATCAACTTCCAGACAATCCAAAGCTTCATTCAAGGTACCAGCAACACTTGGGATATCTTTAAGCTCTTCAGGTGACAAGCCGTAGATGTCTTTGTCCAGAGGCTGACCTGGATCAATTTTGTTCTCAATACCATCGAGACCGGCCATCAACTGCGCAGCAAATGCCAGGTACCCGTTACAACTAGGATCAGGCGTACGGTACTCAACGCGCTTGGATTTCGGGTTGTCGGTTACAGGGATACGCAGCGACGCCGAACGGTTACGGTTCGAGTAAGCCAGGTTGACAGGAGCTTCGTAACCGGGGACCAAGCGCTTGTAAGAGTTGGTGGTCGGGTTAGTGAAAGCACAGAGAGCCTTGGCGTGCTTCATGATGCCACCGATATAGTACATGGCCATCTTGGAGAGGCCACCATAACCATCGCCGGCGAAGAGGTTTTCACCATCCTTCCAGAGCGACTGGTGGCAGTGCATACCGGAGCCGTTGTCACCAAAGACAGGCTTGGGCATGAAAGTGACGGTCTTGCCATTTGCGAAAGCGACGTTCTTGATGATGTACTTGAACCACTGAAGGGTATCACCCATGCTGAGCAGGGAATCAAAGCGCATATCGATTTCAGACTGACCACCGGAAGCAACTTCGTGGTGAACGGCTTCGATGGTCATGCCGACGCTTTGCAGCACTTCAACCATCTCGTTACGCAGATCGACCATAGAGTCGGTCGGGGCACAAGGGAAGTAACCTTCCTTGTGGCGAGGCTTGTAGCCGAGGTTAGGGAACTCCTCACGACCGGTGTTCCAGATCCCTTCAACAGAATCTACAGAGTAAAAAGACTCGTTGGCCGTGGACGCGTAGCGAACGTCATCAAAGATGAAGAACTCAGGCTCAGGGCCAAAGTAAGCTGTGTCAGCGAGACCGGTAGACTTCAGGTATGCTTCAGCTTTCTGGGCGATGAAGCGAGGATCGCGGGTATAACCTTCCTTGGTAATCGGGTCAATAATGTTACAGATCAGACTGAGGGTTGGAACCTTAACAAAAGGGTCGACCTTGGCAGTACTTGGATCGGGCATGATCAGCATGTCCGAGTTATGGATCGGCTGCCAGCCACGAATTGAAGAGCCGTCGAAACCGATACCTTCTTCAAAAGTATCTTCACTGAACTCAGCGAGTGGCGTGGAAAAATGCTGCCAGATACCTACGAAATCGAGGAATTTATAATCGACCATCTTGCAATCATTATCCTGGGCAAATTTGACTACTTCTTGTGGGCTCATCGTGTTCACCTTCTCCTTTTAGGGATTACTATTAGTGTAACAATTGATTAGATAAAACAAACAGCTATTTACAGGGCGTCATCACCCGTTTCACCTGTACGAATCCGAACAACTTCATCGACGGGAGTCACGAAAATTTTACCATCACCGATCCGACCGGTTTTGGCAGATTCGCCGATCACCTCGACAACTTTAGCAGTCATTTCGTCAGCGACAATAATTTCCATTTTGATCTTGGGAATAAAATCTACCACGTATTCTGCGCCGCGGTACAATTCGGTGTGGCCTTTCTGACGGCCAAAGCCTTTAACCTCACTGACCGTGATTCCCTGGATACCGATCTCATTCAACGCTTCCTTCACTTCATCCAGCTTGAAAGGTTTGATGATGGCTTCGACTTTCCTCATAGTATTAGTGCTCCTCAATCGATTTGGTATGTAGCTTTTGGCTAGGAACGAACAATATCCAATTCACACGGCTTTAGACAATAGCAAATTTCTTGCCCAAATTATTAGCAAACCTCCAAATACACCTAAGCCACTGATTTTATGTGACTTAATAGCAATAAAGAGTTGACCAAAAACATCTCTGTGGTAAATACAGGTGCATACAAATAAAGCAAAGGCACTCCTCGTTGCACACCTTTTGTGCAGAGGAACTTTGCGGTGTTAGTTTATCTCCTGTGCAACACTCTCAGCTCAGGTGTATTACTAAGAAAAAGGTTATCACAAGGTGCAGGTATATTTCAGAGTCTACACCCTTACCTTTTGGCCCTGTGCGAGCAGACACGCAGACTGAATCATCTGCACTCTTCAACCCGGGGGTTTCAATATTCTCGTTTAGCAAAAGCATTGATGCCCCTCCACAACTGAAACTCAAAAGATACAGAGCAGAAATTTACCAATTTAAAAGGTGGTTATCCACTAAGGCATAAAGCTTCCAAAAACGAGGGAGGACTTTCATTCAAAACGGCTAAGCAACACCGTGAACATATAACCTTAGTTATAGTTATATAAATAATCGGTATAAAATTAAGGAGTTTTTACCATACTACGAAAGTTGTGTGCTTGACTTGAAATGGCTCGGGGTTATGATTGCATCAAGCTCAAAAAGGGAAGCAAGGAAGTTAAACCAACTGCAAGGAGGAAAAGAAAATGGGAATCAAGAATTTTTTCAAGAGATTTATCCAGGAAGAAGAAGGCGCAACAGCTGTTGAATACGCAGTCATGATCGTTTTGATCGTTGTCGTGTGTCTAGGTGTTGTTAAACTGCTCGGCACAGAGGTCCAAAATGCATTCAGCGTCGTACAGTCATCTATGAATGCAGCTAATACCGGAAGTTAACAAACACTATTAAGGTTTGAAGATTACGAACAAATCAAGCTTCACTGTAATATAATAGAGGCGGCACAATTGGGAAGAGAGAAAATTGAAATCACACCGAGTCATATCATTGGCTTGATAGCTGTAGTGGTCTCAATCTACTTCTTGGTCACACAAATAGCAAATCTTCCCATTGTAGCCGCCTCGATTTATTTCATTCTTGCCTGTACAACAGACACACTCAAATGTAAAATTCCAAACATTCTTAACGCCTGCCTGCTAGTTGCAGGCATTGTTATATATACTGCAACTCTAGGCGTGTCGGGGCTCCTATTGAGTCTCTACGGTTTAGGCTTGGGACTAATTCTCTTGCTTTTGCCCTACATAATGGGGGGGATAGGTGCGGGCGACGTTAAAGCACTGGGAGCACTCGGCGCATTGATCGGCCCATATGATTTGTTACATGTGTTTATTTACATGGGGCTGTATGGTGGCGTCCTCGCACTTTTACACTACTGCTTCAACACCAACATAAAAGACAATCTCCGTGAAGCTTGGTTCTCAGTGTGTGCTTCAGTTCTTACTCGAGAAGTTAACTATATAGTCCCCCACAAGCCTGGGCCTCGTAAAGCCTCTATGCGTTTTCCTTATTCCGCGGCAATCGCCCTTGGTTATTACAGCTTTGTTTATTGGGGAGGGCTTTTATGAGTCGCATTTTCAATTTGTCGACACGACCGGCGTAAGCATTCCAAAAAAAACTTCAATTTTTGCAAAACACGAGAACAAAAAGAGATCAAATGAACTACCTCACGGGAAGCTACGAAGCATAAACAGCATGCAACATTTGCAGCCAAAACAATTGGGAACCATATTTAGCCGCTATCATGATCTATGAAAATTTGTATCACTAAAAAAGTCCCCATAGAATTGGTTCCAACTATAGACCTTGATAGTCCTTCATCGCGGCCAAACAAAAGTTATAACTTTAGAGACAATTAGCGCACCAAACTGCGGGGAATTAGACCAGCTCTTTTGATTAAATTCCTTCGAGCTGTTTTTAACCACAAGCAGAGACATTAAAACCTTCTTAAGAAATAAAATATATGGAATTCTTTGGGAGAGTTTTTTTTAAAATCTGGTAGAATATATTCAGCTACTTAGCATGACTTGATTCTGATACATTTGGTGCAAGTAGCTTATGTGATAAATTCTCATTCTAGGTAAAGCAACTTATATCAATTAGAGATAAGGACAGATTCGCAACATGCGTTTCAAACAAATTTAACTTTTTCGGTTTAATTATTGTGTAGACATTATGTAGTACGGCCGTTTTGTTGATGGCGAAGAGACGATAGGCTCTGTCGCCATAACATTCAGACGAAGGGTCTAATTTAAAAAGCTAATTACTGCCTACTTAAGTTTAGTGTCCATATCAATATTCATTCAAGGAGGTTCACCATGAAACAATATGGCACGCTGATCGCGCTGGCCGTAGCCGTGATTTTCGGCATTGTTGCCGTAATCCTTGCGAACCAATGGCTGAGTACGCAGGTTTCCGATGACAAAGCTATTGTCCAGGAGCAGAAGTTTCCTCTAACAAAGATTGTTGTCGCAGGACAAAATCTTGATATCGGATCAATACTTAATGAGAAGAACCTCCTTCTTGTCGATTGGCCAAAGGCAAATACCCCTCAAGGATCTTTTGAAAACATCGAGGAGATCAAAGATCGTGTATTAGTGACCAGGGTTGTCGCAGGTGTACCAATTATCGCGGCAGAGCTTGCCGCTCCTGGCTCTGGGGCTGGATTAGTTGCCAGCATCAAGCCAGGCATGCGAGCTATGGCGATCAAGGTTAATGAAGTTATCGGCGTTGCTGGCTTCGTTTTACCCAACACATTTGTCGATGTCATCTCCGTGCAAAACAAAGCAGCCCAAACAGTTCTCAAACGTATCGAGGTCTTGGCTATTGCACAACAGACCTTCGTGGAAGAAGGGATAGCAAAAGTAGTCAGCACTGTGACGCTGGAGCTTACACCCAAACAGGTAGAAAAATTATCCGAAACAATTCCCAAAGGCCCCATGACCTTAGCATTATTAAACCCTGCCGAAGACATGGAAGAGAAGCCTAAGCCAAAACCTGTAAAGGTCGCCAGCAAAAAAAGAGCTTACAAACCACGGCCAGCTGCCCCAAAAGTGTCAACATACGACATTGTAATCATTAAAGGAACTCAGTCAGTTGAGACAGTTAAACTGAAAAATCAAAATTAGATTTGATATATTAAGGGAGGCGTAAATGAAACCAACACCCCATGCTACAATTAGGCTTTTAATGTTTACTTTAGCCTTAACTGTCTCGTTAATTAGCATATCTGGTGCGCAGGTCTGGGAAGACAGCGTCGAAATTGCATCAGGTGAAACCGCTAACTATGTTTCACAACACCACCCTTTAAAAAGGGTTATTGTCGGTGACCCAGACATGGTCCATGTTGACGTTATCGCTAAAGATGAAATCGTTCTGGTTGGCAGGCAGATGGGCCAATCAAAAATTCTGTTGCGTGACAATATGGACAACACGACAACTCTCAATGTTTTTGTGTCGCCCGATGTCAGCCTTTTAAAACGACGAATTCATCAACTCTTCCCGAATCAGGATATCAAGATTTATTCAAACGCCAACGGAGTCATTCTGGGTGGCACAGTGACTGGAGCTGAGATTATTGAGCAAGTTCTACGTGTCGCTAGCCAGATTCTGGTCGCTCCAACGGGTGAAGGGCCAAAGCCGATCAAGATCGGAGAAGGCGTGGCTAAGAGTGCATCTAGAGAAGAGCTTGCGACGGTTATTGCACAGAAGCAGACTATCTCGGCCAGAGCTGATGATGGCGGCGGAGGGGCCGGAACGGGGGAATCAAGCCCACAGATTATCAACCTGATGAAGGTTGGTGGCCCACAACAAGTTATGCTTGAAGTCAAGTTCGCCGAGGTCAACCGAGACTCAACGCGTGACATGCAGGCGGCATTCAAGCTTGGGGGATTGAGCAGCGATTTTGGTGGCGCAATCGGTGTTTCTCCATTTGGTGTTGGTGGCGGAGGAGCGGCCCCTTCTTTGCCAAGCCTTGCGGGGGATCTCTTTGTCAACCTTGCCGGCCTCGCGGACAACGCGAATGTATTTCTCAACATCAACAAGTTCTCTCTGGCAATGCGATTCCTCGAAGAAGAGGGAATGGCCAGGCTTCTTGCTGAGCCGCGCCTAGTGACCCTTAGCGGCCAAGAAGCAAGCTTTCTGGCTGGCGGAGAATACCCATATCAGACTGTTAGCGATAGTGACGTTTCAATCGGCTTTAAAGAGTACGGAGTCGGCCTCACATTCACTCCGATTGTAGGCAGTGACGGCATGGTGACCTTAAGGGTCAGCCCCAGTGTCAGCGATATCGATAGACTGGTACAGACCTCGACGGGCCCGCAACCGATACTAGTTACACGCAAACTCAACACAACGGTCAGACTTCGAGATGGGCAGACTTTGGTGTTGGCCGGCCTGCTTCAAGACAACCTTCGCGAAAACATTGAGAAGTTACCTTTTCTTGGCGACATCCCGATTCTGGGTGCACTCTTCCGAAGCAGTTTCTATGAAGAGCGCAAAACAGACCTGTTAGTCTCCGTAACACCGCATATTGTTAAACCGGTCAGAGAAGGCAGCATCAGCTTCCCGGGTGAATTCGTCAAGAAGCCAAGCCGACTGGAGTTCTATCTGGAAGGCCGACTCGAAGGTCGACGCACTCCTGAGGATCCTTCTCTCTTAAGCCAGCACAATTTTTCTGCTGCAACGGCAAGCGACGGTGGTGGGATGGAAGGTGATTTTGGCCAAACAGACGAAGCCCAATAAATTAAAGGGGATCATTACCATGAGATATCTGATACTGATATTTGTTGCGACAATATTTATGACAGGTTGTGCCCAGGAAGCCTACTACGCTGATCAAGAGTACGGGATAGCATCGATGGACGCTTACGATCAACAGATCGTACACAAGGATTACGTCCATGCCGGTAAGGAAGTTAAAGATATGGAAGGCCTGCACGCGGAGCCGACGATGCAAATGTACCATGACTCTTTCGGCGAAGGGTTCACCCAGAAAGATGTTGGCGAGGTTGATTGAGCTATCCCTGATTATGGCCTGCACGCCTGAGTTAGGACAAGAAAGAACTAAATTGAGAATGTCGTCATAATGAAATTGTGGCGACATTCTCAACATGAGGATAAGCATAAATAAAGACCAACGAAGCGTATATACAACCATTCCTGACACACTTGTTGTGGTTATTTTGTTGTCCTGCAGGTGCTTACCTTTCTTGTTCGTAATTTGCAAAGTCAGCGCCATTCTGTCGCAAAAGAGTTCATAACTCTTTGATAATGAATTAAATTGATATCATCTATGATATCCTTAAAATCAAAGCAAACTCAGACAATTATCTAAACAGTTAATCGGTTGCACAATTGAAAAATCGAGAGATTTAGTTACAATACATCTGAAGATGGAATTGAAATTTAATTTAGAGGGCAACAATAAATGGCAACTGAACTCATCTTCGCAATCGAGATATCCCAACCTAACCGAGCCAAAGCCTTTCTGGGCTTAGCCAAGCAGCTAAAAGGGGTAAATATTCTGCAGTGGCAAAGCCGCACGGCTGAAAAAGGCGTGTCTGCAGCTAAAACTGTCCCCGACATCATCCTGATTGATGACATCCTGGAAAGCGATGACCTGCTCTCAAGAGTCCAGGCGATCAAAAACAATTTCCCTAAAACCACACTATTCGTCGTTTCAGAAAACAAGGATCACCAAAACATCATATCGGTCATGAAAGCCGGGGCTTCAGAATACCTTCTTGAGCCTGTTCAAGAAGACCTGCTTTATAATGCGATTGAGGAGGTCCGCGTAAAGCTGGCCAGCTCAGGGAGCTTGGCGCAAGGCCGCATTTACAGCTTTATCAGTGCCAAAGGAGGTGTCGGTTCAACCGTTCTGGCAGTCAACACTGCGGCTTCTCTGGCAAGGGACAAAAAAAGTGCCGTGGCGCTGATGGATATGTCTTTTCAATCAGGTGATGCTTCGGTTCTTCTCGACATTGTGCCTCAGAACACAATTATGGATATCTGCGAGAACATACACCGCCTGGATGTTTCATTCCTGCGCGGTGTGATGTCTGGGCATTCAACAGGGATCAACTTCCTACCGGCACCAGCCAACCCTGAAGATAGCGAAGATATCCTAAGCGATCATATATCCAGCATCCTGAAGCTTTCCAAAAATCTCTACGATCACCTCGTCCTTGACTGTGCTTCCATGCATATCAATGACTGCAGCGTGGAGGCGTTCAAACAATCCGACAAGGTCTTTGTAGTAACAGACATGTCGGTTCCAGCGGTTCGTAATACTGTTCGGCTCTGCAAACTGATCAGAAAATTCGGCATCGGTCTTGAAAAAATTGAGATCATCATCAACCGCTACATCAAAGGCGGAGCACTCTCTTTAGCCGAAATCGAGAAGAATTTTGACAAACCGGTCTACTGGCTGATACCAAACGATTTCTCGGACGTTGTATCATCAATCAATCGTGGTGTGCCGCTGGTCAAGTTGACGAGTAATGCCCCTTTTTCCAAGAACATGTCCGAGTTCGTGCGAAAGTTTCAGGGGATCCTGGACGATCCAGACTTCAGGGGAATCAGAGGGACGTTTGGTAAAAGTATTTAACTCTTAGAGGCTGTAGTCATACTGGAGGGTCAATGGCAATCAAAAACATGCTCAGTAGAAAAACTACTGAAAACGATACAAGCGTTGTTACGCAAACAGAACACTCCAACTTCTACCATGAAGTTAAAAGGAAAATTCACGGCCGGCTGGTAGAAGAAGCGAATCTCGCAGCACTTGACACCTTAGAGCCGGGTGAGATCAAAGCTGAAATCGAGAATGTTGTAGAATACTACCTGCGCGATGAAAAAGCCCTTCTCAACGATAATGAGCGTAAACATATCATCGATGAGATCCTCGATGAGCTAACCGGTCTAGGCCCTCTGGAACCATTCTTCAAGGACCCAACGGTCAGCGATGTTCTCGTCAACACCTACAAAGACATTTATGTTGAGCGCTTTGGCCTGATCGAAAAGACAAAATCACGCTTCATCGACGATGTTCATCTTCGTAACATTATAGACAGGATAATTTCACGCATAGGCCGTCGTATTGATGAATCTTCACCGATGGTTGACGCTCGACTACCCGATGGATCACGTGTCAATGCCATCATCCCTCCCCTGGCTATTGACGGTCCTATGCTCTCCATTCGAAGGTTTGCCGTAAAGCCTTTAATAATGCAGGACCTGATTAACTACAAAGCTCTTACGCCTGAGATTGCACAACTTCTGTCAGGTTGTGTCAAAGCCAAGATGAACATCATGATCTCCGGTGGAACCGGGGCAGGTAAAACAACGCTGTTGAATATACTCTCTGCTAACATCCCCGCTAATGAGCGAATCATAACCATCGAAGACTCGGCAGAATTGCAGTTACAGCAGCCGCATGTCATACGTCTGGAAACACGACCACCAAGCGTTGAGGGGACTGGGCAAGTCACATCACGAGATCTGGTCCGAAACACACTGCGGATGCGCCCTGACAGAATCGTTGTCGGTGAGGTCCGTGGCGCAGAGGCCTTCGATATGCTACAGGCCATGAATACGGGCCACGATGGATCCTTGACAACCATTCACTCAAACAGCCCACGAGACTCACTCACTCGCCTTGAATCAATGATCCTTATGACCGGAGTTAACCTACCAGAAAAAGCCATGCGTTTCATGGTTTCGTCTGCACTTGACGTGGTTATTCAGGCTTCTCGAATGACCGACGGAAGCCGCAAAATAACCTCGGTTGCCGAGGTAGTTGGCATGGAAGGCGATGTTATCACCCTTCAGGATATTTTCGTTTTTGAGCGTCAAGGTTTGGATAAAGACGGCAAGGTGGTAGGAGAACATCGGTCGACTGGAATTCGGCCAAAATTCACAGAACGTTTAGAAATGGCAGGGATTGAAGTGCCTGAGAACCTGTTCAACAATTTCTGAACTTGCCCACTGGAGACTTTATGGACAAGATGACAATCTTTCTTTACGTCGCAGTTTTCATCTTTACAGCTGCTGTTATTCAGGTCATTTACCTCGCCTGGATGGAAAGCCGCTTTATTGAGAAACGTAAAATAAAAAAACGCCTGATGTTCATCTCTGCAGGGGGTAAACATGGACAGGAGAAGCTCGATAAATACCGCAAGGGTATTCTGAAAGATGTTGGGGCGTTCGAACGACTTGTTTTCAGTATTCCCCGTCTGAGTAATCTTGACAACCTTTTAATTAAAGTCAAAATGCCGATCAATGCCACTCTGTTCATTCTCCTTAGTCTCACTCTCGGATTTATCGGTTTTGGGATTGGCTACCTCTACTTACCACAACCTCTAGCGGCAATTTTTGTTGGTCTAGTCTGCATGCTTGCTCCATACTTCATCTTAAAACTGGCGGAGAAAAATTATTATAAAAAGTTCAACGATCAACTCCCGGAAGCTCTTGACCTACTGGCACGAGCTGTCCGCTCGGGCAGTGCCCTGTCTGCCGGATTAGGCATGATTGGCGAGGAGACTCAAGACCCAATTCGTTCAGAATTTGCGGCAACAGTAGACGAGATCAACCTGGGACTAACCATGACAGAGGCGATGGAAAATCTTTGCCAACGGGTTCCAATTGCGGACTTAAGGTTTTTTTCCATAGCAATTCTGGTGCAAAAAGAAACCGGTGGCAACATCGGTGAGATTCTCAACAACATCAGCCGGCTGATCAGAGAACGTATTGAATTTAAAGATCATGTTGCCGCTCTCACTGCAGAAGGTCGCTTGTCAGCGATTGTCTTGATAGGGCTACCAATTTTTATGTTCATCTATATGTATTTGACAAACTATGACTATCTCTCGCTTTTGCTGACAGAAAAGTTAGGCCACTATATGATCTTTGGTGCAATCGTTTTGATGATTATTGGTTCCTATGTCATCAAGCGTATTGTAGACATTGATATCTGAAGGTTCTCATGCAATTACTTAAAAACACATATTATGCACTTCTGGAGAATGCAGATTACTACGGAATCTTTCTTCTTATGTTTCTGGCTGTATTCTTCATGATACTGGCCATAAGCCTCTTAATCAGGGGGAGACAAAGTGGCACTGAAGGGCGGCTCAGAAAACTCGTAGGCGAAGGTACGCCTTCAAAATCGGGGAAGGCAGCCTCCCGACTCATGGGGCATAATGACGAAAGCTTAGCGGCCAAGCTTTCTAAACCTCTGCACAGGATTGCGTCCATAGATAAAAGAAGCGTCAGACAAAAAATGCAGCTGACATTAGTAAGAGCAGGATTCCGATCTGACCAGGCCATCTACAATTACCTGACTGCAAAGATTCTGTGTCCAATAATCTATGCTCTGATCTTCATGTTCTCTCGTATGGTATACAATTTTCAAACAGAAGTTTTATTGTCTATCCTAATGTTACTTATCCTCGGTTTTTTTACACCAAATCTTTGGGTGTTTTTGATGACAAAGACCCGCCAGGAAAAACTTGTCAAAGGGTTGCCCGATGCTTTGGATCTTATGGTTGTTTGCGTAGAATCTGGCCTCGGCCTCGATATGACTTTCAAGCGTGTCGGCGATGAAATGCTGCCCCTGTGCAAAGAGTTAAGCGATGAATTCACCTTAACAACCATGGAAGTAAGAGCGGGGATATCACGCGCTGATGCGTTCAAAAACATGAATGTGCGCACAGGAGTCTCTCAAATTATTAGCCTTACAACTCTTTTGGCTCAAACCAGTCGCTTCGGGACAAGCTTGGCGACAGCCCTGCGGGTACACGCCGACTCAATGCGTATCAAACGACGTCAAATTGCCGAGGCAACGGCAGCCAAGTCTGCAGTTAAAATGGTTTTCCCACTGGTTTTGTTTATCTTCCCAGCAATCTTTGTCGTACTTGTTGGTCCTGGTGCTATCCAGATTATAAAATACCTGATCCCAGCTCTTGGTGGCCGCTAGCCCCTTATCTGTACCCCATAAAATTAATGGAGGTTCAAAATGCAATGCAACACCTGTGGACCAGGCGTACCCATGAGGTCAATCCTGATCCTGACAATAATTCTGGCGGTAATTCTAACTAGCGGTTGCTCGCAATCAGCCCGAAAAGTCAGTTATATTTCTGATGACGCAGCGTCCTTGGAATCCCTTTCTGCAAAAGACGACACATCCTCGATGCAAAGCAAATCAGCTCAAGAACTGGTCACTGCAGGGTTCATTTATCTGGCAAACGAAAACCTGAGAATTGCAGAGTTGCATTTTGCAACTGCAATCAATAAAGATCCAACCATGGTGAATGCTTTTATCGGACTTGGCCGAATAGAGATGAGTAAAGGGAATTACAGCGCGGCGATGGTAAGGTTTGGTCAAGCCAGAGAGTTAAATCCTCAATCATTATATGCTTTGACTGGCGAAGCACGGGCATTACGTATGGAAGGAAAATTAAATGCCGCAATCAAGAAGATCAATACAGCAATGGCTATTGATCCAAAAGACATCAACGTCATTAAAGAGCTCGCCATGATTTACGACCTTATGGGGAAGGAGAACCTCTCAGGGCCTCTATACCATGAGATCATAGTCATGGCTCCGGACCAGGCAGCAAATCACAACAACCTTGGTTTAAACTACATGGTCAGAGGCGAGTATCCTGAGGCGGTACTCTCTTTTCTGCATGCGCTCGCACTCGAAAAGGACAATATTCGAATCAAAAACAACCTTGCTTCCGCTTATCTTCTGAGCGGCGACAAGGACAATTCTATTGAAATTTTCAGGGGAACCGTCGGTGAAGCGGGAGCATATAACAACGTCGGATACCTGCTTATGACTCAAGGCCACTTTGATGATGCAGAACAGGCATTCAAAAAAGCTTTACAACTCAACCCAAGCTACTATGTACGCGCACAAGAGAATCTCGACAAACTTAAGAGAACGCGTAACAAAGCAAATGTTTACCGCCCCTAAAGCTAAAATCCCCGCAAGAGCACTGGGCTACTAAACATTGTAGAACTCAAGAACATAGCCAAAGGGCACTACTTAATCGGACGTATTAATGATAGATACCTTTTTATTTGGGTCAATAGAAGACCCTCTATACATATTTTGACCTTGAGCATTGAATAGATCTTGTGATTTTTTATAATGTTTCCGAGAAAGATCTAATTCGCCCCTCTTTTCATAAATCTCTCCAATTGCCAATTCTACAAATGAATCATATGGATTAATCTTATTTGCACGTAACTGCATTTTGAGATTTTTATCTGGATCATCACTATAGAGCAATATACCAACGTTACTGATTGCCACCGCAGAATTAGGGTTAACATTCATAGAATGAGACCAGAGAGTTAAACTGTTTTGCCAAATATTGTTCTGCTGAATCGTCAAAAAAGAGAGTCCAAAAAGAATTGGGGTTACGAGAACAACTACAGCTTTTGCATCGAAATTTTTTGTAACTAAAAAAGAAAAAATCATAAAAAAACCAACAGAGGGAGCATATAAATAACGGTCTGCTGCCAAATGCGTAATAGGGATAATATTCGATGTTGGAAGAAACAAAAGACCAATCCAAAGAAGGCTAAAGAAACAATATTTATTAATTTTAAATAAAAAGTATAAAGAGGAAAGGTAAATAGTTATGAAAATGCATGTTAAAACAATTCTTATGTCCCAAAAAGAAAAAGGTACTTCCAATATATAATTTACAGACAAATTAAAGGGGTAAATGAGTTTTAAAAAAATATGCCCCCATGAATTTATAACAATCAATAGATATTTCTGGATTTCAAACTCATAAAAATAATTATGGTGTTGAAGTACAGCGTTCATTTTACCGATATAATTATAATTTATCAGGATAGGAACTGAAGGAACAGCGGCAAGAATCAGCAAAACAGATATTATTTTTTTATCAAATGATTTTTCCCCAAGCACTCTTTCGGCAATGAAGACTTCATAAATTAACACCAACAAAGGAAAGACAATTGCATTCTGTTTAGCTAAAATGGCAATGGCCATGGAAACAGTTGAATAAAAAAGTAAACGACGTTTGCCTCCCCGCTTGAATGTTAGATATGAAATGAAAGATAAAAGCATGAAAAACAAAGAAAGACTGTCTTTACGGTGAGACACTTGAGCGACAACTTCAACCTGCAAGGGATGCACAAGAAAAAGAGCAGCAGCCAACCAAGCAGTTTTTTTATCGTCAAACAAAAGAGATGACATCACAAAGACCAACCATGCATTGAGAGCATGCCAAAGAACATTCTGAAGATGCCAGCCCGTCGAGAAGAGCCCAAAAACATGATAATCTAGCATCATGCTCAGTTCACGGAGAGGCCTGCCTGGGTAAGTATTCGCTATGAAGTTTTCAAAGGATCTTATATCAGAATTGCCGACGACGACAAAATTATCATCAAATGACCATGCATTATTAAAAGAATTTGCGTACAAGAAGAGGCCTGACAAAAGGAATATCACTAAAGAGTAAAAATACGGATCTTTATTGAGCCTGTCAGAAAATTTTTCAAGAAAAGAAATCAACGTTTAAACTCGCAAGGTTAACTTCACTGAGGCGTTTATTATTTTAAGGGATTCAGGAATTGACAAATCAAAAGTTTAACTATTAATATGCCCAAAGGATACCATAAACATTAACAATTCTGGAGGTGTAATGCACAGTTCGCTAATTTTAATCTCTCTTCTATTCTTTGCTTTGAGTACAAATGGTTATGCAGAAGGAATGTCTGTAGCCTTTACCGGGGCGGAAATTCGTACGGCACCTTCATCAATGTCATCAAAGGTCATTCTGAAAGTGAGCAAGTACTATCCCCTGACTGTCAACAAGCGTGGTTCAGAGTATTACCATGTCAGCGATTATCGTGGACGAAACGGCTTTATACACAAGTCTCTTCTGAAACCACAACCTGCCATTATTGTAACCGGCGACCGAGCCAATGTGCGTCAAGGTCCAGGTACGAACCATTCTGTAATTTTCCAGTTATCCAAAGAGGATTCGTGTCGTTTATTATCCAAACAAGAGAAATGGTTTGAGATTCAAACGGTTGATGGCCGCAAGGGCTGGGTCGCTGCATTTCTAACCTGGGGCCAATAACTTCCAGTAAAACTCCAAGATGAGAAATACTTCGCACCCTGGTGCAGTACAAACTGTCCAAGAGATGATCACATTGAGAGCTTTCCACTCCCGAACGGATCAGTTACACACTTTGCCCTCTCCCTTCCGGGAAAATCATTTTTCTGTACGACAGGCCTTTTACCTGTATTGACAACCCGATCGAAGCGCTGATTAATCCGTAAGCATAAAAACCCTTCAGAATTACTGAAGGGTTTCAACATACGTCACTAAATACTCTAATATACTTCTAGTGCCATCCCTGCGCTGTTTTCTGGGGATGAAAACATGTTCAATTTCTCCATGCAAGTAGTGAGGTCGCAGCGTAATTCCACACTGTGCCGACTAGCACACCGGCAAGGCCAGAAACCCACCAAGTATATTCCATCCCGAAGATGTAGGATGCAACGCCGATATTAGCCAGACTGCCAATGCTGCACACACCGTAGAACGTCAGTAAGCCTTTTATAAGTTGTTTCCCTTTGAGCCGTTTGTCGTAATAGGTCAACCAATTATTGATAAAAAAGTTGGTCGTCATTGCAACCAGTGTCGCTCCGGACTGAGCAATTGTAAAGCTGGCATCAACCAGGTTCAAAAATGAGTAAAGCACTGCAAAGTGGACCAAGACACCGGTCGTTCCTACCATAGAAAACATAACAAAACGGGCAGGCAATAACCCACCCGTCAGCTTTTCAATCAACATGAAGACAAACTCCATGATGACCATGCTATCCAGTTTACTTTGCCCATGTTCGCGCACTCTAAATTGATAGGCGACATCAGAAATTCTGATCTTGCCAGGATAACTGGTGACGATATCGAGTAACAGCTTGTATCCTTGCAGAGAGAGATGGCGTACGCATAGATCCAGGACCTCGCGCTTCATCATAAAGAACCCACTCATCGGATCAGAAATTGGCTGGCGAGCAATCAATCGACTAGTCGCAGTTGCTAATTTACTGGTACGAATACGGTCAGCATCCCATTCACCAAACCCACCCTCTGCAACATAGCGACTCCCAAGGGCCAGATCTGTCTTCCCTGTTTTCAGCAAGCATAGCATCTCCGCAAGTTTTGTTTCATCATGCTGCAAATCACCATCTATTACAGCCAAAAATGGTGATACACAAGCGAGGAAACCTTCGACTACTGCAGATGACAAACCGCGCCTTCCAATGCGGTGAAGTCGACGGGCATTGGGTTTTTCTTTACAAAGATCAGTAAGAGCTTCAAGAGTGCCATCGGTGGAATCGTCATCAACAAAAATTATTTCCCAGACGACGGACGGTAAGGCTTTTTCTATCGCGTCATATAACAGGCGAATGTTGGCAACTTCATTAAAAGTTGGAACAATGATGGAAAGTTCGTTCATGACAGTGGGGAAGCCTCCGTTACCTGTACACGACATAATCTGATCGTCTGGTATAGAAACATAAACATAATTATCGGGGCCCACGGTATAGGCACAAGCAAGTTCAAAGATCTAGCCATAATAGGTGTAAGCCATGCAAGAAACAGCAAATTGATGAGCCCGGGTCGAAAACCATTAAAAAGGCCATAACTGGCCAGACAAGCAATCGGAACAGCCAGAAGAGTCAGATCGTAATCCAGCAAAAATGGCGATATCAACAAGGAGCCCGTTCCGAGAGCAGCAGACTTCAGGCGGAGATCAACATCTTGGCGCCAAACCCAAAGCACAACGATGGCAGCAAATAGCGCCAAAGAGCCATGCAGAACATAGGCAATCTCCGTATCCAAACCGATTGCACGTAACGAGGTATACAAACTTTGCATTTTATAGAAAGACACCATCCCTTCGTTCAGCACAGATGCCGTTTTACCGGTACTGGCAAAAAATGCAGACCAGGTCTTTGTCCCAAGAGCCACCCATGAAACTAAAATGAAAGACACCGCCGAGATGCACGCAGAGAAAAATACACGCCATCGACACGACGCGATAAGTACGATGGGGATCAGGACACCCAGATGCGGTTTGAAAGTCAGTAAACCTATCAATAATCCAGCAAGAATTGGTTTACGATCGAGGTAGTAGAGAGCCCCAGTAAAGAGTCCCGCTGTAAGAAAAGCGTTCTGCCCATGGCCCAGCGTCACAAAGACCGCAGGGAAAGCCAGTGTCAAAATGATCGCCTCGTGACGCCCTGCAAGTTTCACCACCATAGACACGAACAAAAGCAAGGTCAGTCCCTGCCAGACGAAGAGCGCCAATAGATAAGGTAGTGCGCCGAGAGGCATCAACATCAGTATAAAGGTAGGTGGATAGGAAAAGCTGTAGAAGTCTTCAAGTTCAGGTCCGAGAGCCACTCTCTCGGCTTTAAATTGTGCAGAAAAATCGTAGGCAAGAGGCGCCTGGCCGTCGATCGCCAATTGTGCAGCAGAATAAAAGCTGGTGAAATCAGTCCCAAGAGGACGGCCCTGACGATCGAACACTCCATTTGCCATGAGCACCCAGATCAAAATGACCAGTATGTAGGTTACCAAAAAGATACACGGGTAAACACGTAAACGTTCTTTGGTCAACCACTTACCAGAGGAACCTGATAGTGACATAGGCAACGTCCCTCCTCCCTGGTGAGTATATAATTACTCATCATGCAATTAAAATATAACGAAAGTGACAGGTCCCTATTCTCTAGAGGATCGATGTCTATTGAAAAGATTGTATAGGAAACCCGTGGCGATTCAAAGATACAAAAATACGTGCAATTACACCGGATATGGGGTTAAAGACAAAAGAGAGGTCAGGTCTTACTTATACTTGCTCATAAATATGGGTAAAGTTGTCAGATCTTTCGAAAGGCTGTGCAAATTAGACGGCAAAAAAGCCCTTGAATTATTTCTATCATGTTTGAGAAGGTCAATACCCAACCAATTAGAAGGTGGATTTATTCCGATATGCGACAGCACAATTGCAGGAGCATCATAATGGGAACCTCGAACAGAACTTATTACACCGCAAGATTGATTTTTCGACAGTACAAATAGAGGAAACGATATAATGCAATTTTATTCATAATTGAAAGTTTAGAAAAACACCTCTCAGCCGTTCATCAAGTCCGATTAAGGTCTCACCCACAATCTCCTGCGGAACCCCACCATAAAAGTCCTCAGCAATACTCCCGGCAATACACGCTTGAGTATCACTATCCCCTCCCAAAGAAACAGTATAACGAACAGCATCCTCAAAAGCAGTCGATTCAAGAAAGGCAATGATGGCTTGCGGCACAGACTTCTGGCAAGAGACTTCAAAACCGTAATCTTCGCGAAGAACATCGATCGTTGAGGAAAGATCATATTTAAAATGGTTTTCTACATACCCCTTGGGCTCTGTTTTACTTGAACCGGTAAGCGATATAAAAACAGCCGCCGCAACAGCCTGTGCACCTTTGATCCCTTCCGGGTGATTATGTGTGATTTCAGCGCTGTGCTTCGCTTCTTTCAGGACCTTATCCAGATCGTCATAAAACCAGGCAACGGGACTGACACGCATAGCGGAGCCATTACCATAACTGCCATAAGGTTTCGGATGCGGGGAGCGGGCCCAGCGCCGGAAGCGACCACCGTAACCTGCATTCGGATAATAGTAGAAATATTCTCGGAGTTTATCCTGGTAGGGAATCCTGTGCAGAAGGCTGTCTGCTAAAGCGATGGTGTGAACAGTATCATCAGTGAAAACACTTTGGCGGCTGAACAGTTCGAACTCTTGGCTCTTGATTCCGGGATGTTCAAAGCGCGAGCCTATGATATCAACCGCGATGGCCCCCAGCATCCGCCCCTTCACTAAATATGTGCTTAGATTTAAAAAAAACGGGGATAATCCCCCGACGCTTGCTTCGTAAACATGGTCAAGTCTTTGTTTGTCTCAGAGATCTCTGCTACTCTGTGGTGCAAGATGATTGGGTGGTCTGATTTTTTATGCTTACGTTTATAAAGATCCGTTGAGAGAAGCCGTAATCTTTGAAGATAAGGACTTCAATTTCGCCAGACGCTCGTCTTTTGGCAGAGCCCCGAGCTTCTTCACCTCGACATAGAACTTTTCCAGATCGTTTCCGGATTGCAGCAAAAGCGTCTGAAAGGCCGGAACCAGCTCATAATAACTTGCCGCTGAAGAGAGTCGCGCATTATTCAGGCCGCGCTTGACCCATAAATCATAGCCCGCATAGCCATTCCAGCGCTCTTTGAGGCGTTCATAATCATCAACAGCACCATTTATAATCTGTTCTTTAGCAATACGCTTTTGATCATTCCCCTGCTCTGAAGCATAAGCTTGTGTTAAATCAGAACGAACGTTCGCAAGGAACTCATGAAAATCAGCAGACCGCTTTTCCCTCTGCAAACACTCATGCCATAATTCCTGTGAATCGGAGCTATCAAACCAGCGCCTTAGGCCCTCTAACTCTACCGTTTTTGCAAAAGACTCGTTAAACACCGTGTCGTTCTGGACATAAATAACCTGGTGTGACATCTCGTGAAAAAGAAGACCTGCAAGTTGAATATCATCATTATCCAGGAATGTGTTCAGCACCGGATCATCGAACCAGTTGAGCGTTGAATAAGCCTCGACTCCGTAGACGTCCACATCAAACCCTTGAGCGGAATAAACCTGCGCCCTTGTCTGAGCTTCCTGTTCATCAAAATAACCGCGATAAGTCACACAGCCGGCGACAGGAAAGCACCACTCGTTCAACTTGAGGGAAAGTTCCGGTGCAACAACCAGGTTCCACACAGCGTATGGACGTTCAAGATCCGCATACTTATGATAGCTGCCATTATCCGGCAAATCCAGAGATGAGACAGCAAATTCACGGAGCGTGACAACCTTGGAGAGTTGTTCTCGAAGGTCATGTGGTTCAGTCTCTTGTGTGAGGATGTCGTCAATCGATTCAGCGCTGGACATCAAGGACCACTGGCCCTTGGCGACCTTTAGGAGGTAGGTGCTATCGCTACAGGAGATCAGGAGAGCGATTACGAAAAGGAGGAGGAGTATGCAGCATGTTCGACGAAAGAAAAACATGGCAACCTGTTTAACAAAGTCATACGCGAAAAAGGCAAGCCCAGAACTAAGTTTTCAGGCCTGAGGCAAGCTTACATTCAAAATCCAGTAACCAGGTTTTGGTGCTGGTCCCGTGTGCGCCTGAATACTGTCCAACCCTTCCATTTGCATTCACGACCCGATGACAGGGTACAACCAGTGGGAAGGGGTTTGATGACATCACCCCACCAACGGCTCGCGCTGCCCCTGGAGAACCGGTTCTGGAAGCCAACTCACTATAAGAGACAACGGACCCCAAGGGAACCTTCATCAACTCATCATGAGTCTTTATCGCGAAGGCCGAAAGAGATTCGGTGCAAAGTGCCAGGTCGAATTCATCACGCGTCCCCTGGAAAAACTCTGCCAGCTGCAACAAAACTGTCTGTGGATAGCCTTGGGATATACGCTCAGCATCGGGGTAATAACGCCTGACTGCCGCCACAGCAGCGTCCTGCGAGGTCTCAAAGCAGACCCTGAGCAACCGGTTTTGTCGTGTAATAACGGCAACATAACCACAGTCAAATGATACCATATCCCACTGTTCTGCAACCATGAATCACCCCTGACGTGAAGGAAAGGACAGTTTCTTTGCCAATAGGGCCCAGGCTTGCGAAATCTCCCTGACACCGCAAACCCTTAAGGATACAGCGTAAACGAGGGCTCCACAGACAACAGAAGAACCTAGCAAACCAAGACGAGCCCAGAAGCTACCGGCTACCATCCAGTCTACCTGAGCAAGCAACAGGGAAACAACCACAGCCATCAGAACCAGACCCGGGATCATGCGGAAAGTCGTCAGGAATATCCTCGAGAGCTCAAGATCCCCGATCCGCTTTGAAAGTAAGACAGTCAAAACGACAGCATTAAAGACCGAAGCAATTGTGAGGGCAAGAGCCAGGCCAGCATGACCCATGGTTTGCATCAGCAGTAACCCTGCGACAACATTCACCAGGAGTGTCCAGAAGGAGATAAGGACAGGAGTTCGCGTATCCTTCATCGCATAAAACGAAGGAACAACAACTCTGCTGATACCGACAAAAAGCAAACCGGGGGCATACCAGGCCAGAGCAATGGCAGCCTGAGAGACATCGAAGGAGGTAAAATTCCCACGCATAAAGAAAAGACTGTAAACAGCCTGGTTGCAGAGGATCAAGCCAAGAGCCGCCGGGATAGTGACCAAAAGAATTAAAATCAAGGCAAACTGCAACGAGTCGCGGAACCCCTCCCTGTCGTCTGCAGCAGCCTGACGACTCATAGCCGGCAAAACGGCCTGAGCCAGGGAAACCACAAACACCCCTTGAGGAAATTCAAAGAGTCGTTGGCCATAATAGAGCCATGAGACACTCCCCTCCTGGAGGAAAGAAGCCAGCAGGCGGGTCACCACCACGTTAATCTGGTAAATGGCAACACCGAGGATGCCAGGCAACATAAGACGCATGACTTTAACAACCGCGGAATTACGGAAATTGAAATCAAGGCGAAGATCGTAGCCGAAGCGATAAAGCACGGGGATCTGCATAAAGAACTGCACCATGCCACCAATAACAACACCCACAGCAAGCGCAAGGATCGGTTGATCCATCCTCGGAGCAATAACAAGCGCTGAACCAATCATCGCCAGATTCAGCATCACCGGTGATAAGGCAGGCATGAGAAAGTGCCCTGACACGTTTAAAACCCCAGCAAACAAAGCCACGAGGCTGACAAAGAGGATATACGGGAACATGAACTGATTAAGCAGATTGGTCAGGGCCAGCTTACCAGCGCTGCCGGCAAAGCCATAGCCTATGAGCTTAACCAACCAGGGTGACACCAGAATGCCAAGGATGGTGACGCATGAAAGCACAAGCAGCAAGAGGGTCCAGCAGATACGAACCACCTGTCGTGCTTCTTTTGCCCCTTGATGTTGCAGTACGTCTGTAAAAGTCGGTACAAACGCTGCGGTCAGAGATCCTTCAGCGAAGAATCTACGCAGCAGGTTGGGTATCGTAAAGGCGACAAAAAACGCATCGGTAACCATACCGGCGCCGAACACCGCAGCAACGACCATATCGCGGATCAATCCGGCAACCCGACTGGTCAGTGTTGCAAGAGTAAGGATTCCGGTCGCGCGGCTGATCTGTTTCTTTTCATGCTTGGCTTCAGACACGTCTATTTAACCCGATCGAATGTATTATTTTCTATTAATCCCGTGATTATACTCATAACATACTTGAATTAAACGTTATTTTTTTCAATATTGGAATAATTTTATCTTGACTATGCCTTCTCCGAGTGGTATAAAACTGACGCTTAGACAATAATATATGCAACATACCGTTTCGGAGGAAATAAAAAGTGGCAAATCACAAATCAGCAGAAAAACGTCATCGCCAGAGTAAAATTCGTAACGCTCGTAACACTCATATCCGCTCAACCATGCGTAGCTATGTCAAGAAATTAAGACTTGCTATTGCCGACGGCGATGTGGAGACAGCGAAGAGTCTTCTGGAAAAAACCGTCCCCTACATTGACAAAGCCGCCACGAAAGGCGTTATTCACAAAGCGACTGCAAGCCGTAAGATCGGCCGTTTGACCAAGCTGGTCAGCCAGGCAGAAGCAGCAAAGTAACAAACGCAAACAGTTTTACAACAAAGGGGCAAGCCTGAATCAGGTTGTGCCCCTTTTGTTTGCTAAGACGTCTTTTTTCCCAGAGCCGCTATATCTAGAACCAACTTTTCCATGTGCATCCTCGGCTCACTACCACTTGATTTCAGCGCCAGGTCCGTTTCCAGGAATTGATTAAAAACCTGACGATACTGTTGGTTATCAAATCTGCTCGCCTGTTTCATCAAGCCCTTCAGGAAATAGGGGCTGACACCCACCCTCTTTGGAAATTCGCTCTGCGGTACCCTCTGGGCAACCAATTCGTTAACTTTCCACATCTGGCGGAAATGACGCGTCATCATGGCCAACACCATCAGAGGCGCCTGCCCTTCAGAAAGCAAACGGTCCAGCAAGTGAAACGCTGTGGAGACATCCCCCTCGCCCAGAGCATCAGTCAGGTCGAAAACACTTTCAATGCGTGTATCCGAAACGATCGCCGCAACATCTTTTTCATCTGCGATGTCACGATCACCCAGATACCCCAGTAGCTTCTCAAGCTCACCCTGCACTTCTACAAGGTTGGTTCCAACCCTTTTACAGAAGAGCTTCAAGCCCTCATTGGTCAGAGTGACATTAAAGGATTTTGCCAGGTCACGCACAAAAGCGGGGAGCTGGTTCTCATAGATCTTTTTAAACTCAAAAGCTTTTCCAGACTTCTTGAGAATTTGATAGAACTTGCGGCGGGCATCAATTTTATCCGCTGTGAGCAAAAGCACCGTCTCGGGGACAGGCTCATCAAGATAAGTAAGTAAGCCTTCCAGTTGATCAGCAGATGCATCATGAACATTCTTGATAATGACCAGGCGACGTTCTGAGAAGACCGGGAAAGTCCTTGCCTGCTCAACAACTTCACCCGGCTTGAAGTCCTTGCCATAATACTGGGTCAGGTTAAAATCGCGATTCTCAGGAGAAACAACAGTGTCTCGAATTAACTGCAAACCTTGCTCAACAAAGTAGGACTCAGGGCCGTAAAGCAAAATCAGGCCGGGAAGTGAGCCGGCCTGAATAATATTTTGCAGTTCTCGTATAGACATAATGTTAAGAGGTCAGAAGCTGTTCAGCATGCTGGCGTGGATGTCTTCGGCCAACCTTTGTGAAACCCGGATAGCGGCAAGCCGCTGGCCCTCCAACTGCAAGTTCTTGTTGATAGTCGCCAGATAATCTTCACTACGGGTCAAGTTTTTTTGCCAGACAATCTCGCTGCTATTTTTATGCAGAAGACGGACGGTAATCGCCATCGTTGCACTGTACTCAGTGATCTGATCAGAGTTTCCATAGGAACGCGCACTGTCGGTAAAAGTCTTCACCTCACCGACTAATCGAACATCCGCTTGACCAGGGTCCTCTGTCAGTTCTAACAATCGTGACAAAGAGAGTTCTGCTATCAAAGCGTCGGTCAGATAATTTTCAAGATAGGGCTCTACTGTTTGGTTCTCGAAAAGCTGCACGTAGAGAGTACGTGCTTCGCCACCGACCCAGGTATCGGAAGCCCCAGGTGTATGATAGCCGCATCCTGCAATGACAAGAATGAAGAAAATTGCAATGAAACGCATAAGCTTTATCCTGCGACGACGTTAACAAGGCGGCCAGGAACAACGATCACCTTGCGAAGGGTTTTACCCTCCAGGAAACGAGCAACATTTGGATCAGCCAAGGCAGCGACCTCGACAGCCTCTTTATCGGCGTCAACCGGAACAGTGACCTTACCTCGAACTTTTCCGTTGACCTGAACCACAATCAGGAGCGTTTCAGCAACCAGAGCCTTCTCATCCCAGACCGGCCAACCGAACGTCTCAAGGGGGTCCTCATAGCCAAGGTGCTTCCACAGCTCCTCACAAATATGTGGCACAAAGGGTGACAACAATCGAACAACCGTTTCGACCGCCTCACGCAGTGCCTCTGGTGAAGCCTCTTTGTCTGAATAGGCCGTAATGCCGTTCACCAGCTCCATGACTGAAGCTATCGCAGTATTAAAATGGAAACTGCCGTCAACATCCTCGGTTACTTTTTTAATCGTTCGATGAACCTGGCGTCGCAAATCTTTCGCCGCAGGTTGCAGATTTTCCGCATCCAACTTGCCGGCACAATCGATAATGGACAGGTTCTCACTGACCAGACGCCAGACCCGGTTGAGGAAGCGGAAACAACCTTCCACCCCCTGCTCGTTCCACTCAAGGTCTTTCTCCGGAGGAGACGCAAACAGGGTGAACAGTCTTGCCGTATCTGCCCCATAACGGTTAATCAAACCGTCGGGGTCGATAACATTCTTTTTCGATTTGCTCATCTTCTCATTGCGGCCGGGCACAACCTCAGCATTGCAACGCGAGCAACAACCGTTCTCTATCTCTTCGGGATAGAGCCAGCCATGTTCTGGGCAAGAGGTGGTTTCCTTACAGACCATCCCCTGGGTCAGCAGATTCTCGAAAGGCTCGTCAATGGACACCATACCGAGGTCACGCATGACCTTGGTCCAGAAACGTGCATAGAGAAGGTGCATGACCGCATGCTCAACGCCACCGATATACTGATCGGCAGGAAGCCAGTAATCAACAGCCGCCTTGTCGACGGGCGAGCTTTCACAATGAGGACTGGCATACCGCAGGAAATACCAGGAACTTTCAACAAAGGTGTCAAAAGTGTCCGTTTCCCGTTTTGCAGGATCTCCGCATTTCGGACAGGAGGTGTTGACGAAAGATTCAAGCTTTGCCAAGGGGCTGCCCCCCTCGCCGGAGAACTCAATATCAGTGGGTAAGGTGACCGGCAGGTCCTGTTCAGGGACCGGCACAGCGCCACAACTGTCACAGTAGATCACCGGGATCGGCGTGCCCCAATAGCGCTGCCTGGAAACCAGCCAATCGCGGATCCGGTAATTAACCGATTTCTGGCCCAGCTCTTGTGATTCAAGATATTCAGAAACTTTCTCTTTACCGGCTTGATTATCAAGTCCGTCAAACTGGCCCGAGTTGACCATCGTACCGGGCCCTTCCCAGGCGGCCTCCATCGAAGCAGGTTCGAGCACTTCACCTTCGGGTTGAATCACAACCTGCATCGGCAAGTCATATTTACGGGCAAAGTCGAAATCACGCTGATCGTGAGTCGGCACCGCCATAACAGCCCCCGTGCCATAGCCCATCAAAACAAAATTTGCCAAGAATATCGGCATCTTTGCGCCATTCACAGGGTTAACGCAGTAAGACCCGGTGAAGACACCTTCTTTTTCATAATCATCGCTGGTTCGTTGCGCCTGTTCGACACCCTGCACCTTCTTGATGAAAGCTTCTACATCCTGACGTCGGTCTTCAGCAGTCAGCTCTTGAGCGAGAGGATGCTCCGGGGCAAGGCTCATAAAAGTTGCACCAAAGAGCGTATCCGGACGTGTCGTAAAGACACGTACGGCATGGTCTTGCCCCTCAACGGCAAAGTCAATCTCACAACCTGTGCTCTTGCCGATCCAGTTGCGTTGCATCGTCAGGACGGAGTCGGGCCAGCCAGGCATGCTCTGGGTAGATTCAAGTAGCTCTTCAGCGTAGTTGGTGATGCGGAAGAACCACTGCTCCAGCTCTTTCTCTTCAACCTTATTCTCGCAGCGCCAGCAACAGTCTTCCTCAACCTGCTCATTGGCGAGCACCGTCTCGCATTCAGGGCACCAGTTGACAGCGGCACTTTTCTTGTACGCCAGCCCCTTCTCCATCATCTTCAGAAAGATCAGCTGCTCCCAGCGATAATAGTCAGGCTCGCAGGTCGCCAACTCCCGATCCCAGTCATAGGAAAAGCCCATGCGCTTGAGCTGGGTACGCATGTTGGCGATATTCTCCCGGGTCCATTTCGCAGGATGCGTTCCATGCTGGATGGCCGCGTTTTCAGCAGGCATACCAAAAGCATCCCAACCCATCGGGTGCAGTACGTTATAACCCTGCAACCGTTTGAAACGGGCGACAACATCACCGATCGAGTAATTGCGTACGTGACCCATATGAATACGACCGGAGGGATAAGGGAACATTTCCAGCAGATAGTATTTCGGTTTACTGTCATCCTCGGACACGGCCCAGGGCTTGGTCTCCGCCCACTGCTTCTGCCAGGCGATCTCTAAATCCAAGGGGTTGTAACGTTCCTGCATACTGCCTCCATAGGGGAGTTTTAGACGAGTGTCGTGTCAATGATGAAATGACCTAAAGACAACGCCGTATTTTTTTGTGCCAGCAAGGCATGTCTTGAGTCACATCGTTGCAACGACGTGACTTAAGGCATAACGAAGCAGGCGCGGAAAAGAACAAGCCGGAAGCGTCAGTTTGTCGTTGACGCAGCACTGGTCGTGAGCGGACATGTTGCTCGTCTTCACGACCTTAAACATGAAAACCGGCGTAAGCCGGCTGTTATCATGGGCAAAGGATCGGCCATCATCCAGAGCAACGGCTGCGGCCGTCATTCAGGGGGATTATTTGGCGCGATAGGTGATACGACCACGGCTGAGGTCGTAGGGCGAAAGTTCAACTGTTACACGATCACCGGGCAGGATACGGATGTAGTATTTACGCATTTTTCCGGAAATATGTGCCAGAACAACATGCCCGTTATCAAGCTCGACCTTGAACATTGCATTTGGCAACGGCTCAATAACACTACCTTCAACTTCAATTGCTTCTTCTTTTGACAAACCAGCCTCCGATTTTCCAGGTTAGATGAGGTTCAAACACTCATTAATTTTTTTACCGTTTCCAGGATTTTCATGGTCTGGATCGGCTTGGTGATATATTCATTAGCACCCAGGGCCAAAGCCCTTTCACGATCTTCTATCGCCCCTTCCGTGGTGATGACGATAATAGGGGTCTCTTTGTAGTTTGGATCGTTACGAACCATACTGACAAGCTTCAAGCCATCCATAATAGGCATGTTGATATCTGTCAGGATAAGGTCAAATTTTTCCGCGCTCAGTTTTTTAAGGCCATCCACACCGTCATTTGCTTCAACGATCTGAAAACCACGAATTCGTTTCAGTGCAAACACTATCAACTGCCGCATGGTGGGCGAGTCTTCAACAACAAGAACTTTATAGCCAGTCATAGAACCTCTCCCGTCTACTTGGTTAACAAATCAATAAAACCCTGAATCGTCGACAACTTTCTCTCTGAATCGGAATACATCCGAGACGAGAAAACTGCCGTGGCGGCATGTCCAGCCAACAGGGTGAAAAGTTCATAGTCCACATTGGTAAACTCATCCTTCTGCTCAAACAGCTTGTAGATGGAAATCACACCAATGACATGTTCCTTGATTTTAAGAGGAATACAAACAATAGGCTTGTGGAGATCGACCACATAACCATGCATCGACTCAATAAAATAGTTTTCGCCAGACTCGACAGCCTCACCAATAATGCCAGAGCCTACGGCTATGGAAGGCAGGTCCGAGGTTTCAAGCCCCTCGCTGGCCACAGGCTCAAGAAGGTTCGTCTTCTCATCAAGCAGAAGCACACCAAATTCTTCGGCGCCGATCAGGTTAATGACAATTTCTTGTATAATTTTCAGAACTTCTTTGAAATCGAGGGTTGAATGCAATTGATAGGAAGCAATGTAGAGATTGGCAAGCATATTGTTCTCTTCTTCAATCTCAACATAACGATTTGCGAAATTCTGGTTCTCCTCCTCGACAACCTTGATCTGGCCAAGAATCTCTTCCTTCTCCTGCTCAAGCTCTAAAATTTTCTTTTTCAGCTCCAGTGCTTCCGGACCATCAGCAACAACATCATGGCCCTTTTCCTTGAGGGTTTCCTCTAGTTTGACAACGCGAAAGCGAAGACGTTCGTTCTCCTTGAGAAGATCCTGAGTGAACTCGGCTCCTTTTTTAAAAACCTGCAGAAATTCATCTGCACGCCCTGCAGTGTCATTTTCTTCGTCATGATGACTCATGCACAAACTCCTCGTCTCTTATTCCCAGCCAAAATCATGGAATAATAACAATCCTGCGTAAAAATATCCAGCGTTAATAACGCTATCACAGCGCATAAACACTGTATTTTAGATCATCTGTCGTAACCACACTCTTTAAGGATTTCCCTGCATACCAGAGGCAGGGGAACAATTCGATCGACGAGCCCGGTTGCGATTGCCTCCTTCGGCATACCAAAAACAACACAACTTTCCTCGGCTTCAGCAATCACACGCCCACCATGACTGTTGATGGTGTGAACGCCCATACGGCCATCGTTGCCCATGCCGGTCAGGACCACTCCGAGCAAGCGCTTTTCGTAAATAGATGCGGCGCTCGAAAAAAGAGCATCGACCGAAGGCAGATATCGCTGATGGCCCTTGGGATCAGAAACTTTGGCAATAACATTGGATCCTTTTTGAAAAAGCTCAAGATTTTTGCCACCGGGCGCAATCAGAACCTGACCTGGCCGGACAATGTCACCATTCTCAGCTTCCTTTATGGACAATACACAGAAGCGGTTCAGTCGTTCAGCGAAAGCACGCGTAAAACCTGACGGCATATGTTGAGCGACGGCAAAGGCCACCGGGATTTCATCGGTGATTGCAGAGAAGATATTCTGCAGGGCCGGTGGTCCACCGGTCGACGAACCGATAACAACCATTCGGTAAGACTGTGCGACTTCATCAGAGACAACATCTTGTCGTGGTTGGCGGGTGGTCGTGGGTACGCGCTTCAGTTGACTGACAGCATTACCGTGAGCCATGACATTGCTGAGATTGGCAGAAGTCACTTCACGAACTTTTTCCAGGAGCTCCTCACGGATATCCATAAGGATGGGCGACACCTTCGAGGAAGGCTTGGGAACAAATTCAACAGCACCAAGTTCAAGGGCTTTAAAAACATTGCCATCATCAGAGCGCGAGGAGACAACGATAATCGGCGTGGGCTGTTTTTGCATAACAATACGCAGCAGTGTAAAGCCATCCATGCGAGGCATTTCAAGATCAAGAGTAATCAAATCCGGTTGCAGATCAATCACCTTGCGCAGGCCATCCTCGCCATCGCAGGCGTAGCCGATGACTTCAACATTGGGTAGCGATTCGATCATTTTCACAATGCTGCGACGATTAAATGCCGAGTCATCGATAACCAGCACTCTGACCTTAGCGGAGGTCATAACAATCCCCTGCCACTTTGAATAAAGGTCAGAGGCTTCTGATAAACCATGTCATGCTGAAAATGTCGCAGTTGAAAAGAGGTGCTGAGGTTGATCAGAGATTCTGAATGCCCCAACAGCAAGAAGCCATCAGGAACCAGACGTTGAAAAAAGTTTTCAATGACACTCTTCTTACCGGCCTGATCAAAGTAGATAATAACGTTCCGGCAGAAGATGAGATCCATCTTCCCCAAAAGGGCAATCCGTGACGAATCAAAGAGATTTAAATGACTGATTGAGACCAGACTCCGGACCTCGTCTTTAACACGCCACTTACCTTCATGCTCAGTAAAGAACCGAGCCTTCTGTTGAGGGTCCGTACTACGGAAAGAAGCCTCACCGTAAACTCCCTCCCGGGCCATATGCAGGACCCGTTGGCTTATGTCGGTACCGACCACTTCAACCTTCCATGACTGCAGCCAGGGTTGGCTGAGGAGAAGCATGGCGATCGTGTAGGGTTCCTCTCCTGATGAACAGCCGGCACTCCAGATTCGCAAGGTCTTCTTACCCTCTATCTCCTTGCGTTTACGAACCTCTGGGAGGATATCTTCAACAAAGGTCTTAAGTTGAAAATCTTCTCGAAAAAAATAGGTCTCGTTGGTGGTTAACTGATCAATAACCTCGGTCAGCTCCTGGTCCTTATTCGGATTGTAGCGCAGGAAATAATAATAATCCTTGAAAGTCTTCAGGTTGTGCGTCTGCAAACGCTTGCCGAGACGTTTTTCAAGAAGATACTTGGAATCTTCCGTAAAATTGAGCCCGCAATGCTGGTAAACAAAATCCCGCAAGAGGCGGAATTCATCAGGGTTCATCTTTATGTCAGGTGACAAAAAAAGCATCAGGCAATCAATTCACAGGGAGTTCGGCAAGCAGGTCGGATATCTGCTGACGAACAACTTCTTCCGTTTCAGTGGCAAGACGTGTTTGCAGGAGTGGTCGAGCTTTCGGACCAAGAACTTCAACCGCGCTTCTGGCAATCTGCGCCCGGACGACCCAGAAAGGATGATTGATCAACCTCTCAGCATGATCATTGATCCAGTCCTCGGAGCCGTAATGAGTCAACAGGTTCATAGCAGCCGTCACGACCTCTTCATCGCTGTGGTCCAATGCCGAAACCATATGATTAACGGCACCGGCACCAGCAAGAGTTGAAAGGGTTTCCAGAGCCGCAATACTGACCAGGCCAACCGGGTCTTTCAGGGCAGACTCAACCAGGGCACAACTTCGCGAACCGGCGACTCTGCCCAGGCCACGTACTGCTGAGGCGCGGACCCAGACATCCTCGTCCTGCAAGGCGAGCTGCAGGCCATCGAGAGCGTCTTCGTTGCTGCAGTTGCCAAGGATCTCAATAATCGTACGGCGCACTTCAGCGTCTTCATCGGTCAGAGACAGGAGCAGAGCGCCGATATGATCACTGACATCGAACCGTTCAAAGACTTTCACGGCAGCCCGACGTACTTCGACGGCTGAATCCTTGAGAGCCAGCCCGAGGGTGTCAAGAACCGCAGGATTATCCAACTCCCGCAAAACCATAACAGCAAACATGCGTTGCGTAGGGTCGTTGTCAGTAAGGAGCGGTGCAAGAGCGCTAAAGCTTTCCTCCGGGAAACTTTTTGCCAGAGTGATCAGCGCCTCATTTGCGGCCTCCTGGACTTCGAAAGATTCGCTGCGGAGGCAATCGATCAGGTTCGGCATCATCTGCACGGCGCCGATTTTACCGAGCGCATAAGCAGACATCCGGACAAGCTGGCTATCATCAGATCGGAGTCCGTCCTGAAGCACAGACAACCCTTCTGAGCAACCTGCCTCGCCCAGAATATAGGCAAGGTATGCGCGTTGATTTCCCTCAACCTTGTTCCATGTTGACAGGAGTGCCTGACAATGACCGCGTCCAATATCGACCAGTGCGGCCAGTGCTTCCTGTTGAAGCGATTCGTAGTCGAGCATCTTCAAGAGGGGTAAAACGGAATCCGAATCACCAAGCCAGCCCAGGATCCGCACCGTGGCGCGCTTGAGAGGCTCAGTGTATTCATCATCCAGGTACCCGGACACGGCTACCGCTGTAGGTCCCTTTTCAGATTGTGACAGTTGCTGGGCCACGACATCGGGATAACGACTATGGATTGCCACCAGGGCAAGAATCGCAGCCTCACGCACATTTCTCATGGGGTCCGTAAGCGCAACAACAAGTTCTGCAACGGCAGAGTGATCTCCAGCCTTACCAAGGCAATCAATCAGGGCCTTGCGCAGCAGCTTCTCGTCTTTGTAGGGGAGCAGGTCATTTAACGAAACGGGGGAAGCGATCCGACTCAATGCATCCAGAATGGTAAATTGCAGGAGCAGATCCTGGTGATGCATCGCCTTGAGAAGATTCGGGATGGCCTCAGAGCTCTTCAATTTACCAAGGTTCTCAGCAGCAGCAGCGCGGACGTTGCTGTCTTCATCGTCCAACCCTGCAGTCAGAATCGGAACGGCTTCAGGATCGCCAATATCTCCGAGGATATCGATAATAAACTTACGAACGTCATGATCTGGACAACGGGCCTGCGCCAACAGCATCGGCACAGAATCTCGGCCTAATCTTGTCAGTATCTCTACGGCTGCGTTTCTCAGCCCGGCGTTCTCCTCGGCATGCAACAGCTCAATGATTTCACCAATCAGCTCACGACTGACCGGCAACTTCAGGTAGAGCTCAATGGCTTCCTTGCGGACACGCCAGCTTTCATCACCAAAGGCCTTGAAAATCAGGTCGAGGCCCTCACTGGCATCACAGGATGCAAGATCACGCAAACCCTGCAAACGGACTTCTTCGTCAGGGGAGTTTAACGCTTCGGTAATTTGATCATGTATTGCCACGGTTTGTCCTGTTTGTAAAAGTTCAGGGGCTGGAAGCTGGGGACTGGGGGCTGGAAAACCTCCAGCCTCCTCTTTTAAGCCCCCAACTCCTGACTACGTTTCTCCAGTAGGTCGAGAAATGCGGCTTCAAGAATCTTGCAGTTTTGTATTTCAGGGCTGGGGAAGCGTTCACTGAATAAGCGCCTGGCTTCCCTGATCTGTGCAGCCAGCAAATCCGACCAGTTCCCCCCAAGAATCCCCTCATCGATACGATCCATATAATAAAGGGAGATATCAGAGACGATAATACGTGCCAGACGCTCGGCTCGATCTCGCTCAGGAACATCACTTGAAGAGACTTCATGATCTTCAGCTGATTGAATTTTTTCATTCACCGAGTTGATAAAATCAAGGGACTGGGAGGCGCCTTCCGCAACAGAAAGCTGCTCACCGGATTTCTCCATTTCACCCTTACTGACCGTCTCTGACGTAGGTGCTGCGCCGATCAGAAGACGATTGATCTTCATGATCAGGTCATCAGGGATATGGTGCTTTTCAATGTAATCATCAGCTTCGTAGAGAGAATTTGGTGCACGTTTGTAAGCAGCTTTGTTGTAGACGGAAGAGAGCAGGATAATTTTAACATTCTGCAGCCCCGGACGACGGCGGACCTTTTCGACGACTTCAAAGGCATACAGCCCTTCGAGAGCAACATCGACAATGGCGACCTGAGGGCGCATGGCGTCCATGGCGGCAAGAACTTCGACGCCATTATGCCCAAGTGCAGCCTCATAGCCGGCATCCTCAACGAGACTGCGGATTGTGCCACAAATTTCGCTGTCGCTATGAGCGATCATGACCCTGACCTGCTTTGCTGCTTTAGATCGTTGAGTGTGGGGCAACTCCACCTTGAAGGGGCTACGACAACGAGCACAACGCATAGTAACCCGCTTTCCGGCCAGTTTTTCACGATCAAGACGGAACCGGGCAGCACATGCTGGGCATTTAACAATCATCAAAAAACCTCTATAGGGAGACAGGGCATCTCAGAATCTGCTCTACCTGAGACGCGCCCTGTCAAATATTAATCGTGAGTCAACTTACGCAGTTCTATTTTTTCTTCCGAGGAAAGGACTTTTTCCAGATCAACCAACATTATCAGGTCATCATCACGACGTGCGACACCAAGGAAATAGTCAGCCTGCGCTCCTTGGATGAACTGTGGGGAAGGTGCAATTTCTTTACGGGTAAAGCGTTTCACCTCTTTCACTTCATCAACCAGCAACCCGATATTTCTTTTGGAAAGAGAGCAGATGACGATACGATTCTTGCGGGTATCTTCATCGATGGGCTGGTCGAATCGCTTGCGCATATCTGCGACAGGGATCACGGAACCACGCAGATTGATAACTCCTTCGATAAAGGAAGGCGCTTTTGGAACAGGCGTCAACTTCTGCGGCCGGATGATCTCCTTGATCCTCATGATATCCAGTGCATAGAGTTCGGACCCCACCCTGAAGCAGGCGAGCTGAACCTCTTGAAGCATCTCTTTGCCTTCGTTCTCCGTCAAGGCTTTTTTAGATGTATAGGTAGACATAATATCAGGCAATAAATCTCTGGATCGTCTCGATCACCATCGCCGATTTGAAAGGCTTGGTAATATACCAGTCAGCACCAACCTGCTCACCACGGGCCATATCCTCACGACTCTTTTTTGCCGTCAGCATAACCACCGGAATGTGCTTGGTTTCATCGTCATTCTTAATGCGACGACAAACTTCAAAACCATCAATCTCTGGCAACATGATGTCGAGAAGGATCAAATCAGGTTTGACCTGACCAACGGCGTCCAATGCCGCCTGGCCATCTCCCACACCGTGGACCTCATAGCCCTTGGAGGTCAGCAGGATGCTCTCAAGTTTGAGCAAGCTCTCTTCATCCTCAACAATCAGAATTTTTTTCTTTGTCACAAACAGCTCCTTTCGCCGCGTTAAAGAGACGCAACATCGAGTACACTTTCAATATTGAGCAAAATAATCATACGCCCCTGATATCGGCCAAGGCCGCTCACCATTTCGCGATCGAGGCCGGACAGAACGCCCGGAGGGGGCTCAACCTCGTCATCGATGAGGTTAACCACCTGGTTAATACTGTCGACCAGCAGGCCCACAGAGACATCCTCATGTTGACAAACCACGATACGCGTTGTTGGCATGAACTCCGAGACGCCAAGACTCAGACGACAAAGCAGGTCAAAAACCGGCACAACGACACCACGCAAAGAGATAATTCCGAGGATAAACCCGGGAGACCTTGGAATGTCTGTAAACTCTCTAACTTTGATTATCTCGCTTATTTGCTTGATGTCCAGTGCGTATTCTTCATCACCGAGGTTGAAAGCGAGATACTGACGACTGGCTTGCTCTCTGGCATCAGCGGGAGACTCAATAATATCATCAGAAGGCCCATCTATTGACAGTGCAAACTCTTCAGTCGCAGCGAAGAGCAAGTCCAGGCGGCTCGGCCCGTCAGAAGAGCTATCGGGGGCATCGCCAAACGACAACTCGGTACCGACAGCGTCGGCAACACCTTCACCAGGATCTGACAGATCAAACGCTTCAGCTTCCGGATGAGCCTCTTCCTGTGGAACAGGATCAGCAACGCGCTCATCAGCCTTCTTCTGCGCCTTGGCTTTTTTACGAATCTTTGCAATATCCATAACTTTATCCGCCGCACCTGTTGAGAAAAGTCGGCCATGAGCTCTCTATTCCCAATAATTAACGTTTCCCGGACTACCCTTTATTCCCAGTTGCCAGCGAGCTCCAACATAACCGCGTCGACAACGTTCTGTTCGATGCGCGCTTCTCCGCGGCCGAAGCATTCAAGCAAAGCCAAAGAAGCCGCGTGATTGATCATGCGCGGAGTTCCCTTTGAATAAGAGTAAACCGCAGCCACAGCTTCCTCGCTGAAGAGTCCGGGTCGGCCTCCGGCCTTAACCACTCTGAAATCAAGGTATTCAGAGGTCTCGGCCTGACTGAGGGGCGTCAGCTCAAACTGCATACCTATTCTCTGTCGCAACGGCTCGTAAGCACGATGCCTGAGGCGCTGTTTCAACTCTGGCTGGCCCATGAGAACGATACTGATCAAGTTACGATCATCAAGCTGGAAATTGGTCAGCAGCCTGATCTCGTCAAATGTTTCCTTATGCGGAACCAGCTGTGCCTCGTCAATGACCACGACCGGCGTCATGTCATTTTCATAATACTCAAAGAGGATCTTGCCGATCTGCTCAAGGAGATCGACCTTAAAACGAGCCGGCTCCGTCACTCCAAGGTGGCGGGCCAGGCTGCTCAGAAACTCGAGAGGGGTCAGCCTCGGATTGATCAGACAGACCACTTTGAAAGAATCATCAAGAGCATCCATCAAGGCACGTGACAAGGTCGTCTTGCCACAGCCGATTTCACCGGTCAGCAAGACCAGGTCACGCTCTTCTACCGCATACTGCATGCGGGCCAGAGCTTCGCGGTGGCCCTTACTCAGGAACAGGAAACGCGGATCCGGTGTCTTGCTGAAGGGCCTCTCCTGCAGGCCGAAATAAGCCTCATACATTTAAGGAAGACTCACCCCGCAAGGCTTCAGTCATGAGCCCGGCGACATCAAGAACCAGGATGGTTTTCTGGTTCCCTAGCTCAGCAGCCCCTGCAATACCCTGGACAAAACTCAGCGCTTTACCCAGAGACTTGATGACGACATCCTGTTGCCCCAGCAGCTCATCAACAACAAAGCCCATGCGCTTTTCTGCAAGGCCGACGACAGCCACAAAAAGCCGCTTTTCGTCTGGCCTCTCCTCTGAACCCAGGTCAAACACCTGGTCAAGTCGGAGCAGAGGAACCGTGCTTTTGCGCAACTCGATCACTTCCCGCTTCTCTACCGTCTGGATCACATCGGTGTCAATCATCAGCGTCTCGAGAACCGAGTTGATCGGAATCGCGTAGGTTTTATCGCCCACCTGAACTATCAGCGCCTTGATGATCGCCAGGGTGATCGGCAAGGTGATAATCATGCTGCTGCCCTGCCCCCGGGTGCTCTTGACTTCGATCATGCCGGAAAGCGCCGCAATATTGTTCTTGACGACATCCATACCGACGCCACGACCGGAGAGGTCACTGACCTCGTCACGGGTTGAGAAACCCGGCATGAAGAGAAGATCGTAAATTTCTTCTTCGTTTAAGTTGTGCCCTTCAGTGATCAAGCCTTTTTCAACGGCCTTGCGATGAACGCCCTCGGCATCAATGCCGCGGCCGTCATCATGAACCTCGATGACAACATGGTTACCTTTTTGGGAGGCCCAGAGTTGCACCTGACCTTTCTCAGGTTTGCCGACCTGACGACGCTCCTCAGGTGTTTCGAGGCCATGGTCAATCGCATTGCGAATGATGTGCATGAGCGGATCAGAGACGTCTTCAATAATCAGCTTGTCGAGCTCTGTGTCGGCGCCACGAATCTCCAGATCAACTTTCTTGCCCTGCTCGTTAGAAACGCGACGGACAATCCGGGTCATCTTGTCAAACAACTGTCCAACCGGCACCATGCGAACGTCCATGACACCCTTTTGCAGTTCGTGGAGGCGACGTTCCAGAATGCGTGTCGCTTTGGCAAGCTCCGTTGCAAGCTCCTTATCTGCCGAAACTTTAATACGATCACCGATATTGGAGATCGAGCTCTTGGAGAGGACCAGTTCACCGACGATATTCATCAGCAGGTCAAGCTTGTCGATGTCGACCCTGACAGTTCTGCTGATCGAACGCATGGAACTACCGCCATCAGCTTCTTCGACAGCCGCAGGCAAACGTTCCGCAGAAACAACGACTGCATCATGAGCAGCATCAGGCTCTTCAAGTACAAAGTTTTCCGATTCCATCGTGACTTCAACCTGGCCGTAGGTGCTTATATCAAGCCCTTCTCGACTCAACAGAAGTTCGATGTCAGCACGGTTCAGGTCGCTTCCGAAAAGAATCTGGAAGGCGATTTTCTCGCCGATCTCTCCGGCAGAGGGCAAAGTACTGACGACCTCACCCTGCTGCTTCAGCTGCTCGGTGATTTCGGCCAGCTCCTGATCAAAACTGGACAGATCGAAATCCATGCGCAGAAGATGGACAGCCCGGCCTTTGCGAATATTTTCAAGCAGACGATGCTCTTCGTATTCGGTCAGGACATTCAGTATGCCCGGGTCGATGTCCAGGCCAGCCAGTGGGTCCTCAGCAGAGGGCGCCTCACCTTCAGCAGCCTGGTCGATCTGCGCAAGGATCGGCCCCAGATCGAGAGTGAAGTTTTCATCGTTGCTTTTGCCGTCGATCAGTTGGATCAGGACATCGAGAGAGCTGAACAGAGTATCAACAAGGCGTTGCGTGAAAGGGACCTTGCCTAGACGCAGTCCATCGAGGAGGTTTTCCATCGCATGAGACAACGCCGAAAGGTCATCAAAACCGAACATGCCGGCGAGGCCCTTGATCGAATGAGCTCCGCGAAAGATGCCGTTGAGGACATCAGGGTCACAATCGCCGGTCTCAACCGCATCAGCCAGCTTAACCAGGTCGAAGTTGAGCGCCCCGATGATTTCCTCAGTTTCGCTGATAAAATCTTTAAGCGCCTGTGAAGAGCTTGTATCAGACAAGGCGTTCTCCTCAGGCCAGGTATTCACGGATCAGCTGCTGCAACTGATCCGGGGCGAAAGGTTTGACAAGATAAGCATTCGCACCGAGAGCCATGCCTTTTTCCCGATCACGCTCGCTGCTTTCGGTGCTGATGATAAAGAGAGGGGTTTCCTTGTAATTTTCATTGTTGCGGATGAAACTGACCAGTTCCAGACCGTTGATATCGGGCATATTGATGTCGGTAATGATCAGGTCGACCTTCTCACGAGGCAGAATCCGCAAGGCTTCAAAGCCGTTTGCAGCCTCCACGGTGTCGTAGTCGCCCATCGCCGCGATCGTCGAGACAATCAGCGAACGCATGGTCAGCGAGTCTTCAGCTATCAGAATTTTCTTACTCACCGCAAAAACTCCTTAAATTCAATCCCCAGCTCCCAGCTCTTTGCTTTCAGCCCCCATTCACCAGCCCCCAGCCTCCGCCTCTATCCCTTACTCATGCGTCTCTCAAGGAGAGCCTTCTCCATAGCCAACCCCGCTTGAGAAAGGAAAATCTCCAGGGACTCCGTATCACCGATCGGCTTTTCGTCGGGTAGATTATCACCATACAGCACTGCGACCACCCGACCTTCGCTGACCAGTGGTCCGACAAACACCTCACCAGGCCACTGCCCGCCGAGTTGTTCGAAGAAATAATTGTTCCACTCTGATTTTTTTGCTGCAGTCCGATAAGGAGCAAAGGATTGCAACGCATCTTCAAAAATGTGATCTTCCTCCTTGGGAAGCTTGACATTACGGACCCGGACGTCTGCAGAATTGCCGTTCAGTTCAATCCCAAACTGACCAAGACCGACAACCTCCTCATCCTTGACCAGCAGAATCACGGCTCGATTCATCAGCTCACTGGCAAAGCGCAAAATCAGCAGGATAATGCCGCCGCCGAGAGAAGGATTATTCAATTCCTGCAGCATACCACGCAGAAGATGCAGCCCCGGAGACTGTTGAGAGGTCTGTTCAGGAGCGCCGGTCGCCACCTCACCCATTTCTCTGAGCAGCTCAGCACCAATATTATAAAGACCGTCGGCTTTTTCAGGCTCTTCAGCCGAGGCTTCGCTAAGAGCAATGATCGCATCAACCAAAGCAATCAAGCCAGCGCGGCCACGCTCAGCCAGTACGTCATCTTTCTTCGGCTTGGGGAAAAGAGTCGGCACGCCAAAGTTACGTACGCTCTGTTCCGCCTCACGGTTTGGATGGTCTGACATGACCAGCACCTGAAAATCAGGATACTGGGCACGAACCTCTTCGAGCAACTCCAGGCCACCAAGCACCCCACTGCCGTCTCGACGTGGCATGATCAGATCAATCACCAGGGTTGTCGTTGCGGGATCCGCTTGCGAAACAGCCTCGAGAAAAGAGTTGTAATTGGTAAAGACGTGAACATGCGACTTACGTTCCTGCAGCAGGCTGGCAATCTTCTCAGCAGTTCCATGATCATCATCGACAACGATGAATTTGCGCGGTGGTTTAGTTGCTGTGGCCGCGGCGTCAGGGCCCTCAGCAGAGGCCTTAACTGGCACCTCACCCTTGACTTCTGCCAACAGTTGGTCAATATCGATCAGAGATTCGCCCCGCTCGTCGACATCTTCACCACGATGGCGCTTCTCATCGAGGATTCGGCTACCTTCCATAGCCAGCCATTGCGGGTTGAGCCCGCTGTCCAGCATGAACTGCAAAGGGTTCAGAGTCGTGGAGGCAAGTTCTCCGGGATCACCGAGTTCAAAAGAAAAAGCCCCTTCATCCCAACTGAAGAAGCTATAAACAATCTTTTCAACCTGCTCACGAACAACCGTATCAATCGCCTCGCGATCCACACCAAAATCACTGACAAGGATATCGCCGATACGGCGACCATCATCACGTTCGTGCTGGATGACCAGTGCCTTCTTGAGGGTCCCGATGTCGACCATGCCGGCACGTATGACCAGGTCTCCAATATTCTCAGGAAAGGTGGATGCACTGGCACGTATGACCTGGCCGTCGTGAAAGATAACCCGACCGTCGCGGTCAAGGCTGTTCAACTGCAGCACACCAGACTTACGGCTCAGGCTGACGATCTGGAGGATTTCCCCCAAGCCAAGATCTTCTAGGTTACCAACAAGACTCATAAGCTCTTCACATCAAGATGATTCAGACAGATAAGAACCATCCCGAAGTGAAGCGATAAGGCAACACGGCCACGAGGGAGAGTTCAAGTTTAATCATTCACGTAACAATCGGAAATTAAACAGAAATAAATATACTTCATGAGGGAGGACAAGTAAAGGAGGTTTTGTGCCTGAGGATAGAGACAAATCAAGTAATTATAGGGACATAATGGTTCCACATTGTGTCCCCGGGATTACGCCCATGTCTTCATGAAACCTAACACCAAAACCGGCGGTTCATGTACCGCCAGACGACCAATAATAAAAGGGGACACGCAGGGAAAACTATTATGTTCCCTTTCAATGACCACACTCCGGGCTCCGGGTTTTAGGTTTTGCGCCACACGCCACGAACCACGCGCCGCAAGCTACCGTTCCCGATCCGTAAACTTCAAGCGAATCGGACAGGCAACAAAACCAAACGCCTCGCGGATGCAGTTCATCAGGTAGCGTTCGTAAGAGAAGTGGACGCCTTCAGCCTTGTTAACAAAGACCAGAAAGGTCGGTGGGCGAACGGCGGTCTGGGTCATGTAGAAGAATTTCAGGCGCTGGCCGCGATACATAGGCGGCTGGTGGTTATACTCGGCGTCTTTGAGGACTTTATTCAGCGCCGAGGTGGTCACTTTACGGTTGAACTCGTCATTCACCATCTCAACGTCAGCCATAATCTTGTTGATGCGTTGACCGGTCAAAGCTGAAACGAAGTGAATCGGGCTGTCCGGCAGGAAACGAAAAGCAGCGCGCACATCCTTAATGTACTCGCTCATGGTTTTGTTGTCTTTTTTCAGCAAATCCCACTTATTGACCACGATGATAATGGCCCGACCACGCTCGTGCGCATAGCCGGCAATCGTCAGGTCCTGATCGGTAATACCCTCTTCCGCATCGACAACGATCAGAGCAATGTGGCAGCGGTCCAAGGCCTTGAGAGCCTGGATCACCGAGTACTTTTCAAGCTTTTGCGAGACTCTACCTTTGCGCCGGATGCCGGCGGTATCGATCAGCACATAGCGCCGTTCATTGTAGGCAAAAACCGTGTCAACACTATCGCGGGTCGTGCCTGCCGTCGGGTTGGCGACCACGCGTTCATAGCCGAGCAGACGATTAACAAGAGACGATTTGCCGACATTCGGGCGACCGACGATCGCCATACGGGTTTCAGTCCCTTCATCGTCCTTCTCAGACGGTTCCGGCATCAGGGCAAGAAGCTCCTGAACCAGGTCATTCGTACCGATGCGATGTTCTGCGGCTATCGGGTGAATCGCATCAACCCCCAGAGCATAGAACTCGCCCAGGTAAGCCTCCTGGGCAGGACCATCCATCTTGTTGACGACAAAGAGGACAGGTTTATCCACCTGGCGCAGCATATGCGCGACCTCTTCATCAGCGGGATTCAAACCCTCACGACCATCCATGAGAAAGATGATGATATCGGCCTCTTCGATAGCCAACTGAGACTGCTCGCGCATCTGCGCCAGCAGACGCTCGCTGCTGACCGGCTCAAAGCCACCGGTGTCGATCAAAGTAAAACGTTTCGCAAAGCGATCCACATCCGCATAGTTGCGGTCGCGGGTCACCCCCGGGAAATCCTCGACAATGGCCTGACGCCTGCCAATAATCCGGTTAAAAAGAGTCGACTTACCCACATTGGGACGTCCGACGATTGCAACAAGGGAACTCATGGTTTTATCTCCGCAGACAGGCTGCCGGAAGAAAGTTAACAGTGATTTGCGATATAAATCTATACAACAAAATAAACAATTCAGCCGCAGATAAAATCGGATAACGTCTGATGGTTGCAAACTTCAAACTTTGTACCTTTGAAGCTATCAGATTCTATCAGATTTTATCTGCGGCCAACAACCAGCCTTGGACTTTAACCAAATACGCTTCCTTCAGTTAACCCTGACCCTCCGGGGTAGAAGCTCTTGATTTAAGGATAATATCCTGTATACCACTCGACAAACCTCTCAACCCCCACCTCGATCGGCGTCGCCGGCCGGAAGCCGACATCATGACCCAAGGCGTCAACATCGGCCCAGGTTGCAGGCACATCGCCCGGCTGAATCGGCATAAAGTTCTTGATGGCTTCTTTGCCCAAAGCCTTCTCAAGGGTTTCGATCAGGTGCATCAACTCCACCGGGTTGTTATTGCCGATATTGTACACCCGGTAAGGCGCAGCGCTCGTGCCAGGATCAGGAGTCGCCCCCGACCATGCGGCGTTTGCTTGTGCGGGTTGATCTGTAACACGAATCACACCCTCAACGATATCATCAATGTAGGTAAAATCTCGTTTCATGCGACCATGATTAAAAACATCGATCGGTTCACCGGCAAGGATCGCCTTAGTGAAGAGGAAAAGGGCCATATCCGGTCGACCCCAGGGCCCATATACGGTGAAGAAACGCAAACCGGTACAGGGCAAACCGTAGAGATGCGCATAGGTATGCGCCATCAACTCGTTGGCCTTCTTGCTCGCCGCATAAAGCGATAGGGGATGATCCACATTATCATGCACCGAGAAGGGCATGGTCGTGTTGGCACCGTAAACCGAGGAGGACGAAGCGTAAACCAAGTGCCCGATCTTATGATGACGGCACCCCTCGAGGACATTCATGAAACCAACCAGGTTGGCATCGACATAGGCATGCGGATTCGTCAACGAATAACGCACCCCGGCCTGCGCTCCCAGGTTGACCACCGCATCAAACTCGTACTCAGAAAAAAGCTTTTCCATCGCGGCACGATCAGAGAGATCATACTTAACAAAGGAGAAGTTATCCTGCCCTTCCAGTTGCTTAAGCCGGTTTTCTTTAAGTAAAACCTCATAATAATCATTGAGGTTGTCCAGGCCGATGACCGTGTCGCCACGCTCCAGCAAACGCTGGCAGAGATGGAAGCCAATAAAGCCAGCGGCGCCGGTCACGAGAACAGATGAACTTGATTTTGTCTTTTTTGGCATAAGCTTAGCCTTTTAAAAATACCGTTTCACCACAGAGAACACAGAGTGCACGAAGGAAACCTTAGACTTTAGTTTATTCTCTGTGAACTCTGTGTACTTTAGTGAGCAAAGCGAACGAGTGGTAAACAGCTTTTGACTATCGCTCTTTAAGAAAGCTCAGAAGCTCAGCTGTTTTTTCTTCCATCAGAACATAATCCCCACGCGATTCAACATTTAATCTTACCACCGGCTCAGTATTCGACATACGCAGATTGAACCGCCACTCGGCGAATTCAACAGAAAGTCCGTCCGTATGATCAATATCAAGAGCACCGGCGGAGTATTTTGCCTCAACAGCCGCAATCGCCGCTGCGGGGTCTTTCAACGTCCGGTTGATCTCACCGCTGGCAGGGAACTTCTTCATCCGCTCACCCACCAACTCAGAAAGCAGTTTTTTCTGCCGGCACATCAGCTCGACAACCAGCAACCATGGAATCATACCACTGTCGCAGTAGGCGAAGTCGCGAAAATAGTGATGAGCGCTCATTTCGCCGCCATAAACGGCATCCTCAGCGCGCATCCGCTCCTTGATGAAGGCGTGGCCAGTCTTGCTCATCACCGCCTCGCCACCGGCCTTCTCAACGATATCAACGGTGTTCCAGGTCAGGCGAGGATCATGAATAATCTTTGCATTCGGTCGGGTTGACAGAAAAGCTTCAGCGAGTAGACCAACAATGTAATAACCCTCGATAAACTCACCATGCTCGTTAAAGAGGAAGCAGCGATCAAAGTCACCATCCCAGGCAATACCCAGACCGGCTCCATGTTCGAGCACCGCGTCCCGGGTGATGCCACGATTCTCCGGCAGCAAGGGGTTCGGAATACCGTTAGGGAAAGACCCGTCCGGCTCATGACAAATCTTGATGATCTCCAGCGGCAGCTGCTTCTCCAGAAGATCGAGAAGAGGCCCGGCGCAACCATTGCCAGCGTTTACAACAACCTTCAACGGCCGCAAAGCAGAGGCATCGATGTAACTCAGAAGATGACGGATATAAGCAACCCGGTGCTCATAGGGTGTCACCTGCCCTGTCCGCTCAGGTGTATCAAACTTGCCTGATTCGGCAAGCTGCCGGATCATATCAAGCCCCGTGTCGCCACTGATCGGCCGGCTCTCTTCACGCACCAGCTTCATACCGTTGTAATCAGCCGGGTTGTGGCTTGCCGTCACCATGATGCCGCCATCGGCCTTGGCGTAAGACGTGGCGAAATAGACCTCCTCCGTACCGCACAGGCCAATATCGAGGACATCCGCCCCACCCTCGGTCAAGCCTTTCACCAGGGCCGCCGTCAACGCCGGGCTAGACGGACGCACATCCTGCCCCACCACCACCTGCTTCGGTTTCAGGAACTGCGCAAAAGCACGACCGATGCGATAGGCAACATCTTCGTTGAGTTGGTCGGGTAGACGACCGCGAATATCGTACGCTTTGAAACAGGAGATTTTCATGTGGAAAAAACCCTTCCTCTTTTAAAAGTAAAATCACAAATAAAAAAGTTAATTTACAGGAATGAAGGAGATAGACCAATCTTTAAATCAATTGACTGCCCCCCTTTGATCACTGCTAATAAGACTGTAAGGTCTCAGGATCAGAATTGACTCGTTCTTGCTGAAGACTTTTCACAGTCTACAGAACCTAGAGTGGCTTGGGTTCTAAATCAACCACTAAAACGTTAGAGAACAGGGATATGCAGGATAATTAGGATAACATCCAGGACAAATCTCAGGTTCACTTCTTAACGCCCCCAATCCTATCTATCCTGCGCATCCCTGTTAATAAGTCTTTAAGATCTCATGATTAGAGTTGACACGATCCTTTGCAGAAGACTTTTCACAGCCTTACTAATCTGGAGAGGCTTGGATCCCAAATCTAAAACTAAGACTTTAGATAACAGGGATATGCAGGATAATTTGGATAACATCCAGGACAAACCTCAGATTCACTTCTTAACGCCCTCCCCCTATCCTATCCTATCCTATCCTATCCTATCCTATCCTATCCTATCCTATCCTATCCTATCTATCCTATCTATCCTGCTTACCCTTATAAATGAGCTGATCAGTTTTATTATGGAGTCTTCGATACTCCACTTTCCTGCTGCCAAAATTAACCAACAAAGCCGTTTCCAAACCAGTCGCTTTAAGATAATTGATAACCTGTGCTAAATGTTCGGGGACTAAGGCCTTAACGGCTTTCAACTCAACAATAACTTCATCTTCAACCAACAAATCAGCAAAAAAGCTGCCGACCTGTTGGCCACGGAAAGTTACGGTGACAGGTGCCTGAGTCACAACACTAATATTTTTCTTACGCAAGGCAATGAGAAGCGCTTTTTCGTAAACAGATTCAAGAAACCCCGATCCCAGTTCATTGGCCACCTCAAAACATGCACCGAGAACCTCCTCTGTTAACTTTTCTTGTTTCATTTAACCTCCTTTAATTCATGTTCAAGCCTTTGTTAACAGGGATAGACAGGATGAATAAGATAGTTTAAGGACAAAGGCAAATCATGGTTTCGGTTGTTGAATTTATCCTGCCTTATCCTGCATATCCCTGTTAATAAGCTCTTGATCTCTAAATCTCTCTTTTAAACTAACTTTTCTTGTTTCATTTACCCCCCTTCAAATCTTTGCTAACAGTGATAAGGTAGGATAACGAAGATAGTTTAAGAACAAAGGTAAATCATGGTTTCGGTTGTTGAACTTATCCTGCCGTATCCTGCGTATCCCTGTTAATAAGCTCTTGATCTCTAAATTCTACTTTTAAACTTCAGTTAAAAAATTGGCCCGCCGTTTCAGGCGGGCCATAACATATCTCATAAAAATGAGATCACACAAAATGGGGCAGAAAGATCTCACGTCCCCCCTTCTGACAATTGCATAACATCGCATTCCCCTCCTCGCCACGGGTTCCCCTCAAACCTGGACGTCGGGTGCCGCAAAGTGGCCATTGCATTGCAAATGTGGAGACCTTTCTTTATCGGTACAGCTGTGTATTACCCTACCTCCCCCTTCATAGCTGCCATGCATTTCCCTGGCAGCAAATCAAAAAACTTTGATCTTTACAACACGCTAGTGCCCGGCTCCTGCAACAGTGAATTCATACCCGTTTTCAGCATCACCAATAACTTCGATGCTGGCAACAGGTTCGGCGTTGCTATTTCCTGCGGAGCCTTCCGGGGCAAAGAGATTAATTGAGTAGTCTCTGATAATATCCCCGGCCTGAACCTGAACATGGGCTGTTTCCGGGCCATTACCAGAATAATAATTAACACCAACACCATATCGTCCTGTTGCCAGGTTTTCACAATCAACAATGTAGTAGTGCTCAGGGCCCCAGGAAGTGACATCATCGTAGTCCAGGTAACCGGAGCTGCCCCACATGTTGCCATAATAGACATGGCTGCCATCCGGCTCATTAACGTGCAGATCCACGTCTCTTTCCGCTCCCCAGGTCAGGGTGACGCTGATGGGGCCGCTACCAATTTGCGGGGTTGGCCAGGAGAGAGAGTTGGCTTGACTGAGTGCGCTGCTGACGATCATTGGGCCGGTTTGGTTGCCGTTGAGATAAGAGTCGACGAAGCTGTGGTTCGTCCAGTCGTTAAAATTGGGGATATTGGCAACGTTTGGATTCAGGGTTCCCGGAAAGACAAGGTCGACCGCGGCAATGACAATATCGTTTATCAAGGTGTAATATGGTCCCCCACCCGCTACTCTGCTGGCAGGAGTGGCGACCGAGACGATGCCGAAGGAATTCATCGGAAGCCCCATAGCAGACAAGTTGCTATAGGCCGCATTTGTATAGAGATTGCCTTGGGAGTGAGCCACAACGAGAACCCTGTTGCCTTCCATCATCAGACTCTGGTAACGCTGGACATGGTCCCTCAGATCGGCATCTATAAGCGACTCGGCAGCGTCAAAACTTGCGGCCACGGTCTGGACTGAGGATTGAAACCAGTCAGGTGCAATCTCCATGTTGCCGAGCCAACGCCAATAGGATGAGACTTGATCGCCCATTCTTTGACGAAAGACCTCATAAATTGAACGCGCTCCCTCATTTGTATTTAAGCAATGGCCGAAAACCCATTGTTCATCGATTTGGCCTGAGGCTTTCATCTTAACTTCGAGTGCTTTTACACTAGAGATGACATCACCTTTTGAATTAAACATACCATTGGCAAACAGAACTTGAGTTTTTTGTTCACAATAACTTGCCTCTGAGACATTTGGAGAAAAGCCTCCCACTAAAACACATAAAAGCAACAGAACATGACATAACAATTTCATTTTCACCTCCATCAGTTTTCAAGAATATCAGGATCAAAAGTGCAGCTTTGCTTCCACTCAGAAAATGGTGCAGACATAAAAGTACCACCACCTAAGATACGGCTAGAATCGAGATAGGCGTATACACGGTCTGAAGTATTCACGACTACACTTTCAATTTCTTTAATAAGTGTATGAGCATCAGTTGGATGGAGGTAGTAGAGGCACTCTGTCGCTCGATGGAAGGCGTCCATATCGTTATAAACCGAATCCCGATCACCCTCACGAGCATGGATCATAAAGTTCTGCAATGGATAGTAGTTCTGAATCAGCGCCTGACGGGTTTTCTCAGAATTCGGGTAGGTCAATGCAATCCAGCGCTCGATGTCATCGCGTATGCCATTATCATTGACATCAACACCTTCAATGGTGGCATCGCCCGCAGGTCCTGGATCGGGAGGAAGGTTCAGGGTAGGTTCAGCCAATATTTGAACATTCAGGAAACCGCCGGGGTTGCTGCGAAGTGAAACTGAGAGAGTGTTTTCGAGATCGTTGGGTGAGATGGCGCGATCAATGGCCTGAACCTTCTGGTTGAAATCTGAAGGACCGAGTATTTTTACGCCGTTGAGACTGATGATAGCACTTGAAACCTGGTTCGTGCCGCTCTCATCACCATTTTGAACCTTGAGAATAAAATCTTCGAAGCCTTGTCCGTAGAAACGAAACTCTTCTTTGACAGGTGATCCGGTCACCGAATCAATGCGTTCTTCTAAAACGATTTGCGCTGCGAGTGCTGCCGTGGCTGTCAGACAGACAGCGACCACCATCAGCACAAGCATCATGCTTGTTTTCTTCATAGCTTCCTCCTTTACTGACAACAATTAATAAGTCATTACAATGTGACGCATTCCAGGCTGGCCCTCTCCTTTCTTGCCTGGCGTATATTTATGGCGAACCTTGCTGCAAAGTTTTTTCGTCAACGTGTAAACGAAAAGACACTGCAGAGGTAAGCTGTTTTCAGGGAGGGGGATTGTTCGGAAGAAACCCGAAGACTATTTCTTGATTTTCTGATAGAACAAGTTTGCAGTCCGAAGACCCACCTTCCGTTCTATCTCCCCTCCATTTCAAAAAAAAACAGCCGGACTGCGAAGGTTATAAAATCCTTCAGCAGCCCGGCTGTCTTTAAATAGCAGATAAAGACCCGTGGCTTTCCGACCCATCCTCACGAATGGTTTGGCGTTTTTTAAGTGGCCGTTGATTAACAGTTTCAAACGCGAATTAAGTTAAATTGCCCCAAGCTTATTGTCAAGAAAAAATTTAAATTTGAATAATTTCCGCTCCATTGACTACTCCATAAATCAGTCAAACCAAGTTAAACCCAAGATTTTTAATGCTTTATTTTAATTACAACGAATCACTATAAATATCTATATAACAGTGTTATATTATTAATTCATACAAAGTACAGCAACATACCAGGAGGCAGACCATGCCGATCGCTCCACCGATTGAAACGCTGCTTGATCAACCTCCCATGGAGTTGATGGACCTGTTTGGGCGGATGCGATCTCTGACGAGTGAAGCCCGTTTTGAAGGAACTTTGCCGATCGTCTGGCAGTGTTCGGATGAGAGTCAGAGTATCAAGAAGAGTCTTTTCGGCTACGTGTATGATTGCCCGGCCTTTAACCTGGGACGGGTCGGTGCTCTGATCGACCCGAAGCGACTGATCCCGGCATCACATCACGGTCGCGACCTGGTTATCCTCGGCGGGAGCCACATCGGTGGCAGTGAAGAGACAGGGATCGGCTATGTAGAGCGCGTGCACGGCAAGGTCGCCCCCTGCTGCGGCATGCTGAATCGTCTGATGAACCCCTACATGACTCTTTACCAACGCGCATCAACCTTGATCACACTTTTCCGCGGCCCCGGTGGTTTGAAGGTCGAAATCCCCTACAAATACCTGCTGCGTAAAAGCACCGACACGCATGACCACCCTCACCTGCACCTGAACATCGATCAACTGGTGGATGGTGAACCTTTACGGGATGCCAGCCAGGGCAAGGTCTATCGCCTCAACAAGGACTTCACGAACCGCTACCAGCACCCGCTAAAAGAGATCGCCAACATACCGGTTCCGATTGGCAAGCTCCTTGACCCGACCACCTTCTATTTCACCATGAATCTCAACGAGAGACGACACGATCCCGACTCCATGCTGGAGAATTCGGTCTTCGACTTCATGCCCGACATCGTCACCTCGCCCTACCCGCACCGACGCATGGCCGACGTCAACACCTGGCGGCAATTCCACCGCCTGGCCTCGTACGTCACCGATTCCTTTGAGAGCGGAGACCGCAACATCCTGATCATCGCCGGCCTGACCATCGACCACACGATCAAGCGCAACACGTTTATTCCGCAATTCGGTTTCTGGATGCAGCAGGGCCGTGCGTTGCAGGCGCGTTATTTTAACGCACTGGAGTTAAATGAGTTACTTGGGGAGCAGAAGGTATTTGCGCCATGTAAGACATTTTTGGAGTATGCGGAGATTACTTTGGACAAAAGCACAGGCCTAACAGATTAATTTACAGGGATCTGCAGGATGAACAGGATGGGTCAATCCAATACAAAGTTCTAATAAGCACTAAGAATGAGTTTGGTTTTAAACAATCCTACATATCCTGCATATCCCTGTTAAAAGTTTTTGTTTCATATTCTACCTTTCAAACTATCCTGCACATCCCTGTTAAACATAGGTTTTGATAGGTTCAGCTTTCCACAAAGCCAACCGCTGCAGCAGTCAGCGCGTCCAACTCTTCCACACTCCCCGCCTCAGTATAAACCCGCACAACAGGCTCAGTGCCCGACTTGCGGAAAAGGGCCCAGGAGCCATCTTCGAGGATCATTTTAACACCGTCTGTTGTCACCAACTCCTTAACCGGTTTGCCCGCCAAAGTGTCTGGCGGTGAAGCGAGCTTATCACCAATCTTTTCTGCGAGCTCCGGGGAGAGGCGCAGGTTCTTACGGGACGTATGGAATTCACCAACGCGGCTGTAGAGGTCTTGTAACAGTTGGCCAACCGTCTTGCACTCGACAGCCACCATTTCCGCGACCAGTAGGCAGGCGAGTACACCATCTTTATCGGGGACGTGACCGCGCAGACTCAAACCGGCACTCTCTTCACCGCCGATGACGATCTCGTTATCACGGATAAATTCACCGATATATTTGAAGCCGACCGGTGTTTCGCGCACTTTATAACCGTGATGAGCGGCTACGGCATCGATAAAATGAGAGGTGGCAACAGAGCGCGCGGCGTCACCTGACTCCCCTTTGTGGCGGATCAGGTAGTCATAGAGGAGCGCCAGGATATAGTTAGGTTCGATAAAGGAGCCATCGGCGTCGATAATGCCGTAGCGATCGGCGTCGCCATCGGTCGCCAGGCCCAACATGACATGCTTATCGCCTTTGACACGGGTGATGAGATCATTGAGATGAGCCGGTGCAGGATCCGGGGGCATGCCGCCGAAGTAGGGATCTTTGGAGCTGTTGATCGTCTGCACCAGCAACCCGGCCTCAACCAGAATGCCGTCGACATAGTCACGCCCTGCCCCGTACATCGGGTCAAAGATCACGCTCATACCGGACTTGCCGATCGCCTCAATATCTACCTTTGCGCGGATCACATCAAGGTAATCAGGCATGGGGTCGATCTCCTCGACCAAACCGGCACGCACGGCCTTATCGAGCGGCATATCGCGGTAACAGACTTCGCCGAGCATGGCATTGGCCAGGCGCTCTATTTCTGCGGTGACTTCGGGCAAAGCAGGTCCACCCCAGGCGGTTGAGAACTTGATGCCGTTGTAATCGTAGGGGTTGTGACTTGCTGTGAAGTTGATGGCGCCAGCAGCACCGCGGCGCATGATTTCGTAGGCGATCACCGGTGTTGGCGTATCGTTCTTGCAGATAAAAGACGGCACCTTCGAGCCGGCCAGCACGCGTGCCGTCTCCCTGGCGAATTTTTCGCCCATGAACCGGCTGTCATGACCGACAACAACACCCTTATCAGCGCTTTTGTCGGCGTGCAGAAAATCTGCGATCGCCTGAGTGACAATACGGACATTTTCGAGGGTAAAATCCTCGGCGAGAAGGCCACGCCAACCGGATGTTCCGAACTTTATTTGAGTCATTTTTCTCTCCTGGGGAAAACTAAAAGCGCTATTAATGGCCGCAGATAGAATCTGATAAAACCGGATAATTCAAAAGCTTTATTCTCAATTTAGCCGCAATGAAAATCTATGAAGGTCTATAATGTTTAAACCTTAAAGACAAGAGCTACAGCTTTTATCTTGAATAGATTTTCATAGATTCTGATCGCGGCTAAATAATGACTTAATGTTATCGTTACTAGCTTTTGACCTACCACCTCAGATTTTATGAGATGTTTTCTGCGGCTAAAAAACACAAATAAAATGTATCAGGTTTCCTCGGGATCTCCATCGTCCAGCAGGGTCGGTGCAGGATAATTTTCAATCTCCGAGACATAAGGGCAATCCGCCGGCATGATGCCCTTGGAAAGGATTTCATCGGTCAAGCGTACGCAACCGGGACGTTTGACATCGCGCTCGCTATAGACGCGGCAGAGCTTGGTTTCCGTGTCGAGAAATTCACAGGGCAGTTCGGTGTAATAGATACGACCCTCGAAATCCACTTTTTCGTAGCAGCAGCGTCCGCACCTGCAGCAGATGGATTCCCATTTTTCTGAATCATTTTGGATGTCTTCACTCATCATGCAAAACTACCCCTTCGGGAAAATCCAGTCAATGGCAAGAGGTTGTGGCTTTTATGGTTGACACGCATCGGCAAAAGGGGTTAGAAATCCCGTTCGACTACTAGATCAAGCTTTGAATAAAGGAGTACCCCAATGAAGTGTCAAACAGTTCTTCCCGATACAGAGTGCGTGTTCTGGAGCAAAAAAGGTTGTGTTGCTGAAGGCGGCAGCTGCCAGAACGTTATCGAAATGTGTGAAGGTTGCGATCATATTGTAGACGGCTCCATCGGTCCGGTTTGCGTGAAGGCGCCCGCCCCGATCAAAAAATGGTCTGCCGGCCTCTGCAACTTCGCGACACACCGGAAAGTTGAAGTTAAAATCGAGGAGATCAAGGTTAACCCGATCAAAGCTTCGAAGCGTGCCGGTCGTTAAAGACTTAAGCACCAGATGTTACATTATTCAGGCCGACAACCTTATGGTTGCCGGCCTGTTTTTTTTGTATTCTCTGAAAATCAAAACAATATTTAACAGGGATAGACAGGATGAATAGGATATTTCAACAACAATAACCTTTTATTGGCCGCAGATAACATCTGATGAAATCTGATGGGGTAAGTCAAAAACAATAATCTCCGGGTTTTATTTTAAACAATAGCTTTTAATAGCTTTTGATCGCGGCTAAGAAAAAGGTTCAATGCTTTGGTTCATACCTTCGATTTATCCTGTTTATCCTGCGTATCCCTGTTATCTTTTTAAGCTTTTAACCATCCGATTTCATCAGATGTTATCTGCGGCTAAAGAATGCTTAAGCTTTGCTGTTATTCAGTTTAGCAGCATGTGACAGTTCCCTTAACATCGGGGACAGCCCCTGTTGTCAACGATCTATTCGTCACCAACCTCTTCAACCAACAAAGGCATGCTGGTCATAAACTCCCCACTCTCCTCTTCCGGAACCAGGTCGCTGAATTCACGCAAGGTCGGTAATGACGAAAGATCCGAGAGGCCGAACAGTTCGAGAAACTCCTTGGTCGTGCCGTAGATCATCGGCTTGCCGGGAACATCTTTCTTACCAAGGATTCTGATCAAACGTTTCTCGAGCAGGGTTTTCACCACGCTGCCTGAATCAACGCCGCGCAGGTACTCGATCTCCGAGCGGGTGACCGGCTGTCGGTAGGCAATAATCGAAAGCGACTCCAAGGCAGGACGGGAGAACTTGAAGGGACGACTCTGGCCGAGCTTGCGTAAGTAATCAGCGTATTCCGGACGAGTCCTGAGCTGGTAACCACCTGAAACTTCCTGCATGAAAAAACCACGCGGGTGCTCTTCGTAATCAGCCTCCAGGGCTTCGATAGCGGCACAGATTTCCGCCTGCTCCAAATCGAGGGCCTCGGCCATGCGCTCAACCTTAAGTGGCCCATCGGCGGCAAAGATCAAGGCTTCTACCAGAGGGGTGAGGTCATGAATATCCAAGGGAATCTTCTCCTAGGTCCAGCTCTTCGCTTTCTTCAATAGCCACTGCGGGAAAAACCCAGATACTGCCGTAACGAACATTCTGCATAAAACGAACCATACGCAACTTAACCAATTCCAGCAGTGCCAGGAAAGTTACGATCACTTCGCTACGCTTAAGGCCGCCAGTGAAAAGATCGGTAAAGGCGATACTCTCCTGCCCTTGAAGTTGCGAGAGAATGGCGTTGATTCGATCGGTGACAGAGAGATGCTCCATGTCGACCTGGTGAACGAGCGGTTCCGAACTTTCCTTCATGACCTCTTTCAGCGCTTCCACAAGATCGAAAAGTCCTACCGAAACGAAACCGGCTTCCGCATTTTCAAGAACTTCAGGCTCTGCCGAGACACGGGCAAATAGATCGCGTCCCAACTGGGGTTTGCTCTCAAGAGTCAGGGACACTTCCTTATATTTCTGGTACTCGAGAAGACGCCGCACAAGCTCCGCTCGCGGGTCATCCTCTTCTTCTTCCAGTTCATCCTCAACGATCTTGGGCAAGAGCATCTTCGATTTGATATGAAGAAGCGTTGCTGCCATCAGCAGGAACTCTCCGGCCATGTCAAGATTGAGTGACTTCATGGCATCGAGAATACTCAAATACTGTCTGGTTATTTCCGCCATGGGAATGTCATAGACATCCATCTCATTTTTTTTGATGAGATGAAGCAGCAGGTCGAGCGGCCCTTCGAAATTTTCCAGCTGAATTGCGTAATTGTCCATAGTGCCGCTCATTGGTAGAAAAGCAGGCGCATGGTCTGCTCAACCACGTCCATATGCGCCCCTGCCATCATCGCCACCACGCTATGCACGGCAGGACCAAAGGCCGAACTCCAGATCGACGTGCCGAAGATCAGAAATACAATCAACAGCATACCGAAGGGCTCAATGCGACGCAGTAATTGCGACTGGCTCTCGGGAAGAATCCCCATGAGGACGCGGCCCCCATCGAGAGGCGGGATTGGCAGCAGGTTGAAAAGGCAGAGGATAACATTGATATAGAGACCGAACGCAGCCATCAGACCGACCGGCTCAATCATAGGCAGGAGTTGACTGCCTTCCGGAACAGCGGCAGCAATATAAACAACGACACGGAGTAAAAGCGCGCAGAAAAGAGCCAGCATCAGGTTCGCACTCGGCCCCGCCAGAGAGACCCAGATCATATCTTTTTGGGCTCGACGCAGGTTGTTTGCATTAACCGGCACCGGTCGCGCCCAGCCAAAGCCAAAGACCAACAAAGCGATTGTCCCGATCGGGTCGAGGTGCTTGACCGGGTTCAATGTCAGACGCCCCAACAAACGGGCGGTCGGATCTCCGAGCTTATCAGCAATGAAACCGTGGGCGACCTCGTGCATGGTGACCGCCAACAATGCCGGCACCAGCATGATCGAAATTTTGAGCAGGATATGTTCCATAAAGAAGGGCTTTACCAGTCAATTAAAAATCAATGTTTACTTCTAGCAGATGCACCTGTGCAAGTCAACGCTTCAGAGACAAGCGGATATTTGTAAGTTGTTGATTTTAATAGATACGTTAGTACTGGGTGAATATTTTTTTAAAATTCTGTAATGCTTCGAAATCGGCTGAAAACTTTTAACAGGGATAGACAGGATGGAGAGGATAAGACATAAAGATTTGACTCAAGACATTGAGTCTTTTTATTGGCCGCAGATAAGGCCTGATTAGGTCTGATTTTATAAATCTAAACCGATAAATATGCCCTCCGCCAGGAGCAAAGGCGTTTTTGCTTACTTTTGTCGCCGCATGGGCAAAAGTAAGGCGTCTGGCGGGACGAGACCCGCCGGCTTTGGCTTTCCAGTTAGATGACTATAGAAGTATTACAGAGATAGACAGGATGAAGTGGATAAGACAAACGTGTTGAGTCAAAACAATAACCTTTTTTATTGGCCGCAGATAAGGTCTGATAAGGTCTGATTGTAGGAATCTAAACCTATAAATATGTCTACTTATCCGACTCTCAAGCGACTGACCCACCTAGTTGACGAGGTCCTTGGGAAACTCTACTGCACTGACAGGACGAAGACCGAGCACTCTTACGACAACCCCAGCTTAAAGCACGACCGTTAGGCCCCCTGAAACGGGCCGGAAGGACAAAGCTTCTGTAAATAGAAAGCACAGAAAACTGGCAAAGGAATATGCCCTCCGCCAGGAGCCAGTCTTTTTGCTTACTTTTTTGACGTTATAAAAAGTAAGGCGTCTGGCGGGACGCGACCCGCCGGTTCTAGGCTTATTGTTAGATGACTACAGAGGCGGGAGATGACCACTACTTGTATGGGACAGCCCCCTTAACACCGGGGACAGTCCCTATGGTTATCCGGAAGGGTATTTCTTCTGCACAAAAACCCTCTCATCCTCAACACTCACAACCCGCCCATCCAACCGCGCATAGAGCAAGGCATCAAGGATTTCGCGATACACAGGGCCCGGCTGAAAACCCAGAGCTTCGAGATCATGGCCTGTAAGCAGCGGTTGAGCATCACGCAGGTGAGTGATGTATTGAGAGATCCATTGCCGCACCAGATCCTGGGAAGTTCGGGCCATCATGAAGAGCAGAATCTCTGTCGACAGAGGTTTAAACCACCGGTACAGGCTGCTCGCCTTTGGCGGGCGCATCCCTTCAGGACGGGATTCCAGGCGCTTCAGTATGCCCAGGGCCGTGCTTCGTTGCTGGTTCAGCATGTCACGATAACGGGGAACCAGCTGCAGGCGTTCCGAAAGGCTGGTGATTTCCTCGCGATCAAGAACAGCGGTAAACACCAGGAAATAGCAGAACCAACGCTCGCAGGGCTGACCGGTATAGAGCAGGTCGTACCAGTCGGTGGTACGCCTGGCTTCATCGAAAGACTTGGAATAATCGATTTTGCTGGTTAACTTGGGGTGAATCTGCCTGAGCACATCCAGTCGAGCCAGTCGTGACACCGCTGGCAGCGGACGCGGCTCATTGAGGATCAGGAAGAGTTCGCTAAAGAGTCGATGCCCACTGACCTTTTCCATTAAACCAAGTCGCACGGCGCTGTTGAGCAGGTGTTCGGTTTGCTTGCCAATTTTGAAGCCAAGGCGTTGCTCGAAGCGTACGGCACGAAAAACCCGGGTCGGATCTTCGACAAAGCTTAAGTTATGAAGAACTCGCAGCACCTTGTCATCAATATCGCGCTGTCCGCCATAATAGTCGAACAATGAGCCGTAGGCGTTCTGGTTCAAACTGATCGCCAGGGTATTGATGGTAAAATCGCGGCGACTGAGATCCATCTTCACCGAAGCATGTTCAACATCAGGCAAAGCCCCTGGTCGCAGATAATACTCCATCCGTGCCGAGGCAACATCGATCTTGAAATCATCCGGGAAGATCAGAACCGCGGTGCCGAACTTGTGATGACAGCGCACCCGGCAATCGTTTTGCCGGGCAAAAGCCTCAGCAAAGCCAACGCCATCACCTTCAACCACAAGATCGAGATCCAGGTTGGTTTTATTCATCAGGAGGTCGCGAACAAACCCGCCGACAACAAAGACCTTGAGGTCGAGCCCGTCAGCCACCTGGCCGAGCTGGGTCAGCAAATCCTGAATGCGTTTCGGCAAGCGATTACGGATCAAGCGCTGAATCTGACCGGCCCGGTAACGTCTACCACCGCGATTGACCAGGTTGGTTTCGCCGGAGCGCGTCGGCGTGCCGACGCTGCTGGCAAGGTGGCGCAAGAGGTCCGTGCGGGTGATCGCCCCCACCAGCCGCCCCCCCTCGACGACAGGTGCGAAGCGTTGATTACTTTCGACGAAGAGCGTCTTCAAAACGGCAACGGAGGTCTGTGGTGTCACCTGTTGGAAATCGCTGGTCATGATTTCACTGACCGGTTGGTCCTGCAGGCCGTGATAAACGGCCTTGTCGACAAGTTGCCGTGAGATGATGCCGACGACCTCATCCTTGCTTAAAACCGGAATGGCATTGATGTTATAGCGCGAAAGAATCTGATGCGCTTCGGCCACCGAGTCTTCGGCAACAACTGATTTAACGGGTGTCGACATCAGGTGACGGGCTTGCCATTGCGGCTTGATGTGCTGTTGCAAAACCTTCGGCAACTGTTCCAGAATTTGCAGCAAAGTCTGGTCGCGTACTGAGCAGGAGGCCGCCGAAGCATGTCCTCCCCCGCCGAACTCGTGCAATATATTGCCGACGTGGACGTCTTCCAGACGGGAACGTGCAACGAGGAACACCCGACTCTCCATGCGCACCACCACAAAGAGGACGTCGAGGTTCTCCATGTCTTTAAGCTTGTGGGCCAGGGTAGCGATATCACCAACAAAGTAGTCGATCGAAGCGTGGGCAATGGCGACATTAATGCCGTGAATATTGAGGATGCTTTTACTTGCGAGCAGATCATTGAGCAGGTGGACCTGGTCGGGAGTCATCTCCTGCACGATCAGATCAGCAACCGTATTGAGATTAGCGCCCTGGGTGAGCAGGTAGGCGGCGGCCTCGTAATCCTTAACGGTTGTCGTGTGAAAGGTCAGGCTGCCGGTGTCCTCGTAGAGGCCGAGCATCATCATGGTCGCTTCGTCGGAGGTCAGTTCAAGCCCCTGGTTCATGAAGATATGACTGAACACCGTGACCGTGGAGCCAACCGCTTCGACGTGTTCGAGTGAACCCTTCAGGCTGCGGGCCTTGGCTTCATGATGATCATAAATGTGGATGTCGACCCCGGGGCGTTTAGCGATCGCTCCGAAAGGGCCGATGCGGGACGCCTGACGCACGTCCACCAGAATCAGGCGGCTGACCTCGTCAAGATCAATGTCACGGGCACGCTTGAAGCCGAAGACATATTGAACACTACTCAGGAAGAACTCACGCAGGCTGCGCTCCTGGCCACCGGGGAACACCATCACAGCATCGGGATAAAGACGCTTGGCCGCGATCATCGAACCAAGACAATCGAAATCCGCGTTGATGTGGGTGGTGATGACTTCCATAGGCCCCCGTGGCGCGTGGCTTGTGGCGCGTGGCGTGAAAAGCAACGAGCAACCAACCATATTGAAATTACTTATATTCTACCACTTGAATCTTCAGCAGTCAGCCAAAGAAAGCCTCTTCGCGCCGCACGCCACACGCCACGCGCTACTCAGAATTTAAGGCTTCCTATCAAATCATGAATATCGTCAATACCCTCTGCGACCAGGAACTCCTCGATACCTTCGATGATTGAGATCATGGCCGTCGGGTCGACAAAATTGGCAGTACCCACCTGAACCGCCTTGGCACCGACGATCAGGAACTCGAGGGCGTCCATGGCCTTGACAATGCCGCCGATGCCGATAACCGGAACCGAGACGGTCTGTACGACCTGGTGAACCATACGCACGGCAACGGGTCGGATCGCAGGGCCGGAGAGGCCACCGGTCATATTGGCGATACGGGGTTTGCGAGTATTCACATCCACCGACATGCCGGTGAGCGTGTTGATGCAGGCGATGGCATCGGCACCGGCCTCTTCAACCGCACGGGCAACCACGGTGATATCGGTCACGTTGGGGGTCAACTTGACGATCAGGGGCTTTTGCAGGTTCTTTCGGACCAGGGCAACAACCTCGCTGGCCGCCTTCGGATCGGTACCGAAGACAATGCCCCCCTGCTTGACGTTCGGGCAGGAGATATTCAGCTCCCCGGCTGCAATCTCCGGAATGTCGTTGAGACGCTTGGCGACCTCACCATACTCTTCGAGGGTGTTGCCGAAGAAGTTGGCGATCACCGGGGTGTTGACGGTGCGCAGGAAAGGCATCTTGTGCTGGATAAAAGCATCGATGCCAACATTCTGCAGGCCGATGGCGTTGAGCATGCCGCTGACGGTTTCTGCAATACGGGGGGTCGGGTTGCCGGCCTTCGGCTTAAGGGAAAGTCCCTTGGTGACGATGGCGCCGATCTTCTCCATGTCGATAAAGGGTGTATATTCTTCACCGTAGCCAAAGGTTCCCGATGCGGGCATAACCGGGTTGCGCAGCTTGATGCCGGCAATCTCCACGGACATGTCGGGCCGTCTAACAATATCTTTCTTTAACTCGCTCATCAGGCGCACCCCCCGCAGTCTTTATCAGTTTTGCCAATAGCACTCCAATCCAGGTACTGCGATTTAAAAACCGGCCCGACCTTGCAGGAGCAGAGATAACTCGGTTTTTCTTCGGTATGCCCTGCCCCTTTTACGACGCAGCCCAAGCAGGCACCGACACCGCAGGCCATGGACTCTTCCAGTGAGACCTGTAAAGGCGTCTTGTACTTGACACAGATGTCATGAACCGCAGCGAGCATCGGCATAGGGCCGCAAGTAAAGACCTCTGTCTCTGGATACTTCTGCAGCTTGCGCTCCAGAACCTGGGTTACCAGCCCTGCCTCACCGAGACTTCCGTCATCCGTTGAGATGTAGGTTTCTACGCCGAGACGTTCGAATTCAGTGACCGCCAGGATGTCATCACGGGTCCGGCCGCCCATCAACAGGCGCACCTTGCAGCCATTGTCAACCAGCTCTCCGGCCAGCATGTAAAGCGGGACCAGGCCGATACCGCCGCCCACCAGGATTTTCTCGCCTTTCCGTGAGGTGCAATCGAACCCATTGCCTAAGGGCCCCAACAGCTCAACCTTGTCGCCTTCGTGAAGCTCGGCCATGATACTGGTACCGCTACCGACAACCTTATAAACGATCTCGACGAATTCCTTCGGCGGCAGGCCATCACAATCGGCGGGTAGAAATCCGGTGCGGAAGATGCCGAAAGGTCGCCTCAACAGGGGCGGCAGAGAGCGCTGCACACGAAACATGATAAATTGCCCGGCGTGAGCATTCTCGCCAAAGCCGGGAGCCAGGATCTTCATCCGGAAATAACCGGGCGAAATCTCCTGGTTGGAAATAATCTTGGTCCTGTAATTTTTCATAAAGGCCTATTCTCCTGAAGTTTCAAAATCAACAACTTAAAAAATTATTTAACGCAGAGGCGCAAAGACGCAGAGGAAAACCTCTTAACTTCCTAACAAAGCGCTTCAAACCCATATCTTTACTCTGCTTCTCCGCGCCTTAGCGTTGAGAAAAGTAGACAAGGCATCATAGTCGGTAAGTCATAAGCAGTGCATCTTCACCATCGGGGTAATAAGAGGGGCGAGTCCCGTCAATGGTAAAACCGAAACGCTCGTAAAGCCTTATGGCCGGTTTATTGGTCAGGCGAACCTCAAGGCAGACAGAGGTTAGCCCCTCTTTCTGGCTTCGTTCGATGGCATGAGCTAGCAGCGCGGCCGCGATCCCCCGTCGACGCATCTGCGGCAAGGTCGCCAGATTCTGGATCTGCAATTCTCCGGCAATCAGCCAACTACACAAAAAACCCGCCAACTGCTCCCCGTGCCAGTAGAGATCGATGGTTGCAACCCTGGACTCAAGTTCATCGACAAAATGCCGCTCACTCCAGGGATCAGACTGACTGGCACACTCGAGCTGATGCACGGCAGCCAGATCCTTAAGCTGCATCGTCACGATTCTGTCGCCGATGGGTAAAGTGGTCATTTGATCGATTTGCATGAAGAACCCAAAAAGGCTTTAAGGTTTTAAGGCTATAATGCTTTAAAGATTTTCAACATTACAGCTCTATAGCCCTACAGCTTACAGCGGCCTATGATATGTCACCTCTGTCGGCCTGTAAAGAGGGAGATTACTGCCGTTTTTCAAGGTTTGCAATTGACAACCTGAGGGCAGTGTTTTATTTATTGTGGCTACCCTTCAATATGAGGAGAACAACCTTGTCTGATCGTTCCAGTATGACCTATAAAGGCGCCGGCGTAGATATCGAAGCCGGTAATCGTTTTGTCGACATCATCAAGCCCCTGGTCAAGTCGACCATCCGCCCCGAAGTTCTCACCGACATCGGTGGCTTCGGCGGTCTCTTTGCCTTGAACAAGGACAAATACAAGTCCCCTGTTCTGGTTTCCTCGACAGACGGAGTCGGCACCAAGTTGAAGCTGGCGTTCGAACTTGATCGTCACAACACGGTCGGCATTGACCTGGTCGCCATGTGCGTGAACGACATCATCGTACAGGGCGCTGAGCCGCTGTTCTTCCTCGACTACCTGGGAACAGGCATGTTGGCTCCGGAAAAAGCGGCCGAGGTCGTTGAAGGCATCGCAGAGGGCTGCCGGCAGGCCGGTTGTGCCCTGATCGGTGGCGAGACAGCCGAGATGCCCGGTTTCTACAGCGAAGGCGAATACGATCTGGCTGGCTTTACGGTTGGCGTGGTCGATCGCGACGCAATCATCGACGGTTCGACCATTCAGGATGGTGAAGCGATCATCGGCATTGCCTCAAACGGCTTGCATTCGAACGGCTTCTCACTGGCCCGGCGAATCGCCACGGAGCGTTTGCAAGGAGGTCTCGAGACCGTCCTGCCCGGGATGGACGAATCCCTCGGTGACGCCATGCTGCGCCCGACCAGAATTTACGTTAAATCAATCCTCAACCTGCTGCGTGACTTTGAGATCCACGGCATGGCCCACATCACGGGTGGCGGCTTGCTTGAGAATGTGCCTCGCATCCTGCCTCGCCACTGTAAAGCAGTTATCAAAAAGGACTCCTGGCCCAAGCTGCCCCTTTTCGAGCTGCTGCGTGAAGCCGGCAACATCGAAGAGCAAGAGATGTTCCGTACCTTCAACTACGGTATCGGCATGGTTCTCGTGGTGCCGAAAGATTCCGCTGACGACATTATCTCCCGTCTGAAAGGTCTCAACGAAGAAGCCTATATCATCGGCGAAATTGACACCTGTAAAGGCGAGTGCAATCAGGTGGATCTGGTTTAGGATCGGGGGCTGGGGACTGGGGATCAGGGGCTGGCCTCTGTAAACACATGGAATGCCCAGTGCCCGTAAAAAACAACGAGATCTTTATTTTTCTCAAGTCACTGGTCGCTAGTCACTAGTCACAGTCTTACCCTGGAGAAGCTCCATGTCTAAATTATTGCGTATCGGTGTTCTGGCCTCGGGTGGCGGCACAAACCTGCAAGCGATCATCGATCGTTGCATGGACGGCAGCCTTGCTGCCGAGATCGCTGTTGTCATCGCTAACAATCCCGGCGCCGGCGCCCTGGAACGTGCAAAAAATGCCGGGGTACCAACTCTCTGCATCAATCATCGAGATTTTTCCCGACGTGAGGACTTTGACAGTGCCGTCGTCAAGGCACTGCAGGACGCTGGAGTCGAACTTGTTGTTCTGGCAGGCTTTATGCGCATCATCACCCAGACCTTTATCGATGCCTTCCCGGAGCGTATTATCAACATTCATCCGGCCCTGCTACCGGCTTTTCCGGGCTTACATGTTCAGCAGCAGGCCCTCGATTACGGGGCACGCTTTTCCGGCTGCACAGTGCATCTCGTCGATGGCGGCGTTGATACAGGCCCCATCATCATGCAAGCCGTCGTACCGATTCTTGCCGATGATGATGCCGACACCCTTGCTGCGCGCATTCTTGAACAGGAGCACCGAATTTACCCTCGCGCCATCCAGCTGATCGCCGAAGGTCGTGTCCACATCAATGGCCGGCAGGTAAAGATCGACCTGGATGGCGTTGTTGAGACAACCGCCCTGGTCAACCCTGCCGTCGCAGACTGATTGTTCCAATGGATAAAAAAGAGAGTCCCAAAACAAACGGTGAAACTATCCTGGTCAGCGCCTGCCTGCTCGGATTGCCGACCCGCTATGACGGCAAGTCCAAACGTTCTCAGCAGGTTCTCGAGTACCTGCAAGGTGAAAACTTAACGCCAATTCCGGTCTGCCCGGAGCAACTCGCCGGCATGACAACCCCCAGAGACAAGACATTTTTCCTGTCAGGTGACGGCCGGGCCGTTCTCGCCGGCAAGGGTGAAGCTGTTTCGGAGAATGGCCTGTCTATGAATGCCGTTTTCTGCCATGGCGCAAAACTGACCCTGGAGATTGCCCGTCTAAGCAGCTGCCGCAGGGCGCTACTGAAAGAGGGCAGCCCTTCATGTGGTGTACACAGGGTTTACCTGGGAGAAGACAAGGTTGCCGGCGTGGGTGTCACCAGTGCACTGCTGATAAACTCCGGTTTGGACGTTATCTCGGAAGAAGACCTCAAATAACCGTAGACTGAACATCTATGGGGCCTGCCCCCATCTTAAGCGGTCATACATTAACGCAAAGACGCAAAGTTTAAAGAAAGACGCCAAGAGAACCATAGCTTTTATCACTGGCTTAACCCTTTGCGCCTTTCTTGGTTTTCTTTGCGCCTTTGCGTTACGCTTTTGAATAAAAAAATTGTCTCCACAATAACAATAACGAATCGAACCTTAACAACATCATGAGCAGCAAACACTACGACATAGTCATCATCGGCGGATCCGTTGCCGCCCGTATTGCAGCAGCGCTCCTCGCCAAGCAAGGCAACAGGGTGCTTTTTTTACGCAATCAGGAAGCCAAAGCACCGGCCTGGTTCCATTCCTCGCTCTTTCTGGAGAAACTGCTCGGAGTGCTGGGTGGACGCGCCTGCTTTGTCGCACAGCAGCCGATTCAGGTCATCTCTGAGAAAGCCAGAGTCACCTTGAGCAGCGACGTTCAACTCGAGGATGAATTATGCAGAGAGTTCGGCGCTGACGGGAAAGCCGTCAATCAATGGCTTGAAGAGCTCCGGCTTCAGGGCATTAAGCTGGAGGAGTTTTTCTGGGAGATTGGTGGCTTGCCATGGCCGTCCCTGAAAGCAAAGGGTCGTTTTAAACTCCTCAGCCTGAAACGTCGCATTAACTGGCAAGAGTTGGAAGTACCGGTATCTCAAAGCATGGAGAAGTTTAGCGGGGCGGCAAAATGCTTTTTGACCGACCTCCTTCAAGGTCTCTCCTCCACCAGGATCACGCAGCTTTCTTATTCCAGGGCGGCCATGCTCTGGGCTCAGACATTGCGCCCGGAGAATCTTAAGGAGCCTGATTTCAGCGAAATGCTGAACAAGCGGTTTGAGCAGTTTCATGGAGCAAAGGGTCAAATCGACGACCTGAAGTCGCTTGATTACAACGGTTCCAAATGGACAGGGGGTGTATTCAAGTCGGGCGGGGCCTTTACGGCAGACAACTTCCTGCTTGGCGACAAACGATGGATCGACAAGTTTGCGCCCCTGGAGAGGAGCAGACTTCCCCTGCCTGAGCCTCCTGCTGTGTACCGTACCAGCAACCTGGCTGGTCAGCTATCACCTCTCCTTGCCAGTCGCGTTATCTGCGGTGGAGAACTACCGATGCGCATGGCAATAGAGGAACACGAAGAGGAGTTACGTGGTCTGATTGTTAGTGATGCCAGGTCATCAGAATCCCTGGTTCGTCTTCAGATGGAGACAATTCTGCCTTTTGCAAAATACCGCCTTTCTGAAGGCTCTCTTCCTCTTGAAGCAGAAATAAACGACAAATCAGATTGTGCCGTAAAACCTTTAGCAAGGCTGCCGATCAGAATAGACAAGAATCTTTATTGTGCAGATCGTACCGTGCTTCTGCCGGAGATGGGCGCTGCAGGTGCAGCTTTACTGGGCTGGACGCTCGCCAAAAACCTTGGAGAAAGAAATGACAAGACCAAAGCTTGAGAAAACCCCTTGCAAAACCCCCTTAACCATGCTAGAAGATTCCGTTCAGAACAAATAGGAGGAACAAACAATGGCGAACGTATGTGATGTCTGTGGGAAGAAATCGATGACTGGCTGTAATGTCAGCCATGCGCATAATAAAACCAAGAAGGTCTTCAAGCCGAACCTGCAGAAGGTACGTGCCGTCCAGAATGGTTCCGTGCGCAGCATGAAAGTTTGTACGCGCTGCATTCGATCAGGGGCTATCCAGAAAGCCAGCTGATCTGATTATTGCGAAAAGACAAAGGGGCCTCCTGTTTCAGGGTGCCCCTTTTTTTCGTTTTCACCTTATGAAAAGAACAGCAACGCTCATGCCCTTTATGGATTGATCGGAAGAGTAAAAGTTACTGTCGTCCCCTCACCAAGACAACTTTTGACAACTATTTCACCGCCATGGTCTTCAATAATCTGCTTTACAATGCCCATCCCCAAACCCAGGCCATGGGTCTTGGCATCATCAGCCTCGCCACGATAGAAACGGTCAAAAACATTATCCACCAGCTCAGGTGACATCCCCTGTCCCTGATCAACGATCGCAAAGGAAACGGTTTCCGGAGCTGTCGTGGTCTGAATTTCTATCGCCCCTCCCTGGGGTGAATATTTTATGGCGTTACTCAACAAGTTGTACAAGACCTGGGTTATGCGACCCGGATCAAACCAGCACCTTTCGGGCAAAGGGTTCGTGTGAACAACAGTGATTCCATGCCGTTCGTTTTTCACCCTTAAAGAACCAACAACTTTTTCGATCACCTCATTCAGCTGCGCTTCCTTTAACACGACACCCAATGAACGCCCGATTTGAATACGGCCGACATCGAGCAAATCGTCCACCAATCGATTGAGAATCTCCGCGTTGCTTTGAATGATGGAGAGGTACTCTTGCTTCTGCTCTTCCTCTAGAGGGAGCCCGGCCTTGTTTTCTAGTAATTCAGAGTAACCGACGATGGCAATCAGAGGGGTGCGTAGTTCATGCGCAGCAGTGGAGATAAAAGCGGTCTTGGCCTGGTCAAGCTTGAGCAGCGCAGCTTCGGCTTTTCTCTGTTCTGTGACATCCTGGACGATACTCAGTATCCTCACCTCACCACCGAAAGCGACGGCCCGACTGGAAACCAGACAGGTCATTGGCCGACCGCCCTTACCGTAAAACTGGCTTTCCAGATTATCTATGAAACCAAACGTCTGAATGGCTGAAACCATGCGCTCACGATCCTTGGGTACTTGCCAGAAACCGAGCTCCTGCGCCGTACGGCCAACAACTTCTTCCATTGTGAAATCTGTATGTTCGGTAAATGCCGGGTTGACCATATGGACAACACCATCCGTTGAGGTGATGATCGTTGCAACCGGATTGGTTTGAAAAAAATCACGAAACAGTTTTTCACTTTGCTGAAGGGCCTCTTCCGTCTCTTTACGTTCGGTTATATCCAACCATGAGCCGATGACTTCCAGCGGTTGACCTGATGCATCACGAACCAGTCGAAGCTCATCGAGGACCCAGAGGTACTCACCATCGTCTTTGCGCAAACGGTACTCATGTTTATGAAAACCGTTCGCAGCAATCCTGGCGTAATCGTCAAAAACACATTCAACATCATCGGGGTGGATCAGGTCTCGCCAGAAGTCTGGATTGCGCAGGCAAATCTTTGTGTCGAAGCCAAAGTGTGAAGTGAGGTTTTCGCTGATAAAGGTCAGATAGAAGGGTTCACCAACGCGACCGGCATAGATAATCGCAGGCGAGAGCGAGAGGATATGGCTGATTCTTTGATTCAAAGGATCTTGCATCTAAGCCCCATTGAAAAATGAGCTAAAGGCTAACCAAAACAAGCAATCGTTTCTGACAAGTGCTTTTGTGATGGCAACATAATAACAGGACAAAGCCATTGTGCAGAGCAGCAACAAAAGTTCATGACTACTGAGCGACGATAAAACTGTTCGGATAACCGTTGGCTTCGATCTCAAGAAGCCCCTGGGAAGCCTTGGCCATGGCGTTAAACAGACCAACCCTGACCCGGTAAAACTTCTGCCCGTTCACCCACCCAGCGACAACCGAGGAGCTGCCATATTGGCCTTTGAGCTTTGCAGCCAAACGGTCTGCATTCTCCTTCACGGTGAAAGCTCCGACCTGGACCATAAACGGCCCGACATCATAGCTGTCCGGTTGCGTGTAGTGAGGCGCGCTCCCGGCGGGGCCTTTGTCCTGGTAGCCAAGGGCCTCAATACGTACATTTGCCGTTCCCGGCCCCACCACCCCCAACTCGCTAGCGGCAGAATACGAGAGATCAATAATGCGGCTTTTGACAAAAGGTCCACGATCATTGACCCGCACAACCGTGGAACGACCGTTATCGAGGTTGGTGACTTTCAGGTGCACGTTCATCGGCAAGGTCTTATGAGCGGCCGTCATGGCATACATGTCGTAAGTTTCACCGTTACTGGTTTTGCGACCATGAAACTTCTTGCCATACCAACTGGCAAGACCCTTCTCAACGAAACCATGCGCAGAAGGGATCGGCTGGTATCTCTGGCCATTAACCTCGTAAGCTCTTTGCGTTGGCTTAACCTTACCCGTTGGCGAAGGGGTCGATGAGGGCGTGTCCAGAACCCGGACATGATAAGTCGGTTCACCGCAAGCAGCAAGCATCAGGAGAATTATGAGAAGAGCATATTGATGAATAAATTTAGTCATATAGACATTGATAAAGGAAGCGGGCCGTCAAGTCAACCGATCGCTTCCGGGGTTGGGCGTTCAGCCTGACACGACAGAAAGCTCTCCACTTCCTGCAAGCTCGGGATGGCCGTTCTTCCGCCTAAAGCGCAAGCTTTCAGAGCCGCACAAGCCGCAGCAAAACGAACAGTCCTTTCGAGAGTCCAATCTTGCAATAAAGCGTAAATATAGCCACCATGAAAGACGTCACCACAGCCGGTCGTATCTATGGTCTTAACAGCAAAGGCCGGTTGATGAATGGGGGGCACGCCTTTGCCCATGCTAAGGCTGCCAGAGTGACCCATGGTAACAGTGACCGCGACCGCTCCATAGCTAAGCAGACCTCGGATAGCGGCCTCGGGATCGTCCTTACCAATAAACTGGCGGGCAAATTTTTCACTCACGACAAGGTGATCAATAAATGGTAGAAGGTCCTCGATACCGGGGCGCAGTGTGCCAGCGTCGAGAACTGTCGTAACGACCTGCCGCCGAGCCAGTTTCGCCACAGCAATCGCCGGGTCGAGATGCAATCCATCCAGATGCAGGATACGGACAGAATCAGCCAGCAGGCCCGGCAGCCCTTCCGGAATAACGGGGGAAGCCGTTCCGCGATGCCAGAAGATATTGCGATGACCCTGAGCATCGACAGTCACAAAAGCAACCTGGCTTGAACTTTGTGGTGATTGGAGCAGGTAGGTGCAATCGACGTTTTCCTGAAACAAGCCCTCGCGAATCTGCCCACCGAAGTCGTCATCACCCACAGCACCTACAATCGCAACCGGCACGCCCAGACGTGACAGCGTTACCAGTGCCGTTGCGACGGGGCCACCACCTTGAACCAGCAAAGAGTTCAACTCTGCTTTCTCATCAAGCGCTGGATAGTTGTCAACCTGACCGAGTATGTCGAGGGAACATTGTCCCAATCCGATGACCAATGGCTTCACGTTACTGTCCCAGCTTCCAGATAAAAACTTTCACCACAGAGTCACGTGGGCACAGAGAAAATCTAACCTTTTGTGAATCTCTCTGTGTTCTCTGTGACTCGAGTGAGAGTAACGAACGGGTGGCAAATAGCTTTTTGGTTTAAAAGTTTGCCTCTGCATTGAATGTTTTCAGCAAACAAAAAGGGACAGAAAATCAATTCTGTCCCTCTAAATTATTACTCAAGCACCTGATTCAACGATCTATTCTTCGATGACCGACATGGCACGGAATTTCTGATAACGCTGCTCGACCAATTCCTCCGGAGAAAGCTGCTTAAGTTCTTCCAGGTGTTTTTTCAAGTATTCCTTCACCGTTGCAGCGGCAGCGACATGATCGTTGTGTGCACCACCAAGAGGTTCGGGTATAACATCATCGATAATCACACCGAGGGAATCAATATCCATGGCCGTCAGCTTAAGCGCTTCAGCCGCCTCTGGGCCACGGGCACCGTCGCTCCAGAGTATCGCGGCGCAACCTTCCGGAGATATAACAGCATAAACCGAGTACTGCAACATCTGCACCTTGTTGCCAACAGCAATCGCCAGAGCTCCACCCGAGCCACCCTCACCGGTCACGGTCACGATCACAGGAACAGTCAGTGCGGCCATCTCGCGCAGGTTTCGGGCAATAGCCTCGGCCTGGCCACGCTCCTCGGCACCAATGCCTGGGAAAGCCCCCGGGGTGTCGACAAAAGTAAAGATCGGCAGGCCGAACTGCTCTGCCATCTTCATAACGCGCAAGGCTTTGCGATAACCTTCCGGATTCGGCATGCCGAAATTCCGGTAAACCTTCTCCTTGGTATCGCGACCTTTCTGGTGACCAATGATCGCGCAGGGCTCGCCATCAAGACGGGCAAAGCCACAAACCAGCGCCGGATCATCGCGGAAATTGCGATCACCATGAACTTCAAACCAGTCGGTAAAGATGTGTTGGACATAATCAAGCGTGTAAGGACGGACCTGATGACGGGCCAACTGGGTGCGCTGCCAGCGGGTCAAATTGGAAAAGATTTCATCACGTAACTTCGCGGACTTCTTCTCCAACTTCTTGATATCAGAGGAGAAGTCAACGTTATCGGTGGTGTAGTCACGCAGTTCGCGAATTTTCTGATCGAGTGCTACCAGGGGTTTTTCAAAGTCTAAAAAAAACTGCATTAGCAGGCTCCTGTGATTTTCAGAGACCAATTCAAAGGGTCGAACTTCATTGTAACTGTTCAACGGGGTAAATGCTCAAACCTATTCGAAGGTTACGACATTATAACCGAACAATTTCTCGACGTCATCCATCATTTCATCACTTGGCTGGATACGCAATTCTTCTGGCAATGATATCACTGTTTCGCTACGATTTGGCACAACCAGATGAATAATCGCATCACACTCTCCACGGTAGCGCGTTACGATCTCTTTCAATGAACGCAACTGACGATCATCCAGACCGGGGGTCGTCAAACGGAAGTGAACCCGTCGGGTCATTCGAGTCTGAACCTCCTTCAGGGGCACGACTTCGTTCACCAGAAGCTTACAGGCATCTTCTCCGATATCCAGAGAGCCCTTGACCAACAGTGCCTCTTCACTGTTAAGAAGCTCCGAGTACTGGGTGTAAGTCTCCGGGAAGACAACTAACTCCACAAAGCCACTCAGGTCTTCCAGAGTGACGAAAGCCATGCGATCTCCTTTACGGGTGTTCAACAACTTGATCCCGGTTACGATACCGCAAACACTCACTTCTTCCTTGTCGGTGCGGTCCATCAGGCCGGACGTATCACAAGTGCTGAAACGCTTGATCGCGTCGCTGTGACGCGCCAGCGGGTGACCGGTAATGTAGAAGCCTATCGCTTCCTTTTCATTACTCAGAAGCACATTCTCCGGCCATTCCTCCAACTCTGGGAGTTTGCCGTAGGCGTGGCCACTCTGGGTAACGATCTGATCTGTGCCAAATAGCGATTCCTGACCGGACTCTTTTTCGCGCTGCATTTTCTGCCCGGACTCCATGGCTTCCTCGACCGCCGCCATGAATTGAGAGCGGTGTTTCTCTAGCGAATCAAAGGCACCGCATTTGACCAGCGCTTCAACAACCCTCTTATTGACCCGACGCAGGTCGACGCGCTCGCAAAAATTATGCAGGGACTCGAAAGGGGGGCCTTCCTCACGAGCCTCGACGATCGCCTCAACAGCACCGCCACCAACTCCTTTGACTGCGCCCAGGCCGAAACGAATATCTTTATCGTGTACGGTGAAATCGCAACACGATGCATTGACATCCGGCGGCAGAATCGCAATCTCCATATTGCGAATCTCGTTGATGTTCTTAATGACTTTCTCGGTATTTTCCATATCCTCGGTGAGCAGCGCGGCCATGAACTCGACCGGGTAGTGAGCCTTGAGGTACGCGGTCTGGTAGGCAATGTAGGCGTAGGCCGCCGAGTGCGACTTGTTAAAGCCATATTCGGCGAACTTTTCCATCTGGTCAAAGACTTTTTCGGCCTTCTTGGTGTCCAGTTTGTTCTCTTTGGCGCCATCGAGGAAAAGCTTTTTCTGCTTGGCCATCTCCTCGGCCTTCTTCTTACCCATAGCTCGCCGCAACAGGTCTGCGCCACCAAGGCTGTAGTTACCAAGGACCTGGGCAATCTGCATGACCTGTTCCTGGTAGACGATAACCCCGTAGGTGTCCTTAAGGAGCGGCTCAAGCTGAGGGAAATCATAAGTAAAGGTTTCGACCCCATGCTTACGCTTGATGAACGAGTCGACCATCCCCGAACCGAGCGGGCCCGGACGGTACAGGGCGACCATTGCGATCAGGTCTTCAAAGCAGGAGGGCTTGAGCTTGATCAGGTACTCTTTCATACCCGATGACTCAAGCTGAAAAACACCGGTCGTTTCACCGCGACTGAGGAGTTGAAATGAGACCTCGTCATCATTTGGGATCAGGTTGAGATCAAAGTCCGGGTTCTTGCCTTCCCTGATCAAGCGCACCGCATTATCGATGACGGTGAGTGTTTTCAAACCGAGAAAGTCAAACTTAACCAGGCCGATCTTCTCGACAAAGCCCATATCAAACTGGGTGACCTGGCCATGCGACTTGGGATCGACATAGAGGGGCAAATATTCGGTCAATGGCTTGGGCGTAACCACGACACCGGCAGCGTGAGTGGATGCGTGGCGAGTTAAACCTTCTAGAGAGAGCGCAACCTCAAAGAGTTTTCTAACCCGGCCGTCTTTCTCGATCAGTTCCCGCAAACGTGGTTCCTGCTTCTGTGCATCCTTGAGCGTGACCTTCTTGCCGGTGGGGTTGGGAATCAACTTGGCAATCGTATCGACCTCACCGTATGGCATCCCCATGCCACGGCCAACATCGCGAATAACAGCGCGTGCCAGCATTGACCCGAAGGTGATGATCTGGGCAACGTTCTCCCGGCCATATTTATCCCGCACGTAGTTGATGACATCCTCGCGTCCGTTGATACAGAAATCGACGTCGATATCGGGCATGGAGATACGTTCAGGGTTCAGAAAACGCTCAAAGAGTAGATGGTACGGGATGGGGTCGATATCGGTAATTCTCAGGGCGAAGGCAACCAGACTGCCGGCCGCACTACCTCGGCCCGGACCAACCGGGATGTTATGATCTTTGGCCCAGTTGATAAAATCGGCGACAATCAGGAAGTAATCGGGGAAACCCATCTGGTTGATGATTCCCAGCTCTTCCTTGAGACGTTCCTTGTAGGCTTCGACTTCTTCTTCAGAAAAATCAGGGCGCAGTTTACGAATTTCGACAAACCGCTCTTCGAGACCAGCATACGAATCCTCTTCGAGTGCCAGGCTCGGGGTCTTGTCTGCTCCAAGCTCCAGCGCCGGGAAATGATAATTCTTGCCGCTTACGTCGAGTTCCAGGTTACAACGCTCGGCAATTTCAACAGTGTTACTGATTGCCTCTGGAACGTGCTTGAAAAGCTCCGCCATTTCATCGGGAGTCTTAACGTAAAATTCCTCGTTGGCAAAACGCATCCGGTTCGGATCGTCCATCGTCTTGCCGGTCTGGATGCAGAGGAGGACTTCGTGGGCAAAAGCATCCTCACGGGTCAGGTAATGGCAGTCATTGGTCGCGACCAGAGGCAAACCGAGATCCTTGCCAAGTTCAATCAGCCCCTTATTGGCGACCTCCTGCTCAGGAAGATAGTTCTCCTGTAATTCAAGATAGAGCCGGTTGTTGTCGAAGATCCTGGACATCTCTTCCGCTCGCTGACGAGCATGATCCATACGACCACGGGTGATCAGACTGGGAATTTCACCGCCAAGGCAGGCAGTAAGAGCAATCAAACCCTCGTTATTTTCCCTGAGCAGATTCCAGTCGATACGCGGCTTGTAATAGAAACCATCCTGATAAGCCGTTGAGACCATGTGGCACAGGTTGCGGTAACCTTTACGGTTTTTGCAGAGGAGAATAAAATGACCGGAAGCGTCACTTGAAGAGGCCGCACCGCTCTTCTCATGGCGCGATCCGGAGGCAACATAAACCTCACAGCCGATAATAGGCTTGACGCCGGCAGCTCGAGCCTTGGAGTAAAACTCCAGGGCTCCAAACATGTTGCCATGATCGGTAACAGCCATTGCAGGCATGCGATATTCACTGGCCCGGTTCACCAGATCGCCAACGCGAATGGCACCGTCGAGCAGGCTGTATTGGGTATGGCAATGCAAGTGGACAAAGTTGGCGTGCTGCATGAGTGGCATAACCTAGAGGTCAGGATTTAAAAAAAGAAACTGCGGGCTGACTGATTCAGAATTTAGTGCTAAAGCAGATGCTACAAGAAGATATTAGAATACAGAGTTCTGGTCTTTGATGGAATGTTAAAATGTCGATTTTGGTGACCTGGATTCGATTTCCCGCAGGTTAAAATCCGGAGGGTCTCGTCCGACCGGCACGACCTTTTCCGTTCAATCACTGATAAACGTGGCGCTTCTGAATTTCTCATAAAATTCTTAGGTTAAAGGACCTCTACATCAAACCGACTCAACATATTAACCAGCAAAATCAAAGGCAAACCAATCAAACTTGTATAGTCATTACCAGCCATCTGATCCATCAGAGCTATCCCCAGCCCTTCTATTTTGAAGGAACCCGCGCAATCAATCGGGTTCTCCTTGGTCACATAGTGCTTGATCTGTTCTTCAGTCAGCTTCCGCATTGAAACGGTAAATGTGTCGAACTCCATCAAGCTGTCGCCGCTGGCACTGTCATAGATCGCCAGGCCTGTATAAAACGTATGTTTTCGCCCCTGCATTTCCATCAACTGCTCAATCGCCTTTTCGGCCGTCCCGGGCTTACCAAGGACGCGATGCCGTGCATCCACAAAGACCTGGTCTGAGCCGATGATCAGGGCATTATCATAATTTGCGGCAATACTCTTCGCCTTCTGCAAGGCCTGATGTTTAACCAGCAACTCTGCTGAAACGCTTGCGTCCATCTTTTCCTTGTACAGAGGAGCAGCGACATGAAAGTTGAGTTCCAGTTGACGCATCAACTGCAGGCGATAGGGGCTGGTTGAAGCAAGGACTAAGGTGCGCATGAATACCTTCCGGGAAAAGTGTGTGCCCCTTTTTACCTCAACCGGTCATCGCAATGCAATCATCCGCTGCAGCTCTTCCATAGAGGTAAAGACTCAGCAACACCGTTACCCAGACAAGGGAAAGAGTGACTATGGGGCTGACTCGGTCGCGATTGAAATAATGGCATCTCACGAACCGAATCAAGCAGAGCCCTTTCCAGAACCTCAGCACTGCATCGATCCATAAATTCACTGAAGCCAGAGCCGCCAAGCCAGGCATCTGCGAAGGTCACACAATCGCTACTGCCGATCTCAACGAGGACTTCACCTTCGTACGAGCCATCTCCGAGTGTGCCACAGAAGCGCATTCCACGGCCTTGTCGTTCTGCTGCGTGGATATCAAAATAGATGGCGCTGCCGTTGTCTTGTGTCGTACCTATGTAGATCATATGATCCTCCCTTTGGGTTTGATTTTATCTTAACAGAGGGAACGACAGAATATGTCACAGAGCGTTTGCTGCAGGAATCTGTGGAGTTAATACAAAGAAAGGATTTAACGCATAGACGCAAAGAACGCAGAGAAAAAACTTAAAATTAAAAAATCCAATTCTGATATTTAAACTCAGCGTCTACGAGCCTTTGCGTCAGCAAACCGCTTGAGCTTTCCGATTCATTCTTACAAGCTTTCACTTTGCGTCTTGTCCTGATTCTCTTTGCTCCTTTGCGTTACGTCTTTGCGTTACGCTTTTGCAGCAGTGTCATCACCGAACCACCTGAAAACGCTTGTCCAAAGCAATAAAAATTCCACCCAGGATGACACAAGCAGCTGCCAGCATTAATGGCAAGGCAAAACCCTGCTGCAGATCTGCCAGGATACCGGCAAGGACAGGGCCAAGCACCTGGCCAACACCAAAGCTTGCAGTCAGAAACGCGGCAGCGCGGCCCCCTTCCCCCCGCATGCGCTGATTGCCTTCGGCCAGAGTCATTGCGACGATCCCCATGAAGGTTCCCCCAAAGGAGATGGCGGCAAACACGACTTCGAAGACAGTGTCGGCATGGATACTGACCAGGATACCGGCAGCCTGGAGAGCGTAGGCGGACAGCAGAGCACGCTGACTGCCAATATGGCGGGCAAGGTAAGGCCAGAAGAGTGTTGAAGGGACGGCAGCCAGACCAACCGCAACCCAGCTGTAGGGGGCAAAGCTTTCGAGCCCGGGGGTTACGGTAATAATGGCGACAATAAAGGTGGCCGTGACGATATAGCCAAGACCTTCAAAGAAATAGGCAACAGCGAGCAGACGCACCACACGCAAACTTCCGGAGCGTTCCGACTTATTGATCGTCAGCGACTGAACAAGGTCGCGTCTTCGACCGAGGAGAATACCGAAAACAGCCAAGACCGACGCTATCACGCCCATGCCTATCCAGGAGAAACTCCAACCTCCAATCAGATCAAGTTGCGGAACGATCAAGCCGCTGATCGCGATACCAAAACCGACACCAGCGTATAATGCGCCGACCCAGTGACCGTAGCCGCGCCGGGTCAAAGCTTCACCAACTTCTGCGGAAATAACGATAAAAAGAATCGCGCTGGCCCAACCACCGACCAGGCGCATCGTGCCCCACCAGAAAGCGGAGACGGTCAAGCCCATGAAGAGTGTCGTGACAAGACTCAGCAGCAAAGCACTGCCGGTCACGAATCGAGAGCGCAGGATTTGAGGAGAGATGGAACAAAGAACAGCCCCAGCAAGATAGCCAAGATAATTGAGTCCCGCGAGCCATCCCGCCACGGTGTTGCTCATGGCAAGGTCACGTTGCATCAGCGGCAGAATCGGAGTAAAGGCAAAACGCCCTATCCCCATGGCGACGACCAGGCCAAGCATTCCCCCGACAAGGATATAGAGAACGCTTCTTTCATTCTGCCTGGCTTCGTTATTATTGGGCCGGTCTGACATCCTTGATCCTCAGTTGTACTGATTCACGACCATTATAACGATTGATCTGCGGCGAAACCAACAGGTCAACCGCTCCCTGAAATTCTTCACGACGATCGAGCATGCCGAAAGCAATCGCCGGATGGCTGAAGGCTCCCTGACATGCAGTGAAACGCAAATGTGTATCCCCCACAGGCTTAACCTGCATGGCATGCACGGACTCTACAACCAGAACAGGTTCAGGGTTGCCCATCCCGAAGGGAGCCAGTCCTTCCAGTTGTCGCAGAACGTCCAGATCCATCTCCTCGAGCAGGACAACACCATCGTGATAAAGCTTAGGCTGCAAATCATCTTCAGAAAGAACGGATCGCGCGTGTGCTTCAAATTCGGCCGCGAAAGCCGGCAGCTGATCGGCAACAACACTCAGACCGGCAGCCATTTCGTGACCACCGAAAGCAAGCAGGTAGTCCGCGCAGCTCTGCAAGCCATGGTAGAGGTTGAACCCACGGATCGAACGACATGAGCCTTTGCCTGTTGCGTCATCCAATGCAATCAGAACCGTTGGCCGTGAGTAACGATCGACCAGCCGGCTGGCAACGATGCCAATAACCCCGGAATGCCAGCCCTCGCCACCGAGCACGATAGAGTGCGTGTGAGCAGCGCCAAGTTTTGCAACGGCTCTTTCAGCCTCTTGCAAGGTTTCTTTTTCTATAACCCTGCGTTCTCGATTACATTGATCGAGATACCGCGCGGTATGCAGGCCACGCACCATATCCTTTTCAAGAAGCAGTTCCACACCTAGCCCGGCGTCTTCCATACGCCCGGCAGCATTCAGGCGGGGTGCCATCTGAAAACCGACCACACCGCAGCTAACCTCTTTGACGCCAGCCACCTGTTTGAGAGCCCTGACACCGACGCGTTCACCTTTTTCCAACAAAGCCAAGCCATGCCTGGTTAAAGTCCGGTTGATCCCCTTAAGCGGAACCAGGTCGGCAATGGTTCCCAGCGCCACCAGGTCGAGGGAATTTCGCAGATCTGGCTCAGAGCGTTGCTTGAACCAGCCGGAGTCACGTAATTTTTTACGCAGTGCGACGAGAAGGAAAAATGCGACGCCAACCCCGGCTAAATACGGGAAGGGAAAGCTGGAGTCGCTACGTTGAGGATTAATAACAGAGAAAGCTTCTGGTAGCTCATCGGGAGGCTGGTGGTGATCGGTAATAATCAGATCAATACCGCACTCTTTGGCCAGTGAGGCCTCGGCATGGGCGGTAACGCCGCAATCAACCGAAACGACGACGGTCACGCCTTCATCCGCTGCTTTCTGCATGGCTTCTGCAGAAAGGCCATAACCATCACGCAGCCGCAAGGGGATGTGATATTCAACCTGCTCACAACCCATTGAAGCCAGGCCATCCAGCAGTAAAACGGTTCCGGTAATACCATCAACATCGTAATCACCGTGAATAGCGATTTTCTCACCCTGGGCCAGAGCCAACTGAAGGCGGTCGACCGCAGCAGCCATGTCCGGGAGAAGAAAAGGATCAGGCAAATCAGCGAGACGGGTGTTGAGGAAGTCACGAGCAACATTCAGAGAAGGCTCACGACTGGCAAGGATACGGGCAATCAGCTGTGAGAGCTTGAATTCGACTGCAAAATCGTTGAGCGCATTGAGGTCAGGTTGTTCGTTACGAGGCAGCCAGAGGCGTTCGATTACGGGATCCATGACAGACCCGCCTGGCTGGAAGGAGTTGTCCTTTGCGGCTCAAAGACCACCTTGCCGAGGTAAGGGCTTCGATGACCATCGTAGAAACTATCGACAAGCGTTGAGGGGGTCTCTCTGATCCAGTAGTTACGCAGCAAGCTCACGTCTTCAGGGACTTCTTCGCCGAACACCACATTGTACTCAAAAGGACTTCCAAAGGTGTTGTTCTCTATATGGTAATCACGGGGATGGGAGGTCACAAAAAGGTTGACAGCATTGTCGGCAAATTCGTTCTCACAAATAACCGGCGAGCCAAGATGAAAGCGGACAGCGGTATGATTGTTTCGCAACAGATTGTGCTCGATCAAAATTTCAGAGGCATTGAAACGAATACCGACCAGGTTGTCTTCAAAAATTGACTGCTCAATATAAACCTGAGAGTCCCAGCTATGCACAGCGCTATCGGCCTGCCTGAAAACACAGTATTCAAAGATAGCTTCAGGGCTGCCGACCAGATTGATGGCGCCCCAGAAACCTGCGGCCGCGGAAGAATCAACAGCTTCGAAAAAGATTGGGTTCTCAGCCGTACCCACAGCAAGCACCTGCCCTTTTATGATCAGCTCGTTGCCAGGAAAATGGGGGTGTTCAATCCAGCCGCCGCCATCGGCTTCAGCAGGCAGGAAACGTACCCGGGTGCCGGGAAGAATTGTCAGCCTAACATCCTCTTCAAGGACCACATCTTCGGCAACATAGACCTCTCCCTGCCAGACATGCTCACCGTGCAAAACGCCACGAATCGTCTGATCTTTTCCGGACAGACAACCCACCATAAGAAGGCATAGCCCACCAAGCAGAAGATAACATTTGAGTGTGAGAAAAGAGCAGGACATGAATGACATCCTTAACAAAAACCACGTAAAACGGATGGATCTTGTTGCCATGGGATCAAAACAAAACTTTAACGCAATGACGCCAGGAGAATCCAGACAGGACGCCAAGGAAATTCCAGCAAGAGAATATAGTGTGACCGGAAGTCTCTGCGCCTTTGCGGCTTTGCGTTAAAAAAGAGCTTAAAGCTTCTTGAAAGCCAAAAAGCAGGCTAACAACAGTATGCAAAAAAAATCGGGCCGGTAGCAAGCTCCGGCCCGATGATCATGTTTATTACTTCTCAACCTGTGGATGACTTCTCAAAAACTCAAGATCCTGTCGAACCCGATCTGAGCCAGGCCCGGTCGGACTGATTTCAAGGAACTTCGTCCACGCCTCCTCGGCTTTTGGAAAGTCCTGAAGATCATAGCGATAAACAATGCCAAGGTTATATACGCTCGTAGCGTGAGACGGGTCAACCTGATTGGCTTTGGTGAAGTTGCCAATAGCCCGATCAAACCAGCCCAAACGCTTGAACATAACACCCTGATCAGTGAGAACATTCGGTGAATCCGGTTTGATGGCAAGAGCCTTGTCATAGGCCTCAATCGCATCCATAAACTGGTTGCTATCAAAATATTCGTTGCCAAGTGCAACCCAGGCCTGAAAGTTGGTCGGGTCGTTAGCAACAATATTTTTCAATTCACCGAGTTTCTGTTGCAGATTAACCGTTGGCATAGGACCGGTCGGAGCCCCCGCAGGAGCCAAAGTCTTTGTCCCGGAATCGTTCTGCCCAAACATCAAACCGATAATGAAGCCGGCAACCAAGGTGACAACAACAATAAGCAGAGTTTCTTTTTTCATCGAGCACCCCCTTCTGCAGCAACCTTCTTCTGACCACCAGAACGATAATCATCCCAGAAGATCAAAACCGGGCTGGCAACAAAGATCGAGGAGTAAGTACCGACCAGAATACCGATAAGCAGGGCAAACGCAAAATTGTGAATAACGCCACCGCCGAACACAAAGAGCGCAAGAACAACCAGCATGGTCGTTCCTGAAGTCAGGATGGTTCTCGACAGGGTCTCATTAATGGAGCTGTTAACAACCGCAGTGAAACCCTTCTTCTGGTGCTTGCCATAATTTTCCCGAATCCGGTCATAAACAATGATCGTATCGTTCAGGGAATAACCGATAATCGCCAGGAATGCTGCAATAATAGGCAGGTCAATTTCCCGACCGCTGAGCGAGAAGGCACCCAGGGTAATCAGTACGTCGTGCAACAGAGCGATAATGGCACCGACCGCAAAACGCAGTTCAAAACGCCAGGAGATATAGATCAGAATCCCGATCATCGCATAGAGGATCGACAGCAAACCTTTCTGACGCAAGTCCTTCCCGACCTGGGGACCAACCATTTCAACCCGGCGGATATCGACTTTCCCGGCACCGTAGCTCGACTCCAGGCTTCCGGAGATCAGCTTGGAGAGTTCTTTGTTATTGGCGTTCTCCTGGACACGAACCAGGTACTCATTGGCATCATCGCCAAAATGTTGGACGACGACCGAGCCGAGGTCCAGGGTCGACAAGCTGTCCTTGATCTTGCCCGCATCAGTGTTTTCAGCGAATTTGACCTGAACCAGGGTTCCACCGACAAAATCGATGCCGTAATTCGGGCCACCATTAATGACCAGGGATGCCAGTCCGAGCAGGATAACAACGCCAGAGATGATCATGGCCAGTTTCCGCTTACCGACAAAATCGATATTTATATCATGCTTGATAATCTGCATTGAGAGCTCCTAGATACTCAGGCGATCAACTTTACAGCGCGACAGGTAAAGATCGAAAATCAGTCGCGAAACCACAACTGCGGTAAAGAGTGATGAAATGATGCCGACCGACAAAGTGACGGCAAAACCTTTAACCGGACCGGTGCCGAACTGGAACAGGACCAGTGCAGCAATCAGGGTTGTTACATTGGCATCGATAATCGTCAGCTTCGCTTTTTCGAAACCGGCTTCCAGAGCAGCACGGGGTGTTCTACCCAGACGCAGCTCTTCCCGGATCCGCTCGAAAATAAGGACATTGGCATCAACCGCCATACCGACGGTCAAAACGATACCGGCGATACCGGGCAGCGTCAGGGTTGCACCAAAGATCGACAACATGGCCATGATGAACACAAGATTCAACATCAGGACGGTATTGGCAACGAGACCGGAGAATTTGTAATAAATCAACATGGCGACGACGACCAGCACGAAGCCGATCAGAACCGAGCGCATGCCCTGATCGATTGAATCCTGACCCAAAGACGGTCCGACGGTGCGGTTTTCAAGGATGTCAACCGGCGCAGGCAAGGAGCCTGCGCGCAGAACGATTGCCAGATCCGTGGCTTCCTGCTCGGTGAAGCTGCCGCTGACCTGAGCACTGCCACCGGAAATCCGCTCGCGGATAACTGGCGCGGAATAAACCGTGTCGTCCAGGACGATCGCCATTCGTTTGCCGACATTGGCACCGGTAATCTGATCAAAGCGTTTCGCGCCAACCGAGTTAAAGTCGATAGCAACATAAGGATCGTTGAAGCGGGTGTCGATACGAACCTGGGCATTGGAGAGAAGGTCACCTGTTAGAACCGTTTTGTCCTCGACGACGAGAGGGCTCTCGGAAACCGCTCCAGAGCGGGGATCAACCCGACGCTCATAAAGGAGTTGGCCACCGGAAGGCAGGTTCCCTGCAATAGCGTCCTGCGGGTTGGCATCTTCCATAACCATCTTAAATTCAAGACGCGCCGTTTTACCGAGCAGATCGATGGCGCGTTGAGGGTCCTTGACGCCAGGCAACTGAATCAGGATGCGATTGCCTTCCTGGCGTTGCAGGGTAGGCTCACTCACACCAAACTGGTCAACACGATTGCGTAGCGTTTCAAGGGCCTGGCGAACAGCGTACTCGCGAACCGCCTCGATTTCATTGTCGCTCAAACGATAATTCTTCTGGATATAAGCACCTTCGGCCGTCAGCGTCATCGCTTCGAGATTCGGGAAATTTTCGGCCATGATCGTATCGGCCTGCTCTCCAGCTTCTTCATCGTAAACGGTGACAATGATGCGCTCTCCGGAAGATCGATCGATCCTCTTGAAGATCACGTCCTTTTCACGCAACAGGTCTTCCGACTGATCGACAATCGTATCGAGACGACTTTCAACCGCTTTATCGACATCAACACCGAGAACCAGGTGCATGCCACCTTGCAGGTCAAGACCGAGGTGAATCGGGTCAAAAGTCTTGCGCCACCAGTCCGGCAAATCACTACCGAAGAGCGTCGGTCCGAGCGAGACAAGGGCCAGGATGAGGCAGCCCAGAACCAGGCCGGTCCGAATCTTGAGGCTATTGGACATTCTGTTGCATCTCCTTTCAACCGGTCCGCGAAAAGCAGACCGCCATACGTCTAAATTAGAGTGCCTGGAGAAAGTCTGATCCGAAAATATCGGAATTCGATCCTTCAGACAGACGCTTTATGAATTGACAGCTATTCTTCCAGGCTATCTGTCTTGGTGCCAACGACAGAGCTGCGGTTGATTTTAATACGAACATTGCTGGCAACTTCGAGGGTCACTATATCTTCCTGAACAGCCACAACTTTACCGTGAATACCACCGGCGGAAACAATCTGATCGCCAGCTTTCAAACTTTGTACCAGTTCTTTGTGCTGTTTGGCGCGCTTCTGTTGCGGACGGATCAGCAACAAGTAAAAGATTGCAAACATGATGACCAGCATCACAATCCCTTCCATACCGGACCCTCCAGCTTGTTGTTCAGCGCCACCTGCCATTGCATATGCGTTTGTTGCGAACATGTTTTTCCTCCTGATATTAGTTAGTTATATTTTTTCAAGTAGTCATACTGAACCGGTGCAAGCCTTAAGCTTCACCGGTTGGTATACGTTTTCGATAGAAATCTTCACGAAATATTTTAAAGGTGCCTTCACTGATGGCATCTCTCATCCTCTTCATGAGGTGCAGATAGTAATACAGATTGTGGGTAGTATTCAATACCGATGAGAGGATTTCGTTACTTTGATACAAATGACGTAAATATGCACGACTATAGTTGCGACAGACATAGCAGGAGCATTCCGGATCGATCGGCATTTCATCTTCGATAAAACGGGCCTGTTTGATGCTGAGTTTACCGAAGCTGGTAAAGAGAACACCGTTGCGGGCATTACGTGTCGGCATGACACAATCGAACATGTCAGCGCCACGGGAAACGGCTTCAACAAGATTTTCCGGGGTACCGACACCCATCACGTAGCGGGGATGATCTTTGGGCAGCAAAGGCAATGACCAGTCCATGACCTGATACATGACTTCTGCAGGTTCACCAACGGAAAGCCCGCCAAGGGCATAGCCGTCAAAACCGATTTCAAGTAGCCCTTCAACACTCTTCTGCCGTAAGTCCTCTTCCATCCCACCCTGAACGATACCGAAGAGAGCAGCGCTCTCATCCGTACGAGCGTCTTTACAACGAGCCGCCCAACGCGTTGAGCGGGCTGTCGAAGTACATATATACTCTCGCGTCGACGGGTGCGGAATACATTCATCGAAGACCATCATGATATCTGAACCGAGGGCTTCCTGAATGGCAATCGAGAGCTCGGGAGTCAAGATGTGTTTGCTGCCATCAAGATGGGACTGGAAACGGACCCCGTCCTCATCGATTTTACGTAGATCTCCCAAACTGAAAACCTGAAAACCGCCGCTGTCGGTGAGAATCGGCCGATCCCAGTTCATGAATTTATGCAGGCCACCGAAGCGAGCCATCCGCTCATGACCAGGACGCAGGTAAAGGTGATAGGTGTTGCCCAGGATAATCTGCGAGCCGATCTCCTTAAGCTGCTCGGGCATCATCCCTTTGACTGTACCCTGCGTACCCACCGGCATGAAGGCCGGTGTTTCAACAGCGCCTCTACGCGTATGAATAGTACCGCGGCGAGCCCGGGTCTCCGAACACTCTTTTAAAAGGTCAAAGGTCATCGGCCCTTTATGTAAATTTTTATTTAAAGAACTCATCAATTTCTACTATACGATCCATTTTTAAACAGTATTACGCTTTCCCCGTACCCGCACCTCGTCCCACGCTTTAAACTATTCAATCAACATGCAATCGCCATAGCTGAAGAACCGGTACTCTTGTTCGACAGCTTCCTGATAAGCCTTGAGAATAAAATCCTTACCGGCAAAAGCAGACACCAGTACGAGCAGCGTCGACTTAGGTAGATGAAAGTTGGTTATCAGTGCATCGATCAGGCGGAACTGAAAACCTGGTCTGATAAAAAGAGCCGTTTCACCCTGCCCGGCCTGCAATAACCCGTTATCATCGATCGCGTGCTCCAGTGTTCTCGTCACAGTGGTGCCCAGGGCAATGATCCGTCGCCCGTCTGCGCGCGCCTTGTTTATTTGCTGCGCGGCCTCTTCTGTGACTTCGTAGGCTTCCGAATGCATGCGATGGTCATCCAGATTCTCTGCGCGAACCGGCAGAAAAGTTCCCGGGCCCACATGAAGCGTGATGCTGCAGACATCTATATTGCGCTTGGCAAGAGCAGTAAAAGTCTCTTCAGTAAAATGCAACCCTGCCGTCGGCGCGGCAATGGCTCCCGGTTTGTTTGCAAACACGGTCTGATAACGGTCTTTGTCCTGCTCATGATCCTCGCGGCGGATATAGGGAGGCAACGGCATATGACCGACACGCTCAAGCGTTTCAAAAAAATTGTTGGACGGGGCAAAACGTACTAGGCGGTGACCGTCTTCAACAGCTTCAACGACTTCACCGTAGACGCCCACAGAGAAATCAAGCCTGGCGCCAATCCGGACCGGCTTTGAGCTGCGCGTCATGCAGCGCCAGATGTTCTGCACAGGATCACACTGTTTCACCAGCAAGAGCTCGATCTGCCCTCCACTTTCTTTCTTACCCAGCAATCGCGCCGGTATGACCCGGGTTTCATTACGAACCAGGAGATCACCATCGCGTAAGAGTTCGGGAAGCTCGGTGAAACAACGGTGGCCAATTTGCTGAGAGGACCTGTCCAGGGACAAAAGTCGCGAAGCAGAACGATCGCCAAGAGGGTTTTGAGCTATTAGATGTTGCGGGAGCTCAAAATCGTATTCACTCAGCTGCATAGAAAATTTACGCTTGAACCAATATATTTATTCATATAAATTGATTAGCCTTTAACAAAGTAAACAAGTAACAAACCGGCCAGCATAAAAACCAGGCCGACAACACGCAGAGCTTTATCGTTCAGCTGTGAGAGTTCACTCAGCATACGCTTGGTTCCCTTTGGCGAGAGAAACCACGGCATACCTTCTACGATCAGAACTACACCGAGAACAACGATAAGAGCTTCAGGCAACATGAGAGAAAGATAACATCCTTACACAAGAGTTCTGGTCTGCTTATTGCAAAATAAAATTTCGTTATAAGGCTCGCGAGCCCAGTAACAGAACAGAAATGATGATTTTCAGAAGTGGCAAACCCTGCGATCGTATAGCGATGTGAGAATAGAGTCAAGTCAAGACGTTTTTGACTGTAATTTTAACAGTTGTCTCGCTCCGTACGGTTGCGTCAAATAACGGCCCATTGGCGTTATGACGTATTTTAATTTAGAGGTTAGTACGAAGACAGGCGGCAAATAATTCATTCATGAACTCTCTTAAGATAAAATTCCTCGGCTTGTGTTGTATCATTCTGATGGTCGCCATTGGTCTGACAACCTGGTACAACCTGAAAACGCAGAAAGCCATGCTCAGCAAACTGGCGTCAGAACATGGCCGCATGCTGACAGAAACAATCCGCAACAGTATCATTACGGACATGGCCAACGGTAAGAACGACCAGGTTGGCCACATTCTCGGTAAAATCAACAATGAGCCGGCCATAAATAGCGTACGGATCTTTGATGAATCCGGACGTATCCTGATGGCCGCCCTGCCGGAAGAGATAGGCGAACTGGTTTCAACCTCGGAACTGATGGCCTACCGAACAGGGAACTTCTCTTACGCAAGCACACTCTCCGGCCAGGACCACTTCAACTCCTTGGTCCCTATCTATAATGCGCAGGAGTGCTATGGGTGCCACGACGAGAACCTCAAGGTTCTTGGCATCCTCAACCTGCAACTCTCCCTGAACACTTTGGCAAACATGCAGAGCAGTGGACGAAACGCAACCATGGTCGCCTCCGGCGTCATGTTGGTCATACTGGTTCTGACCATTACTGCGTTTCTCCTGATCTACGTTGACGCCCCGATTCGCAAGCTGGTCACCGCCATGGACCTTGTTGAGCAGGGCGAATTCGAACAGGCACACACTGTCGTCAGCAGTTCCGACGAAATGACGCTACTCTCTTCCAAGTTCAACTACATGGTGCAGCGGCTGAGGGAGCTTGTAGAAAAAACAGTGAATAACGAGCGTGAGCTTGCAGTCAACCAAGAAAAACTGGCTCACAACGAAGAAATCCATGCAATGAACATGACCCTTGAGGATCGCCTCAAGGAGATTGAGTATCTCAACATCAACCTCGAGGAACGTATCGAGGAGATCGAGGAAGCCAACTACAAGATTGCCGACCTCGCCAGCGAACTCGAAGAGAAGAACATTGGACTAACCCAGGCGGTGGAACGTTTACAGGCGCTTTACAAAATGGGCTTGGCCGTTAACGCCACCATGGATCTCGACAAGCTCCTGAACCTTCTCAGCCAGAAGAGCTTGGAGACCATGAAAGCCCAGATCGGCTACATTCTCATGTTGAACGAGAAGAGTGGCAACCTGGTCGTTGGTGGCGGAGCAGGCCTCAGTGACGAGTTCGATCGTCAACTGGAGGTCCCCCTGAAACCTGGTGGTGTCTCCTATTGGGTCATGAACAACAATGAGCCCAAGCTAGTAAAAGATGTTGACAAAGCCCGTGAGTTCAGCAAGATGAGCCGGCTCGGCTTTATCCGAGAGTCCGTTCTTTGCGCGCCATTAAACGATAAAGAGAAAGTCATCGGCACGATCACCATCGCCAACCCGGTTGATGGCACAGAATTCAACAACTCTGACCTCGAACTTCTCTCGACCATTGCAGCCCAGGCCAGTATCGCCATCCGTAACGCCCGACTCTATGAAGAGCAGGAGACCACGTACCTCAATACAGTTCAGGCGCTCGTCTCGGCCATCGAGGCGAGTGACGCTTACACTCGTGGCCATTCCGAGCGCGTCACACGCTTCAGTGTCTCTCTGGCGAAGAAGATGGGGATGGAAGGCGACGCCCTCAAGCAACTCGAGCAAGCTGCGATCCTGCACGATATTGGCAAAATAGGCATCGATGTCAACCTCCTCCACAAGAAGGAGAAGTTGACCCCTGCGGACATCGACGTTCTCAAGTTGCACCCCTCCATCGGCGTGCGCATACTTGAGCCGATCAGCTTCCTTGGTACAGTTCGCGAGATTATTGAGCAGCACCACGAACGCTATGATGGTAACGGTTACCCGAATGGCCTGACTGGTGAGAACTGGCGCCTGGAAGGAAAGATCCTGGCTGTCTGTGACACCTATGACGCCATGACCTCTGACAGACCCTACCGTAAAGCTCTCTCTCACGAGATTGCCATACAGGAGATACGCGACCATTCCGGCACCCAATTTGACCCTGAAGTCGCTACATCCTTTGTTGAGCTATTCAACGACGGGCAACTTCCTCATTAATCAAAGAGTCCTATGAAAGCAGCCTCTCCTTCCACAGCTTCAGAGCAGTCAAGGCGCTTTCGTTCCCTGCGCAGAAAAGTCTTTTTACCGTTCCTGTTCCTTATTGTGGCCTTAACTGCTGCGGCAATCTATGGGTCCATTCATCTGGCAGAGCATTCATTTCAAAATAGCGCCGACGAACGTCTGGCGGCCACCAAGGAAGTGCTGTATCGGGAGTTCAAGAAGCATGAGAGCATCCTGCAGACCTATGCTGTTATCATGCAGCAGTTCCAGTCTCTTTCCGAAAGATTTCACAATGAAGCCGAATTTGGCATCTTGCAGGACCGCCTTTTCAACACACTTGAAAAATCCAACATCGTAACCACCTTTTACCCAGCCGACATCCGGGGGCTCATTCAACAAGAAAGCCTTGTCGCACTCTTCGACCAGGTCCGCCGTAGCGGACAGCCTCGCTTTCGCTACAGCAATGAATTCGGTACAGTCCCTGTTCTCATGGTTGCGGCACCCATCTACACGGGTAACGATCTGAGCAGGATTCTCCTGCTGCAGACGTCCATGGGTGAAACTTTCTTGAGGAGTGTAACGTCTGCTCTAAACGTCACTGCAGCGCTGATGACACCTGAGGGCAAAACCATTGTTAAAAGTAACCCTGCGTTTACCGACGTCGCCCTGAGCCCGGCCCAGATCAACCTGATTGGTAGCGGTCAACCACTTTTCCTCAATCACGACATTGGCACGGAGCCGGAGCGACATCTCTTCGCCATGATCCCTCTGGGCAGAAGTGACAGGATCATTCTTTCCCTCGAAGCCTCCCTGAAATCAACAACCGAGAGGCAGTCAGAAACCATCTTGCGTATGATCCTGGTCATGAGTGCTGTCATCATCCTCGGCACTATTTTTTACTTTAGAAGAATCAGCCAGGTCACAAAGCCGGCAATAGAGTTACTCAACGCGACCGAGGCAATTAGTTGCGGTAATCTGTCCTACCGGATTATGGATGTCGGTGATGATGAGTTAGGGCAGATCGCGACGTCCTTTAATAAGATGGCAGAAGACCTTGAAAGCTCCTACCAGGAACGCGCCAGCCAGGATATTGCCGCCGCCATTGCTCAGGAAGAACAGAAGATGCAGCTGGTTTTGGAAAAGAAACAACGTGAGCGCGACAAAATCAACGATGAGTTAAACATTCTGCAACGCGAAACGAACGCCCTCTACCAGCTGAACCAGGCGATGACAGCATCAATTGAACTGAGCGTTATGTTCGATCGCATTCTACAGGTTCTCAATGAAAAGCTCTCTTGTGACCATATCGTACTGCTGAACCACAACCCCGGTGAAAGTGTCCTTGAAGTTGTACGCACGTCAGGTCTTGAGACGGGCGTTCTAAGTAAGGTGCAGTTCACGTTTAGCCAAGGAATAACTGGAGAAGCAGCTCAAAGTCAACGGATGATTTATGTCAAGGACATCGATGAGGATGACCGGAACCTCAGTTACCATGGGCTGATTGCCACCCGTGGTTCGATGATTTCCGTGCCTCTGGTGATCAAGGGTCGGCTTGTTGGAGTCATCAACCTGCATAAAAAACTGAAGGATGGCTTCTCAGCATCAGAGCAAAGACTGGTACAGGCGATAGCCAACCAGACAGCGATGGCCGTTGACAATGCCCAACTCCAGGAGAAAAGCCGGGATCTGAGCAATACAGACGAGCTGACCGGTCTCTCCAATCGCAGGCATTTCCAGGAGATCCTCAAACGTGAAGTTGCCCAGGCGCGTCGCTTCAGCTCGAACTTCTCTGTCATCATGTGTGACATTGACGAATTCAAACAACATAAATCAACGCTCGGCAACATTCAGTCCGACGCCCTGCTCAGGCAGGTCGGCCAGGCGCTTTTGAAAAGCACCCGCAGTATTGACCTGGTCAGTCGTTTTGGTACCGACCAGTTCATTATCATGTTACCCAAGACCTCCAAGAAAGGCGCCTTTTGTGCAGCGGAAAAACTGCGCAAACACATCCTCGGAGAGGATTTCTCTGCCCACCTCCACTCAGATCTGGACTTCAAGGTGACGGTCTCTTTCGGTGTCACAGAATTTCCCGGTGACAGCAAAAACATATACGAGCTTCTGAATCTTGCAGATCGAGCGCTTTACGCCGCAAAGAAAGACGGCAGCAACTGTACGGTCGTCTGGGAGGGCACTGCTCCCGGACCTGAATAACAATTGACGCAGGACAAACTAAAGGCCACCTCATTGTAGTGAGGTGGCCTTTAGTTTGTTGTGAGCATTCAGTTCTCAGGCAGAGCAAAGACTTGCAAAAGACCTGTCACGATAAGTTCAATTCCGACACTCCTTACGGAAAGACGGGGGGAAGCAACAAGCCCCGCTCCTCAGGCAAAGAAAGCATAAGGTTCATATTTTGAATAGCCTGTCCTGCCGCACCTTTGACCAGGTTATCAATAGCGGCAAGAGCAATCACCCGCCCGGTCCGTTCATCGACAGACAAACCTATATCACAGTAGTTACTGCCACGTACCTGGGCAATATTGGGAAATTTTCCTTTTGGCAGCACCCTGACAAAACTCTCGGCAGCGTATTTTTCAAGATACACTTCATGTAATTCATCGAGCGACATCATGTCAGTCAAACTCGCGTAGCAGGTGCTCAGGATACCTCGATTCACAGGCAAGAGATGCGGGGTAAAACTGATCTTGACGCTCTCCCCTGCCAGCCGTGTCAGCGACTGTTCAATCTCGGGCGTATGGCGATGCCTTGGCAGGCTATAGGCTTTAAATCCCTCATTGACCTCACAGTAGAGAGTATCGACCTTGGCAGCACGACCGGCACCACTCGTACCGGATTTGCTATCCACGATAAGGGTTTTATGATCAATCAAACCCTTTTCGAGTAAAGGTGCCAATGCCAGAGCAACACTGGTCGGGTAACATCCAGGATTGGCAATCAGACGAGCCTCGGAAATCTTCGCACGAAACAGCTCAGGCAATCCATAAACTGCTTCATCAAGCAGTTCTCTGGCAGTATGCTCCTGGTACCATTCTTCGTAAACTTCGACATCAGCGATACGGAAGTCGGCCGAGAGATCAACAACCCTGCAACCGGCAGCCAACAATGCCGGGATCATCCCCATAGCTGTTTGGTGAGGGACCGCGGTAAAAACCAGAGCAGCACGGCCAGCAAGAGCAACCGGATCTACATCTTCGAAACACAGGTCAACAATCCCTTGTAAAGAAGGGAACACATCGCTGACCAACTGTCCGGCGTATTGTCTCGAGGTTACGCACACCAGTTCTGTATCGGGATGCAGAGAAAGCAACCTGAGCAGCTCGACGCCGGTGTAACCACTCGCACCAATAACAGCAACCCGATGCATATCAACTCCTTAAATTATTATCCACTCGCTGAATTATATATCACTCGAAACGGAAAAAGGGAAACCCGCAGGGTTTCCCTTTCAACCAAATACCCTATAGACCCTGAGGGCCGTAAAGCATTAACGCTTGGAGAACTGGAAGCTACGGCGTGCACCGCGTCGACCGTACTTCTTACGTTCCTTGATACGACTGTCGCGGGTAATGAAACCAGCCTTTTTCAGCGAATCACGCAGCTGCGGATCGATCTCGAGCAGAGCCTTGGTGATGCCATGTTTGATAGCTCCAGCCTGACCGGAAGGACCACCACCACAAACGTTAACGGAAATATCAAACTTACCGGTATTCTCGGTCAGTTCGAGAGGCTGACGCACAACCATTTTAGAGGTCGGGCGGCCGAAGTACTCGTCGATAGTCCGCTTGTTAATGATGATCTCACCTGTACCCGGCGTCATCCTGACACGGGCAATAGATGTTTTCCTTTTACCGGTGGCGTAAAATTTCTGTTCGGCCATCGTCTATTTCTCCTGAATTCCCTTAAACCTGAAGTTCTTTGGGTTGCTGTGCCTGATGCGGATGATCGGCACCGCAGTAGACTTTAAGTTTTTTAAACATCTGACGTCCGAGCTTGTTCTTTGGCAACATCCCTTTGACCGCTTTGCGGATCAGCTCTTCGGGTGTCTTCTCGAGCATTTTACCTGCAGAGATCGAAGTCAGGCCACCGGTGTAACCACTGTGGCGATGATACATCTTCTGGCTGAGTTTGTTACCGGTCAAACGCACCTTTTCTGCATTGAGAACAATGACAAAGTCACCTGTATCAACGCTCGGCGTATAAATGGCCTTGTGCTTGCCGCGCAGGACCTTGGCAATTTCTGTCGCCATACGGCCCAGAACTTTATCTTCCAGATCAACAACGTACCAGTCTTTCTGGAGATCTTCATTTTTTGCAACTGGAGTACTCATTACTATCCTCTCTAGATCAGTTCTGTAAGTTAACGGGGCTCACAGAAACTCGAAATTTAGTCAAAAGGCCTGATGATGTCAAGCTTTTTCTCCATTTAGATAACACTTAATTCAGGCCTGGCCACAGAGACCATCAATCGATTAATTCGGCACGAATGAATGGTCTTTGTTAATCCTGCTGCAAAGCGCTGACAACAGCTTGACTGCGCCCTCCAGGTCGACCCAATCAAGAACCTCGACCGGAGTGTGCATATAGCGCAGCGGGATGCTGATCAACGCCGTCGCGACACCACCATGCACCAACTGCATGACATTTGCGTCCGTTCCCGTAGCACGAGGGATGCCCATGATCTGGCAGGGGATATTTTCTTCCTCTGCCGTTTTTATGAGGAGATCGAAAAGCACCGGGTTGATATTAGGTCCACGCGCAATCACGGGGCCCTTACCGAGGCTCACCTCACCGAGGTCCTTATGGTCTGCACCGGGGTAATCGCTGGCAAAGCCGACTTCGACGGCAATACCAATATCAGGCTGTACGCCGTAAGCACTGGTTGCGCCGCCGCGCAAGCCAACCTCTTCCTGAACGGTTGAAACACCGTGCAGATCAACCGTCATACGATTCTGACGACGGACCTCCCTGAGCACCTGGGCAACAATGAAAGCGCCCATTTTGTCATCGAAGGCGCGTGATGTCAGTCGCGTGCCCTGCAAGCGCTCGACGCCGACACGAAAAGTGACTGGATCACCGATCGACACCAGCTTGACAGCCTCGTCTTTGCTGCTACAGCCGATATCGATAAACTGACTTTTAAAGGGGACGACCGTTTCCCGATCTTTGACCTCGATCTGGTGAATCGGTCTTTTACCAACAACACCGGCAATCGGACCGCCAGAGGTATGGACCGTAACCCGCTGTCCCGGAACCAGGTGCGCATCAACACCGCCGATCGGAGCAAAAAAAAGATAACCCTGTTCATCGACATATTTGACCATGAAGCCTATTTCATCACAGTGTCCCGCAAGCATCAAACGCGGGGCGCCTTGCGGGCCCTTAACATGCGCTACCACGTTACCCATCACATCGGTACGGACATCATCGGCAACATCAGCAAGAGCCTCACGAATGACCCGTTGAGCTGGTTGCTCAAAACCGGAAGGGCTCGGCGCTTCAATCAGCTCCTTGAAAAACTTAAAATCATTCTCATTCATTCCATGGCTCCTCTTCTCTTATTCGACCAGCTCCCCCAGCAGGGAGTTGCGAAATGCTTTCGTAATTTTCACCGAAACCAGCTTACCGGCAAGCTCAGCAGGCCCGGCAAAATTAACGATACGATTCCAGGTAGATCGGCCGAACATCTGTCCTGCCCCGACCTTGCTCTCACCCTCAACAAGGACTTCCTGAATTGTGCCAACATCAGCCTCCCAGGTCTGTCGACTGATTTCCTGCTGCAGTTCAAGCATGCGGTTGAACTGATCTTGTTTAACCTCTGCCGGCGTGTCATCTGCCATATCCGCGGCACTCGTGCCACGTCGCGGAGAATAAATAAAGGAATAAATCTCCGTGTAACGGACCTTTTCAAGCAAAGACATCGTCTCGGCGAAATCCGCCTCGGTTTCTCCGGGAAAGCCGACGATAATGTCAGAGGAGAGACGGATTTCCGGACAAACCTGCCGGAGACGCTCGACGACCCCCAGGTATCTCTCCCTGGTATAGCCACGGTTCATCGCTTTGAGGATGTTGTTGGAACCACATTGCACCGGCAAATGCAAATGTTTGCAGAGCTTGTCGAGGCGACCGAAGCACTCGATCAGGTCGTCGGAGAGATCTTTCGGATGCGATGTGGTAAAGCGAATACGGTCAATACCATCGACGGCATTGACCTGCTCAAGAAGTCCGGCAAAACTGAGCTCGCCATCGTCCTTAAGACCATAGGAATTAACATTCTGGCCGATCAAAGTGATCTCGCGAACGCCCTGAGCCGCCAACTCACGGATTTCTTCAAGGATCTCGGTGCTGGGGCGACTGATCTCTCGACCCCGAACATAAGGAACAACACAATAACTGCAGAAATTATCGCAGCCCTGCATGACCGTCACAAAGCGGGTGTAAGCTTCCTGGCCGGTTCGTGAGGGAAAAAGCTGCAACCGGGTTTCACGATCGAGGAACTCGGTCTCTTCGCAACGCACATGTTTCTCGGCAACCTGCTGCACCATCTCAGGGAGACGATGGACGTTATGGGTTCCGAAAACCAGGTCCAGGTAAGAGAACTCTTCCAGCAACTGCTTGCCCTCCTGCTGGGCGATGCAGCCGCCCATACCGAGGATCAGGTCAGGTTTGCGTTCCTTCATCGGTTTGAAACGACCCAGATGACCATAAGCTTTACGCACAGCTTTATCGCGTACAGCACAGGTGTTGAGCAGAATCAGGTCAGCCTGCTCCGGTTCTTCGACTTGGTAATAACCGATTTCATCGAGCAGGCCGACAATCCGCTCCGAGTCGACCACGTTCATCTGGCAACCAAAAGTTTCCAGGTAAAAAGCTTTATCGTTCATAGAAGGACATCCATAAGTTTTTTTGTTCTGACAAACTATTAAACGGCCAGAGGCTAACTAAAAACTTAACAAAAGCAAAATGTTAAGGAATCTTTCGGTTAACTCAGCTATGAGTTAATCCCTTCAGCCTCATTCTTTGTATCTGCTTCTGGAGAAGTTCCAACCGGAGTCATTACAGGCTTAATCACTTTCTCCAGGAGGTCCGTCGCTTTGCGAGGATGTTCCAGACAGTGAAGAACCAACCGTTTTTCCTTGCCCTGGTGAACACGCAAGGTGCCTAGCTCTGCGCCCTGCTGATGCAGGCTGAAATAGGTAACCTCCTCAAGCTTCATTTCTTCAGTATGCAGCCGCCATAGCCCACGCTGTAACAGCAAACGTCGATCTGTGATCGCATAATAGACTTGATTCCACTCCAGGCGAGCCTGAAGAAGGTGACCGACACTGAAGTAGACACCCAGGAGAACAAACGGCAGTGGCAGCCAGACCAACCAGGGGAGTGCATATTCATCAGCAAGGGCCAAGCCGAGGACCTGCCAATAGGAGCAAATCGCCAGAAAAACCAACCCGAAGATCGAGTGTTTCCAGTGCCTGAAGGTGTAACAACGCGGCGCAGGACGCCCCTCCCAACAGACCTCTTCTCCAACATCCAGAACCAGACCCCGTTTCATTGTCCACCTGTCGCTTGCGCCAGACGTCTGGCGGAAGAACGCCCGATTTTACTGTCTGGGTCAGCCTTAACGATCATCGTGTAAAGTGCCAGGGCCTCCTTGAGGTCACCACTCTTTTCCTTGACTTCGGCCAGCAGGAAGAGATTCTCGGTGACCGGCAGCTGCGCAACACTCTCCGCGAGTTCCTGACTGGCTTGGCGTAGATGCCCTTTTCCCAGGTAAAGGTAACCCAACCCCATCCGGCTACGGTAATAGTCCGGTTGCAACTTAACGGCCTTTTGCAAAGGCAGACGAGCCGACTGGAGTTGCCCGGCGCGGAGATATGCCATCCCCAGCGCTCTTAATATACGAGGCTCATCAGGGGTCGCTGTCGCCGATTGCAGATAAGTCGCGATCGACTGCGCTTCATTACCCTGTTTCTCAAAATCCCGCGCCTTGCGAAGAAGTTCGTAACCTGGCCGCAAGGTTGCCAGTCGCTTGACCGAATCAGGCAAACTTGTGTCCCCTGACTTGCCTATACTGGCAGCGCGGTTTAATGCCAGACAGTCTGCCTCGCAGGCAGCCTCCTTGAAAAGACGGGCCAGGCGAATATCTGCAGCATCAGGATCGTACTTGGAGTCTTGGACTGTAAGCTGTGCGGTCACCGCTTCATTCATCTCCCGCGTTGCGTGATCTTCATAGACATTCGCGGCAAGCGCTACACCCTTTTCGAGCAGAGAGGTCAGTTCGTCGCCGCTGGTGATCTCAGCCAGAAGACCTCGTGTTAGGACAAGGTATCCGCCAGGCAAGGGATAAAGAGCCGGAGAGCTCAGGTCTGCGACCGTGAGTTTGCAATGACCTTTTCCCTGGGAGTGTTCAAGGCAGGCACGCTTTAAATCTGTTATCAGGGAGAGATCGTAATAAGGGCCGCCAAGCATCTGCAGTAGTCTCGCTTCTATCGCCTCACCCAAGCGATCCTTCTCGGCAGAGGTCAAGGGCAAGGGTTCGACAGGGACTTGTGGGATGAAACCAGCGCAGCCAGCAATCAAGAGCAAGGAAGCGCCCAGACCAACAAGGCACAAAATATTTTTAAAACCAACGATCGTCATCACTTCAATCCAGCAGCGTTATTTAGGAAGTGCATCTTAGGCCATGCTCGCAAATCAGACAAGTCCAAGTCAAACGTCTCGCCACTTTCCGAGCAAAGTGTTTGATTTTCAAGGGCCTTTTGTCCGGTGCAAAAAAAGCTGCTTGCATTTCCCCGCCAAGAGACTATGATGTTCGGCTTCCCAATCAACTCCAGACGAATATGTATGTATAAAAGGTATCGATCATGACACGTCACTTACGCAACATCGCAATTATCGCTCACGTCGACCACGGTAAAACCACCCTGGTTGATGCGATGCTTAAACAATCGGGGGTTTTCCGCGAGAACCAGGTCATCACTGAACGGGTGATGGACAGCAATGACCTGGAAAAAGAACGCGGCATCACGATCCTCTCCAAAAACTTGTCAATTCATCATAACGGCATCAAAATCAACATCGTCGACACACCCGGCCACGCCGACTTCGGCGGTGAGGTCGAGCGTGTTCTGAAGATGGTTGACTCGGTCCTGCTTTTGGTTGACGCTTTCGACGGACCTATGCCTCAGACCCGCTTTGTGTTGAAAAAGTCCCTTGACCTCGGCCTCCGTCCCATCGTCGTTATCAACAAAATAGACCGGCCTGGATCGCGCCCTGAAAAGGTCGTCGACATGGTATTCGACCTCTTTTGCGAGCTCAATGCCGATGAGAACCAGCTGGATTTCCCTTTCATCTTCACCAGCGCCAAGCAGGGCATTGCCAAACGAGAGTTAGCAGATGACTCTGACAACCTCGAACCGCTGTTTGAAATGATCCGTGAGCGAGTGGCCCCTCCCGTTGCTGATGCAGAGGCCCCCTTTCAGATGTTGGTTACCTCCATTGACTACAATGACTACCTCGGCCGCATTGCCACCGGAAAGATTTTCAACGGCAAGATCAGCACGGGCGAAACGGTCGCATTAATCATGAAAGGTGGCGAGATCAAAAAAGGTCGCATCACCAAGCTTCTTGGCTACGAGGGTCTCAACCAGGTTGAGATAACAGAAGCAAGCGCTGGTGACATCATCACCGTTGCCGGATTCGAAAATGTCGGCATCAGTGAAACCCTGGCCTGTGCAGAGAACCCCAAATCTTTGCCTTACCTCGCCATTGACGAGCCGACACTGGCGATGAACTTCATTGTCAACTCCTCACCCTTTGCGGGGCGTGAAGGTAAGTACGTCACTTCGCGCAACTTACGCGACCGCCTCTTCAAGGAATTGCGCACTAATGTTTCCTTGCGCGTGGAAGAGACCGCCCATACCGACACCTTCAGAGTTTCGGGGCGTGGCGAGCTGCACCTGTCCATCCTGATCGAGAACATGCGCCGCGAGGGTTTTGAACTGGCAGTTTCCAAACCGGAAGTCATCTGCCGCGAGATCGATGGAGAGAAGTGCGAACCGATGGAGTACCTGGTTATTGATGTCCCTGAAGAATTCCAGGGCACTGTCATTGAAAAACTTGGAACCCGCAAAGCGGAAATGGCGGCCATGAATGCCCTCGACGGCTTCAACCGTCTGGAATTCATCATTCCGGCCCGCGGCCTGATTGGTCTCCGCAACGAGTTCCTCACAGATACCCGCGGCACCGGGGTCATGAACCATACCTTCCAAGGTTATGCCCCCTGGAAGGGTCCAATCGCAGGTCGTAAAAACGGTGTCTTGATCGCCATCGAGACAGCAGAGACCGTTGCTTACTCACTCTTTAACCTGCAGGACCGCGGAATCCTTTTCGTGCAACCCGGCGTTAAAGTTTACGAAGGGATGATTCTCGGCCAGCATGCTAAAGAAAACGACCTCGTGGTGAATGCTTGCAAAGGTAAGAAACTAACCAACGTGCGCGCATCCGGTACCGATGAGTCAATTCGAATTATACCGCCACGGGATTTGACCCTTGAGCAGGCACTGGAATTCATCGATAACGATGAGCTGGTTGAAGTGACCCCCCAATCGATTCGCTTGCGTAAGCGCTTGCTCGACGAAAACGATCGTAAAAAGGCTCACAAAAAAGCCAATTAAAAAAGATCTGGCGCAAGGCCCTCAAGGGGCAAGGAATAGTCCAGACAAAGAATGAAGAGCAAAGGCAGCTTCCGTATAAGGAGCTGCCTTTGCTTTTGCCTTTACGTTAAGGAAAAACCTTGAAAATTCGTGTCATTCCATCGTCCGAGTTGAGTGTTATGTGGCTTCATTTTGCATCGACTCTTCAGTACGGTTACCCTATCGAATAAATAAATCGAAAAAGGGAGTCAGATGTCTTGAAAAAATAAACAGATAGCACTATGATTGGCGCGTTCTTCATGAGAAGCATTCACCCCAGACAACATCGGAGGCAGCGTGTACCGAGAGTTAAACGCTCACGAAAAGCAAGTTCTGTTGGCTATTGCCCGCCAGGCAATCGTTCACGGCGTTCAAACGGGTCAGGAGTACATCGAACCTCGAGAAGAAAAAGCCCTGAACCAACGTAACGGCTGTTTTGTGACGATCAAGCAAAACCGGCAATTGCGCGGCTGCATAGGCAACTTTCAGTCCGAGCTGCCACTGTTCAAAGAAGTCGCCCAGATGGCACAGGCGTCAGCATCGAAAGACCCCCGTTTTTATCCACTCAAAGAAGAAGATCTCACAAACTTCAACCTTGAAATCTCAGTGCTTTCACCACTGCGTAAAATTGAGAATATTGAAGAGATCGAAGTCGGCACACACGGCATCTATATCGAAAAAAGTTTTTATCGGGGAGTGCTGCTTCCTCAAGTGGCAACCGAGCACAACTGGGATCGCCAGACCTTCCTCAAACAAACCTGTATCAAGGCAGGATTGCCCACAGATGCGTGGGAAGCTGAAGATGCCGAGATCTACGTTTTCAGCGCCCAGGTGTTTGGCGAAGACACTTCAGAATAAGCCTTCGAGACAATATTCATAAAAAAACGGGAAGGCAGAATCTGCCTTCCCGTTATCGTTTAATTTCCAGCCCCCAGTAATCAGTCCCCAGACCCCAGTCCCCAGCCTCCAACTCAACTCAAGAGTCACATCGCGTGGTCACACGTCTATCGATCAAGTAGTTGCTACCAGGCAAACTCTTCACATAGTCCTTGATCTCCGTAGCAACCTTAGCGATCTCAATAGGCGACGTAAAGGACCGCTTTACATCAGAGACAACCGCAATCGAAATAGACATGATCGGAAAACGCCGCTTCACACCGTACCTGTCCGTCCCTTCGATAAAACCCTTCTCAAGATCATCGGCATGGTAGTAATCAGTGATCAGGCTGTCGAACTCACTGATAATGGCCTTGCAAACCTGTTCGACGATCTCAGGTGAAGTGATCAAAACGAAATCATCGCCACCGATGTGACCAACAAAGTCCTGAGTTTCTGCGTATTCATCTTTAGCACGATAGAGAACCTCACCGGTCATCTTGATCAGATCACTGCCTTTGGCATAACCGTATCTGTCATTAAAAGCTTTGAAGTCATCAAGGTCGATATAACAAAGCGCAAACTTCTCACCGTGTTCCATCTTGCCCTGCAACACCTGTTCAATGGCCATGTTGCCCGGCAGTCTTGTCAGTGGGCTGGCATCAAGATAGCGTTGCTGGCTATCCTTGATCTTCAGCATCATCTCCTGTATTTCACGGTCGAGACCATCACTTGCACTGAGAAACTCACTGGGAGTCATTTCATCGAGGACAACGTCGCTAAGGTGTTTGGTGGCACGGCGCAAACGATCCATAATTTTAGAAGCCTGATGAACCGCAAACGCCATGGCAATCAGGCCACTCAAGAGACCAGCCAGGCAGAGAGCCATGACAATTCCCTGGCTGTTACGAAGCATTTCTTGCACGTGGAAAAAATTCGATGCCGTGAACTGATCGGCAACCTGCTCCAAAGAAGATAGTGCGACCAACCCGGCCACAATGAAAAAAGCAGCAGTCAGCAGGAAACTGATCAGAATGTAACGAATAAGGGTTAAATACATGTCAATCCAGACGTTACGCCGGCATAAGATGACTAAACTATGGGGTGTCCTGTTCGGAGACTTCTTCCTTGAACCAGCGCTCAAACCAGGTGCGATGATCTTTCTCAGAAAGCATTTTCAGATCATTGGGGCCGAGCCAGACGCCACCACAACTGACGCATTTATCCATCGGAACGCCCCTGAACTCCATCGCTTCAATAGGATCGCCACATTTCGGGCAGCGACCAAGGCAGTATTCATGAATCAGTTTCTCGCGAGTTTCGGTCTTGATTTTCTCAATCAGTTCCTTTTCCAGATCGTGAAAGTATTTATTCTCTAAGGCTTTTTTGCGCTCTTCCCATGCGTCTGTCATAGTGGCACCTCCTGGGATTGGCTGTTTCTTCAATTATAACAGGCATTTGAATGCTAGCAACAAACCTCAGTCACTAAGTTCAAATTGACCCGCACCGTAAGTTGCACCTTTACCAATCCCAAACAGAGAGGCCGCAGCAAAAACCCAGTAAAGCTCCTGCAAGGCGGCCCCACGAACAGACATCTCGCCAATGAAACCACCAACAGACAAGCCCACTCTGCCGGGTAACGCGCGCCAATCCGACCAAATCATTCTGGCAGCGACGGTTTCAAGTTGATCGACGATTTCAAGCAGCGCAGCAGGATCATCAAGGACTTCAAGTTGACAGTGAGTATGCAACATTGAGGTCGTCCGTCTTAACATAAATGGAAAGATTTTCCGCAGCGAAGGTTTCCTTAAAGGTTTGCCATGAGTCATGAGCCGGGCCGGCGTTACAAACCTTAATTGAACCTGTTTCTGAACTGGCCCCTGACGCAGCAGCCAGGACAAGTCTTGAACAGAACAGGCCAGGGGCTCAAGAGGTTCATCCCTCCGCCACACCAGACCCTCTGATTGATCGGGTTCTAAATTAAGGAGTTCAATAACCTCAAAGTGACCCTCACCGGCAACAAGACCAAGCTTACCAATATGAATCAGGCTGCGCAGGAATTCGTGTATTAGCGGTATGCCTGTGCCAACAAAAAGTACTTCCAGAACACATCGATCACCAATAGAGAAGAACTCCTTCTGCATGACCGGCATGCTGATGACGAAAGCCGGCGCCGGCTTTTGAAACTTGCGCAGCGCAACCGGATCAGCGCTTAAAGAAGGTTGAAACAGAGCACGCCATTGGCTTAGGGCCAACGAATCCTGAGGATCGAAAAGTTGTCTTCCCGCTGCTCGTAAAAGTCTCCCAACACCTAGGATATCGGATGGTTGCAAAACACAAGGGGACTTCATCTCAAGAACGAAACGTGCCTTGACGATGTCAACGTCCAGCAACTTGTCTGGCCATTCCGGTATAAAAAAATCGTTTTCAGGGGCCATTGCAGGTTATTGTAGTCCTTGTACAATTCTGTTAAAGTCCGCGCAAACGTTGATCTCACTCAATCGGCGTCGCTTGCAACATGAATAAACAACATTTTGCATCGTCTGCGCCAGAAAAGCCAAATATATCATGTTGAAATTTGAACTGCTCGCCAAAGACAAGGGAACCCGCGCCCGTCGCGGACGCGTTACAACTCCACACGGAGTGATCGAAACTCCGATCTTCATGCCTGTCGGCACTCATGGCGCTCTCAAGGCGATGACTCCTGCGCAGGTTGACGACGCCGGAGCCCAGATCATTCTCTCCAATACCTACCACCTGCATCTTAAACCCGGTGAAGCTCTGGTTGAGAAGGCCGGTGGCCTGCATAAGTTCATGAACTGGCCGAAACCAATCCTCACCGACAGCGGGGGATTCCAGGTCTTCTCCTTGCCTAAAAAAGAGATCACCGACACCGGGGTCTTTTTCAAGCATGAGGTTAATGGCGACCGTATCTTCCTTGGTCCCAAAGAAGCGACCGGCATCCAGAACCGGCTTGGCGCTGACATCATCATGGCTTTTGACGAATGCATCCCCTACCCGGCCACCCACGACTACGCCCGCAAATCCATTCGTAAAACCTTGAACTGGGCAGAGCAATGCCTTAAAGCCCACAATCGTGAAGACCAGGCTCTGTTCGGCATCGTCCAGGGCGGCATTTACGATGACCTGCGACGTGACTGTGCATTGGCCCTCAAGGAAATGGACTTCCCGGGTTATGCCGTAGGCGGTGTCAGCGTCGGTGAAGGACTTGAGTTACTGAAAAAGGTTGTCGACTATACAGAACCCTTCTTGCCCGAGGATAAACCCAGGTACCTGATGGGAGTCGGCTTGCCCGAAGATATTCTCGAAAGCATCGAGCGCGGCATGGATATGTTCGATTGCGTCATCCCGACCCGTTATGCGCGCAGCGCGACCCTTTTCACTCGTCGTGGCAAGATTCGCCTGACCAACCGCCGCTACCGCCGGGACTTCTTTCCGGTCGATGCCTCTTGCAGCTGCTACTGTTGCACCAATTTCACCAGAGCCTATCTGCACCACCTCTTCAACGCCAACGAAGTGCTTTCCGCCACCCTGGCCGCCATCCACAACGTACGTTTCTACCTCGACATGGTTGCAGGTGCTAGAGAGGCGATCGAAGCAAATAACTATGCGGACTTCAAGGCCGACTTCCTCGGTGAGTATCTACGTGATGACGGCAAACCTGGTCATTGACCCTGCCCCAGTCGGCCAAGATGAATGAATTACCTCGCTGCAAGCGACAGGGCTTCAGTAAACAAAAAAAGGTTAGGCTTGTACAAAAATACTTTCGCCACAGAGCCACAGAGGACACAGAGAGGACCAAAGTTCTCTACTTTTCTCTGTGCCCTCTGTGCCTCGAGTGAGAGAAGCGAACGGGTGGCAAAAAGCATTTGTCTCATCTAAGCAAGCACTGGGAAATACAATCCACCCTTCCGATTGAATTATGTCTAACGAATCCCGCATACCCCTCATTGACGTCGAACTTGCCAAGCGCCTGCACAAGGCCCTCACGGCTTCATCAGACGAGCTTTTCCAGCTTCTGACTGACCCGGACATGCAGGTTCTGCGTTCTACCTTCAAGAACCAGAACATCAATGAAGACCACCTCTTAACCCTGCTCAAGAGACGCGACCTCACTGAAGAGCTGCTCAAAGCGATCTATCAACTGGACGTATCGAAACGCAGTCACCGACTGCAGGTTGCCTTGGTCAAGAATCCAAACACCCCTGGACCGGTCGCTCTGGCACTACTACCCTATCTTCATCTCTTTGAGCTGGTTGACCTCTGCATGATCCCCGGGGTAACACCGGATCAGAAGTTTGGCGCCGAACGTGCCATCCTGCAACGCCTGCCAACCACAGAACTCGGCAACAAAATGACCCTGGCACGACGGGCCACCGCAACGGTTGTCGGCGCTATCCTCAAGGAAGGCAACGCCCGCCTCGTTGAAATCTGCCTTGGCAGCCCACGGCTGCGTGAAGTCGCCATTCTTCAGTTCATCAACAGCGCGGCAGCGTCCCCGGAGACCATCTCCATGGTGGCAAGGCATTCAAAGTGGAAATCACGTCCCAATCTGAAGCTGGCCATCCTCAAGAACAGTCGCACTCCAGCCGTCTGGTTTACCCTCTTCCTGCCGCAACTGCGCACACCCGATGTTCGCAACCTGCTCGCGTCTCGCCGGCTCAGTCCGTCACAGAAGAAGCTTGTCCAGAACGAACTTAAAAAGCGTGGTGCGGGTGGGTAACAGCCCGGTTAAAATCAAAAGCCTTATTCAACGCGGAGGCGCGGAGACACGGAGAAAACCAGGAAAGCTGTAAATAGGAAACAAAAGGGGCACTGATAAATCAATATCAGTGCCCTCAAAAAAACAAAAAACTCTGATTTTCTCTCTATTCTCTGTGACTCGAGTGAGCGAAGCGAACGGGTGGTAAATTTGGTTCAGGCTGTAGCTATCCACTCAATCTCTATCTCAGAGCCTTTCGGCAGAGCGGCCACCTGCACACAAGCTCTGGCTGGCGGAACATCACCAAAGAATTCACCGTAAATTTCGTTAACCGTTACAAAGTCGGCAAGATCAGTGAGGTAGATGGTGGTTTTGACAACATCATCAAAGCCTCGCCCCGAAGCCTTCAACATCGCTCCCATGTTCGCCATCACTTGCTGAGTCTGCTCGACGATGCCACCTTCGACAATCGTGCCACTTTGCGGATCCAGAGGAATTTGTCCGGAGTAGAAAGTGAAGTCTCCAACCTGAATGGCCTGGGAATAGGGGCCAATCGCGGCAGGTGCGTTATTGGTTTGTATCTGCTTTTTGTCCATGAGTACCTCCCAAGTTTAGAATCACTTACTTGTTGCGGCCGACCCTGACGCGCTCGACCTGCTGCACGCCTTTGACTTTCTGTACCGACTCCATAACCCGGGTCAGGTGTTGGACATCCTGCACGTCGATTTCAAAGCTATGGATGCCGCGACCGTCATTGGTAGAGTAGACACTGGCACGCAGGATATTGGCTGCATTCTTGGTGATGACCTTGGTAATCGTTGCCAGGATACCTTTCTGGTCCAGACTGTAGACCCTGATTTTAACAGAGCGGGTCGCCCCTTTTTGCCGATTCCAGGACACCTCTACACGACGGTCAGGGTCGGTCTCAAGAACACGGGGACAATCGGCGGCATGAACAGTGACACCAAGCCCTTGTGAAATAAATCCGATCACTTCATCGCCCGGCAAGGGGTTACAACACTTTGAGAATCTGACCAGGATGCCTTCCAGCCCCTGCACGTTAATCGCATCAACCGGCTTTCTGCGAATTTTTCCCAGCACCTGGCTGAGCTTGCTCGGCTTGGGTGCCTCTGCCTTGAACTGCTCCGGAATAATTCGGGAAAGAACCTGATTGCAGGTCACCTTACCATAGCCGACGGCCGCCTGAAGATCTTCGAAATTGCGGAAACCCAGCTCCGACAAGGCGCCTTTAACCGTATCCAGGTTCAGCGCACGGTTGTAGCTAAAGCCGAACTTACGTAGCTCCTTTTCCAGGAGATCACGTCCCAGTTCAAGGCTCTTTTGCCGTTCCTGATCCTTAACCCAATGACGAATCCTGTTCTTCGCCTTGGAGGTTTTGACGAACTTCAACCAGTCTTTACTGGGAGTCTGGTTGGTAGAGGTGATGATATCAACAATGTCGCCGTTTTTCAGTTCGGTCCTCAATGGGACCAGTCGGCCATTAACCTTGGCGCCGTTGCAGCGATGACCAACATCGGAGTGCACACTGTAGGCAAAGTCGATCGGTGTACTTTGCTTGGGCAGTTCCTTGACGTCCCCGTCCGGCGTGAACACATAAACCTCTTCCGGGAAAAGATCGACCTTGACCGAAGACATGAACTCGCTGGAGTCCTTAAGTTCCTTCTGCCATTCCAGCATTTGCCGTAACCAGCTGAAGCGCCCTTCATCGGCATGAGCCGCTGATTTGCCCTCTTTATACTTCCAGTGCGCCGCGATCCCCTCTTCAGCAACGCTATGCATCTCTGCAGTACGCATCTGAACCTCCATACGCTGTCCTGAAGGGCCGAAAACTGTTGTATGGAGGGATTGGTACATATTCGCCTTGGGCATGGCGATAAAGTCTTTAAAACGCCCGGGCACCGGTTTCCAGGAGGAATGAATCACTCCAAGCATGGCGTAGCAGTCACGCACGGTTGGCACGATAATACGGAAAGCAATCAAATCGTGAATTTGTTCGAACTCGATCTTTTGTTTAACGATCTTTTTATGGATCGAGCAGATGTGTTTCAGGCGCCCCTGAACCTGTCCATCAATGTCATGTTCCTTGAGGATGTCCTCAAGCTTTTTCTTCACCGTAGCAACGTACTTGTCGCGCTCACGACGGTGCTGAGATATCTTCTTCGACAGCGTTTTGTAGGTTTCAGGCTCCAGGTACCGCAGAGAGAGGTCTTCCAGTTCACTCTTCACCCAACTGATACCGAGACGATTGGCCAGAGGCGCATAAATATCAGCGGTTTCCTGGGCGATCTTTAGTCGGCGTTCTTCAGGTTGATGAGAAAGCGTTCGCATGTTGTGCAGGCGATCTGCCAGTTTCACCAGGATAACGCGAATATCTCTGGCCATAGCCAGAAGCATTTTGCGGAAATTCTCAGCCTGTCGCTCTTCACTGGTCTTGAAGGTGATCTTGCTGATTTTAGTGACGCCATCGACCATTTCAGCCACTTCATCACCAAAGACTTCACGCAGCTCTGCCTCTGTCGAGAGGGTGTCTTCGATGGTGTCATGGAGAAGGCCGGTCATGATGGTCGGCACATCCATGTGCAGGCGCGTCAGGATCGAGGCCACTTCCATCAGGTGGGTCATGTAAGAATCGCCGGAGAGACGCGTTTGACCCTGGTGGACTTTTGCAGAATACACGTAGGCCTTGCGCACAGCGTCAAGGTCAGCGTCGGCGTGATAGGAACGGATTGCTTCGAGGATGTCGTCGATACGGATCATAACCGACGTCCAGGTCGTTGGCCTCAGCCAACAAAAGGGATGCCGGCCATGACTGGCCGGCATCTTTAAATTTGCAGGGAACTCCGGTCTAAGACCATGAGCAAAAAATGATCAGGGTTATTTCGGGGTCGGGATTTCGAACTCAACCTTGCCCGCGGCAATTTCCCTGAGTGCCAGAACGATCTTACGGTTATTTGACTTGTTCTCGATCAACGGTTCTGCACCCTTGTAAAGCTGCTTGGTCCGCTTGGTTGCGACCATGGTCAAAAGAAAACGGTTAGGAATAGCCTTCAAACAATCTTCAACAGTAATACGTGCCATTTTTCCTCACTTTGTATCAGTCCCGATTGAATCGAGTGATATTATTTTTGTTAGATTGATCAAGATATACGTGTATGAAATTAATTTCAACCTGAATCAGTGAATTCTTGGTGGATAAGAGTAAGGAGCTTACTGCCTCAGGTTTAAGCCAAATTCTTCAGGCAAGGTCTTTAAAACACGATCAGAACGCAAAGTCTCAGCAAGCATAATCGCCCGGACCTTCTCTACAGCCTGCTCAAGGATATCATTCACCACAATATAATCAAACTTGACTGATTCGGCAATTTCACCAATGGCATTGGTCATGCGTCGTGCAATCGTCTCTTCGTCATCGGTGTTACGCGACTCCAGACGACTCAGCAATTCTTCCATGTTAGGAGGCAGAATAAAAAGGAAAACACCATCAAGACTGCTGTTGCGGAGTTGATCAGCTCCCTGGAAGTCGATATCGAGCAAAACGTCGGCCCCTGCTTCGCTGGCGTTTGTCAGCGTTTTGAGAGCAGTCCCGTAGCAGTTGCCATGAACCTCCGCCCATTCAGCAAACTCGCCAGCCGCAACCATCGCCTCAAACGTCTCTTTCGAGACAAAGTGGTAGTCCCTGCCCTCCTGCTCTCCTGACCGCATCGCCCTGGTCGTGTAGGAGATCGACTGGCGAAGATTCGGGAACAAGGTCAGGATAGCCCTGCAGATTGAGGTCTTGCCCGCACCTGAAGGTGCTGAAATCACGAAAAGGAGGCCTTTTCGTGATTTGGGGGCTGGGGATTGGGGGCTGGGGGCTGGTACAGTCATTAAGCTACCTTAGCTGTTAGCAGTTAGCAGGTGTCGAGTGCCAGTGCCCGAGTCACAAGTCACAAGTAACAGACCTACTCCATATTCTGAACCTGTTCGCGGATTTTTTCGAGTTCGGATTTCATGCCGACAACTGAATTGGTCAGCTCGGCATCATTCGACTTTGAACCCATGGTGTTGACTTCACGGTTCAATTCCTGAACCAGAAAATCCATACGCCGACCTACAGGCTCTTTGTCTTCGTAAAGGGCACGAAACTGAACCAGGTGGCTCTTAAAACGAGCAATCTCTTCGCTGATATCACAGCGGTCAGTAAACACCGCAATTTCCTGGGCAACACGCTGAGGATCCATTTCAAGGCCCTGTTGCAAACGTGCCAGGCGTTCCGTCAACTTCTCCTGCCATTCGAGCGGCACCAAAGGAGCTCTTTCCACCACCTTAACCAGTAAAACCTCGGCTGTTTGCAAGCGAGCTTCCAGATCCAGTCGTGTCTCTTCCCCTTCCGCTCGACGCATCGCAAGAAGTTGCTCCAAACCATTTTCGAGCGCGGCAAAGAGACACTTCTGCAAGGCCTTTTCATCAAGCTCAGCCTCTTTGACCTGAATCACATCCTTCTGATTGGCAATATATTCAGCTGTAGTTTCACCAGCAAGGCCAAGCTCCTGGCGCATATCATTGAGGATTTTCTGGTATGCAGTCGCCAGCTCAACATTCAGCTGCGGTGCTGCCAGGCTATCACCGGTCAACTCGTAATTAACATAAACATCAATCTTGCCTCGCTTCAGTGCCTGGGCAAGACGCTTGCGCAAGCTATTCTCCAACGCCAGCAAGCTGCGCGGCATCTTGACAGAGATATCCGCGTATCTATGATTCACCGACTTGAGCTCAACTGTGACCGTGAGACCGTCACACACCGACTCGCCTTTGCCGTAACCTGTCATGCTGTTTAGTGACATTTAATCTCCATATGGAATAACTAAGCTAAGAATTAATCAAGTGCGAACATTCGGGCAATACAACCAAGTTAAGTCCAATCGACCTGAAGACAATCATTTTCAGAGAGCAATGGTGCCTTTAAATCTTTCTCAGAAAGAGAAAGGTCGGTACTTGTCGGCCATTCTATCGCCAACGAGGCATCATTCCAAGCAATGCTTCTTTCTTGCTCTGGTGCATAATAATTGGTCGCTTTGTAATGAACTTCAGCAACAGGACTCAGCACCAAAAACCCGTGTGCAAAGCCTTCAGGCACCCACATTTGCATTTTGTTTTCAGAAGACAAACGGAGCCCTACCCAATGACCAAAGGTCGGCGAATCATGTCTAATATCGACAGCGACGTCGAATATCTCGCCGGCAAGCACACTGATAAGCTTTCCCTGAGCTGCCGGTGGCAACTGATAATGTAATCCGCGCAAGACGCCTTTGGTTGATTGAGAATGATTATCCTGGACAAACTCGCAGTCAACACCCGTTGCTTCAAGCCAATCACGTTTGTTAAAAGATTCAAAAAAGAATCCTCGTGGATCGCCAAAGACGCGAGGCTTGATTAATAGAACCTCGGCTAGGGTTGTCTGTATAACTTCAATAGGCATAGAAACTCTTTCTGGGCGAACTTAGTATTCGCGTAAGACTCTCTCTAAATATGAACGATAGCTTGAGGGTGGTGTCGTAGCAATCACAGACTCCATTTCCTGTGTGTTGATAAACCCTTGATGGAGAGCAATCTCCTCGAGACAGGCAATCTTGAGTCCTTGGCGAGCTTCGAGAGTCCCAATGAAATGGCTGGCTTCGAGAAGGCTTTCATGAGTGCCGGTGTCCAACCAGGCTATACCGCGCCCAAGCTTCTGGACTTTCAGCTTGCCCTCTTCCTGGTATGCCTTGTTGACATCAGTGATCTCAAGTTCTCCCCGGGCTGAAAGTTTTAACGATTTGGTAACACTGACTACGTTTTTGTCGTACAGATAAAGCCCTGGGATAGCGTAGTGAGATTTCGGTTGAGCGGGTTTCTCCTCAATGCTGAGGACTTTGCCCTCTTTGTCAAATTCAACAACGCCATAGCGCTCAGGGTCATGAACCGGATAACCAAAAACCGCAGCACCTCCATTGAAAGAATGCGCAATATCATCAAACCTGAAATGGCCGTAGAAGATATTGTCACCAAGGATCAAAGCAACATTTTCATTATCAATAAATTCTTCTCCGACAAGAAACGCTTGAGCGATTCCTTTCGGTTCTGGCTGCACCTTGTAGGACAGGTTAACACCCCAGCGGCTGCCATCGCCCAGCAAGGCTTCAAAACGTGGGGTATCCTCTGGCGTCGAAATAATCAGTATATCTTTAATCCCCGCCATCATAAGCGTGGACAAAGGGTAATAGATCATCGGCTTGTCATAGACCGGCTGCAGTTGTTTGCTGGCGACCAGTGTCAACGGGTAAAGACGGCTACCGGCGCCTCCAGCGAGGACAATACCTTTCTTAATGCCTTGCATTTTTTTACGCTCCTTAGGATCTGGCTTCACGTTGCAAAAAATAAGCGTTCAAGCTATATCGCCAACCAGGGATATCTACTCCGGTCGCTGCTTTATATTTCTGTTTCTCAAAAACCGAATTAGCCGGTCGTTTCGCTGGCAAAGGATAGTCTTCGGTCGCTATAGGATGAATCTTTTGCACCTTAAGGGCCAAATTACGTTTTTGTGCTTCCTCGACGATTGCACAAGCAAATTCATACCAACTGCAGCGCCCTTCATTTGCAAAATGGTAGAGACCATAGAGACTGGATGTTGGAGATTTGGGGCTGGCAGAGGCTGCAAGCAAGCAGAAAACTGCATCGGCTAAATCAGCTGTATAAGTCGGCGAACCAAGCTGGTCAGAAATAATCCGAAGCTCTTCTCTCTCTGCGGCCAGACGCAGGATCGTTTCGACGAAATTGTTGCCACCCGGGCCGTAAAGCCAACTGGTTCTGACAATAAAATATTTTTCAAGGTCACTGTTGATGATAGCCTGTTCACCCACCAGCTTTGTGTTGCCATACACTGATTGTGGATTAGGCGCGTCACTCTCAACATAAGGAGTCGTCGCCTGTCCATCAAATACATAATCGGTCGAGATGTGAACCAGGGTCGCCTCAACGGCTAGAGCAGCCTCTACCAGGAAGCCAACCGCCGTGCCGTTAACAGACATAGCCAAGTCACGCTCGGTCTCAGCACCATCAACATTCGTAAATGCCGCACAATTGATAATGACGTCAGGAGCCAAAGAGCTCAACACATCAACAACTTGATATCGATCATTCAAGTCAAAATCAGGCAGATCAAACAGATGAAAATTACAATCTTGCGGCGCACGCTCACGGATCATTCTTGCCAACATGCCATTCGCACCGATCAAAGCTATCTTACGGTGATCGGTTATCTGTGATTGGTGATCAGTCTGCATATTTCCTCTTCTTACCATTCACAGAACTTGATAGACCATGTAACATTTTCCTTATTTGTTCAATTTCTAGACTGACCGAAATATCAGGTGGCAGGTAATTAAGATTTTCAGCAATCAATAATTGAGTTTCCATTTCTGCCAAAGAACCAAGAGATATGGACAAGAACCGGGAAAACTCCTTTGAGGAGCGACGTGCAGCACCTTCGGCTATGTTGGACGGGACGGAAACGGCCGCTCGACGCATTTGACTTGTTAAACCGTACAACTCATCAGGTGGGAACTTCTTTGTAAGCACATAAATTTCACTAACCAGCCCAATACTTTTCTTCCAAACATCAAGGTCTCTGTGGCTTTTCATAATCCCTCCTCATAACTTTCATAAGTCAATCCATAGACACATTATATCAATCACCAATCACCAATCACCAATCACTGTTCACCTGTTTTCATACATCCCAGCATAATAATCCTGATAGGATCCGTCCAGAACCCCTGCCATCCACGCATCGTTACTAAGATACCACGCGATGGTCGTGCGAATGCCGTCTTCGAAGGTCACAGAAGGTTCCCAGCCAAGCTCTTGCTTGATCTTGGTCGCATCGATGGCATAACGACGGTCATGGCCGGCACGATCCTTAACAAACTTGACCAGGCTTCTGCGCACCTGGCCATCCGGCAACAAACCGACCTGCTCATCAAGAACATCGCAGATTGTCTGCACGACCTCTATATTTTGTTTTTCGCTGTTACCACCAATATTATATGTCTCACCGACCCGACCCTGTTCAAGAACCTTGAGGATGGCAGTACAATGATCAACGACATAGAGCCAATCACGAACATTTTTACCGTCACCATAGACAGGTAAAGCTTTGCCGTTCAGTGCGTTATTAATGATCAAAGGAATGAGCTTTTCTGGAAATTGGTAAGGCCCGTAATTGTTGGAACAGTTGGTGATAAGCACTGGCAGGCCATATGTATGGTGATAGGCACTGACCAGATGGTCAGATGAGGCCTTGCTTGCAGAATAGGGAGAACGTGGATCATAGGGGGTCGTTTCTTTGAATAAACCTGTATCACCCAGAGAACCGTAGACTTCATCAGTAGAAACGTGGAGGAAACGGGGGTTGGGGACTGGAGACTGGGGACTGGAGAGCCAATGCTTCTTCGCTGTTTCCAGAAGCGCAAAGGTCCCGACGATGTTAGTTTGAATGAATTCTGCAGGACCCTCAATACTGCGATCAACGTGGGACTCGGCAGCAAAGTGAACGACGGTATCAATGTGTTCTTCTGTAAACAATTTATCAAGCAGTTCACGATCGCAGATATCCCCACGCACGAAACTATAGCGTGGGTCATCATCGAAACCGGCCAGATTAGACAGATTACCGGCGTAGGTCAGGTTGTCTATATTGATGATACGGCAATCATTAAGGCTTTTCAGGATCAATTGAACGAAATTGGAGCCTATGAAACCGCAGCCGCCAGTAATTAGAATGTTTTTCAAGAACATGACCTTTCCATAGGGTTTGTAAGCCGGAGAAGCAACGAGAGAAGAAGATAGAGAGTTGGAAGTTTAGCACACTCGAAAAAAAAAGAATAATGGAAGAAACTTAAGCACCCATCACACAGGAACGAGCACTAACCTTTATCAGATTGTCGAACCAATGGAACAACTTTTCCTATTGAAGAACCATTTATCGGATCAAACTTGCGGTAATCTTGAACAGTTGGCTTAAATTCAGGAACTATCTGCTGCAGGAGTAAAACCACTTTCTTTAGCTCTATGGCCTTTGCAGCAACAAATAAATGCTCCAACTGTTCGAGCGGAACAACACTCTCTTGTACCTCTGCCCTAGCCACACAAATCTTTTCATGACTTGTCCCGACGACCCCTTCACCTGCTAAAAGAAGTTCCTCATACAACTTCTCGCCAGGACGTAAACCGCTAAAAACAATTTCGATGTCTTCATAAGGTTTCAGCCCGGAAAGACGGATCAATTCTTCCGCCAAACTGAGGATTTTGACAGGCGCCCCCATATTGAGCAAGAAGATCTCACCGCCTACCCCCATACTCCCAGCCTGAAGCACAAGTTGACCAGCTTCCGGAATGGTCATGAAATAGCGGGTCACATCACGATGTGTCACAGTGACAGGACCACCCTTGGCGATTTGCTCCTTGAAGGTAGGGATCACACTGCCATTGCTGCCCAGGACATTGCCAAATCGTACTGTTACAAAATGAGTTTTGCTCCGCTGGGACAATGACTGTACGTACATTTCAGCGGCACGTTTTGTAGCTCCCATGACATTCGTTGGATTCACAGCCTTATCGGTCGAAACCATCACAAAATGTTTCACACCGAAAGCATGTGCGGCATCAGCTACGCGTTTGGTACCACGGACATTATTATTTACAGCCTCAGCCGGATTAACTTCCATCAAGGGGACATGTTTGTACGCTGCAGCATGAAAGACCACGTCTGGCATAAACTCGTCAAAAATTGCGTTCACCCGGGACCGGTTGCGAACATCTCCAACAATTGGGAATATTGCAACTTCCGTCTCTAATTGTCGCAATTCATTATCAATGTGAAAGAGAGGTGTTTCAGAATTTTCAAATAGAATCAATTTGGCGGGTGAAAACTTGATGATCTGACGACAAAGTTCACTACCGATGCTCCCTGCGGCTCCTGTCACTAGAACCCTTTGACCTTTCAGGTAGCTCGCGATACGAGCGGTTTCAAGGCGCACAGGATCACGGCCAAGTAGGTCCTCAAGTTCAACGTCACGAATGTTATTAACCGAAGCCGTCCCATCTATCATGGCTTCAACTCCCGGCAGCGTCTTGAAAGTCGTAAGACACTCTTCACAGCTTTTGACAATAGAACGAAGCTGTGCACCGGTTGCAGATGGAATCGCAATAATCACCTGATCAACACTTCTCGCATGGCAGATTTCAGCGAGATTCTCCTGTCGGCCAAGAACTCTAATCCCTTGGAAATTCTGTCCTTTTTTCAGGGGATCATCATCCACAAAACCGACGAGGCTCATATTGAGGCGGGGATTCGATCGGACTTCCCTGGCTATCGACTGTCCCGCGCTACCGGCACCCACGATAAGAATCCGTTTACCAGAAACATGATCGCGGGTTTGTGGCCTAAAATAGTTTTCCCGAAAAGCACGCACCAGAAAACGGATACCGCCAGAGAAAGTAAAGCAGATGAGCCAGTCAAGCAGGACCACAGTCCTGGGGATATTCGTCGCTCTGTAAGTGATGAATGCGTAAAGAAGTAAGACTAGCGAAGCGAGGACATTGGCCTGAAAGATCTTGACCAGGTCCGGCATAGAAACATAACGCCACCATCCACGGAAGGCATCAAACTTCCAGAGCACAACCAGCTTGATAACAATCACAGCAGGAAGCAGGTGATAAAACCTCTGGTAGGCTTCTGGAGGAATATTAAAATCGAAACGGAGTTGAAAGGCAGAGAAGAAGGAGCCAGCGACAATCACAAGCTGGAAGAACAGGATGACCGGAAGACGTTTTTCAATAAACCACTTAGACATTTGCCTCCCTCCAGAGCATCGACATAACCCTGAAGCTTAAAATATCAGTAGCCATAACCTAGTTAAGGCCACAGAAACAAACAAGTAAACCAAACAGACAACAACTACTCATCAGCAAAATTTGTCGCGCATTATCTCATCCACACTGATTAAATTCAACCTTTAAGAACGTGTGAAACGGCGCGTCTAATAGCAAGGCTTTCTTGTTCTAGTAGCTATTAACATGACCTTCTCTATAGCGTGTAACATAACGCGCAAGTTTTCCTCGAGCAGGGTGGGATGAACCATAAACATCAGACTGGTCTCGCCTAATTCACGGGCTATGGGTAATGGTCGCCGTGGCCCGAGCCCTACGTCACGGAAAGCCTTCTCAAGGTAAACTTCGCTGCAACTTCCGGAGAAACAGGGGACTCCTTCAGCTATGATTGCGCTCATAATACGATCACGACTCCACCCTTTCTTCAGCTGATCAGGGCGAACAAAAACGTAGTACTTATAGTAGCTATGGAAAACCCCTTCCGGAGGTTGAGCCGTGCGCAAAGCGGGTTGCCTTTTGAGTGCTTCATTGAGAATTGTGGCATTGCTTCTGCGAACGGCGACCCAATCAGTTAAATGCCGCAATTGGATGCGGCCGATTGCGCTCTGCATCTCAGTAAGCCGCAGGTTGGAACCGAAAGATTCGTGCAACCAGCGAAAACCGGGAGGATGCTCTCGCTTATACACAGCATCGTAACTCTTGCCATGGTCCTTAAAAGCCCAAGCTTTCTCCCAGAGCTCCAAGTCTTCAGTAACCAGCATCCCTCCCTCCCCACCAGTGGTCATAATCTTATCCTGGCAGAAAGAAAAGGCGGCCACATGACCAAGAGAGCCTACGGGACGTCCCTTGTAACGCGCTCCGTGGCACTGGGCGCAGTCTTCGACAACCTTGAGATCATGTTCATTGGCCAGCGCCATGATTGAGTCCATGTCACAGGGCCAGCCTGCAAGATGCACGGCGATAATGGCGCGAGTCTTATCGGTGATCAACGGTCGAATTGTTTCAGCAGTAAGGTTCTGGCTATCAGGATCCACATCAGCAAACACCGGGGTCGCTCCGCACATGACAATGCTTGAGGCTGAAGCAATGAAGGTGCGACAGGGAGTGATCACCTCGTCGCCAGGACCAATGCCGAGAGCCCTCAAGGCCAACTCCAAGGCAACTGAGCCGTTGGCTAAGGCTATGGCATGTTGGACACTGGAATACGCAGCAAATTCCTCCTCGAACGCACGCCCTTCATGACCGGTCCAGTAATTGACCTTGTTGGAGAGCAGGACCTTCTGGATAGCTTCGGCTTCCTCTTGGGTGAAGGATGGCCATGGGGGAAAGGGAATCTTCAGCATGAATTGTTTTCCTTGAAAAGTCTCAAGAGCGCCTCACATCTTCTCATTGCATCCATTATGGGGCACGAAAAGGCTCGGAGAAAATAATTCTTACCTGTTGGTGCGTGACGCGGCCTAAGCCTTTTCTCTGGCCGGGTTGCCTACCACAGTCATGCAGTCCGGCACATCCCAGATCACCACCGCACCGGCACCAACAGTCACATCTTCACCTATAGTCAAATTGGGAATAACTGTTGCCCCCGCAGCGACAAAGGAACCATTGCCAATGGTAACAGTGCCGCAAATCGTTGCTCCAGGTGCTATATGAATGTCATCTCCAAGAGTACAATCGTGATCAACGCTGGCACAGGTATTTATAATAGTATTCTTGCCGAAGCTTGTCGCCGAATTTATCGTAACGTTAGCCATAACAACTGAACCTTGGCCGATAGAAACATTTCGCCCAATCTTCGCCGAGGGATGAATGGCCGAAGTCAGGCTGAAACCTTGTCTTTCCAACCAGGCAGCCACGTCCCCACGCGCTTGGTTGTTGCCGATAGCAACAATCGCATTGCTTGCTGCATCGGCCTGTGACAACAGGTCATCTTTACCACCGATGATCAAATAACCAAAAAACTCTTGCCCCTTGAGAGAAGGGTCATCATCAACCAGAAAGGCAATTTCGTAGTCTCCCTGTTTCTCGATGATGTCGATTACGACCTTGGCATGACCACTGGCACCAAAAACAAAAATCTTTTCTTTCTCTTCACACCTCACAGCTCACACCTCACTGTCCTTGCTTCCCTTAAACTTTTCCATCGTCACTTGCCCAGCCTGACAGATTCCTTCACGTTTAAAAACTTTTATAAACGTCAGATAGAGAATCTTGATGTCCAACCAGAAGGATTGATTATCCACATACCAGACATCCAGTTCAAATTTTTCTTCCCAACTGATTGCGTTACGGCCATTGACTTGGGCCCAACCTGTGATCCCCGGTCTGATATCGTGGCGTCTAGCCTGTTCAGTGGAATAGAGGGGCATATACTCCATCAAAAGCGGACGTGGTCCGACAAGACTCATCTCCCCTTTGAGTACATTGAACAGTTCGGGCAATTCATCCAAGCTGGAACTACGCAGGAAGTTACCGAAAGGTGTCAAGCGTTCAGCGTCAGGAAGAAGTTGTCCGTCCGCACTTTTTGTATCGGTCATAGTCCTGAACTTAAACATCCGGAAAGCATGGCCCTGAAATCCTGGGCGAACCTGGGTGAAGAAAGCGGGACAGCCCAAACGGCGCAGCACTAAGACATAGAGGACAGCCAGCACCGGAAACAGGCCGATCAATAGGACTGCGGCGACGAGAATATCGAAGATGCGTTTGGCAATAAGTCCAATCATCAGCTTCCAGTCACCTTTTCACAGACCCGTTCCAGAGTTAGTGCCAACTTTTTCACGTCATGGATTTCGGCAACAAAAGCCCTGCCTTTTCGGCCCATTTCATTACGCTCTTCAACTGAGAGCGCAGCCAGTTGCTTGAGCGCATCAGCCATAGCAGCGGAATCCTCGGCAGGCACGACGATACCTGCCCCGGTTTCTGCAACAGGATTATTCAACGACTTGCCGCCAAAAACCACCGGCCGGGCCATAGCCATATAGTCGTAGAGTTTATTGAGCGACATTCCATACTTGTACAGCGGGCTATCTTTCAACGTGACAATGAACAGATCAGCAACTTGAAGAACATTATAGACGTCCACTTTGGGGGTCGGAGCATGGAAAGCGATTGATGTCAGACTTAAGTCCGTCGCCATCTGCTGCAAACGTTCCTTTTCCGGTCCGTCGCCATAGAACAGAAAACGGAACCTGTCCCCCAGCTCTTCTTTTTCCAGTAGACTGATGGTCATAATAACTGAATCTAGTCCGTTGGCGACACCGTGGGAACCGGCGTAAATCACTTTCAGTTGTTTACTTTCTGTTGCCGCATCGCAGGGCACCTGATCGACAGCAACACCGTTCGGCAACCAGGTGACTTTCTCTTCATCAATGTTGCCAACCTGGTTGATATAGGATACGGCCCCCGGCATCAGGGCGAGAATATGATCCGCTTCCCGGTAAAGGATTCTCTCCTGGCGTGCCATGATTTTCACCAGCGGATGCCAACTGGAGATATTGCCCAGATCGAGCAGAGTCTGCGGCCAAAGATCACGGATTTCCGCTAGGAACGGGACCCTCAGCTTACGAGCAAGAACAAGAGCGGCCATGGCACCGAACAGGTGCGGACTGGAACCGATGATCACATCTGGCTTCTCAAGTGTTTCGCTACCGACTCCAGACTTCACCCGTCGGGAGAAGATTAACATATTGAACAATCGCCCAACACTTCCTCGGTAAGCCGGGGTCTTCAACCACAGAAACGAGACATCGCCGTGCTTGCTGAACCTAAAACTCTCCCCTTCACGACAATGCTCATCTCGCTTCGTCCAATGGTTGAAGCTTGAGGCTATAATCGTCACCTCGTGACCAAGTGCCGCCAATTGAACCGCTTGATCATAGTGGCGGGTGCCGCCTGCACTCTCGGGGGAAAGAGCATAATGATTGATGAACCAGATTCGCATCGACTTACCTACCCTAACTCAGTTTCCGATAAATATCTTCGAGAATGGTCGACTCATTCTCCCAGTTCAAAATCTTAGTTGCCGCGACGCTGTTCCGTTGCGCCTGGGACAGAACCTCGGGATGATCCAGATAACGATTGATGGCGACGGCCAGACTTTTCGGATCGTTGTTGCTAAAGGTACTGCCCAATTCATAGGTCTCTACCAACTGGGCCATTTCAGGCAAATCACTGACGATAGTCGCCAAACCTGCATGAATATATTCGAAAAGCTTGTTTGGCAGGCAGAGTTCATAGCTCTTACAGATCGGCTCAATCGGCGACACGCCAATATCAGCACTCGACGAGTAACCGAGTAGTACTGCAGGGGCCACAGCGGGGTGGAAAAACACACGGTCACAAAGTCCCATTTCTGTCACCTGAGCAATCACGTCCTGCTTGATATGCCCATCGCCCATGAAGACCAGTACGCCGTTGTCTTTGACAAAAGGCATTGCAGAAACCAGGGTTTCAACGCCGCGCCCGGCGGCCACTGCCCCCTGATAGAGGATGATAGTCTTGTCAGCATCAATGCAGAACTCCTTGCGGAAAAGGTCCTTCTTTTCGACCTTCGCTAGTTCGGGGATATTCCTGATCACATGCACCTTGTCGACGCCAAACTCCTCTTCCAAAACCTTGGCCACGTGGCCACCGACAGAAATATTGACATTCGCCCTGCGAGCGATAAAGCGCTGCATAAAAAGGGCGGGCTTTTTGATGCAATCGGGAAACTTGATGATGCTGGAAGACCCGGACCAAAGCTCGTGAGAATCGTAAATCAGCTTAGCACCGGTGAATTTTGCCACGACATAACCAATCATAATCGCATTTAGATCATGCACATGCACGATATCCGGTTTAGAGCACAAGCCGCTGACGATCATACGCAGGAAAGCTTCAAAGTATTTCACCATCAGAATTAAATAATTCCGCCCCCAGTTTTTACTGACTAACGGGAACCTTTGTAGAGAATAGTTCTGCAGATTCTCCAGCTTGGGCAAACCATCACCGTAAAGAGCAAACACCTGCACTTTAAAGCCAGCGTCACGACCGACCTTACAGGCGCGCAAGACTCTGGAGTCGTTTGTAAAATCATTTAATACGATGTGCAGAAGTTTCATTCGTAAACCCAAGGAATCTTAGAGAAGGAGGTCTTCATCATCTTCAAGAACAATCGCTGCTGCTGACTTATCACTTTTCAAGCCAGTAATAATATCATTGAACAGATCAACTCTATCTCTCAGAAATTGGTAGTCACCGATCCCAATAACATCCAGGTCACATCCGACAATGAATCTGCTGTCATCATTGTATATTTTGATTTTGTTTAACACGGGAAACGTATTTGCCGTAAAGATGATTTTATAGCCTGCAAGCAAGGTTAAGTATTTATGGATAAATGGCTGCTCAAACGATGAAAACAGAGCGTAATCAATGACAACAATTTCTTTTTTATATATAAAGACGTACGCACTTAACATCAGAAACAGTGCTTCTTTCCCGATCTTATCGACCAGTGAATCGTCTATGAACTCATTCAAGTTTTCTTTTATTCGTTCTAAATCCAGAACATCTCTAAACTCTTCCAACAATTGCCATAGTTCATCAACTGCATCCTTGCCCTGATTCAGGCCAATTGAGTTTTCAAGCAAAGTCAATGTACTGACGAAATCGGACGAACCGTGGAAGTAGATATTGGAACCGAGACCTGCCCCCCCCTGATTTATGTTCTCTATAAGAAAACGTTTAATTTCAGGAGAAACCGGAGTAATTCTTGCGCCCGTCAAATGGAGTAGATAAGCAGGTTGCCCCACCACAAGTTCCAGTTGAGGCATAGAACCATCTATAAATAGTGAAGATTTGTCATTGACTGACAGAAGTTTTGGTTTTTCCTCATGCAAAGAATCCATAACACTCTGTCGTTCCGTCTCACAGACAAACTCATGATAAACCCTGACCGTCGGATAGAAGCGGCTGACACCTACCGCAATCGTAACAACCTTCCTTAAGCTTGCTCCCGAATATCTTAAAGCAATCAAAAACACCAGAATTGAAGTCCAGGACTCCGGATTACTCTCTATCGTCGATCCAAAAAGGAGAAAGAGCCAAACCATACTAATGGTAATGAATATCTGACTGACATAATTACTTCTTTGAGCAACGAGCATCCTTTCATAAAAAAGGCTCAGTACACTATCAACATTACTCGCATCAATAATCTTACCAATTGTCGCCTTGTCGTAATTTGGGTTTCCATTGCCCATCAAGAGCTCATATGTTTTGGTGAGTTCTCTGTTCAAAGAGGAAAATCCCGTCACATACGCACCCTGAATCACAGTTGACTTCTTGCTGATCAAATAGACTAACGCCATATAAATTAAAGCAACAGGCACAATAGATAAGGTGGCCAGGAAATAGAGTTTGATGAGGAGGGCCAATGAGACTAAAAAAATTAAAATCGGCTGAATAGCCTCCATGAGAAGCTTTAGAGAGACGGCCAAATAATTTGTATAGACAGTTGCAACGTGTCGGTGATCATGCTGTGGAGCCAGAAATTTGATACGCGAACTCAAATCGGTTCGGCGTGTAGCAAAATCTACAACACTGACTGCGCGAACCATTGCCTCTTTGTGAAAAGCTGCAGAAAGTGTATAAACACCTTTTTGCGACCAAAAGACGCAGTAAGCGCTCAAAACACCAAGAACAAGTGCCGCCCCCCCATAAAATAGTAGACCCTCAAGTCCATCAGGAACAGGGACGGAGTACCCTCGAAAAGCAAATTCTTTGCCGGATATTTGATAACGGGCGTATCCGATAAGAACCGCAAATGATGCTGCGACAGTACCAACGCCTAAGAAATTAGCCGTAAAAACCCAAAAAAAAGCTCTCTTTCTACCTTCGAGACCTTCCTTAAGAATCCAAACCGCAGTGTTCAAGAAGTTTTGTACGCCACCAAATGTCTTCTTAGCTTTACTATGGAAACCATGCACCATTAAGTTCTACCTATTAGAAAACCACTGTAAGTCGTGGTATGGCTCATTGACTATAAAAGAAGATTAAGCCTCTTTCTTGCCTTCATAGAAATAGCATCAGAGATAATTTGACGCGCTTCAAAGTCTGACTTTGGTTCTTCCGCCCATAAATGAGATCTGAATAGTATTAAAAAGTTTCTGCCATTCGTACTGATTTTTTCTGGATACTCAAACGTCTCTGTTGCCTCATCAGTGAATCGCCCACCAGAAAATTCCAAAAATGATTTTCCACCTGGACCTTCTACCAATATACTGTCTGGCCTGTAGCTAAATATTTTCTCAAAAATATCAACTTTATTTTCGTATATTTTTGACGCCCATATTTCACTGTCAGAGTTTTCATCCAGCTTAACCCTAAGTCCAACGTTATGTTTCATAATGCGAATATTTTTTATAGAATTTATGTTGTCCTCGGTTGCCAAATTATAAAAAGAAGAATCAACATCAAAAAAGAAAGTGCAGGTTCTATTATTTTCCAAAAGCACAGATGCCAACTGGTGGGAAGATTCCACATCGTAATCAGCGATGCATGCAATAGACATATGTGCCCACCTTTGGGATGATTGAGCTAAGAACTCTTCTAAATAATCATATGCAAACATTGACCGGTCTTCAGGCTGTGGCAAAGCCTGAAACATTCCAGACGGATGCCAAGCGCCTTCAGAAGTAATACCCTCTAAAGTGGATAGAATTTCATTGCCGATCTTAATGGAAGCCTCTCCATCACCAAAAAGACCCACGGGTTTACCTAGCGGTATTTTGAAATTTTCCAATGCACTCAAAATATCGCTTTCCCCACCAGGAATAACTTTGCACCAACCACTTTCCACGATTTCATTCCAACCTGAGTTCGGAAGAGGGACAATCGCCGGTCGACCGCCAAAAAAGGCTTCACGTGCCAACCCCCCGGAATCAGTAAAGCAAAGGGAACAAGCATCAAGCATTGATAAAATGTCAAAATAACCAAGGGGCTCGATCAACTTCAAACTCCCAGATGGCTCCCAATTCTTCTCCTTTAATATATTCCTAACCCTTGGATGTAGAGGCAAAACCACATCAATATCTGCATTATCTAATGCTCTTAATATTTCATCTAGTCGCCTAAATTCAGCCGTATTTTCGTTTCTGTGAATTGTTGCTAATATATAATCTCCTGTAATTCCAAAGTCACTAGGCTTGGCATAACTTCCACTTTCAATTTGTTTTTTCCCCCAGCAAAACAAATCATACATAGGGTCACCGACCCATCGAACCCTTTCAGGATTATAGCCTTCCCTCATTAGATAGCGATAAGCCTTTTCAGTTGAGGTTAAACACTTCCAGGCCAACTCATCAGTAACTATTCGATTGACTTCCTCTGGAGCTAGATTTCTTCTGTAATTTCGTTCTCCAGCCTCAACATGAAATAATGGGATATGCAGATGAGATGCAACCAGCGCAGCCGCTATTGTTGAATTAGTATCACCATAAACCATGACCGCATCCGGTGCCTGCTCCTCCATAATATGTCTCAATTTAGGCAACATCGCACCAATCTGGTCTACAATCGCACCTGAGCCCATTTGCAAATTTACATCAGGGTCTGACAAGCCAAGTTGCTCGAAAAAAACATCACTCAACATTTTGTCATAATGCTGCCCGGTATGAACAAAATATGTATTAATCTTTTTATCAAGACCGCTCTTTTTCCAAAGTTTATTAACAATTGCGGCTTTGATAAATTGAGGTCTGTTTCCAACAACAACAATTATTTTTTTCATAAGTCACTCAATAAAAGTCAAATGAAGCTTTTATATAATTCCAACAATTTACCTTCTTGGGCATCCCAAGAGTAGAAATCTTCTAACTTCTTTCGAGTTTTATCGTTTAATAAATAGGTCTTCCTATCTTTAACAATTCTTGTAATTGTTTTCGCAATACTCTCTGGATCAGTCTGATCCATCTTTAATCCGAGACTAAGAGATTCTACAAAACAAGTCATCTCCGGAAGGTCAGATACACACATTGGCAAACCAGCAAAGGCCATTTCAAACAATTTATTTGGCAGCGCATATCGATGATTCAAAGACACATCCTGAAAAGGGCAGATACCAACATCGCAGGTCGCTACAAATTGGGGGACATCTTTAGCTGGGACAGGATCAAGAAGATGGACCCTATCGCCTACAGAAAATTTCTCAGCAACCTTCAAAAGCCAACTATCATGGTCTTCCCGGCGAGGACCAACAACTGCTAAATGAGTATTAGGGATATAAGTCAATGCCTCCACAACCTTATGAAGGCCACGTGACTCTGTCCCCATAGCGCCTACGTAACCAACCAGAGGAATGCCGTTTGGAAGAGAACAAGAACTTCTGATATCTCCACTATCCAAAGGTTTCTTCTGCCTATCGTCGACCGAACGACCACGCAAATCGGGAGAATTCATTATCGTTACAGGCTGTTTTTTCTTAAATAGATCAAAGTGATAGTCTGATGAAGAGTCGCATACAGCTATCATTTCATCGACTTCAGGAAATAATGACTTTTCTAAATCCAATATGAACTTTTTCTTTTTTCCCCCATCGTCAGTAGGAGCTCTTTCAGCTTCAATTTCATGCGCATCAAACACGACCTTAGCCCCACAGCGACGAGCCAGGCCTATTGCAGCAGGGAGAGTAAACAAGTCATGTGCATGTATAACATCAGGAGAAATTTCGAAATCAAGGGATAGAAAATCATATGCATACTGATAGTATCTAAAAAAGAATAAATTATTATTTCTCCGCTCTCTATATTCTTTTATACCATCAACATATTCTTTCTTATAATTATTTAAATCTCTTAATTCATTTGTAAGATCATATTTTTTATCGAAAAACCGCCTAAACAACCTGAATATTTTTTTATGCTTGTTCTTGTTTTGACGTGTGCTTAAAATTAACTCTCTAGTCAAATCCATATTTTCTCTTGCACTATAAGCATTTTTTCTCTTCGAATAGACTGATGTCAGCTCATTTGCTAAAAACGCCTGATCATCGCCAAACAAAGACAAAACCTCATCATTCAACTCATAGTCTTTATCTTCGAAAGTAGGAAATCTTTTATATACAACATCATCTAGAATATTTTCATCAGGGGCATCTCCAATCAATCTGGCATACACACGTACATTATGTCCCTGCCGGGCAAGAGTATTTGCTTCCTTTATCACCCTTACATCGTTCATACAATTATTGACTACCAAGCAGAAAATATTTAATTTTCTATTTTCATCATTTACAACGCTTCCGTTCAACAAAACCTCCCCAAAAAGTTCTATATTAGATGATATTTCAAATGATAATATGGCTAAAGTTGTCTTTTTAAGACACCACTAGCCCAAGACAAGCCAACCCCAAAACCACTAATAACGATATTTTTCACAGAAGCATCCGCGAACTCATCCTGCAAAAGAATAGGTATTGTCGATGCACAACTATTTCCATAATCACCAATGGAAAAAGGGACCTTGGACAGATGCACCCCTAATTTACTTGCTATTTTCTCAACGATGACTTTACTGCCTTGATGAAGTAGATATTTATCAATCTCCTCCAAACTCAAGCCATTTTTTTCCAACATCGTCAAGATATCCGGCGGTACAGTCTTAGCCGCAAAATTAAAAACCGCACGGCCATTCATGTACAAATACTTTTCTTTAACAATAAGATTGTTGTAATCCTCACCTCTTGTGCCAAAAGTAAAAAGACCTGGAACAAAAACCGGATCAGTGGTGATATAAGTCGCGGCAGCCGCATCGCCAAACAACAACGCCGTCCCCTTATCCTCCTGGTTGACAACCTTTGAATATGGGTCGGCTGTTATCAGTAAACCCTTCGTAAAACCATTTACCACCATAAAAGCCTGAATAACTGACAAGGCGTAAACGAACCCGGAGCAGCCTAACGAGATATCAAAACATGCACAGTTGGCAGGCAGTCCAAGTCGGCCATGCACCAATGCCGAGGTATGGGGTATCTGATAATCAGGATTTTGCGTCACGACTATCAACGCTTCGATCTCAGACGCGTTTACTGCACTGCGTTCCAACAGATTCTCATAGGCCTTAATACATATATCGGCAGTATTTTCGTCTGCCGCCATCTGCGCAACCTTCTTTATGCCTGTCTTCTGCTCAATAAAATTATCATCGATGGAAAATTGTTTTTTTCTCCCATAATTGTCTATCCGTGTTTCGGGTATATAGACGCCTACATCTTTAATTCCTAGCATAGATATCCCACCTCTGAGAGCTAAGACCTACTTCTTAGGTCGCATAATTGAACGGAAATTTTTCACAAACAGACTATGATCCACAGCAAAGTTTCCAGTAACGGTCGCTCCCTCCGGAACATCTCTGGCCACAACCGCCCCAATGGTCACCGAAGCACCTGCTCCGATCGACAGACCGTTCGAAACGGTTGAGTTCGGGCCAAGATAAGCTTTATCACCAAGGGTTACACGACCGCTTAGCATCGAACAGGCTGCCATTTTCACACCCTCACCGAGGATGCAATCATGGGCCACATGAACATTATTATCGAAGGAACAATAATCCCCGATTTCTGTAAAAACCGCAAAAGTGCTTCGAGCAATTGTGACCCCCCCCAAGAAGACCCCCCCTCTGCCGATCCTTACTCCCCCAGCCTGCTTTAAAAGTTGAGGCGTGCCATCAATTGTAGAAATTTCATAGGCGTCGGTTCCGATTACAGTATTGGGGCCAACAATGCTGTTCTCCCCTATCACCGAGCGGGGCATAATAGTGGCGTTTGGCCCTACAACAACGCCATCACCAATTACAACATCGTGATCAGCGACATAGGCTGTTGGATGAATCTCGGCAGAACCTGCTATTTTCGAAGGGAAAGATGCCCAGTAATAATCATCCTCAAGGCAAAGAGCGGCATGGATTTTATAGGCAACCTGAACAGGCTCATCGGCCACGGCACACCCCAGGCCCTCCGGAACTTTATCGACTAGTTCAGCTGTGCAGATAACCCCGGAGATACTATCGATATTATTGTTGAGCTCTCTGAGATACCTGCCATTGGTAAAGGGGACTAACTTTCGCGATATCATTGTAGGCATCTTGCCCACGCAGAAGAACTCGCAATCACGCTCAATGTTTGCAAAATAAGTCGCAAAACCACTTAACTTTTTTTCTGAATTAGCAGCAAACATCTTACCCTCCCATCGCAATATTCTTATACAAACCCAGCAACTTATCTGCCTGAATCGGCCAACTGTATTCGGATTGAAGCACATCCCTATTTTCCTGTGTTATGACAAACTTCTCGCGATCCTTCAAAACAGCACGAACCGTCTCCGCTATAGAGCTCGGGCTGGTCTGATCCATAATCATGCCGACACCAAGTTTCTCGACGAATTTGGACATCTCAGGAAGGTCGGACACACAGATCGGTATCTCAGCAAAAGCCATCTCAAACAACTTATTGGGCATGGCGAACCGATAACTGAGGGTCGCGTCCTGAATCGGACATATTCCGACATCACATGTCCTGATGGCAGCGACAACGTGTTCGGGCGGTACGGGCTTCAACATATGCACCCGATCCTGTACCTTTGACCTGATCGCTGCATTTTTCAACCACTTGTCATAGGTTATATGGCGTGGTCCGAGCACCACCATATGCATATCGGGGAGTTTGGCCAAAGCTTCAACAACCTTATCCAGGCCTCGTGCTTCGGTACCTATCCCGCCAGTATAGATGAGCACTTTGTCATCATCACTCAAACCGGCCATCTTCCGCACATCACAGTCCTCGCCATAATCGATAGTTTCTGAAAATTCAGGAGAATTCATAACGACGAGGGGTTTAGATTTTTTGAAAATTTCATAGTAGAAGTCTGCCGCGGAATCGCAGACAGTAACCATTCTATCGACTTCTGTAAGCAGTGAGGCCTCCATAGAGGCAATAAAATCTTTCTTCTCTTTCGTCAATGGCGGGACACGCTCGGTTTCAATCTCATGGGCATCATAAATAACCTTGACCTTAAACTTGCGCCCCAGCGCAATGGCTGCGGGCAATGTATAAAGGTCATGGGCATGAATTATGTCTGGAGCAGTATCGAAATCGAGCGACATGAGATTTTCAGCATAGTCGAAATACCTCAAGTAAAACCTCGACTCTATGGCTTTTAGCTTGGCTTTATCGGTGATCTTGTTCGTTGTGGTTGAGGGCTTTTTATTCCTGCCCAACAGATTGACAAGGCGAGAATAGAAATGTTTTTTTATTCGTACATAGATTTTATACTTAAGATCGTAAACCACATTTTTGTATGCGCTCATCTCTTGCAAAAGAGATTCTATTTTGTTTTTTTCAGGACCAAAAACGTCCAGCACCTCAGCCCTGAGTGGTGTGTTAACATTTCTGAACGCTTTAAAGCAGTCGAAACGGACAAACTCGATACCATCGACCACTTCCCTGTCGGGAACCTTATCGGCCGCTCGTGCATAGATACGCACCCTGTAGCCGGCCGAAGCTAGCGCCCCAGCCTGCTTCAGCACTCTGGAATCAGCAGTGCAAGGGTTTGAGACGAGAGAAAAAATTGTCAGATCAGAATTGTTAGACATTTACAGGCTCTACCTCTTGAATAAAATGACTACTCATAAAATGGTCATTAAGTTCGAAATCTCTCACTTCTTATTTCTTTAATTTTCGCTGCGACTATCTGGACATCAGAATCAGGTATATATGGATACATGGGCAGACTTACAATCTGTTGTGAAACTTTCTCTGAAACAGGAAAATCACCTTCGGAATAACCCAGAACCTTATACGCCGTCTGTAAATGTAACGGTTTCGGATAGTAGACTGCCGTCGGTATCCCTCGCTCATCCAATTTTTTCTGTAGATCATCCCGATTTTCAATAACAATTGAATACTGAGCCCAGGCACTTCCATACCCTTCGGGAACGTGAGGCGTCACGACTCCCGGAACCTCTGATAAAAGCTCCGTGTATTTATCCGCCACCCGCTGTCGTGCTTCAATCTCATCGGGAAATATTTCCAGCTTCGGTAACAAAACAGCCGCCTGAATCGTATCCAGACGACCATTGATACCGATACACACGTTGTCGTACTTGTCCTTACCCTTACCATGTACCCGGATCGAGCACATGGTTTCAGCCAATTCGTCATCGTCAGTAAAAATAGCTCCGCCATCGCCATAACAACCCAACGGTTTAGCTGGAAAAAAGCTTGTTGTAGCAACATCGGCAAGGCTTCCAGCCCTACGTCCCTTATAAACACCACCAAACCCCTGCGCTGCATCTTCCAAAACGAACAGGTCGTGTTTACGGGCAATAGCATTGATCGCATCGTAATCGGCTGGTAGCCCGAACAGGTCGACGGGAATGATGCCTCTAGGAACTAGAGGTTGTTCGATGTTCATTTTTCGTTGTTCGAGGTTGGTTATTGCTTCATCAAGTTTCTGCGGATCGATATTGAAAGTTCTGGGATCGATATCGACGAATACCGGAGTCGCACCAAGTAACGAAATCACTTCGCCGGTAGCAACAAAGGTGAATGGCGTCGTAAAGATCGCATCCCCTGGCCCGACACCATAGGCCATCAAAGCCATCAGCAGCGCATCGGTTCCATTGGCGACACCGATGCAATGCTTAACACCAGTGAACTCGGCAAGTAGTGATTCAAGCTCACCAACTTCCGGGCCCATGATGTACTGACCATGATCCAACACCTTCTGAATCGCTGCATCAATTTGTGGTCTGATCAGTTTCTGTTGAGCTTTAAGATCTATAAAATTTATTTTTTCCATAAGAATCATTCCTAGTAATTTCAATGTCACATATTTAGTTTTGGTCTATACAAACACTGAACTTCTTTTCGTAATGGGCTTATAACTTCGCCAATATAAATGTAGTCTTCAGAAAAATGGATATTAAAATCATTAAGTATTGATTCTGACACATGTCTACGTCCTTGAGGTGAAGTTAAAACCCACGCCCTTTCTAACACCTCATTCGCAACGAAACTAAGTAAACTTCCAACATAAGCATTTGACCCGGGATAACCACCTATTAACCACGGCGCACCAGGAGTCATCGCCCCGAGGATATAGGCCGCTCCGGGACTGCCGCCGGTTAAATCAATCAGGGGGGTATCAATGACCCATCCAGAACTTTGTGCCACCTCTTTTAGTGTATTCACATAATTGCTTGTACTGGAATCAACATAAATTACTGAAGCAGCTCTTCCAACGGTCACCATTTCAGTTTGTTCTACAATAGGTGCGCATCTATATGGGTTCGAAAATGCGCCTTGAAAAATCAAGAGGACACTCACAGCGACAACACAGCAATAAACCTGAGATACGACAGACCGAGAATTCATCTTTCCAACAATAAGGGTAAGGCATAGGGCTGCTGATACAAAAAAAACAAACCCTCCAGAAGCATGACGTAGCAGGCCGGTATTGGACCCAAATGCATAAGCAAATGGGCCCAACATTATACAAGTAATTACCCATATCAGATTTATTGAATATGATTTGCAGATTTGAATGTTTGGGTAACCCCGAATACTGTAAAGCGCTACCGATACGACTGTTGTAAGAACTAAAAGAATACCAGCTATACCGAGATACCGACCATAGTCAACTCCACCTGACCAGAAATCAGCTTGCAATCCACCCCACCAAACGAACACAAATATACAAACAATAGAAAAGTCTTTTACAGAGTTTCTAAACCTTTCTGGGATCAAGCAAATGACCAAGACAATCAGAGCTAAGATTCCCCACCACATACCGTGAATCTTGTAAATACGAAAAGGAATCGACATGATATCAGCAAAGGAACGAGATACTAAAGAGCCAAAGTCATTTCCACCGCCGATAATATGAATTAGATCAAGCCCATTTTGAATTTTAATAATAAAGGTACTGAGTCCCTGTTCGAAAAAAAGAATATGAAGACAAAAAAAAGAGATTAGAGAAATACCAGAGATCACAACAAACCTAAATATTCTTTTGCGATTACTTGAAGACAAGACCCAAACAAAACCAACGACAGACAGCATAGCGGATGTTGTAGGCTTAGCCATAAATGCCAACCCCACACTTAAACCAAAGACAATACTTCCACAGAAAAATAACTGTCCCCGTTGAGTGGTACGATCAGTAACAGAGGTGTTAAGTAAAGTCGTTAGCAGAAGGCCCGAATAGGCTAATAGACATGAAACAAGAGCCAGCCAGTTATACCCTGGAGTTGGTAACCACCAAGCGTAGAAGCATAATGCGGCCAGAAGGGTTGTACAGATTCGAGAAAATTTGATTAACAAACCATCCCGAGTGACTAAATCTTCAAAAAAGACAAATTCAAGGATTATCGAGTATAGCGTTGTAATTATTATCAATAAGAGTAGACCAAGCAACCTAAAGGAGTCGAGGTCACCATCAACTAAAGAGTAAAGGATACCGGTGTAAAAACCAAACTGGGAAACAGAAGCAACCAGAGTCGAGGGTGATCCTGCCGAAAGCAGGTAAAGAGATTCATCAGTAATATCTAACCCACGGTCCAGATTAATGATTAACTTTGAAACCAAATAAAGAAAGGTAAGGATGGGAATAATCGCAAGGAAATTGCCAAGGCTGCTCGGGCCAGCTAAAGAAAACTTATTCCAGTGTGAAATTTTCATAAAAAAATCATATGAACTCTAAAAAATATCGTTATGACAATATCTGGAAACCTTCGAACAAGAGAGGGACTCCACAATAACTAGCCTAATCCGTCAGAAGTTACTTATTTTAGATCTTCATAAAAAATACTTCCTTTTGACATTTCTTCAGGTAAAGATGCTTCCTCATCAAGATCGAGGCAACGAAGAGATTCTGTTGATTGCTTATCGTTTGTTGTTACGAATTGATATCGAAGTCCGCTCTCGGGGCAAAGCATAACTCCATCGGCATCGGATTTTTTGAGCATATGCCCATGTCTGCTCATCCATCCCTTTTGACGTGCCGGGACACCAATCATCAGGGCATAATCAGGCACATCCTTTAACACTACGGCACCGGCCGCGATAAAAGAATAACGGCCAATTACAATACCACTTGTAAGAGTTGCATTTGCTCCAATAGAGCATCCACGACGTAACAGAGTCTTTTCGTACAGTGACCGCCTGAGAACCTGAGATCGGGGGTTGGTGACATTGGTAAGCACACAGGAAGGCCCAAGAAAAACATCGTCCTCTATCGTGATACCTTCGTAAATAGAGACATTATTCTGAACTTTTACGTTATTACCGATAACAACGTCATTGGCGATAAAAGTATTTTGCCCAAAGCTACACCTTTCGCCAATTTTTGCACCTGGCATCACGTGGGAAAAATGCCAGATCTTGGTTCCGGAACCAATCTCGGCACCCTCATCAACATAGGATGATTCGTGAACAAAAAAGTCAGACATATAACTACCTCTTCATAGGCACTTTAGCGTTTAGCAACCAAAGGATGACAGTGCTCACTATCAATTGGAGTAGCAATGGAATTCCTCAACTCATAGACTAAGTTGATGGAGGGTCTAGCATCTTCCAAGCCAAAGCCTCTGCCAGCCAGGATCTCCTGGTAAACAATGGTATGTAAATCGGTGAACCCTTCAGAGAATTCAAACTCTTCACCATCAACAGTAATCGAACGGTACGTGGCCTTACCGGCAGCCACAGCCTCTGCTGGCAAATCGTTACGGTCTACCGAAAGGAACCAACGTACATTGGCTTTCTCAAGTTCAAGAAAACCAGCTGTTCTGCCATCTTCAGCCAAATGAACTTCGTGGTGTTTGGCTTCGCCGAAAATCCACATCAACATATCAAAGAAGTGAACCCCTATATTACTGGCAACTCCACCTGATTTTGAATGGTCACCCTTCCATGACGTAAAGTACCAACGACCGCGCGACGTCATGTAGGTCAGGTCGATTTCGTACTTCTCTTTTTTCTTTGCCTTGGCAACTTTCTCTTTTAACTCAATGATAGAAGGGTGTGTTCTCAACTGCAGAATATTGTAGATTTTACCGCCAGTTTCTCTCTCAATTTCTGTAAGCGCATCAACATTCCAAGGGTTGAGAACAATAGGTTTTTCGCAGATAGCATCAGCGCCTGAACGGAGGGCAAAACGAATATGAGAATCATGGAGATAGTTCGGCGAGCAGATACTCACGTAGTGAACTCTCTGCGCCTCCCCCTGACGATGCAATTTGTCCACATGTCTGTCAAAACGTTCAAATTCGGTAAAAAACGCAATGTCCTGAGAGAAGCTATCAAGGATACCAACCGAATCCGAAGGGTCCATTGCGGCAACAAGCTTATTCCCTGTATCTCTAATCGCTTTCATATGTCGAGGCGCAATGTAGCCCCCGGCCCCCACCAATGCAAAGTTCTTAGGCGCCGTGTTTTCAAGCTCTTTTAAATTCTCATCATTCATATTACGTTTTCCTCTTTATTATTTGAACTCAAGATCATTTTTGGTGCGCGTTTACGACGTTTCTATTTTATTAGCACTCTGCCAAACCTCTACGGCTGTAGTTTACGAGTCTTTAAAACGATAGAAGCACAGATGTTAATTTATGAATCATACCCCTTCAGCGTTCATCAATATTCCATAAATTCTCTAAGCCTCTGAGCTACAAACTCCAGTAGCCCAAGCCTGCTTTCACAACGTCCTCGCGCTGCAACACACCCTTCACATCCATCACCACTCCGGGTCCATTACCGTTACGACAAAGTCGCTTCAGATCTTCGGGAATAATTTTCGCAAAGGCAGTATGGGCAACGGCCCAGATAATCCCATCAACAGGGGCAAGCCCTTCCAAATCCACCAGACCGAAACCATATTCATGCTGCACCTCAGCAGAATCGGCCATAGGATCGTGCACTAAAACCTCAACGCCATACTCCTTGAGTTCAGTTACGATATCAACCACCTTGGTATTGCGGATGTCGGGGCAGTTTTCTTTAAAGGTCAAACCAAGCACCAAGATCCGAGCGCCCTTAACCGCCTTGTCGGCAACAATCAATTGCTTGACAGTTTGTTCAGCAACGAATTTGCCCATGCCATCGTTGATGCGCCGGCCAGCGAGGATGACTTGAGGATGGTAGCCAACCTGTTCTGCTTTGTGCGTAAGATAGTAGGGATCGACACCGATGCAGTGACCACCGACCAAACCAGGGGTAAAGGGGAGAAAATTCCACTTGGTACCGGCCGCAGCAAGGACATCGCGTGTAGAGATATCCATACGGCCAAAGATCAGCGCCAACTCGTTCATCAAGGCAATATTCAGGTCACGCTGGGTGTTCTCGATCACCTTAGCTGCCTCGGCAACCTTGATGCTGGCAGCGCGATGCACACCGACAGTCACCACAAGTTCGTAAACCTGGGCGACAGTTTCCAGAGTTTCAGCATCCTGCCCTGAAACCACCTTGATGATCTTGTCAACGGTATGGACTTTATCACCCGGATTGATTCGCTCAGGTGAGTAACCGACCTTGAAATCAACACCACACTTCAACCCAGACATTTCTTCAAGAATCGGTACGGCGACCTCCTCAGTCACCCCAGGGTAAACAGTCGACTCGTAGACAATAATACTGCCTTGCGCCAGGTTCGACCCAATCATGCGACTGGCCGATTCGATCGGTCGCAGGTCGGGATTATTGTTGCCATCGATCGGAGTTGGTACTGTGACGATAAGGAACTGTGCGTCTTTAAGCCGCGCCGGTTCAGTGGTGTAATCAATCTGTGTTGCAGCCAGCTGCTCCAAGGTCAGCTCGCCGGTGGCATCCATACCATCACTCAATTGTGCCATTTTACGTTCGTCGATATCGAAACCGATCACATCAACCTTGTGGCCGAAAGCAGCGGCCAAAGGAAGACCGACATAACCAAGACCGATGACGGCAATTTTTGCTTTACGATTCACGATTGAGTCGATTGAAATCACAGTTGGCACCTTCAAATCTTCATTCATCTAAAGTTATCCCCCAAAAAGAATAATTTTTCTTTATATGTTTCGTGAAGGCTAAGAGTCAAGAGAATGTTTCAATACCAGTCGATTTAATCTGAAAGAATGACAGTCAATCGGATTTAACGTTGCAACACTTTGGTTACGAGAGGCAGATTCTCCATATTAACCAAACAACAGAGCCTTTCAGAATCAAAACTTCCACAACCAGGGGCTACAAGTTTTTGCATATAAAAACTAAAAACACTCAATCGGTTGTTTGCAACTGTAGGAGTGGCTACGGCAGCAATACAGAGAACGGACTTCAAGTACAAGATTTCAAAGTGTCAATCAGCCTCTGGTGTTATTTGGGGATTCCGAAGAGTATGTGCTCGTAGAAGGACTAAACTAAATTTTTTTGAAGCTATCAGCACCCGTTCAAGTCTTCCATTATCAACGACGCCGCACAACCAAGATCTAAACATCTCTTCACGGCCTCGGTTACCAACTTGGACGATGTCGCTGCTCCATAGCCGGTCAATACCAGCAGAGTCTTGCAACCAGCTCTTTGACCGGCCTCAATATCTGCTAATTTGTCACCGACCATATAAGATTTGGACAAATCGATATCATGTTCACGGGAAGCTTGCAACAACATGCCAGGGTTGCCTTTCCGACAGTTGCAGGCGGCCTTGTAAACACCAAGACCTTTATCGGGGTGATGTGGGCAGAAATAAAAATCGTCAATTGACGTACCGTAACCAGCTAGTTCGGTTTGAATGTGCTGATGGAGTTGATTGACAGAGTCTTCGTCAAAATAGCCCCGTGCAACACCGGACTGGTTACTGACGACAATCACTAGAAAACCAGCATCTTTCAGTTTTTTTATCGCTTCGGGGGCACCAGGAATGAACTCGAAATCTTCGATTTTATGAAGATAGTCCTTCTCGATGTTGATGGTACCGTCACGGTCGAGAAAAACGGCTCGACGGGTGTGGTCATTTTTAATGATTGAGACAGGAGGATGGCTCAAAGTTACCTCAACCTTCCCGACACTATGAAATAAGGATTGAGCAGGTTTTGTTTATTGTATACAAGTGCTTGGCCATTTGACTGAAGGACAGTTCCCCCGGCAGCTTCGACAACTGCATGCCCTGCCGCCGTATCCCACTCCATAGTCGGCCCCAGGCGTGGATAGAGGTCGGCCAGGCCTTCAGCAACGACACACAGCTTGAGAGAACTACCCACCGGCATTGCCTCAGCGACCTTGATGTCCTTCAGATAAGCCTCAAGATCAGGTGAAGGATGCGAACGACTCATGACCACCGTCAACCCAGCTTCTGGATCCGCCTCACGCACCATTATTTGTTCCGGCTTACCCCCAGCCTCCAGCCTCCAGCCTCCAGCCCCCAAAGTCCCATAATACATCTTGTCTTGAACCGGGACATAAACAACACCGGCAAACGGTCGGCCATCTTCAATCAAAGCTATATTGACCGTAAATTCCCCATTGCGTTTGATGAATTCCTTGGTGCCGTCCAACGGATCGACACACCAGAATCGTGACCAACCCTTACGCTCTTCATAAGGGATATCAGCGCCCTCTTCTGACAGGATGGGGATTTCCGGAAAATGTTGCCTCAAGCCAGCAACGATCACCTCATGTGAAGCCTTGTCGGCAGCAGTTAAAGGCGACTGGTCGTCTTTCATTTCGACTTCGATTTCACCATCGTAAACGGACAAAATGGCCTTGCCAGCTTCTTTGGCGATTCTGCATACTTTTTTTATGTCGATTTTCATTTACATAACTCAGTTGTCAGTTGTCAGTTGTCAGTTGTCAGTTGTCAGTTGTCAGTTGTCAGTTGTCAGTTGTCAGTTGTCAGTTGTCAGTTGTCAGTTGTCAGGTGTCAGTTGTCAGTTGTCAGTTGTCAGTTGTCAGGTGTCAGGTGTCAGGTGTCAGGTGTCAGGTGTCAGGTGTCAGGTGTCAGGTGTCAGTATGATTTAAACTGAAGACTGAAAGCTGACAACTGATAGCTAACGCTTTCTCAGTTTCTAACTGAGAATAGCGTTAACAATTTCTTCTGCAATGTCATCAGCCGACCGTGTTCCGGCTTCGACCTCGATTTCCGGATTTTCCGGTGGCTCATAGTCGGAATCAATGCCGGTAAAGTTCGGCAACTCCCCTGCTCTGGCTTTTTTGTACAAGCCTTTAGGGTCGCGGACTTCGCAGATTTCAAGCGGGGTATTGACAAAAATTTCTACAAACTCACCTTCTTCCAGCAGTTCGCGGGCCAACCTACGTTCACTCTTGAAGGGAGAAATGAAAGACGTCAAAACAATCATCCCGGCGTCCACGAACAACCTGGCGGTTTCAGCGATACGCCGGATATTTTCAACACGATCAGCATCGGTGAAACCGAGGTCGCGATTGAGACCGTGACGGACATTGTCACCATCGAGGAGATAGGTACGCTTGCCGAGACTGTGCAATTTTTTTTCCACCAGGTTAGCGATGGTCGACTTGCCGGCCCCTGAAAGGCCGGTGAACCAGAGCACCTTGGGTTGCTGGTCGTTCATCTCGGCACGGCTCTGCTTGTTGATATCAATCGACTGCCAATGGATATTGGTGGCACGGCGCAGCGGGAAATCAATCATGCCGGCGCCGACCGTGGCATTGGTAAAACGATCGATAAGGATAAAGTTGCCGGTGGAGCGATTTTCCTGGTAGGGATCGCAGGAAATCGGCTTGGTCAGGCTGATATTGCAGACACCGACTTCGTTGAGTTCGAGGGTCTTGGCAGGCTCGTGCTGCAGGGTATTGACGTTGACCTTATGTTTAAGCGCGCTGATATGAGCCGGGACCGTCGCGGAACCGGCCTTGAGTAGGTAACTACGGCCCGGCAGCAGTGCGTCTTCGTGCATCCAGACCAGATGTGCCATGAACTGATCGGCGTATGAGGGGCGCTGTTCAGGGCAGCAGAGCATATCTCCGCGACTGATATCGATCTCGTCTTCCAGGGTGATGGTAACGGCCTGGCCTGCAACGGCCTCAGAGAGATCCCCATCCATGGTGACGATTCTCGCCACCTTGCTGACCTGCCCTGACGAAGGGACGACCAATTCATCGCCCGGTTTAACGATTCCCGAGGCGATGGTCCCAGAGAAACCACGGAAATCTAGATTGGGACGATTGACCCACTGTACCCGCATCCGAAACGACTTGTTCAGAGCGTTATCACTAATCTCGACATACTCCAGATGATGCATCAGTGTTGGGCCCTTATACCAAGGAGTACGCTCACTGGCATTGATGATATTGTCACCCTTAAGAGCCGAGATTGGAATACAACAGATTTCTTCGAAACCAAGGTCCGCGGCAAAAAGCTTGTATTCATCTATAATGGACTGATATTGGGCCTGCGAATAGTCAACCAGGTCCATCTTGTTGATCGCCAATACCACCTTGCGGATACCAACCAGAGACGTCAAAAAGCTGTGACGACGGGTCTGGATAAGGACACCTTTACGCGCATCTATCAGGATAATAGCTACCTCGGCGGTCGAAGCTCCGGTGACCATATTCCTGGTGTATTGCTCGTGTCCGGGGGTATCGGCGACGATGAACTTGCGCTTGTCGGTTGAGAAGAAACGGTAAGCTACGTCGATGGTGATACCCTGCTCACGTTCTGCCTGCAAGCCATCAAGGAGTAACGCGTAGTCTATTTCTTCGCCCTGAGTGCCGACCTTCTTGCTATCGACTTCGAGGGCAGCCAGCTGATCCTCAAAAACGAGTTTTGAGTCCCAAAGAAGACGTCCGATCAGGGTACTCTTGCCATCGTCAACACTCCCGCAGGTGATGAAGCGCAGCATCTGTTTCTGTTCCTGGGTTTTTAAATATGCGGCGATGTCTTCCGCTATCAGATCAGACTGGTGAGCCATGCGAAACTCCAGTTATCAGTTATCAGTTATCAGTTATCAGTTATCAGTTATCAGTTATCAGTTATCAGTTATCAGTTATCAGTTATCAGTTATCAGCTATCAGTTTTCTGACTATTGACAACTGCACACTAATAAACAAGAAGTATATTCCTGCTCTTTGATCAGAAATAGCCTTCTTGCTTCTTCTTCTCCATCGAACCAGCAGAATCATAGTCGATGAGACGCCCCTGCCGTTCCGAAGTCCGCGTCAAGAGCATCTCCTGGATAATCTCCGGCAAAGTGGCCGCCGTTGACTCAACTGCGCCAGTCAACGGATAACAGCCGAGGGTACGGAAACGTACTGATTTCATCTGCACTTCTTCACCAGGTTTAAGTTTGATGCGATCGTCATCGATCAGGATCAGCATTCCGTCACGTTCTACGACTGGCCGCACCTTTGAGTAATAGAGAGGAACAATGGGGATCTCTTCGAGGTAGATGTACTGCCAGATATCGAGCTCGGTCCAATTGGAAAGAGGAAAGGAGCGGATGCTCTCACCCGGTTTAACTTTGGCGTTGTAAAGGTTCCAGAGCTCAGGACGTTGGTTCTTCGGGTCCCAACGATGGTTTTCACTTCGGAATGAGAAAATACGTTCTTTAGCACGCGATTTCTCTTCGTCGCGACGTGCCCCTCCAAAAGCCGCATCGAACTTGTATTTGTCGAGACCTTGCTTTAGGCCCTCGGTCTTCATGATATCGGTGTATAGCGCACTTCCGTGTGTAAAGGGGTTGATTCCCTGGCGGGCGCCTTCTTCATTAGTATAAACCAGCAGGTCAAAATCGTATTCTTTACGCATCCGCTCACGAAATTCGATCATCTCGCGAAACTTCCAGGTCGTATCGACATGCATCAAAGGAAACGGAATCTTTGAGGGGAAAAAAGCCTTCTTGGCCAGATGAAGCATGACCGCAGAATCCTTGCCTATGGAGTAAAGCATGACCGGATTCTCAAATTCGGCCGCAACCTCGCGGATGATATGGATGCTTTCTGCCTCGAGTTGACGCAGATGGGTCATTTCGATTTTCATGGGAAGAACCTTTGGTTATCAGTAATCAGTAATCAGTAATCAGTAATCAGTAATCAGTAATCAGTAATCAGTAATCAGTAATCAGTAATCAGTAATCAGTAATCAGTGGTCAGTGGTCAGTGGTCAGTGGTCAATGGTCAGTGGTCAATGGTCAGTGGTCAATGGTCAGTGGTCAGTGGTCAGGAACACTTAAAACCGCAAACTGCAAACTGCAAACGGTAAGCTAAATTAGCTATTTTTCAAGAAATTATTCTGCAAATAATCAGTTATCTGTTTGACAGCATCTTCCGTCGAGACATGATCGACTTCAACTGTAATCTCAGCTTGTTCCGGCACATCATAGGCCGCATCCACCCCTGGAAAATGCTGATACTCACCTCTACGGGCCTTAGCGTAATGGCCTTTCTCATCGCGCTGCACGCATGCGTCGACGGTTGACTTCATATAAACTTCAACGAAATTTTTGGCAACACTGCGGGCAAAGTTCCGGCTTTGCGCGAAGGGAGAGACAAAAGAAGCGACCACGATAACACCATTTTTCTGGAGCATAGCACAGAGATGTCCAGCACGCTTAACGTGGAGGTTAACCTCCTCCGGTGCAAATCCGGTCTCAGGAAACAAAGGCCGAACATCATTACTGTCAAGACGCTCAACCTTTAGATGGTCCTTTAGTAACTCCTGATAGACCTTGTCTGCAACTGCTTTTTTCCCGGAACAAGGCAGGCCGGTGAACCAGAGAACAAAAGAAGGGACTTCTTTTTTGCCGAAGCGAATTTTTTGCCAGAGGCGTTCGTGGAAGAAGTAGAGACCCATCTTGGCAATGACTTCGAAAAGTCCCACGGTGATCGCCAGGGCGAATTCACCGGTGAAGATAAAAACGATCACCGCTGTGGTGATTGTCGCCCAGGTTCTCCAGGAAATGGCTTTGAGGATAGAGCGTTGTTTTGTTTCATACTGCAAATCAAAAATCCATTCTTGATATTTTGCAAAATGAGAAAGCAAGCATTACATAGAGGAGAGCATTCATTTGCATATTGTATTCTGCTACAATTATTCAGCAGAGGCTATCCAACAGATTTATTTGATTTATCACACAAATATCTCAATTAAAACTGTTTAAAACTTTAACATAATTACTATCTATCTTCACTGTGCTGCTGAAGAATTTTTTCAATGGTGCCAGTGATGGACTTTCAATCAACAAAATCAATCAACTCCACTCGGCCTCCATAGATTTCCACCAACTCTTTGTCAACCACACTGTCCAGAGTGTAGTCCCCACCCTTGACAAGGATATCTGGACGTATCGCAGCGACAACTTCCACGGGTGTATCCAAGCCAAACACAACCTCGAAAACAATTGTCTATTGGGGCAGTTGAGTCACTGGATTGGACTCTGAGCCATCAAAAAGACAGAATCGCTCAGGTTTGATAGCCAAAGAGCTTGAAATCATCTGCATATCGCCTGCAAATCAGTTCCCTCGTCTCGACGTTCATTTCGGGAAGAGCCTTCTTGCTGCTGACGTTGATTTGCGGTGGAGGCGCAAGTTTGAAACGCCTCTGCAGTTCCTGCCAATCTTCATTCAACTGCTCGAGTTTCCCAACGAAAGCGGGCAGAAGGCTGTTCTGCCATGTGAGGAACCAGGCTTGCGAGCGAAAGTGCCGATCTGATTTATCATCAGGCAGGGTTGCGACCAGGCGAACAAAATCTTCGAAGGACATATCGAGTGCAACACCATGTTTTTCAAATATATTGCGGCCGCCATAATTCCTGACATCTTCGATCTTGTTCTTGTAGCAAGAGTAAATCCTGTCATAAGGGTTACGGACAAAAGCGAAGAGAAAATATTGATCAGACAACTTTGCAATCTGCTCTTGTTGCAGGTGTCTTGCATAACGAGTCTCGTATTCTCTTACCAGCTTCTTGGCAAAATTCTGGTCGGGAATGGATCCGGAGACATGGGCGGTTACAGCGACACGGATCGAACGACTGGCCACCTTGGGGATCTGTATATAACCAAATTTATGCTCCGGGAAAAGATAGAGTTGTGGTTTTTCTCGTCCCAGTTTACGGCGTTTATTCCAGAGCCTCAGCTGATGTGAAATCTGCAAACTCACTCTCCTAGCTTATTATTCAAGCGGAACGATGTTCAGTCCTGGTATGACTCGAGGATCTTATTGATAATATTCGTTGTCGATTTACCATCAACAAAATTGATCAACTCGACCCGACCGCCATAGCTCTCAACGATTTCACGGCCGACGACACCTTCAGGGGTGTAGTCACCGCCCTTAACGAGGACATCCGGCCGCAAGGCTGTAATCAACTCCAGCGGAGTATCTTCATCAAAAACAACCACGTAGTCGATACAATCAAGCGCAGCGAGGATATGGGCTCTTTCAGACTCGCCAATCAAAGGTCTGTTGGGTCCTTTAAGGCGTTTGATCGAGTCGTCTGAGTTCAGTCCGAGCACCAGCAAGTCGCCGAGTTGCCGTGCTGCCTGCAGGTACTTGACGTGCCCGACGTGGAGCAGATCGAAACAGCCGTTAGTAAAAACGATGGTCTTGCCTCTCTGCCGATCGCCGGCAAGGATGTTCTGCAGAAGAGAGGAAGCGCAGATCTTCTGATCCGATTCATGCTGCTGTGCGCCGACCGTATCAAGTATCTCCTGAATGCTGACCGTTGAGGTCCCGACCTTGCCAACAGCAATCCCGGCAGCGAGGTTGGCCAGACCGGCAGAACAAGCCAAAGGCAACTTCTGCGCCATCCCTAGGCCAAACAAAGACAGGACAGTATCCCCGGCCCCGGAAACATCATAGACTTCACGAGCAACAGTCGGCAGATTGATTTCCCCATCAGAGGAGAAAACTGTCATCCCCTCTTCACTGCGCGTAAGGACCAATGCTTCCAATTCCAGTTCTGCTCGCAATTTTTGACCTGCTTTCAGCATACTGGCTTCATCGGTAATCAAGATTCCCGTAGCCTGTTGGGCCTCTTTACGGTTGGGCGTCAGTAATGTCGCGCCTTTATATTTACTGTAATCATCTCCTTTCGGATCGACAAGAACGGGAACATTTGCTTCCCGGCCTATGGCAATCACTTCCTTAAGAAGACGATCTGTCATGACTCCCTTTTGATAATCAGAGAGATAGATGACATCAAGAGAAGAAACAGAAGCCTGCAGATACTTAAGGATTCTATCCTCGCTCGCCGAAGAGATCTCCGCACGGGTTTCCTGATCGATCCTGACAATCTGCTGGTTGCTGGCCAGAACGCGTGTTTTGCGGCTGGTAACCCTCCCCGCTTGGCTAAACACACCATGTTTGTGGACACCCCGCTCGGCAAGTCTTCGCAGCAGGAACTGGCCATCATCGTCATCGCCTACGACACTGACGACATCAACCTGGCAGTTAAGGGTGAGCAGGTTATTGATGACATTTCCGGCGCCACCGAGGCGCAGTTCCTTGCGCTTGACTTCAACGATCTGAACCGGAGCCTCAGGGCTGATCCGATCCACAGTTCCCCATATATATTCATCAAGCATCAGGTCACCAAGGATCAGCGCTCTGGTCTTGGCGACACCTTCGAGAAACGATTCTATCAATACTCTATCCATGGACATAATTTCAGGCTCCCTTGCCAAGCTTGTCGAGAATGGCAGCAGCCAACAGAGGAATGTTGATTTCATGATGTCCGACAATCGAATAGCCCTTGCCGCTACCTGAGGTCGGCCGTTTGATGACATTCTGCATCGGACGATAGTGTTGGTTCATATCGAAGTTCGCCGTTGTGAAATTATCGACATGGTGGCCAAGATTCTGGGCGATAGACAACGCTTTCAGGAAAATTTCGGGCATGATGACAGCAGAACCGACATTCAGCCAGACGCCCCCGTCACCCAGATCGGCAACGACAGATGTGATCAGGCGAAAATCCCGAATACTCATTTCACCAGTCACAGCGCCATCCATTTCGGGATGCTGGTGAATGATGTCCGTCCCCATGGCGACATGGGCCGTTACGGGCAAACCTTTTTCCACACAGGATGCGATAAGGCTGTATTCTTTAAAGGGGTGCTCTTTCGCTATAATCCATTCGCCAACAGCCTGAGCAAAACCAATTCCTCTGTCCAGGCCGGCTTTGATTGCCCGGTTCATGCCAGCGCCCGTTTCATCGGAGAAGCCGAAGTCACCCGAGTGCAGGACATCGCCGACCTCTTCTGAAGTTGCGCCGACCAGGGACACTTCGAAATCATGGATTGACGCAGAACCGTTCATGGCCACTGCTGTAATGACATCGGCATCAATGAGGGCCTTGAGGGTCGGCTGCAAGCCGCACTTGATGACGTGTCCGCCCATCGCCAGAACAACAGGGCGATCTTTCCTGCGAGCCTCAACAATCTTTTCAGCAACGGCGCGCAATGAGTCAGCGCCGAGAAGTTTCGGCATGGCACCGAGCAAATCGAAGCAGGTCATGCCTGGTTTCACTGGCTGGCCGAAATGATCATCGACATTGACCTTGTTGTTGCGGGTCTCTATGGAATATGTTTTGACTTTTAATATGTCAATTGGAGCATATTTTTTCATAAAGACCTCTTTGCAAATACAGGGAAATAATCCTTGCTACAAGGTACCAAGGATAGCGCTTCTGCAATAAATCTTGATGGCAGAAAAAATCCGGGATATCTTTTTCCGGACGTCGTTTTTTTGCCAGCGTTTCTTTTAAACTTCATTTGTGCATGCCTGCCTGAGGTAAGACTTTACATTGACTGAGAAGTCTTGGCCATCAGATTAACATAGGACCTTCGTTTGCTTTAGCATCAACCTGGAAGGTGCTCATCAAACCAGCGCATCAATGTGGGTAGAGACTTCCAGTTCTGCAAAAAACGCTGTCGATCCCTCCGAAAAAACTTCTGCAAGCCTTCGGGAGAAGAATATTCGTGCATCGCATCAAGGTCGAGCACCCAAGGTTGGTTGTCCTTAATCAGGAAATTTGTTGCCTTGCAATCGCCATGGCGAATGTAGAGTTGATGGAATAACCGAAACAAGCTGACAAATCTTTCAGCCACCTCCTCTTTAACAGAAGCAGCCACTGAATCAGACTGAAAAAAAGCCTCAGCATTCACCCCGGAGATGAAATCGCAGACATAATACCCCTTGGAGCGAAAGGGGCCAATTCGTTTTTCTACCATGGCCACCGCCCTCGGTGTTGCAATACCAGAGATTTTCAACCGATGCGCGTTTCCCCACGACCGCCACGCACGCGTCGGGCGAAGACAGCGACTCAACGCATGACGCAGGTTCTTTATATTGTAACGTTTAACAACCCAGTCGCAGTCATCGACCTTCACCCGGACTACGGTCGAGGTGTTCCCCCCCTTTAAAAGCTCCCCTTTGCGCATGAAGGCATCCGGATCATCAAAAAACTGGCACAATACTTCCGTCTGCGCATCACGGCGAGCGACCGCAATTTGCCCGGCCTTTTTTGAACGGACAAACTCACTGCAAGAGCGATAGCTTTTTTTGACGTACTTAAGGCGTCTCCTGCGGCGGATTTTCGGCAAATCCAGCTTGACCTGCTCCAGGAGACGAATTCCGTCCAAGTTACGCTGATTAGCATAGACCGGAATCACGGTTTCCATCAAGGCATCGTGTTCAGGATTCAGTTGAGCAAAAAGTAGTGCGAGATTCTCGCTGCTGGCCTTATAAGCAAGGGGATCCCCACTGCTTCTGATACAGATCGCGTCACCATCGATAGCATACAGCTTTTGATCGGAAACTAGAAAATTGCCAAGGTGTAAATCCTCCTGGGCAAGTCCGGCCTCGTGAAGGGTGCCGAGAAGTTCCACAAGTTTCTGAAGAAACGCCAAGCGGCTGTTCTCGCTCCCCAGTGTATTCCAAATTTCCAGAGCGGTTTGCGCTTGAGGTAAAAAATCAAAAACAAGGGCAAAGTTACCGTCTGTCAACTGACCGCCGAAAAGAAGCTGCGGCACAGCTGCAGACGCCTTCTCCAAGGCCTCAACCCCTTCCTTTTCTCTTTTCCAGTGTCGACATGCACTCCGACTATCCAGAAACAATTTGACAAGGACCGGACGCTGCTGCCAAAGGCCTCTTAAGACAAGGCGCTTTCCCGGTAAATCACGCAATATCTGCTCACAGAGAAGAGCGCTGTCCTTGGTAGACTTGAGATGGATATAAAAGGGTAGAGTCCTGACGCAGAAAGTCATAGTGACAGAGATACCATCTTGAGTTTAGCAATCCGGTCAACCGTTCGTAATGATGAATTGGAGTGGAAAATCAGTTTATCATTCACAATAACCCTGTCACTCATATTTGGTCAGGCCATCGTCAACCATGGCAACGCCGAGATGTTGCAAAAGATTCTTAACACCATCGTTGCTAACAATCCTTTGTTTTTGATCCTTACTCAAAAATTCTTTCCAGCGACAATCAAAATGCTTTATTTTTTTCTGATTGACCCATTCGTATTCAGACTTTGTTGAACCATGGTGAATAAAATTCCAATAATCAGCTTGTCCTTCTTCGTAGCTGCAACCCATCCATTCCATGAGATTAGAGAGAGTCTGCTCTTCATGTTTAACCAAATCATGATACGTGACGTTATAGACATCGAGCTGATTCTTCGCAATAAAATCAATGATGGTCTGGTTTTGCTTGAGCCATTTGCCGACGTAAATATCGAGGCTGTCGCCCAATAAAGCCTTCTTTAAATTTCTTCCTGAGTGCTTTACAAGCTTGAAACGTTCCCTGAATATGGACCTGTTTTCATCGAGGAGCCAACGCCGCACAAGGGCACGTGGATCCCGAACCAGGTGGATAAATTTCTTTTCGTACCTTTGATCCGTGAGGAATTTTTCCGCCCAGAATATTTTCTTGGAGGTGTCGATCAAGCCATCAATATCAGGGCCGACGTTGGAGAAGATCAACTCATAAACATTCTCAACATTCTCGGGTGAAAGACCTGAAAGCACCGGACATCGCGCATGTCCCTGACAAAACCCGCACAAAGACCTGGCGCTGTCTGTGTTAATTTTTCTGAGCCATTTGATCTCACCAATATGCTGGAAACGAGAATGACTTCCCAACATTAAAGAAAGGAAGTGAGAGCCAGAAAAATTTGACGACATGATATAGATTATCTTCTTCATGCTAAACTTGCCCTCCCGCTCCGGTGAGACTTTTCAATAAAACAGTCAATTCATTCTTTTGTGCCACTGGCAAGTCGCTCTCACTAAAATATATGTCCATAAAATCTTCCAACCCAAAGTTTAAGAGTGCTTCCTGGTCCACTTTATACCGCGTTAGATGCCTGAAATTCCTCTTTCGCATCTGCAGGGAGAGTTGGCCCTGAACCACTTTCATGTCTGCCATATCAATCAAACCTAACGAATTTAAGTCATCTGACACAATCACATTGTTCAAATGAATTGACCGAAAAAAAACACCTTTGTTGTGAAGTTCCGCGAAGAAAGCGGCAAACCTTTTCAGAACATCGTCACAGCAGGTCTGATCCTGCAGGACAGTTCTCAGGGTCTGACCAGGAACAGGGGTGTAAAAGACCAGGGTCCGCTTAATTGGCTTACAATAGTACACATCTTCGACATCAACAGTTTTTATACCCAGACTCTTCAGGGTAAGAGCATTGTCTACAAAACGAGAGGAGTATGATTTCAAACGGGCAGACGAAATGAGCCTTTTCTGCCTGAAAAGCTTAACGATACAACCATCTGAGGTTTTAAGAACTTTGAGGCCGTGTCCATCCTGCTCCAACACCTCAGACTCAGCAACCAGGCGCTCATATTCATCGAGAGAAAAAGATTTCAAAGGTTTTTGCCCCCACGGTTCGATGGACTCATGATATTAATCGGACTCCAAACAGAAAAGGCCTTTTTCAACCAGATCGCAGATGATGTGAATAATGACAAGATGCGCTTCCTGAATCCGTGGCGTTTCAGAGCTCGGGACCGTAAGATGAAGATCGACTACAGAAGCAATGTCGCCGCCATCGCAACCAAGCAAGCCCAGAGTTTTGGCACCTATATCCTTGCCGGCGTCAATAGCCCGCTTGACGTTAACGGACTTGCCGCTAGTGGAAATACCAAACACGACATCTCCGGGTTCTGCTAGAGCCTCAACCTGTCTTTTAAAAATTTCATTAAAGCCGTAATCGTTTCCTACAGCGGTAAGGATCGAGGTATCAGTCGTTAATGCGATTGCCGGGAGAGCTTTGCGCTCCATGAGAAAACGGCCGACCATCTCAGCTGCAAAATGTTGCGCATCAGCTGCAGAACCGCCGTTACCCATGAGCAGGACTTTTTTACCATTGCGCAGAGCATCAACCAACATCTCTACAGAAGCAGTAATAGCTTCAGCCAGCTGCTCTTCGACACTCCTGACAACTTCAATATGCGCCTTCATCTGACGGCTTATTTCGTTAACCATCATTTTTCCTTTCGTAAATCATTACTGTCTTTTTACGCCCGGGGAAAGACTTAATGAGTTCATAGTTTTTGGAATCGGAATCTTTGTCCACCTGTTTATTGTCAAGATAAACAACTACGATTTTTTGTCCTCCCGTTAATGCTATTTTATCGAGTTCTTGCAGTTGATTATGTTGTTTAATTTGTATTCGTTTTTTTTGGGGAAAGAGATCGTATTCCCCGAGGAAAAGGCCAGAATGATACGCAATACTTTCTTCGTTGAATATTATTTTTGTCTGTGAAATATCACGATTATCAGACAACCAAACACCAGCCATCTTGATTTCTTCTTTCTCGCCAGAGCTTTTGCTTAGCACCTTATTCGCAGGCAATGCAACGCACAGGATAGCCAGAATGAAGACGACTGTCGTGCGTAAACGGGCCCTATTCGAATGGGCCACCATGCGATCCAGACCATGCCCTACCAGAATAAATGAGAGAACAAGTGGAACAAACATGTAACGGCTGGTTATAAAATTTCGCGTTATAAGAAAAAAATAATCCATCATAAAGAAGCTAAACAGGACCACCATCAATAAGGCAACTCTTCTATTCCACTGTTCTTTCAAATTCAATCCATAGACCAACGGGATAATAAAAAGCGGGAACAGATCTTTGACAAACGTCTGTATCATACCTATTAGATAAACCAGATAAATATTATATCGAGCGTATTCAAAAAAATCATTGGGGATTCGCCCTCCAGGGAAATCAAGCTCAACCCCTTTGAGGTGAGTATAAATACTCTTGTAAATCTTCAGATGATCCATCCTAAGGAAGTTTAAATATTTAGATAAAAACTTTTGTATAAGTTCTTGCGGGATTTCACCGCCAGCAACCAGAACAGCTATCAAAAGCAAACCACAAAAAGGCAAAAAGCAAAAAGCAGCCAAGCATTTAGCATTGAAGCTTCGGCCTTCAGATATAAAAATTGCTGAAGCGACCAGAAAAAACAAAATGGCTAAAAAGAGAATAACCCCTTCACTACGAACCAGCACAGAAAAGCAGCACAACAGGCTCGAAGTCAAAAAAAAGCCATAGCGTGATTCTCGAATGGCATAAAGTACAAGCCACAAAGAGAGAGTAATCAGCAACATAAAAAAGGGGTCTCTTATAACCGCCGTACACTTTCCATTAACAGAGGGGGCAATGGTGAACACCAGAGCGGTAAAGAAAGCCGCTTGTTTATTGAACAAATCAGAGGTAATAAGATACAGAGGTATAGTTGCCAGCAGCAAAGAGAGACAGGAAAGGATTTTCCCGGCAAGGAACCAGTCGTGTACAACCAATTGAACAAGACCGAGGGCGAAAGAGTAACCGATCACTGGATAGCTGTTAAAAGAGGCAACAATATCCCCCCGGACCAGCTCACGTGCTGCTGAAGTGAAAACTATACCATCGGAATTAATGATATCCGCCTGATAAATCAGAACGGCCTTGATTAGTAATGAGAAACCAAGCAGTGCCATCAGAGAAACAATGGGACGTTTTTCTAATTCACTTAAAATATTCATTGTTCTCTCAAAAAACACAGCACTGTAACCTTGACTATCTTTCATTCCATAAATTCTTAATTGTATCGTTTATTAAATTTCTTATAAAGATTGATCGATTTTCTATCGACTTTTGACCAAAACCCTTTGAGCTCACCTATGACCTGATTGACGGGTAAACCTTTATAACATGAGATAAAGCGCAAGCGGTCGCGACTCGTCATACCAGCATCCATACTTGAGAAATGAAGTCCCGCCAAATCTTTTTCAACCCATCTTGTTGGAACCACGGAACGAACCTGAGTACGATGCAGGTCAATTACATACAAGGGTGGATCAAAGTCACTCTGCTCTTGTTGCAGCCATTTTGCCGGTAGCAGGAAATGACAAAGGTAGAAATCTCTATGGTTAACACCGTTTTGATGCATAATCCTGGCAATCTCAGCAACCTTCATTATAAGTGCTCGTTTCCTTTTCGGGCTCAGGGTCTGGTACTTACCATCAATAACGAGATCTTCCAGACTAATGGAATCTTCAATCTCTTCCGTAATGAGGAATGACTGCTTGGTGGCTGGGTTACTACCACGGGCTCCATACCCTGCGATGGTCATGGTCTGAACACCAAGCCGCTCGAGAGCAAGGATGGCGTCACGTTCGTCCTTGGCGCCAAGAACCGGGGATTTAAGACTGAGGAGGGACTTGATGATTTCACCCCAGCCAACACCCGGATGAATTTTCAGGAAATAACCTTTGCCGTCGTGTTCGAAACGCAAAGTCTTACGCCCTTTGAAATTTCGATAGATCTTACCCTCTGTTGCAAAAACTTGGTCAAAAGCGTTCTCTCCGGAAAACTTCTCCTGCAATTCCGGGCAAAGAGTCATCATGAGCGACTTCTCCTGCGGGCAACGTCTTCGATGACGTCGACAGCTTTCTCATGCAATCCGGTGACATCAACTCTGGCCGTATATTTGACGCCATTTTCAGCAAAACGACTCAAGTCTGATGAAGAGAGAACGTCAGAAAGAGCTTTGTCCAATGCTTTCTGTTCAAAAGGCATGGGAACGATACGGCCCGAGTCTGCCTCTTGAACATGGAAAGCATATCCACAATTTTCAGTGACAACAACAGGTAATCCTGCAGCCATGGCCTCGATAAGGACAGTGCCGGTATTCTCAGTTCGAGCCGGATGGACGAGTAGGTCCGCAGCAAGAAGGAAGTCAGGAACATCTTCTCTTCCACCCAAAAAATTCACCTGTTCAACGAGATTGTTCTTTTCTGCAATCTTGCTGAAGAGTTCAATTTTCCCCCGGCCCAGCACATATAGTTTTACCCGCTTGCGCAAATCTTGCGGTAATGAAGCAATTGCATTGATTGCTCGATCGACGCCCTTGGTGTGAAAAGCGGAACCGACCATGAGCAACATGAGTTGATCTTCCAAAAGGCCCAGATCACCCCGTATCCTGGAGCGAACTTCAGCGGCGTTTGCCGGCCGGAAACGATCTTCGTAAATGCCCGGCGGCAGGAGATGGAAGCGTTCCTCCGGGGTGCCATAGCATTCTATAAATTTACGTTGCTCCTGCGGAGAGATCGATAAAATTTCCGTTTTTGACTCAGGAGAAAAAATTGCCTTTTCAAATCCAACATAGGTACTGTACCGCCCCATGACAAAAGAGGCAAGAGCACCCAGTTTCCTGGTTCTGGCCTGGTAACAGGAATCTGCCGCATAATAGACATCAAGGCCCTGCATCTTGTTGAAGCCTACGACGGCGTCATAAGACAACTTCGGCAAAAGGTTGACAACGGTTCGGGCAAACTTCAGACATCGCCTGTGGTTTGAAAAAGCAGAATGCGGCAGAATCTGCACGTCAAGGCCATCAGGAATGTCTCCATGCCAGCCCATCGTCAGAATTTTAACCGAATGGCCTCTCGACACGGCGATGGCTGTGATCTTCATCAAATCACGCTGCAAACCGCCGTATGGGAAGTATTCGTAAAGGCAAAAGATCAACTTCAATGGAGACCACCAATGGACTTAGATCCAGAGATTAACTTCATCAGCATCTCGTCAAGATCTTTCGTTTCGGAAAAAGTCATCTCAACCCCAACCTGGTAACAAGGAATCGGCAGGCTGACCCCGGCAAGTTTTACAGCGTCCTTCTCGGTCGTGATCAAGGCGTCAGCCCCCTGACAACTTTTTGATAAACGTGCGATCAGGGAGTCATCATACACCTGATGATCCGCAAGAGAAATCACTTCCTTGAGGGTCAGGTGATGATTTCTCAGTCCGGCAAAAAAATCCTTAGGGCGTGCGATACCGGCGAAAGCGACGCAAGATTTCCCAACCAGCTCCGACAGGAGAAGATGATCGCCCGACAAACTAGCCAGCTGTTGCGAAAGAGTATGGCAGCTGAAAAGGGTTGGTTTAGCCGCTATTGCAAGATTCGTCTTGCCGGGAAAAGAACGTGTCATAACAAGAAGGTGGCTCCGATTCAGTGCAGTCGTCGGCTCCCGAAGTGGCCCGACTGGGAGCATCCGGCCGTTGCCAAAGGGTTTTTCACTATCCAGCAGGACGATATCGAGATCTCTATACACAGCGCGATGCTGGAAGCCGTCATCAAGGATGATCAGATCAGCCCCGGCCTCTTCCGCCGCTTTAACGCCGAGTGCTCTGCGCCTTGCCACGAAAACAGGGACAGAGGGGTTTTTACGGGCGAGAAGAAAAGGTTCGTCACCACAACTCGCGGGCTTCGTCGCCTTTGCCCCTTCCAGAACCACCCTCAAAACCGGATCGGTATAATCGCCACCGTACCCACGACTGACAATAGTGGCCTTTACGTCATGTTTCTGCATCCACTTGGCCAGGAAATCTGTCATCGGCGTCTTCCCGGTGCCACCAACCGTCAGATTTCCAACGGAGACAACAGGGACTTTGGCACGATAAATCTTTTTAAAACCGGCAGAGTAAGCGTACAGCCTTAGCCTGACAATGGCTCCATACAAACAACTAAGGGGCCAAAGCCCCAGGAAAGCAACATAGCCACAGAGGCTTGTTGGTCCATTTTTTAGCAGTTTCAGATAAAAGGTACGCAAAAAGGCCATCAGTCGTCTATATATCGTGAGATGATTGACACGGTCCGTTCGGTCGCCCCCTGGTTCTCCTGCAGCAGGTGACGGCCATTATCGCCAATGCGCTCAGCTTCACTCGGGTTTTCCAGCAGAATCTTCATCTGACGGTAGAGGTCATCAGAGTCCATGACCTGAAGACCGCCATGTGCCGCTCGTAACAGGCGGGCAATCTCTTTGAAGTTCTGCATGTAAGGCCCAAACAAAACAGGCTTTTTCACCAGAGAAGCTTCCAGAACATTGTGACCGCCGGTCGGCACCAGGCTGCCACCGACGAATACCAGATCCGCCAGAGTGTAGAGCTTTAACATTTCTCCAAGGGTATCAACAACCATGACCTCGCCGGGCAAGAAATGTTTAGCCATGGTTGAAACAGTACTTCGTAAGGTCGCATCAACATCTTTTTTTGCCAGATCATCAATAACCTGTCGGCATCTTTCCGGGTGCCTGGGAACCAGAACCAGAAAAAGCTCGGGACAAATTTTTCGTAAGCTCTGATAGACATCAATCAACAGCTTCTCTTCACCATCATGAGTGCTGCCTGCGACCCAGATTCTGCTGTTTGCGGGCAACTTCAATTCTTGCTTTAAAGCCTCCAGGTCTGTCATATCAATCGCTGGAGGTTGCATATCAAATTTGAGATTTCCGGTGACCTGAACACGACCGGAAGCAGCACCAAGATGCCTGATACGTCGCGAATCCTGCTCCGACTGCATGCAAAAATCTGAGAAACTGTCGAGAATCGGCACGAGAAGCTTGCCTGCCATACGATAGCGCGGAAAGGACCTGTCCGAGATGCGGCCGTTCACCAGAACCATCGGGATGTTACGGCTTTTTGCTTCAAGAACAAAGTTCGGCCAGATCTCGGTTTCCACCAGGATAATGACATCCGGTTGAATAATATTGAGGGTTTTGCGAACAACCCATCGTAAATCGAAAGGGAAAAAGATGTAGTGATCAATTTCAGAAAGCTTTGTAGCGATCTTGCGGCCGGTTTCGGTGACATTGGACAAGACCAGCAAAGCGTCCGGATGTTTTTTCTTTAACGCTTTCAAAAGAGGAATGGCGGCACGGGTTTCTCCAACAGAAACCGCATGCACCCAAATGATTTTTCGCCCCTCGAGGAGTTGTCGAAAATCCTGCGCGTAAATTCCCAAACGCTCACGCACTCCATGTCTTGCTTTACCATAACGCAAGCCACGGAACAGGTAATAGGGCACAAGAAAAAGGGCCGAGAGATAGAGGATCAGATCATACAGCAGAAAGATCATATTGGTTCAAATACTCTCCGGCGTGACGCGTGTTGGCATCCATGGCTTCTTGTACCCTGGACTGGAAATCTTCAATGGACTCATTTTCATCATAATAGAGAGGTTCACCAACTGCATAAACAGCCTTTCCCCAGGGGTACGGCAGAAGAAACCGGTCCCATGACTGAAACCTATGGCCATGGCTGCAAGCAAAGGCAAGTGGCACAATCGGCCGTCCAGACAATCGCGCCAACTGAACAACCCCCTCTTTAAGCCGATGACGTGGTCCGGTTGGCCCGTCCGGAGTAATACCCAAAGTACAGGGCTCTTTCGAGAGTCGTACCAATTCCCGGAAAGCAGCTCGCCCGCCTCTGTTTGAGGAGCCACGGACAGTCTCTAAACCAAAATAACTGATGACCCTTGTAATCAGCTCACCATCCTTGGACTTGCTGATTAAGACTTTCGCAGCGCCACCTTCGTAGCGCGGAGAAATCAGCAGGAGCTGGTCATGCCAGGTGGCGATAATAACATGTTGCCCCTCAGACCAGATCAGTTTCAACCGCTCTTCGCCAACCGTCTCAGGTTTCAGAAGAAGATAAATAAGTTTAATCAACTTGGCCGCTAGCCAGGGTGTCGTACTGAGTAGAATTCTGTCCCCGAAAGACGGCATCAGACAGTCTCAAATTGCATATCGTAAAGATTGCGATAAAGGCCGCCCTGGGCAAGCAACTCCTGATGATTGCCAACCTGAACAACCCTGCCCTGCTCCATAACCACAATCCTGTCTGCATGCATGATGGTTGACAAACGATGCGCAATAACCAGGGTCGTACGATTTTTCATCAGGTTGCCGAGCGCCTTTTGCACCATAGCTTCGCTTTCAGTATCCAGGGCGCTGGTCGCTTCATCGAGGATCAGAACAGGGGCATCTTTAAGCAAGGCCCGCGCAACACAAAGACGTTGCCGCTGACCTCCTGAAAGACGAACACCACGATCACCGATTAAGGTGTCATATCCTTCAGGCAGCTTGTTGATGAAATCGGTGGCATAAGCCTGCTCTGCCGCGTCGGCCACGGCTTGTGCGTCGGCATCCTGCTTGCCGTAGCGAATATTGTCGAGAACCGAGCCACTGAAAAGAAATGTTTCCTGATCGACAAAAGCAAGGTTCTTCTTAAGGCTCTCCAGTGAAATATCACGGATATCGTAACCATCAATTTTGACGGAGCCCTGCTGCGGATCGTAGAAACGCGCCATCAAGCCTGCCACAGTTGATTTACCAGCGCCACTGGGACCGACCAGGGCAATCACTTCACCCGGGTTCGCATGAAGGCTGAAATCCGTCAGAACGGCTTCATCGCCGTAGCTGAAAGTAACATTATCAAAAACAATTTCACCACGTGCGCGTTCGATTTCTATCGCTTCCGGCTTGTCCACGACATCACGAGGCTCATCCAGCAGAGTAAATACACCCTCGGCAGCACCAATCGATTTCTGGATAATATTACTGACCCGGGTCAGACGCTTAACAGGGGTAAACATCATCAAAATTGCGGCAACAATTGAGAAGAGCTGACCCTGGCTTAAGTCGCCAGAAAGGACCCTATGGACACCGTACCAGATCACACCACTACCACCAAGGGCAGCCAAAATTTCTACTGCAGGCGCAGTCAAAGAGTTGTACTTGATCGCTTTGCGCAAGTATTTATAATATTGCTTATTCTCTGTTTTAAATTCCTGGATCTGGGTTTCTTCCTGGCCGAAAGCTTTGATAACTTTTATGCCGCTGAAAGACTCCTGCAAGGTGCCGGTCAGGAAACCCATGCGTTTAAGGCCACTTTTCGTATTATTTCTGATTCGCCGACCAAGTTGTGTCGCCGGAATCACACAGAAGGGCATGACCGAAAAAGCGACTGAAGCCAGTCTCCAGTCTTTATAAAAAGCCAGCGTGATTAATCCGATCAGGGTGAAGCTCTCACGGACACCATCCACCAGAATATCAGCGGCCGATCTTTGCAATATGCCAACATCATTGAGAACTCTCGAGGTAATAACTCCCGGGGGCTGATTGACATGGAACCCCATCGACAGATGCATCGATTGGCTGAAGAGGTCATTACGAATATCCTGGACCGCCAGTTGGCCGGCCGTTTTGATATAATACTCCTGATAAAAACGTCCAACGCCCTTGGAAACAGCCAGGCCGATAATCACAACAGGAACGAGGTAGGCCAAATCAGTGTTTTTGGCGGTAATGATCTTGTCTACCAAGGGTTCAATCAGGTTGATATAAGCCACGTCGGAACCGGCGACAACCAGAGAAAAGATCAGGGAGAGCACAATACGCCACATATAGGGTCTGGAATACTGGACGACTCTTAGGTAAATCTGTTTTTTGGTCATTTGACTCTTCATCTATATCAATACCTGGTTATCACTGAAGTCAAACATTACAGTAGCTGTAACAACATTTCTGCTACCCGCGCTGAACACCCTGGCTCACCAAGTTTTGTATGAACCTGCTCGAGGGCTGAGCGCATGTCATTCGCGTACCGGCTATCGTTCAGAACCCGGAGGGCTTCATCGGCCAAGTTCTGTGGCGTTGCCATATCCTGGATAAACTCGGGCACAATCCGGTCCTCTGCAACAATGTTGGCCAAACCAGCATGATCAACCTTTATGAGGCGTTTGCCAATAGAGTAAGTAAGCGGCGACACCTTGTAAAAAATCGCCATGGGCGTACCGACCAGCGCAATCTGCAAAGTCACCGTCCCTGAAACCGTTAAAATCGTGTCACAACTACTTGCGACATCATAGATTGTTGCGTCATCAGACTCTATGAATGAAACCGGTAGTTCCGTGGGGAAACGAGACTGAATATCATCACGTGACAGGGTGTTGGCAACCGGCACCAGGAAATGTGCCTCCGGTTCCTTATCGAAAATCAGTTGCGCCGACTCTACGAGTGTATCAAGCATATAGCGTAACTCGTTATGTCGACTGCCCGGGAAAAGGCCAACCACCTTCTTGCCCTGAGCAATCTGCAGGCGGGGACGAAGGTTCTGACAGTTACCGGCCTCTTCGAATTCGTCCAGCAAGGGATGACCAACGTATTTGACCAGGATATCCTGACCGGCATAAAAAGCAGGCTCAAACGGGAATATGGCGGCAAGGGAGTCAACAACAGCAGCGATTTTCTTGACCCTGCCACGACGCCAGGCCCAGACTTGCGGACTGACGTAGTAAAGAACCGGGATACCGGCTTTTTTAGCCTGGCGAGCCAATCTCAAATTAAATTCGGGGAAATCTATCAGGACAAGAGCATCAGGCTTGTTGCTGCCGTAGAACTCTCTCTTAAGCTTATTGAAAGCTTTCAATATCACAGGAAGATGACCAACTATTTCGACGATGCCCATGACTGCAAGTTCTTCACCTGGAATCAGGATTTCGCAACCCTTCGCTGCCATATTCTTGCCGCCGACGCCAAAAAACTTTGTATCAGGCAGCTGAGCAGTAATAGCACTCATCAATTTTGCACCATGTAAGTCTCCGGAGGCCTCTCCGGTGACAATCATGATACGCTTACTTGAGTCTCCCACTATTTACTTTCCTATGAGTGCCTTGGCAATAAATCGGTGAAGGCAAAAATAAAATTAACGTTTCTATAGCCTAAAAAACTATTTAACACAAAGACGCAAAGGGGTAGAGAAAGCTCGCAAAGAAAACAACTTCAAAAAGCGAGAGTGGTTTCCCTTTGCGCCTTTCTTGGCTTTTCTTAGCGTCTTTGCGTTGGCCTTTTGATTTTAACTCTTACTGTTTTGGTGTAAAGACGTATTCCCTTTGTTTGGGTTATAGGTCCATAAATTAACCAAGACAGACGAATCACCTTGCGATGCCACGTTGGCTCTCTTTGATAAACTTGACGAAATGATCTAACTCCGGAGTCGACTCAACTTCATCAGCAATTTTCTCCAGGGCTTCTTCCAGTCGCAGACCAGAACGAAAAATCAAACGGTAGGACTTCTTGATCCCCTTGATCGATTCCTCTGTGAACCCTCTTCTCTTAAGTCCGATCAGATTCAAACCAACGGTTTTTGCCCTGTCACCCTGCGCGATAGTATAGGGAGGCACATCCTGCGCGACCATTGCTCCACCACTGATCATGGTATGACAACCAATACGGCAAAACTGATGAACAGCGGAGAGCCCACCGAGGATCGCGTTTGATTCAACCTCGATGTGACCTGCCAGGGTGGCACCATTGGCCAGGATGACGTGATCGTTAACGATACAGTCATGAGCAACGTGAGAGTAGGCCATAAACAGATTGTCGTGACCGATCTTTGTAATGCCGCCACCCTCTTCCGTGCCACGGTTCAAAGTCGTAAATTCGCGGATCCGGTTACGGTCACCGATCTTCAGGTAAGTTTCCTGACCGGCATACTTGAGATCCTGCGGGTCTGCGCCGACAGAAGAGAACTGGAAGATCTTGTTGTCTGCCCCCAGTTCAGTCCAACCTTCAACAACCACATGGCTGGCAATCGTGGTCCCCGCACCAATAACGACATGTTCACCAATCGTGCTGTAGGCGCCAATACTGACATTGTCGGCCAGTTGTGCGCCGGGATGAATTATTGCAGTCGGGTGAATCATAAATTCCCTTTATTTATCAGCGAAAGTTGCTTTAAGTTCAGCCTCGGCAACCAGTTTGCCGTCAACCATAGCAGTTCCTTTGAAGTTATAGATGCCTCGGCGGACCTTGAGCAATTCCAGCTCCAGAATCAGGACATCGCCGGGCAGAACCGGTTTACGAAACTTGGCTTTATCAATCCCGACAAAATACGGCACCTGGTTCTCACCGACTTCTTTGGCAAGAATCGCATAGACGCCGCCGACCTGGGCCATAGCTTCGAGAATAAGCACTCCCGGCATAATGGGATGATCCGGGAAATGGCCCAGAAAACAGGGTTCATTGATGGTAACATTCTTCTTGCCAATGATGCGCTTGCCTGCCTCAAATTCAGTGATCCGGTCCACGAGCAGGAAAGGGTAGCGGTGAGGCAGAATCTTCATAATGTCAAGTGTGTTCAGTTCCATAATCAACTATCTTCCTTTGCTAACTTGCTCTTCAGTTCAGCCATCTCTTTTTTGAGTTGTCTCAGCTCTTTGCGCATTTCTGGCAAATGTGGCATGGTCATGGTCGCTTTAAGCCAATCACGATGAGGCATTGCCGGAACTCCGGCAAGCGTCTGGTCGCTGTCTTCATTATTAGAAATTCCACCCCGACCGGCCAAGGTCACATTATCACCCACCTTGACATGCCCAACAACACCGGACTGGCCGCCAAAGGTACAATGTTTACCAATGGTCGTGCTTCCAGCGATTCCTACCTGAGAGACGATAATGGTGTCTTCACCGATCTGTACATTGTGAGCGATCTGTACAAGGTTATCAATCTTTACACCACGCGCGATTCGGGTAACACCCAAGGTCCCGCGATCGACGCAGGAGCAAGAGCCGATTTCAACATCATCTTCGATGACAACATACCCGGCCTGGGGGATTTTGAAGTAACTTGAGCCGTCAGGGGCAAAACCGAAACCATCGGAGCCGACCACGGCTCCCGGTTGGAGGATGACGCGATCACCAAGAATACATTTCTCGCGCACCGTCACATTAGCGTGCAGAAGACAATCCTCACCAACAACCGTATCTTCACCTATCACAACACCTGAAAGCAGTTGAGTCCCCTTACCTATTCTTGCGCCGGCAGAAACGACGGCACCGGGATAAATCGTGACGTTCTCGCCAAGGCTGGCATCGGAATGGACATGAGCGCCGGTCATCACCCCCTGCCCCACATGAGTCGACACCTCAAAGAAGCTCAGGATCTTGGCAAAAGCAAGATAAGGGTTCTCGACCAGGATCAGCGGTGTCGCCACGCTACCTCTCAAAGAAGGATGGGCAATGACCGCCGCTGCGTTGCAGTCGGCCAGCTTTTCCTTGTATTTTGGGTTCGCCAGAAAAGAAACCTGGTCTGGCCCGGCAAGATCAAGAGGAGCAACCCCGGAAACAGAAGTAGAGGGGTCGCCAGAGACGCACCCCCCTACCAGATCTGCCAGAACAGCCAGGGAGGTCGGTTCCCCGTGTTCAGCGTGCATAATAATTAGTTCCCTTGTTTATCAAAAGCCTTGATCACAGAGTCAGTAATATCGATACTTTCATCGGCATAGACAATGGAGCTCTCGGTTTTTTCAAGGACCATCAGGTAGCCATCGCTCTTACCGACCTCCTGGACAACCTTGAGGAGTTTCTCAAGGATTTTCCTGGTCAGATCGGCGTCCGTCTGTTGCAGTGTCTCCTGGATATCCTTGGTGAAGCGTTGGTAATCCTTGACCTTCTGCTGGTAATCACGTTCTTTGGCGTTGCGGGCTTCTTCTGAAAGGAGCATCGCCTGCTTTTCCAGCTCTTCCTTAAGCTTTTTCAGTTCTTCCTGACGTTGCTGTACTTCAGCATCATAGCCCTGCACCTCGGTTTTGATTTTCTCTTTAGCTTCTTTACCTGCAGAGGAAAGGTTCAAAGCCTTCTGCAGATCCACATAAGCTATCTTCTGGGCCTGTGCCATCACAGGGGAAGCAACCAGACCGAAACAAAACAACATCAAAACGACAAACTGCTTCATGCATAATCTCCTTGAAAAAATATCTACTGTAAGTTTTAGAAAAAGCGGCCAATCATAAAATCAAATTTGCCCTTGGACTCATAATCCCTGGCGTCGAGGTTATAGCCGTACTCGAAACGCATCGGGCCCATAGGGCTCAGCCAACGAATTCCAGCACCAGCACTATAACGCCAGGAAGAGAAAGCCTCGTCATCTTCACCCCAGAAATCCTCGGAATTCCAGGTATTGCCGACGTCAAAGAAGGTCACACCCTTGAGGCCGAGGTCTTTAACCAACGGGAAGATATACTCGAAATTAAAGTAAGCTTCCGTATCACCACCGATAAAATCACCAAATTCATCACGCGGCCCAACTTCACGGGATTCAAAACCGCGAAGGGAGTAAATCCCGCCGAGGAAGAATCTTTCATCAATCGGCACTTCCTCACTATCGCCGTTTAAGGCATGAACATAACCAAGCTGTCCATGGGCCGAGAAGACCGTATCCCACCTCCATGGCCAGAAATGACGGCTGTCCAGAATATACTTACTGAACTTTTCCGTACCGCCAACGCCGGCAAACTCCCAGGTCGCGCTCAAGTCCGTACCAGAGGACGGATCCAGACGATTATCCGTTGTATTGTAGGTATACGTCGTTGTAACAGAACTGAGAGTGGAGGTCCCTTCCTGGTCCTTAATTGTTTGTGATGCGAAAAAATCCACATCATAAATTTCTTTGTTTTCAAAACGATAGGTGACCAGGACCCTGGAATACTCGCCAACCGGGTGACCCGCTTTAATCGCAAAGCCCGTGGCATCACGGCTGAAATCCGACCATTCTCGCTCAGTCTGATAAATTTCACCACCAAGCGTCCAACGGGTATCTAGAAAATAGGGATCCGTAAGGCCGAGCTGATAAGTCGTGCTTTCGCTACCAAGAGACGCCGCAAGGTTCAACCTCCAGCCCCGCCCAAGGAAGTTTTCCTGGGTTATGGAACCCTGGCCGACAAGACCATCGACCGACGAATAACCGGCACCGACACTGAAGGTTCCGGTTGAGCGCTCCTCAACCTTGACATCAACGTTCATCAGGCTGTCGTCGGAACCGGCGCTGGTGCCAACATCCACGGCCTCGAAAAAACCGAGGTTATTGATTCGAGCCTTGCTGCGTTTCAGGTTGGTTGCGTTGAACAGATCACCCTCAACAATTTTCATTTCGCGACGGATAACCTTGTCGCGCGTCTTGGTGTTACCGGTAATGTTGATACGTTCAACCGAGACTTGCGGGCCCTGCTCGATATCAAGCATCATGTCGATCAGCTTGCTTTCATCATTGGCGCGCGTTAAAGGCGACACGTTCGCATAGGCGTAGCCCTGGTCCGCATAGACATCAGTGACAACCTCAACCCCCTTGCGCAATTGACCTCGAGAGAAAACATCGCCAGGATTCAACCCTACCAGAGCCAGGAGATCCTCCTTGTCCCGCGTCAAATCGCCCTGAGCGTCAACAGTGCCCATCCGGTACTGAGGTCCTTCATCAATATTAATAAGCAGCAGCATGTGTTTATCATTATCGACCAGAGAGATAACCGGTTCGCGAACCTTCACACGGACGTAACCTTCATCAAAATAAAGGTCAGCAATTCTTTCAAGGTCCTGCTTCAACATAAGTTCGTTGTAATTGCCGCGATCCGTTATCCAGGAAAAGATCCATTTCTCCTTGGTATCCATCGCAGCCCTGATATCGCCTTCATCAAAGACCGTATTTCCATCGAAACGAATATCCTTGATGCGAACGATATCCCCCTCCTTGATGCGGAAGGTAACCAGCGTTTCATTCTTCTCATTAACATGGCTATCGGCAGTGATTTCCGCTGCGTAATAGCCTTCCATGATATAGGCGACTTTAATCTGTTCGACACTGTTGTTAACTTCAAACGGATCGTAGATATCAGGGACCTTAACAGTGATGACTTCACGTAATTTTTCCGTGGTGAGTTTTTCATTGCCTTCGAAACGTACATTACGCACCAGGGGACGCTCTTGCACAAGGAATGTCAACACGGATGAGCCAGCCTCTCCAGAAACATCAGAAGTGATATCAGAGAAGCGTTCCATCTTGTAAATATCGCCCATAGCGGCGTCGATATCAGCAGGAGTGACTTTTTGGCCCGGCTTGATGCTCACTGCATTCAAGATATCATCAGTCTTCACGCGCTGATTCCCTTTAACCTGAACATCTGCGAGAAAAAACTCCTCTGCAGCCCAGGCAGGAAAAGCCAGTGAAAGGCAGACCAGTAATGCAAGAGCCCTCTTCATCATATCAATTTTACTCCAAATCATGCTAACAGGTTAAAAATCGCGTCATTATAAGGAATTGCCGGAAGAAGGTAAACCATAAAGTCGCCTTGATCGCCCTGCAAAAGAAGCCTTTTGTCACTGGCTTCAGGTCTTCAAGCAGCCATCTTCCATATGCACGACCCGATCCATATGTCCCGCAACTTTTTCGCTATGGGTCACAACCACGATCGTCAGATCGCGTTCGTCGTGCAAACGGTCAAGCAGAGCCAGGATCTCATCAGAGGTCGCGCTGTCGAGATTGCCCGTCGGTTCATCCGCCAAAAGCAATTTTGGCGACATGATCAGAGAGCGTGCAATAGCAACCCGCTGCTGCTCTCCACCCGAGAGTTGTCCCGGCTTATGGTCAAGGCGATGATCAAGACCAACAGCCTTAAGAATTTCAATCGCACGTAACTCGGCGTCCTTCACCGAGGAGCGTCCGATCAAGGCGGGCATCATGACATTTTCCAGGGCATTGAACTCGGGCAACAGTTGATGAAACTGGAAAACAAAGCCTATGGAACGGTTTCTAAAGTCATCCAGTTCATGGGCTGTGTAACGAAAAATATCCTTCTCGGCAAAGCAAACAGAGCCGCTGGTTGGACGATCCAGCCCCCCGAGCAGATGCATCAGAGTGGTTTTGCCCGCGCCGGAGGCTCCAACGACAGCGATGCGTTCGCCCACACGTATATCGAGGTCAACGTTCTTCAGAACATCGATTCTGCCACGATCCGTAAGAAAGCTTTTTGAAAGTTCACGAACAGCAATCATGACATCAACCTATTCATAGCGCAGAGCTTCGGCAGGATCCATCTTGGCCGCCCGCCAAGCGGGATAGATGGTCGCAATCAGAGAGATAGACATGGCCACGACAACGACGGCAACAACATCGCCCGTGTTAACAACCGAGGGGAAATGGTCCATGCCGTACACACTCTGATCAAAGATTTTAACATTAAGCAGGTTTTCCAGGCCCTTGATGAGAGGGTCGGCGTTCTTGGCCAGCAACAGTCCGAGGCCGGTACCGAGGAGGGTGCCCAAAGTACCGATGATCAAGCCCTCGAAAACAAAAATCTGCATGATGCTGCGAGACGTTGCGCCCATGGAGCGCAGAATGGCAATATCACGATGCTTTTCCATCACCACCATGATCAGCGTCGTCGCGATGTTAAAAGCGGCAACCAATACGATGATGCCAAGCACGATGAACAGACCAAGCTTCTCCAGTTTGAGTGCGGAGAGGAAGGAGCCGAACATGTCCTCCCATGAACGGACAGAGTGCGGGAACCCGAATTCCTGACGAAGGCTGCTGGCAACAGGAGCCGCCTGGTCAAAGCTGTCGACCTCCACTTCAACGCCGGTCACACCTTCGTTGAGATCGAAGAAGTGCTGTGCTTCTGTGAGATCGATGTAGGCGAAATAGGCATCAATAAAGCCCCCACGCTGCTTAAAGATACCGACTATTTTGAACGGCTTCATCTTCGGGATCATTCCAAAAGGCGTAATCGTGAACATCGGCGGGATAACATTAATGGAGTCACCAACGGCAACCCCCAATGTCGTAGCGGTATCCAGGCCAATCAAAATCCCCGGCTGCGCTTCCTCAGAATCGTACAGAAGGGTCTCAATTTCACCGCCAGATTCAGTCAAAAAACTCTGACGAAAGATTTTATTCTGTCGTTCAACGCCTTTAACATTGACAGCAGCAACATTCCGCCGCGAAAGCAGCATGGCTTCCTTGCTGACAAAAGGAGACGCATTCAAAACATGAGGAGAGGCAGCCTTCGCCGCCGCGACAACCGCATCAGAATCGGTCAGGCTCTCTCCATGCTTCTGCACCAAAACATGCGGTATATTACCGAGAATCTGCTGCCTGACACCATCGTGGAAGCCTGTCATAACAGCAAGGACCACGATCAGCGCAGCAACGCCAAGCGTAATGCCGATAATCGAGATAAACGAGATCACCGAGATAAACGTCTGTTTACGTTTGGCGCGCAGGTAACGCAGGCTGACAAAGAGTTCGTAGTTCATTTAAAATCAGGAACGAGGTACGAGGCCCGAGGTTTGGGGAGATCAAAAGCTGGCTCTTCCCCATTCTTCGCGACCCGCGCCTGGGTCCTATCCTTTCGACTCCGGTCGCATCTGTGGAAAGAGGATAACATCTCGAATTGACTGGGAATTTGTCAACAACATCACCAGGCGATCAATGCCGATCCCCTCACCTGCGGTTGGCGGCAAACCGTACTCAAGCGCGCGGATGTAATCTTCATCCATGGCGTGAGCTTCTTCATCACCGGCTTCTTTCTCAACCAACTGCTTAACAAAACGTTCACGCTGGTCGTCAGGGTCATTTAACTCGGAGAACGCGTTTGCAAGCTCACGGCCGACGACAAAGAGTTCAAAGCGATCGACCACGTTCTCATCCTGATCGTTCTTGCGTGAAAGGGGAGACACCTCCGTGGGATACTGGGTAATAAAGGTTGGTTGCCAGAGTTCGGGTTCGGCAACAGCATCAAAGACCTCTGTCAACAGCTTGCCGTAGCCGATTTTCTTGTCGAGTTCCAGTCCCAGTTTATCTGCATAAGACAGCAGTTTGTCACGATCGTCAACATCAGCCTCACTGATATCACCGTATTTGACGACTGATTCGCGTACGGTCAGGCGCTGCCAGGGACGGCTCAAATCGACCTCACGTTCGCCATACATGAATTTCAGGCGACCGACCACCTGTTCCGCAACATGGCAGATCAACTCTTCGGTCAGCTCCATGAGGTCTTCGTAGGTCGCATAGGCCTGGTAGAACTCCATCATGGTAAATTCAGGATTGTGCTGGATAGAGATCCCCTCGTTACGGAAGTTACGGTTGATCTCAAAGACACGCTCGAAACCGCCAACGACCAGGCGTTTGAGGTAAAGCTCTGGAGCAATGCGCAGGAAAAGATCCATCTTTAAAGTGTTATGATGAGTAATAAACGGCTTGGCCGTTGCTCCGCCGGCGATCGGCTGCATCATCGGCGTTTCAACTTCGAGGTAATCGTTGTTGACCATGTAATCACGGATCAAGGAGATGATCTGGCTGCGCTTGCGAAAAACCTCTCGCACATCAGGGTTCACCATCAGGTCAAGATAGCGTTGGCGATAGCGGGTTTCCACGTCGGTCAGGCCATGCCATTTTTCCGGTAGGGGTAACAACGACTTGGTCAAAAGCAGAATCGACTCGGCACGCAAAGAAAGTTCATCGGTTTTAGTTCGAAACGGGCGCCCTTTAATGCCAACGATGTCACCAAGATCGAACTTGCGAAAAAGCTCAAAGCTCTCTTCACCGACGAGGCTTTTAGCAACATAAACCTGAAGTCGACCAGTGCGGTCCTGAATCTGAATAAATGCGGCTTTGCCAAAATCACGCTTCGCCATAATTCGACCGGCGATCTGATAGGTTGCTTCAAGCCCCTCCAGGGCCGCAGCATCATGCTCTGCATGAGCCGTGCGCACCTCGCCTGCCGTGGTATCGGTCACAAAACCATTGGCAAACGGATTGTGCCCCTGTTCGCGAAGGTCCTTGAGTTTCGTGCGCCGTTGGGCAATAACTTCGTTGCTACCTACTTCTTCCTCTACCGCCATAATGTCTTTCCTTAGCTTATATATTTAATCAGTAATCAGTAATCAGTAATCAGTAATCAGTAATCAGTAATCAGTAATCAGTAATCAGTAATCAGTAATCAGTAATCAGTGGTCAGTGGTCAGTTATTCCTGGTCGTTCTTTTCTCTTAAATATGGGACAGTCCCTTTAACTGCAGGGTCAGTCCCTGAGCTATCATTACTGCATCAGATATGCCTCAATGAAACCGTCCAGGTTGCCGTCAAGGACAGCATCGGTATTGCCGCTCTCAAAATCAGTGCGATGGTCTTTAACCATACGATAAGGGTGCAACACGTAGGAACGGATCTGGCTACCCCAGGCAATATCCTTCTTTTCGCCACCCAACTCTTCGGCTTCACTCTCTTTCTTTTCCATCTCCATTTCATAGAGCCGTGCTTTCAGCTGCTTCATTGCCGTAGAGCGGTTTTTATGCTGAGAGCGCTGGCTCTGGCAGCTGACAACGATACCGGAGGGGAGATGCGTTATTCTGATCGCCGAGTCCGTTTTATTAACATGCTGACCACCGGCTCCACTGGCACGATAAGTATCTACCTTCAGATCCTTATCCAGGACCTCAATATCGACATCATCGGAGAGTTCAGGGAAAACGAAAACCGAACAGAAGGACGTATGGCGACGAGCATTGGAATCAAAAGGAGAGATTCTGACCAAGCGATGAATCCCCTTCTCCGCTTTCAGGTAACCAAAAGCGTAATCCCCGGTAACGGTGATTGTGACGCCCTTGGTACCGGCCTCATCTCCGGGTTGATATTCCGTAATCTCGGCCTTGAAACCTTTGCGCTCACAATAACGCAGATACATACGCAAGAGGATTTCGGCCCAATCCTGGGCTTCCGTACCACCGGCACCGGCGTTAATACTGACGATTGCGTTGTTGGCATCATGTTCGCCGGAAAGCATGCGGGCAAACTCCATCCTGCCGATCGACTTTTCCAACGCTGGCAACATCTCACGAACTTCCGCAAGAGCCTCTTCGTCTTCACTCTCCTCGCCGAGCTCGATCATAACCTGGACATCCTCCAGGCCATGGGCTGCCGACTCCCAATCTTCAACGAGCTTTTGCAGTAAGGTTCTTTCCTTCAGAACCTCCTGAGCCTTCTCGTTATCATTCCAGAATTCCGGCCTGGCAACGTCCGCTTCCAGCTCCGAGACGCGCTCACGCTTGCTATCAATGTCAAAGATACCTCCTCAGCTCAGAGAGCTTGTCCTGGAGGCTTTTCAACAATTCAATTTCTTCACGAAACATTATAAACTCCCAACGCTAAAGTCGAACAGCGGATTATACCTGTAGTCAACGAACGGAACAAGGAAACTTCATGGATTTAGGGTTTTTCTTGGTAATCATTGCAAGCAATCTGAATAATGAACCGAAAAAGCTTGCCTGGTTATCTACATCGCTCCATTTAATCCATTGGAAAAAAGTAAAACCCGAAGAGCACAAAACGATTCACGCCCGTTCGCTCTGCTCACTCAAGACGCAGAGATCGCAGAGCAGGGCAAAACCTAAAAAAACATGAGCTGGTCTGTTTTTCTCTGCGATCTCTGCGCCTCCGCGTGAGTTACGGTTTTGCGTTAAAAAAAGCGACGGCGGGTCTGAATCAACCATATCAAACAGATCAGCAGGAAAGCCCCTGGAATCAGATCGCCCATATGCGAGTAAAGCTTTGGTTGTGCACCCAGGCCAACCTCAGACGACAGGAAAGCTGTCTCAAAAAGGCCGGCTTGCTTTACAACCCTCCCCGACGGGGATATAAAGGCGGAGATGCCGGTATTGGCGGCACGTGCCACCCAGACGCGATTCTCTATCGCCCGGAAACGGGCCATCGCCAGATGTTGCCAGGGGGCCGAGGACTTACCGAACCAGGCATCGTTCGTGATATTCACTAACAAATCACTGCCCTGCCGGACATATTCCCGCGCCAACTCAGGAAAGATCACCTCGTAACAGATCAGAACGCCAAGCTTGTGCGCTCCAATCGGCAAGGGGTTGATCTCGCCGGGAGAATAATCACCGATGCCGGCGACGAGCTTGTTAACAAAGGGCAGGAACTTGCCAAGGGGTACATATTCGCCGAAGGGAACAAGGTGAATTTTATCACTCCGTCCTTGTACTTCAGACGTCGGCGAAAGCAGAAAAGCGCTGTTCAGATAACGTAAGGCTCCTGAGTCTCGACGGTAGGCAGGGCTACCAAAGAGGAGAGCGATTTTTGCCTCAGCAGCGAGGTCTGCAACAGAATCAGCCAGAGGCCCTCCATCCTGGAAATAAAACGGCATGGCGGCTTCAGGCCAGACAATCAGATCCTTCGCTCCCTCTTGCTCAGCCCGCAACGACAGGTCACGATAGGTTTTCACTGTGCTGATCTGATTCTCGGGCCTCCACTTGAGCCCTTGTGGAATATTGCCCTGCACAACAGCCACCGCCAGGGATTCGGCACGGGCATCAGGGCCCTGTTGCAGACACCAGGCTCCGTAAGCATAGTTTCCCAGCAGGAGGACGATTGCTACGGCAAGGGCTTTCCCCGGCCGCCCTTGCGAAGGGCTGCGACTCTTGAGCAGAAAGCTCTCGGCAAGAGCGGCATTACATAAGACAATCAGGTAGCTCAAGCCATAGACGCCGACAAGGTCCGCAGACTGAACCATCGGCAACCAGTCGTGCTGGGAGTAACCGAGGGTTGCCCAGGGGAAGCCGGTCAGCAAGAACTCCCGCAGGAACTCCAGGGCAACCCAGAAAACCGGCAAGGTTAAAGCAAAAGAGTAACCTCTGAATTCCCTGAGACGACAGGCCGCCCAGGAGGCAATCGCCCAGTAAAGGGCCAGATAGCCTGCAAGCAACAGATAGAGCAGAAAGGAGAGCAGGACAGGCAGATGACCATAGGTGGTCATCACGATATTGAGCCAATAGAGGGTCACCGCAAAGAAGACCACCCCGGCGACGAAGCCACTCTTGAAAGGCCGCTTCGGCATGACCATGATCAGGGGGATCAGTCCGAGCCACGCAAGCAGGTGATAATCAGGGAGAGGGAAAGAACATGCCAGCAAGAAGCCGGACAAAGCGCTGCAGCAGGTTATTTTGTCAGGCAGGAATCGGCGTATCATCACTCTGTTCCAGAAGCTTCAGCGTCACGCCAGACACGGACCTTCTCAATTTTACGTGCATCAGAGTCTTCAACCATCAGTACCAGGCCGTTATCACTGACCTTCTCACCCTTTTGGGGCACGTTGCCTAACAGGTGGAACAGATAGCCGCCAACCGTATCGAACTTTTCGCGGGGGATTTCGATATCGTAGTATTCTTCCAATTCTTCAACATTGGCCCGGGCATCCACCAGAAGTGTACCGTCTTCCTGTGGTTGCAACCATGGCACTTCCAGATCGTATTCATCCTGAATATCGCCAACGATTTCTTCGAGCAGGTCTTCTATCGTGATCAGACCGGAAGTACCACCATACTCATCAACGGCAATCGCCATATGCACCCGGCGTGTCCGAAAATCCTTCAAAAGATCATCTATACGCTTGGTTTCGGGAATGAAATAAGGCGTCCGCATAACTTCTGTCAGAGTCAGAGTCTCATCGTTTGCGCCCCAGTGGCGCAACAGGTCTTTTGCGTAAACAACGCCAACGATTTTGTCCGTAGAGCCTTCAAAGAGAGGGACACGGGAGTGCCCGGAGCGAATAATCAATTCGAGAAATCCACCTAGAGTCGCATCGGCAGGACAACAGACCATGTCAGTACGAGGGACCATCACTTCACGAACAATGGTGTCCCCGAACTCAAAGATCGACTGCAACATGTCACCTTCTGACTCGTTGAGGATCCCCTCTTCTTCGGAACTGTTGATCGCGTCCTGCAGCTCTTTTTCTGTTAAAGCCCGTGAACGTCCCCGAAAAAAACGACTGAAGGTTGAGCTGAATGAGTTGCGTTGCGGGTTTTGATCGTCTTCCACGAGAAGGACACTCCTGTTCGGTTAGTGAAAAGCCAGTTGCAGGGCCAGGGTCGTCGCTATGCCAACCACGCCACCTGTAACAATTTCTTTTAGGTTATGAATGCCAAGAAGGACCCTGCTTTGAGCGACCAACGCCGCAAGAAACCAGGCCAGCAGGATCATCAGCAGACCGACGTCAGAAAAGGCCACTGAGGTGGCAATGGAAAAAGCCACTCCGGCATGACCGCTTGGCATACCACCGTGCAACGGCGTGCCCTTGCCCACCCGGGCCTTGGCCAGAATCACCAGCAGCACGACCACGACAACGGAGATAATCGCGACATTACCAGTAGAACGCATGAACTCCTGGCTGGCACTCGCTCCGGCCGTGTAGAAAAACCTCGACACCGCCAGGTAACCAAGCACCAATGCGCCGACACTGGCAAGAAGCACAGCACCGGCGGCAACATCTTTGGCGCGTTGGGCGAGGGGATGAAAATCGGGGGAAACCAAGTCGACCACCACTTCGATTGCCGTGTTCACCAGTTCGGCAAACAAAACCAGGGTGATGGCCAGGGCCAGCAGGGCAAACTCGTACAGAGTGAGGTGCAAGACCGGGGCACCGATAAGAACCAGTATGGCCATGACCAGGTGGAAAAGCATATGACGCTGTGTTTTAGCCGCCCAGAGGATACCCTCGATCGCGCAATTAACGCTACCGATAAATCCCTTGGGCTTGGTAGGCTCAGCCTTCATTCAGCAAGAAACTCCTCACGGATCAAAGTAAAGACTTCTCGTTCTCTGACTTCCATAAGTTTCGCATCTTCTTCGGTTCCACGCTCGTGGTCATAACCGAGCAAATGCAGGATACCATGGAGCAGCAGGAAATACAGTTCACTTTCAAACGAATTCTGCGCCTCACAGGCGTCACGCGCGGCGGTCTCTGCAGAGATCACCACATCACCGAGCAGATCGGGTTGGACGCCGCTCCCCTCACCTTCCTGCATGGCAAACGAAATAACGTTGGTGGGTCGATCCTTGTTCAGGTAGTCGCGATTAATCCCCTGGATAGTAGCATCATCAACAATCAGTATCGAAAGATGAGCCTCAGGACATGCCGAGGCGCTTAAGATCCTCTGTGCTACCTTTCGCAGTTGAATTTTGCTGATCTTCTGGTTCTTCTGTTGATTTTCTATCGCGATCTTCATTTAAACTCCCGGTAGGTTTCTCCATGCTACGTTCCTTGCTGACAGGCTCCGGATAATCGACTCGATAGTGGAAGATGCCACCGAGGACCAACTTGAAGCTTTTGGCAATATTGTTAATATCCTTCAGGGTCAATTCGCATTCATCGAGCTGCCCGTCGATAAAGATATTGTTGATAATTTTCTGCACCATCCCCTGGATACGTGCCGGAGTCGGATCGGTCAGGGTTCGACTGGCAGCCTCGATCGCATCAGCCAGCATGATCAAAGCGGCCTCCCGGGTCTGTGGCTTGGGCCCATGATAGCGATAATCGCGCTCGTCAATCTGCTCAACCTCGGGGTCAGCCTTGCTCTTTGCCCGATCGTAAAAGAACTTCATCAGGCTGGTACCGTGATGCTGACGAATAATATCCGTCAGGGCCTGCCCCAGGCGACTTTCCCGGGCCATCTCGACGCCATCTTTAACGTGGGCCATCAAGATCAGCGCGCTCATGGAGGGCGCCAGTTTATCGTGTCGATTCTCCTGACCGCCAATATTCTCAATAAAATACTGAGGCTTTCTGATTTTGCCAATATCGTGATAGTAAGCCGCGACCCTGACCATCAGGGGGTTGACGCCAATGTTTTCCGCGGCCGCTTCGGCAAGGTTACCGACGATAATGGAATGATGGTAGGTCCCCGGAGCCTGCACCATCAGATCCCTTAAGAGCGGGTTATTCATATTGGCCAGTTCAAGCAGCTTGATATTGGTCGTATAGCGAAACAGTGATTCAACCAAAGGCACAATCCCGGTCACAATCACCGCAGCAGCCAGGCCACCTGTAAAGCCGAACCCCAGCTTGTAAAGTAATTGCAGATCGAAGGGCCTGCTCGTGGTCAAATGCAGTGCAAAAAGCAGCACAGAGTTAAAGAGCCCCAGGCGCAGTCCGGCCCGGAACAGAGAAGAGCGTTCGGTGACATGACGAACCCAGTGCGCGCCTGAAAGACTGGTCAGAAAAGCAAAGATCAAAACAGCGAAGCTGTTGCCGAAAAGAACCGCGGTGAGGATCGAAGAGAGGATAGCAAAAACCAGAGAGACCTCTGAATTCAGGACCACGCGCACCAACATGGTACCGACGGCAAAGGGGAAGAGGTAATAGTAGGCGTTCTGTTCCACGTAGGGGAAAGCACTTCCCAATGCGGTTGCGATAAAAATCGAAACCTTCAAGGCCAGAATCTGGACGACAAAGATTGTCGCCAAAAAGAGCAAATCCCGATTTTCCGGTTGATATTTTCGAATATTCCGACGGGCAAAGGTATGGACAAAGTAGATGAGGATAAAGCAGCTGAGTAGAATGCCAGAGGCCTTGCGCCAGAGAGTAGCGGCGCTGTTTTCATCCTGCAGCGCGCCAAGCCGTTTCAGCTGATCCGGTGTAATACGATCACCTTCACGGACAATCATCTCCCCTTTCTTAACCTGGATCAGGACGGGTTTAACGTCTTCCCGGGCCAACGCCCTGCGCGCTTCGGTTTCATTCTGGTTAAAGGAGATGTTAGGCCGCAGCAGCGGCACGATCAATTCTCGCAAAGCCACTTGCTGTTTGCCTGTAAACTCTGTCGTGCCGAGTGCTTTTTTCAGGGAATCCTGGAGTTCACCAAGACCAATAATTTTTTCAACACCCTGGTCAACAAACTCAGGCTGATCATTGGGCCCACGAAAGATCACACCCTTGGAACGATCAGCCTCAAAGAGTTTGAGGTTGCCGGCAACCTTTTGCTGATAAAGCGGAAGAATCACCTGGGCAATACGGGGATAGATATCCTCCAGAGTCAATAGTTCCTTCAGTGCAGCAAGCGATTTACTGCTCGGCTTGATGCCAAAGTTTGCTTCAAGCTCGGCAAGCTGCTGTTCAACTGCAACCTGCTGCTCTTGCTCTCTTTGCAAAGAAGATATGACCTGAACGACCTGTCCTGTGACTGCTGTTCCGGTTGCCGGATCGAAGTCGTAAAGATGAGCAACAGCTTTCTCCGCTTCAACCCTCTTCTGCTGCGACAAATCGTCATCGGGAATCAACAGATCGTAAGGAGCCTTGATGTCGCGAGGGGCAATATCACCGGGGCTAAACTCAGTCGGCGTTAAAACACCCTTGGGAACGATAATAAGGGTCAGCAACGCCACCAGGGCCAGTAACAGAAGGGTTCGCTGGAATCTCTCGTCATTCTCGCGCTGTTCCTGCTTCGCCACCCGAGAGAGCGGCTTCTGGGTTGATACAGCGTCTGATTTTCGTTCATTTTTGGTCATGCAATTCCTGTGAAGCCTTATTTATGCAGGCGTATGAGCATCGTAGGCTCTGACTATAGCCTGAACAATCGGATGTCGAACAACATCGATGTCAGTAAAACGGACAAAGTTAACACCCTCGACATTTTTCAGAACATCCCTGGCCTGGACCAACCCTGAGATGCGATCGTTTGGCAAATCGATTTGTGTCACGTCACCTGTAATCACAGCACGGCTGCCAAAACCCAGCCGCGTCAAAAACATCTTCATCTGTTCCTTGGTGGTGTTTTGCGCTTCATCGAGAATAACGAAAGCATCATTAAGGGTCCGGCCGCGCATAAACGCCAGAGGAGCCACTTCAATCACACCATGATCGATCAAGGCCTGTCCGCGATCAAAATCCATCAGATCGTAAAGCGCATCATAGAGCGGACGCAGATAAGGATTCACCTTTTCAGTGAGATCCCCCGGCAGAAAGCCCAGCTTTTCCCCAGCCTCTACCGCCGGCCGCACCAAAACGATACGACTGATCTCTTTCTTTTTCAAAAGCGCTACAGCCATTGCCATAGCCAGATAGGTTTTGCCGGTGCCAGCGGGACCGATGCCGAAGACCACATCATTGCTGCGCATGGCGTCCAGATAGGCCTTTTGGGCGAGCGTTTTCGGGGAGATGGCCTTGTTACGGGCAGAAACGGTGACGGTATCCAGAAAGATTTCCGTCAACTTCGCCGATTCATCCATGCGCAGGATACGTTCGGCGTATTCGATGTCGGTCGGGCGCAGATCATAGCCTTTTTCCAGCAGCCCGGACAACTCTTCCAGCATACGGGTTGCGCGCGTCACCATTTCAGCCGCACCTTCAAGAACAGCAGTCGTCCCCTTGGAGCTGACTCGAACACCGGTGAGACGTTCTATCTGTTTCAGATGGCGGTTCTGTTGCCCGAACAGTGCATGCGCCAACCTGGGGTCGGCAGGTTCAAAGCTTTGCTGTTTTATTTGATCGTTCAAAAAGTAGCCTTTAAAGTTTTCCGATTATCGACTTTACTCAAGTAAGAGCAAAATCAAAAGATCTAACGCAAAGACGCCATGAAAAGCCAAGAGAGGCGCAAAAGATTGCTATTCTTGCTTGTTGAAATAGTTTTCTTTGCGGTCTTTCTCTACCCCTTCGCGCCTTTGCGCTAAACTTTTTTTTGGGGTTATACAACTGAATCGAAATAGATAGCCAATTATAATTTATGTTGCGTGAACTTGCTAAAATACCACCTTGGTTTGCGCAAATCAATTGCGTCGCATTGACATTAGTTAAATCACAGGGAAAATGGATGAACTATTTGTTGTCAACACAATTGGAATCTATTTTTAGCCGCGATCAAAATCTATGAAAATCTGTACAATCAAGAATACATTATTCACAGGGATGAAGGGGGTTAAGAGGATAGAGAAAAATCAAGCAAAGCTTTGGCCTTTCTGTTTCGGCTCTATAACCCAAAAAAAGTTTTAACGCGGAGACGCTGAGGTCGCAGAGTAAAAAAACTTTGAGGGTAAAAGGACGGACACCTTGGTCAATCTTCTCAGCGTCTCCGAGTCTCTGCGTTAATTTTTGTACTGACCTTATGTTTGAAGACTTACATCCCTTTCATCCCTTTCATCCCCTTCATCCCTGTGAAATTGCTTTGACATTAATGGTTTTCTTAGTGTCTTAGTGGTAAATCGCGTTTACATGAGCTCTTGGTTTTGCTCTAACCATAGATCTTGATAGATTTTCACCGCGGCGAAACAAAGGTTGTCTCTTTAATGTTAAACAACGCAGCAAGCTGCGGGAAATAAGACCCAAGTTATTTGATTTAAATTTTATCATGATGTGCTATAAAAAAACCTTCAAACAACCAATCAAAGCAGACATAAAAGACCAAAAACATTCTTCAAAAGCAAGGGGACAGAAATCATGAGTGAGATCGTCGACATTTATGCCCGTGAAATTCTTGATTCGCGTGGCAATCCAACTGTTGAAGTCGAAGTTTACCTCGAAAGCGGCGTTATGGGTCGTGCCGCAGTACCGAGTGGCGCCTCTACAGGCGAACGCGAAGCTCTCGAGTTTCGTGATGGCGACAAAAGCCGTTACCTCGGCAAAGGCGTTTTGAAGGCCGTCACTCACGTTAACGAAGTAATCACCGATGCACTGCTCGGCTGGGAAGCGTCCGACCAATCAGGCATTGACCGCAAGCTTCTGGACATGGACGGCACAGACTTTAAAAGCAACCTCGGCGCCAACGCCCTGCTCGGCGTTTCCCTCGCGGTCGCGAAAGCCGCAGCCGAAGAAGCCGGCCTGCCTCTCTATCAATATCTTGGCGGAACCAACGCCAAGGAGCTGCCACTGCCCATGATGAACATCATCAACGGTGGCGAGCATGCCGACAACAACGTCGACATCCAGGAATTCATGATCATGCCTGCCGGCGCAGAGTCCTTCAAGGAAGCGCTGCGGATGGGGGCTGAGATCTTCCATGCTCTGAAAAAGGTCCTCAAAGACAAAGGCTACAATACGGCTGTCGGTGATGAGGGTGGTTTCGCTCCCGACCTGAAGAGCAACGAAGAAGCCCTCGAAGTGATCATGGAAGCTATAAAAGCTGCAGGCTACAAGCCGGGCGTAGATATCCTGCTGGCTCTCGACGTGGCCGCCAGTGAGCTCTACAAGGATGGTACCTACATCCTTGAGAACGAAAAACAGAAAGAGAAGTCAGCCGCAGACATGGTTGAGTTCTACGCTGACCTGGTCGAACGCTACCCGATCATCTCCATCGAAGACGGCATGGCCGAGAACGATTGGGACGGCTGGAAGCTGCTCACAGACCGCCTCGGTGACCGGATCCAGATCGTCGGCGACGACCTCTTCGTCACCAACACCAAGATCCTCAAGGAAGGCATCGATAAAGGCATCGCCAACTCGATCCTGATCAAGGTCAACCAGATCGGCACCTTGACCGAAACCCTCGAAGCCATCGAGATGGCCAAACGTGCCGGCTACACCGCGGTTGTTTCGCATCGCAGCGGCGAAACCGAAGATACTTTCATCGCCGACCTCGCTGTGGCTACCAACGCCGGCCAGATCAAAACCGGCTCACTCTGCCGCACCGACCGCATCTGCAAATACAACCAGCTACTGCGCATCGAAGATGAGCTTGAGGATGTCGCTGTTTTTGCCGGAGCCGACGTTTTCTACAATATTAAGTAACTCTGCACAGAACTAATTCTTAAGAACCAAAGGCCTCCCGATTCTTTTCGGGAGGCCTTTTTGTCTTTCGCTCGACAGATACGGTTCATTCACAGAAATTCAACGCAAAGGCGCGAAGCTGTAACTTAAACAAACTGCCTTTTTAATTTTTTTATCTACTTCGCTCCACCAGTAACCATAGGGTCTTAAACTTTTTTTGAACAGGGATATACAGGAGGTACAGGATAAAACCATAAGAACCAAATATTAGTGATTTATCCAAGTCTCGAAGATTTCACTTTATCCTGCCTATCCCTGTTACTAATATTTATTTTGACCTTAAAGCCTCTTTATTTGTAAGGGTAAAATGGTTTTCTGCTAACTTCGATAAGTTAGTTGAGTGTAGTAGATAACCACATTTTTTTATTTACTATGCGTCTTTGCGTTCCGAGGTTTACCAAATTGATCTCTTCAACAACGACGGCAACTATGCTAATCTTCAGTCAATCTTATGATGTACATTTGAATAAAAGAGGCCAGCTATGGGCAAATACCTGAACGTTATAATCGCCATCGTCATACTCGCAATAGTAACCGCTGTCTGCTCTAACTTCTTTTACAGGAAGGGGCAGGAAGACACGTGGGCTGCAGCACAACAGCTTGTCCCCTTACAAAAAGGTGAAATTTATCTCTGCGTGGAACGAACCGGCGCACAAGGAGTCAGCTACCTGACTGTAGAGGAAATCAGCAAAGCATCCAAGTCAACAGAACATGACCTGCGTGACTTACGCTTCCGCTTAAATCTGGCTCTAATAGGAATGAGCCGCAAAGAGTACTACGAAAAATACAAGAAGGGAGAAAAGCCGGACTAAGCAGGAAGTAATTAAATTACAGCCGTTCACAATAACTGAGAATAAAAGGACGACCTGAAAAGGTCGTCCTTTTATTCTTTCTAGTCGATAAAGGATCAGTCTTTTTCGTCTTGTCGTTCCACAACCCTTTATTGCGGAGCACCGAGTGTCAGGTTATATTCCTGAGCGCCTTCAGCCCCTTCCGGGTCAGTCACTATGATGGCTATTTTATATTCGCCCGGTTCAACATCAGAGAGAGACCAGCTCACCAGGCCACTCGCGGGATCAATCTCCATTCCTTCAGGGCCCTCATCCAATCGATAGGTAAACTGGCTATCATCAGGGTCACTCACCTCGACCTGGTAAAGATAATCGAGTGATGAGATCTCAATGGGCGGCTCTGAGATTATGCGCGGGGGGGCATTTGGTACATGTGTCGCGTAACTTTCGTAGACAGGACCATCCACGTAGAAATCATTCGGCGTAACCAGAACCTGCAGTTCATCACCTTTGATGAAGGCGTTCCCGGGCAAGGTGGCTTCGGTGTAATTTGGGTTCTCTTCACCGTTAATCAACCATTGAAAGCTAAAAGTCACGTCATCATCATCCGCATCTTCTGCGATAGGTTCAACATGAATATCTGTTCCGGCAAAAATCTCATCCGGGGAAGAAGAGATATCAACAATGCGAGGCGGAGAGTTGCCGATAGTAACCGATGCCTTTGCACCCTGATCCTTTGTACCGACCTCAACTGTGACTATATCATCACGGCGATAGTGCTCCGGACAAATACCAGTATCTGATCCTGTGGATACGATAGAGCCATTTACCGACCAGGCCACAGCGCTGCGCCCAGGAGACCCTTGAATGACAACACGCAGACAATCACTTGCAGTCGGGTTTGCAGGAATTATTGACACTGAAACACCACCTGCACTTTTAACTTCATTAGATTTTTTTGTTGCTTGTGCTGTTTGTTTTGCTTCGGGTTTTACAGCAGGTGTTGTCTCCCCTGGGGTATCATCGCCACACGCAGACAGTAAAACTGTAACTGCCAGGAAAAATGTAAGTCTTTTCAGGGTCATTGAGCCTCCATAAATCGTAAAAAGATTGCAGAATTGCGGTCATTCTAACGTAAAAACACCAAGACGCCAAGAAAAGTCACAGACACAAAAAGAGGCCGCACCAAAAGATGCGGCCTCTTGAAACAACACACTATGTCATATAGCTACCATTGCATCCAGTAGACAGGCGCAATCAGTTTTATATCCGGTGCGTTGTAGGTATCAACGCGGTTGCTCGAACTGATCATCATAGTGACCCGTCCGCTGGCATCGATCAGGGTCACGATACCGGACGGAATACCTTTACCAAGATAACGGGTTCTGTCAGAACGCGTCAATATCCCGCCTGCTCCTTTAGCCCGGTTATCATCGAGCATATCACTATAACTGGTACCATCAAGAGAGTCGTCATTATATATGTCATAGTTAAAAATCGCCTCACCTGTCATTGATTTTAAATGATACAGGCGAGAACTACCCAGGTTACCAACTGCGCAGGGGTCACTCGCATTCGGATCTTCTAACGGCGCGTAAGTTGTAAAGTACGCCTCGTTGTTGAACATCACCGGCGCCGCAAGCATCTTCTCACCCACAACAAACGACTCAGAACCTTCTCCGGCTGAGAGCAACGCCTTTTCAGCATCTGTAAGCTCTTCATAATCTTCCGGGATCTCCGGGTAGGCCCAATTCATCTTGATCATCCAGCCATGATAGTAGTTAGGTGTATTGTCCGGTCCGTTAACGCGGTTGTAAAGCTTATCAAGTGTTTCAGACACCGTGTCGGAGTCGCCTGTCTGTAATGGATCTTCCGTCATATCGACGAGGTTTTTCTCATCAATATAGTCACCGGTCAACTGACCGCGGTCGACAATCTCGTAGAGACGGTCAACAACCGCATGGTTCAACGGGTGAGCACGATCGCCGGTCCCAAACCAGAGGTGCGTCAGACCATTGATCACGGACACCGCAGGACGATAGAAGAACTTGCGACCCACATCCGATTCTCCAGAGGGCAGGACTGCTTGAACCCCGCTAGGACCATCATTATTAGCATCGAAAATAATATTACCCTGCCATGCACTGACTGTTTCATTCTTACTGGGTGTATTAACAGTCGAAGGATGAGCAAAGCGCCACATCCGTCCACCCGTATCTCCAATATATATGGTATCGATGTAGCCATCGGCATCCAAGTCACCCGCCGTCATGTCGCTGGCTATCGGATAATCCAAGGCTGTGTTGTCATCAAGATCATAATCCCAGGCGATACTTCCCGCACCATTGAAATCAGGTTCGCACCCAGTGTCGCAGTCCACCAGGCTCGCAATCTTAACCGCATACATGCCACGCCCGCGCATCTCGTGCGCAGAGCCATCCCAAGAATCAGGTGAGCTACTGGCTGGGGAGGTCGTCATTCCGAAGCCAAAATCATCCAGCCCACCGTCCTCTGTAATCCCTGGGACAACGGAACTTGTTGAGACGTCCGGGAAATCCTGGGTGTTACCGAAACGCAGGTCCTCATGCTTCGAATAACCGCCCGGCACAAATGCCACAACCATGGGGTTGCCAGAGTCATCACGCACCTTGGCCAGACGCGGCTGACCCCAGGACTGCCCCATATTGTCGTAATCACTATGCGTGCTGCTGTCGACACTGAATACCATCTGCGGGCCATAGGACATTGACGAAGGCGCCCCTGAGCTGTGTGGGGTCGTATTAAGATATGGGCGGCTGACATCTATACCGAAATACCCGCCCCATGTTCCTGAAGAAATATCATCTGAGGAGCCACCACGGCGCAAGCCAAATACCAGGAGGACTCTATCGCCATCGCCATGTTCGATGACTCCATCATTATCCTTGTCATGCACATAGGCTACGGGCGGCGCATCAACGAAGTATTGATGACTGCCATCAAGAGAATCCTTCAGGTACGGTAGGATCTGTTGAGGGACAAACGACCACAATTCGCGGCCATCGCAATCACGGAAGGCATGCAGCATGCCATCATTTGCGCCGACGTAGATGACTGAAGAGTTGAACTCTCCGCCATCTGCATCTTCGAAACATGTATCTTCAGCAAGAGTAGAATAAGAGGAATAGTTAAAGACCACGGGCCGCGAGTGGAGGATATCTCCAAGTGGCCAACGCCTTTCTTGAAGTGTATCAAGGTCTGCTACGTCGGGATCATACTCGAGGCCCTGAACATACTTGATGATTCTTTTTTCCTCTTTTATCGAGTCAGTATAAAGTCCTTCATAAACGTCAAGAGGACCGGGCTGGCCGGCAGAAGTGCCATCATCAACCCTATGCAATTTGTCGTTATCGACCTCAAAGGCGTTGTCAGCATGATGGCTCAGATCCAGAGATGCTGAACCGGAAGGATAGGTGAATATACTACGCTCACCAGTATAGGGATCCCTGCCGGAGGTGTCGTCTGTAATATCTCTCAAAGAGAGTTCCCCACCAAGGCCACCGCACTGAGCTGCTCCGCCGTCACCGTCCACCAACCCCCCAATGGTGTCATAATCTCCATTCGCATCTTTATTAAACAGCTCCCTGTCGCCGTCAGCACACCTTAACAGGTCATCGACTTCATCATTATCTGTATCACTAGCCCCCCACCATGATAAGGAACGAGGTTGGAAATCACCATCAGCTTGCGTCGCATCGTTTTCATAACGATCAAGCAGGGTTTCACCTTCACCAACACGATACTTCTTGATATTGCCGTACCAAGCATTATCCGTCTGGGGCTTAAAGAGTCCCAGGTAGACCCGGTCACTACTGATCGTACGGTTGGTTGTACTCGCAGGAACAACCGGCGCAACGAAGGCAGTATCGGCTTTCAGTACGATATTGATCAGCAGATCTTTCAGAACATCGGCCAACTCCTGGGCGTTGTATGCCGTATTGTACGCGCCACCTCCGTTAACAGCGGCACGACGAATCAGCTCGTCTTCCTGGAAAAAGGCCAGCACAGTGTGAACCGTGATATCGCCGTACTCACCATCACTATTGACATCTTCCTCCCATTGTAAGCGGTAGGCGATGTCGTCTATATAGTGGTCTCCAGAAGCGTAAGAACCCTCATCCGCAGTATCGGGATCACCATGTGGATAGTTATCACCGTCGGCATCGCCAATTGTAGTAGCAACGACAGAGCCAGCGCCCGTGATAGCAGCATCAGCGAAAGGCTGTCCGATCGTCAACACAACGATGTGGTCGTAACCGCAATTCCCTTCTCCTGGAGTGTACTGCTTCCCGTTAGACACGGCGGGTTGTTGGTATTGAGCCGTCGAATTGTAATCCGCGCCAAAATAGTACCCAGCGTCATAAAGTGCCGAAGACAGAGGGCGCGGAGCACCCGAAAGTGGCATCGCATTGTCAGGCCCGATATTCACTCCATTTTCGCTGACCCCTGGTAAAGAAGCAATAAAAGCGTCTCGAGCGTCGTCGTTGCGAAGGTCCGCGACATCATGGAGCAAAGCCCCACCTACTTTTGCAGGACCGAACGCCATAGCTCCGAAATCCACCGAAGGTCGAGCCCCATCAACGACCTGGGTCAAGGCATCGAACATAACCTTACGGATAGTCGTTTGAGGGTTCTGTGGCGTTGGATCCGGTTTCCCAGTGACTGGAGGTTTCGCTGCCTCGGCTTCTCCTCCGGTCGTGGAGAAAAAGGTCATGACTGAAGCCACAGCGACCGAGAGGGTCGGCATGGCGCTACCAAGAGCAAGAATGACAGAAGGAACATCATTATTTTCAAGGTTGGCTATTGGTGGAGACAGGCTCAGTCGATAAGAACCAGTATTACTCTTAAAACCGCCTGCAGAGATGAAATAGGTTCCTGTAGAAGGGGCAGTAAAGATCAACTGTGTATTGGGATTACCAGCATCCTGCCCTCTAAGCACTTGTCCTGAATCGTAGATTCTAAGATGTGTGCTCGACAGCGGTGTAAGTAAGCCTGGTCTAAGATCAATTTGGTAGGTTCTCCCAACATCCAGAGCAACCCTATACAAGACTTGATCTCCTGCCGCACCAATGGTGCCATTAACTGTCGAACCCTCGGTTAGCGTGATCAAAATCGTTTGGTTAGGATCACAAGCATCACCGATTCCGTCAAAATCGGAATCAGACTGATCGTTCGTTTTAGTCGGACAGTTGTCATTGGCACCTGACAGTCCTAACGAGGCTTGGTACTCACTACCGTTGCACCATCCATCAAAATCAGAGTCATTGTCCGGATCGTTCGGGCAGGGGTCACAGTAGCTAGGGAATGAGTCCACATCTGGATCCACGTTGTCGTCACCGCCTTGGCAGATGTCACAATCAAAGGGGACACCGTCACCATCGCCATCAATAGTATCGTCACCGCCAGGGCATATGTCACTGGCATCGCAGATGCTGTCCACGTCCGCATCAGGACCGTCGTTCGATGGATCGAACGTGCCGTTAAAACAATCGTTGCAAGTGTCACCGTCGGTGTCCGCACAGAGATTTGGATTTAGAGGGTCGGAGTCCTCAAAGTCATCGCGGCCGTCGTTGTCGTCGTCCGGGTCGCCGGCATCGCAGAGACCGTCAGAGTCGTTGTTGTCGCCGTCGTTCGATGGATCGAACGTGCCGTTGAAACAATCGTCGCAAGTGTCACCGTCGGTGTCCGCACAGAGATTCGGATTTAGAGGATCGGAGTCCTCAAAGTCATCGCGGCCGTCGTTGTCGTCGTCCGGGTCGCCGGCATCGCAGAGACCATCAGAGTCGTTGTCGTCGCCGTCGTTATTGACGTAGTTGTCGGGCGCCACATCGAAGCCATCCAGACCCCTGGTGCAGTCATCGCAGCCATCGTTATCGGCGTCTTCGCAGACATTCGGGTTCAGTGGATCGGCATCCGAACCGTCGAGGATGCCGTCGTTGTCGTCGTCCGTGTCACCGTCATCACACGAACCGTCAGAGTCGGTGTCGGTCCCGTCATTAGCAATGTTAAACATGCCATTGGAACAATCGTCGCAGGTGTCACCGTCGCTGTCCGCACAGAGATTCGGATTTAGAGGGTCGGAGTCCTCAAAGTCATCGCGGCCGTCGTTGTCGTCGTCCGGGTCGCCGGCATCGCAAAGACCGTCAGCATCGAACGAGTCCGTGCCGTCGTTCGATGGATCGAAAGTACCGTTGGAACAATCGTCGCAGGTGTCACCGTCAGTGTCAGAGCAGATATTCGGATTTGACGGATCGGTGTCGTTCTCGTTCAGCACGCCGTCACCGTCGATATCCGGGTCACTGCCATCGCACACCCCGTCAGAGTCGTTGTCGTCGCTGTCGTTGCTAGGATCGTTGTCTGGGTCCGGTCCGAAGTCATCAGTACCCACGGAGCAGTCATCACAGCCATCATTATCTGCGTCTTCGCAGACATCCGGGTTGAGCGGATCGTCGTCCAAATCGTCGTCGATGCCGTCGTTGTCATCGTCAGGGTCGCTTAAGTCGCACTGTTCGTCACCGTCGGTGTCGTCACCGTCGTTAGCGATGTCATACGTGCCATTGGTACAATCGTCGCATGTATCACTGTCGGTGTCAGAACAGACATTGGCATTTAACGGATCGGAGTCCGAACCGTCGGGGACATTATCGTTGTCATCGTCAGGGTCACAGGCGTCACCTATGCCATCTTCATCAAAATCAAGCTGATCTGCATTTGCTAAGTTTACGCAGTTATCGCAGCTATCCCCGACACCATCAGCGTCAGTGTCAACCTGTAAGTCATTATCTGCGGTTAGACAGTTATCACAGGCATCACCTAATGCATCACCATCGCTGTTGGTCTGGTCGGCATTGCTATCATACTGACAGTTATCTAAGGGATCCCCAAACTCATCATAATCATCGATACCATCTTCATCGTCGTCAGGATCGCAGTAGTCCGGGATCTCGTCATAATCGGAGTCCTCGTGATCTCGACCATTGGGATCACTATCTGCGAGGTCAGCGATACCGCCAAGACAGATGTCACAGCCGCCTTCCCACGGAGTGCCTGGCAAACCATTGGGAACACCGTCATTATCAAGGTCATAGAGTTGGTAGGTGGTGACACCATCATTCTCAAACCAGTATTCCACCCCGGCACCGTCTACGGCAGGGTTGAAACTGTCAGGAGCAGTCATGCCAAGTTCGGTATAGAGAGCTGTTATCTGGGCGGAGTTATACATCCCAGTGATGTCGTCATTGAAACCGCGACAGATATCGTCGGTGTCACAGATGCCATCGTAATCATCGTCGTTAATAATATCCTCGTTAGCTGCAAGTTCCGCCGAATTGTATATTGCAGAGTCACTAAGACTGCAAGTTCCAGCCGAAACTAAATTGTCATTCCAATTTATAGGGTCATATGCGAGATAGTTGAGATAGTTACCCATGGCGTAGACAGCGCCAGAGGGATTGAGGGAACAATCGTCATTCCTGATATTGGGCGAGGTTTCAGAACCATTTGATGAGTAGGTTCCCACATGAACGAAGCGATCGTAGATTTCTTTCCTGACGCCCGCGGCACAGCTATCGGGAGCCGACGGATCATACCACGACTCCAGGAACTCGTAGCCGTCATTGTCGAGGGTTGCACCAGTCTCAAAATCACCAGTTGTTTTCGCAGCGAATACGTCCCAAGATTCTCGACCGGTGACCGTATTGTACGCGATACTGGGGTAGTATCTCGAACCGGAGGCAAGGTTTTCAGTAGCAGCGCTGTTATCAATCAGGAAAAGGACCTTGGGGCGGGCCCTTTCTTGGGGAGCACCAATGTAGATCGCCGAGTCACCAACATAAGTATCCGGTTCAGCAAAAGCAGCAAAGGGGAACCCCGGGCCGAAAAACATGGTAAAAACAAGCATGGCACTGACGATACGCCTGATCATCCACTCCTCACTACCATACCAACGTTTTTTAATTGTCCAACGGCTCATAATCAACCTCCTCCCGAGGTACGGAATATCTGGTCATCGTCCATTTTGAAAAGACGGATGATGCTGGCATCTACATGGGTATTCTTTTTGAAAAGCCCGCTGCCGGCTTCTGTTTTAACACTGACATGATACATATTGGCGCCGAACTCACTGCCGTGCTTTGAGGCCATTGCTGGTGGCATACTGCGAGGGCCAACGTCTGTTACCCTCCCGGCAACTAGACTGCCAGGTCCAGTGCTGTCAATGACCTCATGATGCAGAACACCCAGTTCAGTTCCATTACCCAACCTGACTTTATCGGCCATAAGGTTGACCGCATTGTACTGTGCCAAGTTGATAACAAGGTCACGATTCATCCCATATTCAACAGCTCGATCGGCCGTGTAAAGAGCCGCCTGATCGGCCTGCGTGTATGAACGCGTATACTGTTTCTCATCCAGGTCACGCAACGAGACGTTAAGAACAGTCGCCCCAAGAATGCTGAGGATTGCCAGGAACCCGATTGCCAGGATCAAGGCCATACCTTTCTGGCTGTTATCTCTTCTTAGAGTTTTAAATATCATGACAGACCCTTTACTCACCGATATCATCAAAACACATTACGAAGCTTGACGGATGTCCGTACTGAACGCTCTTTAACTCCAGCGATGGCGTCGTTCGGCTTGAGCCCCTTGGTAACACCCCGCAGCTCAATATCGACCCAATTAACCCGCCCTTCATCCGTTTTTGCATAAGTAAAATTGGCAAAGTTTACATTGCGGGCAATGACCTGAGTATTGCCATTGACAACTCTCTCTAGAGCCTGGTCGGCACTGTTTAAACGAAACCGTATCGTTGACAAAGCTGGCTGACTATTATCGCGCACACGCATGACAACGGTCTCAGCGGGAACGTCACCCGCATTAAGTATCCCATTTCCAGAAATCACGATGGTATCTGATCCTGTTGACTCAACGTTGTAGGCCCTATCGCTGCTTGATCCTGTACCATTGATCAATTCTTGTGCCGTTATTGGTTCGTACAATCGAACTTTTGTATCATCCGGAAAGTTGGCAACCATATCCGGGTCTGAGACAGCTAATGTAATATTCGTAACTCCTGCAGCTCCCGTCACCCGAGCGAAATCATTACCAACAGCACGGGTACGAATCGTAAAATCTGTGGGATCAGGGTTCTCAGCCGTGGCCGGCGTGGCACTTGCTTCAAAAATGATTGGATTCTCTGGCACCATGAAACCGGCATGCAACAAGTCGCGGGTCATGGCCTTCATTGCCAGTCGCAGATTGGCCTGCACATCAGAGACCTGTGTCGATGTCGATGTCGATTGCACCGCAGGGATGAAGAGGCTCATTACCGCCATCATGACAACTGACAGAATCGCCATAACAACGAGAAGCTCAACCAGACTCATCCCTCGGCTGCCACACAGTTTACTTAACAGAGACCTGAACATAGGTGACGCTCCCTAAATAGCCCTCTTAACTATAGAACCCACAACCGTGCGTACTTTGTTCCCAAGTACATGACTCAGCTCACCAGTACTACTAACCGTAACAGTGACTTTGTAGAGATTAGTAATGTCATTATTGGTAGATGGGTCATTATCAGAATCAACAGGTTCAACAACATATGTAATGTTATAAGTCCCCCCTCCAGACAAGGTGACAGGACTTGTAATCGGAGCCCTTGACCAAGTACCGTTACTAGGACCATTGAATAAGACATCGTCTGGAGGTATTGACGAGACCTGCTCTAAAACACGCTGAGTCAATACAGAGGCCGCGGTCGAAGTAAAACTCTGGGAATTAGTTTTGATTGCCGTAATCTGTAATTGAGCAAGCCCCAATAAGCCAACCGCCAGGATGACAATAGCAACCAACATTTCAATCATAGAGAAGCCGGATTGGGAATTTTTCAAAGCGGGCATCATGTCCTCCTGAGATCACGACTAACCTGAGACTAGTTACGAGCAAAAGGCGTACCAACAAGAGAAGACAGAGAAATAGCCTTAACCTGCTGATTTTGTTGTTATTAGGGATTTGTTGCAATCTTCCTATTGTGACATCCTATGCAACATTTGCATGGCTTTAGGCGGTGTCTGGAGATTGGGGGCTGGGGACTAGGGGCTGGTAAGAGATTGTCCCTTTGTTGGTCAAAAGGTTTTGCCAGCCTCCAACCTCCGCTCTCCAGCCCCCAAATCAAAGGCCGTAGTCTTTGATTTTATAAATCAACGAACGCAAACTGATCTCAAGTATCTTCGCAGCCTGAGTCCGATTGCCATCAGTCGCAATCAGAGCTTTCTCGATATAATCCTTTTCCAGTGCAGCAGTCGCTTTCTTCAGAGAAAGGTTAGCCGGATCAATCGGCGCGACAGGATGATCATGCAAAGCCAGGTCGCCTTCTCCTATGATCTCTTCGCGACAGAACACTAGGGTCTTTTCAAGCACATTCAAAAGTTCACGGATATTCCCTGGCCAAGGCTGTTGAGTCAATTTATTCAAGGCCTCGGGGCTCATAGTCGGGACAGGGCGCTTCAGTCTGGCAGAAATCCTTGGCAGATAGCTTTCAACCAGCGCGGCAACATCTTCGGAGCGTTGTTCAAGTGCCGGAAGGTCAACTGAGATTACGGCCAGTCGATAAAAAAGATCTTCCCGGAAGGAGCCATCTGCGACCGCCTCTTTGAGGTCTTTGGACGTGGCCGCAAGCACACGCACATCGACCGGTGTGGGCTTACTCTCGCCAATACGGCGCACCTCTCGCTCCTGCAGAACCCGCAACAATTTCGGCTGTAGGGCAAGCGGGAAATCACCAATCTCATCGAGTAGAAGAGTTCCTCCATCGGCGGCCCCGAACAAACCATTCCGGCTTCGATCCGCGCCGGTAAAAGCACCCTTGGCGTGCCCGAACAGTTCGCTCTCAAGCAAACCGGCAGGGATGGCGCTGCAGTTAACCGCGAGAAAAGGCTTGTCGCTACGCGGGCTTTCTGCATGTAACGCCCGGGCAATCAACTCCTTGCCCGTTCCGGTCGGGCCGGTGATCAGAACCGGAGCATTGACTGCCGCCGCTTTTTCGACGGTTACCAACAAATTCTTCATAACAGCGCTGCGATGAATAATAGCAGCCACGCCTTGTGGCCGACTCCCACGTCGCATGCTTGTCTTGAGCTGGACATTTTCCTGGCGCAGGTGCAGTCGCTCTTCTGCTTTACGTACGGTCAGAAGGATTTCATCGGGCCGGAAAGGTTTGGAGATATAGTCGTAGGCGCCCTGTTTCATGCATTCTACGGCAGTGTCAACACTGCCGTAGGCACTCATCATGATCACTGTACCACCGAATTGCTGGGCCTGCTTCTCTTTGAGAAACGACAAGCCATCCATCTCCGGCATGCGGATGTCACACAAAACCAGTGAGTAGTGTCCCGACTGCAGACGATCCAGTCCCTGTCTGCCGCTGGTCGCCTCTGAAACCGTATAACCATCTCGTTCAAGGACCATGCGCAGCATATGACGCATCGGCGCTTCGTCATCGATGATCAGGATATGACGCTCTACTGCTGTCATGATTGAACCTCTGTTGAGCAGGGTAAAGTCACTGTAAAACGCGCCCCTTTCGCAGAACCCTGGCTTAGCTTTAAGCTACCGCCGTTCTCGTCAATAATCCGCTGACAGACAGCAAGGCCCAGACCATAGCCACTGCCCGGGGCCTTCGTCGTGTAGAAAGGTTCAAAAATCCTGGTCGCAACATCAGCTGCGATACCAGGGCCTTCATCCTGAATCGCAACAGAAACAACCCGGCCATCACTCTCGGAGGACAAAACGATCTGACCCTCACCCTGCTTGGCATCCTGTGCATTAAGGAGCAGATTGATCCAGACCTGAACCAGGCGCCCCCGGTCCATGTTGACCCGGCAAAACGTATCGGAGCAGCGATCATCGATCCGAATGGACTCAAGTTGCCCCTGATGACGTAACAGTTCAATAGTTTCACGCAAGGATTTAATCGGATCAAACGACTCAACCTGATGGGCGAGAGGCGCAGAATAATCTAGTAACTCACGGATGAGTTTGTCAATCCGGGCCGTTTCAGCAAGCGATCTTGCGACCAGGTCCTGCGACTCACCGGACAGGTCTGCCTGAAGGATATTCAGGTAACCGACCACAGCACCGAGGGGGTTGCCGATTTCATGGGCCATTCCGGCGGCAAGGTGGCCAACGGTCGCCAACTTCTCCGAGCGGACAAGATCATCACGCGCCTGGGCCAGCGCCTGGTTGGTCTCTTCGAGAGAGGCGATATGTTCTTCTGTCTCCGCGCGACTGGCTGACAGGGCCGTAATCATCTTGTTAAAACTGTCGGCCAACTCGTGGATTTCGCCGGGCCCCGAAAGCACTTCAACAGGAGCAAGAGTTCCCCCGGCAACCGTGGTCGTTGCCTGATGCAGCTGCCGAACCGGCTTAACGACGTTGCGATTGAGCAGGTAAACGCCGAATACGGCCAGGATCAGACCGTAGATGACGACATAGCCGAGAATCAGTTTTTGGGCTCCAAGCACCCTGGCCCGCAATTCTTGCAGGTCAAAACGAACTTGCAGCAAACCGTACGGTTGATCGCTCTGCCATAGAGTGGTCGATAAATCCAGATAACTCTGCTGCGCTTCAGAATTAAAAAACCGGAAGGCTTCGTAATTTAAAGATTCATGCAGCTCACCAACCTCGAGAACAGAGGGGGAAATCGCGGTAAATTCCTGTGTCAATTCGTAGGCAGTGCTGGACAGAATCTGCAACCGGGCATCGAGCAGACGCCAGGCCAGAATACCAGGTTGCCGACTTAAGAGCGTTTGCAACCGGTTCAGGCTGGACAAAGCCCTTTCGCTTTGAGTGCCTGCAAGGTTCGCAGGCTCATCGACACCGGCCGCAACAAGCCTGACGATACTTGCCGCATGAACACGCTGTTGCTCGAGGAGATTATGTTCGGTCAATTTGACCATGAGGAAACCGGCAAAGAGCAATGCTGCTGCCAGCAGCAAAGAGATACTCAGGATGATTTCAGTACGCAGGCCGGTTCGCATAAGGGTACGGAATCTGTCGGTAAGGGTCTAAATGGAAAAATTTGGGTAAGTATACGTTTTCACGATCGTTCAGGCAATTGAAAGATATACAAATAATTATGCCGGGCTACGCTTGCCGGTCATCGATTCAATCCGAATCGCCACAGCCGCAGTCTCACCATCAAGTTTCTCAATATATCGCCGCCCCTCCTCCACAAACTCAGGGCAATATTTTTCGATCAAGCTGACCAGCGCCTCATACTTTTCTTCGGCATAGATCACTTCGGCAGTACCGGTCACAATCACACTTGAAAATTCCGAAGTAAAATCAGCAGGGACAACTTTGCTATGGCCAACCACACAGAAGGAGACCTTCTCGTTCGCAAGCAGATTATCGAGTTTGTGACCTTCCAGGGCGCAATGGAAATACAGACTATTGTTCCTGAAGGAATAATTCAGAGGGACACCGTAAGGCTGTCCGTCAACAGACACGGTTGACAGGACACCATATTCTCCATCCTGCAGGATTTTCACTAAAGCATCATTCGGCAACGCTTTATCGCTTCTTCTCATTGAATAGTTCCTTTCATATACGTCTTGCAAAGCTGAGGCATTAAGGGTGGGACAAAGCAAAATCTTTCACCACAGAGTCACAGAGGACACAGAGACAACAATAATTCTCTTAGCTTTTCTCTGTGTTCTCCGTGGCTCTAGAGAGCAAAGCGAACGGGTGGCAAATGCCTTGACGCTCCCTATATCAATCTTCACGCAAACTCTGGTAAGGCGTGAAATACGCACGATAACCAAGTTTCAAAATAAAAAACGTCGTCAGCGATACACTCCCGGTTATCACGCACATGATGGCGATCTGGTATTTGACTGCGATCAGTGGCTCAGTTCCGGAAAGGATCTGCCCTGTCATCATACCGGGAAGGAAAACCAGCCCCATGGCGGCCATGGCATTGACCGAAGGGATCAGGGCCGCTCGGAAAGCGCTGCTGATCGCCGTTTCAGAAACAGCCTGGATGCTGCCGCCTAAACAAAGCCCGGTCTCAATCTCATCACGCCGTTCACTAAATTCAGCGGCCAAACGTTCTACCGCAAGGCTTGCGCCGGTCATTGAGTTGCCGATGATCATACCGGCCAAAGGAATCAGGTAACGCGGATCATACCAAGGCTCCAGGCCGATCACCAGGGAGCAGAAGAAAAAGGTCATGCCGCCGCAACCAAAGAGGATGGCCGTACCGACCACCCGGTAGAAATGCGGCATCTTCGTCTTCACTCTGGCACCGATGGTCTGCACCGCAAAACCGATCATGACGATCAGGATCAGCAGCACCGGCAGAGGTGTTTCCAGGGCAAAGATCAGATGCAACACATAGCCAACCACAAGCAGCTGGACGAACATCCGCAATCCGGACCAGAAGAGATCTTTGCTCTGCCCCGCCTTGAGTAGATGTGCCAGGCCGATGCTCATCAACAACAAGCTGTAAACGGTCACCAGGTCCCACAAGCTGAGGTCGATGATTGATGCCGTCATGGCGACACCTCCCTATCATCTTCTGAACCTGAGGCGAGAAAGGCACGCACTTCTGGCGTTTCCGGGTGGTTAAGGAGCCGGCTTGCCGGACCTTCTTCAACAACAGCGCCATTATCCATAAAAATGACATGATCAGCACAACGAGCCGTCAGGCGCAGATCATGGGTGACAAAGATAATGGCCAGATTCTTCTCACGGGCAAGTTGACGGAAGGTCGAGGCCATCTGGTCAGCGGTGGGGCGATCAAGAGCGCTGGTCGGCTCGTCAAGAAGTAAAACCTGGCAAGGGCCGACCATGGCACGGGCCAGGCAAACCCTCTGCTGCTGACCAACCGAGAGTTTGCGGGCGTCACGATCAAGCCAGGCCGGATCGACATGGCAGAGCTCAAGCAGTTCCTGTAGAGAGGGATCACTGCAATCGGGCAACTCAGCCCGGCGCAAGCGAGCAGGAGCCTGCAGGTTCTCCCTGACGGTCCCGGGGAAAAGGAAAGGTTTCTGACTCACCAGAGGGATAGATGCGCGAAGCTCAGGCGGAGGGAAGTTCCTGATGCTCACTCCCGAGAGGAGAATATCACCACTCTCGGCTTCGAGCAGACGATTGAGCAATCTGAGAAGTGTACTTTTACCACTCCCGGAAGGACCGACGACAGCAAGAATTTCACCTGCGTCAACCCTGAAAGTCGTCTTTTGCAGGACTCTCTGTAACGCTCCCGACTCTCCCGGGCGACTGGCAGAAGCCTGTCGAACCTGAAGTAAGGGCGCAGCATTATTCATAAACCCTCGCCATCGGTTTGCAACCGACGCAAGACTTGCTTCATATCATCCCAGACGTCCCGTTTAGCTTCCGGGTTACTTAACAGGTAGGCCGGGTGGTAAGTCGGCATCAGGTGGATTCCCTGGTAGCTTTGCCATTCTCCACGCAACTTGCTGATGGGTGCGTTGGTTTTCAGCAGACTGTGCACTGCGAAACTACCGAGACCAATGATGACCTGGGGACGAATGGCTGCAAGCTGTCGCGCCAGAAAAGCTTCGCAGGTTGCCACCTCGTCCGGTTGTGGATCGCGATTATTGGGCGGACGACATTTTAGGACGTTACAGAGGTAGACGTCGTCACGATGCAGGCCCATCGCCTGCAGAATCCGGTCGAGCAATTGCCCCGCTTCGCCAACAAAAGGTTCGCCCTGAAGATCTTCCTCGCGACCGGGAGCCTCTCCGACAAGAACCAGCCGTGCGTTGGGATTTCCGACACCGTAAACCAGCTTCGTACGTGACGCACCAAGACCACAGCGTTGGCAATCATCCAGTTCCTTAAAAATTGCATCGAGAGCCTCTGAACCAGGAATCATTGCCTCAGCATTCTGCACATCAGGTCCTGCATGGACAGCAACCTTCTGTTCTACAAAGCCAAGATCTGTTAGATATTCGAACTGGCTCCGGGCCGCGGCCAGGGTTGCACGGATTTCATTTACGAGTTGATCGGGCATATTCGACGAGTAAATCCTTTTAGTGGGTATATTATTCGATCAAAGGACGGTACAATCATCCGATGAAATGGTTCATTCCTGCAATCCTGACATCTGCCGCTCTGCTGCTCTTTCCATCCGCTGCCCTGGCCTGGGGAATCGGCGTCCACCTCCAGACCGGCGCCTGGATTCTCGACAACCTTGCCCAACTACCGGACCCTCTAAGGACGCTTCTGGCAGCTTACCCCAACGACTACCTGTACGGCTGTATCAGTGCCGACATCACTCTCGGTAAAAAGTACACTCACTACCTGCGCCACTGCCACTCCTGGCGGATGGGTCGCAAGATCCTCAAACAAGCAAAAACAGAAAGCCATCAAGCCTGTGCTTACGGCTACCTCAGTCACCTCGCAGCCGACACCGTGGCCCATTCCTACTTCGTCCCCTTCAAGCTGATGCGTACCTACAACACGGTACTCCTCAAACACGCTTATTGGGAAATGCGCTTTGAAGCCCACGTCTCACCGGAGATCTGGCCGCTGGCTCGATCAATCGGGCGCAAAGACTTCTCTGACAATGACAAGCTGATGCGCGGGGTCCTCTCCAACACGATCTTTTCCTTCGGCACCAACAAAAGGCTTTTCAACTCTCTGCTGCTGCTCAACCGGTTGCAGCAATATCAAAAAGTTTTGCGATCACTGGCCAAAACCTCCAAGTGGGCAATCACGGAAGAGGATCAGAAAGAGTATCTGGGACTGACCAGTGAAGCAACGCTCAGCTTCTTGCAGGACATTGACAACAGCCCCTTTTGCAAAGCAGATCCGACCGGTGAGCGCGCCCTGAATACCGCCGGCATGATTCGTAAAAACCTGAACACGCTCTGGCTCGATGGCAAACTAGGTGAGAGCGAGGCAGAAGAGATGCTTGGCGTCATCAAGATCAGGCTCAAGGAAGGGATCTGTCAGCCTGACGACCTGCTGACACTGCTCTCTGAGTCCTGACTCTCATTTCCCCGACAACAGAGCCGAGGCCCTGTCGAGAAGCGTCTCGGCAACCAAAACCTTGGACATTTTAGGCAACTCTTCAACGGCACCATCGGCGCTCAAGAAACGGACGATGTTCGTATCACCATCGAAGCCGGCGCCTTCCTGGGTCACATCGTTGGCAACGATCATATCGAGATTCTTCCTGGTCAACTTCTCACGGGCATTCTTCAGCAACTCTTCTGTTTCTGCGGCAAAACCGATCAGAATACGCGAGCCCTTCTTTTCTCCGAGCTCAGCGAGAATATCCGGATTGCGTTGCAGCTCAACCATCATCGTTTCAGAGCTGCCTTTTTTGACTTTTTGCTCACAGCATGTCGTTGGTCGGAAATCAGCAACAGCAGCCGCCTTGATAATAATATCCGCATGCTCGGCCTCTGCCATAACCGCCTGATGCATTTCCATTGCGCTGACGACCTGAATGGTCTCGACACCATGAGGCTCAGGCAAATTCACAGGGCCGGAGACCAGCACGACCCGCGCCCCACGATGACTGGCCGCCGCGGCAATGGCGTAACCCATTTTCCCGGAAGAATAGTTACTTAAGAAACGAACCGGATCGATCTCTTCGCGCGTAGGCCCGGCTGTCACCAGGAGTGTCTTGCCGGCAAGGTCCTGCTTGCCGAACAACGCCTGTGCAGCAAGCAAGATCTCGTGAGGATCGGGAAGCTTACCCTGCCCTTGCCAACCACAAGCCAGATCGCCATAGGCCGGAGCAATAAAATGATAACCCTGAGCTTCCAGTGTCTCCTGGTTCTTTCTGTAGAGCGGGTTTTCCCACATGTTGCTGTTCATCGCCGGAGCAAAGAGCACTTTGGCCCTGGTGGCCATGAGTGTCGTTGTTAGGAGGTCATCAGCGATGCCATTGGCCACTTTACCGATGAGGTTGGCGGTGGCTGGAGCAACCAGTAGAAGATCAGCACGATCTGCCAGTGAGATATGACCGATTTCCTGCTCCTGGATAATATTGAAGAGTTCCGTGTGAACCGGGTTGCCGGACAAGGTCTGGAATGTCAGCGGGGCAACGAACTCCTGTGCGCTGCTCGTCATGATGACGTGAACCTCTGCTCCCGCCTTAACCAGCAGACGCAAGAGTTCGGCAGCCTTGTAGGCAGCGATTCCACCTGTGACACCGAGAACAACACATTTACCTTGCAGCATTTTCAACTCCAACCTTTATCATCTAAATCAAAATGATCGTCATTTAGCGCAAAGGGAAAACACCTTAGCCAAGGAAAGATTTTCTTTGCGGCATGCTTTTCACCTTTGCGTCTTTGCGTTACGCTTTTAAACTTTCAGATCACGCCCCATCACCAACAAAAGGATTCATCTGCTTCTCGCGACCGATCGTGGTGTCGGACCCATGGCCCGGGTGTACGATGGTTTCTGCGGGCAGCCTGAAGAGCTTTTCTCGCACCCCTTCAACCAGGGCATCAAAATCGCCTCCGGGAAGATCGGTCCGGCCAATAGAACCGGCAAAGAGGACATCACCAACGAAAAGGTGTCCGTCACTTAAAAGGCAGAGACTGCCAGGGGAATGCCCGGGCACATGAAAAACGGAGAAGGACTGCTCACCGACCGAGAAGACATCACCTTCATTCAGAAACTTGTCGGGATCCGGGGACGGGGACACAGTCAGACCGTAAGCCTGGGCATGATTCCTGGCGTTCTGTAATAAGGGGAGATCAGCTTCATGCATCATCAGAACGGCGCCGGTTGCGTCCTTCACCTGTTGATTGGCGCCGATATGATCAAAGTGTCCGTGAGTATTGACAATCTGTTTGACTTGATAGCCATTGCTTTCAGCAAGCTGCAGAATTTGAGGGCACTCTCCGCCCGGGTCAATCACCATGGCCTCACGGGTTTTCTGACACGCGACCACGAAACAGTTGACCTGTAATGGGCCAACACTCAGTTGATGCACAAGAAGTCCTTCAGCCATCTTTATTATCCTGTCCTTCGGCCCCTGTCAGGTCGAGTTTCTTAGCCTTGAGTTGATCGCCCAGGGTATTACTGAATTTTGCTCGGGGTTGACTGTAGCCAGACGTCTCTGTTGAATCAACAGCCTTGGTTGATTTTTCTACGGGCAAAGTTTCTCCGGGCTCAGCTACTGGCGTTGACAATGTTCCCTTGAAGAAGTAACGATCATACAAGCGGTGATACTGAGTCCATGAGGATTCACTGTCCGGCTCTCGGGCAATGTGAGTTTGCACTCCATTAATTTTGGAGTCCAGATCATCGATGAAGTTTAGGATCACAGCTTCCATGGTTTTCGGTCGTTTTGGAGAACCGTATTCATATTGACCGTGATGTGAGAGCAAAAGATGTTTCAGGTGAATTGCCAACTCCTGTGGAAAGTCGTGTAGAGAGCGCAACTTCTCCTCAACCAGCTCGACGCCGATCATGATGTGCCCCAGCAGTTTCCCTGCGTCCGTGTACTCGAAGGAGCGTTGGTAACGCAATTCAACCACCTTGCCAACATCATGCAGGAGAGCACCAACGACCAGCAGGTCACGGTTGATCTCAGGATAACGCTGGCTGATGTCATTCGCCAGGGCAGCAACCGCCAACGAATGTTCGAGCAGACCGCCCAGGTAGACATGATGCATTGCTTTGGCAGCCGGCGCACGCATATAACCAGCCATAAAGGCTTGATCAGCCAGAAACGCCCGCATCAGCCTTTTCAAGTCCGGGTCGGTCAGGGCTTCGACAAGCTCGCTCAACTCATCGACCATCTCGGCAACTGAACGCCGTGAGACAGGCAAAAAATCAGCGAGTTCGATGGAAGACTCTTCAACCCTGTCCAACTCCTGAACAACAAGCTGCATCTTACCCATATATACGCTGGCCTTGCCCGAGACCTGAACAAAATCGTCTTTTTCGAAACGTGCCGAAATTTCATCAACACGATCCCAGATACGGCCCTCGACTTCACCGGAACAATCCATCAGCTTGAGGGTCATATAGGGACGGCCATTCTTGGCCATACCGATGATCTTGTCCCGGACCAGGAAAGGTGACGAAACCAGGTCCCGCTCCTGAATATCTTTGACAAAAACTTTTTTCAAAAAATAACTCCCGCTTTTTTATCCGTAGTGCTTATCTGTTTTGGCTCTATAACCCAAACGAAGGATTAACGCAAAGGCACGAAGGTTAGAGAAAGCCCGCAAAGAAAACCACTTCAAAAAGCGAGAATATCATCCTTAGCGTCTTTCTTGGCTTTTCTTAGCGTCTTTGCGTTAATAAATGGTTTAACTGGTCCTGCTTTGATCTGGCTTAGCTTTGCAGCTCGAACCATTAAAGTATCGATTCAACCACCTGATCGGCAGCACGCAAACCATCCAACGCGGCACTCATGATTCCTCCTGCATAGCCTGCCCCTTCACCGGTAGGGTAAAGACCCGGATGGCTCACAGACTCGCCCCGGTCGTTACGGGGAATCCTGAGCGGTGCAGAGGTTCTGGTTTCCACACCGATCAGCACGGCTTCCGAGGTCATGAAGCCTTTCATCTTGCGATTAAAATGCGGCAACGCCTTACGAAGTCCAGAATACACGAAATCGGGCAGAACTTCACGCAGTTCTGACTCAACAACACCCGGACGACAACTTGAACTCAGGGCTCCCTGCCCCTGACCAACAAAGCTCATCATGTTCTGTGCAGGAGCCAGGAAGCCAGCGCCGCCTACGGTAAAGGCCTTACGCTCCCATTCCTGCTGGAAATGCATCCCCCCGAGCTTTTCTCCACCCCAGTCCTGTGGCCCCACGGTCACCACCAATGCGCTGTTGGAATATTCCCCCTTACGCGCCATCCGACTCATGCCATTCACCACCAGGCCATCGACCTCGGAGGCGGCGTTGATCACCTCACCGCCGGGACACATGCAGAAGGAGTAGACCCCCCGACCGCTTTCGTCGTCATTGTAACGCAGCGCATAATCTGCAGCCGGCAAGCGCTCAGCAAAGGCACCATACTGTATCTGGTTGATCAATTCAGCGGGATGTTCCACACGCACGCCAACGGCAAAGCCTTTGGCCTCAAGTTGAACAGCATTGCGATCCAGCATCAGGTAGGTATCACGCGCGCTATGCCCGGGGGCAAGAACCAGGGAATCACAAGCAAGGGTTTCTCCACCATTAAAAACGGCTCCGACGACCCGACCCTGATGAACGTCAAGATCGATGAGACATTTCTCGAAGAGGACAGTGACACCGAGGGTGATCAGGTGCTCTCGGAAATTGATGACAACCTTGCGCAAGCGATCGGTACCAACATGTGGGCGGGCTTCGATAAGAATATCTTCAGGAGCACCGCAATCGACCAAGGCCTGCAAGACCGACAGCCGTTGAGGATGGTTCAAGCGTGTGGTCAACTTGCCATCGGAAAAGGTCCCTGCCCCACCCTCGCCAAACTGAACATTACTGACGGCATCAAATTGAGCGGAAGCCCAAAAGCTCTCAACGTCTTTAATCCTCTGCTCTACAGGTCTGCCACGATCAATGAGCGTGACGGAAACTCCGCATTCAGCAAGCCTCTTGGCTGCAAACAGCCCCGCAGGTCCCATGCCAACTACCAGCGCATGATGCTTGGCCTTAACCCTGGGTTGGACAGTCTCGGTTCTCTCAGGCAATTGCTCCAGTCGATTGCTGGCGACCCTGTCGACCAGATCAGCTTCATTTGGGCAGGAGAATTCGATCGTATAGACTTTGAGGATGCGGCTCTTTTTACGGGCATCTATGGAGCGCCTGACGATTTTGAGGTGCCTCAGAATCTTGACATCAACCCCCAGGAAATCTGCAGCCACAAGGGGAAGCTTCTGCTCATCATCCGAGACATCAAGAGTCAGATCACGCAACAACAGCGCCATTATGATGTCCCCTTGTTCGTTAGAGAGATCATGCCAGGGGCAACCAGATCTGGAAGCTCGTACCTTGAGAGTTACTTTCAACGTTAATACGGCCGGCATAAGTTTTGACAATGCGCAAGACCACAGAAAGGCCAAAGCCGGTGCCGCGATCCTTGGTCGTAAAGAAAGGGTCGAAGATATTATGCAGGTGTTCTTCGGGGATGCCCCCGCCGGTATCAGAAACAGTGATCAACGCTTCTTTATCGTCACTTTCAAGGCGCACGGAGAGGGTTCCGCCCTCCTTCATTTCGAAGAGAGCATTAGCGAAAAGATTGGAAAATATCTGTCCGAGTTCATCGGCATCCGCGAGAATGGAAGGGGTCTTTTCCCCCAGCTCAGTTTGCAGGGCAACTCCCTGGACATTCATCTGTTCAAGAAATGGTTGCAAGCTTGCTGTGATGACACGATCGATATAAATGGTCCGCAACTGGAAGTGTGAGCGTTTACTGGTCGAAAGGAGTTTAACCAGGATCGCATCGATCCGCTCCACCTCGTTGAAGATCTTCTCCGCGTAGGATTTCATCTCAGGCTCTTCGTCCAGACCGGATGACATCACCTGGGCAAACAGACTGATTGAATTCAGAGGGTTGCGAATCTCGTGGGCCATCCCGGCAGAGAGATGTCCCAGAGCTGCCAGTTTCTCGGTCAGCAACACTTCGTGGTGGGCCATTTCAAGTTCTACCGTCTTCTGTTCGACGCGCTCCTCAAGGGTACGATTCCAACTCTCAATTTCATCCAGAAGCCGCTCCTGCTCCTGAATCAGTGCCTTGTTATGGATTTCAATTGAACGAACTCGCAGAACGTTCTCAATGCGCTCAACCAGTTTGGCGTTACTGAACGGCTTAAGGACATAGTCTGAGGCGCCAGACTTCATCAGCTCGACAGCGACTTCCTCGCTGCCCTTGCCGGTGAACATGATCACATAAGTCTCAGGGAAACGCTCACGAATCACCTTCAGAGCATCGAGACCATTCACTTTTGGCATCATGTAATCGAGCAGAACCAATGCTGGCTGCTCGCGCTCTATCATCTCGTAAGCATCAAGAGCGTTATCAACAACAGAGACATCGAAACCTCGACTGGTCAGAACCATAGACGTCAGTTCAAGGATCATCCGTTCGTCATCAACAACAAGAAGTTTTTCGCTCATACTTTGTGTTTCCCTTATCAGTTCACTTTGGAGCGGCTAGAATACCCGTAGCGGACCTCTTTGACAAGTTCATAGCCATTGCCACAACAAGAAAAGGCAGCGTTTCCGCTGCCTTTTTCAAATCAGTCAGACCTGTAAAGGTCATTCCTTTATACGTATAGTCATGACCGGAACCGGAGATTTCCTGACAACCTTCTCCGCAGTGCTGCCAAACAGGACATGATCGAGACCCGTACGACCGTGCGTTCCCAGCACGATCAGATCGGCACTGAACTCAACGGCCTTCTTGATGATTTCATCGTAAGGAATGCCGGGGAAGACAAAAGATTCGAAATGAGCGAAATCGCCCATATGGGTGCGGCAGAATTTCTCCATCAGCTTTTCAGCGCCCTGCTCAATCTCTTCTTCCAGCTTGTCAAACGAGATATGCGGGACATAAAAGCCACGCAGATCAACAGGTTCATTGATAATATGAACAACAATCAATTTACTGTCGAACTTACGTGCCAAGGATAGAGCCGATTGAAAAGCAAAGTCCGAACCTTCTGAGAAATCGGTGGCAAAAAGAATGGTTTTGAAATGCATGGTAACCTCCTCATGGTTTCAGGACACCCGTGCTATTGACCCACCATTGAAAATCTTTTTCATCACCGATCGCAACTCATCGAGTCGCACCGGCTTATGTAGATATTCGTAAGCGCCTAGGTTCATCGCTTCGAGATACGACTCCACACCTCCGTAAGCCGTGATCATTATAACACTGGTACTCGGGAACTTACGGCTGAGTTCCCGCAGAAACACCAGACCATCCATTTCCGGCATATTGATATCGCTGATAACAAGATTAACCTTCTGTTGCCCCAGATAATCAAGGGCCTCGTTGCCGTCCGCAGCACTGCCTACTTCAAACCCTTCCTGGGCCAACAGCTTGGACAAACCAATCCGGGTATTTTCTTCATCATCAACGATCAGTATACGTTTTATGACTTCGCCCAAAATGTCCTCTACTCTTGAATGATTTGTGAAAAGTCTAACATGAGGCATCACCCTGTCAAGCACAAGACAGCCGAAAAAAATAAAAGAATATTCTTTTATTTCAGTAGGTTACAAAAAAATAAAGGTGTTGTTACTATTTTATCTTGGGTCAGAAACAGTTTGCCAGGCATCGACAAAGTTGCGAATAAGAAGAGGGAAAAGAAACGAGTGTTCGGCACCACAGTCGAGGACGTCCTCATGAGATAAGGCAATGCTGGATAAGCCTGCGGCAAAATTACTGACAAAAGCGACGGCGGCGACCTGAATACCAAGATAGCGAGCCATAATGACTTCGGGGACCGTAGACATTGAGACCACATCAGCGCCCATGGTAGAGAGAAAACGGACCTCGGCAGCTGTTTCATAGGAGGGGCCGGACAGAGCCACTAACACACCACGATGGAGCTTCATCGTGCTGCAGTCACCCTCCAGAAGCTTCACGTAAACGTCTGACTGATAAGCATCGACCATATCGACAAAAGTTTTTCCTGAAATCCCGCGCAGGGGATTATCGCCAAGCAGGTTCAGGTGGTCCTCGACCAGCATGAAGTCACCGGGACGATAGTCCGGATTGATCCCTCCGGTGGCACAAGTCAGGAGAATGCGAGGGCAACCAAGAGACGACGCAAGCCTTACCGGGAAAGAGGCCTCAAAGGCACTCAACCCCTGATAACAATGAAAGCGGCCGGAGAAGAACAGAATGTTCCAGGATGAGTATCGAACAGCGATCAACTGGCCTGCGTGCCCGGCAATTTGTCCGCAGGGGAAGCAAGGCCAGTCTGAATAATCAAAAACACCGAGAGTTTCGCCCAGCGCGGCGGTTTCATTCCAGCCCGAGCCAAGTACGACAGCTAAATCGAAGTTATCGACCTTGGTCAATCGACGCACTTCAGCACCGAGGCGGGCACCCGGATCTCCGGGACTAAAGGGCCAAGAGGTCGCGGACACGTTTTTGCAATTCACGGGGTTTAAAGGATTTACTGATAAAATCTACGGCACCGATGAGTCGGACCTCGGAAGCGGTTTCTTCTCCACGCTCAACACCGCTCATTGCGAGAACTTTAACCGAATCGAGTTGTGCGTCCTTTTGCAACGATTGCAGAATCTCCTTGCCGTTCTTACCGGGGATGTTTAGATCGAGCAACACCAACTGAGGCTTGGAATCGGTGATTTTCTGCCAGGCTTCATGACCATCGGCTGCAACATCAAGTTCCACAGGAAGTTCAGAAAGAATATCCTTTATCATCTCGCGGAAAAAGCGCGCATCATCAACAATCAGGACAACAGGTCGCACCGGAGAGGGGGGCTCGTTTTGCAGGGGTGTTTCTTCAACAAGGGAGACTTCAAAAGTGTGCCCGCAATCAGGACATTTCACCTTGGCAACCTTTGCTTTGGAAGCCGTCGGGTCGATGCGGTAACGTGCCTGGCATGAAGGACAGGTGAGGATCATTGAGGCGTTACTCTCCCGGGGCAGTGCTCAGTGAAAAATCGTCCAGAGCTCCCAGTTTCAGTTCCTGGCGACCGAGCCAGAATTGAGCGGCGCCAGGGTGGGCCAGTTTAACCCGAATTGACTTCTCGACCTCCCAACTCTGCTCCAGGCCGGCGTTCAATTTATATTCACGCGGTTCGTGACCATCCAGGTAGATTATAAGCGAGCTTTCAGTCAAAGCAAGCATTCTGAGAACAGAACCTTCAGGAGGGACTGTCGGCAAGGAGACTGATTCAGGCGTTTCTTCTGTAACAGCCTTTGTAACCAGGACCCCTTCAACCTGTTGTGGCAGAGACGTTTGCTTGGGTTTGACAAGTTCATCAGCAGAGCTTTTGAGAGGGGCTCCGGAGTCAAGTAAGATCGGCATAAAATAGAACAGAGAACCAAGAGCAAGAACAACAACAAAGCCCAGAACAAAGGCACCCCAGCCACGACCAGATGGAGGTTGAGCTTCAGGCGTCTCTGCAGCTTTGTTATCAGGACTGGAATCTGGCAATTGCGCCTGATCGCCTTCCTGAGGAGCATTCAGACGGGCCAAAAGATCATCGCTGTCAAGACCAAGGTGGCGGGCATAAACCCTGACAAAACCTGTGACATAAGCTTGTCCCGGAAGGGCTTCGAACTGGCCCTGCTCCATACTTTCCAGGTAAACTTTTCGAATGCGGGTATGCTCTGCGACATCCTTGAGAGAATAACCAAGCTGTTCGCGTTTAGACTGCAGTTCCTTGCCCAGGTTTTGTGCAGGATTTGTCATCATTCGTCGATTATTTTCAGGTATTTGGTGGCTAATCGGGCGGAATCACTCTGTGGATCCAGGCGAATCACCTCTCGGAAAGAGGTTCTGGCCTTATCGGCATCCTTCAGCTTCATGTGAAGCAGACCCTGCCAGTAATAAGCATCCGTGTATCCTGGAGCCAGTTCCACTGTACGGGTGAACATATCGAGGGCTTCAGCAGGACGATCCTGGTTGTAATAGAGTTCGCCTAAACGATATGACGCCGGATAATAGCGAGAATTGAGCTCGAGCGCTTTGAGATAAGCACGTTGAGCAGCCGCATAATCCTGCTTCTCGTAGTTGGCCATGCCGATTCCGGTCCAAGCCACCTCAGGGCGGTCGAAGAGCAAATTGTCCGCAGCCTTACGAAAGGCTTTAATGGCATCGTCATAGCGCTTCATCGAAAGATAAAGTGAGGCCACGTTGTTATAATACTTGGGATCATTGTCGCTCAGTTCAATGGCTCTCAGAAAGTGCTTTTCCGCGAGTTCATGGGCCTGCTTCTGCCAGTAAGCCCAAGCCAGGCCATCCTGAATCTCAGGATCTTTGTTGTCGTATTTTTCTGCCTCGAGAAATTCTTTAAGGGCGCCGGTCGGATTCTGTTCATTCAGTGAAGAGACGCCGAGCATATAATGGTATTCCGACTTTTTACCGACCTCCTGCCTATCTTCTACCGGGACACAGGCGGCCAGAGAAGCGGCAAAAAAGAGTAACAGAAACCAAATCAGACGGGATTGCATAGCATAGACCTCTCAAATAACACCTCTAGAGTGAGGCAAGGATACGACCCACGGTTTCTCTTAACTTGAGCCGTCGGCGATTCATCTCTTCTGGCGACGGCGGAGTCTTGCGCGCACGCAGACTTGGCCGCTTGGCACGCATCGCCTCGACTGCTGCCAAAAGGTCATCCACATTCTCAGTGGACTCCGGTTCCTGAGCAACGTGCGGAGGAACATTGTCACTTTGGGCAGGAGTCTTCTTAACCTCCAAACCATTGCTGGCTTGGTTGGCCGAGGACGCCTTTTTTTCTGGAGAAGGTGCTGACTTGACCGTCTGGACCGGTTCGACAGGGCGCGGTGCGGCCTGCTTATGAGGAGTTGCCGCCGGAGCGACCTCCTCTTGCTGAGACAAACCGGACTTAAGGGGCAAGGAGGCCCAAAGCATTTCCTGATCAGCCTCATCAAGCAGGTGGAGATCCTGATCTGTCATCAGAAAACCCATCGACTCAACCAGGTTCAGTCCCTGATCCAATAGTTTATCGACATTTTGTTCTGGAACAAATTGCGGATCGCTGACGTAGAAGGCCAGCAAGTGACTTTTGTGTAGATGAAAGACAGCAACAGTACCAACACCGGCCTCAGCCTGATATTGACAGAGGTAGGCACTGGCTTGCTGTGCCGGAACACCCGGCAAAGCCAGCTGCACCTCACGCATGGACCGGAAGAGAGCGACAACTTTACTGGCGGGAAGGTTGATTGCATGAATCGATTTATCCCATGTAAACATCTAAACCTCCTGCCTTCGCCCTGAGTCCTCTAAATGAGCCCGGAGCACAAGAGTGCATTTGAAACGGTTAAGCCTTTAAGGATAGGCCTGTTCAGTTGTTCTAGCGTTACGCCGTCAGGCATGTTCCAATTTTTACAAGCCTTCGAAGGCGGTCAGGGTCTGAAAACGACGAAAACGATCCTCGACCTCTGACCAATTCAGCTTTCGCAATCGATTCAGGCTGAAATCTTCAACGGTAAAAGAAGCCATAACACTGCCAAACACCGTTGCCTTACGAATCGTTTCGTCGGAGAGGTTGTTGGTCGCAGCCAAATAGCCCATAAAACCGCCAGCAAAGGTATCACCTGCTCCGGTTGGGTCAAAGACTTCTTCAAGAGGATACGCCGGCGCAGAAAAAATCGAGTGTTCGGTGAAAACCAGAACACCATACTCACCACGTTTTACAACCAGGGTTTTCGGCCCCATCGCCAAAACCGCACGGGACGCCTTGACCAGGTTGGCTTCATCAGCCAACTGGCGAACCTCTGCTTCATTAATCACAAGGATATCAACGTGGCCGAGAGTGCGGACCAGCGCTTGACGTTTGCCTTCTATCCAGAAGTTCATCGTGTCACAGGCAATCAGCTTGGGCCGCTCAACCTGGTTCAGCACTTCAAGTTGTAATTCAGGATCAATATTGGCGAGAAAGACATATTCCGCCTTGCGATAAGATTCCGGCAACTGCGGGTGGAATGTTTCAAATACGTTAAGGTGGGTCTCCAGTGTTTGCGCCTCATTCAGGTCATAACCGTAACGTCCCTTCCAACGGAACGTCTCGCCCGGACGGGTCTGCAGTCCGGCAAGATCAACACCTCGAGAGCTGAGGAACTCTTTAGGCTCTTCCGGGAAGTCATCGCCAACAACCGCAACCAACTGAACACCGGTAAAGAAACTGGCGGAGGTCGAAAAATAAGTCGCTGAGCCACCGAGGACGTCATCACCACGGCCAAAAGGGGTTTCAACACTATCAAAAGCAACAGAACCGATAACTAGAATATCCATGAGAGCCTTTCATGATCATTTTGTCTGAAATAACAGTAATTTATCATTTAAGCAAATCTAACAACTTTTAGCAATGCTCGTCATCGCCTCTAATCAAGATATTTGCCGAGGAGCAAGTCAAGATTATTGCGGGTTTGTTCCGGGATCGTTGCAGGATCAGTCATAATAGCAAACTGCAGTGAGTCTCCGCAGGAACAGCCGGCATCAGAGGCGAGGGAAGAGACGGCTTCTTTAATGATATTACGCGCCATGGCAACGTTCTGCTTAATAATGGCCAGAACAGCCTCGACAGTCACGTCATCGTGACCTTCGTACCAGCAGTCGTAATCCGTTGCCAGGGCGACGGTGCCGTAGCAAATTTCAGCCTCACGTGCCAGCCGTGCCTCAGGGATATTGGTCATGCCGATGATATCGACACCCCAGGAACGATAAATTTTCGACTCGGCACGCGTAGAGAAGTTGGGCCCTTCGATACAGACGTAAGTCCCCCCCTTATGTACCGTCGCGCCGGCACGCTGCCCGGCTTCCACCAGCACGTCGCATAACTCAGGGCAGACCGGGTCGGCAAACTGAACGTGCCCGGTGACACCCTTGCCGAAAAAGGTTGATGCGCGTTTGCCCTGGGTCCGATCGAAGAATTGATCCGGGATCACGATGTGCCCGGGCACGATCTCTTCTTTCATACTGCCAACGGCGGAGACAGAGATAATCCTCTGCACACCGAGTTTTTTCATGCCATAAATATTTGCGCGATAAGGGACTTCCGAAGGCAGGAACCGATGTCCACGCCCGTGCCGTGGCAAGAAGACCATCTTCACATCACCGAGCATCCCGGTGATAAAGGCATCGCTCGGCTCACCAAAAGGAGTCTCGAGTCGAACCTCTTCGATATTTGTAAGCCCTTCGATTTCGTAAAGACCGCTGCCTCCGATTACGCCAATTGTCATCTGTTGCATGGTTCTATCCTCCAAAGTTAATTCAAGCTGTAAGCTGTAAGCTGTAAGCTGTAAGCTGTAAGCTGTAAGCTGCAAAAGTCTGAGCCTGCAAAGACCACCTTGTCAACAGTCTTGAGTTTTTTCTTACAGCTTAAAGCTTATCGCTTACGGCTGTCCTTCAAGCTTCCCTTTGAGCTGGCCACAGGCGGCCGAGATATCCTGTCCCTTGCCTGCCCTGCGAATGGCGACAATTTGTCGGTCCAGAAGATAGGTTTGGAAGCTGCGAATCGCCTGCTCGTCCGGCGCTTTAAATTCTGAGCCAGCATGCTCATTGAATGGGATCAGGTTCACTTTGCCTTTGATCCCATGAAGCAGCTTGACCAGTCGCCTGGCATCCGCCTGGCTGTCGTTGACTCCACGGATCAGGATATATTCAAAGGTGATCCGTTGATGGGGGGGCAACGGGAATTGACGACAGGCCTTCATCAGTTCCGCTAACGGATAGCGTCGATTGACCGGCATCAACTGATCACGGACTTCGTCCGTCGTCGCATTAAGAGAGACGGCGAGACCAACCTTGATACGACGACCAAGTTCAAGCATTTCCGGAACCAGCCCGCAGGTAGAGAGCGTTATCCTGCGAGTACCGTAATCAAAACCGGTCGGGGCGTAAAGGATTTCCAGTGCCGTGACGACATTGTCAAGGTTATGAAGCGGCTCTCCCATCCCCATCAGGACAATATTGTTGACAGTGAAGTCCTTGCGTACAGCACAAACCTGATTGACAATTTCGCCGGCGCTCAAGTTTCTCTCCAAACCAAAAGTTCCGGTGAGACAGAAAGAGCACTGCATGGCACAGCCAACCTGGGTGGAGATACACAAGGTGTTGCGGTCACCTTCCATAGGGATCAGGACGGTTTCCACGCTCTTGCCGTCATCCAGGCGAAAAAGAAACTTGCGTGTGCCATCCGTGCTGACCTCGACAGCCTCCTCGGAGAAGGTCGAAATAGTCGCACGGCGGGCAAGGTCCTCACGGAAATCTTTGGCCAGATCGGTCATCGCGGAGAAATCTGTAACATTGCGCTGATAGATCCAACGCAAGATCTGCACGGCCCGGAACTTTTCCTTACCCATTCCCGACAAAAATTCGACAAGCGCGTCTGGGCTCAAGTCTTTAAGATCAACACGTTGATCATTTTCTGGCATTTCATTCAAGGAGTAAAACCTGTTCAACATAATTTATAACGAGAAAGGGTTCGGGCAAGTTTCTCAAGAGGCACCTCAATACTTGACTGCAAAAAAACGAAGCCCCTCGGATTGTACCGAAGGGCTCCTGGTGACTCAAGTCTTTCCTCGTTGGCAGAGCTTAAAGAAGCTCCAGGCCCGAGAAGAAATAAGGGATTTCGAACGCTGCGGTTTCAGGGGCATCGGAACCATGAGTTGCATTCTCGCCAATGCTGGTACCGAACTCCTTGCGCATTGTGCCTTCTGCAGCTTCAGCCGGGTTAGTTGCCCCCATCAGATCACGCCATTTGAGGATCGCACCTTCGGCTTCAAGAGTCATGACAACACAGGGGCCACTGCTCATAAAGTCGGTCAATTCGCCGAAGAAAGGACGTTCCTTGTGGACATAGTAAAAACCTTCAGCCTCGACCTTGCTCATATAGAGCTTCTTGATGCCAACGACCTTGAAACCTTCTGCATAAATACGGGCGAGAATTTTGCCAGCGTTACCGGCTGCGAATGCATCGGGCTTGATGATTGCGAATGTGCGTTCCATAATATCCTCCAATAGAGATTAATGAGTTAATTAAGCCTCGCGCTTTTAACATCGAAAACGACAAAAGTCAAGATTCTCCAGGCAAAAGACTTTGATTCTGAAGACCGGTCTTCGAGGAGCTCGAAACTCACAGTCATAGGCGAGAAGTCAATGCGCTGTTATGAGAGATGAGTTTTGATCATTGCGAAGACGGTGTCGACCGGAATACTTAAACCGCACTCTGTATCAAGCTCGCAGGTTTTACGAAGACACGCAGAACAATCCATCGCTGTCGAGACATGGCTGTGGTTGCTGCCTCGCGGTGCATTGCGCTTGGGATCAGTCACTCGGAAGATCGACAGCGTCGAGGTGCCGACCGCAGCCGCAATATGAATCGGCCCGGTATCACTGCCAACGACCAGGTCAGCTCTGGCCAATAATGCAGTCAAGTCTTTCAGGCTACCCCGGGGCCAGACAAGAGCCCTGTTGTTGCAAGCCCGCTGAATGCTCTGCACGGCAGAAAGTTCCTGGTCATTGCCCCAGGTAAGGACAGGCTTGATTCCAAGCTCATCGATCAGCTTGTTAGCCAAAGCTTGCCATGAGATCAATGGCCAGTGTTTGGTCACCCAGGTTGTACCATAATGCAGAACAACCAACGGTGAACCGGAAAAGTTTTCCGCATTCAGCTTTTGAACCACCTGCATGGCCGCAGCATCGCTAACCGGAAGTGGCCCGGCATTGATTATTTCAGTGCCGTCAGGAAAAGCCGTTTTGGCGATTGCGAGTGATCGATCCGTCACGTGATAGTCATTCGCGCTGAGCGGGACCTTACGGTTGGTCGCCAGCAAGTTAAGACTTTCCCTGACGCCCCCCCGGTCAAAGCCAAAGCGCAGCGGCGCTCCCGAGGAGAGTGTGAACATGGCACTCTTGGCATTCCCCTGCAGGTCGAGCACACAATCGTAGCGACTCTTACGAACGTCCCTGATGATCGAGAGCACTCCATGAAGAGAGGCCTTCACTCCAGACTTGCGCCAGGCCCTGGTGTCGATTCGATAAAGGTTGTCTATCAGTGGATGATCATCAAGAAACGGGGAGAAAGATTGCTCAACCAGCCAATCAATCTGCATATCTGGATCTGCACTTTTCAGATAAGCCAGAACAGGCAAAGCATGGACAACATCACCAAGGGCGCTGACTTTAACGATCAGGACTTTCATAAAGCAATACCCGGAGGTTCCCTGGTGAAGACTGGACAGACATAACGTGCAGACAGCACAATCGTTGGCTCGGCAGGTATGTTATTCAGCCCAAGAATTTTGAATAGTTTTAACAGTTTGCCTAAGGTTTGCGCTTTTAGCACCGAGCGTTCGAAAAGTCAAGATGCGCACAAACTACGACGGGGAAGCAACCTTACAACTTAACTGTCGGAGGTTCCTTATCAACGACCTTCTCAACCTCAGAGACCGTTGCTTTTCTTACAGGCATGGAGAGGATAAAATACCCGGCAAGACCGGCCAGAAGAGAACCGGTGAGAATGCCAAGTCGATGCGTCGACAGATAGGCCACCGCATCTCCACCGGTATGTTCAAAAGCCAGTCCGCCGACAAAAAGACTCATGGTAAAACCAATTCCGCATAGGGCCGCGACCCCAAGGATGTGTTGATTTGCAGCCCCTTCCGGAAGCTTGGCAAAACCCATCTTTATGGCTGCCATTGAGAAACCATAGACACCGACCAACTTGCCGACAATCAGCCCCAGCATAATGCCTAATGGAACAGGATGAAAAAGATCAGAGATCTCCATACCGGAGAGAGAAATCCCGGCGTTGGCAAAAGCAAAGACAGGCAGGATCATAAAACTGACCCAAGGTGCCAGACTGTGTTCAAGATCTTCAAGGGGAGACTCCTCAGGCTTGTCTTTTTTATGCAGAGGAATAGCAAAAGCCAGGGCGACCCCGGCAAGGGTTGCATGAACTCCAGATTTGAGCACAAAGATCCAGAGAAAAGCCCCGACCCAGATGTAAGGAGCGAGACTTTCAACTCGCAGACGATTGAACACGAAAAGAACCAGCAGACAGATGTGAGATAGGACGATCATGCTAATGGAGAGATCACCCGAATAGAACAGAGCGATGATGACAATGGCACCCAGGTCATCCATGATTGCAAGGGCGAGCAGGAAGATCTTCAGCGAAGAGGGCACCCGATCTCCGAGCAGAGCCAGGATACCAAGAGCAAAAGCGATATCAGTAGCGGCCGGAATCGCCCAACCGTTAAGCGCAGTTGAGTCGCCAAGGTTGATCAGAACATAGACAAGAGCAGGCACAACCATGCCACCAAGGGCGGCTATTCCAGGGAGGATGATCTGGGCGCGACTGGAGAGTTGGCCAACCAGAACTTCACGTTTAACCTCAAGACCGATCAGGAGGAAGAACACGGCCATCAGGCCGTCATTGATCCAGAGCAGAAGGGGTTTGGCGATATGGATCTGGCGTCCCAGGCGAACTTCCAGGGGGGTCTCGAGAAAGAAGTCGTAGAGGGTGTGTAGAGGCGTATTGGCAAAAATCATCGCCAGCAGAGTGGCACCCATGAGCAGGATACCTACTGCGGAGTCTTTCTTCAAGAATGCTTTTATGTTTTCATTCACAGCACTTCCCCCTTGACGAAAAATACAATGGTTGAATTATAGATGAAAATCATCAGATTGCGAGGGCGACATATCAAAACACAAAAGCGGGAACAGAAAAAATTCTGTTCCCGCTTGCAAAGAAGAAGCAACGACTCCACAGCTTAATCCTGCTAACGGGTATGTCGTCTAAACCTCAGTAACGCGCGTCAGCGTATTCAACCCAGCCGCCGGCCTGAACCAGAGCCTTGTCAAAAAGACTGATTTCAAACGCAAACGACTTTTCCTGGCCATTGCCTTTGGCAACCACCTTCTGCTCCTGAAGTTGCACCTGAATATCAACCGCACCCTTTGCATCTTTCTCAAGAGCCATCAGTGCGTCGATGTCTGCCTTCGGCAGTTCGATTGCCAGCATACCGCAATTGAACATGTTCTGGCGAAAGATCCTTGCATAGCTCTCGGCAATCACCGTGTGGATGTCATTGACCTCAAACACCCAGGGCGCATGCTCACGGGATGAGCCACAGCCGAAGTTCTCACGGGTTACGACCACGCGGGCATTTTTCAAGACCTCGCCATTGGCATCAAACCCTTCCAGCTTAAGGTCCTCCAGGCAATAAGGCTTAAGAGCCTCCTTGGTAACCTCAGTCAGGTACTTGGCCGGGATAATTTCATCTGTATTAATATCAGAACGGTCGAGGACGATCGTCGGACCGCCAAATGTTTTCTTCATCTTAAGACTCCCTTATCGAGAACAATCTCCCTGTCACTTGCAACAGGCTTAATCACGATGAAGCAGAAGATTATTTCAACTTCGTGTTCACCGTGGTGAATAGCGCTTAAAGCGAACGTGCATCCGTTATCACGCCGGTTATTGCCGTCGCTGCGGCCGTTGCCGGGCTCATGAGGTGAACGGTTCCGCCCTTGCCCATACGGCCATTGAAGTTGCGGTTGCTGGTCGAAGCGCAGGCTTCGCCTTCAGCCAGAACACCATTACTCATACCGAGGCAGGCACCACAAGTCGGGTTAGTCACACAGAAACCGGCATCCATGAAGATCTGGATAAGCCCTTCAGACAGTGCTTCCTGGAAGATTTTCGGTGTCGCTGGAGACACGATGCCACGAAGAGAATCTGCGATTTTACGTCCCTTCAAAACCTCCGCGGCCTGACGCAAATCTTCAATACGACCATTGGTGCAGGTGCCGATGTAAACCTGGTCAATTTTAGTCTCTGACATTTCACTGGCCGGCTTAACACAATCGGGTTTGTAACCGAAGGTTACGTGAGGAACCAGACTGGTCACATCGTATTCAAGGATCTTGTCATAATCTGCGTCAGCGTCGGCACACCACTGGCTGTACTCTTCGAGAGCAGCATCCTTGCTGGCGAATTCACCTTCGATAAAAGGCCACAGGTAATCAACCGTAACCATATCTGGCTGACAGATCCCACAGGTTCCGCCGGCTTCAATGGCCATATTGCAAAGCGTCATGCGGGCATCCATACTCATCGCTTCTACTACCGGTCCGTGGAACTCGAGGACCCGGTCAGTCGCTCCATTGACACCCAGCTCGCCGATTACAAAGAGGATCACATCCTTGGCATAAACTCCTGGCTGAAGATTACCGGTCAGATTGATACGGATTGTCTTCGGCTCACGGAAAGCACAAACACCTTTGAGGATGCCGACTTCAAGGTCAGTCGTACCGACACCGGCAGCAAAAGCGCCAAAAGCACCGTGAGTGCAGGTGTGGGAATCACCCATAATGGCCGTGAAGCCCGGGCGGATATAACCTTTTTCAGGAAAGAGCGCGTGACATACTCCATTGCGTCCGACGTCAAAGAAATCCTTGATGTCATGACGACGGGCCCAATCGCGCAGGATCTTGGCCTGTAGAGCCGTCTTGCTGTCCTTGGCAGGTGTCACGTGATCAATGACGGCCTTGATCTTGGTGTTGTCGTACACGCGGTCCTTGCCCCGCCATTCCAGATCGGCAATGGCAACTGGGGTTGTGATCTCGTGACAAAGCACGCGATCCAAGTCAAGCACCTTGGTCCCGGGAAAAGGCTCATCACGAAGATGAGCAGCAAAAATCTTTTCAGCTGTAGTCTGACCCATAATAACTCCTCAAAAAAATCATTAACCGGAGAGTGAAACAAGCCAATGAGTCCTCTGGTTGGGAAGGCTCACGACACACTCTTTGCACAATTATGAAAATTCGCCGGCAGGAAAAACTGCCGGCGAATCTGAAACGATTTAAATTTCCACCTTGGTGCGCTGGGCAACATCCAAAGCTTTATTAAGAGCGTTGATGTATGCCTTGGCACTGGCAACAATGATATCTGAATGCGAGCCCTGTCCCAAGACCTCGTGGCCTTCATGCTCAAGTCTCACGGTGCACTCGCCCAGGGCATCGGTACCACCCGTTATTGAACCGACGGAATAATTCACCAGGTAAGGCTTCATACCAGTCAATTTTTTAATCGCTTTAAATGTCGCATCGACCGGGCCATCGCCCATAACGGCCACTCTCTTCAGCTTGCCTTTAACCTCGAGCTCCACAGTCGCAGTTGGCGCTGCAAAAGAACCGGAAGAGACATTCATCTGCACAAGCTTGACAATCTCCGGAACCCGAATAATTTCATCGGCGACGATGGCATCAAGATCTTCATCAAAGATTTCTTTCTTCTTGTCCGCCAAAGCTTTGAAGCGAACGAAGGCTTTCTCGACATCTTCCTTGGGCAAATCATAACCAAGTTCGTTCAGGCGAGCGACAAAAGCGTGACGGCCTGAATGCTTGCCAAGGACAAGCTTGTTGGCATTGAGCCCGATCGACTCAGGTGTCATGATCTCGTAGGTTTCCTTGTCCATCAAAACACCATGCTGATGAATACCGGCTTCGTGAGCAAAAGCATTGGCGCCGACGATGGCTTTGTTGGGCTGCACGGCTATGCCGGTGACCGTTGAGAGCAAACGGCTGGCCGCATAGATATGCTCCGTGTTGATATTGTTCTCATACGGCATAATGTCTCTGCGGGTCCGTAAGGCCATGACAACTTCTTCAAGAGAACAGTTGCCGGCACGTTCGCCAATCCCGTTGATGGTACACTCCACCTGGCCGGCACCCGCCTGGATCGCGGCCAGAGAATTGGCAACCGCCAAACCGAGATCGTTATGGCAATGGACGGAGATGACAGCCTTGTCAATATTTGGCACATTGTCTTTCAAGTACTTGATGATATTGAAATACTCAAAGGGAATCGAATAACCGACGGTGTCAGGGATATTAACCGTGGTCGCCCCCGCATCGATGACAGCTTCAACCATCTCGGCCAAAAATGGCAAACGGGTCCGTACCGCGTCCTCGCACGAGAACTCGACGTTGGGGGTATAAGATACCGCGTGCTTAACTGCTTTCACTGCCGTCTCGAGAACCTTGGCAGGCGCCATTTGCAGCTTGCGCTCCATGTGAATATCTGAAGTCGCGATAAAGGTGTGAATACGACCGCGATCGCCGGCATACTTCAAAGCATCCCAGGCACGGTCGATATCCTTGATACTGGCGCGGCATAGCCCCGCAATTTCTGGGCCCTTGATCGTCTGGGCGATCTTTTTAACGGCCTCGAAATCACCATCGGAAGCGATCGGAAAACCCGCTTCGATGACATCGACGTTGAGCTTCTCAAGCTGGCTGGCAATGCGCAACTTTTCTTCGATGTTCATACTTGCGCCAGGTGATTGCTCTCCATCACGCAAGGTCGTATCAAAAATCTTAATCGTCTGGTTCTTACTCATAACTGACTCCTCTAAATGTTCGTCTAATCGCTCACAGGGGCGGGTTCTATCAATCCACCAGCAATGATCTTTAAAACTATAACGACCAGGTCAAGCTCACCCAGATCGGATTCCACAGAACCACCCCCTCTCAAGGAATTTAACGTTGCCCTGCACCCTATTAACGTAAAGGCGACAGGTTTGAGGCAAAAAATGAAAAAGCTCCCGCCCCGGTCAGGGGCGAAAGCTAAGCTTCGCGGTACCACCCTGTTTGGTCTCGTCGCAACGAAACCCTTCATTAGCCATTTACGCAGGCTCACGACGGAAATTACTCAAGCTTCTTATTGTGAAGCCCTTTGACGTCCGCAGCTCCGAGGTCAGTTCAAGTCGTTATCTGTACCGGTTCGCAGCACCACCGGCTCTCTGTAACAGCATCAGACCCTACTCGTCCTCTTCAATGCATTTGTTAAACGTTGTGTCAATAAATCAAAAAGCGAACATCTTGTCAAGAAATCAGATGATTTTTATCTTTAAGTATCCCCAGGGCTCTGCTCGTCTTGCTCGGTGTCAGGCTTGACTGTCTGCTCTTTCGGTTTGCGCCGGAAATATTTCAGGAGACTGTTTGCAGGACCCGAGGCCATATACACAGAAGAGATACCAAAAAGCATGATTTCTGGTTGTGCTACGATCACAATAATGAAAATAATCGCCAGAACCAGGAAACTGAAAGGCTGACGCTTAAACAACTCCGGGTCTTTGAACGAGTTATAGCTGTGGTTACTCACCATCAGGTAGGCCAACACATAGATCAGCAGGACAATGGAGGCCTTCTTGATCGTACCCGAACCGCCGAGATGATAGAAAAGCAGAACGCAGGAGGCAACCATACCGGCAGCCGCAGGGATAGGCAGGCCCACAAAACGCCGCGATTCAACGGTGTTGGCCTGCACATTGAAACGGGCCAGGCGCAAGGCGCCACAGACAACATAGAGAAAGGCCGCAAGCCAACCGAACTTACCAAAAGACTGCAGAGCCCAGGAGTACATGAGCAGACCGGGGGCAACACCAAAGGAGACCAGATCCACAAGGGAATCGTATTCAACCCCGAAACGACTGGTGGTTCCGGTTAAACGCGCGACTTTGCCGTCAAGAGCGTCAAAAACAGCTGAAATCAGGATAAGCCAGGCGGCCAGGTCATAGTGGCCGTTCATAGTCGAGACAATGCCGTAGAAGCCCGCAAAGAGGCCACCGGTTGTCACCAGGTTAGGCAGAAGGTAAACGCCGCGTTTCAGACTTTCCCGGCGATCATAGGAACCGCCCACCCGACTCATTTCAAGTGTCCCAACACACTTTCTCCGGCAACGGTTATGTCGCCCAGTTTTGCAGAGACCTCAACACCTTCGGGGAAATACAGGTCAACCCTGGAACCGAAACGGATCAAGCCGTAGCGACGGCCACGTTCCAAAGAGTCGCCATTCTCAGGGTAAGAAACAATCCGTCGCGCAATCAACCCGGCAATCTGCACGCAAAGGACTTTCAGGCCGGAGTCTGTTTCGAGAAGCAGGCCCGATTGTTCGTTCTCAAGGCTGGCCTTGTCCAGAGAGGCGTTGAAAAAACGGCCCTGGTTGTAAAACTGGTCGATCACCTTGCAGTTGATCGGCACACGATTGACATGAACATTGAACACGTTCATGAAAATGCTGACCTTGGTCACCTCTTCACCGCCAAAATATCGGTTTTCAGGGACTTTGCCGACGAAAATAATCTTACCATCCGCCGGCGCAACGAAAACATTGTCTTCCTCATTGGAAAAACGCTCAGGATTACGAAAAAAGTAGAGGGAAAAGAGTGTCAGGCCGAGACCGATGGTGGCCAGACAGTTCCAATCGACGGCTGCGAAAAAGAGTGAGAAGAAGGCAAATAAAGCAATAAATGGATAACCTTCCAAAGCGATTGGCTGATGTTGGTTTTTCATAGGTATTTGCCTGTCTGAAAGGATACGGCGGGAGTATGTCACTCCCGCCGCCAGTTAATGGATTTAGTTTTTGGTCTTGTCGACGATCTTTTTGATCCAGGGCATCATACTACGTAATTTTTCACCGACCTGCTCAATCGGATGGGCTGCATTCAGGCGACGACGCGCCGTCATCTCAGGGTAATTGGAAGCCCCTTCGAGGATAAAGCGCTTGGCGTATTCACCGTTCTGGATATTATCCAGGCATTCTTTCATCGCCTTGCGGCTCTCTTCATTGATCACCCGATGACCGGTTACATATTCACCGTATTCCGCATTGTTGGAAATCGAGTAATTCATGTTGGCGATACCGCCTTCGTACATCAGGTCGACGATCAACTTAAGCTCGTGCAGACACTCGAAGTAAGCCATCTCAGGCTCATAACCCCCTTCAACCAGCGTTTCAAAACCGGCCTTGACCAATTCTACAGCGCCACCACAGAGGACCGCCTGCTCGCCGAACAGGTCGGTTTCAGTTTCGTCCTTGAACGTCGTTTCGATAATTCCGGTGCGACCGCCACCGATAGCGCTGGCATAAGAAAGTGCAACGTTCTTGGCCGTGCCTGAGGCATCCTGGAAGATCGCAATCAGGTCAGGGATACCGCCGCCTCTTTCAAACTCGGTGCGGACCGTGTGACCAGGAGCTTTAGGAGCGATCATGATAACGTCGAGGTCTTCGCGGGGCACAACCTGGTTGTAGTGGATGGCGAAACCGTGAGCGAAGGCCAGAGTGGCGCCTTTCTTAATGTTCGGCTCAATTTCGTCACGATAGAGTTGTGACTGGAACTCATCGGGGGTCAAGATCATAACCACGTCAGCAGCAGCAACCCCGTCAGCAACGTTCGAGACCTTCAAACCCGATTTTTCTGCTTTGATGGCAGATGACGAGCCTTCACGCAGGGCAACGGTTACATCAACACCGGAATCCTTGAGGTTGTTAGCGTGCGCATGACCCTGGGAACCGTAACCAACGATCGTAACCTTCTTCCCTTTGATAAGCGAAAGATCTGCATCCTTGTCATAATAAACTTTCATTCTCTGTTCTCCTCCCGAGAAAAATTTCTGTTCTAAAAGTTCGTCCCGCCATTCAGGCGAGTTTCTTGTTTAAAAAATCGAGTATATAACACAACAGAGCGGGCCATACCAGTGATTTATCCTGATAAGGCCCGCCATAGTTCCGTCACTTTCTGTAACGATCAGTTCCCTTTCCAGCCTTTCGGACCTCGACCGAGGACGACCGGACCAGAGCGAACCAGCTCCTTGATCCCCATGGGTCGCAGAAGATCGATAATTGCATTCACCTTGACAGGTGAACCGGTCACTTCAACGGTATAGCACTTGGGGGTCACGTCAACGACCTTGCCGCGGAAGATATCGCAGATTCGCAAGATCTCTGCGCGCGTGGAATCTTCAGCGTTGACCTTGATCAGAGCCATCTCTCGCTCGATGAAATCTTCATTTGTAAAATCAATGACCTTGATCGTGTCGATCAGTTTATTGAGCTGTTTATTAACCTGCTCAATAATCCGATCATCACCACTGGTGACGATGGTCATTCGCGAAAGCGTCGGATCAAGGGTGGGAGCAACCGAAAGGCTTTCAATATTGAACCCCCGGCCGGAGAAGAGGCCGGCGATACGTGTCAACACGCCGAATTCATTCTCCACCAGTACGGATATGGTATGTCTCATAACTTTTGTCCTCTCCTAAACTATTGGCGACACGTCCTCATTAGGACGCCAGAACCATTTCATTGAGTGCCGCACCAGCAGGAACCATCGGCATAACGTTTTCTTCACGAGAGATCTTGAACTCCATGATCACCGGCCCTGGAGTGGCAAAGGCCTTCTTGATCACCTCTTCAACCTCTTCCGGCTTGGTTGCCTTGAGTCCAGTTGCACCGTAAGCTTCTGCGAGCTTGGTGAAATCGATCGGCAGCTCCATACAGGTCTGGCTGTAGCGCTTGTCAAAAAAGAGCTGCTGCCATTGGCGGACCATACCGAGGAAGTTGTTGTTGAGAATCACAATTTTTACAGGCAGCCGATACTGAACCAGGGTGGCCAACTCCTGGGAGTTCATCTGGAAGGAGCCGTCACCGGAGACATCAATGACCTGTCGTTCGGGGAAAGCGGCCTGAGCTCCGAGCGCAGCGGGCAGGCCGTAACCCATGGTGCCGAGACCTCCCGAGGAAAGAAAAGTGCGGGGCTGGGTAAAGTCAAAGAACTGGGCGGTCCACATCTGGTGCTGACCGACCTCCGTCGTGACAATGGCATCGTCGTTGGAGAGTTCGCGCAACTTCTCAATCACAAACTGCGGCTTGATCTCCGTTTTCGAAGGTTTATAGGACATCGGATGCTCTTTACGCCAGGCGGAGATTTCCTCAAGCCAGGGTTTGTGTGCAGCGTTTGCTTTCGCGACGTCATCCTTCATCTCGCCGAGAGCCTTGTTCATTTTCTTTAAGACGTCTCGCAAATCACCGACAATCGGCAGATCGACGCGGACGTTTTTCTTGATAGACGTTGGGTCAACATCCACATGAATGATCTTGGCGTGTGGCGCAAAGGTGTCTATCTTGCCGGTGACGCGGTCATCGAAACGTGCGCCAAGAGCAATCAGCAGATCAGAGTTAGTGACAGCCATATTGGCGTAATAGGTGCCGTGCATACCGAGCATTCCCAAAGAGAGCGGGTGCCGCGTCGGGAAACTGGCCATACCCATTAAGGTCGTCGTAACCGGGGCCTGCAGAATTTCCGCCAGCTCCATCAATTCAGCGTGAGCATCAGTCAGAGTCGCACCACCACCAACGTAGAGCACGGGCTTCTTGGCAGAGAGCATCATCTTGACAGCTTTTTCGATCATGCGCACGTTGCCGCTGAACGTGGGTTTGTAGCCGCGCAGCTCAACCTTGTCGGGATATTCGAATTTGGCCGTGGCCATCTGGATATCCTTGGGCAAATCGATGACCACAGGACCGGGCCGCCCGGTCCGGGCAATGTAGAAGGCCTGTTTGATGATGCGGGCCAGGTCCTTGATGTCTTTGACCAGGTAGTTATGCTTGGTGATCGGCCGGGTGATGCCGACGAGGTCTGCCTCCTGGAAGGCATCATTGCCAATCAGGCCCGTTGGGACCTGGCCGGTAATGACAACCATTGGAATCGAATCCATATAAGCATTGGCAATCCCGGTAATTGTGTTGGTTGCCCCGGGACCACTGGTTGCAATGGCGACACCGACCCTGCCAGTCGCGCGCGCGTAACCGTCAGCAGCATGTACGGCCGCTTGTTCGTGACGCGTCAGGATGTGCTTTATGGATGATCCCATCAGGTCATCATAAATATTAATGACCGTCCCACCGGGATAGCCAAAAATTGTATCAACGCCTTCCTGAATCAGGCTCTCCAGAAGAATTTTCGAACCAGTCAATTTCACTTTCTTTACTCCTCAAACGAACCACAAGAAGCGGTTCGAATTATAAATCTTGAATTTCAAACTGCAAATTGATGATCAATTCACAATTCAAAACTCAGCACTCAAAATTGCTTTACAACTAGGCCTCGCAGACCGCACCGGTGTTTGCCGAGGTTACGACCTTGGCGTAGCGAGCCAGCCAGCCCGTCTTGATCTTGGCCTCGGGAGCCTTCCAGGCGGCCTTGCGACGAGCCAGCTCATCGTCGTTGACCAGCAGTTCCAGCTTTCGCTTCGGGATATCCAGAAGAATCTTGTCGCCGTCTTCGACCAGGGCAATCGGACCACCCTCGGCAGCTTCGGGAGAGATATGCCCAATACAGGGGCCGCGCGTACCACCGGAAAAACGGCCATCCGTAATCAGCGCGACACTGTCGCCCAGACCGAGACCCATCAAGGTCGCGGTCGGGGCAAGCATCTCCCTCATTCCAGGGCCACCCTTGGGCCCCTCGTAACGAATCACCACCAGGTCACCGGCAACAACCTGACCACCCATAAGGGCCTCCATGGCGTCCTCTTCAGAATCAAAGCAGCGGGCACGGCCTTCAAAATTCATCATCTTTTCAGAAACCCCGGACTGTTTAACAACAGAACCAAGTGGCGCGAGGTTACCGGAGAGGATGGCGAGGCCACCTTCCGCCCGCACCGGGTTACTGACCGGCTGAATCACGTCTTCATCCACAGAAGCAACGCTCGCCACGATCTCTTTGACAGTAGGCCCGGTCAAGGTCGGGTTATCATTGATCCGGTCACGTAACTGGTAAAGGACACCGGGGACACCGCCGGCGGTGTCGAGGTCTTCCATGAAATGTTTGCCACCGGGGTTCATTGATGCGAGCTGCGGAGTTTCGCGACCAAGGCGATCAAACTCTTCCAGTGGCAGTTCAACTCCAGCTTCACGGGCAATCGACAAGAGATGCAGAACGGTATTGCTGGAACCGCCGAGGGCCAGATCCACGCGAATGGCATTTTCAAAAGCCGCCTTGGTCATGATCTGCCGTGGGAGAACTTGCTCGTGAACCAGTTCGACGATGCGCTCACCACTGGCAAAAGCGATGCGACGTTTCAGTGATGAAACCGCCAGTGCCGTGCCACAACCCACCAGACTCATGCCGAGAGTTTCTGTAAGAATTGCCATGGTGTTGGCAGTGAAGAGACCTTGGCAAGAACCGGCTGTCGGACAAGCTTTGTCTTCACAGGCCATCAACTCCTGTTCATCCATAACACCGGCCTTGTACTGTCCCATCGCCTCAAACGTATCGGTAACAAAAGAGAATTTACGCCCCTCGCGGCCAGACCCGGTCATCATTGGCCCGGCGGTTACAACGATACATGGGATATTCAGGCGCGCTGCAGCCATGAGCATGCCTGGGGTGATTTTGTCGCAGTTGGTCAGAAGTACCAGACCATCAAGGCGATGGGCCTCGGCAACCGACTCAACCATATCGGCAATCAGTTCGCGGGTCGGCAGAGAATAGTGCATGCCGCGATGGCCCATGGCGATGCCGTCGCAAACTCCGGGGATGCCGAATATAAAGGAATGACCACCACCTGTGTGTACACCTTTTTCGATGAAGCGCTCGAGATCACGCATCCCGGTGTGACCAGGGATCAGGTCGGTAAAGGAAGAAGCAATCCCGATAAAAGGTTTGTCCATTTGTTGTTGTGGAACACCAGTTCCTTTTAACAAAGCACGGTGTGGTGTACGTTCAAAACCCTGGGTGATGGCACTACTGCGTTTCTCGGTCATTTCCTTCGATTCTCCTGTAAACAAACTCTGTTCGATTCTTCGACAAATGTATCGGTCTTTATACCCGTGCAGGCACAAGAGGTAAAGGCCAAAAAAGCAAAACCGGACCGCTCTTTCACCTGAAGAGGCAAAAGTGGCCCGGTCTCATAAAAGAACAGGGGTCGATATGCGAAGAACAGGGGTCGATATGCATCAGACCCCTGTTTTGTTCAGTTAATTATCTGCTATTGGCGCAAGTCCTGAAGAATGGACTCCATCTCGTCTTTCCCGGCCAATTTTAACTTCTGGATTTTCTTGCGTTCAATATCTGCCTCATCAGAGAGGTAAGTCATTTCTTCATATTCCTGCAATTTTTTCTCAAAGAGAAGATGTTCTTCGTGCAACTTGCGGAAACGGGGATTCTCTTCACTTAGACGCTGGATCAAATCCTGGTCCTTCTCTGGCATGTGCACCTCCTGATTCTATGGATGGAATAAAGGGTTGGTCTGTAAAAAATAACGAACGCATAGCGGGGTTGTCAACTAGAATCCCTCTATTTTTCCTTCGTGGCCAAATTAAGTTCCGCTTCGGAAGGACGAAGATAAGAAGGCATCATCTCATCCGCAGAGAAAGTCCCTCCAGCCTGCCATTCTGAAAGGGCAAGAGCAGCGGCAGCACCCGCCCGTGGCAAGTTCAAGAAGTCTGGGGGGAAATGTGCTCGTGAAGCCATCTGTCGCACAATCAGTGACCGGTAAACGAGGGCACCGTTACCGACAAACAAAGTGTCAGCTGTTATCTCAGCAAGGAGCTTTTCAGGTTTGACTACCTGTTCTTCTGATATAGCACGAGGAAAACCGGATTCCCATCGGTAAAAGCAGCTGTAGACCTCTTGTTTGCGTGCATCCAACATGACACAGACCGGCATTTGCGTGAAAGGCAGCTGCATGGCCAGGCACTGTAACGATGATACGCCCACCAAGGGGCAGCCGAGCGCTAGTGCAAGCCCTTTCGCCGTCGCCAAACCGACGCGTAGCCCGGTAAAGGCTCCCGGACCACGAACGATACCGATAGCGTCGATGGAGTCCTTGGTCAACCCTGTCTTGACCAGGAGGTCCTCGATCGCGGCCAAAAGCCATTCCGTAGGAGTTTTGCGCGAATCCAGGTTGAACTCTGCCAGCAGATGCGTACCGTCACTTAAAGCAACACTTCCCGCAGGAGAGGCCGTCTGAATTGTCAGAAGAATTGGCGGCAAGTCAGTTTCCTATCATACGTACAATATCGTTGTAAAAAGCCAGTACCATCAACAGGAGCAGAAGAATCAGGCCAATCTGTTGAGCCCACTCCCTGGCGCGCAACGAGATGGGCCTGCGGAAGACCAATTCAAAGAAGTAGAAGAAGAGATGACCACCATCGAGGATCGGGATCGGCAAAAGGTTAAGAATTCCCAGTTGAATACTTAGAAAAGCGAGCACGCTTATGATGCTGGAGATATCTGTTTGTGCTGCCTGTCCGGCGATCTGAACAACAGTGATCGGTCCACCAATATTACTGGTCGAAACATGTCCGGCAAACAATTTTTGAATAAAGACCAGTGTCAGTTCAATCAAATCCAGACTACGCTCGGCACCTGCAGTCACAGCGGCCCCAAAAGAAAAACGTTTAAAAAGGGTCTCCTGCTGAGGAGCCACTCCGATCAGAAAGCTATCGCCGCCATCGGTTTTTTCCGGCACCAGCTCAAAAGTGAGCAGCTCACCATCTCTTTCAACGACAACCGCTGTGGGCTCACCATCCGTCTCCTGAATCGAGCCTTTGAGCTGATACCAGGAGACGATGTCTCGCCCACCAACCGAGAGGATCAGGTCGCCCTCTTCGAGGCCCGCGTCAAGGGCTGGCATCGCGGGAGCCAAGCCTCCGATCACGGCTTTTTGTTCAGGCAGAAGGCCGATTGACTGCAGACCTTCAAGGCCACCATTTTCTGGGTCGACGGTCAGTTCGGCTGTAAGGCCATCGCGCTCGAAGGTGAAGACAATCGGCTCACCGGCACTATTCACCAGGGCCGGACCGGTATCTGTCCAACTTTCTACCCCCAGACCACTGATTGCAGTAATGCAGTCACCAATCAGGAAACCAGCCTCTTCAGCGTCTGATTCGGGGAGAACATAGCCAACGCAGGGTTTTTCTTCCAGGTAGGCCGGCAGGTTAATCCCTGTCATATAGGCCAGTGGCAAGATCATAAAGGGCAGAACCAAGTTCATAATCGGACCGGCTGCCACAATCGCCATACGCCTGGATAATGGAATTTTAGAGAACGAGCGATGTTCTTCTTCTGGATCGAGTTCGCCGTCTTCGCCCTGCTCGCCTCCACCCTCACCAAGCATTTGCACATAACCGCCCAAGGGAATGGCGCAGATCATGTATTCTGTCTCACCATATTGATGGGAGAGCAGGCGAGGACCAAAACCGAGTGAAAACTTAAGGACTTTGACGCCACAGAACTTGGCAACACAGAAATGGCCAAGTTCGTGAACAAAGACTAGAATGCCCAGCATGATGATACCGGCGGCTATAGTAATCACGGGTAAGAAGCTCCTTGGATTTCACAGATAACATCATGGGCGGTCTGACGAGCCCAGGCGTCTGCGGAAAGAATCTGTTCCAGACTGGAAGCCGCACTGCTTGAATGTTTCTCGACAACCGAACCTATGATTCGTGGGATATCAAGGAAACCAACTTTTTCATGCAGAAAAGCATCCACGGCCAGTTCATTGGCTGCATTCAGCACAGCGGGTGTCGTGCCACCGCGTCTGATAGCATCGTAAGCCAGCCCCAGGCACGGGAAATATTGGCTGTTTGGAGCAGCAAAATTTAACTGACCGAGACGGCAAAGATCAAGGGCAGGCAACTCAAGAGGTAACCGCTCAGGATAAGTCAGTGCATAGGCAATCGGCGTTTTCATGTCAGGGATACCTAGCTGCGCCAGAAGTGCACCGTCTACATACTCGACCAGGGAATGAACAATACTCTCCGGATGGATATGAACATCAATCTTCTCAACCGGGACATTGAAGAGCCAGTGAGCTTCGATCACCTCCAGCCCTTTGTTCATCATGGTTGCCGAATCAATTGTGATTTTTCGGCCCATAGTCCAATTAGGGTGTGCCAGGGCATCCTGCGGGGTGACTTCTTGCAGATCCTCGAGAGACCAATTACGGAAGGGCCCTCCGGACGCTGTCAGAATCAATCGTCGCACATCAGCTTTTCGATGTCCTTCAAGCGACTGAAAAATCGCCGAGTGCTCACTATCAACAGGAAAAAGGCGGCAACCGGATTCGGCGGCGGCACTCATAACCAGCTCGCCGGCGATCACCAGCGTCTCCTTGTTAGCGAGAGCAACATCCCGGCCAGCGTTAATAGCAGCAAGTGTTGGTTCAAGACCGGCAGCCCCCACTATGGCTGAGACAACCATGTCGGCCGGAGACTCTACGGCACAAGAGATCAGACCGGCGGTTCCATAAAGAACCCGTGGGCCGTCTGCACCGATTCGTTCTCGCAGGCGCTGCGCGTTTTGCTGGTCTGGCACCGCAACAAGTTGGGGACGAAAGCGTGCAATCTGCTCTTCAAGCAAGGCGAGGTTTCGGCCTGCCGTCAGCGCAACAACCTCGAAACAGTCGGGGTGCTCGGTAACGATTTCCAGAGTGCTCACACCGATCGATCCGGTCGAGCCAAGAATGGCCAGTCGTTTCATGCAAAAACCCACACGGCGTAATAATAGGTCACGGGAAAAGCGAAGAGGAGACTATCGAGACGATCGAGGATGCCACCGTGGCCCGGGATCAGCGAGCCTGAGTCCTTTACACCAAAACTTCTTTTCAGCAACGATTCAACCAGATCACCAACCTGGCTGAACGCGCCAACCCCTAATCCCAGAAGAAATATATCGACAGCGCCCAGTTCTGCAAAAAAAACAAGTTTACAAATCAAGGCACCAAGGACGCCGCCGGCAAGCCCGCCAATTGAGCCTTCAATACTCTTTTTAGGACTGACCGCTTCGTAAAGGCGGGTCTTTCCCCAGGTTCTGCCAACGAAGTAAGCCATAGAATCACTGGCCATAACAACAAGTAGCACGAGGAAGATCCACGCCTTGCCCTCCGGCAAAGCTCGCAAGAGAACCGCATGTGACAGCAGCAGCGGGATATACAAAAGTCCAAACAAGCTGATCGCGAGGTCACGACTGACGCTCTGTATGTCCTGAAAGCGGAACAGATAGAGCAGAGCCAAGCCAAGACATGGCAAGACAAGGCTTAACAAGACTGAAGGTGTGCTGGTCGCGTAAGACAAACCAACACAGCAGAGGACCCCCGCCGCCACCGAAAGAGATCTTTCAAGGCGACGATTTTCAGGGAGGCCCATTCGATAGAATTCTTGCAGGGCCAGAGCTGTAATAAGGAAGAGCAGACCTGCGAAGAATCCATGATTTGAGAAAAGGACGCAGAGGATCAACAATGGCAGCGCAATCAACGCTGTAACAATTCTCTCTTTAATGACTCCCCTCCCCATCTATAGAATCTTCGCTTCGCAACTGCGCAGCCGTAAGGCCAAAACGTCTCTGACGGTGGCTGTACTCCTCTATTGCCTTGTACAACAGTTCACCGGAGAAATCCGGCCAGAAGGCCTCAGTGAAGTAAAGCTCGGAATAAGCAAGCTGCCAGAGGAGAAAATTACTGACGCGCATCTCACCACTCGTACGAATCACGAGGTCAGGATCCGGGATAGCTCGTGTATCAAGAGCCTTTCCAATCGCCTCCTCTGTTATATCTTCGGCATGGAGGCTTCCCGCAGCAATTTCGTTGCCAAGGGACTGAAACGCACGGGTCAGTTCATTGCGTGAGCCATAAGAAAGAGCCAGGTTCAAGACCATGCGGTCATTGTCGGCGGTTTTCTGGATGATATTCTGCAGGATTTTATTGATTGATTTGGGTAACCGATCAAGTTCGCCAACAGCCATAAGGCGAATACCCTGCTTCTGGAGTTGCGACAATTCTTTCTTCAAGAAGCTCCCAAGCAAACCCATCAAAGCCTCAACTTCATCCTGAGGTCTTCCCCAGTTCTCGGAACTGAACGCATAAAGCGTCAGATAACGAACCCCGAGTTTCAGACATTCATCAACAACAGACTGAACCGTTTCCACACCTTTACGATGGCCGAGAATCCTCGGTAGATGGCGTTGTTCGGCCCACCGACCGTTACCGTCCATGATGATTGCGAGATGTCTTGGAATCTGCATAACAATTGAGTCCTGACAAGAAATGAGTAAACCTTCGTTAATCTAGCATAGAGAAGGCAAAGCGAGCAACAGAACGATGTCCTGATCTACAGCCCGACCAAACTAACGAACAGCAAGAGGACTATTGCTTCCGGAGCAACCAAATTCAATAAAAAGGGCGCCCAAAAGGCGCCCAATGGCTTCAATCGATGATCGTGTCGTTCAGTCACATCTCTCATAACCGATAAGGCCTTCCGAAACTTTCGTAAAGCCCTCTTTTAAAGCTTTTGAAAAAATCAGATCTCCATAAGATCTTTTTCTTTATCAGCAAGGACCTGATCAATACGACCAACGAAGTCATCGGTCACATCCTGAACCTCTTTTTCGCCACGTTTCAATTCATCCTCAGTAATGTCCTTGTCCTTCTCCATCTGCTTTAGGCTATCATTCGCTTCACGGCGACAATTGCGCACAGCAACCCTGGCATCTTCACCCATACGCTTAACCTGCTTGACCATCTCCTTACGACGTTCCTCTGTCAGAGGGGGGAAAGCCAGACGAATAAGTTGACCATCGGAGGAAGGGTTCAAGCCAAGATCTGATTTGAGGATGGCTTTTTCAATTTCACCAACCAAATTCTTTTCCCACGGTTGGATCGTGATCAAGCGTGATTCAGGGACTGCCAAGGCAGCGACCTGATTCAGAGGGGTCGGTGTGCCGTAATAATCAATCCGGATATCATCCAGCAGGGAAAGGGAGGCTCGCCCGGTGCGAACTTTACTCAACTCACGCTTGAACGCCTCCAGAGCTTTAACCATTCCGGCATTGGCCTGGGATTTCACATCGGCAATCATGGCATTATTCTCCTTTGACAACAGTTCCGATCTGCTCGCCGCAAACAACTCTTTGAATATTGCCACTGGTCGTCAGATCAAAAACAAGAATCGGCAGGTCATTATCCATGCAGAGGGACGTCGCCGTAGAATCCATGACCTCCAATCCCTGCTTGAGCACATCCAGATAAGACAGTTGATCATATTTGACAGCATTTTTATCTTTGGCAGGATCAGCGTTATAGACGCCGTCTACCTTGGTCGCTTTAAGAATAATCTCTGCCCCAATTTCAATAGCACGCAAGCTGGCGGCGGTATCGGTGGTAAAAAATGGATTGCCCGTACCGGCTCCAAAAATAACCACACGCCCTTTTTCGAGATGTCTAACAGCTCTGCGACGGATGTAAGGCTCAGCAATAGCCTGCATCTCTATGGCGGACTGGACCCGGGTAATAACGCCTGCCTTTTCCAGGGCATCCTGTAAGGCAAGGCTATTCATGACCGTTGCCAGCATACCCATGTAATCGGCACTGGCTCGGTCCATACCTGCTGAAGAGGCGGCAAGACCACGGAAGATATTGCCGCCACCGATAACAATAGCAAGTTGAACACCCAGGTCGACAACTTCGCGGATTTCTCTGGCGATACCCAGGATAATGTCCGGATCGATACCATAGCCCTGCTGACCTGCCAGAGCTTCACCACTGAGCTTGAGCATAATACGCTTGTAACTGGGTTTCCGTGACATGGTCTCTCCGTGGTTATTGGGTCATCCCTGAATCCATGATTGCCGACAAGTGAAGATTAAGTTTACTTGGTCATTGATGCAACTTCAGCTGCGAAGTCGTCTTCTTTTTTCTCAATGCCTTCGCCAAGTTGGAAACGCGAATAAGCAGTAAGAGTGACCTGGCTGCCCAAATCCTTAGCCAAAGCCTCTACAACTTTACCAACCTTCTTGTCAGTATCAATGACATAAACCTGCTCAAGCAGGCAAATTTCGCCAAAAAACTTATTGATCTGACCTTCAATGATCTTCTCAACAATATTTTCAGGTTTGCCACTCTCGATCGCTTTGACACGCATAATATCTTTTTCACGCTCAACAACGTCAGCCGGGACATCTGCGCGACAAAGGTATTGAGGATTAGCCGCCGCAACATGCATGGCCAGCATACGCGCAGTTTCTGCAACTTGAGGGTCATCACCTTTTTCAGCATCAAGTTGTACCAGAACACCGATCTTGCCGCCACCGTGAACGTAGGACGCCGTAACACCCGAAGCACTCTCGAGACGTGCGAAACGACGGATGTTCATATTCTCCCCGATGGTTGCAATCTGGTGAGTCAATTCTTCACCAACACTTCGCTCACTGCCAGGAAAGGCAAGACCTTTAAGGGTGTCTACATCAGCAGGGTTTTCGCTCAAGGTGACCTCGGCAACGCCATTGGCAAAAGCCTGGAAGGCATCATTCTTGGCGACAAAGTCCGTCTCAGAGTTAACCTCAACCAGAGCTCCACGCTTGCCATCGCCAGTCGCTGCGATCATGCCTTCAGCTGCCACACGACCGGACTTCTTTGCTGCGGCGGAAAGGCCTTTCTTGCGCAGCAAGTCAATGGCTTGCTCCATATCACCTTCTGCTTCCGTCAGGGCCTTCTTGCAATCCATCATTCCGGCGCCGGTTTTGGCACGCAGGTCACCAACCATCTTTGCTGTAATTGTTGCCACGGTAAAACCTCCTCTGAACTACTATGCTTATTGAGTTATGTAGTTATTTGATAAAAAGGCGGCTGCAATGCAGGCCGCCTTTTTATAGTTAAAGATATCGGACAATTAAACTTCGGTTGGTTTCTCCGCCTCTGCAGGGGCTTCAACAGCCGCCTCTGCAGGGGCTTCAACAGCCGCCTCTGCAGGGGCTTCAACAGCCGCCTCTGCAGGGGCTTCAACAGCCGCCTCAGCAGGAGCCACAGCAGCCTTCTCAATCACAACGGGTTCCGAAGCCGCTTCAACAACTGGTGCCACCTCTTCTTCCTGGTCAGCTCCCTCGGAGCTGTTGCGCAGGTTCTCCTGGCGAGCAGCCGTTCCTTCAAGGCAGGCATCAGCCATCTTCGAAGCAAAGAGGCGCAGGGCGCGGATCGCGTCGTCATTGCCAGGGATGATGTAATCAATGCCTTCCGGATCACAGTTGGTATCAACCACGGCGACGACAGGGATACCGAGCTTACGGGCTTCCTTGACAGCGATTTCTTCCTTGTTGGGGTCAACAATGAAAACGGCTGCTGGCAAACGAGTCATATTCTTGATGCCACCGAGGCTTTTCTCCAGCTTGGCTTTTTCACGCTCCAGTTGAAGAACTTCTTTCTTGATCAGCAGATCGTAAGTCCCATCTTCAGACATGACTTCAATTTTTTTGAGGCGATCGATGCTGCGCTTGATAGTAGAGAAGTTGGTGAGCATACCGCCCAGCCAACGATTGTTGACATAGTACTGGTCCGCACGGACAGCTTCCTCAAGGATTGAATCCTGAGCCTGCTTCTTGGTGCCGACAAAAAGAACTTTCTCGCCTTTTTCGGAGATATCACGAATAAAGCTGTAAGCAGTCCGGAAGTACCGAACCGTCTTCTGCAGGTCGATAATGTAGATCCCGTTACGAGCCCCGAAAATATAAGGCTTCATCTTGGGGTTCCAGCGACGGGTCTGGTGACCGAAATGAACGCCGGCCTCCAACAGTTGTTTCATAGTGATCTGTGACATTTTGAACTCCTTTTACGTTAGGTTTTGCCGCCGCCTTCATCATCCCCTGCAACCGACCTGACCCCATGTCAGGCACCCGGTCCGGGTCAAAAGGCGTGTGTAATAAACAGCTCATCCGTATAACATGAGGCCAGCCTTAAGGCAAGTGCTTTTTCATAACGAAGTCCGTTTACATTCGCTTTAAGACTGTACTAGTATGCGAGACTATGTTTGGAACACAAATTCATCGATATATTATCAGGGAGGTCCTTTCACCCACCCTCCTCTGCATAGCCATATTTACCATGGTTATGGTAATGGGGCAGGCTTACAAGCTGGTCGGCCTGATCATTGAAAAAGGTGTTTCCCCGATAGACATCGGGGTTCTTCTGGTCACCCTGCTGCCAACCTTCTTTTCCATATCACTGCCACTGGCCTTTCTCATGGGCATTATGATCGGCTTGGGCCGGATGTCAGCCGACAGTGAAACCGTGGCACTCAAAGCTGCTGGAGTGGGCCTCGCCAAGATCTCCATGCCCGTTTTTGCACTGGCCCTTGTTTTCTCACTCTTGACTGCAGCGACCAACCTCTGGGTCAAACCCTGGGGACACAGAGCTTTTGAAACCAAAAGTTTCGAAATTGCGCGACAGAAAGCCACCATCGGTCTGCAGCCTCGCATTTTCATGAACCAGTTCAACAACTTGACACTCTACGCCAACGAGGTAAAGAGTCAAGCAAATCGGATGGAGGGTATCTTTATCGTCGACAAGAAGCCGGAATCAACCTCCTGGGTTTTTGCTGACAACGGCAATATCATCAGCGATGAGGCGACCGAGACATTCACAATCCGCCTGCATGATGGTGTCATCCATCGGCAACAAACCGATTCCGCCAAAAACTACCAACTGATTCACTTCCGCAATTACGACATTCAGCCGGAAACGTCGATCATGAGGGACCCCGGTACAAAAACGCGCAAAACAAGAGAAGAGCAGACAGGAAAGCTTTGGAGGGCCATCTCTGGCGAAGAGGATCTTTCAATACGCAGGGCAATGCAGGCGGAACTTCACTTGCGCCTCGCTTCACCGCTCGCACCGATTCTGTTTGTGCTTTTCGGCCTGCCGTTCAGTATGCAATCACACCGATCAGGCCGTAGTGGTGGTTTTGTTGTGGGCCTGATTATCTTTCTGAGCTACTATTTTCTTCTGTCTTCAGGCTTAACCTTGACGAAAGAAGCGTTGACACCACCATGGCTGACGCTCTGGACACCACAACTGATCCTGATTGCCGCTGGAGCTTACTTTTTGCACCAGACTTCGCGCGAAAAGCCTAACCCTCTGGTTACCTGGGTGGACCAGATTCTGCTTTTCCTGCAGAAAAGAGCTCGTAAAAATGCCAATTCTTGATCGCTATATTCTCAACGCTTTTCTGCGCAACCTAACACTGGTCCTTCTGACTCTGGTAGCACTTTACAGTCTGATTGAGTTTTTGGAGAAAGTGGATGACTTTATAGAGCACCGGGCCGCAGTTAAGTACTACCTGACCTACCCCTTGGCCCACCTGCCGGTCATCCTTTCCAATTCCCTGCCGATGGCCGTTCTGCTTGCAACCTTCGCAACCATCGGGGGTTTCTCTCGCTCAAACCAATTGACAGCCATGCTTAGTGGCGGCATCAGCTTCATCCGCATCAGTCGACCGCTCTTTGTCACCAGCTTGATCCTTGCCGTCATTATGCTCTTCGCGAATCTCTGGTTGGTTCCTTGGTCTTCCAGCGAATCAAACTACATCCTGCGCACGGAGATCAAAGGGCGAAGCGCACAGTCGGTCAGCAGCAAAGATCTCTACTTCCGTGATGGCAACCAGATAATCAGCATCAACCAGGCATTTCCGTCGAAAGGCATTCTGCTCGGACTGACCATTGTCGAGTTCAATGACAACTTCATGCCGGTCAAGCGCATTCAAGCAGAACATGCCCAACATCTGGAGAAAGGCCAGTGGCGCCTCAAAAATGCTGTTCTCTGGAACTTCAGCCCCGAGACTAAAGCGGTTTCTTCGTTCGAACAACAAACAGAGCTTTTACTCGACCTCAAACGTCGCCCTTCAGAAGCAGTCAGGCTCTTGAATCGACCGGAAGACCTGTCGATTGGCGAGCTTATCCATTTCACCAAAAAACTGGAGAGCGAAGGCTATGATGCCAAGCTTTACCAGGTAGAAATCCATGTGCGTTTTGCCAAAGCGGTCATTCCCGTGATCATGGTTCTGGTCGGCATCCCATTCGCCTTGCAACGCGGTCGCAACGCCAGTTTTTCCCTGGGCATTGTCATCAGCCTGATCATCTTCTTCACTTACTTTATCCTCTACGCGACATTTAACGTCTTCGGCGCTATCGATGTTCTCCCGCCACTGATTGCTGCTTGGGCCGCTAACATTTTAATGGCTTTGATCGGCGCATGGTTTTTCTTAAGAATCAACAGTTGAGCGAAGTCTCTGCCATATAACAAACAAAGGGGGCCAACGTTTCGTTGGCCCCCTTTCTGTTCACATTTATTCTACATTCTTAGTAGCGATATGAATCCGGCTTGTAGGGCCCTTCCACAGGAATCCCTATATAATCAGACTGCTCCTTAGAAAGCGTCGTCAGTCTTGCACCGAGCTTGCCGAGGTGAAGACGGGCAACCTTTTCATCCAGGCTCTTCGGCAGAACATAAACTTCGTTGTCGTAATTATCACCTCGCATGAAGAGCTCAATCTGGGCCATGACCTGGTTGGTAAAACTGTTTGACATGACAAATGAGGGATGTCCTGTAGCACAACCAAGATTGAGCAGGCGTCCTTCGGCCAGAACGATGACAGCGTGACCGTCAGGGAAAACCCATTGATCAACCTGGTTGCCATGCTCGCGAGGGTTCTTGATATTGACTTTTTTGATGCCGTCGACCTTTGCCATCGCCGCCATCTCGATTTCGTTATCAAAGTGGCCGATATTACCAACAATGGCATTGTGCTTCATCCGGGCCATATGCTCGACGCGGATAACATCCTTGTTTCCTGTTGTGGTCACAAAAATATCCGCGTCGGCTACCACGTCCTCAAGGGTTTTGACTTCATAACCTTCCATCAATGCCTGCAGAGCGCAGATCGGGTCGATCTCGGTGACGATGACCCGGGCGCCCTGGCCGCGTAACGACTGGCAACTGCCTTTGCCCACATCCCCGTAGCCACAGACCACAGCCACCTTTCCAGAAAGCATGACGTCAGTCGCGCGCATAATGCCGTCAATGAGGCTGTGACGACAGCCGTAAACGTTGTCAAACTTGCTCTTGGTGACCGAGTCATTAACGTTCATCGCCGGGAATGGCAGCTTGCCTTCCTTCTGCAATTGATAGAGACGATGGACACCTGTCGTCGTCTCCTCGGTGACGCCTTTGATCGAGTTGCAGATCGCTTGCCAGTCAACTGATTTATTGTCCAGGGTCTTTTTCAGACAGCTGACCAACTCAACCCAATCTTCCGGATCATCCGCATTAATGGTCGGAGCCCCTGACTCTTGCCACTCGGCACCATAAAGAACCATCATGGTGGCATCGCCGCCATCGTCGAGGATCATGTTCGGCAGCTCACCGTTCGGCCAGTTCAAAGCCTTTTCGGTACACCACCAGTATTCTTCCAGAGTCTCCCCTTTCCAGGCATAGACCGGTACACCCTGGGGATTTTCAGGCGTTCCATTCGGGCCAACAGCAACAGCTGCCGCCGCCTGGTCCTGGGTCGAGAAGATATTACAGGACGCCCAACGAACCTGTGCGCCGAGGGCGACCAGTGTTTCGATAAGTACTGCGGTCTGAATCGTCATGTGCAGAGAGCCTGTAATGCGGGCACCCTTGAGTGGGAACTGGTTGCGATACTCATCACGCAAAGCCATCAATCCGGGCATTTCGACTTCCGCTAAATCCATCTCCTTGCGCCCCAAGGTCGCCAGGGAAAGGTCCAATACTTTAAAATCTGTCATCTAACAAATCCTCCGTTATTTTCTGTTTTCCTGAATCAATGATTCAGAGTGATGTTTATGAATGGCTGCTTTAAACAATAACACCGACTGTTGACCTGAGATCGCTTCGACCTCCAGGCATTCCGTCAGCACCATGCCGGTATCAGCCAACCACTTCTCGAGTTCTTCTTGTTTAAATCCAAGCCACTGGTCTGCCAGGCGTTCACGGGCCCAGTCATGACCGTGACGGGTCAGGTCCGCAGCAACCAACGCCCCCCCCGGTTCGAGGACACGAGCGATCTCTCTGAACACCTCGACAGGTTGCTCTGCATGGTGCAAAACCTGGTTCAGGACCACCGTCCGTGCTGAATCGTTAGCACATGGCAGATGATTCATCTCGGCTAGGCGAACGTCCACTTTACCTGCAAGTTGCTGTTGGTCAATTGTTTCTCTTGCAAGCTTGATCATTGAAGGGGAATGATCGAGGCCAAGAGTTCGTTCACCTTTTTTTGCCAGTAGAGGCAAGAGGCTACCGGTCCCGACGCCAACTTCAACCACCAGTCCACCGGACGGGATCATGGCAAGCAGTCGATCCTGATAATCCGGCAGGTTCAGCAATTCGACGTGGATGTTGTCCCAGTCCCGTGCATGTTGGTTGAAAAATTCCTGGTTCCGCTTGCGTCTCTCCGACATGATCTGCAAGATGCCAAGAGCATCTCGTTCCTGCTCTTCAAGCTCTGCGAGGCGAGGTTCAACTGAGGCCCATAGATCACTCAAAAAACCCTCTTCAAAAGATAAGCGATAGTAGTGCCAGGTCCCCTGCTTTTCGACCTGCAGAAGGCCTGCCTCACTCATAAGCTTTAAATGACGTGAGATGCGGGACTGCCCCATACCAAGGATTTGCATAAGATCCTGTACCGTAAAATCACCCTGGCGTAAAATACGCAGGAGTCGCAAACGGGTACCATCAGCCAGGACTTTAAAGAGACTCAACATACATCAATTCCAATAATTTTTATATATCAGCTTTTCTTGATATAATAGTCCGGTTTTTTTGGCAAGGGAAAAAGCGACGTCATACCCCCTAAAGAAGGTTTAACGCAAAGACGCAAAGGCGCGGAGGAAAATTGACAGAAATAAATCATTTACAACAAGACAAGACGTTTTTTCTCTTCGGGCTCTGCGACTCTGCGTTAAGAAATGACTCAAGATGATTTTATTTTTGTTTGGTTTTAAATCCGGAGTGGAAAAGCGTGATCATCACCAAGACATCCATGCCGGTATCGATCGAGAGGACTCCAGGGGGTCAACGAAAGCGCAGCTGCCAAGAGAACCATAGTCGGACCAACAAAGCTGTCAGAACACGACCCACACAGTGGTTCGTTATAGGCTCGAAACAACGATCAAACCATTTCAGCCAAACATTTGTCTGTTGGCTCGGCTCATACCCCCCTTGATACGCCTTACGACAGTCCAGTGCAAAACCAAGCTGCCAGGCCTGGCCCCGCACGTAACCTCCGGTCGCCAACCATATTCTCCACCGCTGACGGATTGGCATCTTACCCAGAAGATCTCTGATCAGCATGAAGAAAGGGAGCAACTGAAGGGGTTGAGTACGATCCTGTTGACGATAAATATCGGGCGCATTGAAAAAAAAATCGAACCAGCCGATGGCCAGAAAATTCATCATCAGAGCATTAAGAGTTTGCCGTGCATTGATTCCCTCAACCTGGAAACGTCTCGCAGAGGTCACAATAACACCGGGCAAAAGCAACCATTGGCCGGAAGCCCTAATGACCTCAGCAATGGAGGTATCCTCCATGACCGGCAGATCTTCGCGGAAAGAACCGGCTTCCTGCAGGCAGGCCTTGGTCATCAACATCCCTTGATCGCCGTGAATACACCCGGGACGACCGAGCCTGGCCTTGGCTTCGTAATAGAAGAGATCATACCGGTTTTCATCAGCTCGCTTATCAAACTCCAAGGAAAAGCGACCAGCTGTCATCAACCCGTTCTGTTGCTGTTGATACTCACAGATAAATTCGAGAGCGTTGCGTAACTGGAGCACATCACAAATTCGACTATCAGCATGCAGAAAAAGTAACCATTCAGCTTTAGCGGCTCCAACACCAAGATTCAGTTGACGTCCTCGACCACCTGGTCCAACCACACAGTTTCCAGAAAGTTTCCCGGAAGCAAAAAAGGCTTCAACAATTGCACGGGTTGAATCAACTGATCCGCCATCGGAAACAACGACCTCGAACGCAAGCTCCTGTTGCTGGACAAGATCAGCAAGTAAGAGTGGCAAGCTCTCGGCTTCGTTGAGTGTGGGGATAATAATGGAGAGTTCTGGATGAGTCATATGTCCAACTTGGAACACAAACGGGCGGACCGTAAAAACGATCCGCCCGTTTAATTCAAAAGAGTCCTCTCAACGCCATCAGATTCCAGCAAGCTTCTGCAGAGACGCGACGCGGTCAGTGCGCTCCCAGGTGAATTCGGGGAGTTCACGACCGAAATGACCATATGCAGCGGTCTTGCGGTAGATCGGGCGCAAAAGGTCAAGAGTTTCGACAATACCGCGAGGCCGCATATCGAATTCTTCACGCACGACGCGGGCAATCTCATTGGAAGGAATCTCACCTGTACCGAAGGTATTGATCATAACCGAAACAGGCTCTGCAACGCCAATAGCGTAAGCAAGCTGAACTTCACATTTGTCAGCCAGACCCGCAGCGACAATATTCTTGGCAACATAGCGAGCCATGTAAGAAGCGCTACGGTCAACCTTGGAGGGGTCCTTGCCGGAGAAAGCACCGCCACCATGTGAGCCCTGACCACCATAGGTGTCGACGATGATTTTACGACCGGTCAAACCGCAATCACCCATAGGGCCGCCGACGACAAATCGACCAGTCGGGTTGATGAAATACTTGGTGTTCTCATCCAGCAAGTCAGCAGGAATTACTTTATTAACAACTTCCTCAATGATTGATTCCTTAAGGTTTTCGTAAGTGACATCAGGATTATGCTGCGAAGAGATGACCACGGTGTCGACCCGGACCGGTTTATCATTGATGTATTGGATCGATACCTGCGATTTGCTGTCTGGACGCAGGAAATTCAGGAGTCCACTTTTACGCACATCAGCAAGACGCTTGGTCAGCTTGTGTGCAAAGGTGATCGGCATCGGCATTAACTCAGGAGTTTCGTTGCAGGCATAACCAAACATCAAACCCTGGTCACCGGCGCCCTGCTCAGTAAACAAGCCTTCACCCTCAGACACACCCTGGGAGATGTCTGGAGACTGCCGATCGATAGAGGTCAAAACCGCACATGTTTCGTAGTCAAAGCCCATGGAAGAGTCGTCATAACCGATCTCTTTAATGGTCTGACGCACGATATCAGGCATGTCGACATAAGCGCTGGTTGTAATTTCACCGGCGATCATTGCCATGCCGGTTGTTACGAGAGTCTCACAGGCAACCCTTGCCTTTGGGTCTTCGGCGATTATTGCATCGAGGATGGCGTCGGAAATCTGGTCGGCGACCTTGTCCGGATGCCCTTCGGAAACTGATTCAGAGGTGAAGAGAAAATCTGTCATTGCCATAAGTCGTACTCCTTGTGAATAAATATTTAGAGGTGGGAACGTTAATCTTTTCGTCAAAACCTGTCAAGTTTTTCAGCCGACAGCTATTATTAACAGTAAAAGTTGGTAGAGTGCCTGCTTTGAAATCTAAATGTGAATTTCTGTGAATACTTCAGGATAACGATCACGCATCTCCTGTTCAAGCGCGGCAACGACCTCTTCGGCGGTCGGCAGAGAAAGGAGCCGCTCCAGAATCTGTTTCACCTCGACAATTTCAACTTGACGCATAATTCGTTTAACACGGGAGATGTTACCGGCATTCATCGACAATTCCTTGAAGCCGAGAGCAATCAGGACCAGGGAGTACATATGCTCACCGGCCATTTCTCCGCACATTCCGATCGCTATCCCTGCATTTTCTGCCGCACGACAAACTCTCAAAAGAGCTTGTAGCACCGCCGGATGCATCGGCTCGTAAAGGTAGGCAACATGCTCGTTGCCGCGATCGATCGCTAGGCAATACTGGATCAAATCGTTGGTGCCAACCGAGAAAAAATCAACTTCTTTTGCCAGCAGATCAGCAATCAGAACAGCAGAAGGGGTCTCAATCATGATGCCGACTTCGACATTTTCGCCGCAGACAATACTTTCGGAGAGCAGGTCATGTCGGACTCTCTCGAGGAATTGCTTACAGGCGCGGACCTCTGCTACACCGGAGATCATCGGGAACATAATGCGAAGCGGCCCGAACGCAGAAGCCCTGAGAATCGCCCGCAACTGAACCCGGAACAGGTTAACCTCTTTGAGAGAGAATCGGATGGCACGCAAGCCCATCGCCGGATTCACTTCATCGGAGAGGTTGAACTCCGGAACAAACTTGTCACCTCCAACATCCAGGGTTCTGATCGTAACCGGGAAAGGAGCCATCTGTTCCACAGCCGTCCGGTAAACACCGAACTGCTCATCTTCTGAAGGAGGGCCGTCACCAGACATGAAGAGAAATTCTGTTCGGAAGAGGCCTATCCCCTGGGCACCCTGCTCTTTTGCCGGCAGAATTTCACTCACAAAATCGATATTGCTGCGCAACGCCAGAGAATGACCATCTTTCGTCTCTGCAGTGAGGGTTCTGAATTTTAGGAGCTCGCTCTCAAGGTAATCGTAGTGCTGCTTCCGCAGCAGGTAATCACGGAAGGTTTCCGGTGAAGGCTTAAGAATAACGCTACCGGTGCTGCCATCAATAATCATCGGCAACCCGGACGGCAGTAAAGACGTAATCGTTTCCAGGCCGACGACGGCAGGGATACCGAGAGAGCGTGCCAGGATCGCCGTATGCGACGTACGCCCGCCGACGTCCGTCACAAAACCGACAACCTTGGAGCGGTCCATCTGCACCGTGTCTGCTGGAGACAGATCATGAGCGACAACGATGACCTGCTCTTCAACGTCAGCTAGAGACTCATGCGTTTCGCCAAGCAGGTTGCGCAATAACCGATCTCCGATTGAGTCGATATCAGAACGTCGCTCGCGCAGATACTCGTCGCTTATTTTATCAAAGACCCGGCGTAATTTACGCAACACCCGGTTCAATGCGCCTTCGGCATTGATCAGATCTTCACGAATCAGGCTGACCGTTTCACCAATCAGCATTTCATCATCAAGAATCATCAGATGAGTATCGATAATATAGAGGTGTTCAGAAAGCTCTTTGCTGTCAGCCTGCTCCTTAACTTCCCGGAGCTGGCATTTGGACTTCTCCACGGCAGCTTTGAAAGCGGCCGTTTCCGGCTTAACTTCAGCCGGAGATATGCGTCGCTCAATAACAACCATCCGGTCACGATTAACCAGGTAACTTCTCGAGATAGCAATCCCGGGTGCTGCAGCGATGCCGACGAGGATAGTATCCTCGGCTATGTCAATCTTCACCGAAGCCGTCATTAATCAAAGTCCCTATGACCTTCATTGCGTCTTCAGCGTCCTCACCGGACACCGTGACGTTTACTTTCGAGCCTTGCGGGGCAGCCAGCATCAAAAGGCCCATGATGCTCTTGCCGTTCACTTCGTTACCATCTTTCTCAATCATCACATCCGACAAGAAACGATTAGCCGTCTGAACCAGCTGTGCGGCGGCACGCGCATGCAGGCCCAGACGATTAACAATTTCGTATTCCATTTTTTCTATCGGCATAGTGTCCCCACAATCAAAACAGTAGCGCCAGCAACAGCAAGCTGGACGTTGTCAATAAAACCAGGAAAAGGCTGGTCACTCCTTTATGTGACAACCAGGCGAAGAGGAGAACGACGGGCAAAAGCACAAAACCCCAGACACCGGAGATATCCTGATGTTCGCAACCCTTGAATGACAGGTAGGCGCAGAGCACGCCTATCAGTATGGTTGTAGACTCCTTGAGTCGTATCGCCAGATCAGGCAATCGACATTTTTGTATCGTTTCTATCGCTCTCAGCTCCTGTACGTAGCCCAGGACCAGTCCGGCTCCGCGAAAAAACAAATGCGGCAGGTTGAAGAGGATCAGAAAAACCACCGGAGCCCAGAGTGAGCCCTGACTCGCAAGCAGTAGGCCAATGAGTGCCGCGAGGGGACGAACGCCACCCCAGAAGAGAGCATCGCCCATCGCAGCAAAAGGAGCCATAACCATTTTTTTGTAGGCATCAGGGTCTACCGCAACGTCTTCCCCGGCATGCAGGCGCTCTTCCATACGCAGAATGGTCCCCGCAATCAGTGGTGCAAAGTAAGGATGGGTATTGAAATAAGTCACCTGACGCTGCTGCACGTGCGTAGAAAGTTCTTCTCCGTAGATACTGCGTAACCCGGGCAAAACCAGGTAAAAGAAACCCAGGTTCTGCAAGTTTTCGAAGTTCCAGCTGGCCTGAAACAGGAAAGATCGAAAATAGACTCTGAGAAACGTCAGCCATGAAAGGCGTGGTGAGTTCATCCTCTCACCTCATCCACAGGACCAGAAGGGTCCCGGAGAAGGCAGCACAAAAAAGAGAGATACTGCGATTGACGTTGATCGTACCGAGCAATGATGCCGCTCCGACTATAATCAGACTGTACTGCAGGCTCAGACCGGTATCCCTGACCGCTCCGATAAGCTGTGGGGCCGTGTAAAACAGAACCACACTGCCGATCAATACGATGACACAGGCCGTAGCCAGACTGGACACGGCGAAACTGATCAACCCCATCAAGTGGCGACGCTCCAGGCCATTGGTATTGCCACTACCGAGTGCTTTCAATCCAGCAACAGCAAGACGGTCATTGACGTTGCGCGCCAGCCGATCAAAGATCTGGCCAAACTTACCGAGAGGAATGGCGACCAGAACGGCCAGAATCACCATCGGCATTCCGACCAGGCCAAGCATTTCTCCCATACTGAATGCCAGCACTGTCGCGCCAACCGCCACCTGGGTGTCATCTGGAGGGATAGCAGCCCCCACGGGCAAACGACCTAGCCAGAGCAGCTCAAGCAACATCCCGACTTCAAGTCCCAACAAAGGGTTGCCGAGGACCAGCCCGGTTAAAGGGGCCGCGACCAGGGGTCGCGATATCATAACCTGCACCAGGGCGACCCGGTCGAGTCCGGTCAACATAGCCACCATCGCAGCCAGCAGGTAATCAGCAATGACCATTTACCGTCCTCCGGAACGTATCAACTTCTGCCAACCCTGCTCACGATCAGCAGGAACACATTGAGAAACGATCTTGACTCCCTGCATCTCGATCTCTTGCAGTTTTTCGATATCCTCATGATCAAGTGCGATGGTGCAGGTGTAACGATCCTTGCCATCACTCGAGTGCATGTTGCCAAGATTAAGCTTTGGGTATTCAACACCGAGAGTACGGACCTTGAGCGCATCATCCGATGTGGCAAACAGTAAGAGGACCCGCTTTCTGAGCAACTCGGCAGAGCTGAGGATACAAGCTGTTTCCTCAAGTGTCCCGATGATCAATTTAATTGAACTCGGGACTGCGGCCTGCATAACCATGCATTGAAACGATGCGGCAGCGACGTCATCATTGGCGACCACAATGCAATCGGCATTGACATGCGGGACCCAGGCTTCCAGAACCTGCCCATGCACCAGACGACTGTCAATACGCGCCAGAACGATACTCATTACAGCTCACTCCTGTCCGATCACCTGTTCAACAGACAGCTACCTTTTCAAATACTCACTGGCCAAAACGATACTCTGCTGACTATATGACTTGAGGATCCCCGCTAACTCATCCAGGCCGAGGTTCTCCTGACTGTTAAAGAATTTCAGTAACATTGGCAGGTTGGCACCGGTCAGGACCTCCACGGACTGAGGCTCAAGAAAGGTCATGCTGACATTGGCAGGCGTGCCGCCAAACATATCCGTAACAATGATAACTCCGGCCTCATCCGAGGTAACCTCTTTAACTGCCTTATCGATGGCATCGCGGATATCTTCCATCGAGTTCTCCTGGTTGATACTCACAGAGCGGGCATTCAGGACCGGACCTATAATCATCTGCGCAGAAGCCAGCAGTTCCGCGCCAAGATTACCGTGAGTCGCAACAACCAAACCGATCATGATTCACCCTTACCGACGTCTCTATGATTTACCTGCACATTACAACCGGTTCCGAGCAGGTAGGGACCAAGGTCTTCTGCGATAGCGACACTTCGGTGACGGCCGCCGGTGCATCCAATAGCAATTGTCAAGCAGGTCTTTCCTTCCTGTCTATAACGAGGCAGAAGGAAAAAAAGCAAATCCTTTAATTTGACGAGAAAAGTCTTGTAGTCTGACTGACTCAAGACATAGTCACTCACATCAGCGTCCAGTCCGGTCTTGGGACGCAGCTCTTCAACAAAATGGGGATTGTCGAGAAAACGTACATCAAAAACAAGATCAGCGCCCAGGGGCAGGCCATTGCGAAAACCAAAGGACTGCACCTGTAGGCTCAACTGACCTTCATGATCTTCACAACCAAGAACCGCCGCCAAAACCCTTTGTCGCAATTGGTGAACCGTCAACCCCGAAGAGTCGAGAATAATCGTCGCCAGGCTGCGAAGCTCTGACATAATTTCACGCTCTCTGTTGATGGCAGAAAGAATCCCTTCCTTCTGAACCAGGGGATGGCGGCGACGGGTCTCGGAAAAACGCTTCACCAGATCATGATCGGTGGCTTCAAAAAAAAGTACCTCAACCTCGTGGCCCTCAGCCTTGATACGGTTCAAGACATCATTGCAGTCACCCAGGAAATCGCAACTTCTGGCATCAACGACGGTGGCAACTTTTTCATAGCCATGATCCGTCAAAGAGAGGAAATCCGGGAGCATGACAAGAGGGAGGTTATCAATGACAAAAAAACCGGCATCTTCGAGAGCCCTTGCGCCGGTACTTTTACCAGAGCCGGACAGGCCGGTGATCACAACCAGTTGACGCTTCATTCGAGGTTATCCCCAATAATTGATTGAGCGTGGATGCGGGCCGTTTCAGCCATACGTTGTTCCAGTCGTTCTTCGAACTCAACGGCGCTGTGATAGCCCATCTCCTTGAGCAACTGGTTGCGGGCAGCGACCTCAACCAGGGTCGTGATATTGCGGCCTTGGCGAACCGGGAGGATTTGCAAAGGCAACTTCACTCCGAGCAGCTCATAAGTGCTTTGTTCCAGGCCGAGACGATCATATTCATGACCATCCTGCCATTCGACAAGCTCGATAACGAGATCAATCTTCTTGCGTTCACGAATTGCGGCAACGCCGAACAGATGCTTGATATTGATGATACCAAGGCCGCGAACTTCCATATGATAATGCAGCAGATCGTTGCCTTCACCAAAGAGGACAGCAGGCAATTTCAAGCGGACCTTCACCACATCATCTGAAACGAGGCGATGACCACGAATCACCAGATCAAGAGCACATTCACTCTTGCCGATACCGCTCTTTCCCAGGAGAAGGACACCGATGCCCAGCACATCGACAAGGACTCCATGCACACTGGTTTGGGCAAGCAAGCGCTCTTCAAGGTACTGGGTCAGCAGGGAGATAAAGGTTGAACTTTGATGATGACTGCGCAGTAGTGGAATATTGTGGCTTTCAACTTCGCGCAGGAGGTTTTCAGGGGGGGCCAAATCTTTTGTGATGATAAAACAGCAGATATTCAGAGCACAGAGCTGTGCGATGTGTTCCTCTGCCTTTTCTGAATCATGTTGTGTCAGTTCTGACAGGTAGCTAAGTTCTGTGGCGCCAAGAACCTGGATACGGTCGGGATGAAGATTTTTGGTATAACCCGCCAGGGCCAGTCCGGGTTTCTGAATTCTGGGGACCTGAACAAAACGGCTCAGGCCACGCTCTCCGGCTAACAACTCCAGATCAAGCCCGGCCTCCGTCTCTGACAGCAATTCTGAGATACTCAGACGGGGCATCAATTCAACCGTTTAGAGTTGTTCTTCCTCTTCAGCAATAATCTTGTGAATCTCAGAGCTGTCAACAGCTGACTGCAGGCGCTCGCGCACTGCAGTGCTCTTCAGCAACTTTGAAATGCGCGCCAGAGTCTTCAGATGAACGCCAACAGACTCTTCTGGAGCAACCAGAAGGAAGAAAAGGTGCGCAGGCTTACCATCCATGGAATCAAAATCGACCCCCTGACGACTCAAGCCAAAGGAGATCAGGAGGCGGTCAATATCCTTCAACTTGCCGTGAGGGATTGCGACACCATCTCCAATCCCCGTTGAGCCGAGACGTTCCCGCTCCATCAGGACTTTCAGAACATCATCACGGACGAGACTTGAGTCAGCCTTCAACAGAGCATCTGTCAACTCTGCCAAAACGTCTTTCTTACCCGTTCCGTTTAAATCTGCGACGATCGCCGCAGGATCAAGCAACTCCGAAATCTTCATTTCACGATTAACCTGATTAGTCAAAGTGTTAGAAAATACAACAGCAGGCGACAGATTGCCGCCTGCTGTAGAGAATGCCCTAGGACTGAGGGACAATCAAGCCATAATTACCATCTTTGCGACGATACACAACATTAATCTCATCTGAAGACGAATCTGTGAAAACCAGAAACTCCTTATCAAGCAGATCCATCTGCATGACTGCTTCGTCAACGGACATCGGCTTCACATGAAAACTGTCCGATTTAATGATACTCGGCTCGTCGTGACCCTCATCGATACTCTCTGCGGTGAAAATTGTCTTCTCCACGCGCCGCTCCCGTCCACTGAGCGGCTTGTGCTTCTTGATCTTATCCTTGTAACGTTTCAACTGACGATCCAGCTTATCCAAAACACCGTCAATCGCTGCATACATGTCCGGCGTTTCTTCGGAGGCCTTGATTGTAATCCCTTTGGCGCCGAGAGAAACTTCCGCTTTGTGTCGGATTTTTTTCTCTACTGAGAGGACAACCTGCGCATCAACAGGTTCATCAATATATTTCTTGACCTTTGCTAGCTTCTCTTCAACATAATTACGTACGGGCTCACTCGTTTCCATATGTCGAAAGGTCACATTTATGCGCATAATTTCGAACCTCCTGGTTAAAGGTTATCAACAAGACCATGTATCAACAATTATACCTGCTGGTTTGCAGAAAACCATCCCAAAGCTTGGATTAAGAGGCCCACTTCGGGAATTAGACAGGGTTAAAAGAGTCTCTTTCTTTGTGTCGACGAACCAACACCCAGCATCTCACGATACTTGGTCACCGTCCGGCGTGCAATATCGATCCCTTGATCGCGCAGGAGATCAACAATCTTCTGGTCTGAATAAGGCTTGCGGGTATTCTCTTCGGCAATGAGTTCCTTGATCTTGCTCTTCACACTTTCCGAAGCAACCGAATCACCTCCGGTCGTATTGATACCGCTGTTAAAAAAGTATTTAAGTTCAAACAGGCCCTGTGGTGTCTGCACGTACTTATTGGTCGTAACACGGCTTACCGTAGACTCGTGCATTTCGATATCTTCAGCAACATCTCTTAAGACCAGTGGTTTAAGGTGATCAACACCGCGCTCAAAAAATTCACGCTGGAATTTGACGATACTCTTGGTGACACGGAAGATCGTCCTTTGTCGCTGATGGATGCTCTTGATCAGCCAGAGCGCGCCGCGCAGTTTCTCTTGAATATATTCACCGGCTTTTGCATCAAGCTGAGCTGAACCGGAGAGCGCGTTACGGTAAAAGGAGTTAATGCGAAGGTTGGGCAGCCCTTCATCATTCAGGACAACAACAAACTCATCACTGATTTTGTAGACGAAGATATCCGGAACGATATAGTGGACATCGTCCTGACCATACTGACTGCCCGGTCGAGGATCGAGACTGCTGATAAACTTGGCGGCACCAAACACATCCTCCAGGGGCACCTGGAGACTCCTGGCGATAACCTGATAGCGCCGATTTTCCAATTCTTCCAGATGATCACTCAGGATAACTCCGACGAGGTCTTCTGACATATCAAGCAGATCAATCTGCTTGAGCAGACATTCCTGCAGATTACGACTGGCCACGCCGGGAGGATCGAAATCCTGGACCGCGGAGAGAGCCCTTTCGACCACTTCTGTTGCGCAGGCTGCATGCTCTGCCAGCTCCTCGACCGAGACATGGAGGTAACCATCATTATCCAGGTTACCGATAATCTCACCGGCAATGGCGCGTTCCAGGTTTTCCAGGCGGGAGAGGTTAAGCTGCCACATAAGGTGATCGGCAAGCGAAGTTTTCTTGGTCAGGAGGTTCTCATAGGAAGGACGATCATCATCGTCTTCATAACTGTCTGCAGTCGTTCCGCCAAGGCTGTAACTTTCCAGATAAGTCTTCCAGTCAATATCCGCCATGCCGTCGCCTTCACCCTCTGCTTCCTGGGTGGTTTCCTGCGACTGTGCCTCAGCAGCGGCTTGTTCTTCCTCACCTGGAGTCTTCTCATCCGGAGTTTCCTGGCCTTCCTCAAGAACAGGGTTCTCTTCAAGCTCTTCGCGCACCACATCCATCAGTTCCATGCGCGACAATTGCAACAGCTTGATCGCCTGTTGCAGCTGTGGTGTCATAACCAGTTGCTGACTGAGCTTAAGTTGTTGTCTTATTTCTAAAGCCATATCACCATCATAATGGAAAACAGCATCCTCAGGTCAAGTCTCTACACAAGCAAAAAGCTTATTATCTCTTTTCCCCGTGTTAAAGCCGAAACGTCTCACCCAGGTAAATCGCCCGGGCTTTAGGACTCTGTGCGATCTGATCAGGCGTGCCGTGCTCCAACACTTTACCATCATTAAGTATATAGGCACGATCACAAACACCAAGTGTCTCGCGAACGTTATGATCGGAGATCAGGACTCCGATCTGGCGTTTCTTCAATTCAGTAATAATTTCCTGGATGTCCAAAACTGCAAGCGGATCAATACCCGCGAAAGGCTCGTCCAACAATATAAATCTCGGGTCCAGCACCAGGGCCCGGGCAATCTCCACGCGACGTCTCTCACCGCCGGAGAGTGCATAACCGTAAGATTTTTCCACATGCGTCAGGCGGAAATCCTCCAGCAACTGGTCTCTGCGCTCGGTCTGTTCCTGTACTGACTTTCCTGTTGTTTCAAGAATCGCCATAAGATTCTGAGCAACGGTCAGCTTGCGAAAAACCGACGCTTCCTGGGGCAGGTAGGAAATCCCCATTCGTGCCCTCTGGTGCATAGGCAGTGAGGTTAAGTTCTCATCATCAAGGAAAACCTCACCCTGTTCAGGGCGAACCAGGCCTACGACCATGTAAAAAGAGGTGGTTTTCCCGGCGCCATTCGGACCCAGCAAACCAACGACTTCCCCGGACTTCAAATCCAGGTCAACAGATGAAACCACCTGCCTGTCTTTATAACTTTTTGACAAGCCGCGTGCAGCCAACAGGTGATTCAAGGTTTTTCCTCCGTTTTGGGAGAAAAAAATGCCTTCACCCGACCGCCGGCACCACCAGTAACAACACTTCGCTTGTCATTCAAATAAACCGTAATCTCCTGGCCCTTGACAAAATTATCACCGTCACGAACCTCTGGAGACCCGGTCAGAACAATGCGCTCTTCAAGGTGATACAGAACGGCTCGCTCGCCAACAGCAACCCGGGTCCCTTGAAGGATACGAACAGACCCCTCGGCAACAACTTGCGCGATCTCACGTTTTTCACCCGTGTACTTTACCGTCAAACGGTTACCGTGAATCGTAACATCATCCTGTGTGGCAACGGCGTTACCAATAAAAACAAGTGTTTGAGCCAAATCGTCAACTTCAAGGCGATCGGATGTTACTTCAACCGGACCTCGATTTTCGGACGAAAACTCTGGGGCGGCCGGAGCGGACAAGGGAAGCATCAGGAAGATAAAGATAAAAACGATTTTGTTCATAGTCATGGTCAATTTATTTTGTCCGGATCGAGAAAGCCTTTAACATCGGCGTGCAACTGTAAACGCTTCTCTTGCAGATAAGCAGTCATCCCTTTACCTTCAAGGTGCATGCCGTCGGCGACCATAAGAACATCTGCATCGGTTGTCATTTTTTGTGTAGCATGATCGTAATCCAGACTTTCTGTCTGAAGCGTATAGCCACCGATGTGCTGCAAGAAAACATCACCTCGCAGCTTAACAGCTTGATAATCACTGCTGAGTTCACCCTGAACCGCACGAAGGGAGCCTGCAGGCTCTCCCTGTTCATCAAAAAATTTCAATTCTGGCTCAGCAAGCCCCAGGATGCCTGAATCCGCCTTTCGTTCCACCTGGCTAGACACCAGCCTCCAGCGCGGCTTGCCATCCTCAATATGAGTGTAGTCAATATCCTCCAGAGCCACGTCGATGCCCTTGGGTAAAGAATTTACAACTGCTTCCAACTGGCTTTCAGGACTGTAGCGCATGGAGATCAGGACCAGCAGCGCCAGGGCCATAATCAGGGCCAGAACGAGCAGAAAATTACGGGGCTTTAGATAGCTCATGGGCGACTACGAGTATACACTTGAGGATATTGACTGTAAAGCGCAATATGACGATTTGGCATGAGAATTGTATAGGAGATTAATCTTCGAAATAACGATTGGCTACAGCTGCCCAGCGGCCTGATTTCTTGAGAAGGAAATCACAGACTTCCCGGACCGCCCCCCGCCCCCCGTCACGAGTCGTGACAAGGTCAGCAAAAGGCTTCACGTCTTCAACAGCATCGGCAACAGTGACTGCAAAACCGACCCGCCTCATAACCGGCAGGTCAACGACATCATCGCCGACATAAGCAACTTCTTCAGGTGAAATTCTAAGCTTTTCGAGAATTTCATGGAAAGGAACGAGCTTGTCTTTCACACCTTGATAAACCAGTTCAATGCCAAGTTCTGCCGCCCTGCGGGCTACGACCGCCGACTGGCGGCCGGTAATGATGCCAATCTCGATACCCGCTCTTTGCAAGAGTTTAAGACCGTGGCCATCCTTGACATCAAAAGACTTCAATTCACCACCGTTATTATCATAGGTGATACGTCCGTCGGTCATGACGCCATCAACGTCGAGAAGCAGCAGTTTGATTGTGGCAAAGTCTGAAACCATCAGATCACTCCGGCCTTGAGCAAGTCATGCAAGTGAATAATACCGACCGGCTTCTGTTCTTCATCCGACTCAAAAACAAAGAGTGATGTAATCTTGTGTTCTTCCATAAGTTGCAACGCCTTGGCCGCCAGATTCGTACGCAAAATACGCTTTGGCTTGCCACCCATAAGTTCACAAATGGGGCGGTTAAGGACTTCTATGCCCTGCTCTATCTTACGTCTCAGGTCACCATCTGTGAAGACTCCAAGCAGGTCGCCCTGTTCATCGACAACACCAGTAATCCCCAGTTTTTTACTGGAGATGACGTAGAGTGCATCCTTCAAAGGAGTACCGGCGAGAACTGTCGGTACAGAGTCGTCGACATGCATCAGATCTTCGACTCGCAAGAGCAAACGCTTTCCCAGCGCACCGCCAGGGTGAAAAAGAGCAAAATCTTCTTCCCGGAAACCACGTTGCAAGAGCAAAGCAACAGCAAGGGCATCCCCCATAACCAGGGTGACCGTCGTACTCGCTGTTGGCGCCAGCTGCAGGGGGCAGGCTTCTTCCTTAATGGAAATATCCAGAAAGACATCTCCAGCTCGGGCCAAGGTGCTGGCAGAGTTACCAGCCATTGCCACCAGAGGGAGCCCCATACGCTTGATAATCGGTAAAATACGGGTAATTTCCTCGGTCTCACCGGAGTTGGAAACGGCAACAACAACATCACCTTTCATCAACATCCCCAAATCGCCATGGACACCTTCGGCGGGATGCAGGAAAATAGCGGGAGTCCCTGTCGAAGCCATGGTCGCGGCCATTTTTTGGCAGATCAAACCGGACTTACCCATGCCGGTTACGACGACGCGGCCGGTACAGGCAAGGATCATTTCTACCGCCCGCGCAAAGCGATCATCCAGACGGGCAGCCAAAGCTTCGACCGCATCGGCCTCTATCTGAACGACCTTGCGGGCCGCCTCAATAATTTCTGCATATTTATTCATTTATGACCTGACGATTTCATCAAGAGACAACATAGTACGCAACAAGGACTCAACAGAGCCAAGGGACAGGCTGTTCGGACCGTCGCATAGAGCCTTTTCGGGGTTGTCATGAACTTCCCAGAAAAGAGCATCAATCCCCGTAGCAACGGCAGCACGTGAGAGTGGCGCCACAAATTCACGTTGGCCCGAAGAGGCGGAACCGGCACCACCAGGTAACTGCACAGAGTGGGTTGCATCAAAAACCACCGGATAGCCAAATTGGCGCATGATAACCAGAGAGCGCATGTCGCTCACCAGGTTATTATAGCCAAAACAAGCGCCACGCTCGGTCAACAGGATCTTATCGTTACCGGTGGAGAGAACCTTGCCAATAGCATTCTCCATATCCCAGGGAGCCTGGAACTGGCCCTTCTTGATATTAACTATACGACCAGTCTCACCCACAGCGACCAGCAAATCGGTCTGGCGAGAGAGGAATGCCGGGATTTGCATGATATCAAGGACTTCGGCCGCAGCTTTAACCTGGGTCACATCATGAACATCGGAGATGACTGGCAGACCGGTCTCTTCCTTAACCGCTTGCAGAATTTTCAGCCCCTCTACGAGACCGGGGCCGCGATAGGATTTAACAGAGGTTCGATTGGCCTTGTCGTATGAGGCCTTAAAAACAAGGCTGACACCGACACGCTCGGCAATCTCGCGTAAAGCCCTGGCCATGCTCAAGGTATGCTCAAGGCTCTCTATGGCACAAGGACCAGCGATCAACACCAGAGGGTTGTCCCCACCAATCTTTACAGATCCCACTGAAAGTATTTTACTCATTGACCATCCTGACCTTTGCTGGCCTTGAAACATGCGCCAACAAAAGACTCGAAGAGTGGGTGAGGAGCCATTGGCCGTGATTTAAATTCAGGATGAAATTGGCAACCGAGGAACCATGGGTGATCCGTAATCTCGACAATCTCGACGAGGTTCTCTTCCGTATAAACTCCGGAAAGGACCAGCCCGCATTTTTCCAGCGCTTCGCGGTAGGCGTTATTGAATTCGAAACGATGACGATGGCGCTCACCGATATCTTTCTGGCCATAAATTCTGCGTGCCAGAGTCTTCTCCTGCAAAGAACAGGGGTAGGCGCCAAGACGCATTGTGCCGCCTTTACCCTTGACCTTCTTCTGCCCTTCCATGATGTGAATGACGGGGTTCTTGGCGTCTTCCTTGAATTCACTGGAGTAGGCTTCCTCGATTTTACAGACCGAACGCGCAAACTCTACCACGGCCATCTGCATACCAAGGCAGATGCCAAAGAAGGGGATCTGGTTTTCCCTGGCATGAGTAATCGCAGCAATCTTCCCTTCGCTGCCACGTTCGCCGAAACCACCTGGGACCAGGATACCGTCGACATCATCGAACGTCGAGCCAACACCGTGCCGCTCCAGAGCTTCTGAATCAACATACTGCAGCTGCACCCGGCAGTTATTGCCGATGCCGCCATGCGTCAAAGCCTCGGCAAGCGACTTGTAGCTCTCGGTCAGATCTACATATTTACCGACAATCGCAATGGTCGTCACGCCTGCAGGCTCCTTAACGCGCGTAACGATTCTTTGCCAACCGCTCAAGTCAGGCTTCTTGGTCCAGATATTGAGCGATTCAATAATTCTTTCGTCCAGACCCTCTTCATGAAAGGCCAGTGGAACTTCATAGATCGTGCCCACGTCTCTGGCCGTAATGACAGCATCTTCGCGGACATTACAAAACAGGGCGATCTTGCTCTTCATATCACGAGGCAGTTCACGGTCACAACGACAGAGCAGGATATCCGGTTGGATTCCGATCTGGCGCAACTCCTTGACGCTGTGTTGAGTCGGCTTGGTTTTCAACTCGCCGGCAGTCGGAATATAGGGAACCAGGGTCAGGTGAATATAGATGACATTCTCGGGGCCAAGATCGGTGCGGAACTGGCGAATGGCCTCCAGGAAAGGCAGGGATTCGATATCACCAACGGTACCGCCCACCTCAACAAGCGCCAGATCGACGCCTTTGGAATTTTCCAGGATCTTGCTCTTGATCTCGTTTGTGATATGGGGGATGACCTGAACCGTACCACCCAGATAATCGCCACGGCGCTCTTTACGAATAACTGAATCATAGACTTGACCGGTCGTGAAGTTGGATTTTTTGGTCAGGTTAGCGGTGGTGTAGCGCTCATAATGGCCCAGGTCCAGATCGGTCTCAGCACCATCATCAGTGACAAAAACCTCACCGTGCTGAAAAGGGCTCATGGTTCCCGGATCAACGTTGATATAGGGGTCCAACTTCTGCATGGAAACTTTTAAGCCACGTGCTTCCATAAGAGCACCGATAGATGCGGCTGCCAACCCTTTGCCGAGAGAGGAAACAACGCCGCCGGTGATAAAAATAAACTTGGTCTTCATGGATTCTCCTGACCGATCAACAGATTTACTGACAAAAACAAACAAGCCTGAGATTTTACACTTCCGCAGGTGAAATGAAAACCCCTTATTGCCGAAAACATAATCTAACCTTCTAAGAAGACAATAACATCTTCACCCGCTCAAGATCTTCAGGGGTGTCAACCCCCTGCCCCACTAACTCAGTCTCTGCGACACGAATTCTGTAGCCATGCTCAAGAGCACGTAACTGTTCAAGACATTCCTGTGTTTCCAGAGGCGTCGACTTCAACTGCGGATAAGCGAGAAGAAACTCACGACGATAGACATAAAGGCCGATGTGCTTGGCTGTTGCCAATTCAGGCCAACGATGTTCGACATCGTCATTGAAATCACGTGGATGGGGGATTGGCGCGCGGGAAAAATACAGAGCAAAGCCTTGCTGGTCGGTGACGACCTTGACAACATTGGGATTAAGAAACTCCTCGACCGACGTCAGTGGAGTTTTCAGCGTCCCCATGGGAATCGAACTGTCGGCCAGAAGAGGTGCAACGGCGGCCTGGATCATGGCCGGGTCGATCAGGGGTTCATCGCCCTGAACGTTGACGATCAAATCGTCATCGAGGCCTTGGGCAACTTCAGCCAAACGATCCGTGCCAGTCGGATGATCTGCGCGGGTCATAACAACATTACCACCAAAGGCTTCCACTGCTTGAGCAATGCGATTATCATCTGTCGCAACGATGACCCTGCCGACCGACTCACAAAGTGACGAACGCTCATAGACCCACTGAATCATCGGCTTACCGCACAAATCAGCGAGCGGTTTACCAGGAAACCGAGTGGAAGCATAACGTGCCGGGATAACAACTGTAACACCCATATTGTTCAGGCTCCAAAAACGACTAGCGAAGAAAAGAATAAAAGGCTGAGCAGGGCAGCGATTTAGAATATAACAAGATTGTTTCTTATATAAAATTCTTTTATTTTCAGTCCGGCAATAAGAGGTAAGGAGCCTGTTTTTTTGGCTTGATCGCATGCAAAGCAAATGATCAGCCAACATAGACAGAAAAAACAAGGGGTCAGCCAATCGGCCAACCCCTTATTCAAGTTATGGTACCCGGGACGAGAATCGAACTCGTACAGGATTACTCCCGAGGGATTTTAAGTCCCATCTGTCGGCCCTTGGTGTCTCGCAAGCTGCGACAATTCACAACAAGCCAAGACAAAGAAAAACACCTTATTTCGAAACTTTATAGCCTTGTAAGCTTCAGGACGTTTTGTTGTGACTTGTGGTATTAACCGGCCTTCTGTCGCAACAATTTGTAGCTTAGTGGCACAAATTTGTCACAAATATATCGCCCTTCCTGGACTCGCTAAACTTTGGGTAAACGTTGGCGAATTCATTATGTTAGGCTCCAACTCAGATCCTTAGTACGGACGAAGGCGAATACAAAAGGATTTGCTTGAATTTTATGTATTATAAATCCTAAGGACATCCGAGAAAGAGTTGCGACAGGATTTATAATAACTCATTTGAATGGCTCTACAGAGTTACTGTTAATCGTGATTTATAAGAACTGCTAAAGCGCCAACGGTCACAAACAATTACATCGCGTGGGAAGACAAGAGGAACCTATAGAGCAGGGAGTGGCTCAGCAAAACGACATCCAAGAAATTGGTTGTTTTGCCAAACCAACTTGATGATGTCCTTGGTGATAGGTATGGGAATATCTGGAGCAGAACAACCGAGAATTTTAAGTTGGGTTTTTCCTGGGCCTATTTTTAGCTCATCAGGGTCGGCATTCAACTGAAGCTGTATTCCGCCTTCACTTACATCAACAACCCATGCGCTAAAGGTTCTTGCGGTATCAAGAGTTTGTAGCAAACAGATACCATTCTTGACTGAGTGACGTTTGAACTTCCGGGTGTTTTCTACCCTCAGCTTTTTGTTAGTTTCTACAAGGTAGCCGTTCGGTGCAAGGTCTTCTGGAGGCTCTTTGCTAAATTCTGCCTCGTATAGCACACGTCGACACTTTGGTTGAAGATCACCTTCGCAATAGCTTTCAGCCAACAAGCGATACTGTTTTGAGTTGGATTTGTACCTATGGGTTCTGTAGAAGGCACAGCTGTTAGAAGATTTACAAAGCATTGATAGACCCGAAAATTTGATAAAGGCGGGTCACTAATGATAAGCAACCCGGCAGTCTCTATTGAGATCCGTGGCTTTCCGAACCTGCCTCACGACAGGGATGGCATGTTATGTTTCCGTACCCTATTGATAAACAAAGGTTTTTACAAAACAATTATTTTTAATCTACGTTGGTATGTCTCTGTAAATCTTATTTGTCCTTTCGCAATGTTTTGAGCTTGTGAAGTTGGGCGAAATGCTGAATTGCTGAAAACTCTGCATTATAAAAAATTCCCCGCAGCCAAAGGATGGGGGAAGAGGTCTACGGGGAAATGTCATTCAGGAGGCAAACAAGTAGCTGTTCACCCATTTATATTTTATCACTTTTCCCAACTCCTCATATATCCTTTCGTTAAGTTCGACAACATAGGAAAGGCCACCAAGGAGCGTCCCCTGGTGGCCATAGTTTTGTGTATTAAAGAGCTTACTGAATACCTCTATCAACAAAAATCCGATTTCATCTCGCAAGTCGCTACTTATGGGAACGTCGTCATTAGCATAATTTTTTAGCTTCGCTAAATAGATCCTTTTAGGATAATTGCTATCGGGACGGGTGAGATAGCAACAGCAATTAGTAACAGATACCGTGGATAAGTAATGAGTCCACTCATGCCGACGATGAGGCCAATTCCACCACCACCACCGATAACAGCATTACAGGGTAAGTTCAGTAAGGTTGCGATTGCTAAGTAACGATGATTCAACAAGTGTGGAACAATCTTGGCTGGGGCTTTTTTATGTAGGGTGGTAACCCTCTCGCCAGGAGACAAAGCCTCCATCTCCAAAATTAAATCACGTGCTTTTTTCAAGTGTAACCAGTCAAGGAATTTAGCAAATTTTTGAAGTGGGATTTTTTGCCCAATTAAAAAACTGATTGAGAGGGCAATTAACGTACAAAGATATACAAGGACTACACCTTTGCTGCCCAGAAAAAGCATGAGGGTAAGGCCAATCTCGATGCCGGGCATAAATGGCAAAGTCATCAAGAGAATGTAAAGGCCAAAACTCCCCAAGATGAAAAGATGTAGATATGGCTCATGTCGAGGATATAGCTGAAAATCTATCTGGTGAGCCAGCCATCCGCCACCAGAGTTGAGTAAGACAACGAGGACAATGAGGAGTAGAAGTTTAATGCAACGAGACGACCGAGAGGGAGTCGCTATTTCGTGAACATAATCGGGCATAGTAACCTTTGGAAGCTTTAAAGGTTTCGCCTCTGTTGGGATTTTTGGTTATTGCTTGAGTGCCGCCTTGAACCAGTAATCTTTCCGAATATCCCAGTACCACCTTTCCTTGGTCCAAACAAAGGTTCCCTCAAGGGAGTCTCCATCAATTTGCCCCTCCCAAAACATTTGGCCATGAGATGGACTTGCCGTTGCCGCTTTGAAATAGATAATTCCTTCGGCTTCGGTGGTCTCATATCGTCCCTCGGTAAACCCATACTTGTCGCACGACGTAGATCTAAACATACCGTCTTTAAAGATAAATTCATCGTCGTGGTCTGCTGGCTTACCTTTACTACCATTCTGACCAAAGTAAGTTTTTCCATCAAGGGCATGTGAAGAAACGGTAACTACCTCTGGGGTTTGCTCCTGTGCTAAGGGTGTGTTTACAAGAATGAAAGCAAACATTAAAAAGAGAAAGGTGGTGCGACATATTGGCTGCGCTGTCATGACTTACTCCTTAATTGAAGAAGAAAAGCCCCGCTAAGCTTAGAATAAGCAGCCCCTTTACCTCTCCGTTCATTTGTAAGTATAACATTTGTAGGCAAAACATGAATTTCAAGCTGTGGGGAGCTTGATCTTTCCGAGAGAATCTTTACTGTTTATCCTCTTGCATTGTTTGGGGTTGCTCAGATTGGCTGAAATGCGAAATTCTTGCTGACCCTGATAAACGATAAAAGGCCACCAAGAAACAGATCCTGGTGGCCATAGTTTTGTGTATTAAAGAGCTTCCTAAATGTCTCTATCAACAAGAAGCCGTTTTTCGTCTCACAAGTCGTGACTTTTAAGAAATTAACTGTTCGTGGAGTGTTTTTCCCTCAAGATTAAAATTCTTTACAATTAGTCCTGTGAGAGTATGATTGGCCCTTCCTAACGAAAGGTTGAATTATGTTTGACAT